>CAZOQN010000007.1:0-1509 GCA_964582195.1 uncultured Burkholderiaceae bacterium | reverse complement strand
ACGGCACCAAAAGCGGCTTTGACCTGCAACTGACCCGCGCCGTGAGCGACGCCGTCAGCGTGCCCGTCATCGCCTCTGGCGGCGTCGGCAACCTGGACCACCTGGCCGACGGGGTGAGCATCGGCGGCGCAGACGCCGTGCTGGCCGCCAGCATCTTTCACTATGGGGAATACACCGTGCAGCAGGCCAAAGCGCGCATGCGCGAGCGCGGCATTACTGTGCGTTTGTAACGCCCATCCAAAAACGCTTCCGCATCGGCCATCGCCATCTTGCGAGGGTGACGCCTGCCCCTGGGTTGCGCCACACGCCATACCTTCAAATTTAATTCGATAGTTTTTTTCTGGTTTTGAGTCTATGGTGAGTGCATCAATCCCGCTCGGGCACCTGATCGAGCTAGCGGGTGGACTGCAAGGAAGGGGCATCGTGCGTCATGGCAAATTTGTACCTGTGTGGAATCACAAAGCATAAGTATTTAGGCCGCGGCGCAAGCGGCTTGCTGCCAATTCATTCAAAAGATGTGTCGATTTTTCACGGATGTGTCCACTGGGTAATGCGGGCTACATCGCGTTATGCCGCTGCTAGCACCTCGACAGAGGTATCCACTTAAGCCAACAAGCCTCCTTGAAACCCGGGGCCGTTCACTTGGCCATCACCCCACGGTACCGGTAGTGCCCAAGATACTCGAGGGCCGCGCCCTGCGCAGAAGTCTTGGAGGCTTTGACAACACCAGATAACTGACTCGTTAGAAGCCGAGATGGCACTCTGCCGATAAAGCCTCAATAGGTATAATTTCTATACCATGCACGTATTTGAATTTGATGCCGCAAAAAGCGACTCCAATCGAACCAAGCACGGTATCGATTTTGTCGATGCGCAGGCTCTCTGGAACGACCCGATGCTGCTGGAGATTCCAGCGAAAACGGATGATGAGCCGCGGTATCTGGTGATAGGGGTGATTGACGGGAAGCATTGGTCGGCGGTCATTACCTACCGAGGGACCAATGTCCGATTGATATCGGTGCGTCGCGCACGCACAGAAGAGGTGGCACTTTATGAAAGCTAAGAAGTTCGAGCAACAGTTTGATGATGGCGTCGACATCACGGCCGCTTTGGATCTATCCAAAGCCAAGCGTGTGCTGCAAGAGCAGAAGAGGGTGAACGTTGACTTTCCAACATGGATGATTGACTCGCTGGATCGCGAAGCCAGAAAAATGGGGGTGACAAGGCAGTCTGTTATCAAGGTTTGGCTGGCCGAACGTCTAGAGGCGACGGCTTCTAACTTGCCGCTCCAACGGGTACGCTGAGTGCGAAAGCGCCTTCCACCCAGGTGGCTGACACGAAAGCCGAAGACGACCTTTTAAACAGAGGATGACGCCATGCTTCAATTGCGCCCCAGCTGCGAATGCTGCGACAAAGACCTTCCCCCGGATTCCACACAAGCTCGCATTTGCTCTTTTGAGTGCACCTTTTGCGCAGCGTGCGCAGAGGGCGTTTTGGCCGGCAAGTGCC
>CAZOQN010000006.1:0-1663 GCA_964582195.1 uncultured Burkholderiaceae bacterium | reverse complement strand
TTTTTTCAATCAGTGCCATAAAGACAAACGATTAGACGAATTGGCGTTCGAGGGCGATACTTTCGCCCATGAACACCGCCGTCATTGCCTCCGTTACGTATCTCTCCAGTGCTTTCGCCCATGCGCGTGAGCATCGGGGTGCAGCTTTCGGCCTTGGTCTGGGTTTGGTGTCAGTTGCCCTTCTGCTCGTGCAGAGCCTGGTGGTGATTGCGGGTGGCGATTCACCAAAGGGCCTGATGTACGCAGTCTATGGCGGCTTAGCAGGCTTTGCGACAACCACGCTTGGTGCAAGCTTTGTGTTGATCGTTCGAGAAATCCCGCGGAGACTCGAGGACGGCTTACTAGGCTTGGCAGCGGGCATGATGCTGGCAGCGGCGTCGTTCTCGCTTATTCTTCCGGGGCTGGAAGCGGGTATTGCGCTAACGGGCGGACGTTTCTCGGGCGCTTTCTTGGTCGTGTGTGGAATGGCAGTTGGTGTGTTGCTCATGCTCGGACTAGATGCATTCACACCGCACGAACATGACAGCAGCGGCCCATGTGGCCCAGCGCCAGAGCGCTGTTCCCGCATGTGGTTGTTTGTAATGGCCATGGCCATTCATAACTTGCCCGAAGGGATGGCCGTTGGCGTTACCTTTGGTCAGGCAGATTTTTCCGTTGGAATTCCCATGGCGACAGCAATTGCCCTGCAAGATATTCCTGAGGGGTTGGCAGTTGCACTTGCATTACGTGCGATCGGGCTTTCACCGATCAGGGCGATAGGAGTCGCTGGCGCGAGTGGCGCCTTGGAGCCGCTGGGTGCCCTGCTTGGCGTAACACTCGCGAGTGGTATGGCATTTGCGTATCCTTTGGGGATGGGGTTGGCAGCAGGTGCAATGATTTTTGTGGTGTCTCATGAGGTCATTCCTGAGACACATCGTAACGGGCATCAAACCGCAGCGACCATGGGCCTGATGAGTGGGTTTGCTGTGATGATGGTGCTAGACACTGCACTAGGGTAAAGGAGCATAGAGATGGCAACGAAAAAGACAAAGACACCAACGATTGACATCGGGATCAGTGAGATAGACCGTGCCAAGATCGCTAAAGGCCTGTCCGCGTTCTTAGCCGATAGTTACGCCTTGTATTTGATGACGCACAATTTCCACTGGAATGTCACCGGGCCGCAGTTCAATAGCCTGCATCAGATGTTCATGGGGCAGTACACCGAACAGTGGGCGGCACTTGACCAGATTGCAGAAAGAATTCGTGCGCTTGGCCATCCTGCGCCAGGTACCTATAGCGAGTTTGCCAAGCTCTCGAGTGTAAAGCAGGTCGAGGGTGTCCCTAAAGCGAACGACATGATTCGGCACCTTGTTGTGGCCCAAGAGACTACCGCCCGCACAGCGCGTAAGCTTTTTTCTCTCGTGAACCAGGCAGATGATCAGCCGACAGCAGACTTACTCACTCAGCGGCTCGATGTTCATGAGAAGACCGCGTGGATGCTGCGCAGTTTGCTAGAGGCGTGAACGCCTGGCGCTGAGTTGAATACTCCGATGGTTCGAATCCCCGATACCATCAAAACTTGATTTATTTTGACTCCAGCAAGTTGGCGAAGCGACCCCTGCTGGGCCGCCACAGGATTCGAACCAGCTATTTGGTCCACTTAGTGCGAGGGGTTTGCTAG
>CAZOQN010000005.1:0-6992 GCA_964582195.1 uncultured Burkholderiaceae bacterium | reverse complement strand
ACAACCGGAGTCGGAGTTTCTAGATGAAACTGGCTCGAAAAAACCAGACAGGTCACTCGAGCACCAACGCAAAAGATTTCTGGATCTTAAAGAAGGTAAGGGCCTGCAGTATGAGACCCCGATCGGTGCGCTCACCGATGTTTATGTCGCAGGCGTTCTAGATCAGGCAAGTGAGAGCAAAAAACCTATCTTTGATGAGAAGCTTGATAAAGAGATGGCAAAGTTTTTGAGAACCCTTGCGACCAGAGAGGTGAAGGACGCCAAGCGAGAAGCCGAGAGGGGGGTTCGAAATGCCGATCGCCACCACAGGCGCTCAGTCAACCAGCTGATCAAGTGTCTCCAAAACCTTAATTAATTTACAAAACGAAGCCAAAGCCCGGCGGTGGGTTGAGGACGGGGGTAGGGGTACGGTGAGGCGGGGCGAGCTGGGGTGACTTGGGCAGTTGAGAGGGATGCTATTTCCCCATACCCGGCCCAACCTTCGGAGATTCAGAGCGATGCGATTAGTCGCTTTACGCTTTGCTCGACGGTGTCTAGGTTTGACAGAGTAAGCTCCGCAGGATGGTCAAGCGACGGCGCTTCATACGGCGAATCAATCCCGGTAAAGTTCTTGATCTCTCCTCGTCTTGCCTTGGCATAAAGCCCTTTGGGGTCGCGCTGCTCGGCAATCTCTAATGGCGTGTCCACGAACACCTCAATAAACTCGCTTTCCTTAAATAAGCTTCTCGCCATGGCCCGGTCGGCCCTGAAGGGAGAGATGAAGGTCACCAGCACAATTAGGCCCGCATCAACCATGAGCTTGGCAACTTCAGCTACGCGCCGAATGTTCTCCACCCGATCGGTCTCGGTAAAGCCCAGGTCTCGGTTTAGGCCATGTCGCACATTGTCGCCATCCAGAATATAGGTGTGCTTGCCCATGGCGTGCAGCTTTTGCTCAAAGGCGTTGGCAATCGTACTCTTGCCAGATCCTGATAGTCCGGTGAACCAAAACACCTTGGGCGTTTGATTCTTTGCTGCTGCTCGGGCTTCTTTATTGATGGCAAAGGCCTGGGGGGAGATGTTGCTAGCCCTGCGAAGGGCAAAGTCGACCATGCCGGCAGCTACCGTGTTGTTGGAAAGCCTATCGATCAGAATAAAGCCGCCCGTGGCTTTGTTTTCCAGGTAGGGGTCAAACACCAGCGGTGTGTCTGTTGAGATATTGCAAGTCGCAACAGCGTTTAGTGTCAGCTTTTCGGCGGCAAGCTTTTCCAGCGTATTGACATTAAGCTGATGCTTAATTTTGGTCACCGTGGCGTTTACGGTTTTGGCGCCACATTTAAGCCAAAAGCTTCGGCCTGGGTGTAGGGGTTCATCGACCATCCACACCAGTTGGGTCTCAAACTGATCGGCGACAGTTGGCGGGGCCTTTGGGTCGCACAGCATATCCCCGCGTGAGATATCCACCTCGTCTTCCAAAGTAACGGTTACGGCCTGGCCCGCAATTGCGGCAGGTAAATTGTCTTTATAAAAGACAATTTCTTTTACCTTGGTTTCAATGCCAGAAGGCATGACTCGAACGGCATCGCCCACCTTGAGTGCGCCCGAGGCCACGGTGCCCGCAAACCCCCGAAAGTCTAAATTGGGGCGGTTGACCCACTGAACGGGAAACCGCAGCGGTAGCTTTTGCGCGGCATCCAAGTCAATCGAAACTGTTTCCAGGTAACCCCTAAGCGTTGGCCCCGTATACCAGCCTGTATTTATGCTGCGCCCGGTAATATTGTCTCCTTCGAGCGCACTCATGGGAATGGCTGTGAACTTGGCAATACCTAACTGGGCGGCAAAGGCTTTGTAGTCTTCAACGATTTTCTCGAACACCTCGCGCTTATAGCCCATCAGATCCATCTTGTTCACAGCCAAGATGATTTCTTTGATTCCAACGAGATTGACCAATGTGGTGTGCCGCTTGGTCTGGGTGAGCACGCCTTTTCGGGCATCCACCAGCACAATGGCCAGGTCTGCAGTAGAGGCCCCGGTGACCATATTGCGGGTGTACTGCTCATGCCCTGGGGTGTCGGCCACAATGAACTTGCGCCGTTCGGTGGAGAAGAACCGATAGGCCACATCAATGGTAATGCCCTGCTCGCGCTCTGCTGCTAGGCCATCGACTAACAGCGCAAAGTCAATGCGCTCACCCTGGGTGCCAAACTTTGCAGAGTCACCTTCCAGGGCTTTGAGCTGATCTTCAAAGATCATCTTGCTCTCATACAGCAAGCGCCCAATCAAGGTGCTTTTACCGTCGTCCACACTTCCGCAGGTAATAAACCGCAGCAGGCTCTTGGTCTCGTGGCTTTTTAGGTACGCCCGAATGTCTTTGGCAATCAATTCTGATGCGTGGGCCATTAGAAGTACCCCTCTTGCTTTTTCTTCTCCATACTGGCTGCCGAGTCATGGTCAATCACCCGGCCCTGGCGTTCACTGGTTTTAGTGAGCAGCATCTCTTGAATAATGTCCTCTAAGCTTGCGGCAGTTGATTCCACTGCGCCCGTGAAGGGGTAGCAGCCCAGGGTTCGAAAGCGCACGTTTTTAATCATTGGTACTTCGCCTTTACCTAATGGCATGCGGTCATCGTCGACCATGATCAGCGTGCCATCGCGGTTGACCACGGGCCTTGGGGCGGTAAAGTAAAGCGGCACAATTGGAATGTTTTCCAGATAGATGTATTGCCAGATATCGAGCTCTGTCCAGTTAGAAATTGGAAACACCCGAATGCTCTCGCCCTTGTGCTTCTTGGCGTTATAAAGGCTCCATAGCTCAGGTCGCTGGTTCTTGGGGTCCCAGCGGTGATCCTTGGTTCTGAATGAAAACACCCGCTCCTTGGCCCGGGATTTTTCTTCATCGCGCCTGCCGCCACCAAAGGCCAGATCGAATTGATATTTATCCAAGGCCTGTTTAAGCCCCTGGGTTCGCAGGACATCCGTATGGATCTGGCTGCCATGGGTAAACGGGTTGATGCCCTGGGCTAAGCCCTCTTCATTGACGTGCGAAATCAGCTTTACCCCGTGCTCTTTCTGAATCCATTGGCTAAATGCATACATCTCGCGAAACTCCCAAGTGGAGTCGATGTGCAATAGCGGAAACGGCAGCTTTCCTGGAGAAAACGCCTTGAGCGCAAGCCTAAGCATTACGGTGGAATCTTTACCAATCGAATAGAGCATCACAGGGTTATCGGCTTGCGCAACGGCCTCGCGCATGATGTGAATGCTCTCGGCCTCTAGGCGCTGCAGGTGGGTGAGTTGCTGGGGATCTTTCATTGCGTTGGATATTCGGCTGCCTGAATCTTTGTGACTTGAGTTTTTCTGATTTTTGTTTTGGGTGTAGGCCTGCACCTCGGGCGTGGCAGCCGATATTGATGTTTCATCGTCTGCGGAGAACTTGATCTCTGCGTGTTTGGCCAGGTATTTGGCAAGCTGGGGTGTGTAGCGCAGGCCTGCAAAATCGTTTTGGTTAAACCTTACTGAAAAGCCTGTCGGGTGATGGGCATGCACCGAGCGAATCAGAGCAAGATAAGCAGCGTCTGTTAAGGGCAGATCGCAGGCCATCACGTAAATCTCCGATCTCGCGCCGCGCAGCCATAAAACTACCGGCAATGTTTTGCTTATGGCCGACTCTTCTTGCAGATAAAGATGGCCCGCGCAATTGGGTGCATCAGGTGGCATGAGCCCCCAGTCGGCAAGCCGTCTTTTGGCGGTGCGCTCATCTGTTGGGGTTTTGGTTTTATCTGTGAGCCACTGAGCAAGGATTTGCGCGTTACACACTGGGCTGAAGTTTTTGCCGGGTAATCTTTGCGAAAGAAATTGCTCCTTTAAGTTTTCAAGGGCATGGCCTGCATCCTTGCTGCCCCCTTCGGGCCTGCCCCGCTTGCGGCTATGCACTGCTTCCCAGCCGCCTTCTTCATACGCTTTGGTGAGTGCTGCAACCGTGGGTGCTGTTAGGCCAGTTTGGTTGGCAACATCGGTAAGTGTGTTGCCGGAAAGCCTGAGTTTTACAGCTTTCTCTCTCATCTCCTGGCTTATCGCTTGGCGCTTTTCCGCCATTTACAGCGCCCTGTAAAGATTAAAGAGGCTCACGAAAGTGATCAGGCTTCCCACGAGCACAAGAAGCGTCTTCACACTGAAATGCCTTGTAGCGTAGGCCGCAAAAGGTGCGGCAAACACGCCGCCCACCACCAAGCCTGAAACCAAAATCCAGACGGTGGCATCTAGTATTGAAAAAAGGGCTGCCGCTACTGTGATGGTTAAGAAAAACTCTGCGTAGTTCACCGAGCCAATCGTGACCTTTGGGTTTTCTCCCGCACCCACTAAGGTGGTGGTCACAATCGGCCCCCAGCCGCCACCGCCGGTGCTATCCATAAACCCGCCCACTACAGCGACTGCGGAGATACGGCCTGTTGAGAGCTGCATATTGGCCTTGATCTTACGAAAGGCTTTGCTCAGCACATAAAGGCCCATGATCAACAAATAGCCGCTCACGATAGGCTTTAATATTTTTGCGTCTACGTTGCTCAGCACATAGGTTCCAATCAGCCCGCCTATCACGCCGGGAATCAGCAGGCTAAAGAAAAGCCGCTTGTTCACATTGCCAAGTCTTTGATGGGCAACACCTGAAACCCCCGTGGTGAATACCTCGGCCAAGTGGGTAGCGCCACTCGCCATGGCAGGGCTTGCCCCGGTGGCCAATAAAAAGGTGCTGGCGGTTACCCCATAAGCCATGCCCAAGGCGCCATCGATGGTCTGAGCAAGCAGGCCCACTGCCACGGCACCCCAGAACTTGGGGTCGGCGAGTGTTTGTTGAATAACTTCTAGGCTGCTCGCCTCGGTCTGGCTTTGGAAAAACCGAAGGGCCAGAAAGGTGATGAGGCCCAAAAGGGTGAGCGCAATAGCTCGGTTCAGAATGCGCAGGGTCAGGCTCTGGGCATTCAGATTGACATCGTCCCGCGCGGGCGGGATACCGAATTCTTGATGATCGATCGGATTGTTTGACAATTAATTATTTAAATTTTTAAGTTTATTCGGCGTAATTTTAAAGGGTTTTGGGTGAGAGGGCACGCTCAAATATGGCATTTCATAGGCTACGTTTACGCTTGGAGGAGGAGGTTTGGGAGCATGGGGGTCTCAGCGCCTTTAGCGTTTAAGGATCTTATGTTGAAACTGTTTAAAAAACAGTCATAATATCTGACATGTCAGTTCCAAAAATCATTAGACAGGTAATCGCAAGCGAACCCCAGGGGGCGGTGTTTTCGAGCACTGAATTCCTGTCGGTCGGAACCCGCGCAGCAGTTGACCAGGCTCTTTTTCGGCTAACGAGGGCGGGGGTCATCGTACGCGTGGCCAGGGGCCTTTACGTTGCTGCTGGCCAAACGGTCGAGCCCCAAATGGTGGCCAGTGCGGTTGCGCGCAAAACGGGTGAGCGGGTGGGCCTTGCCCCAGCGTCAAAGCCGGGTGATCCACTGGTAGTACCCACATCAGGCTTATCCCGCACGCTCAGGGCTGCTGGGCACACCGTTCAGTTTCGCCGCATGAGCCAAAGGAAAGTCCAACTCGCTTCGACCGCTAAGGGAAGGGTGCTGCTTGAGCTGTGGGATCGGGGCATTAAAAACCTGACAACCCTGGACATTCGGCGCGCTACTGTTGACTGGTCGCAAGGGGAAGTTAACAGCTACGCGGCCATGATCCCGGCATGGCTGCATAAGGCCATTGAACAAGCCAACGCGCCACGCAAGTCAATCAAGATTGGATTGTCAGGCGCTTATGACTGGTCCAGCCCACACATTAAAGACGATGTACTAATTGGACACGTCCTTGAAAAGCACAAATTCGAGGATGTTGCCCGACTCTGCTTTTACTACGGTATTCCCAAGGTAAGGCGTGTGTTTAAGCGGTGTGCGTTTGCGCCCATGACCAGCGCCAGTGTGACTAGAATGCTGACCAACATCAGCAAAGGTATGCGGCTGTTACAGGAGCCCGAAAATGCATGAACTCAGAATGGAGTTTATGCCGAAGGCAACACGAAGGAATTTCAACCGCCTGAAAGACGACCCGAGACTGGCTGGTTTTACTTTGGTCGGTGGCACTGCGTTGGCGCTGCAAATCGGTCACAGGATTAGTGAGGATCTGGACTTCAATCTCTTTGGCCAGAAGTTACCAATCAGAGACATCGATGAAATTTTGGTGGAGCTGGCTGAGGATGGCGCCACGATTGAAAGTCTGATCACACCCGAACAAAAAACCCAGTTCAGAATTAATGCATCTGAACACCTTGATCACTACATTCAGGATTACCTGATTGATGGGGCTAAGGTTACTTTTCATTCGCGCAACGAAGCTGATAGACCGAAATCGCAGATTGATTTTTTGAAATCAGCTGCAAAGAGCATGGTTTCAGAAGGGGGTTTTACTGTTCTGGGAATCGATGGGCTTTTTGTCATGAAAAGCATTGTCGTGTACGACCGAGTCAAATCCCGTGATATTTTTGACCTAATGGTTCTTACCAGGGATCATGGCTATACACTTGAAAATATTTTTGCAGCGATCAATGCCTATCAGCCAGTTCGAAATAAAGATCCTGAGCACTTCAAAAGCGTGGTCACCGGCGTGATTCCCCTAGACAAAAATGACGAGGGTTTTTCCAGCATTCATCTGAACGTGAAGATGGGGGATATTTATAAGTATTTCATGAAGCTGATTAATGATTACGAAATAAATTCTGTTAAACGGTTGCGTTTATCTGATTGACCATAAACCGTGCCATGAAAATTGCGGTCACCGGTGCGAGCGGCTTTATTGGTACCCCGCTCTGTGTAGCCCTTACAGCAGTGGGCCACACCGTGGTGCCGATCGCCGGTGCGGTGCGCACTTCGCAGAGGTTTCAAGAATTTCCGCAAGGAATTGAGGTGGTGGTGCTGACCTGTCTGGTTTTTTCGAGCCAGTTTCATCTAGAAACTCCGACTCCGGTTG
>CAZOQN010000004.1:0-80327 GCA_964582195.1 uncultured Burkholderiaceae bacterium | reverse complement strand
TTCGAGGAGCCATTGTCTCTAAATCACCTTGGTCCGAAAATCCTAGGACAGGTCACGGGGCCCTAAAACGATCTCACTATAGAAAAGTTTCGTGGATGGCAGGATGAAGTTTCGATTAAGCCATAAGTTAGGCAGCGTCCTAACCAATGTAGCAGGAAAATTACTGATTAGAGTCGGTCACCTGGGTCTTTATGGCGTTGCTGTAGGTTTTGCCCTGCTCTTCATTTGAACCACTAATTTCAGCATCCCTAGCTCTGATCTCTTTATCTAGAGTCTGACCCCACGTACCGAGCTTTATAACCTCATCATTTAATCGATTAATCTCTGCATCCCTGGCTCTGATCTCTTTATCTAGAGTCTGACCCCACGTACCGAGCTTTATAACCTCATCATTTAATCGATTAATCTCTGCATCCCTGGCTCTGATCTCTTTATCTAGAGTCTGACCCCAACCTCCAAGGCTAGTGATCTCATTGTTAAGCCGCCCAATCTCCTGTATGCATTTCAGGTACTCATCATGCAAACCATCTAAAAAGTCAACTCGCTCAAGAAAATCAATATCCGGGGGTTTTGTCTTACCCAGAATCTCTTGAATAAAAGACTCTCGGCTTTCAGTAAAAAAACTGTATAACGCTTCCGCTTTGTTCCAACAAGCCAAATCTTCAGGCTCTTTTCGAAGGTAAAAATCATCCGGGACTCTTGAGCTATTAAGTTTTACAGCTAGAGCTTTTAAAGAGTTTTTATTAAATGATTCGTTCAGGAATTCAAAAATATCGGTGATTGTTTCTTTTGGGCTTTTTACTAACGCGTCATAGCTGACTGTCTTTATTTCTTCAAAGCCAAAAAAACTCCCATAAACTTTGATCGACTCTACGCATTCAACCCAGTAATCTAAGGCCTCTCTTTGGGTGTTTACAAAGGGTTCTCCTGAGAGCTTCTTAAAAAAAATCATTGACCCCACAACATCTTCGGGGCGACGAATGATATGAATAAATTTCGCACGGGGAAAAAGTTTTTTTAGTGCATAAAGATTTTTTGAGTACTCAGGCGTGCCATCGACAAAACGTCTCTTTGTGTCAAGCCACCCCCTTTCCAACTGCAATTCTTTTTTACCTAAAGACGGATCAATTTTTGCGCGCTTTCTCGATCTAGCTAGCGCTCCTGCTCTAGTATTTAACAGAATACGCTCCAAGCTCGAGCCCACATCCTTTAAAAATGTATCCAGGCTTATCGATGCCTTTGATAACTGGTTGCGATCCCCCCGCTTTGAACCCCTTTTCCAACAAACAGCAGAACTAAAGGCAAAATCAACTATAAAATCGGTCTCTTCGAGCATCAGGACGTTGGGGTGCTGACCCAGGCACCAGGTCAGTATGCTAGTCCCAGAGCGAGGCGATCCCACGATAAAAATTGGATCTTGGTCCGGTCGCAAGAATCGCCTGATTTTTTTACTTAAGTTTCTTATCACTCAAAACCGCTCTCGTTATGCCCGCTGGGGGCAAAAGCTGTATCCGTGTAACGCCATATTACACAGGCTCCCGTAATCTTGACCGCTCTCTATATCCGTCCCATTACCGATAGCAGGAAAAAAATGAGGTTCTCAAACGGATTCTCTCTACGAATAGTACTTTTCATTAATTTAAAAATTCGTTTGTATCGAGATCCATTTCTGATATCGCGAAATTCAGTAAATAGAGTTTGACTTGAGGTTGATAGATGTTGATAAATTTGTTGTAAACAATATAGGTTAGCCGAATTATCCTGAGCGATCTGTCCTCGAAGCGCTCTAGATAAGCGTGACAGTCTTGAACTAATGGATATCTTTTCGCCCCTTAACGAATTCTCATGCTGACGATATAAAATTTCGGGCTCGGGGTCATAAAAAATCAAACCATCAGCTCCCGATATGACCTTATAAACCCACCAGTCATGCGAAACCACTGGCAGAACTCCCAAATTTTCAATTAGCTGTTTGGACTTGTGATTAAACATCATGGTGTTCCCGCCCGCGATACATTCAACCAGAGCATTTTGAAATGACGGTTTTTTCCGTTTGATCGGCGACAAGCCAACTGGTTTTAAATCGCGGTTCACATAAATAGTTCTGCCACAATATAGGCGGGGGCTATCTATTTCCATTTGTCTGTCCATCAATCGGTTGACTGCGACGAGAAGCTTATCGTCGAGCCAAATATCATCCTGATCGGCAAAAGCATAAAAATTTGCTCTCAAATTTGGATCGCAGGCCATAGATAAAAAATTCTGGGCAAAGCCTTGGCCAGGACCCCTTCTGAAATCAACTCGCTCTTCTCCAACCTCTCTTGCCCACCGCCTGGCGATCTCAAGCGTTTGATCGGTCGACCCATCGTCGCTGATAACTAACTTCCAGTTTTGATGGGTCTGCGCCGCGATGGAATCTAGCTGCTCGCGGATAAACCCCTCCCCGTTAAACGTACCCATGAGGATTAAGACCGAAGGCTCTTGGTTTAAGCTATTCATAATGTTTAGAAGGGCCCGCTATTTCCCGATACCGTCGCAAACTAAACCACCTGAGCGCCAAGCCCTAGCTTGACGGAAAAAGTGCAGGAGAACTAAGCTTTGCATTCAATATTTCCCCCTCTAAAAACCCATATGCCCACATTCAACAAACCAATTGCGAAACATCTGATTACTTTCATCGTCATACCCCTTGGGCTTGCAGCTGTGTTCACAATGCCGTCGGCGCAGGGGCAAACGCTTACGAATCATTTCGTGCTAAAGGTAAAGCTTGACCCGAAGGCCAGCGAGCCCTCCAAGATTCGCGACTACGCCAGAAAAGTGATCGGTGAAGAGTTTGAGCTCTCACGTTTTTCTGAAACCTACCAAAAATCAGGCAACAACATTCGCATCCGATCCGAAATCCCAATCCTAAAATCCCTTTCGGTGGTGGGAGGCCCGGACCAAATAATTCGATCCACAACGCTCATTGAACAAGGGTCTCGACTACTCCTTCAACAAAGCCTCGAGCAACGAGGAAGCCGGGGTGACGTGTATGCGGCAGTGATTGACCACCGCAGAAAGAAAATCCAATACACAAAAAACCGTGGGCTGGTAAGCGAGGAAATCTTTGATGGAGCCCCCATCATGGATCTAACCTCCCTGCCCTACTACTGGTTCGGAAAACCGGTCGTGCTCAAGCCCGTGACCCTGCACATCACCGATAGTAAAAAACTTCGACGAAACGAGGTATTCGTGCCCAACGAGGTGACCATCGACTTTCTCGGTGAGCGGCAAAAAGTCGTCAAATTCACGCGTAAGATAAAGGGACAATCCCACGAGCCCCTGGAGATCTGGGTGCGCAAGGATGATGGCATGCCCATCCGTGTCACGAGTTCCCTTAAACAGGAGTACGGCATTTCGCTTGATTTATTTCCCTACAAAAAGGCAGAGCGCTCTTGAGCTTGGAAAGACAGCGAGGGTTTGAAAAAAAACCAGTCACAGCACCTCCACTGATAGGTCCTGGCCCCGCACCCCACCGGTGAGCATCTCCAGCATGCGAATCACCTGCTTTGCATCATGCTCATCGCAATATTTCGCTAACGCACGCAGCTGAAAATCCAGGCCCTGCGGGGTTTCGTGGCGTTCCTTTAAGAAGCGCAGAATTCCGGGCTGGGTGGTTTGTTGGACCACTGAGTTATACGTCAACTCTTCGTGCAGCTTTTCACCAGGCCGAAGGCCAATAAAAACAATTTCAACATCGCCATTGGGGTGCTGGGCATCTTTTACACGCAGCCCCGAGAAACGAATCATGCGCTCGGCAATATCCAGTATCTTTACGGGCGGGCCCATCTCTAGCACCATTACGTCCCGGTTTTGGGAAACCCGCGGCGTCTTAAGCACCAAGAGTGCAGCCTGCGGAATCGTCATAAAATAACGCGTCACTTCAGGGTGGGTGACAGTAAGCGGCCCACCGGCGGTAATTTGTCTTCGAAACAGCGGTATAACTGACCCGCTACTGTCCAATACGTTTCCGAAGCGCACAATAGAGAATTTTGTAAGGGTCGCCTTGGGCATGGCCTCGAGGCCTTCTTCCAAGGTCATTAGTTCAGCTACGCGCTTGCTCATGCCCATAACGCTTTTTGGGTTTACGGCTTTATCGGTAGATACCAACACAAAGTGAGCGGCATCCACCTGTGCCGCAGCCACCATGCAATTCAGTGTGCCAAAGATATTTACCCGTGCGCCTTCAACAGGGTTTTGCTCGATTAATGGCACGTGTTTGTAGGCCGCGGCATGAAACACAAACTGCGGCCTTTGCGCCTCGAAAACATGCCGCATACGGCCAGCATTTCGAATGTCCCCCAGTACAGGTTCGATTGCCACCTGATGCAAGCCAATGGCCTGAGCCAGTTCCGTGAGCTGAAGATGGATCTGATACAGCCCTGCCTCGCTGTTATCGAGCAGCACCAATTTCTTGAGCTTTTCGCGAAGCACTCGGCGGCATATCTCGCTGCCAATACTGCCTGCAGCGCCCGTAACCAACACCACCGCCCCTTCATAGAGATCCGCCAGGCTTCCATCCATATCAGCCGCCGGCTCGCGGTCTAACAGATCAAGTGGATCAAGATCGGCCAGAGTGACTTTGCTGATGCTATTTAAATTGCCGTTTTTGAAACTTGGCGCCGAACGCACATGAACTGGATGCGGGAGCAACGAATGCATGACCTCGCGCCGGGTCTTGTGTTTAAAAGCATCTGCCGAGAGGATGACATCGCTAATCTCGAAACGATTAACAGCCGAAGCAAGCTCTTTCGGTGAATAGACCAAAAGGCCAGCAACATCTCTCCCCCACAGTTCTTTCGAATCATCAATAAAGCCTGCGGGGAAGAACTCCACCCCCTGGCGCAACAGTGTGGCCACCTGCTGGCCATTAGGGCCTGCGCCATAAATCAAGGCCTGCCTGCCTCCAAATCGAGTGCGCTGGGCCCGCCAAAGCAGCCAGCGGGCTGTAAAGCGAGTGGCCGCCACGAAGGCAAAAGCCATCACCATAAACAAAAAGGGTACGGTGCGCGGCATACCGGTGATCAATGCTAGCTGCCCCAAAAGTGCACCAAAGACTAGCCAAGTTACAGCCGCGAACACCACGCCCTTCGCAATGGAAAATAGTGCTTGCTCACCCACAAAACGTATCACCGAGCGATAAAGCCCGAATGAAACAAAAGCCGGCAGGGCCATCACGGGCGCGGTTACCACAAAGAACCACTGAACATCGGTAAATGGGGTGTCTTCTCCCAAGCGAATGAAAAACGCAAGCCAGGCGGCCAACCACAACGTTAAAAAATCCGCTGCGCCAGCCAGAAACTGTTTTTTCCAGCGGGTCATTTCGAATAGCTCAGGGCTCGACATATTTGTATTGGGCAGGCTACCGCACGCAGATACATTTAGCATCTACACATATATTTAAGTGTTGAGCGTACACGAATTAGCTCCGACCCCCCCCCCAATTCAACCAGCCAAAGCCGCAAATAACTTCGGGATTAGTGATCTATGACAAAAAAGAGCGGTGATATACCGGCCAAGCGCAGGTTCTATTAGCGCCCAAGGCAGCATCGGCTCGCTCATTGATATTTCGCTGGGCATTGACCCCGAGGCCACGGGGTGAAAAACATCTACATTCGCGCAGCGCTGCTGGGGCTTTCTCGGGCGCAGACCGATCAGGCCATGGATGAGTGGCTCTCCACGGGAGATGCCCACTTTAAGGCAAAGGTCGAGGCAAGGCTTCAGGAAGTAGTAGCCGCCAGCAAAATTCTGGTGATTGCCACCCATTCGCCAGAGCTAGCCCAACGGCTGTGCAATAAGGTAGTGCGGCTAGAACACGGGCGGGTGGTGGGCTAGGCTGCCAATTCCTCAAACCAAACCTGCGCTGGCGTGGCCAGAAATTCTTCCAAGGGAACTCCACCCGTACCCACCAAAAGCCCGCACGCGTTTGGAAACTGCTTTTTAAATGCCTCAAGCCCCGGCAGGCCTCGTGTTTGCCGGCCGCTTTTTACCTCGATTGCAAGACATTCTGAGCGGGCGCTTAAGACGAAATCAACCTCGCGGTTGCGTTCGCGCCAATAGGCAACCGACACCCCAGGGGCAATGCTATTCATCAAATGTGCGCCCACTGCGGACTCCACAACACGGCCCCAAAGCTCACCGTTGCTGGGCAAAGTTGTCAACGACTCCCCCAGCATGCAGCTCTGCAGCGCTGAATCAAACACTTGCAATTTTGGGCTCGATGCGCGGCTTCTTGCATGATCAGATGCATATTTATTTAAGCCCGTAAGCATCCACGCAGATGAAAGTAGCTGCAGATAATGCGCAAGCGTCGTCGTGTTGCCTACATCTTGAAGCTGGCCAATCATTTTTTGATATGACAACACCTGGCCAGAATACACACAGCTTAACTGCATAAGCCTTCGCATCAGTGCGGGCTTGTCAATTCGGCCGTAGCTCAAAACATCTTTGGCAACCGTGGGCTCAATGATTGCATCGTGCATGTAGCGCATCCAGCGCGGGGGGTCATGAATCAGCGACGCGGGCCCAGGATAGCCACCAAACAACACATAGTCTTGCCAGTTCATTTCGAATGCAGAGCGCATTTCAGCAAACGACCAGTGCGGCAATCGAATCAATTCAAAGCGGCCCGCAAGGCTTTCAGTTAGGCCTTGTTGCACTAAAAACTGCGCAGAGCCCAAGAGCACCAGATGCAAATTGGGGGGCCGCGAATCCCACAGTCGTTTGATTGTTTCAGACCAGCGGGGAACTTTCTGAATCTCATCAAGCGCCAGCACGAAATAACCGGCCGATTGCTGAGCGGCGAATACCTGTGCACGCTGCCACTGCTGAATAATCCAATCAGCACTGGGTGGCGCAGGCAGATCGGCTGCCGCGTAAAACATGCGCCCAAGGCCAAGTTTTTTTTCAACCTGGCCGATGAGTGTGGTTTTGCCCACCTGCCTTGGGCCCGCCAGAATTTGGATAAACCTTGGAGGCTCGGTCAGACGGGCGAGAAGATCTTTGATTTGAGGGCGCTCATACATAGGTTTTATATTTTACTCAATATTTTGAGTAATTTTAATAAAAATATTGAGCATTATGCTGGAAGCCGCCATTCGCTTCTAATGCCCAACCCCGTGCGAGCGAGACACCCTTGCCACCGTTAGACCCGCTCCACCTTCAGACCCGCAAGAGCAGCAGCCTCGCACTGCCGTTGGTCTGCCGACACAAATAAATCGCACTCAATGGCGATTGCGCTCGCGATCTGAATTGCATCCATGCTGCGAAGGTTGCTTGCCTCTAGGGCCCGGATGCAACCTGCCAAAACATTTGGTGCGAGATCGCAAATTGCCACATCTTCAACATCGCCGATTAGTTGGCTCTTCAGTTGCTCGTACTGGGTTGGCGTGATCTTGGCTTCGCGCGCCAACCGGCAAAACGCAGAAACGATTTCTGGCAAGGCAATTGCCGAGAGTCCAATCTCCGAGGCACGATCGCACCAGGCCAACACCTCGCGAGTGCCAGGTTCACTCAAGTAACGCTTTGCGAAAGCGGAGCTGTCAAAAAATATGCGCACGCTCGCTTGCCTTTAGAGCCCAAGCTTACGATCTTGAGCAATGATTTCGCTCACCGAGACACCCGGAATGACCAAGGGCTGAGCCTTGCGACGCTTCCAGGAAGGCAGGCTGCCAACAACCGGCACAATATCGGCAATGGGTTTGCCGTTTCTTAGCACTCGAACCGATTCGCCGGCCTCCACAAGGTCAAAAAAGGCCTTGGCCTGGTTGCGAATTTCCGTAAAAGTTGCCTGTTTCATGTCTTACCCTCTTGGTGTACATATAAATGAACATTAAAATGTACATTATCAGATTCGAAGCCAGATAGGTATCGGGTATCCGGCTCGGCCGATTGGGGGAGATAAACTCCCCGCAATGAACCGCATCTCGGCAGTGATGATTGTGAAAAACGGGGCCAAGACCCTGGAAAAGGCGCTTGATAGCCTCTCCGAGTTCGACGATGTGCTGGTGCTGGATAACGGATCAACCGATGGCAGCCAGGAGATTGCCCGCCGCTTTCCCAATGTGCGGCTGCACGAGGGCCAGTTCGAGGGTTTTGGGCCCACCAAGAACAAGGCGGCAGGCCTTGCCAAACACGACTGGGTGCTGATTATCGATTCGGATGAAGCCGTGGAAGCGCCGCTGGCCCAGGCCATGCACGCCCGGCTGCTTGACCCCGGCACGATCTATGTTTTGAACTTCAAGGCGTTTTATAAAAACTATCAGGTGAAGCACTGCGGCTGGAACAACCAGAAGATTCGCAGGCTGTATAACCGAACGCGCACGCAATTTACGCCGAACCATGTGCATGAAAACCTAATTGATACCGGCATGCGCCTAGAAGAGCTCAAAGGCGGCAGTATGCTGCATTACAGCTACCAGAGCTTGAGCGACTTTATCGTGAAGGTAGACCGCTACTCCACGCTTTTTGCTGAGAGCAATAAAGGCAAGAAGCAAGCCAGCCCGTTAAAGGCGATTGTGAATGGCGTGTATTCCTTCTTTCGCACCTATGTGATTAAGCGCGGCTTTCTAGATGGCTACGTGGGATTAGTTATTGCCTTTTCCCATATGGCCACAAACTTCTATAAGTACATGAAGCTTTACGAAGCCAACAAGTTTCTGAAGAAAAGCACAAAGGGCTGAAGCAGTGGCAAGCCCCACACCATGCACTTCCCGTTTGCTGATTACCCGCCACGACAAAATTGGCGATTTTGTGCTGGCGCTGCCCTTGTGCAAGGCAATCAAAGCCGCGCACCCAGAGATTCAGCTCTCAGTGTTGGTTGCTAAAGTGAATTTCGAATTCGCCAAAGCGCTCGATTTTATTGACGATGTAATTCTTTACGGCGAAGACTTTAGCCAAACGCTTGCGCAGATCAGACAGCGCAAGTTTGATACCAGCATTAGCTGCTTTATCGATTCGCGGCTTGGGTGGCTGCTGTGGCGTGCGGGAATTCCAAGGCGTATTGCGCCAGCTACAAAGTTTGCGCAGATATTCTTTAACGAACGCGTAACCCAGCGGCGAAGCGAGGTGGCAAAAACCGAGTGGCAGTACAACATGGATCTTGGGCGTGCGCTATTTCCGAATCAAGCGCTTGCGTTTTCGCCACCATTGATTCGCTTTGAAGGCTTAATTCGGAAGAATCGGGTTGTGTTTCACCCAGGCTTTGGGGGCAGCAGTGATGGGAACTTGAAGGTTGAAGACTACTTGCAGCTTGCGAGAGCGGTGTTGGATGTGACCGCGGTGTCTGACACCCCGGAGGTGGTATTTACCTTCGGACCAGATGATCAAGAAACCTATGATCGGATTCAGGCGGCGCTCGATTTCCCGGCCACGCTAATTAAAAGCCAAATGGGCTTAATTGATTTTTGCAGGTTCCTGGCAGAGAGCCGGCTGTTCGTAAGCACCTCCACCGGGCCCATGCACCTAGCCGGCGCGGTGAATACACCCATCATTTCTTTTTTTGGCGAAAGCTTGTTTGCGAGCAGCAGACGTTGGGCCACGATCAGCGAGCCTGCGCGGCAGCATAACGTTATGCTTGGGCAGAACTACCCCCGCGAAACATTAGAAGAAATCAAAGCGGCAATGCGGCAGGTGCTCGCTAAGGGAATGACCCGGTGAAGCCGCCGTTTGAGTGGGACCCCTATTCCGATCAGCCCAAGGTAATCTTCGATAAAGCGTATAAGCGCCGCATGCGCGCGCGCTACTGGCCGGACTATTTGAAAATGGTCGCCACCTCGGCGCTAGTATTACCGGCGGCTATAGCCCGCATGGCGGTTACCGAGCGCACAGCACCCGAGCGCAAGCTGCGCGACATCGTCGGCATGGGCGTGAACCTCGACAAGGGCCCCGAGCAGTTCGATCTGATTGATGAATTGGGCATAAGACACGTGCTGATTCGTATACCGCTTTGGGAGATGAAAAACCTCAACGCCTACCAAGCGTTTGCACAAGAATTTCAAACACGCGGCAAATCCGTGCTGATTAATGTTCTGCAAGATCGAGAGCACATTGAAAACCCTGAACTACTTGCTAGCGACATGCAAAGGCTGTTCGATGCATTCAGTGATATCAGCCCTGAATACCAGATCGGCAATGCGATTAATCGCGTGAAGTGGGGGTTCTTTGCGGTTGAAGAATATCTGGGCTTTTTCCAAACAATTCAATCGATACGCGACAAAAGCCATCGTGACTTACAGCTACTAGGCCCATCGGTTATTGATTTCGAGTACCACTTCACTGCGCGCGCGCTGTTCAACAACCACGACATTCAATTCGATCGGCTCTCGGCCCTGCTTTATGTGGATCGCATGGGCGCACCTGAGAAAAAACAATATGGCATATTTAATACGGGTCGAAAATTCAAGTTACTGTCAAGCCTGACAGCACTCTCACCTAAGGTCCGCAGCAAAGGTATTTACATTACGGAGGTGAACTGGCCGCTTAAAGGCACTGCGCCGTATGCCCCAACAAGCGAAAAAGAATGCGTAACTGAAAAAGTCTACGCCAATTACATGCTGCAGTATTTGCAAATTGCTGCGCAATGTCCGCAGGTAAGCCGCGTGTATTGGCACCAGCTGATTGCGCCGGGCTATGGCCTAGTGGATTCGCGGGGTGATTTTTTACAGAAGTTGCCGGCATTTAATCGCTTGCGGGAAGTGCTAGCCGGTTAAACGGCCAAAAGATAACCCATTTACGCCCATTTCAAGGTCAAATATCTGTCAAATGGGTGTCAATGGGTGTAGTATTGGTCGCATGCTGCGTTCAGACACCATCCAGATCACCCCGGAGATCCTGAGCCTTGTTGCCAGAATCGACGAGTTCAAAGGGGCTTGGCGGGCCCTGGGCAGGCTTGCGCCCGAGCGTCTTTCGGCGCTGCGGCGGGTGGCGACCATCGAAAGCATCGGATCTTCGACCCGTATCGAAGGCAGCAAGTTGACTGACCGCGAAGTGGGGCGCCTACTCTCCAACCTGGCCATTCAGTCTTTCAAGACTCGCGACGAGCAGGAAGTGGCTGGCTACGCTGAACTTATGGATCTGGTGTCTCGCTCGTGGGAAGACATTCCGTTCAACGAGAACCATATCAAGCAACTGCACCAGATCCTGCTGCGTCATAGTGAAAAGGACACGCGCCACCGAGGGCAGTACAAAACCAACTCAAACAGCGTCGCCGCCTTCGATGAAAACGGTACGCAGATCGGCATCGTCTTTGAGACCGCCACGCCGTTTGACACGCCTCGACTGATGACCGAATTGGTGTCCTGGGTGAACAACGAGCGGGAGAACGGGCAGCTGCACCCCTTGTTGATCATCGCGATCTTCGTCGTCGTGTTTCTGGAAATTCACCCCTTTCAGGATGGCAACGGACGCCTGAGCCGGGTGCTGACAACCCTGCTGCTAATTCAGGCCGGATACGCCTATGTGCCCTACAGCTCGCTGGAGAGTGTGATCGAGCTGAACAAGGAAGCCTATTACCTGGCTCTTCGGCAGACGCAGGGCACCATCCGCACGCAGGCCTCCAACTGGCAGCCATGGCTGGTGTTCTTCTTGCGCTCGCTTGCAGAGCAGATTCGGCGACTGGAAAAGAAGGTCGAGCGCGAAAGAATCGTGTTGGCTGTGCTGCCCGAGCTGTCACTGCAGATCGTGGAATTCGCCCAAGAGCACGGGCGCGTCACCATGATGGATGCCATCAAACTGACCGGAGCCAGCCGCAACACCCTGAAACAGCACTTTCGCGACCTGACCGAGCGCAACCATCTGGAGCAGCACGGCAGCGGACGCGGCGCGTGGTACGGGTTGAAGTAACCGTGCCACCACCCCGCGCCTATCGTGAATTACGGTGACGATCAACAAACCTCCCTGACTCAAGCCGCAAGCCTGCAAGAAAACCATCAAGTGACTCAGCACTAATTTTTTGCAAACAAATTAGATCCAACAACGCGCGCAAAGGATCTATGCATAAGCGAGGCCTAACATGTTGGGCAACCACAAAGGCATGAGGGGTCTCACCCGCAATATCGGGGTGCAAGATGTAGAGCCCGCGCATGAGTCGAACCAACTCTCCCGCCGCCATGGCCCGGTTCACCAGGTTATAGGCAGACCAGCGCTTCACCATTACCCTGCGCGGCAAGCCCGTAGCCGACCTAGTGCCCGCAAAAGGCGTGGGCAAAGGCGAGCTCCAAGCTGCCATCGCGGCCATGCAGACCTTCCCTAGGATCAAGGGGGTGCCCGAGCAGGATATTCAAAGCTGGGTCACCGTGGATTGCCGCGGGCCGTGGATCGCCACAGGCGCTTCGCGCCTTCGCGAGACGGAATTTTTCCCGTCATGTCGAACCGCGCTTTCGCCGATAAAGCTCCGCCAAATAAAACGCCAGGAACACAAAGTAAACCGAGGTGATCGAAGACCGCGAAAGCCAGTTCTGTGAAATTCCAAACACCATGAATGCAAGTACCAAGCTCACAATGCTTGCCTTCAGAAAAATCGCATCCGGATCTCTGACTTGGGTTTTCAACGCCAGCCATAGCGGGTAAAGAAACATAGCGATCATTAAAGAGAACAATCCAAGCAGGCCCGTGGTGCCCAAGAACTCAAAGTAAAGACTGTGCCCCTCGCCAAAATGCGCCTGAATTGCGCTCTCGCCAGAGGCCATCAGCTGCTGCAGATCAAAACCATAATCCCCAAGGCCAGACCCCAACAGCGGATCGCGCTTCCACATATCTAGGGCTGCTTGCCACATCTGCAATCGAAAGCCGAGCGATGTGTGCGGGTTGCTACCATCCATGTACTGGGAAATATCCAGTTGGCCCTGCTTCCACCGTTCCTGAATGCCCGGCAGGCTCACCGAAGCCGCGATCATCACAACAAGGCACGCAAGGCCTGCGAACAGACGTCGCACTCTTGTGGCAGTGTTCTGAGCTTGAAAAATGTGAAAAACAAGCAGGGCCAACCCTGCAACCGGCAACGCAATCCATGCCCCACGGGTGCCCGACATAATCAATGCAGTTGTCGCGCAAACGACTGATCCTAACGCCAAGGCCCTAAACCAGATTTGGTGATTCTGGAATGCGATCACAGGCAACAGGGCCAAGACTACACAGGCTGTGAAGTCGCCAAAGAGAATGGTGTTGTAAGCGCCTGTAGATCTGCCGTCTGTCACCCAAATAAAACCCGAGACAAGCAAAGCCGGGCCAGCCAAGATCAAGCCACAGGCAAACGCTTTCAACGCGTTGACAGATAGCTGGCGGAACAACAGATAGATCGGAATAAAGGCGAGTACGCGAAGCAGACGATCAAGCCGTGCGAAGTATTTATCAATATCGTTGGCATTGACAATGCTTAAGGCAATGAGCCCGAATGCCGCAATCAATAGCCACATCAAACGCTTTTCCTCGCTTGCCAGGCCTTGCCACTGGTTTCTTAAAAAGAAAAACGACAGCAAAAGCAAGATTGTGTAAATCGCACTTGCTGCATGCTGCACCGTTCCCATCAACACAGGCATGAGAAAAAGCAAACTCACTGCCACGGCCTGCACTGTCACCGGCAAGGGCTTACCTGAATTTTTTATGTGCATCGTCACGCAGCACCGACACCCGCTTCTGCTCCTTGGTCCACTTGCCTTGGGGCTTGTCGATGTATTGAAAATACTCGTTGGTGAAGTTACCTTGATTGCAAGTGAACAAATAGTAACGAGTGGGCACTCCCTTGCCAGCAAGCACCTTGTTAAATACGCCGGGGCCAGTTAAATCATAGACATTGGGGGAAGCGTTGGTTTCAATATTCACACACACCTGCTCAATCAGGGCTGCGAGATTTGGGTTGTTCGGTTTGCTCGCAATAAAGTAGTTGCTAATCTCGCCAGTTTTGATCTGCAAGAAAAGCTCTTCTTGCTCTGGATTGAGGATTTTTTCTAACGGCCAGACCAAATGAGCATCGATATCCATATAAACACCGCCGTATTTTTGCAGCACTAATACTCGCCAAAAGTCGGCCTGGGCAGCGCCAATCTGAATCTGGGAGTAAGCCTCGAAAACCCGGGCCGGATAGGACTCGCGTATAAAACGCTCACGCTCTGAGGTAATCATGAAACGATACTCAAACGTTGGAGCCATTAAACGATTGAATAGATAATTGAGATACACCGGGAGCGTTACCCGCTCTGTGAAATTTGTCTGCCAAATCGCAGCTGGAATGGCCCGTGTTTTTTGCGCCTTTACCAACGGCCCGGAATGTGCAGGAATTTGGAAACGTGTGGATCTGGCAAAAAAATGAAATCCATAACAGCCTACTTTCAATAAGTTTGCAAGAACTTTGATCGCTCCTCTAATCACCCTGATCACGAAGGAAGCGCCGGGCGCCGCCGTTTGATTCCTCTGAGCGTTATGGTTGGGCATAAGAAATGTTATAAATGAAGCTTCCGTTAGAAACTCGAGTATCGCGCACAAACCGTCAGGCAAACAAACGATTTGCTCACCTATGGGAAACGAAGCCACTAAAACTGCAGCATTATGGGGAGAAGAAGTCCGCTCACTTCTGAAAGGTAGGGGGCTAGACATTGGCGCCGGGGCAGACCCGGTGGCGCCTGGTGTGCAAACATTCGATCAAGCCCACGGAGACGCAAATCGGATTGACGACTTTATAAAAGATCAGTTTGATTTTGTGTTCTCGTCGCATTGCCTGGAGCATATGCACAACCCGTGGCTTGCCCTGGGGCGATGGTGGAAGTTAGTCAAGCCCGGTGGTCACTTAATCGTTCTGGTACCAGATGAGGATCTTTATGAGCAAGGCTACTGGCCATCCTTATTCAACGAAGATCACAAGTATACTTTTACGCTAAATGCGAAAAGCTGGTCGCCAGTCTCGGTTAATGTCTTCGAGTTAATCCAAACACTACCTCAGGCTGAAGTAATCTCGGTTACATACCAGTCTCACGGCTTCAATTACTCCATTTACGAGAGTCGACCTAAATCCCGCCCTGAGGCAAAAAGAAAGCTTTGGGTAGCAAAAAAAGTTAAAAAGTGGATCGTCCCATTATTTCCAAACTTCGGCGAGATATTATCGCAGTGGATTGGCGCACCAGTTGACCAGTCTTCACACGGCGCCTTGGCGCAGATTCAGTTCATTCTCAAGCGAAAGTTTCCGTGAGTTTGAGGACTTCACTCGCATTTCATCTAATTCTTGATTGTTGATCGACTAACCGTGCCTCATAAAATCTTTTATCCCAACGATACCCAAGCCTGTCTTCTCGCTGATCTACGAATAGCCTCCATCATTCGCATGCCCTCCACAGCATGTTCTGCGCCATAAACATAGGGGCTCTGAGCCTTTGTATGTACAGCGAGGGCTCGAATCTCACTCGCAAAATCAAAGTAAAGATTGGCAAACGCCTCAATAAACCCAGAAGGGTGACCAGCCTTAAACCGATTGTATCGCGGCTCTTGCGCGATCTTTGCCTCAGCTGAACCACGATCGAGCAGATAGTGGTGGCCATCGTTATCGGCCCAGCGAAGCACTTCCGGGTCCATCTGGTACCACTCTGCACTGGCATTATCGCCGTAGACACGAACGCGCAGACCATTACGATGGCCAAGCGCCGTCTTGCCCCACCAGGCTTGAACGCGCATGTCTTGCTCATACCGGGCAATGCAATACACGTTGTCAATGATACCGGGCAGATTCCCATAGCTTGCATGTTCGCCGACCAGTGAGAGAGGCTTCAATCCGCCCGACAAAAAATCAACAAGGTGATGTACATGCACACCCAGATCCAAAGAGACAGTCGGCACGAAGTAATCCCTGCGTCTCCAAGCTTGGGGATTCGCGTTCTGTCGCAAGAAACCTTCCTGTGGCATTTCAATCTGTATTTGCTGCAAGCGACCGAAGCGCCCGTGGCTGATCATACGTCTAAGCTCTCGAACCATAGGATAGCCAGAGTAGTTATAGGTCACAGCGAGATAAGCGTGATTCGCCTCAACCGCGTCCGCGATCTTATTACACTCAGCGCTGCTGGTTCCAAGTGCCTTCTCACAGATCACAGGGTATCCTGCCTCGATTGCAGCAACGGCAATATCGACATGGCTAGGTGTGGGCGTAAGGATAACAATCGCATCGATCGCCCCCCTCTCGGCTGCTAGAAGGATCTGCCAATCTGCATAGGTTCGATCGGGATGAACACCATAGATGTGTGCTGAGTGAACGTTCTGTTCGACGTGCCGACTAAAACAACCAGCCTCCACTTTAAAGTACCCGTCGAGTCGGCTGGCGTTAAAGTGCGTCTGCCCAACTGCGGAATTAACTGCCCCACCAATAAATGCAAGCCTCAGGGCGTTGATTGGCATTTTAGATTGGGGAAAAGCCACTTCTATCTACCGCGTAAAAGCGCGAAAAATTCATTGCCGTAAAAACTACGCCAATCCACAGTTTTGTGGCTATGGCGCTCAATCAGATATCGGGAAAATTCCGGAAGTGAGTAGTATGGCATTGCGGGTACCAAGTGATGCTCAGCATGATAGTTCATCCCGGCATATAAAAAAGAAAACAGTCTGGGAAGGCGAATACTCCGAGAATGCTTGAGCGGGCCAAGATCACGATACTCATCCAACCCGATATGCTGTGATTGTGCTAGAAGTTTATTGATTATTTGACCTGTGAACGGAAGAATTAGCCAAAGAAAATTATAGAAAAAATCGTTCGTATAAAGAAAAATTATCCAATGAGTCGAAATCTGGAAAACTAAATTCATCGCGGCGGCTTTTTGGTGAGCTCGCGGGATTCTTAAAAAACGATACCTTAGATACGAATAGCCAACCGAGTTTATCAGCGCGTACCAGAGTCGTCTGAGCATGCTTGCTATGTCAAGTGTCAGATAAGAAAAGATGTCTGAGCTACGCCAATTCTGGACTCCTTTTGCCTCTGCATCATCCTCTGAGAATGTTTCATTGTGATGGTGAAAATGAGAATTCCTGAAGAAGACGGGGTTATTCCACACGAGAAAGGAAGCGACATAGTAAAGCAAAATATTTAATGCCTTGCTTGAAAAAACCCTCCCGTGTAACAACTCATGGCCTATTCCAGCATACCCCCAGAAACTGTGCCAAATTGCGAGGAAATAAAAGGTGAAAAAACCAAATATAAAACTCCCAGATTCAAATGCTCTATAAGTTGTCGAAATCAAGATAATTTCAACAAGAATCCGTACGACAAGATCGCGTGCGGCTATGTGATTCTTAGTTCTCAAAAGAGCTCGAACGGCAGGGTCAGAGAAGATGTCCTGAGTTCGTACCTCACCCATTCAGTCACCTCTGACTACCTGAAAAACGCAGAGCCCACCCTGAACGTAAAAAAGCTGATTTTGCGCAGAATGCCTGCCTAAGTAGTCCGTTACATCGGAATGGATTGATGAACTGTAGTCGTGCCACACAACTACGCCAGATTTAATTTGTTTCAACACATTTATCGTGTCTTGTTTTACGATTTCAAAAGAGTGCCCACCATCAATAAAAGCGAACTGAATATGCCCAACACTTCTGAAATCTAACTTCGTAGAATCACATTTCATGAGCCTAATTCGATTTTTATCATCGGAGTTTAGGTCCGCCAGATATTTTGTACCGGTTTTCGCTTGCACCGACCTCAGATAATCATCGTTATAGTTGCCGTCTCTTAGCACTCTTTTCGCATCTATCGTATCACTGACGGTGATTTCTGAAGGAGGCAAATCAATCGACACAACTTCTTTTGCAGATGAATTATCCACAAACAGTCGTGTCGAATAACCCTGATACGTACCAATCTCAAGAATTCTTTCTGGATTCGCTAGCTCAATTAGCGATAACAACGTTATTTGGTCTACTAGAGTAATGCTACCTATCTCAATCGGCGGAAACATGGTTTTTATTTGCCGAGTCTCATTTGCGGGATCCCTCAGCTCTAGCAAGTGCCTTAACTTTATTGTGTGAATACCGACTCTATCGAACGAGTCGGCAAAACCTAAAAGTTTGTTCATTTAGTTCTGCCCCGCGAATTCATATTCCAATTTTTGACTAAACGAAATACATGATAGTTTCAGACCAACCCTGGGTATAGTGACGGAGATAGATCTTGTAGGTTGGGTCGAGGCTCAGTATGAATGCGGCAGCTTCCCGAAAATCTTTAGCGGCATGATAGACGGCGATTGCAAGCTTTGGCCTATTCGCTCTAATGATTTGCTCAGCGCCACGTAGCGCATTCATTTCCCACCCCTCAAGATCCATCTTAATAAAGCTTATAGGTTCACTCGATAGTTCTTGATCTAATGCTACAACTCTGATGGTCTCTTCCCCTGAACTCATTACTGCGCTTGCGGATCCAGCGTTGGAACTAAAACGTAGAGTTCCACTTACATTAGACAGACCGACGGACTTGAATTCGATATCTCTTCGGCCTACAAGACGCTTCCTCGCAGCAGAGAGATTTTTCATGGACGGTTCAAACAAGTAAACTTTTTTGTAGTCGGGATGGCGGTTTATGAATTCCTCCGTAGTGTCACCATCAAAACCACCGGCATCTACGAAGACTTCCTGTCCGTATTTCATAAAGTCTTCGAAATACTGATCGTTCAGCCTTACCTGATAGTTGCTCAAATATGCGAGACTCGCCGTGAGTCGAAATCGAATGACATCCAATAGCGTCTCTCTAGACGTTTCATCTACGAGCATCGCATATAGGCTTCGATACCAAGATATGTGTTGCTCTATCTCGGCGCGTTGCTGTGAAACAAACCACGGTAGAGAGAGAATTTCACCACCCTCAGAAATCAGGTTAGAAACATCTAATACCTTCTTGAATCCGGCAAGATCGAGATTTTTATTTACAAGGCCTGGACTAATCGAAGTTGTACAGTTTATTATTATTGAATCTTTCGGAACCTCACTCGTTTTTAACACAGGCAACTGATTCCAGAGTTCCTGACCCTGACTGAAGTCGTCAATTAAGCCGTCTGCTGTGTATCGCAGTGCAAACTCATGTGACTGATCGTTTCTGCCGACCAGAAAGATCTTTTCGCCCCCCCCCAAAAATAAGGGGTCCGTGGTTTTAATTTGAGCGGTCTTTTGCTTCCCAATGGCTAATGCAATTTCTTGTTCAAAATCAATCACGCTTTGATTCCTATACTATGCTTCAAGCATGTAAAGTCTTCGCTCGAGTGTCGCAGAGAGGAGGTCATCAAGCTCCCCAGGAAACATCGTTTCGGCAAAGAGAATGCCAATTCGACCAAATGGACTCGCTCGTAATCTATCTCCTGTCGAACAAATCGGAACCCACTTCTTGATCATCAATGGCAGACTAAATGACAGTGTGCCCAAAGTGAACGCGTGTGGTTGCGTGAGAGTATGCCGCATCACCCAACTTGTCTCGCCTCTTTCAGTGAGTTTGAGGGGCAACCCCACGAAGGGCCTAGCATAATTCTCCGCATAATTAGAGCCTGTGGAGAGTTCTATTAACTGGCTGTAAAGATCGCCAGGGCAGCGTCGGGTAATCTCAATCAACCAGTATTGAGCTTCGTGTTTAATGAACTGAGTGTGAATGAGTCCGTCAACTAGACGTAGTTTGCTGGCAAGCAGTGTGATGTCTCTCCGAAGAGCTTCCAGTGTGATTTCAGGAAAATCATAAACCACTCGGCTTGTATCGACTACGAAGGGGTTGACAATACAATGCTCTTCCACAATGTGGTCCGTGAGAATCTGGCCATTCTGAATAAAAGCCGTATGACTGTAGAGCTGCCCCTCAACACAGTCTTCAACAATGCAGGTTCGTGTTCTAGAGGCTTTGCGTGCGTTATCAAGCGCCTCCGGTAGCTGGTGACAATTATCTTCACGGATGATCGCGACACCACGCCCACTAAATGCGTCCACGGGTTTTACAATGACCGGCCAACGCTTCCCAATTTCGTGCTCTGAAAGCACCTTCGGGGTAGGTAAAGCATGTTTGGCTGCAAATGCTCGAAACTTTCCCTTGTTATTGATAATTTCGGCGGTCTGGAGCAGATCAATGCCTGGAAACCGACCATCGTGATTAATTTCGGCACACACCATGTAGGATCGATCGTTACAGCCAGGAACAAGGTAATCGATATTACGCTCTTCAACTAATTGCCTAGTCTTATCAATTCCTGAATAGTCTAGGTTGACATACTCATCCACCGATTTGGCCAAAGCGTCATTTGGGTTCGCGCCCACTACGGTGACTCTGTGTCCTGCTTGAATCAGGAACTGATAGATCGGGCTGGCTGAAAAATTGGTATCGACCAGCAGAACGTTGCTCACGAGCTCACCTCACCTATTAGGTCGGCAATATGTTGCTGATCTTTCATGCTTAACTCTGGGTAAATAGGGAGACAAAGCACCCGTTCAGCGGCCCGACTTGCAATAGGCAGATGTGAACAACCAAAACTGAGCGTCTCCCCGTACATCGGAAACTCTGTAATCAGCGGATAGAAGTAACGCCGCCCATTGATACCATTCCTCTTTAGTTCCTCGTAAAGTTGATCACGATTCAGCCAGAAATCCTCCTCTACGAAGATCGGAAAGTAACCGTAGTTGCCTTGCTCGTCTTTCGGTTCGATATGGCAGCGAATACCTCGGATGTTTCCTAAACGATCGCGATAGATTTTGTCAATTGCCCTGCGCTTCTCGATGGCTTGCTCGATATGGTTTAGCTGTAGTAGGCCCAATGCGGCGCTGAACTCATTCATCTTGCCGTTAATACCTGTTTGGACAACCGTGGTTTCGCTGGTAAATCCAAAATTCTTCAGTTGATCAATGTAGCGTTTAGTCTCGGCGTTTTGGCAGACAATCGCCCCGCCCTCGAAGGTATTGAATACCTTCGTAGCGTGAAAACTTAACACCGAGAGGTCTCCATGATTCAGCACGCTGCCACAATGGCACTTGACCCCAAAGGCGTGGGCTGCGTCGTAGATCACCCTTAAACCATGTTTCATTGCAATTGCATCAATTGCATCTACATCGCAAGGATGTCCGTAGACGTGCACGGGCAGTATTGCGGTGGTCTGCGAGGTGATCGCCGCTTCGATTTTTTTTGGGTCGAGGTTTAAGGTGACCGGATCAATGTCTACGAACACCGGCTTTATTCCATTCCACAGCAGTGAATGCGCGGTGGCCACGAATGAATAGGGGGTAGTGATAACCTCACCTTTAATGTCCAACGCCTTGAGCGCAGTAATCAGAGCAATTGTGCCGTTTGAAAGTAACGAGATGTAAGGTACCCCGAGATATTTGCAGAGTGCCTCTTCAAGTTGTTTGTGGAACGGGCCGCCATTCGTGAGTACCTTGTTTTCCCAGATCTGCTCCAGATAAGGAATGAATTCTTCGAGCGTGGGTAGACTAGGTTGGGTAACAAAGATGGTGTCAATAGTTTTCATAAAGCGGCTCACACTCGGTTACGCCGACCTCTGCCAAGCCCCGGCAGACAACATTTCCCAATCAATCACTGGGGACATTCCAGCCGCCATGCAGTGTGTCGATAAACCAGGCATTGGGGTGATTAAGACTCGTTTATTAACCTCTCTCAAAACCCTGAATATCACATGATCCGGATGCCCGATATCAATCAGAGGCCAATCCTTTTGGAAAGTGTCTTTTTTTGTGAGGAAACTAAAACATGTGCTGGGAGCAGTTCTCCAGTGCCTTGAGTCCGTAACAAAAATACGGGACCGCAACTCAGAATAGCGCCGGAGAAAGCCAGGGAAGTTCGGATATTTATCACCGTGGTCATATAAACTTACATAATCAAACCTTGTCGAAGACCAGAACAGATCTGCGAGACAAGCCACCCAATCAGGAGTATGCAGGTAATCATTCTCAAGGAAGTACACATAATCGCGTTTCGCTACCGCTTTTGAGTCTATTATCTCTTTAGCTTTCATAATAGCGGCCCGATCGCTTCCACCCGCAAATATCGTAAGCGAGGCGAGTTCAATTCTTTCTGTGTTCTTTAGTTTTAGAACAAGCTCAGAGGAGAAATCAGCATTAAACTCATCCTGAGTCCCATCAAAAAGAAAGTGTAAATAAACCTTGATTCTTTTGTCGTTACTTTGCTCGATTGTCGCCAACATATTTTGCAAGCACGCCTGATGACTAAACCATGGGGGGCGCGCCTTTCCATGGTCCGTGTTGTGCGAAGTATGGCGGTAAAAAATGTGCACACGACAAGTGCGGGTCAACATGTTGAACTTAAATATTTTTGAGGTCCCTCACACTTGAAAAGCAGCTGTGTGTTGTTTGGGCGCGGAGTTTGAAAAATCACTCCAGAGCAAAAGATCTTCTAACTCGGGAGTTATTTTGGATGCAATACAAGACCCTTCGGCGCCTACTTTGCTAAAACCTAGTTCGCCTGCGGTTTCACCCCTAGCACCGACGTCACGAAAGTCAACATAAGCAAACGCTCTCGAATCTGCCTTTACGAGTTCAGGTGGAGTTACGGTAAAAATTGCTAAAATCGGACACCGCGCAGCTACCCCGAGATGGAGTAGGCCTGAGTCCGGAACCGCCAAAAATCTCGCCTTTTGGAAAACATACACCAAACTAGATAATTTAAGGGGGCACAAGGCGACACTAGCAATGTTAAAGCTCTCCAATGCTTGGCATAACTCAGCCTGCAAGCTCTCTTGCCCTGGATTGCACACGATAAACGGAGTCATATCCCTCGTCTGATTAGCGTGTTGGCATATTGCGTTTGCAACCGCTACGGAGATGCATTTAGGGTCATGTCCAGCCCCGCGCGAGATAACAAAAAAGTTTGGAAACTTAAGTATCAATTCATCCAAATATTCTTTCTCTTCGAGCGGCATGGACTTTGCCGCACGGTCAACGGCCGGCTCGGGGTCTAAGTTAGTTTCTTCGCTCCAGAAATATCGCATCACCTCAAGGGCGGGATTTGCAATATGGTGAGGATTCTTGAACGGAAGCTCTGCAATTACCTCTTTTACACCCACTGAAATATGCGGAGTTTTTCCCAATGCAATTTTCATTCTGCTCCTTGCCACACGCGCGAAAACGCGTGTCGAAGGGTTGTTGTAGAGGTCTACAAAAACGTCATATTTGCCGCTTATTAAAATCAAAAACAACTTTGCTTTACCAAAAACATAAAACAGTTTTTTTCTTTTGCTTCGAGGTATTATTATCAACTCATCAATGTTAGGGGCATTCTCTAGAACCTCCCCCCCAATTGGATCGACTACGCAAGTTACCTTACAGCGAGGAAATCTTCTCTTGAACTCCCTAATGAAAGGAGTTCGGGTCAAGACATCGCCCAGCAAACCAAAAAGCAAAAATAACGCGTTCTCAGGGTCACGCTCTAAGGTCGAAGTTGTCATTCAACGCACTCGCCGGACTTGCGCTTTGTTGGTATTCACGACTCTAAACAATGCCCAAAATAAACCTATGTAAAAGCTCCAGTCAAGCTTCATCCATCTTATTAATACAGAGGCAGTTTGCCAAGTAAGATGATTGACCCACAGGCTAGCAGAGTGCATATAACGCCATGTAAAAATAAACTTATTTCGATCCGAAATTAGCTTTCTGTGAGCCTTGCCTCTAAATCGATTTATCGTGGCGCTCGCTTCATGAAGCACCGCGGCTTCCGGTACGTAACGCAAGTCGTACCCGGCCCTCAGCGCTTTGAACGGCAAGTCAGAGTCTTCCCAATAAAACGGCGAGTAAATCTCATCGAAACCACCCATCAGTTTCAGTTTTTTTGCATCCGCAACAAAGCAGCAACCGAGAAGGCAAAATCGGCCCCCCAACTCAGCGGAAAAACCCTCAGTTTTTTCTTCACAAGGAGTTTTATCAAAGCGCCAAAGCCCCCGTCTCATAAAAGACCGAGCGGTGGTGTCAAAGTTTACAAATTCGCCGCTGGCAGTCTGATTACGAATTCTTCCCTTTGCAGCAAACACATTACCAATTATCAGAGGTGCAGTTTTTTCAAAGTAATCAGGCAAAAAAGTAACATCGGTATTCGAAATACAGATCAACTCATTCAAAGCAGTGTAAATACCAGAGTTGCAGGCAGATGAGAAGCCCTTATTTTTCTCGTGCCGAATGACCTTAATCTCAGGATAGCGTTCTCGCAAAAAGGCAACACTATCATCGGTCGAAGCATCATCAACAACAATTATCTCTGATTCAAAATCTTCCAACGCCTGCGTAAGGCTTGGCAGGTTTCGCTGCAACAAGTGGCGGCCGTTGTAATTTGGCAAAACGACGCTAATTGTTGGATTTGCCATCAGCCTCGCGCCTGCATCTGCGAATACAGCGATTGATAAAGCCCAGGCTTCGCAATTAACTGCTCGTGCGTACCCTGCTGGATAATTTTCCCCTGATCCAACACCACAATCTGATCCGCATTCACCACTGTCGATAACCGGTGCGCCACCACAACCGTTGTCCTGCCCTTGCGCAACCGCTCAATCGCCTCCTGCACGTTCGCCTCAGACTTTGTATCGAGCGCTGAGGTGGCTTCATCCAGTACCAGGATAGGTGCGTCTTTAATAATCGCCCGTGCAATGGCAATTCTCTGGCGCTGCCCACCAGAGACCCTTACCCCCCGATCACCCACCACAGTTTGCATGCCCTGGGGAAGCGAATCGATAAACTCCAATAAGTCGGCCGCCTGTGCGGCAGCGCGAATTTGCTCCATTGAAATATCGTCTCGCCCGTAAGCGATGTTGCGGGCAATGGTGTCGTTAAACAGCACCACATCCTGGGAAACAAGGGCAATTTGACTACGCAAAGACTTTAACGAAAGCTCGCAAATATCAACACCATCAATCTTAATCCGGCCGCTATCAACATCGTAGAGCCGGGGCAGCAGGTTGGCCACCGTGCTTTTCCCGCTGCCTGAAGGCCCCACCAAAGCAAACGTTTGCCCTGCAGGAATTTCCAATCTGAAATTGGCCAACGCCGGCGTATCGCGAGTTGGGTAGTGAATGGAAACATGATGGAAACTAATCTGCCCCTTTGCCCGGGCCACAGTTTGCTTGCCCTGATCCTTTTCAGAATGCTCATCAATCAGCGCAAACACACCCTCGGCAGCGGCAAGGCCTTTTTGCAGGTTTGCATTTACCTCCGCCAGATGTTTCAGGGGGCTAAACATAAGCAGCATGGCTGTTAGAAACGATACAAAGTCGCCAATGGATGCAGTGCCCGATTGGGTCTGTACCAAAGCAATGGTAATCACCACCGAAACGCCCAACGCCGCAATGAACTGGCTCACCGGTGTTTGCAGTGCGGCTGCCACCGCATAGCGCATGGCTTGGCCCCGGAAGTTGGAATTCACGCCTGCAAAACGGTTTCGCTCGTAAGTCTCGCCGCCGTAGATTTTGATTACGCGGTTGCCGGATACGGCCTCTTCAACACTGGTGGTCATATCGCCAATTGCGGCCAGAAAGTTTCGACTAACGCCACGCATGCGTTTTGAAAACCTACGAGTCATGATGGCCAGCAAAGGCATGAGACACAACACCACCAGCGTTAACTTCCAGTTGATCCAGAAAAGCCAGGCCAGTAAGCCCAGCACAATCATGCTGTCTCGCACTAAAACGGTAATTACACTGGTCGCCGCAAGCAACACCTGCTGTGCCTCCGAAATCATCTTCGAAATCAGTTGCCCGGAGGACCTCGCATCAAACGTAGAAGAAGGCAAGGTAATGAGCTTTTCGAACATTGCCTGGCGAATATCGCGCAGCACATTGTTGGCAAGCCACTCCATGCCGTAGGTCGCCACAAATGTGGCAACGCCGCGCACAACAAATAATCCCAAAACAATGGCCGGCACCCACCAAACCGGGAAACTGCCCACGCCCTGAAAGCCCTTATCCATGAGCTGCTTCATTAGCGCCGGAAAGGCGGTTTCAGTGGCCGCGGTGATCAACATTCCGCCAATGGCAACCGCAAAGGCCACCCAATAGCGAAATGAATAAGAAAGCAGACGGCGAAAAAGCGCGGCGGAGGTCAAAGGTTTGATCAGAGAATGGAAAACGGGAGTTGAATTGTCCCACCCTTCAAATGCGGGGTGACTGTTTAGAAGTCTGTTTTAAGTCGCAGGGTATGGAAGTCGACCCCTGGGTTTGGGCGGCGTATTCCTGCGTTTGAGTAGTGAATTAGGCGATAACCAATCTCGAGCTGGCACCGCTGGCCAAACTTTATGCCCAGGCCAATAATGTCCCCGAATTCAAAGTGGGTGCCCACTGATTTTCTGGAATCTACGTCTTTCTGGTCGAAGTAATTCGCGCCAATTCCAAATTCTAGGAAGCCAGGGGAACGAGGGGGCTCAAAGCGCACGGTGGGGGTTAGGCCAACTACCGAAAGGCGGTTTGCACTTAGGCCATCGGCATCGATGTGAGTCAAGCTCGTTTCCAGGTGGGCCCGGGCACGCCAGCCCGATTCAAAGCCATGCTGCCAGAAATCCTGGTGGCTGATGATCGCTAGCCCGTAGCTCGCACCGTCTTTGCCCGTGCCACCGTAAATAGCAATACCCGGCTGAGCGGAAGCCCGGATTGGTTCGAGGGAAATGACCGTAAACGCGACCATCGCGAGGGACAAACTTCTGAGTGAAAAGATCATGCTGAGCAGTTTAATCTGAGCCGTTTTTTTGATTCGAATTATAAAAGTATGTACTCACTTTTATGTTTCCTATAAACAACAAAAAAGGCCCTATCTCTCTCCAAAAGCCCGCCAGATCTTGAGATCAGATCCTAAGTCGACTGACAATCAACCTGACGGCTGAGTCGACTCAGTTGTTGCGGTCGGCCGTTTAGGTCGGCCGATCGTGAAATCAAACTCTTAGGAGAACTATTAATGAAGAAGCATCTTATTGCTGCCGCCGTGGCTGCTGCTGTTGCAGTGCCTGCGATGGCTCAAAACGTGACGATCTATGGTGGCGTGGACGTGGGCGTCCGCAGCTATGACCAAGAAGGGCAAACTCGAGTGACTGCTGAGTCGAACAACGCTGTGTACACAAGCCGCATCGGCTTTCGTGGAACGGAAGACCTCGGTGGCGGCCTGAGGGCAGTGTTCACCCTCGAAGGCGGACTGGTCAATTCTGGCTCGCTCGGTGGTAGCGTGGGCTTCGGACGCGAAGCTTCGGCAGGTTTAGCCGGCGGTTTTGGCGAGATTCGCTTTGGTAAGATGGACGTGTCAGGTGCCGAGGGAGTGGATACTTTCGCAGGCAACGCTAATTTCGGTAACCTTACCTTTATTCCTGGCGGTACCGCTAACATTCGTACGGGATCGAGAAACGCCGAGCTGGGATCAGACAAAGACAACGTGGTACGGTACACCTCACCGGTCTTTAATGGGATCCAAATCCAAGTTGGTCGTGCACTCAACGCAACCGCTACATCAACTACCAAGCCTGCCTCAGGCACGGTGAACGCTTTTTCGGCCCAGTACGTACAAGGTAAGTTGGGTCTGATCGCGGGATACGAGGTTGAAGATGGTGGTGCAAGTCGCGACCAGAAATACACCGCATTTGGAGCCCGGTATGATTTCGGTGTGGTAAACGTCGGTTTTGTTTATGCTGAAGCTGAGAGAACATTGGCTTCAAACGATGCAGACTTCATGGTTCTCTCTGCTCGTGCCCCCTTGGCCAACGGTTACGCTCTAAACTTTAGCTACCGCGACACTGACGCTGAGACCAACACGAACGACACGAAAAACTACAACGTTGGTGTGTCGAAAGCCCTCAGCAAGAGGACCACTCTGTATGGTATCTACTCGAGCAATAATTCGAAAACGGATACCAATGATTTCAAAGAAGTCATCCTCAACGTTGTTCACCTGTTCTAAGTTTTTACCCACTTGATAGTAGCGAAAACAAAACCCCCGCTCACAAGGCGGGGGTTTTTGCTTGTACTGCAGGACTTATTACCTCAAGGAACAAAGCTCATTTCTTCTCCGCAGCCTTGACCGCCTTTTTGCCCCCGCGTTCCACCTTACGTTTGAATGCTCCATCACGCTTTTTCTGTCCTGCCTCACGCCTTGAATGCCGTTGAGCTCGCTGCTCAGCTTTAGCAGTTTTCTCCACTGTTTTTGTAATCGAGCGTTTAAGCATCATTCTATAAAGTCGCTCGTACTCCGCTTGCCAATCAGTATGGGCTTTCGCCGCTTTTTCGAGATACCATGACAGATTGTCCTCCCAGCCATCGCCAGGCGGTATTGCCGCGACGATCCCCAGATAATTGTGTACGTCGACACGGGTAATGCGATAGCTATACCCCGACAGGCTTTCATATCACTGTAGATTCAACCGCGTTTCCTGCCAGTTTTTGCGATTGTTAATTTTTGATTGACCAGATTTTTATCAGAGAGGTACTCAACACCCCGCGATAACCCCCCGCCCCTCCAGCTCAACCTCATCACAATTCGCGCCTGGGCCGCTACGGTCTACCACCAGAAAGTCAGAGGTTTCGTGCAGTGCCAGCAGGGGGTGGTGCCACACACCCTTGGCGTAATTCACGCCCTGGTTAGCTTGCGCCAGGAAACAGCGCAGGTCTTTTGCGGTTGGTGTTGAGTGTTTATCGGCCACCACAACCAGGTAAGGCCTGCCCGACATGGGAATAAAGGCCTGGCTGCCCTTGGGGTGACGCTCCATCATGACAACCGTGAAGGGAAGTTGCCTAGGCTGGCCGCGGAAAATTGACACAATGGCCTTGCCATCTTGGCCAACATCAAGGTTTGCCAAGTCGTGATAGCGCTCGGTGTTGCCTGCGTTAATGGTGTAGTGATTCACACTGTCGCTGGCCTCAATCACATCACCAAAGGGCGCAAAGGCCTCTCGCGTGAGGGGCTCTACTTTGAGCTCAATTGTTTGTACATCTGCGGTTTTCAGTTCTGTCATTTGCATTGTGGTTCTCCTAACGAGCGGGCCTGCCCCAGAGCCTCAGCCGCGATACGCCACCATCGGGGAAGATATTTAAACGCACATGTGTCACTGGGCCCAAAGCAGCCAGTTCTTTTTCAAAGGTATGCACCGCATCCATTTGCAGTTTTTGCTCGGGTAACAACAGCGGCCAGAACATGGCCTGAGTGGTGACGGACTGATCGGTGCCGCCCTCAACAAAAGCCGCCTGAATAGAGCAACGGTCGGGGTAATTGCCTTTGTAAAAGGCAGTATCCACCTCTACCTTTTCAATGGTGCCTGGGGTGCCCAGTGCAATTACGCACCAATCGTTGCCAGGCTCACGCCGCCTGCGAGTCTCCCAGCCATCGCCCATATTCAGGCCGCGGCCAGGTAACAGCATGGAAGAAGCGCTGGAGCCAAAGCTCGCATCGTTCCAGGAAACGGCACGGCCGCCATTTTCCATGGCTGCAAGGTCGATTAAAGGTTTGGAATTGAGTACCTCGGGCGCAATCACCGGCTGGCCATAGACCCGAAGCCTTGCAATGCCGCCATCGGGGTAAATGTTCACACGCAAATGTGTGAAGTGCCCGCTATTTTTTACCTCCAGCAAATGGTGGCTGTTAGGCCCAAGCGGAGTTGCGGGCAGCAGGGTTTCCCATTTCGCGCTCTTTAGGCTTTCTAGATCATCGGTCTGCGAGACGGTGCCTTCAATTGAAACAGCAGGGGGGTAGTTGCCCGTGAAGTGACTGGTATCGACATCAAAGCCACGAATTACTCCTTTCACACCGAGTTTTACCAAAGCCCAGTCGTAGCCTGCTACGCGCTTTCTGCGCGACTCCCAGCCATCCATCCATTTGCCATTGGTATCAAACTTTCCCGGCACAAATTGGGCAGGCTCGGGGTTGAGCATGCGGGAGACTTCCGCAAAAAAATCATCGCTTGCATAAAGCGCCTTGGCGCCCAGCCTGGGGTTGGCAAGGTCAACCGATCGCTTCGCCCAATCGGGCAGCTCGGCAGGCGGGGCAATAATGGTGGGGCCAGATGCAAACGCCATGAAATCTCCTAAAAATCTATTGTTCTTTGTACGGGTGTTTTTGGGCCCAGTGTTTGGCAATGTCTACCCTGCGGCAAACCCAAACACGGTCATGCTTTTCCAAATGATCTAAAAACTTCTGCAAAGCCAGAAATCTTCCAGGCCTGCCCAGCAAACGGCAGTGCATGCCAATGCTCATCATCGCAGGCCGCTCGCCACCTTCTGCGTAAAGCACATCAAATGAATCGCGCAGGTACTGAAAAAACTCTTCCCCGTGCGAAAAACCTTGCGGCAAAGCGAACCGCATATCGTTGGCATCAAGCGTATAGGGAACAATCAAATGCGGTGTTGTTGAGCCATCGGTTTTTTCAACCCTTACCCAAAACGGAAGATCGTCGCCATAGTAATCGGAGTCGTACAAAAACCCGCCATGATCGGCTACGAGCCTGCGGGTATTGGGCGAGTCTCTGCCGGTATACCAGCCCAGGGGCGCAGCACCTGTGAGCTTGCGAATAATTTCAACGGCCTCTTTCATGTGGGCCCGCTCAGTGGCCTCTTCCACATTCTGATAATGAATCCAGCGCAGGCCGTGGCAGGCAATCTCATGCCCAAGCTCGGCAAATGCAGCGGTCGCTTCAGGGTGGCGCTGCAAGGCCATGGAAACGCCAAAAATCGTCATGGGCAGTTTGCGCCGCTCAAACTCCCGCAGGAAACGCCACACGCCAACCCGAGAGCCGTACTCATAAACGCTTTCCATCGACAAATGCCGATCGGGGTAGCTTGCCGGGTTAAAGAGCTCGGATAAAAACTGTTCACTACCTGCATCGCCATGCAGCACGCAATTCTCGGCGCCCTCTTCGTAATTCAGCACAAACTGCACTGCCACTTTTGCTCGGCCCGGCCAGTCTGCAAATGGCGGGTTGGCGCCATAGCCAATCAAATCGCGTGGGTAGCGGCTCATAGGTTTTGCAAGACCTGCACTTCAAGCCTGAACAAGGCGATCTTGGTGATTTCAAAAAGGCAGCGATCGAACTCTTGCTGTCTAGGGTTTTCAATCCTTTGGGCAATCGCACTCAAAATGTCATTGCGCGTTAGGCCTTTGACGGCCACCACAAAGGGAAAGCCGAACTTATCGCGATAGGCTTTGTTTAGGCTCTGAAGAGTTTGCAGCTCTTGCGCTGTGCATTGATCAAGGCCTGCGCCACGCTGCTCGCTTTTTGATTCCGAGGTGAGTGTTCCCGCCTTCGCCTCCTTGCCCGCAAGCTCGGGGTGGGCGCAGATTAGGCTAAGTTTTTCTTCTTCGCTTGCATTGTTTAACACCTGCACCATGGCAGCATGCAAAGCGCTTATCGAAGCAAATGGCCTTGCGTCCCAGGCCCGATTGGGAATCCAGGGGGAGTGCTCAAAAATCGCGCTCAAGGCCTGCGTGAACTCAACCTGGGAAAGCGCATTGAGCTGGTTTAGCGTCACAACTGGGGTTGCGGGCTTTGCTGCAGCTGAACTGGGAGTAGCTTGCGACATGCCGCCATTTTAATCTTTGCTAGTCTTTGGTGCGTGCGCCTTGGGCAAACCATCGGGCTACCAGGAGTTTTTCCTCCTCGGTGAGATTAGTCACGTTCCCGAGGGGCATATAGCCGCTTGCCACCGTTTCTGCAATTTTCGCTGCATGCTGGGCAATCTGCTCTGGGGTCTGCAGCATCACGCCTTTGGGCGGCTGGCTGAAGCCTTGATAAGTAGGCTGAGCCATGTGGCAGGTGTTGCAGCGCAGCTCCATGATGGTGTTGATCTGGGCAAAGGAAACCTGAGGCCCACTGCTATCAACAGGCTTGGGTGCCATGGCCACCATCAACGCAATTAACAAACCACAGCCTGCTGCCGGCAGCCACCATTTCAACTGGCCGCGATGGCGCAGCACAAAGAACTGGCGAATGAGTACGCCTGCAAACATGATCACCCCCAAAATGAGCCAGCCATGGGGGTGGGAATAAGTCATGGGGTAGTGGCCGCCGATCATTACAAAGAGTACGGGCAGCGTGAAATACGTGTTGTGCACCGAGCGTTGTTTGCCAATCATGCCTGGCCGTGGGTCCACTTCTTGGCCAGCACGGATCTGTGCCACCATTTTTTTCTGGCCAGGAATGATGTGGAAAAACACATTGGCCGCCATCATGGTGCCTAGCATGGCACCCACATGCAGATACGCGCCCTTGGCTGAAAACACCTGATGCAGGCCGTAGTTCACCGCCATGACAAACACAATCAAAGCCAAGCCGAGAAGACCCTCTTTGCCTTCGAGCCACTTGCAAAGACTGTCGTAAACCAGCCAGCCCAAGGCCAGCACCGCTGCCGAGATTCCAATGGCAGCCATTGGCGAGAGTGCCATGACCCGGTTGTCAACCAAGTTAGTAGAGGCGCCGATCCAGTAGATCAGGGCCAGCATGCCCATGCCGGTGATCCAGGTGGAATAGGCCTCCCACTTTGACCAATGCAAATTGTTTGAAAGCGGCTCGCCTTTGGGGCCAGTTAAAAACTTTTGGCTGACATAAAACCCACCGCCATGCACCGCCCAAATCTCGCCAAACACGCCTCGCTTTTTGTCTTCCTCTTTTTTTGGCGGGCTTAGCGAGTTATCCAGCATGACAAAGTAAAACGAGGCGCCGATCCAAGCAATGCCTGCAATCATGTGCGCCCAGCGCAACAGCAGATTCGCCCAATCCAGTAGATACGCTTCCATGCCGCTTAGCTGCCCCGATACGTGGAATAACTCCAGGGGGAGACCAACAGGGGCACGTGATAGTGCTGGCCTGCGTTTGCAATTCCAAAACGCAACACCACCACATCCACAAACAGGGGCTCGGGCAGGGCCTTTCCCTGGGCGCGGAAATAATCGCCCGCTGCAAATTCCAATTCATAAACGCCGGGCTTGAATGCATCGCCTTCCAAGATGGGCTTGTCGCATCGGCCATCGGAATTGGTTACTGTTTCAAGAACCTTTTCTCTTGCCTGGCCCAGTTTGTAGAGTGAAACCTTGATACCTGTGCCAGGAATGCCATCAGCAGTGTTTAAAACATGTGTGGTGAGCTTGCCCATTGATTTCTAATTCTGCTATTGCTTGTTGTTGCGGTCTTTGACAGGCGTAGAGAACTGGTAATCGATATCCCAAGGGAAATAGATCCATTTGTTTTGCCGAAACTCTTTCACAAAAGTATCGACAATTGGCCGGCCGGCAGGCTTTGCATATAGCGTTGCAAAGTGGGCCTTGGGCAGCATGCCCCGCACAGCCTTCGCAGTTTTTCCGGTGTCGACGAGATCGTCAATGAGCAAAAAGCCATCGCCATCGCCCGATACAGGCTTTAATACCTGCAAATCGCCTTGCACCGTCTGTGCACCGCCTCCGCTGTTGGAGTAGCTCACGACACAGATGGTGTCGATGAGCCGAATGTCTAACTCGCGGGCAATTAGAGCGGCGGGAACCAAGCCCCCACGAGTGATCGCGATGATTCCCTTCCAAGGCTGAATCTCGTGGAGCACCTTGGAGAGGTAGCGGGTATCTCGGTGCAGCTCGGGCCAGGAAATAACGATGTCGTTTTCATAGGGGTTTAATGTTTCGCTCATGCTTGCTCATTGATGTTTTTAACGATTCTGGCCGCGGAATGCCCAGCCCGTGAACCGCTTTTCGATCAAGGCTGTGGCCGCATACAAAACGATGCCAAGAAACGCCAAAACAAGCAAACCGGCAAACACAATACTCACCTGAAACGCGGCCTGGGCATCGAGCATTAGTTTACCAATGCCCTTGTTGGCCCCCACGGTTTCCGATACCACTGCGCCTACGAAAGCCAAAGTGATGGCAACTTTTAGCGAGCCAAAGAAATAGGGCAATGAGCGGGGAATGCCGACCTTACGCATGACATCCAGTTTAGAGGCCCCCAGGGCACGCAGCACATCTTCCAGCTCCGGTTCTGTGGTAGCCAAGCCTGTGGCTACGTTGACCACGATCGGGAAAAAGGAAATTAAAAACGCTGTGATGATGGCGGGAATTTCCCCCAGGCCGAACCACAAAATGAGTACAGGCACCACGGCCACCTTGGGCACCGAGTTAAAGCCAATTAGCACCGGGTAAATGGCAGCGTAGACCGACTTATGCCAGCCCACCGCAATGCCCAAAAGCAGGCCGAAGATCGTGGCTAAGGCAAAGCCTACAAGGGTTGTCCAAAGCGTGACCCAGGAGTTATCAACTATGGCGACCCTGAACTGCCAAAGCGCTTCGAAAATATTCGAAGGTGCCGGCAAAATCGTGACAGGAATGCCGAACGCGCGGCAAATAACCTCCCAGCCCACGAAAAGCACCACGGTAAATAAGGCGGGGGGCAGTACCTGCTGAACGATGTCGTCGCGGGTCATTAGTGTTTCCCTCCGATCAAGGAGCGCAGCTCGTGCACTACATCTTGAAATTCCTGCGTGTAAGTCACTTCCAGATCGCGTGGCCTTGGCAAGGTGACATCGCATTTCTTCAGAATTTTTCCAGGCCGGTTTGACATGACATAGACCGTATCAGCCAAAAACACCGCCTCACGCAGATCGTGCGTAACCAGCATGACCGTAACCTTGCGCTGCGCCTGAATATCGCGCAGGGCACACCAGAGCTCTTCACGCGTGAAGGCATCAAGCGCACCAAAGGGCTCATCGAGCATGAGAATTTCTGGCTCATGAATCAATGCCCGGCAAATCGAGGCACGCTGCTGCATGCCACCTGAGAGTTGCCAGGGAAACTTTTCAGTAAAGCCTGTTAAGCCCACCGACTCTAAAAGCTCCTTGGCCTTGGCTTTGTACTTTCCGCGCTCAGACCGGATTTTGCTTCGATGCGGCTGAACGATTTCCAAAGGCAACAACACATTGTCAATACAGGTGCGCCATGGAAGCAGGTTACTTGCCTGAAAGGCCATGCCCACCGATTTAAGCGGGCCCGTAACCGGCTTGCCATCGACTGTAAGCCGCCCGTTTAAGGGCGGATGCAGTCCGGAGATTAATTTCATGAGGGAGCTCTTACCGCAGCCCGAAGGCCCTACCACCGCGATGAATTCCCCTTTGCGGATAGTCAGCGTGACTTCATCGATCGCTTTGGTGGCACTGGCTCCCTTGCCATAGGCAAGGGAGACTTGTTCAAGCTCAACGAGCGCATCTTGCATGCGAAAAGCTCCCTTTTTTCCAAAAACGCCTTAGTTCACCAAACGCTGCTCGCGCGGGGGCAGGAATTCGCTCGTGAAGATATCGGAGGCCTTGGGCTTGTTGGTGTATTTGAATGTCAGGCCAATCTGATCGATCGACTTGGTCAAGCGGGCCATATCCACGCCACCAAAACCATTTCTACGAACATCGGGCGTGACAAAGTTTCTGGAGATCGCAAGCTTTAGACGCTCAAGCTCAACGTCACGCTTAGCAATGGGGTTGCGGCTCATGAGCGAATCAATAGCCGTGTCGGGGCTTTTGATGGTGTCTTGAACGCCACGAATCGTTGCCCGAACAAAACCTGCTACTGCCTTAGGGTTTGCCTTTGCAAAGTCGGGGTTCACGATAATCACGTTGCCGTAGAGGTCAACGCCAAAGTCACGCATCATGAGCACCACAATGTCTTCGTCTTTGATGCCATTGGCCTTCAGGTTCATGTAGGAAGAAAACCAAAAACCTGTGATGGCATCGACCTTGCCCTGAGCCAGCATGGGCTCACGCACTGGAAAGCCTACGTTTTCAATTCTCACTTTCGAGGCATCGATCTTGTTGGCATCAACAAAAATGGGCCACTGGGCAAACGCGCCATCGGGAGCCGGAGCGCCCAGAATTTTTCCTTCAAGGTCTTTGGGCTTGGTGATGCCCTTATTCTTTAGGGTCACGATTGAAAACGCGGGCGTGTCATAAATCATGGTGACGGCACGGATGGGGGCGTTTTGCGGGTTATCGCGAAACTTGATGAGCGAGTTGATATCAGCAAAGCCCATCTGATAAACGCCCGAGGCAACACGGTTAATGCCTTCCACCGAACCTGAACCCGGGTCGATGGTGACATCTAGGCCTTCAGCCTTGTAATAGCCTTTATCGATTGCTACGAAATAGGGCGCTGCGGGCCCCTCAAAGCGCCAATCGAGTGCAAAACGAATTGCGGTTTGCGCCATGGCAGTGCTTGCAAATGCCGCCAGAGCCAGACCTGCGAAAAAACGCTGAATACGCATAAAGCCTCCTGATTAGGTAATGCTGTGATGAATTAAATGCTGCGAACCAATCATGCAAAAAGCGCGCCAGTTTTGTTAAAAACGCCCCTAGCGAAACCGCCGAATAAATTCCACGGCAGTGTTGACTGAGGCTTGTGTCTTTAAATTGGTCATGGCCCAGGGCTTTCCAGGGCGCATGCGCTCCGTGTCGTGCTTCATGACATCAAGATTAGCACCAACATGGGGAGCCAAATCCGTTTTGTTTATGATTAGCAGGTCACTTCGGGTTATCCCGGGGCCGCCCTTGCGGGGGATTTTTTCACCACCCGCAACGTCGATCACATAAATGGTGAGATCAGATAATTCAGGGCTAAACGTTGCGGCCAGATTATCCCCGCCGGATTCAATAAAAATAATGTCTAAGCTAGGAAAGCGGGCCCGCATTCTGTCAACCGCTTCCAGATTAATCGAGGCGTCTTCCCGAATGGCGGTATGCGGGCAGCCGCCGGTTTCAACGCCCATGATCCGCTCGGCAGGCAAGGCCTGCGATGCAACCAGAATGCGCTCGTCTTCCTTGGTGAAAATATCGTTGGTAATGACTGCAAGCTCATAATCGTTGCGCATCGTCTTGCACAACATTTCAATTAGGGTGGTCTTGCCCGAGCCCACGGGCCCCCCCACTCCAACGCGCAGCGGATCTTTTCTTGGCATTTGCATCGACATTTCTCGCCTCCTAGCTTCTGAACAAACGGCTGTACTGGGTTTCATGGCGGGCGCTGTTGATGGCAAAACCTGCCGTTGCGCTGCCAAACTCGATCGGGTTTTCCAAAAGGGCACGTTGCGAAGCTCGATCAAGCATGGGCTTGAGCTCTTGCAACAGGGCCTGGCCCTGGCTTTGGCCAAGCGGCAGGTGCTTCACAACACAAAGCACCTGGTTTTCACACCAGGCCCATAAAAAACTGGCAAGCCCGTTAGCAGGCTTTAGACCTACCGCCGCGCACAGGCTGGCATGTGCGGCGGTGTAAGTCCAGCCCACAGGCTCGGGCTTTATTTCGCAAAGCCACTTCGCTTGGGGCCACTTTGAAAAAAGATTTGCAAGCGATTGGCCCATTTGCCTTGACTCGAGCCGCAGCTCTGCGGTTTCTTTGAGTGCAAAGAGCAAGTCATTCAGCCTGATGATCTCTTGGGCGTTATTTGCTGCGTTGTTTGCTGCATTCTCTGCCGCAGCCGCTTCAAACACCTGCTGCCAAAGCACACATTCCTGCCGGGCCAGGTTATGAAGCGCGCAGTCAGAGATCCAGCGTTTCGCGCTGGCGTAATCGGTGATCACTCCCGATTCAATGGCCTGCTCCAGGCCTTGCGAATAGGCAAAGCCCCCCACCGGCAAGGCCATGCTCGAGAGATGCAGACAATCGAACAATGTGTCGGGTTTACTTTGATCCATGGGCAAGCTTTGAGAGCTCTTCACCGATCTGGCCCTGGGCATAGTCTTGCGGGTCCAGGCCATGGTGATGGCTGTTTTCATGGGAATGATTGTGCGCATGGTCGTGAGAATGACCATGCCCGTGGGAATGCGAATACGCGCCGCGCTCGGGCTCAAAAACACTGCGCACGGTTTGTACTTTGCCGCCGAGGCTGATTGCCAGACTGTGCAGCACCGGATCGGATTCGATAAAAATTGCATCGGCTTTCAGCATCATCTTCACATGCCGATTGGCCAGGTGATACACGAGCCGTGTAAGCGTTAGCGAATCGGGCGCAGAAATTTGCAATACCGGCTCTTCCTTGGCGCAGATTCTCAAGGTGTGGGCGCCATCTTCGGTCTGTAACAGATCGCCATGGCTTAATGTTTCACCACGCTCAAGCACGATCGAAACAAATTCATGGGTGTTGGTCATGACTGCCAAGCGCGACTTTTCGCGCTCGTGCCAGGCAAGGGTTGCGGTGCGCTGACTCGTGTCAGGCACGGTGTCTGACACCGGGGCTTTCTCGATACGCTTAACAAAACTTAAAGCCGTAGCCATTTTCATTGAGCCCGTTGCTTAGAACAAAAAGTAGCGCTGGGCCATGGGCAGGCTCTCGGCAGGCGGGCAATCGAGCAGCACCCCATCGGCATAGACCTTGTAGTTTTCGGGGTGCACAGTAATTTTAGGCGTAGCGTCGTTGAGCTTCATGTCTTTTTTGCGAATGTTGCGAATGTTTTTGGCGGCCGCGATCTGTTTTTTCAACCCTAGTGACTCGGCCACGCTTTTTTCAATTGCCGCCTGCGACAAAAAGGTAAACGAGGTTTTTCCAACCGCCAAACCTGCGGCGCCAAACTGCGGCCGAAAATGCGTGGGCTGAGGTGTGGGAATTGAGGCATTCGGGTCACCCATGATCGCCATGGCGATCATGCCGCCTTTCATTACCGTGAAGGGCTTGACGCCAAAAAACCCCGGCTTCCAGATCACCAGATCGGCCCACTTGCCGACTTCAATCGAACCTACTTCGTGGGCAATGCCATGGGTGAGCGCGGGGTTGATGGTGTACTTGGCCACATAACGCTTGATTCGATTGTTATCAAAGGTGGCGGGGTCGCTTAAGCCCCCCGCATTCAAGCTTCCGAACTGCGCCTTCATTTTGTGGGCGGTCTGCCAAGTGCGCATGATGGTCTCGCCCACACGACCCATGGCCTGGCTATCCGAGCTGATCATGGAAAAAGCGCCCATGTCATGCAGCAGGTCTTCAGCTGCAATGGTTTCGCGACGAATGCGGCTTTCAGCAAAGGCAACATCTTCCGCAATTGCAGAGTCCAGGTGGTGGCAGACCATGAGCATGTCCAAGTGCTCATCAATGGTGTTCACCGTGTAAGGCCGCGTGGGGTTGGTGGAAGAAGGCAGCACATTTTGTTCAGCGCAGACACGAATAATGTCGGGCGCATGGCCGCCGCCTGCTCCCTCGGTGTGATACGTATGAATCACGCGGTTCTTAAATGCCGCGATCGTGGTTTCCACAAATCCGGATTCATTCAGAGTGTCGGTGTGAATCGCCACCTGGGTGTCGGTTTCTTCCGCAATATCCAAGCAGGTATCAATTGCCGAAGGCGTGGTGCCCCAGTCTTCATGCAGCTTTAGGCCAATTGCGCCTGCTGCAATCTGTTCACGCAAAGGCTCATGCTTAGAAGCATTGCCCTTGCCCAAAAAGCCCAGGTTCATGGGATAAGCCTCGGCGGCTTCCAGCATGCGAGCCATATACCAAGGCCCAGGTGTCACTGTGGTGGCGAAGGTTCCTGTTGCAGGCCCCGTGCCACCGCCGATCATGGTGGTAATGCCGCTCGTTAACGCCTCATCGATTTGCTGTGGGCAAATAAAATGGATGTGGGAATCAATGCCGCCGGCAGTCACAATCATGCCCTCGCCAGCAATGACCTCGGTGCTCGGGCCCACCACAATGGTCACACCAGGCTGAATATCGGGGTTGCCGGCTTTGCCAATGCCGCTGATGCGGCCGTTTTTGATTCCGATATCGGCTTTGACAATTCCCCACCAGTCGATGATCACCGCATTGGTAATGACCGTATCGACACAGTCTTTGCTTTCCCGTTGCGATTGTCCCATGCCATCGCGAATTACCTTGCCACCGCCAAACTTCACCTCTTCGCCATAGACAGTGAAATCTTTTTCAATGCAGGCAAATAATTCAGTGTCAGCCAATCGAATCCGGTCGCCCGTGGTGGGGCCATACATTTCGGCATAAGCACGCCGCGATATTTTCATAGTGGCCCCATCACTTTCTGCTGAAAGCCATAAATTATCCGATCGCCGGAGAGCTCAACGAGCTCCACCTCTCTGTCTTGCCCGGGCTCAAACCGCACTGCTGTGCCGGCGGCAATGTTTAAGCGAAAGCCGCGTGTTGCCTCACGATCAAACTTCAAGGACTCATTGGTTTCATAAAAGTGATAATGCGAGCCCACTTGAATGGGCCGATCACCCGCGTTACTCACCCGCACACGAATGGTTTTGCGGCCAACATTGAGCTCAATATCGCCAGACTCAAGAAGGTATTCGCCGGGAATCATTTCTTTTGGCCTTTGAAAAACCGCCAGGCGGCAAATACCGCCACGCCTGCCACGCCCAAAATGATCAGGTGATCAGGCTCTTGCATTAGATGCAAGAAAGCATGCAGCATGGTATCGCCATGGCCTTCATGGGCAGAGGCAGGGCTTGCAAAGGCCAGTGCGCTAAACGCCGTGAAGTGCAGGGCTTTGGTCTTTGTGAAAAATTTGGAAGTAAGAGATTTCATTTCATTGCTCCTAACGAATGGGCTGATGCACGGTGACAAGCTTGGTGCCATCGGGAAAGGTGGCTTCTGCTTGAATATCGGGAATGAGCTCGGCCACGCCTTCCATGACATCGGCGCGGGTCAACAAGGTCTGGCCATAGGCCATGAGCTCGGCCACTGTTTTGCCATCGCGTGCGCCTTCCATAATGGCTGCGGTGATGAAGGCAATCGCTTCAGGCACATTGAGCTTTAAGCCTCGGGCCCTTCGGCGCTCGGCCAGCAATGCCGCGGTGAATATCAGCAGCTTGTCTTTTTCGCGAGGGGTTAAATCCATAACAATTCCTGTGCGGGGTTTAAATTTGTGCGGGTTTCAGGTTGACCAAATTCTGGGCTCAATTGCGGGACGCTGAAAAACCATCGGCCGCAGGCTTGCCCATGCGGCCGTGTTGCGCGATTTCAAAACCAGCGGGTCGCCAAGCTGCCTTCCCACCAAAAGCCTTGGCCACAAAATCGACCAAGCGATTTCGGAAGCGCTTGCGCGCAAGCCCTCTATCTCCTCTTCCTTCCAGGGCTGATCGGCAGGCCGAATCGCCCAAAGCGTGCTGCATGCGCGCTGGCTTTGAAAACCAATGGGCGACTGAAAGAAGGAATCGTTGCCATCCACTTTTGTGCGCTCTTGCCACAGCAGCCGATCGTTAAATCGGCAAGAGATTGTTTGATGAAACTGGCCTTGGGAAAACACTTCTCCAGACGATTGCCTGCCAAAAATCAGCGTGTCCCAGCCGATCATGCAGGCCTCATCACTGCAGTCAATCTGAATTTCAGAGCGAACCTTTGCCTGATCGTAAACAATCGTCTCCAGAGGTAGCCACTCGCACTCCCCTTTTATATTTAGCCGAACGCGCTGGGTTGCCACAGCCCCCATCGATCCATACCAACGGGTTGCGCCCGGGGTGGTGATCAAGGCGGCAGCGCCTCGCGCAACGATTGCGTCAATGGCGAGATCGTCTCCGCCCGCAATGCCGCCGGGGGGATGAACGATGATTGCGTGACAAAGCCTGGGCCCTTCAGGGTAGAGAAGCTTTTGAATGCGAAGCGGCCCGAGATGCTGCGATCGGGCCATGGTCTCGCCCGGCCGATTCGGATTTTTTGAAAAATCAAGCTCAAGACTTGCCCGCCACGACGCAGAATTGGCAAGCGCATGTGCAGCCTGTGGAATTACTTTGGTGGGGCTAAGCATTGCGTTGAGGGACCCGAAGAACAACCGCTTTGATTCTAGAGGAATTCCCTTCAAATCATCGCAATCTGCTCTACACTTAGCGACCATGAAGACTGCACCGCTTTGGTTCATTCGCAATGGAGAGGTCGTGCATTTCGACCACGTTCCGCCCGATCGCACTCTGCTCGATTTGCTGCGGGAAGACCTTGGCTCAAAGGGCACCAAGGAAGGCTGCGCGCAAGGGGACTGCGGCGCCTGTGCCGTGGTGGTGAGTCGTAAACGGGGCAATGAGATTAGCTTTCATGCCATTAACAGCTGCATTCGATTCGCCCATTCGGTGCAAGGCCAGGCGGTATTCACGGTAGAGGGCCTGCGCAAAGCCGATGGCAGCCTGCACCCCTGCCAGCAGGCGATGGTGGATCAGCATGGATCTCAGTGCGGCTTTTGCACGCCCGGCTTCATCATGAGCCTGTTTGCCATGTACGAGCGACACGTGTCCCAAGGCAGGCCCATTACCCGAGACACCGCAGTACATGAGCTTTCCGGAAATCTCTGTCGCTGCACGGGTTATCGGCCGATATTTGATGCGGCGCAAACAATGGCCAATTACCCGCCTGCCTTCATCGACCGAAAAGCACTCGCGGCCCAGCTAAAAAATGCGCAAGAAAAATTTGTAAGCTTGGGCGCAAATCGCATTCCCGATTCCCAGGCCCAGCAGTTTTATTTTCAGCCGCATCAGATGCAAGACCTGCTTGGCGCTTTGGCCAACCACCCCAATGCCTTGATTGTCGCCGGCGGCACCGATGTGGGCCTATGGGTGACCAAACAGCATTTGAAGTCGAACAAAATTATTGATGTCTCCCAGGTTCAAGAATTCCTGAGCATTTCTGAATCACAAGACACTCTTGAAATTGGCGCGGCAGTTCCGCTAAGCAAGGCATTCACCGTTTTAGGCTCGAAGTTTGCCGGCAACACCGATTTTTTTGATCGTTATGGCGGCTTACTGGTGCGTGAATCGGCAACTCTTGGCGGCAATCTCGCCAACGGCTCGCCGATTGGCGACTCCATGCCCTTATTCATTGCATTAGGCGGCGAGGTGGTGTTGGAATCAAGCAAAGGGTCGCGCAGGCTGCCCATAGATTCCTTTTACACGGGCTATCGGCAATCTCGTATGGAAAAAGGCGAGGTCATTCGCAGCGTCATGGTGCCCTTGGGCGAGCATTCATTCTTCCGGGCTTTGAAACTCTCCAAGCGCCAAGACGACGACATCTCTATTGTTTGCCTGGCTGCGGGAATTTCCATGCAGGACAATCTCGTAAAAGAAATTCGCATTGGCGTTGGCGGCATGGCTGCAACACCGATGCGTGCGGTGCGTACTGAAGCGGCGCTAAAAGGAAAACCATGGAATCAAGACAGCGTGAATGAGGCCTGTCGCGTTTTGGAGGCGGAGTTTTCCCCCATCTCGGATATGCGGGGCTCGGCCGAATACCGCAAAAAATCAATTGCCGGTTTGTTGCAGCGCTTTTGGCTGGAATCGCAAGAACAAGCAGAGTTGGCATAAGCCATGGATTGGCCTGATTTTCTAACCCAAGCTGGCAAGCCCGTTGCGCATGAAAGCGCCATTGCCCAGGTCAGTGGCGAGGCGCGCTACATCGATGATATTGAAGAAGCAAAAGGCACTCTGTTTGCCGCGCCGATTCTTTCGCCAGTTGCCCACGGGGATTTGTTGGATCTTGACACCAGCGCAGCCCTTGCCAGTGAAGGGGTTGTGGCCATCCTTACTGCCAAAGACATTCCAGGAGAAAAATTCCTTCCTACTCCTGTTCCTAATGAACCCATTTTTGCCGTAAACGAAGTGATGCATGTGGGCCAGGTGATTGGCCTTGTGGTGGCCGATACCGCCATTCATGCGCGGCATGCAGCGCGCAAGGTCAAGCCCCGCATTGCCGAAAAGCCTGCTGTACTTAATGTGTGGCAGGCCGTTGAGCAGCAGCATTTCGTGCTGCCGCCTGTGAGGGTGCAACGCGGTAACGCAGCGACTGCCATTGAAGCTGCCCCGCTCAAAATGGAATCGTCGTTCTCAGTAGGCGGCCAAGAGCATTTTTATTTGGAAGGCCAGGTGGCTTATGCCCTTCCTCAAGAACAAAAACAATGGCTTGTTTACTCAAGCACACAACACCCAGGCGAGGTGCAGCACTGGGTTGCTCACGCCCTTGGGGTGGATAGCCACCGCGTGCGCGTGGAGTGCCGACGCATGGGTGGAGGCTTTGGCGGAAAAGAAAGCCAGGCAGGCCAGGCAGCGATCTGGGCAGCGCTTGCAGCGAATTCCTGCAAACGGCCCGTAAAGGTGCGTCTTGATCGCGACGAAGATTTTCTTATCACCGGAAAGCGCCATCCCTTTCACTATCGCTACCGGGTAGGCTTTGATAACACGGGATTGATTCATGGCCTGGAACTCACCATGGCGGTGGACTGTGGCTTTAGCACTGATTTAAGCGGCCCGGTGGCCGACCGCGCAATCTTTCACAGCGATAACGCCTATTACCTTAGCGATATTGATATTCAGTCGTACCGCTGCAAAACCAACAGGCAAAGCCACACTGCGTTTCGCGGCTTTGGCGGCCCGCAAGGCATGATGGCCATTGAAACCCTCATGGGCGATATTGCCCGGGCCTGCGGCCTGGATGCCCTTGAGATTCGCAAGCGCAACCTTTATGGCAAAGAGTCGCGCAATGTCACCCACTATGGCATGCAGGTGGAAGACTTTGTTGCGGATCAGATTCTGGCGGATTTGGAAAAGCGCTGCGACTATGCAGGGCGCAGAAAACAAATTGCAGAGTTCAATCGCAAGGGGGGACACCTTCGGCGTGGCATGGCGATTACGCCCGTGAAATTCGGTATTTCATTTACGGCCACTCACTTTAACCAAGCGGGCGCCCTGGTGCATGTTTATAACGACGGCAGCATTCAGGTCAACCATGGCGGCACCGAAATGGGACAGGGCCTGCACACCAAGGTCTGCCAGGTGGTGGCCGATGCGTTGGGGGTGTCTCTAGCAAAAGTGTTGGTCACGGCAAGCGATACCTCGAAGGTTCCCAATGCCTCGCCCACAGCGGCTTCCAGCGGCACTGATTTAAACGCAGCGGCCGCACAAAATGCCGCAATCGAAATTCGTGAACGCTTAATTGAGCTTTACTCACAGCTTCACAATGTCCCAGCTGAGTCGGTGCGCATGGAGAAGGATCGGGTATTTTCAAGTGATTCGAACGCGCCTGATACAGCCTTTGAAGACCTTGTGCGCCAGGCCTATTTGCGCCGGGTACAGCTTTGGAGCGATGGTTTTTATAAAACGCCCAAGATTCACTACGACCGCAAAACCCTCTCGGGCCGGCCATTTTTTTACTTCGCCTATGGGGCAGCCTGCAGCGAGGTTGAAATCGACACACTGACTGGCGAGCATCGCTTGGTGGCAGTAGATATTGTTCACGATGTTGGCAGAAGCATTAACCCCGCCATTGATATCGGCCAGATTGAAGGCGGATTTATCCAGGGCATGGGCTGGCTTACCCGTGAAGAGCTGGTCTGGGATGCAAAAGGCGCGCTAAAAACCCATGCGCCAAGCACTTACAAAATTCCCGCAACGGGCGATGTGCCCGAGCATTTCAAAGTTACGCTTTGGCCACACCCCAACCAAGAGGAAACGGTGTATCGATCCAAGGCCGTGGGCGAGCCGCCGCTGATGCTCGCCATTAGCGTTTGGGAGGCCTTGCGCGATGCGATCGGCCAGGCGGGCAGCGGCGCTGTTGAGTGCGATGCGCCCGCAACGCCCGAGCGCGTGTTTTTTGCAATTTCAAGGCAACAGGCTTTGAACACTCGCGAAACATCGGGCGTATGAATTTTCGCGCCTAAACGCCCGCGCATGAATCGAAGCAGTGCCGGATTCTTTTCTTCTGACCTGAGTGCCTCGGAGGTGCTTGCGCAGGTGTCGGATCGGCCCTGCGTGCTGATTCAAGTCACAGATACCCAGGGCTCGGCACCAAGGGACGCAGGCACCTGGATGGTGGTCACCGACGATCGGTTTTACAACACCATCGGTGGCGGACATTTAGAGTTTGAAGCCATTGCGACCGCCCGCGAGCTGCTTTCGAAAAACAAAGCAGATGCATTTGAAAAGCGATTCACGCTTGGCGCTTCGCTTGGCCAGTGCTGCGGAGGGGTGATGCATTTGCGGTTTGAGCGGCTGCCGGATTCGGTTTCAGGCGCAGATTTAAAACGCAATCGCGAGAGCTTTTTGCAAGCGGCGCTTCAAAAGTCTGTTTCAACTCTGCGCCCGGTAGCCATTGTGGGCGGAGGCCATGTGGGCCACGCAATTGTGCAAGCACTTTTGCCACTGCCGTTTTCAATTACGTGGGCTGATAGCCGAGAAGGCATCTTCCCAAATGTTGCCCATGAGCGCTTGCGCATGGAGCAGTTTGATGAGATTTCCGAATGCGTTTCGCAGTTTTCAAAAAACAGTTTGCTCTTGATCATGAGCTTTACCCACGCCGAAGATCTGGAGGTGGTGCGCGCAGCGCTTATGCGCAGGCGCAGGGAGCCCGGGTGCTTTCCGTTTATTGGGCTCATTGGCAGCAAAACTAAGTGGGCAAAGTTTCGGCACCGCTTAAGCGAGCGCGGGTTTTCTGAAACAGAGCTTACGGCAGTAACCTGCCCGATTGGAATTTCGGGAATTACCGGCAAAGAGCCTGCGGTGATTGCGGCCTCGGTGGCGGCACAGCTTTTAAGCCTTCGACAACAATAGACCGAGGCCCTACGAGTGGCTTATGTGATTTTTTTACTGAGTGCCTGAGCCTCTTGCTCGGTATAGCCAAGCGCCTGCAGCAAGTCGATCGATTGCTCGCCCACTTTCGGTGGATCAAGCCGAACGCCGGGGCGTTGTCCGTCCAGCAAAATGGGCAGCAAAGCCACGTGTGCTGGCCTACCCGCTACCGGAGCATCGGGAAGTGTGATGGGGGCTAGGCCCCCGGTTTGCAGAAGGTGTGGGTCACCAAGCAGTTCATGTGGGGCTGTAATGGATGCATAAGGCAGGCCGCCCTGATCGAAAAAATCGGCAAGCTGTTCGCGGGTATAGCTCTGCAATCTTTCCCGAAGCAGCGGAATCATCCATTCACGGGCCCTCACCCGATCATTATTCGTTTTAAGCCGCTCGTGATTCAGAAGGTCTTCAAAGCCAAGCGCTTCACAAAACACAAGCCACTGCGAGTCGCTGACCACCCCAAGGAAGATCTGCTCATCGTTAGCAACTTTGAACACATCGTAAATTGCCCAGGCCGAGGTACGGGCTGGCATTGGGGGTGCCGGAGTGCCAGTAATCGTGTGCTGCAAAATATGTTGGGCCATCAGCAAGACATTGTTTTCGAAAAGCCCGCTTTGCACATGCTGGCCGTAACCTGTGCGCTCGCGCTGCGCAAGCGCCGCCATCGCGCCAATGGCCCCAAACATGCCGCCCATGATGTCATTGACGGAGGCGCCTGCCCGTAACGGATCGCCCGGCCTTCCTGTCATATACGCAAGACCTCCCATCATCTGCACCACTTCATCAAGCGCGGTGCGATTTTCATAAGGCCCCGGCAAAAAACCTTTATGGCTCACATAGATCAGCCTGGGATGAGACTTTTTCAGGCTTTCATAATCAAGGCCAAGTTTTTTCATGGTGCCTGGCTTGAAGTTCTCAATCACGATATCGGCGCTGGCAATCAACCGAAGCGCTGCCTCGTAGCCTTGCGGGCTTTGCAAATCAAGCGTCAGGCTTTTCTTGTTCCGGTTAAACATGGGATAAAAGCCTGCGCCAGAGCCCAGTAGCTTGCGCGTGCTGTCTCCGGCAGGAGGCTCGACCTTAATCACCTCGGCACCAAGATCAGCAAGCACCATTCCACAAGTAGGGCCCATGACCATGTGGGCAAACTCCACTACCCGCACCCCCTCGTAAGGGAGCCTGCTGTTTGGGGTACTCATGATCGAGAAGACCAGGCGAACCCTTTGGGAAGGCCCGCCTCGGGCGTCATGCCGTAAAGGGGCTCTTGGGGCAAGGCCTTGCGAAGAACATCACGGGCATGCATGAGGGCTTCAAAATCGATGCCAGTGTGCACACCCATGGCTTCGAACATGAACACCAAATCTTCAGTGACCACATTGCCCGATGCTCCAGGAGCATAGGGGCAGCCGCCAAGGCCGGCGAGCGAACTATCGAACGTGCGCACACCCACCTCATAGGCAGCAAGTGCGTTGGCCAAGCCGAGCCCACGGGTGTTATGGAGATGGGCTGCCCCCGCGAGCTCGCCGAGCTCTGCCCGTAAACGCTCAAACAAACGCCGGACCTGCGAGGGGTTTGCCATGCCTGTTGTATCCGAAAGCCCAACACTTACCGCCCCTGCCTGGGCACAGGCGAGCGCAAGCGAGATCACGGAATCTTCCGATACAGCGCCCTGCAAAGTACAGCCAAAGGCTGTCGAGATTCCAACCTCGATGACGACAGGCCCAGATGAGTCACTTTCGCATTGCTCATCAATAAAGCGCTTGACCAAGCGTAACTCTTCAAGCATCTGGTCTGGAGTTTTGCGCACGTTCGCAAGGCTATGCGCCTCGCTTGCCGAAATGGGCAGGGTAATTTTATGAACACCGGCAGCTGCAGCAGCCTGCGCGCCTCTGAGATTTGGCACGAGGGCCACCACCGTGCAACCCTTGTGCTTTCGAGCGTGCATTACAACAGCGGCAGTATCCGCCATCTGAGGAATGAGCTTGGGAGAAACGAACGAGCCCACTTCGATCTCCGTAAAGCCAGCGTTTGCAAGCGCATCAATCCATTCACATTTCGCCTCGGTTGAAATCACCGAGGAGATGGACTGAAGGCCATCCCGAGGGCCTACCTCGGTAATAAAGACATCCATAAACTATTTGCGCAGTGATCGATAAATGGAGGGCGCTATTAACAAAAGAACGGCAATCACAAGCAAGGTCGCCGAAATGGGGCGCGTGATAAAGGTGCTCCAATCCCCCTGACTAATCGTGAGCGCCTGCCGCATCGACTGCTCGGCCATTGGCGCCAAAATCAGGCCCACCAAAACCGGCGCAGCTGGAAAATCGAAACGTCGCATGATATAGCCCACCAAGCCAAAAACAAGAAGCAAGCCGACATTAAAGATGGAATTGCCTGCACCATAGACACCAATAATCGACACCACAATGATGCCCGCATACAGCCACGGCGGAGGAATTTTTAAAAGCTTCACCCAAAGGCCTACCAGCGGAAGATTCAAAATCAGCAAAATAACATTGCCGATATAAAGACTTGCAATCAGAGTCCAAACCAAGCCGCCATTGTTTGAGAACAGCTGGGGGCCAGTTTGAATTCCGTACCCCTCAAATGCCGACAGCATGACCGCAGCTGTTGCCGAGGTGGGAATTCCAAGTGTCAATAAAGGCATGAGCACACCTGCGGCTGAGGCATTATTGGCTGCCTCTGGGCCAGCAACACCTTCGATGGCACCCTGGCCGAATTCTTCGGGATGTCTGCTAAGTTTTTTCTCGGTGTAGTAGGAGAGCAATGTGGGAAGCTCTGCCCCACCCGCTGGCATCGCGCCAATTGGGAATCCCATGAATGCGCCGCGAATCCATGCCTTCCAGGATCGAGCCCAATCCTGTGCGCTCATCCACAAGCTTCCCGAAAGCTTCATTAAGGCGCCGGGCTGACTGCTGCGGCCCTGCCATGCAAGGTACAAGGCCTCGCCAACCGCGAACAGCCCCACTGCAGCCACAGTAATTTCAATTCCATCGAGCAGCTCGGGCCGGCCAAACGTAAATCGCATCTGCCCCGTTTGCAGATCAATTCCGACCATGCCGATCAGCAGGCCTAAACTCAAGGCCACCAGCCCGCGAAGCAGTGAGTTACCAAGCACAGCAGACACGGCCACAAGCGAGAGCACCATCAAGCTGAAATACTCAGCAGGCCCAAAGGCAAGCGCTGCCTCGACCACTAACGGCGCTACGAACGTTAGTGCCAAAGTGCCAATCGTGCCTGCGACAAAGCTTCCAATAGCGGCAGTTGCCAGAGCCTGGCCCGCCCTTCCTCGACGGGCCATTTTGTTGCCCTCTAGCGCTGTCACCACTGAAGCTGTTTCGCCGGGTGTGTTGAGCAAGATGGATGTAGTAGAGCCGCCATAGGCCGCACCGTAATAAATGCCCGCAAACATGACGAACATGCTTGTCGCGGGCACGTGATAAGTGAGCGGCAGCAATAACGCAATCGTCAGTGCTGGGCCAAGCCCAGGTAGCACGCCCACCATTGTTCCGATAAAGCAGCCGATAAAGCCCCACATGAGGGTAGTGGGGGTTAAGGCGGATGCGAATCCGCCCATCAGGGCTTCTAAAGCTTCCATGGGTTCTTAAAAACCGATCGGCGTTGCAGGCCCTATGCCAACGCCCAACACCTTTGCAAAGAGATACCAAAAACCGATCGAGATCGCGGCACAAATAGAAAATGACTTGAGGTTCAACGGCGCATCGAATGAACGGGCAATCAACATGGCACACACTGTGGCCGGTGCCACAAAACCAGCAAATGAAACAGTGGCCATGAAGACTAACCCACCTGCAAGCAGCGTCATCATTCGAAAGTTACTGCCAGGAAGGGCAGAGTGCTCGGGATCAGCAGCCTCATCAGCCTGCCTGCCCCCCCAAGCACTCACCGTGTAAAGCGTCGCTACTACCGATAAAACAACCACAATAACTGCTGGCACCAGCGTGGGCCCAACGGCCATCTGAATGGCCGATTCGGGAATCAGGCCTACCTGCGTTGCAGCCAGCGCGCACGCTAGCAGAAGCAGCAGGCCCACCCGAAAAGGGGTCATGCGAGACCGAGATCTTTCATGACAGCAGTGGTGCGCTCAATATCCCACTGCACTTCGCGCTGAAATGGTGCCTCGGTAAGGAATGCATCTGTCCATTTGCGAGTGGTGAGCTCATTTCGCCATGCCTCAGTTCCCACAACACGGGTCACGAAGTCGATTAAGGCGCTGCGCTGACCTGCGGTAATTCCCGGGGGCGCGAAAACTCCGCGCCAATTCGCCATCACAACGTTAAGCCCAAGCTCTGACATTGTCGGAACATTTACCCCGGGAATTCTGGTGCGACCTGAAGTGGCCAAGGCGATCATGCGGCCTGCCTTGATCTGCTCTTCAAACTCGGAGTATCCCGAAATACCAGCGGTGACCTGGCCGCCAATGATGGCTGCGTTGGCGGGCCCGCCACCGGCAAAGGCAACATATGCCGCGTCTTTGGGGTTGCGGCCTAATGCTTTGATCATCAAACCGAGAATGATGTGATCCGTTCCTCCGGCACTTCCACCCGCTACGGAGACTGCCTTGGGGTTCTCTTTAAGGGCCGCCACAAGAGCAGGCCAAGTCTTTATCTTTCCATTAGCAGGCACCACCACGACACCGGCTTCTTCGGTGAGTCGTGCAATTGGCGTGACATCGCGCATGGTGACTGGGCTTTTATTGGCAATTGCAGCCCCAACCATAACGGAACCACCCACCATGAGGCTGTTGCCCTGGCCTTTACGCTGATTGACATAACGGGGCAAGCCAACCATGCCGCCAGCGCCACCCACATTCTCAAATTGCATATTGCCGACAAGACCCGCTGCCTTTGCAGCACGCTCAAAAGCCCTGGCCGTACCGTCCCAACCACCCCCTGGGGCTGCGGGGACAAACATATTGAGGGTTTCGAACAAAGGCTTGGCCTGGGCCCATGCGGGCAAGGAAAAACCTGCGGCGGCAGCGCCACCGAACTTAACAAAATCGCGCCGTGAAAATTGCATGAATACTCCCCCTGTCTGAAAATTGGTTATATTTCTAGGAGGTCAGATTACCAAAGAAAATTTGTAGAGACACAGAGTCCCGCCCGCAAAAAACCGGGGTTTTCCCTCGTTTTCAACAGAGTAGCCCTTGCGATCTCCGGCCAGGAATTTGACGATCACACCGCGCTTTTTTAGTTGTATACCTCGCATTATTCTCGAGCTATATCGAAAGCCAGCGCATTTTTACCATCCAATTCCCCAACGCCTTGACCAACAAAATCGCCGCCATCATTCTGGTTAAGTGAAAGGCCGTAACAATCGGCGCACCTAAGCTCAGCACCTTCGCGGTGATCGCCATTTCCGCAATGCCACCAGGCGCTGTCGCCACAATCGCAGAGATTAAAGCGATATCCAGCGCCCATGCAATCACCAGTGCAAACCCGAGTGAAAGCAAAAGCATTCCGATTGTCATTAACGCTGCAGCGCCTGCAACACGCGGCGAGCTTTTAAAAAAATCTCGGCTCATGTATTGACCCAGGTTCCAGCCAATCAGAACGGAGCCGGCGTTAACGATCAAATCGGGCAATCGCGTTTCGTTTCCAATTGCGGCATAAGTGGCTGCCGTGAAAAGTGGCACCAGCACCCAAGGATTGGGCATTCTTGTTTTACTGATCAATGTTGCAAGGGTTGCGCTGATCAAGACGATGGTAGCGAGTGGTAACCAGGAAATATCGCTTGCCCTTTCGCCGCCTGCAGCGGTGACGGGATTTAATGCGGTGACAGCTTCCCAGCCTGCAGCGATGAATGGAATGATGGTGACGACAATCGTTACACGTACTGCATGGCTCGTTGCCACACTGGCACCGTCTGCGCCGACCCGCTGGGCCTGCACCGCCATATCGCTTGCGGCACCGATGGCACACGCATAAGTGGCCGTCATGGCATCTACCCTGGCAAAGCGTTGAAAGAATCGAGCAAACAAAATTGTCAAGCCCAGGGAGAACGCGCATCCCAGCAACATCCAGCCTGCAAACTTTGAAAGCTCTGCAATCACGGCCTGAGTGAAATAAAGCCCAAGCGCAACGCCAATCGTGATCTGGCCAATCTTTCTTCCAACAGGTGGTTGCCTGGCTGCGTAACCCGCAAAGGTCAACGCCCCCACACCAAACATTGGGCCCAAGACCCAAGGCAGGGGAATATTGGCAAGCTGAGCGAGGAAACCGCAGAGTGCGGCGTAGAGCAGGGTAAAGAGCTGCCTCGAAGCAGATCCCCGCGGGCCTTCGGCCCTCGGGATGACAGCATTTCCCATCAATCTTCAATCATCTCGTAGCTATGCGTAATCTCAGCGGTGAGCCCAAGCATTTTGGTGGCCGAACAGTACTTGGTGTGGGAGAGAGTGATTGCTCGCTCTACGAGGTTGGATTTCAGGTTTCGGCCACGGATCTTGAAGGTCATGTGAATCTTGGTAAAAACCTTGGGGTCTGTCTCAGCCCGCTCGGAGGTTGTGGCCACCTCGCAGCCCCGAATATCCAGGCCGCTTTTGCGCAGAATCAGCACCACGTCGTAGGCCGTGCAGGCAGTTGCGCCCGAGAGCAGGGCCTCCATGGGCCTTGGGCCTAAGTTTCTTCCCCCACCCTCTGGCGCCCCATCCATAACAAAACTATGGCCAGAGCCCGTTTCGGCGATAAAGCTCATGGTGTCGGGCCCAGCCCAGCGAATTGTGCATTCCATGCTGTGAAAATCCTTACTTTTTAATGACTAATAGTTCAGAAATAGTTGCGTTGCACCAAATTCATGGTTAATCTGAAACCTGTCTCCTCCACCCTCCTCTTTGGTGGATTACGCCCCGAGTCGCAAGACTCGGGGCTTTTTTTGGATTGCGCAAACGCTGCAAACCCATCATAATTAAAGGCTTTCCCGAATTCCAGCTGAGACTGATATGAAGACTTTTTCCGCCAAAGCCGAGACCACCCAGCACGACTGGTATGTGGTGGATGGCACCAACGCCGTGTTGGGCCGCCTGGCCTCAGAAATTGCCCACCGTTTGCGCGGCAAGCACAAGGCCGAATTCACGCCCCATGTGGATACTGGCGACTTCATTGTGGTGGTCAACGCCGAGAAGATTCGTGTCACGGGCAACAAGGCAAGTGATAAGAAGTACTTCCGCCACTCAGGCTACCCCGGCGGCATTTCGGAAACCACCTTTGAGAAGATGCAGGATCGTTTCCCTGGCCGTGCCCTGGAAATCGCAGTGAAAGGCATGCTGCCCAAAGGTCCCCTGGGCTACGCCATGATCAAAAAGCTCAAGATCTATTCTGGCGAAGCACACCCACACAGCGCACAGCAGCCCAAGCCGCTTGCGATCTAATTGAGAAACGGAAAAACATAACCATGGTCGGTGAATACAACTACGGAACGGGGCGTCGTAAAAGCTCGGTAGCCCGCGTGTTTATCAAAAGCGGTAAGGGAAATATTGTTGTCAATGGCAAGTCGCTGGATGATTATTTTTCGCGTGAAACAGGCCGCATGATTGTTAAGCAGCCCTTGGTGATCGCAAACCACGAAAATACGTTCGATATTATGGTCAACGTAAACGGTGGTGGTGAGTCGGGCCAAGCCGGTGCTGTACGCCACGGGCTGACTCGCGCCTTGATTGATTACGATGCAACCTTAAAGCCCGCATTGTCGAAAGCTGGTTTGGTGACCCGCGATGCCCGTGAGGTGGAGCGCAAAAAAGTGGGCCTGCACAAAGCCCGTAAGCGCAAGCAGTTCTCCAAGCGCTAATCGGCAAACAGCACCAACAGGCCCCTTGCAGAGTATTCTTCAAGGGGCTTTTTGTTTTTAGGAACCAAACATGATCAGAGTCGGAATTGTTGGCGGCACGGGGTACACAGGCGTGGAGCTTTTGCGCCTATTGGCTCAGCACCCCCACGCAGAAATCATGGCCATTACCAGCCGCAAAGAAGCGGGCATGCCGGTGGCCGACATGTTTCCCTCGCTACGCGGGCGCGTGAATATCGCTTTTAGTGACCCTTCTTCTGCACCTTTAAAAGATTGCAATGTGGTGTTCTTCGCAACACCGCATGGCGTGGCTATGGAGCAGGCCCGCGGTTTGTTAGAAGCTGGGGTCAAGGTGATTGACCTTGCAGCAGACTTTCGCTTGAAAGACCCAGTTGAGTTTGAGCGTTGGTACAAAATGCCTCATGGCTGCACCGATCTTTTGCAAGAAGCTGTATACGGCTTGCCGGAGGTCAATCGCGAAGCCATGCGCGCAGCACGCCTAATTGGCCTGCCGGGCTGCTACCCCACCAGTGTTCAGCTGGGCTTTTTGCCCGTGTTGGAACATGGCGGGCTGATTGACACTTCCTCTTTGATTGCCGACTGCAAATCAGGGGTGAGTGGCGCAGGCCGCAAAGCCGAAGTGGGGATTTTGTTTGCGGAAAGCTCTGATAACTTCAAAGCTTATTCCGTGCCCGGCCACCGGCATTGGCCCGAAATTACCCAGGGCTTAAAGGCCATTGCGGCCACCGCAGGCAAGGCCCAGGGGGCAAATGATTTGCGAATTGCCTTTGTGCCTCACCTGACCCCCATGATTCGGGGCATTCATTCCACACTCTATGCAAGGGTATTGGGCCACGCGCACGGGTTCGATTTTCAGAGGCTTTACGAGGAGCGGTTTGCGGCCGAACCCTTTGTGGATGTGCTCTCCGCAGGGTCGCACCCTGAAACCCGGTCGGTGCGGGCCAGCAATTTCGTGCGCATTGCCGTGCACCGGCCGCCCGAAAGCGATCTTCTCGTGGTGCTGGTTGTGGAAGATAATTTGGTCAAAGGCGCCTCAGGCCAGGCCGTGCAGGCCATGAACATCATGTTTGGCCTGCCCGAGACGGCAGGGCTTGCCCACGTGCCCGTGCTGCCGTAAATTAGGTCCCCATAAGGGAACGCCCATGTGGCGAAGGAGAACACCATGAATGCTGCTGTTGAAAATGCCGATTTGGAAATGCCCGCACCGCTGCTGTTTACCGATTCAGCTGCTGCGAAGGTCAAGGCTTTGATTGATGAAGAGGGCAATCCAGAGTTAAAGCTGCGCGTATTTGTGCAAGGCGGAGGCTGCAGCGGGTTTCAATACGGCTTTACCTTTGATGAAGCTGTGAACGAAGATGACACGGCCATGGAAAAAAACGGCGTCACGCTGTTGATCGATTCAATGAGCTATCAGTATCTCGTCGGTGCTGAAATTGATTACAAAGAAGATCTTGAAGGCTCGCAGTTTGTAATCAAAAACCCAAATGCCACCACCACATGCGGCTGCGGGTCTAGCTTTTCGGCTTGATTCTTCTAGACGATCACAAGAGCTCGGCCGAATCGCCGAGCTCTTTGCTTTTTAGAAACCCGCTGCGTTGTTGGCGGGTTTTGAAGACTGAGGAGATTGAACCTGCCCTTGCCGAGATTGATCAAGCGCGTGCGCAAGGCCACTATGTGGTGGCGCTGTTTTCTTACGAGCTTGGCGAGGTATTGCAGGGGGTTCGCGGTAGTGAGAATCTTGGTACAGCAACGCCCTTGATCGAGGCCTGCTCGTTTGAAAATCGTGAGCGGCTGTCTGCAGATCAGGTCAGTGAGTGGGTTCACGGCGAAGTAAGCAAGCTTGCGGCAGAGCAACGGGTTTCGGGCTTGCTGGGGCTACAGGCCAACTTAAGCGAAGAAGACTACGCCAGCGATATCGCAGAAATTCAGCGATACATTACCCAAGGCGATACTTACCAGGTCAACTATACCTTTCGGCTTGGCGGCCAGCTCTTTGGCCACCCTTTAAGCTTGTACGAAACTCTGCGCGCCCGCCAGCCGGTGCGATATGGCGCCTTCATTGAGACAGAGACGCGCACTGTACTGTGTTTTTCTCCTGAGCTTTTTATCAAAAATGAAGGTGGCGTAATTACTGCCAAGCCTATGAAGGGCACGCTTAGCAAGGCCCAGGGCGGTGCGCAAGACCTTGCGAACAATGAAAAAGATCGCGCTGAAAACCTAATGATCACGGACCTGATCCGCAATGACCTTGGGCGAATTTGCGAAACCGGCAGTATTGCCGTACCCAAGCTTTTTGAGGTGGAAGAAGTGGGATCGGTGTACCAAATGACTTCCACTATTACCGGAGAGCTGCGCGCGGAAATTTCGCTTTTTGAGATTTTGAAAGCGTCATTTCCCTGCGGGTCGGTGACTGGCGCGCCGAAAAAGCGCACCATGGAAATTATTCGAGAGCTTGAACCCGCACCTCGTAATCTTTATTGCGGATCGATCGCTTGCTTTGAGCCCAATGGCGATTTTCAAATGAATGTGGTGATTCGCACATTGGAAATTGACACCCAAGGCCATTGTGAAATGGGCATTGGCTCCGGCGTCACCATTGATTCAAACGCAAAACTAGAGTGGCAGGAATGCGCCGCAAAGGCGGGGTTCATAACTGGCGTGCCCTCACCGGTTGGCCTGATTGAAACCATGCGGCATGAAAACGGCCGAGTGGCGCTGCTGGCGGCGCACCTAGAGCGTATGCAATCTTCTGCGGCGGCGCTTCGAATGACGTTTGATCGAAGAGCGGTTGAGCAGGAAATCGTCGGCTATCTTGCCCAGCATTTAAGTCATGCCACCCGAAACCAAAGCGACATTTTCATGTTGCGCCTTGAGCTTTCACCCACCGGGGTACTCAGCATTAGACACAAGGCAATAGAACCTATCCAAGGCCCACAAAAAATCTTTTGGGCAAAAGATCTGATTGGAGAGGCTGCGTCGATTATGCAAAGCAGAAACCCTCTGCTTGCCCACAAAGTTACCTCGCGCACCGCGTACGATAGTGCATGGCAGGCTGCCGTGGCTAAAGGCGGGTTCGATGCACTGTTTACGAATGAGCGCGGCGAAATCACCGAGGGTGGCCGCAGCACGGTGTTCGCGTTAATGAACGATACTTGGGTAACCCCACCGCTTGCCTGTGGCGTGCTGCCTGGAGTCATGCGAGAAAAGATCCTTCAGGATCCGATGTGGTGCACTCAAGAGCAACCGTTAACTCCCTCAGAGCTCGACAAAGCCGGCCGGATTATCTTAGTCAACGCCTTGAGGGGGGTAATCGATGTGGGGCTTGGTTGAGCCTGGACAGGTCCAAGAATATCAGCTAAATTAGCTAATCATGATAAGCGGGGAATTGTAAAATGCGGGTAACAGCGACAGAAGCAAAAAACAGATTTGGAAGCGTGTGCAGCCACGCGAAGGTAGAGCCCGTTTTCGTTGAAAAAGACGGTGAAATAGACAGTGTCATCCTCTCTGCAAAAATGTACCAACAACTCAGCACATCTCAAGCAGAAAAGACCGAGGCAGCAAGAAAAGCTATGTTCCAGCGCAAGTATCGACTATGGCTGGAACGGGAGAACTCCAGGTTTGAAAAAGAAGGGGTCTGGTGTGATGAGTTGAGAGTCTGGTGACGAAATGCAGTTCGATGTTCATCCAAATCCAAATAGGGGGTCTGCGACTGTCTACCCCTTCGTGCTTGATATTCAAAGCAACTTACTAAGCGGGCTTCCAACTCGTTTAGTGATTCCTCTACAAGCTACGCAAGGCGACCCCATTGAAATCCCGGCAAGGCTGTGTCCAAGCTTCACAGTGAAAGGCCAAAGAGTCTCCTTGGTTGGCTACCAGGCGGCGCCCATCAGCAGAAGATTGCTAAAAAAACCAGTTGCGTCCCTCGCTTCACAAGCCCACGAAATCATTGCTGCAATGGATGCGGTGATTAGCGGTGTTTGAGCCTCTAGGCGTCACTCCACAGCCTTAACCATGTCTTCCACGACTTTTTTGGCATCGCCAAAAACCATCATGGTGCGATCCATGTAAAACAAGTCGTTATCCAGGCCGGCATAACCCGCTGCCATGGAGCGCTTGTTCACGATCACGGTTTTCGATTTGTAGGCTTCCAGGATGGGCATGCCAAAGATTGGCGAGCCCGGCGTGCGCGCAGCAGGGTTGACCACGTCGTTTGCGCCCAAGACCAACACGACATCGGTCTGGCCGAACTCAGAGTTGATGTCTTCCATCTCAAACACCTGGTCATACGGTACCTCGGCTTCAGCCAAAAGCACGTTCATGTGGCCCGGCATGCGGCCTGCCACGGGGTGAATGGCGTACTTCACAGAAATGCCTTTGTGCGTGAGCTTTTCTGTGAGCTCTTTTAACGCGTGCTGCGCACGGGCAACAGCCAAGCCATAGCCCGGAACGATCACCACTGAGTCAGCATTGGCCAACATGAAGGCTGCATCGTCAGGTGAGCCGCTTTTCACCGGCCGCTGCTCTGCACTGCCTTGCGCAGCTGCACCGGCATCGCCGCCAAAACCGCCCAGAATCACATTAAAAAATGAGCGGTTCATCGCCTTGCACATGATGTAAGAAAGAATTGCGCCGCTTGATCCAACCAGCGATCCCGCAATGATCAGCATGGAATTGTTCAAGCTAAAGCCAATGCCTGCCGCCGCCCAGCCCGAATAGGAGTTGAGCATCGAGACCACCACGGGCATGTCAGCCCCGCCAATCGGAATGATGATCAGCACGCCGATCACAAACGAGAGGGCCAGCATGATGAAAAATGCAGTCCAGCTCTCGGTAAACGTAAAGGCTAATCCCAGCGCGATAATGGCAATTCCCATGACCAGGTTGATCATGTGCTGGCCGGAAAACACTACCGGTGCGCCTTGAAACAACCTGAACTTGTATTTACCTGAGAGCTTTCCAAAAGCAATGACTGAGCCGCTGAAGGTAACAGCGCCAATGGCAGCGCCCAAGAACAACTCGAGCCGGTTGCCAAAGGGAATGGGCTCGCCGCGAGCAGAAATGTTCAATGCATAAGGCTCAGCCACAGCGGCAATGGCGATAAACACAGCCGACAAACCGATCATGGAGTGCATGAAGGCCACAAGCTCGGGCATTTTGGTCATTTCAACCCGCTTGGCCATGGTAGCGCCAATCACGCCGCCGACTGCCAAGCCAACTGCAACCAAAATCAATCCTTTGGTGAGCGAAATATTCCCACCGAGCACAGTTTCAGCCATGGTGGAGATCAGGCCTACGGTAGTGAAAATGGCAATGGCCATGCCGGTCATGCCAAAAATATTTCCCCGAATTGAGGTGGTGGGGTGTGACAGCCCTTTGAGCGCCTGAATAAAGCAAACCGATGCAATCAGGTAAAGCAGGGTTACGGTGTTCATGGAAAGGCTAAACATTTACGCAGCCTCCTTCTTGGCCGCAGCATCCGCAGGTGCTTTCTTTTCTTTTTTCTTAAACATTTCTAGCATGCGGCGCGTCACCAAAAAGCCGCCGAATACATTGACTGCGGCAAGCGCTACCGCCAAGACCCCCATGGTCATGCCGAGCGTGGTCTCGGTAAGGGCTGCTGCCAGCATGGCGCCCACAATGACGATTGCGGAAATGGCATTGGTCACGGCCATCAGCGGCGTGTGCAGCGCAGGGGTGACATTCCACACCACGTGGTAGCCGACATAGATCGCCAGCACGAAGATGATTAGGTTCACTAGGGTCGGACTGATTGCTTCCATCGCATCACTCTCTGTTTAGTTAATTTGTTTTAAGCGCGCAGCACTTGGCCATCACGGGCTACGAGTGTCGCAGTCACAATGTCGTCGTCTGCAGGAATTGAAAGCCCACCCTCTTTATTGATGATGAGCTTCATAAAATCCATCAGGTTGCGCGCATACAGCGCACTGCCATCGGTTGGAACCAGGGCGGCGATATTGGGCTGGCCCACAATGATGACATTGTGTTTCACCACCGTTTTGCCAAGCTCGGATAACGGGCAGTTGCCGCCTTGCTCCACCGCCATATCCACAATCACTGAGCCTGCTTTCATGGACTTCACCATGTCTTCGGTAATGAGCGTTGGCGCCTTGCGGCCAGGGATCAATGCGGTGGAAATCACAATGTCGGCAAGCGCAATTCGCTTGGCCACTTCAGCAGCCTGGCGCTTCATCCAGGCCTCGGGCATGGGCCGCGCGTAGCCGCCAACGCCTTGGGCAATTTCGCGCTCTTCATCAGTTTCAAAAGGCACGTCAATAAACTTTGCACCTAATGACTCAATCTGTTCCTTCACTGCCGGACGCACATCGGATGCCTCCACCACAGCACCCAAGCGCTTTGCAGTGGCGATGGCCTGAAGGCCTGCAACACCCGCGCCCAAAATCACGACGCGCGCTGCCTTCACCGTGCCCGCTGCCGTCATGAGCATTGGAAAAATTCTGGGATAAGCATCAGCAGCCAACATGACCGCCTTGTAACCTGCAAGGTTGGCCTGCGAAGACAGCACATCCATGCTTTGCGCACGCGTGGTACGCGGCGCTGCCTCCATGGCAAACGCGGTTAGCCCCGCCTTAGCGAGTCGCTCCAAGCCTGCACGATCAAAGGGATTGAGCATGCCGATCAACACGGCGCCTTTTTTCATTTGCCCGGTCTCGTCGTCTGAGGGAATGCGCACCTTCAGGACAAGGTCGGCACCGAGGGCCTCGGCCTGGCTGCCAATTTTTGCGCCTGCTGCGATGAAGGCTTCATCGGTAAAGTTGGCCGCCTGCCCTGCTCCCTGGGCTACAGTGACCTGATGGCCCTGAGACACAAACTTCTTGACCGTCTCTGGGCTTGCCGCAACCCGCGTTTCGCCGGGCAAGGACTCTTTGGGAATGCCGAGGTGCATTCGGAGGTCTCCAGTTTTTGGTATCGGGAATGCTCAATTCTACAATCCCCCCTATGAATTTCCCCGCCCTAAATTGGCAAGATACCCTTCTCGGCCGCAAAAAGGTCGTGATCGGCATGTCCGGAGGCGTGGATTCCTCGGTGGCCGCCTGGCGGCTCAAAGAGGCAGGGCTCGAGGTGGTGGGTCTTTTCATGAAAAACTGGGAAGACGACGATGACGGCGAGCACTGCACCACGCGCCAGGACTTTTTGGATGCTGCGGCCGCGGCAGAGGTCATTGGCATTGAACTGCAGGCCGTGAATTTCGCTGCCGAATACAAGGACAGGGTATTTGCAGATTTTCTTCGTGAATACCAAGCCGGCCGCACTCCAAACCCCGATGTACTTTGCAATGCAGAGATCAAATTCAAGGCGTTTTTGGATCACGCAATTTCCACCGGTGCGCAGTGCATTGCGACAGGACACTATGCCCAAGTGCGTGTGCGCGATGACGGGGCCTACGAGCTCATTCGCGGCGCAGATGCTAACAAGGATCAAACCTATTTTCTGCACCGGCTCAATCAGGCGCAGTTATCGAGAACAGTATTCCCCATAGGCGATCTGCAAAAGCCACGGGTGCGCGAAATCGCAAGAAAAATTGGCCTGCCGAACGCCGCAAAAAAAGATTCAACAGGAATTTGTTTTATCGGAGAGAGGCCCTTTCGGGAATTTCTCAATCGCTATGTCGCAAGCAAGCCCGGCCCCATGAAAACGCCGCAAGGCCGCACCGTGGGCAAACACATGGGCTTGGCGTTTTACACACTTGGCCAGCGCAAAGGCTTGGGAATCGGCGGCGATAAAGAGGGCGATGGCAGCCCTTGGTTTGTGCTCGAAAAGGACCTTGTGAATAACACCTTGATCGTTGCTCAGGGGCATGACCACCCGGCATTGATGTCTCATGGCTTAACAGCCCTAGACGCCAGCTGGGTCTCCGGCATGGCTCCAGCGGGCTTCATGGCCTCGCAGAAAGCATCTTTGAACACGGTGCCACTTACCGCAAAGACACGTTACCGGCAGGCTGATGCAGCCTGCTTGCTCGCTGATCTGGGTCACGCGAGATTTTCCTTGGAGTTTGAGCAGGCCCAGTGGGCAACCACCCCGGGACAGTCAGCCGTGCTCTACCAAGGCGAGGTTTGCCTTGGCGGCGGAATTATTGAGGCACGGTGCTCTTAAACGACTCCCGCTCCATGAGCTTGTTGTAGTGCGCAAGCAAATTGGGGTACTGGCTCTGCCACTCAATTTGCGGGAATCGAAACGCAAGATAGCCCAAGGCAACGCCGGTTGCGACATCGGCCAACGAAAAAGATTTGCCATGGCACCAGGTGTTTTTACCAAGGGCGCGTGACATTTCTGCCAAGGCGCGATCGACCTTCAAGCGCTGCCGATCAATCCAGCCTTGAAGCTGCATCTTGGCCTCGCGTTTGCCTTCCAAAAGCATGGCTACTGCAGCGTCGTTTGTGCCATCGGCCAAGGCTTCCCAAGTCTTGACTTCTGCGCGGTCGCGATTTTCATCGGGAAGAAGACGTGCGGTAGGCGCGCGGGCATCGAGGTATTCCACGATTACGCGCGAGTCGTAAATGCAAGTGTTGTCGTCTAACACCAGCACGGGCACCTTGCCCAAAGGGTTTTTTTGGCCAATCGTGGTCTCAGGCGACCAGACATCTTCTTTCAGGAAATCGCACTCCATGCGCTTTTCGGCAAGCACAATGCGGACCTTGCGGACGTAGGGGCTAGTTGTGGAGCCAATCAGCTTCATGGATGTTTATGGTGTTTAAATAAATTTGTGGGACTGCAAGTATAAAATGAATGCTGTGAACACACTAACCGCCCTCTCCCCACTCGATGGCCGCTACAGCGGCAAAGTCACTGCGCTGACGCCCTTGCTCTCGGAAATGGGCTTTATGAAACACCGCGTACAGGTCGAGATTGCGTGGCTCATGGGGTTATCTGATCTGGGCATGGCGCAATTGCCTCCCTTTTCTGCCGCCGCACGCACTGCCTTGGGGCGTTGGGTGGCCGAATTTTCTGAAGGTGATGCCGCGCGTATTAAAGCCATTGAGGCTACAACCAATCATGATGTCAAAGCCGTTGAGTATTGGCTGAAAGAAAAGGCTGCCGCAGAGACCGCGCTGCCCGAGCTCTCCAAAGCTTCAGAGTTTATTCACTTTGCGTGCACTTCAGAAGACATTAACAATACTGCACATGCCTTAATGCTGCGTGAAGCGCGGGCCGCTGCATTAATGCCCGCCATGCAAGCGCTAATTGACCGATTGGCGGCATTGATCGAGTCAACTGCTGCGCTGCCCATGCTCTCGCGCACGCACGGCCAAACGGCCTCGCCCACCACGCTTGGCAAAGAGCTGGCCAATGTACGCCAGCGTTTGCGCATTGCGCGCGATGCGTTTGCTGCCATTTCACCGCGCGCCAAAATGAATGGTGCGGTGGGCAATTACAACGCCCATGTGTCGGCCGCCCCAGAAATCGATTGGCCCGGCTTTTCCCAGAAAATCGTGGAGGGGTTGGGCCTAGAGTTCGCAAGCCACACCATTCAGATTGAGCCACACGATTACATGGCCGCCTATTTTGATGCCGTAGCCCGCTTCAACACGATCGTGTTGGATCTCTCACGCGATATCTGGGGCTACATCTCTTTGGGCTACTTCAAACAAAAACTCAAAGAGGGCGAGGTAGGGTCGTCGACCATGCCGCATAAGGTTAACCCCATTGATTTTGAAAATGCCGAAGGAAACCTTGGAATTGCGAATGCCTTGCTTCGGCACTTAAGCGACAAGCTACCTGTCTCGCGCTGGCAGCGCGATCTCACCGATTCCACCGTGCTTCGCAATCTTGGCGTTGCCCTGGGCCACAGCCTGCTGGCTTACGACTCCTGCTTAAAAGGCCTGGGCAAGTTGGAGGTCAATGAAGCGAGGCTGGCACAAGACCTAGAAAACGCCTGGGAAGTGCTGGCCGAACCGATTCAGACGGTGATGCGGCGATATGGCCTTCCACAGCCCTATGAGCAGCTCAAGGCCCTCACCCGTGGCCAGGGCATGACGCAGGCCGCAATGAGGGGTTTTATTGCCTCCTTGGGCATTCCAGAGGCTGATAAGGCAAGACTTCTGGCCCTTACGCCCGCGAGCTACGTAGGGTTGGCCGAGCGACTAGCGCGAGAGGAGATCGCGCAGAAATAATCGGCATCGCGAGCGAGCGTGTCGATCCCTACGGACCCTCACGCCCAACTTCGGTGGGCTCAGGGGTGACAGCAACCCCGGGGTCACCTTACGGGGTGTAAACCTCGGGCTCATCGTCTTTTTTCTTTACCGGCTTGACCAGATCTTCACGCTTGATGCCAAGCCAAGTGGTGATTGGCGCCATGACGAAAATTGACGAATAAATGCCAAACACAATACCAATGGTGAGCGCCAACGCGAAATAAAACAGCACAGGGCCGCCAAAAATCAACATGGAAAGCACCATGGCTTCGGTCGTGCCATGGGTGATAACAGTGCGGCTCATGGTGCGAGTAATTGCATTGTCAATTACCTCGTGCACGCTGGCTTTTCGCATTTTTCTAAAGTTCTCACGGATTCGGTCAGCTACCACCACCGATTCGTTCACCGAGTAGCCCAGAACTGCCAGGGTTGCCGCGAGCACCGAGAGAGAGAACTCCCACTGAAAAGCAGCAAAAAAACCAAGAATGATCACCACATCGTGCAGGTTCGCAATGATAGCGGCCACTGCAAATTTCCATTCGAAGCGAATGGCCAGATAAATCATGATTCCGATAATCACAAAGAACAAGGCCAAGGCGCCATCAACAGCGAGTTCCTCGCCAATCTGCGGACCCACAAACTCAACGCGACGCAGCTCAACCTCAGGCGTTGCCGCTTTGAGCGCCGCCATCACCTTATCGCTTTGCGCGCTGCTGGCCTGCGTTGCTGCCTCCTCGCCAGAGCCTGCCTGGCCTCCACGCAGAGGCAAACGAATGAGTAAGTCGCGCGACGTACCAAAATTTTGAACCTGAGCGTCGGCATAGCCCAAACCCTCGACCACTGAACGCACTTGGTTGATCGGGGCCGCCTGAGGATAGGAAACCTCCATGACGGTGCCACCGGTGAACTCGATTGAAAAATGCAGGCCGCGAACCGCAATAAAGACCACCGCCGTAATAAACGTGATCATTGAAATCACGTTAAACACGAGTGCATACCTCATGAAGGGGATATCTTTTTTAATCCGGAAAAATTCCATGGATCTCTCCCCTTAACCGATAGACAGCGTGGCGAGTTTTTTCTTGCCGCCGTACCAAAGATTAACTAAGCCGCGCGCAAAGAATACTGCCGAGAAAATTGAGGTCAGAATGCCCAAGCAATGCACCACGGCAAAGCCGCGAACTGGGCCAGATCCAAAAACCAGCAGGGCCACGCCAGCAATTAGGGTCGTAATGTTCGAATCAAGAATCGTGGCCCAGGCGCGGTCGAAACCCTGGGTGATTGCAGCCTGAGGGCTTGCACCTGCGCGAAGCTCTTCCCGTACTCGCTCATTGATGAGCACATTTGCGTCAATGGCCATGCCAAGCGTCAAGGCGATTGCAGCAATACCAGGCAAGGTAAGCGTTGCCTGCAACAATGAAAGCAGTGCAAAAAGCAAGAGTAAGTTAACGGTCAGCGCCGCTACGGAGAATGCGCCGAACAACAGGTAGTAGCCAACCATAAAAAGAGCTATCACCATGAACCCGTATAGGACGGAGTTAAAGCCCTTTTGGATGTTATCTGCGCCAAGGCTTGGGCCAATCGTGCGCTCTTCAATAATTTCCATTGGCGCTGCCAAAGCCCCAGCACGCAAAAGCAGTGCGGTGTCAGCAGCTTCTACGGAGGTCATGCTGCCGGAGATCTGCACGCGACCGCCCGGAATTTCTGAGCGAATCACCGGAGCCGTGACTACCTCACCTTTGCCTTTTTCCACCAACAAAATCGCCATCCGCTTGCCAATGTTTTCGCGGGTGATATCGCGAAAAATTCGAGCGCCCTTCGAGTCCAAGGTTAAATGCACAGCAGGCTCGCCAGGGTTTTGTGAATCGAATCCGGCTTGCGCATCGGTGAGACTATCGCCAGTTAGTGCTACCTCTCGACGCAACAAAATAGGGCCGCCCCCACGCTCCTGAAAAACCTCGAGCCCAGAAGGAACTCGGCCCGCCGCTAACGCATTCAAAGCTTCCAAACTATCTTCGACCATGCGGATTTCCAGCGTGGCCGTTCTGCCGAGAATATCTTTTGCTTTTGCAGTGTCTTGCACCCCAGGCAGCTGAACCACAATTCGCGCCGCACCCTGCTGCTGAATGACCGGCTCGGCAACGCCGAGTTCGTTGACACGGTTCGAAAGCGTGGTGATGTTTTGTTTCACCGCAAAATCTCTAACGCGCTTTTCAGCTTCGGGCTTGAGCGTTCCGACCAAAGCGAGCTCTCCGCCAATGGAGACCTCCTCCCAGCTGATATCAGGAATCTGGGTCGTGAGCACGCCACGCGAACGAGCTCGCACCTCATCTTCCCGGAAGCGGATTTCCAAGCCTTTGCTGGTGCGTGTCACGCCGGAATGGCGAAGGCTGCGATCACGAAGCAAGGTTCTCGCATCTCCCACCGCGGCGTCTAGCCGCTTTTCTAAAGCCGCCGCTGTATCGACCTGCAACAGAAAATGCACCCCCCCGCGCAAATCCAAGCCGAGGTACATGGGCAAAGCCCGCAGATTGGTAAGCCAATCGGGCGAACTAGAAATTAGGTTTAACGCGACGATGTAACGTGGATCGCTCGGATCTGCATTCAGGGCCTTCTCGATTGCGTCTCGGGCTTTGAGCTGGGTATCGGTATCGGCAAAGCGCACCCGAATGCTTGTACCTTCGAGTCGCACGCCATCGTTAGGCAGGCTTGAAATCTGCAAAGCGCGCTCAACGCGCTGGGCGATTTCATTGTCAACCCGAACAGTCGCTTTAGCGCTTGAGACCTGAACGGCAGGCGCTTCACCGAAAAGGTTCGGAAGGCTGTAGATAAGGCCCAAGAGCAGCGTTATCAGCATGACCACACCACGCCAAATGGGAAGCTTATTCAAACGAAATCCCTTCTTGAGCTGGGCTTAGCGGGCGAGGTTAAATGCCCTTTATCGTTCCCTTGGGCAACAGGGTCTGAACGGCCTGCTTTTGAATGTGAATGTTGACGGGGTTCTCGCTGCCAATATCGACGGTGACATAGGAATCCGTCACTTCAGTGATCTTGCCGACCACTCCACCAGCGGTGACCACCTCGTCACCTTTAGCAAGCGCAGCCACCATGGCCTTGTGCTCTTTGGCCCGCTTCATTTGTGGGCGAATCATCAGAAAATACAACACCACAAACATGAGGATGAGCGGCAAAAAGCTCATCAAGGAGGCCTCGCCGCCGGTGGCGGCCTGTGCGTAAGCGGGACTGATCAACACGGGGAAAACTCCTTATAAAGGGGTCGGTTTTTGACAGCCCGTAAGTATAACTGCGCTAAACCCCCCGGGCGCGATCCCGGTGAAACCCCTCCCGCCAAGCGGCAAACCGGCCCTCACGAATTGCGGCCCGCATCTGACGCATGAGATCCAGATAAAAGTAAAGGTTATGCAGGGTGGCTAACTGCGCCCCAAGAATTTCCTGAACCTTCTGCAAGTGATAGAGGTAGCTGCGGGTGAAAGGCGGGCGGGCGTCGCCATGGGCTTGGGGGCTGCACGCCGGGCAGCCGCAAGTTGAATCGATGGGGGCAAGATCATCCCGATAGCGCGAATTGCGAATCTTGAGATCGCCATAGCGTGTAAAGATCCAGCCATTGCGCGCATTGCGCGTTGGCATGACACAGTCGAACATGTCGACGCCTTGCGAGACCCCTTCCACTAAATCTTCTGGCGTGCCAACGCCCATGAGGTAACGTGGCTTGTGAGAAGGCAAGCGTGGCGCTGTGTAAGCAAGGACTCGGGCCATGTCTTCTTTGGGTTCGCCGACCGAGAGGCCGCCGATGGCATAACCCGGGAAATCGAGTTCGACTAAGCCTTGCAAGGATTCCTGGCGAAGATCTTCCATCATTCCGCCTTGGACAATGCCAAAGAGCGCATTGGGATTTTGCAGACGCGTGAACTCTTCTTTCGATCGCTTGGCCCATCGCAAAGACAATCGCATGGAGTGTGCTGTGTCTTCGCGAGCAGAGGGATAAGGTGTGCATTCATCAAACACCATGACAATATCGGAATTCAACACCGTTTGAATCCGCATGGATTCCTCCGGCGTAAGAAATAGTTTGTCGCCATTCACAGGTGATTGAAACCGCACACCCTCTTCAGCGATCTTGCGCAGATCGCCCAAGCTCCACACCTGAAAGCCGCCGGAATCGGTGAGGATCGGTTTTTGCCAGTTCATGAACTGATGCAGGCCTCCATGGCGCCGCATGACATCAAGGCCTGGGCGCAGCCACAAATGAAAAGTGTTGCCCAACACAATCTGCGCGCCAATCGACTCGAGATCATGGGGTGAGGCAGCTTTGACTGATCCATAGGTGCCGACCGGCATAAAGATGGGAGTCTCGACCACGCCATGGTTAAGGGTGAGCCTGCCTGCGCGGGCAAGGCCATCAGTGTTTAAAAGCTCGAATTTCATTGGAGTCGGTGCGGTCTTGGTATTTCGTGCGTCTCGCACGCTCAGATGCAGAGCATCGCGTCGCCATAGCTGAAAAACCGGTAACGCTTTTCGATTGCATGAGCATAGGCGCTGTGCATTGTGTCATAACCAATCAGGGCCGAGACCAGCATGAGCAGGGTAGATTTTGGTAAATGAAAATTCGTGAGCAAACCATCAATGACTTTGAATTGGTAACCGGGGCGAATGAAGAGGTTGGTTTCCCAGGCGCCAGGCTGGATCGCCACGGTCGCGCCGCTGCCTTGCGATGACGATACTTCGTTACCCCGAGGTTGCGAAGCAGCCGTGGGGGCCCATGGACTTGAGGGCACAGTTGTAATCTGCGCCGACTCCAGTGTCCGAAGACTCGTCGTGCCCACCGCAATCACACGTCGTCCCTCACGCTTCGCCAAGTTAATGGCAGCTGCAGTTTCTTTCGGCACCTCGCACCACTCGGTGTGCATGTGGTGCTCCTCAAGATTTTCAGTGCGCACCGGCGCAAAGGTTCCGGTGCCCACATGCAGAGTCACGAACAATCGCTGCACGCCTTTTTGATCAAGCGCCGCCAACATGGCTTCATCAAAATGCAGGCCTGCTGTAGGCGCGGCCACCGAGCCAGGCGTTTGCGCATAAACCGTTTGATATCGCTGCGTGTCTTGCTCAGTCGGCGCGTGCGTAATGTAAGGCGGAAGCGGCACTTCCCCATGGGCGTGCAAGGTCTCGAGCACTGGCGCAGAAAACTTCAATCGAAAACGATCGTCGTGCTCCAGGTCGCGGCCTAACACCTCCAGCTCTAAGGGCTTGTGTCGTTGATTACCGGCTTGTGCGCTTATGTCTTCCAAGCCCACCAAAATCTTGCTTCCCGCCGCTGGCTTTTTGCTAACGCGCATCATGGCGATCGCCTCATGCTCACTCACAATGCGCTCAACTAACACCTCCACTTTCCCGCCCGATTCTTTCTGGCCATATAGACGCGCGGGAATAACCTTGGAGTTGTTAAAGACGAAAACATCTCCGGGTTTTAAGAGTGCAAGCAGATCGGTGAACTGCTTGTCTTCAAAAACTGGTTTCGGCATTTCCCGAAATTTGACCAGCAGCAGACGGCTCGCCGCCCGCTCTTTTGCAGGCTGCTGGGCAATGAGCTCAGGCGGCAGCTGAAAATCGAAATCAGAAAGTTTGAACATAGGCGAGATTCAACCACAGTCGATTGCCACGCCCCCTCCGATGGCTCGCAATGACGGTTCACAACATCAATGTGAGGGGCTGAAAGCCCCCCGGCGATCTAATTTTTGATTAACAGCGCCGAACCTAGACCCCCCGCAGCCGGGATCACCGCCAGCCCAAGGGTGCCCGCAGGCTCCTGTATGAGCCTGAAAAACAGATTGCCCGCCAGTGCCGCGCCAGAGGCCCCGATCGGGTGGCCGATTGCCAGCATGCCGCCGTTGGCATTGACAAGCTTGGGGTCAAAGCCAAGCGCACGCTGGGTGTAAATGGCCTGTGCTGCGAACGACTCCATGATCTCCACGCAACGAATTCGCTCAAGATCCCTTTTGGAAAGTTGCCTCAACAGTTTTTTGGCAGCCATCACGCCACCCAAAGCAGGCTGGCTTGGATCGCAGCCGCACTGCACATGCGCAATGATCTGCGCAGCAAAGGGGAAGCCTTGTGCAAGGTGTTTATCAACGATTAGAAGTGCTGCCGCGCCATCAGCCTGAGGTGCCACCGTTGTGGCGGTAATCGAATAAGCATTATTGCAAACCAAGGGCGCAAATCGCGCGCATGCTCTCTGCGTTAGCGCGCGTGTAAATGGATCGGTTTGCGCATGCGCTACAGCTGCATGGCTCAACGCTTTTCCATGGCTTTGAATTGCATACGCTTCTTGCTCGCATCGAGAAATCTTGTGTATTTCCGAAAAAGATTGAGCGGCTAACAATACATCGGGGTCACGCTCAGGCCAGGGAGTGAACTGCGCCTGCTCATAGAACTGAACGCCTTGTTTTGAGGCGCGGGCTCTCAAGGGCGCTTGGCTAAAACTCTCAACCCCGCCCGCGATCACTGCTTTGGCATTGCCCGCGTTGATGACCTTGCTTGCCATGCCGATCGCATCCAGGCCCGCGCAGCACTGCGTGTCGATCGTAAGTGCTGGCACAGACTCCGAGAACGCGGCAAGACTGCAAACGCGGGCGGGGTTGCCTCCAGCCGCCAATGCATTGCCAAGAATGACAAGATCAGGCTCTTTTGGAAAATCCTTTTTCTCGTTTGCCTTGCGCCCGGCAAGCCAGGCACGCTGTAACGCAGGCGCTGCCATATCGTGCAGGGGAGCATTGGCATGAACACCACCCTTCGGTGCAATGACACTGCGGGCAGCCGCAACAATGTAGGCGCTCATGCGGTTGCCTCTTGCTTAGCTTGCCTGTGTTGTGTAACGAGCGCTTGCAGCGCTGTGAAATCTGTCTTTCCCGTTGCGGTACGCGGCCAGTCTTTGATTGCCACATAGCGGCGAGGGAGCTTAAAGTCTTCGACCAAGGGTTTGAGAAAAGCGATCAGTTCGGCAGGTGTCGGAGGCGGCGCGCTTGGCGCTGATACACCGGCCAAAGCGGCCGAATCGTTGCTTGCAAACTGCACGGCCGCCACCAAGCGCTCACCGCGCAGTGTATCGGGCAGGCCCAGCAGTGCTGCTTCTTTCACCTGCGGGTGGCCTAGCAGCAACTGCTCCACTTCTTCTGGGTAGAGATTTTTTCCGCTGACCACGAGCTTTCGGCTCTCTCTGCCGGTTAGGAACAAATAACCCTGTTCGTTGATCCAGCCTAGATCCCCGACTGAGCACCAACGGTTTCCCTCCATATCCACTCGCTCAGAAAAGTCTGCCGGTGCATCGCCAACATAACTGTCAAAGAGCCCTTTTGAATGCACCCAGATTTTTCCTTGCTTGCGATCTGTCAGCTCAACCCGAATCTGTGTGCCGTAAAAGGGCCTGCCCACCGAGCCTTGTGGAAGTGTCGTATCTTTTGTGTGCAAGGCTAGCGAGACATAGCTCAGTTCAGAAGCACCATAAAACTCGGCAATGCTCGCATTTGGAAAAATTAGCTTTAGTTGCGGCAGAGTTTCTGAAAACCAGCGGGCGCCTGAAGACAAAACCCAGCGCACGCTGGGGAAGGTTTTGCCGCGAGCGTGGCCGAATGTACCGCCGCAGGCCTGCTGAGCAATCAGCCTGAGCTGTGTAGGAACACCATAGAGCACGGTGCCTTGATATTGCTCAATTTGCTCAAGCACGCGGTCGGGCCGAAATGATTCACTTAACACTACTGTTGCCCCAACATGAAGGCCCTTGCACAGTGCGTAAGAAAACAGTGAGTGTTGAAGGCTTCCAGGCGCAATAATCACCTCGCGACTGCTTAATCCGAACTCGTGCTGATCGGCCGCAAAGCTTGCAAGCCAGGAGGCTTGGGAGCGTTTGTATTTCTTGGCCATGCCGGTTGAGCCCGAGGTTGTGCCCACAATTGGAAAATCTGCAGCAAGACGCGCAAGGCCGCTGATGACTTGCTCTTCTAAGGAGAGCGCTGGGTCGAATGTAACGGCAAGGGGCTCGGCAAGGAATTGCTTTTGCGCATTGACCGCACGAGTTAGAGCAGATGCATCGTAAACTCTGCCAGAGACAATTAATTGCAAACTGCCACGCCCGCTTTGCGCGCTCGCAATGACAATCACTTCTCATGCCTTGCAGGCAGCCTTGCCGCCACCCAAGCCGCGAGCAATGACTTCAGCACATCACCTGGCAAGAAAAACAAACTCGCCATGAAGGCCTTCGAGGTTTCCATTCCGGCGATGAATGCAAGGCCTGGGATCCCAAAGGCGTAGATCACAACAATGCCTCCAACTAAACACGAAAAAAAAGCAGCCATGAAACGACTCGCGGGCATCAGCCTTACAAGTTGCCGGTACACCAAGCCCACCGCGAGCGCGCCAAAGACCCAGCCGATCAGAAACCCCACGGTAGGCCCAAAAAACACGCCCAGGCCACCTCGGCCGCCAGAGAGCACCGGCGCGCCCAGCGCCACCACAAATAAAAACAACAACACAGATAAGGCGCCGTTGCGCGGCCCGAGAAGCAAGCCCGCGAGCATGACGCCCAGGGTCTGCACTGTAATCGGCACGCCTGCGGCAAGCGGCAAATCGAATTTAGGCACCAGGCCCAATGCCGCAATCAGGGCTGCGAACAAGGCAATGCGCACTAAATCTTTGTAGCCAAGGCCCGGCCTATCCGCGAGGGGCCGATCTTGGGGAGGCTTACTTTCTTGCGGCGATGGATTCTGCAATTTGATCGGTGCGAGCCAAAGCTCGTGAAACAAATGGAATGATGAGTTTAAAGCCAGGCCGTCTGCCACTGCGGGCCCGCCAGGCATCGCTTTGAGAAGACCATTGCGCTGCCAACACCGGAATGAATCGAATCACCAAGGCCACTGACAATGCGAGGATTTTGGGCTTGAAGCCAATCAGCTTGAAGGGGGCAAACAAAGGCAGCACCACACGCATCATGTCTTGCATGGGGGTGCTTGCAGTCATCAGATCGGCCAACATGACCATGAACAGGATTCGAAAGATCGAGAGCAACGCGGCTTCCCAGCTCATGACGAGCGCCTGGAAGAGCCCTACTCCGAACACCAAAGGCAACAGAATTCGCAAGCCCCAAATCCTTGCTATGCCTGGATTGCCAAGAGAGAAATAGAGGGCGATTGTGGCCGCGCATGCTATCGCGAGCAAGGCCCAGTTGGCCACGGGCAGCACCGCAAGCGAGGCAATTGCCAGGGCTGCAAGCTTTACTCCCGCCGGAATTTCGTGCAGCCAAGTTGAGCGAGGAATATAAAGCGAGATCATGCCTGCGCTTCGCTGTGTATGCCGGCATAAGCTGCTGTGTAAGCCGGCAATACCTGCACGGCGGACGCATCCATTTTTACCTCGCCGCTCTCTAGCCAGATCACGCGCTCGAAATTTTCGAGCAGGCGCAGATCATGGGTCGCCAAAACCACTTGCTGCGAAAGACCGCTAATTAATTTCGAAATGGCATTCGTCGTCGCTAAATCAAGGCTTGCACAGGGTTCGTCGAACAGAATCGCATCCGCCCCATCGGCCAGTACCGAAAAAATACACAGCAGCTGCTTTTGGCCATCACTTAATTCGTGCGTGGCTTTTTCAGCAAGAAAAGAATAATCATGTTGCGCAAGCAGCGCTTTGGCGAAGGGGGCTGCATGATCAGGCGGCTCGCCACGCTCAATGCGACCAAAACAAAGCTCTTCCATGACTGTAGGAAAAAGCAGCTGGTGATCAGGGTTTTGAAAGACAAAGCCCACGGACGCGGGCCTTTGCACACTTCCCGCATCAGGCAAAAGCAGCCCCTTTAAAAGCCTTAAAAGCGAGCTTTTTCCCGAGCCATTGGGCCCAATCAAGCCGATGCGTTGTTCGGAAAGCCGCAGGCTTAGGCCCTGGAAAATCTGCCTATCGCCACGTGTAAGAGAGATGTCTTGCAGTTCCATGAAATGCGATCGCGCTCCAAGCTCGGTATACTATCTAGCTTTCCCCGTGCCGGGGTGGTGGAACTGGTAGACGCGCCGGACTCAAAATCCGGTGCCAGTGATGGCGTGTCGGTTCGAGTCCGACCCTCGGCACCATCAGCCTCGCATCGCGGCGTTTTTGGGCGCCCCGAAAATGCGAAAATCAGGCTCATGAATCCCGCCCGCTTTGTCCACCTGCGCATGCACTCGGAGTACTCGATCGCAGACGGGATCGTGCGGGTGGAGGCGGCCGTGGAAAAGGCTGCTGCCGATGGACAGATCGCCTTGGCCATTACCGATTTAGGCAACACTTTTGCCACGATCAAGTTCTATAAAGCAGCCCGCAGCAAAGGCGTAAAACCCATCATCGGGGCCGATGTCTGGATCACCAATGAGGCTGATCGCGACCGACCCTTTCGATTGCTACTCTTAGTTCAGAGTGAACAGGGCTACAAAAATCTCTGCGAGCTGATCACCCGCTCTTATCTCTCCAATAGTTACCGCAACCGCGCCGAAATCCGGTTTGAATGGTTCACCGAGAAGGCATCAGGCGCCGTTGCTGGCGTAGTGCCCCACACCTTGGACACCTTAGCCAGCGGGCTGATCGCATTGTCAGGCGCCCAACAAGGCGAGCTTGCGGATGCCTTAGAGAAAAACCATGTGGGCAAGGGAAAAACTGCCGCCGAAAGAGTTTTAGAAAAGTACTTGAATGCCTTTGGCGATCGCTTCTACATTGAACTGCAGCGCGCAGGCTGCGCTGGCGAGGAGCACTACATTGGCCAGGCGGTGCGACTTGCCATTGACCATGCAGTGCCGGTCGTGGCAACCCAACCCGTTCAGTTCATTGAGCAAAATGATTTTCGGTCGCATGAGGCACGGGTATGCATCGCCGAAGGCGAAACCCTTGGCAGCACACGCCGGCAAAGGCGCTTTACCGACCAGCAATACTTCACGACTCAAGAAGAGATGGTGCAAAAGTTTGCCGATCTTCCACAGGCACTCGAAAACTCTGTGGAGATCGCGCAGCGCTGCAACCTGATGTTGCAACTTGGAAAGCCACAGCTGCCCAACTTTCCAACGCCTAATGGCGAAACGCTTGAAGAGTATTTAACGCTCACCTCGCGCGAGGGCTTAAAGAAGCGATTAATTGAGCGCTACCCTACCCAAGAGATTCGCGAAAAACACCGGCCACACTATGAAGATCGGCTTGAGCTAGAAATCAAGACCATTATTGAAATGGGTTTCCCCGGCTACTTTCTGATCGTTGCCGACTTCATTAATTGGGCAAAAAACAATGGTGTACCGGTTGGGCCGGGCCGCGGCTCAGGCGCAGGCTCCTTGGTAGCGTATAGCCTGGGCATTACCGATCTTGACCCCATTCCCTATGCCCTGCTGTTTGAGCGTTTCTTAAACCCCGAGCGGGTGAGCATGCCGGACTTTGATATCGATTTCTGTCAGGACAATCGCTACAAAGTCATCGACTATGTGCGCAGCAAATACGGCAAAGATGCGGTAAGCCAGATCGTGACTTTTGGCACCATGGCTTCGAAGGCCGTGATTCGCGATGCAGGCCGTGTGCTGGATTTGCCGTATAACTTTTGCGATCAGCTCTCAAAACTCATTCCGGTGGTGCAAAACAAGCCGCTCTCGCTGGATGCCGCAAAAAAAGAAGAGCCCATTCTTGCCGGGCGCGCTGAAAAAGAAGATGAAGTACGTGAGCTGCTTGCACTGGCAGGCCCGCTCGAGGACTTGGTGCGCAATGTGGGCATGCACGCCGGTGGCGTGCTGATTGCGCCTGGAAAGCTCACCGACTTTTGTCCTTTGTATCAGGCGCCTGGCTCTGCGCAAGACGACGGCGTGGTATCAATGTACGACAAAGACGATGTCGAGGCTGCAGGCCTTGTGAAGTTTGACTTTTTGGGCCTGCGCAACCTGACCATCATTCAACTGGCGGTGGATTACATCAACACTTTGCACCCCGATCGGCATTTAAGCCTGCGTGAGCTTGATGGCTTTGATGACCCAGCGGCTTACCAAGTGCTGCGTGATGCCAACACCACCGCGATTTTTCAGGTGGAATCGGATGGCATGAAAAAGCTGTTGGCCAAGCTTCAGCCCGACCGTTTTGAAGACATTATTGCCGTGTTGGCGCTTTATCGCCCGGGCCCTCTGAACTCGGGCATGGTCGATGACTTCATTAAACGCAAGCGTGGCGAGCAGGCCATTGATTATTTTCACGACTCTTTGAAAGAGTGCCTAGCGCCCACCTATGGCGTGATTGTGTACCAAGAGCAGGTGATGCAAATTGCGCAAATTATTGCGGGCTACTCACTGGGCGGCGCAGACTTGCTTCGCCGCGCAATGGGCAAAAAGAAGCCTGAGGAAATGGCCCGGCAGCGCGAGATCTTCGTAAAAGGCGCGCTTGAAAAAGGCCATACTCAATCGCTTGCCACACGATTGTTTGATTTGATGGAAAAGTTTGCCGAGTACGGCTTTAACAAGTCGCATACAGCGGCTTACGCGGTACTCACCTATCAAACGGCTTGGCTCAAAGCCCATCACACTGCCGAGTTCATGGCTGCGACCTTGTCGGCCGATATGGATGACACCGACAAGGTTGCTTTCTTTTTAAAAGATGCACAGAGCAATGGCGTAAAGGTGCTTGCGCCCAACATTAATTCCTCAGGTTATCGTTTCGAGCCAGTGAGGCTTGACACGGGGCCTTCGGCCCCTCGTCATGACGCTGCTGTCGTTGATGCAAACAACGCGAAACAGTCCGCCGTCGTGATTCAGTACGGCCTAGGGGCTATCCGCGGCGTGGGCGAGAGCGCCGTACTGAATATTCTCACCGCCCGCCAATCTGGACCCTTTAAAGATATTTTTGATTTCTGCAGCCGTATCGACCGCCGTGTGGTGAACAAACGCTCCATTGAAGCATTAGTGAAAGCAGGTGCCTTCGATGAGCTTCACGATAATCGGGCACAGCTATTGGCCGGCGTTGGCACTGCAGTAGCCGCTGCCGAGCAAGCGGCTGCCAGCGCTAATCAAGGTGGCTTGTTCGATGGTGGCGATGTGGAAATTCAAGCAGTAGAACTTCCCCTAACCAGCCCGTGGGAAGAGCGCGAGCGGTTGCTCGAAGAAAAACAGGCCTTGGGGTTTTGTTTCTCTGGCCACCTGTTTGAATCTTACAAAGATGAAATTCGCCGATTTGTTTCAACACCTTTGAACAGAATTATTCCCGGAAAAGAGCCCATCTGGATTGCGGGGGTTGTTAGCGAAAGCCGCGCACAAATGACCAAACGCGGAATGATGCGCATTGTGGCCTTGGATGACGGCACTGCAAAACTTGAAATCACCGTATTCTCCGAGCTTTGGGAGCGTTATCGCAATGTGATTAAGGTTGATGAACCCTTAATCGTCTGCGCCCGAATTGAAAACGACGATTTCTCGGGCGGCTATCGCGGTGCGGCGGCAGAAATTCTGACCCTGGGTGAAGCCCGCATACGCTTTTCATTGGGCATTCTTTTGAAGGTAAACGGCACGCCGCTGGAGTCACTGCGAGAGCTGCTTTCGCCTTGGCGCGCACCCAAACAGGGCTGCCCCATATTCCTGCGTATGCAGCGCAATGGCGCAGAATGCGATATTGCGCTGCCAGAGGACTGGAAAGTGAAGCCCGAGGAAGAGCTCATACGGTCTTTGGGGAAACGTTTCGAGAAAGATGCCGTCTTAGTGCTTTATCGCTAGGCGCTATAGAATTTGAGTCATGAAAATCCCTGAGTCAATTAATGGCATTGTTGGAAGCATGCGGGCCGTGCGGCGCGACCTGCATGCCCATCCCGAGCTTCGTTTTGAGGAAAACCGCACCGCTGAGATTGTCGTTCGCGAGCTCAAAGCAAGTGGCATAGATGAAGTGCACACCGGGATTGGAAAAACCGGAGTCGTTGGAGTGCTTTACGGCAAGTTCCCCGGCACACAAATGATTGGGCTTCGGGCTGATATGGATGCCTTGCCCATGACTGAACTGAACACCTTTGCCCACGCCAGCAAGTTCATGGGCAAGATGCACGGCTGCGGGCACGATGGCCACACGGCAACCCTGCTTGCCGCTGCAAAAGCCATGAGCGTAGAGCGTGACTTCGCGGGCAAGGTCGCGTTTATTTTCCAGCCGGCCGAAGAGGGGGGCGGAGGCGCCAAGGCCATGATTGATGATGGCTTATTTGAGCGTTTCCCCTGTGATGCGGTGTTTGCTATTCATAACTGGCCCGGCCTTCGCGTAGGTGAATTCGGCATGAGCCCTGGGGCCATGATGGCTTCTAGCAACGAGTTTGAAATTTCTGTTAAAGGCAAGGGGGCGCACGCTGCCATGCCGCACTTGGGCGTTGACCCAGTCTTGGTTGCGAGCCACTTGATCCAGGCATTTCAGAGCCTGGTATCTCGCGAAACCAAGCCGGTAGATGCCACCGTTTTATCGGTGACGCAGATCAATGCGGGCGAAGCTACCAATGTCATTCCCGACACTTGTGTCATGAAGGGCACCGTGCGAACCTTTTCAACGTCTGCGCTCGATACGATCGAAGCCGGCATGCAACGCATTTGCAATCAGCTGCCACCTGCCTTTAATGCCCACGCTGATTTTCAGTTCATGCGCAATTACCCGCCCACCATTAACCATGCAAAGGAGGCGATGTTCGCGGCCGATGTGGCCTCAGAGATTGTGGGTGAGGCCATGGTGCAACGAAACGTGGAGCCCACCATGGGTGCGGAAGATTTTGCCTACATGCTGATGGAAAAGCCTGGCGCTTATATCTTTTTGGGTAATGGCGATGTCAGCGGCCTGCACCGGGCCTCTGGCCACGGCCTTGGGCCCTGCACACTGCACAACCCGAGCTATGATTTCAATGACGATTTAATTCCCATCGGAGCCACATTCTGGCAACTTCTGGCAAAGCGCTACCTAGAAAAATAATGAGATCCCTCTCGCCCCTCGATCGATTCTTTGGCGCAGCCGATAACTTTCTGCGCTCAATTGCCATCACACCGCCCTCCGGCCGTGCTTACCCCGCCATGGGCATTGAGGAAGCTGGCCTCACCGAGGCGGAGAAAAAGCTTTCAGCCGCCTTGATGCGTGTCAATCATTCGGGTGAAGTGGCAGCTCAGGCCTTGTACCAAGGCCAAGCCATGACAGCGAAATCGCCTCAGATGGCAGCGCTTTTACATGAGGCTGCCGTTGAGGAGGCCGATCATCTCAACTGGACGGCAAGGCGACTCGAGGCCTTGGGCTCGCGACCCTCAATGCTTGCGCCCTTTTGGTACATCGGCGCCTTTGCGCTTGGCGCTGTCGCAGGGCGGATGGGCGACCGGGTCTCGCTTGGATTTTTGGCAGAGACCGAGCGCCAAGTCGAACAACACCTGATGGAACACATGGGGCGCCTCCCCGCGAACGATGCCGCCTCGCGCGCTGTAGTGGAACAGATGAGAGAAGACGAGATCAAGCACAGAAACACAGCGCTTGATCATGGCGGCGCTGACCTGCCCAAGCCGGTTCAAATGGCCATGCGAACCAGCGGCAAAGTTATGACCACAGTGGCGCATTACATTTAACCTGAGCGGAGAGCGCCGGGGCTTAACTCGAGGAGCGTCGGAGCCGGAGACTTATCAGGCGACCGCGACGAGAGGAAGCAACGCTGGTAGGCCGCGAAGGCTCAATAAAAAAGCCCCAGTCGAATGACTGGGGCTTTTTGCTTGGGGAGCCTGACGATGCCCTACTTTCACGACAGTTAAGTCACTATCATCGGCGCAA
>CAZOQN010000003.1:0-105378 GCA_964582195.1 uncultured Burkholderiaceae bacterium | reverse complement strand
TGGTCACGGGCCGTGTGGAGCGTGGCATTGTGAAGGTGGGTGAAGAGATTGAGATTGTGGGTATTAAACCTACGGTCAAGACCATCTGCACGGGCGTGGAGATGTTCCGCAAGCTCTTGGATCAGGGCCAGGCGGGCGATAACGTGGGCATTTTGCTTCGCGGCACCAAGCGCGAAGAGGTTGAGCGTGGTCAGGTGCTGGCTAAGCCTGGCTCGATCACCCCGCACACCAAGTTTGAGGCCGAAGTCTATGTGCTCTCCAAAGAAGAGGGCGGCCGCCATACTCCTTTCTTTAACAACTACCGTCCGCAGTTTTACTTCCGCACCACCGATGTCACGGGTGCGGTGGAGCTGCCCGCGGGCACGGAGATGGTGATGCCTGGCGATAACGTCAAGATCAAGGTCGCCTTGATTGCGCCGATTGCCATGGAGCAGGGCCTGCGCTTTGCAATTCGTGAAGGCGGCCGCACCGTCGGCGCCGGCGTGGTGGCAAAGATTATTGAGTAGTAGCGTTATTGCGAGGGCTGCAAAGCAGCCCATGGCAATCCACTCGTTCTTTAATTCGTTCTTTGGAGTTTAAAAAATGCAGCAAAAAATTCGCATCCGCCTTAAGGCTTTTGATTACAAACTGATCGATCAGTCGGCGATGGAAATCGTGGACACTGCCAAGCGCACCGGCGCCGTGGTGCGTGGCCCGGTCCCCCTGCCGACCGCGATCAAGCGTTTCGATGTGTTGCGTAGCCCCCACGTGAACAAGACTTCGCGGGATCAGTTCGAGTTGCGCACCCACCAGCGCCTGATGGACATCGTGGATCCCACCGATAAGACGGTCGATGCCCTGATGAAGCTCGACCTGCCCGCTGGCGTGGATGTCGAAATCAAGCTGCAGTGAGGCAGGCCCCTTGCGGGACTGGCATGAAAATGGTTAAAATTGAAGGCTTTCCCGGGTTCGGGAAGGTTTGAAACAAGTTTTTTAATATCAGCCCTGGCCAATCGTAGCCGGGATCGGAGAAAAAATGAGCCTTGGACTGCTCGGTCGCAAGGTTGGCATGACCCGTATCTTCACGGAAGAGGGCGATACTGTCCCTGTCACCGTGATCGACGTGTCTAACAACCGCGTGGCCCAAATCAAATCAGCTGAGAAAGACGGCTATAGCGCCGTTCAGCTTGCCTACGGCGATAAGCGGGCAAACCGCATCACCAAGCCCTTAGCCGGTCATCTGGCCAAGGCGGGTGCGCAAGGCGCCTCATCCCTTAAAGAATTTCATGTTGAGCAAGACAAGCTTGCCGAGTTCAAAGCAGGCGGGTCCGTTTCGGTCGAAATTTTTCAAGCCGGCCAGAAGGTCGATGTCACGGGCACGACCCAGGGCAAGGGTTTTACCGGCACGATCAAGCGCCACAACTTCAATTCCGGCCGTGCCTCCCATGGCAACTCGCGCTCGCACAATGTTCCGGGCTCGATCGGTATGGCCCAGGATCCAGGCCGCGTGTTTCCCGGCAAGCGTATGTCCGGCCACGACGGTGTGCTCAAGCGCACCGTGCAAAACCTTGAGGTCGCCCGCGTTGACGTTGCCCGTCAGCTGTTGCTGATCAAAGGTGCCGTGCCAGGCTCCAAGGGTGGCAATGTGGTGATTCGTCCGACAGTTCGCGAGCCTGCCCAGGCCGCCAAGAAAGCGTAAAGGGGCAGACCATGGAACTAAAACTTCTAAACGAATCAGGCCAGGCATCTGGCTCGGTTCAGGCCAATGACACGGTGTTTAACCGTGACTTTAACGAGCCCTTGATTCACCAGGTCGTTGTGGCCTACCAGGCCAATGCGCGAAGTGGCAACCGTGCGCAAAAAGGCCGCTCCGATGTGAACAAGTCAACAAAAAAACCCTGGCGCCAAAAAGGCACCGGCCGTGCCCGTGCGGGCCGTGCTTCAAGCCCCTTGTGGCGCGGCGGCGGCAAGATCTTCCCCAATCTGCCGGAAGAAAACTTCTCCCACAAGGTCAACAAGAAAATGTATCGTGCTGGCGTGCGATCAATCCTGTCGCAACTTGCTCGTGAAGGCCGCCTGGCCGTGGTTGAGAAGTTTGAAGTGGAGGCGCCCAAAACAAAGCTTGTGGCTTCCAAGCTCAAGCAAATGGGCCTCGATTCAGTGCTCTTGATCACCGACACTTTCGATGAGACCTTGCATTTGGCTTCGCGGAATTTGCAAAGCATCGCCATCGTTGAGCCTGAGTACACCGATCCGGTTTCCTTGGTGTATTTCGATCGCGTGCTCATCACCCGTGGCGCACTGACCAAAGTAGAGGAGATGCTGTCATGAACAACGAGCGTCTCATGAAGGTGCTGCTAGCACCGATCATTTCTGAAAAGAGCACGGCCATTGCAGAGCGCAACAACGAGTTTGCTTTCCGTGTTTTGCAAGACGCCACGAAGCCCGAGATCAAGGCAGCCGTTGAGCTTATGTTCAAGGTCGAGGTGAAGTCGGTTCGTGTCCTCAATGCCAAGGGCAAGGCCAAGCGGTTCGGTCGCTCCGAAGGCCGCCGTCGCAATGTTCGCAAGGCGTACGTAAGCCTTGTCAAAGGCCAGGAAATTAATTTCGGCGGGGAGGCTATCTAAATGCCAGTCGTCAAACTGAAGCCAACATCTCCGGGCCGCCGCGCTGTTGTGCGCGTCACCAACCCAGACCTCTACAAAGGCCGCCCCTTTGAGAGCTTGGTTGAGGCCCAATCCAAAACTGCAGGCCGCAATAACAACGGCCACATCACCACGCGTCATCGCGGCGGTGGCCATAAGCAGCACTATCGCATCATCGATTTTCGTCGTAATGACAAAGACGGCATTACTGCCAAAGTCGAGCGCATTGAATACGATCCCAATCGAAGCGCGCATATTGCCTTGCTCTGCTATGCCGATGGCGAGCGCCGCTACATCATCGCGCCCAAGGGCATTGCCGTGGGCCAAAGCCTCATGAGTGGCGCGCAAGCCCCAATTCGTCCGGGCAATACCCTGCCGTTGCGCAATATTCCCGTGGGTTCCACCATTCACTGCATCGAAATGCTGCCGGGCAAAGGCGCACAGCTGGCCCGCTCTGCAGGCGGCTCAGCGCAGCTCTTGGCTCGCGAAGGCACCTATGCACAGGTTCGCTTGCGCTCTGGCGAAATTCGCCGTGTGCATATCGAGTGCCGTGCAACGATTGGTGAAGTCGGCAACGAAGAGCACAACCTTCGCCAGTTTGGCAAGGCCGGTGCAGTGCGCTGGCGTGGCATTCGCCCGACGGTTCGCGGCGTGGCCATGAACCCCATCGATCACCCGCACGGAGGCGGCGAAGGCCGAACCGGCGAGGCGCAGGCGCCCGTAAGCCCCTGGGGTACTCCTACCAAGGGCTTTAAGACTCGTCGCAACAAGCGCACGACTTCAATGATTGTGACGAGCCGTCACAAGCGCAAATAAGGCGTAAGGATTCATCACCATGTCACGTTCAACTAAAAAAGGCCCCTTTGTCGATGGCCACCTTCTCGTGAAGGTTGAGAAGGCCTCGGGCTCCAACGACAAACGGCCCATCAAAACCTGGTCGCGTCGCTCCACTATTCTTCCGGAATTTGTGGGTCTGACGATTGCTGTCCATAACGGCAAACAACATGTGCCGGTCTACGTGACCGACAACATGGTGGGCCACAAGCTTGGCGAATTTGCGTTGACCCGAACATTCAAGGGTCATGCCGCCGACAAGAAAGCGAAGAGGTAAGCCCCATGGCAATCGAAACCCGTGCAGTGCTGCGTGGTGTGCGTCTGTCGGCCCAAAAAGGAAGGCTGGTCGCCGACATGATTCGGGGTAAGTCTGTTGAGCAGGCCCTCAATACCTTGACGTTCACGCCCCAAAAGGCCGCATTCATTGTGAAGAAAGTACTGGAGTCGGCCATTGCGAATGCCGAGCACAACGATGGCGCTGACATCGATGAACTCAAGGTCAAGACCATCACGGTTGAGCAGGGCACCAAGCTGCGCCGCTTCGATGCACGCGCCAAGGGCCGCGGTGTTCGCATCGAAAAACCGAGCTGCCATATTTCAATTGTCGTAGGCAATTAAGGAACACTATGGGTCAGAAAATTCATCCCACCGGATTCAGGCTTGCGGTCTCTCGCAACTGGTCCTCTCGCTGGTTTGCAAGCGCCCGCGATTTTGGTCGCATGCTTAACGAAGACATCAAGGTGCGCGAGTATTTGCGCGGCCGTCTAAAGTCTGCCGCCGTTGGCCGCGTGCTCATTGAGCGCCCTGCGAAAAATGCCCGTATCACCATCTATAGTGCCCGGCCTGGCGTTGTCATCGGCAAAAAAGGCGAGGACATTGAAAGTTTAAAGACCCAGCTTGCCGGCATGATGGGTGTTCCGGTGCACGTGAACATCGAAGAGATCCGCAAGCCGGAAATTGATGCACAGCTGATTGCCGACAGCATTGCTCAGCAGCTGGAAAAACGCATCATGTTCCGCCGCGCCATGAAGCGTGCGATGCAAAATGCCATGCGTTTGGGCGCGCAGGGAATCAAGATCATGAGCGCGGGCCGTTTGAACGGAATTGAAATTGCGCGCACTGAGTGGTACCGCGAGGGCCGTGTGCCCCTCCATACCCTGCGTGCCGATATTGATTACGCCACCTCCGAAGCGAAAACTACCTACGGTGTCATTGGCATTAAGGTCTGGGTCTACAAGGGCGATACCTTAGGCCGTGGGGATGCACCTGTTGCAGCTGAGCCTGAAGCTGTGCCGAGAGAGCGCGAAGAGCGCAAGCCTCGCAAAGCACCTGCCAAGCGCGCCACCTCGAAAGAAGCCAGTCCGGAACCCGCTGGCGCTGAGGCTGCTCCAGCGGCCGTGGTGAAAAAACCTGTTAAACGTGTTCGCAAGGCTGCAGCCCCCGAGGCTGAAAAGCCTGCGTCCTAAAATTGAGGCCTCATCATGCTGCAACCTGCACGTCGTAAATTTCGTAAAGAACAAAAAGGCCGTAACACGGGCTTAGCCACCCGGGGTGCTGATGTCTCCTTCGGTGAATTTGGCTTAAAGGCAACCGCTCGAGGCCGCATTACGGCCCGTCAAATTGAGGCGGCCCGTCGCGCCATGACCCGTCATATCAAGCGTGGTGGCCGTATCTGGATTCGGATTTTTCCAGACAAGCCCATTTCCATTAAGCCTGCCGAAGTGCGGATGGGCAACGGCAAGGGCAACCCAGAGTACTACGTCGCCGAGATTCAGCCCGGCAAGGTGCTCTATGAGATGGACGGCGTTGACGAGACTCTGGCGCGCGAAGCGTTTCGCCTCGCTGCGGCCAAACTTCCCCTGTCCACCGCGTTCGTCACCCGCCAGCCTGGCCGTTGATTGACCAAGCCGCCTGGAGAGAAAAAATGAAAGCCTCTGAATTGAGAACCAAAGACGACGCAGCCCTTGGCAAAGAGCTCGAGGAGCTGCTGCGCGCCCACTTTAACCTTCGCATGCAACATGCCACCCAACAGCTGGCCAACACCTCCCAGCTCACCCGGGTGCGTCGTGATATCGCCCGTGTGAAGACTCTGATTCGTGAAAGGAAGGCCGCATGAACGCCTCCGCAGACAAGCAATCGTTAAAGCGCACCCTGGTCGGCCGGGTTGTGAGCGACAAGATGAGCAAAACCGTGACTGTCTTGGTTGAGCGCAAGGTCAAGCATCCGCTCTACGGCAAAATCGTGGGCCGCTCGAAGAAGTATCACGCCCATACCGAAGAGGGCGGGCTGAAGGTTGGCGATGTTGTGGAAATCTCCGAGACACGGCCGATCTCCAAAACCAAGGCCTGGACCGTGGTTCGCAGGGTGGCCGAGGCAGTTGTGATCTAGTTTCCCCGGGCCCCTTGCGGAAATGGGCCCAAGCGGGATAAGATGGAAGGCTTTCCGTAATCAGAGCTTTTGAAATCGGGAAGAGCGGTAGGCAGTAGGGTGGGTCGGCGGCATTGAAGTAGCCGCGGCCTGAAGGCAGCAAACACAGTCAACCCTTGCGGGGCGCAATCTCCGCTACGGGACCAAGACTGACCGCCATTGGCGGTTAAGTTGGGAAGAGAACAATCATGATTCAGACAGAATCGCGTCTGGAGGTGGCCGATAACACCGGCGCACGTTCAGTTATGTGTATCAAGGTCCTTGGCGGGTCCAAGCGCCGATATGCCGGCGTGGGCGACATCATCAAGGTCAGCATCAAGGATGCTGCGCCGCGTGGCCGTGTAAAAAAAGGTGAGATCTACAACGCCGTGGTGGTTCGCACCTCCAAAGGCGTGCGCCGCCCCGATGGCTCCCTGATCAAATTCGACGGCAATGCAGCAGTTTTGCTAAACGCCAAGCTTGAGCCTATTGGCACCCGTATTTTCGGGCCCGTCACACGCGAGCTTCGCAGTGAGCGATTCATGAAGATCGTTTCGCTTGCGCCCGAAGTGATTTAAGCCAACAGCGTAGAACTCGGAGAGCACCGAATGAACAAAATCCGTAAAGGCGATGAAGTCATCGTCATCACCGGCAAGGATAAGGGCAAACGTGGCGTCGTCTCAGCGCGTGTGAGCCCAAGCCACTTGTTGATCGAGGGCATTAACGTTGCCAAAAAGCACGTGCGGCCGAACCCCATGAAGAACACCACAGGCGGCATCGAAAGCAAAGCCATGCCGATTGATCAGTCCAACGTGGCGATCTTTAACCCCTCCACCCAAAAAGCGGATCGTGTCGGCGTCAAGGCTGAAGGCGACAAAAAGATTCGTGTCTTTAAGTCCAATGGTGAGCCCTTGCCGGCTCCCGCGGTGGCCTAAGAAGGCAAAGGAAAAATCATGGCCCGTATGCAGTCGATTTACCGTGAAAAAATTGTCCCTGAACTCACTGCCAAGTTTGGCTACAAGAGCGTCATGGAAGTGCCCCGCCTGACCAAGATCACCCTGAACATGGGCTTGTCAGAAGCAGTCGCCGATAAAAAAATCATTGAGCACGCTGTAGGCGACATGACCAAAATCGCTGGCCAAAAGCCTGTGGTGACCAAGGCCCGCAAGGCCATTGCGGGCTTCAAGATCCGTGAGGGCTACCCCATTGGCTGCATGGTCACGCTGCGCGGCGCACGGATGTATGAATTCCTCGACCGCTTCATCACCATCGCACTGCCGCGTGTGCGTGACTTTCGTGGAATCTCTGGCAAGGCCTTTGACGGCCGTGGTAATTACAACATCGGCGTCAAAGAGCAGATCATTTTCCCGGAAGTTGAATACGACAAGATCGACACGCTTCGGGGCTTGAATATCAGCATCACCACCACTGCGAAAAGCGATGAAGAGGCCAAAGCGCTGCTCACCGCATTCCGTTTTCCTTTCCGTAATTAATTTCTAAGCACTGAGGATTCTCATGGCGAAGCTGTCACTGATCAATCGCGAAAAAAAGCGCGAGCAACTGGTTAAAAAATATGCTGCCAAGCGTGCTGCGCTTCAGGCCGTTATCAAAGACCAGTCGAAGTCTGAAGAAGAGCGCTACGAGGCGCGGCTTGCGCTGCAAAAACTGCCGCGCAATGCCAACCCCACCCGTTTGCGCAATCGTTGCGAACTTACGGGCCGTCCTCGCGGCACGTTCCGCATGTTTGGGCTTGCCCGGGCCAAGATCCGCGAGATCGCGTTCCGTGGCGAGGTACCTGGCCTCACCAAAGCCAGCTGGTAAGAAGGGAATCCAACACAATGAGCATGAGTGATCCCATCGCCGATATGTTTACCCGCATTCGCAACGCCCAAAGCGTTGAGAAGCCCTCGGTAGCCATGCCGGCCTCAAAGCTAAAAATCGCAATCGCCACTTTGCTGAAAGATGAAGGCTACATCGAGCACTTCAATGTTAATCAGCAAGGCGCTAAAGCCGATCTTGAAATCGGCCTGAAGTACCATGCCGGCCGCCCAGTGATTGAGCGCATCGAGCGTGTCAGCCGCCCCGGCTTGCGAATCTACAAGAGCCGCCACCAGCTGCCCACCGTTATGAACGGCTTGGGCGTGGCGATTGTTTCAACGCCCAAGGGCATCATGACCGACCGCAAAGCGCGCGCCACTGGCGTGGGCGGCGAAGTCATCGGCATCGTCGCGTAAGGGGCCCACTACCATGTCACGAATCGCTAAATATCCTGTGGCCCTGCCTTCTGGAACCGAGGCCACAATCACGGCCGATGCCATCACGGTGAAAGGCCCTCTCGGCACTTTGAAGCAGCATCTCAAGGGTGATGTTGAAGTCAAGCTCGATGCCGGCCAGCTGACTTTCAAAGCCGCCAACAGCTCGCGCCACTCCAAGGCCATGAGCGGCACCATGCGCGCTCTCGTGGCAAACATGGTCCATGGCGTCTCTAAGGGCTTTGAGCGCAAGCTGTCATTAGTGGGCGTGGGTTATCGCGCCCAAGCGCAAGGCGATGCCCTGAATTTGTCGCTTGGTTTTTCTCACCCGGTTTTGCACAAGCTGCCGAAAGGCATCAAGGCTGAAACGCCTTCGCAAACCGAAATCGTGATCAAGGGCATTGATCGTCAGCAGGTGGGCCAAGTTGCCGCAGAGGTTCGCGCTTATCGTCCGCCAGAGCCATACAAAGGCAAGGGCGTTCGCTATGTTGACGAAGTGGTGATCATCAAAGAAACCAAGAAGAAATAATCGGACCGGGAAATCTTCATCATGGACAAGAAACAAAGCCGGCTTCGCCGGGCGCGCCAAACCCGAATCAAAATCGCACAGCTGCGTGTCAATCGATTGTCGGTGCATCGCACGAACACTCACATTTACGCAAGCATTATCGATCCGTCGGGTGGAAAGATTCTGGTCTCTGCCTCTACGGTCGAGCCCGAGCTCAAAAAGTCGCTCGGAGGCAAGGGCGGCAATGTTGCGGCAGCTGCTGCTGTCGGCAAGCGAGTTGCAGAAAAAGCGAAAGCAGCCGGCATCACCAATGTGGCCTTTGATCGTTCAGGCTTTAAGTACCACGGCCGTGTCAAGGCCTTGGCCGATGCAGCCCGCGAAGGCGGCCTGCAGTTTTAATGGCCGCTGTCGACCAGATTAACGGAGCAATGTAATGGCAAAGATGCAAGCAAAAGTCACCACGGAAGAGCGCGATGACGGCCTTCGTGAAAAAATGATTTCAGTCAATCGCGTCACCAAGGTGGTCAAAGGCGGCCGCATTCTTGGTTTCGCTGCATTGACGGTTGTAGGCGATGGCGATGGCCGCATTGGCATGGGCAAGGGCAAATCGCGCGAGGTGCCTGTCGCTGTTCAAAAAGCGATGGATGAAGCCCGCCGTAAAATGATCAAGGTGCCTCTGAAAGGCGGCACTTTCCATCACACCGTGATGGGCAAGCATGGCGCCTCAACCGTGTTGATCTCTCCTGCTCAAAAAGGAACGGGCATCATTGCGGGCGGCCCAATGCGCGCGATTTTTGAAGTGCTGGGCGTCACCGATGTCGTGGCCAAGAGCCTCGGTTCGACTAACCCTTACAACATGGTTCGCGCCACCTTAAACGGCCTGCGCAGCATGCAAACACCAGCAGAGATTGCCAACAAGCGTGGCCTCTCGCTTGAGCAGATCCTGAACTAAGGGCGACACCGATCATGGAAAAGAAAACCCTGAAAGTAACTTTGGTGAAAAGCCCGATTGGCACGCGTGAGTCTCACCGCGCCACCGTGCTTGGCCTTGGCTTAAAAAAAATTCGTCAATCCCGCACTCTGGAAGACACGCCTGCGGTGCGCGGAATGATCAACAAGGTTTCCTACCTCGTGAAGGTTGAGTGAGAGCGACATGACTGAAAAAAACATGCGTCTAAACACGATTGCGCCGGCCGAAGGCGCCAAGCACCCCAAGCGTCGCGTCGGCCGTGGCATTGGCTCAGGCCTTGGCAAGACGGCCGGTCGTGGCCACAAAGGCCAGAAATCCCGCTCGGGCGGTTTTCATAAAGTAGGCTTTGAGGGCGGTCAAATGCCTTTGCATCGTCGTCTGCCCAAGCGCGGCTTTACAGCGCCGTTTGCCCAGTTCAACGCCGAGGTGCGTTTATCTGATCTGCAGCGTTTGCCTATCGATGACATTGACCTCTTGGCGCTCAAACAGGCCGGCATTGTTGCCGAGCTCACACGCCAGGCGAAAGTGATCAAGTCAGGCGAGCTCTCGCGCAAGGTCACAATCCGTGGGCTGGGCGTCACAGCAGGAGCAAAGGCAGCCATTCAGGCAGCCGGCGGCTCGGTAGTGGAAGTGGTGCCCGTTGAGCGCCCTCGCAAACTGCCCAAGAAAAACGGCTGATCCTAAAAAGCGAAACCTGAAACAATGGCCACCGCAATGACCATGAAGACTGACCGCTACGCAGACCTGCGCAAGCGGCTGATTTTTTTATTGCTTGCGCTCATTGTTTATCGCATCGGCGCCCATATCCCGGTGCCTGGCATTGACCCAGAGCAGCTCGCTGCGCTTTTCCAGTCGCAGGCAGGCGGTATCTTGGGCTTGTTCAATATGTTTTCGGGTGGTGCGCTTTCGCGCTTTACAGTATTTGCCATTGGCATCATGCCCTACATTTCGGCCTCAATCATCATGCAGCTCATGACGGTTGTGGTGCCCACGCTCGAGCAGCTAAAAAAAGAAGGCGAAGCTGGCCGTCGCAAGATTACCCAGTACACGCGCTATGCAACGGTAGTTTTGGCAATCTTCCAAGCCACGGGAATTTCAATTGCATTGGAATCTCAGCCAGGTCTCGTTGTCGACCCAGGCCTTATGTTTCGTTTTGTCACGGTGACATCGCTGGTCACAGGCACCATGTTCTTGATGTGGCTTGGCGAGCAAATTACCGAGCGGGGCCTTGGCAACGGCATCTCCATCATTATTTTTGCGGGCATTGTCGCAGGTTTGCCCAGCGCCCTTGGCGGCTTATTTGAGCTGGTACGCACGGGCTCCATGTCCGCAATTGCCTTATTGATCATCGTCGCTCTGGTGGTGCTGGTCACGGCCTTTGTGGTGTTTGTGGAGCGCGGCCAGCGCAAGATCTTGGTGAACTATGCCAAGCGACAGGTGGGCAACAAAGTCTATGCAGGCCAAACCTCGCATCTGCCCCTAAAGCTCAACATGGCCGGCGTCATTCCACCAATTTTTGCTTCCAGCATTATTTTGTTTCCGGCCACGCTTACTTCTTGGTTTGGATCGGGCGAGGGGTCAAACTGGCTGTCCGATATCGCGGCCTCGCTGTCGCCGGGCCAGCCGCTTTATATTGCGCTCTACGCCGCTGCAATTATTTTCTTTTGTTTCTTCTACACGGCCCTGGTGTTTAACAGCAAGGAAACGGCCGATAACCTTAAAAAATCTGGCGCCCTGATTCCCGGCATTCGCCCTGGCGACCAAACGGCGCGGTTTATCGACAAGATCTTGATGCGACTGACCTTGGTCGGAGCGATCTACATCACCCTGGTTTGTTTGCTGCCTGAGTTTATGGTGCTGCGCTGGAATGTACCGTTTTATTTTGGCGGCACCTCGCTGTTGATCATTGTGGTGGTCACCATGGATTTTATGGCCCAGGTGCAGGCTTACATGATGTCGCAGCAATACGACAGCCTGTTAAAGAAAGCGAATTTCAAGGGCGGCTTTGGCCGTTGATGTGAACTGAACGAGTAACGAGAAAAAGAGAACTGTTAGATCAATGGCGAAAGACGATGCGATTCAAATGCAAGGCGAAGTGGTTGAAAACCTGCCGAACGCTACGTTTCGCGTCAAGCTTGAAAATGGCCATGTGGTGCTTGGCCATATCTCGGGGCGTATGCGCATGCATTACATCCGCATCCTTCCCGGAGATAAGGTCACCGTTGAGATGACGCCCTATGACTTAACCCGCGCGCGAATTGTGTTTCGCGCCAAGTAGACAGGACTAATAAAGGAAACATCATGAAAGTGCTCGCATCCGTTCGGCGCATTTGCCGAAACTGCAAAATCATCCGCCGCCATGGCGTGGTCCGCGTGATCTGTTCCGATCCGCGCCACAAGCAGCGCCAAGGCTAACCCGTTTAGGAATATCAGGAGTCAACCATGGCACGTATTGCCGGCATCAACATTCCGAACCACCAGCACGCCGAGATTGGCCTGACCGCCATCTTTGGCATTGGCCGCCCACGCGCCCGCGAGATCTGTGACGCAGCCGGCGTAGCCTATTCGAAAAAGGTCAAGGATCTGACCGATGACGAGCTCGAGCGCCTTCGCGCCGAGGTGGGTAAGTTCACCACCGAGGGCGATTTGCGTCGTGAAGTCTCCATGAGCATCAAGCGTTTGATGGACATGGGCTGCTATCGCGGCATGCGCCATCGTCGCGGCCTGCCTGTTCGCGGCCAGCGCACCCGCACCAATGCACGCACTCGCAAAGGCCCGAAGAAGGCTGCTGCAGCACTCAAGAAATAAACCGAGAGGTCAAGACTATGGCGAAGGCAGGAACCACCACCACGCAACGGGCTCGCAAAAAAGTCCGCAAGAATGTCACCGATGCAGTGGCTCATATCCACGCATCGTTTAATAACACGATCATCACCATCACGGATCGTCAGGGCAATGCCCTGTCGTGGGCATCGAGCGGCGGTGCAGGCTTTAAGGGCTCGCGCAAAAGCACGCCGTTTGCTGCGCAGGTTGCGGCAGAAGCTGCCGGCCGTGTGGCATTGGAGTGCGGTGTCAAAAACGTGGAAGTCCGCATCACGGGCCCAGGCCCTGGCCGTGAGTCCACGGTTCGTGCGCTGAACGCCCTGGGCATGAAGGTCACGCAAATTTCGGATATCACGCCGGTTCCGCACAACGGCTGCCGTCCGCCCAAGCGTCGTCGCATTTAATTTTTTAGTTCGTTTGTTGTACAGGCCCCAGCGATGCGGATCGCATCAATGGGAAGTTAAAGACCACCGTCAGCCAGGCTGACATTTCGCAGGGCACTTTGTTGTACTTGCGTTTTTCGAAAAGGAATCGAAGTGGCACGTTACACAGGACCACGTTGTAAATTATCTCGCCGTGAAGGCACGGACTTAGGGCTGAAAAGCGCCCGTCGTTCGCTCGACTCGAAGTGCAAGCAGGACAGCAAGCCCGGCCAGCATGGCCGTACCTCGGGTGCCCGCACCTCTGATTACGGCAAGCAACTGCGTGAAAAGCAGAAAGTCAAGCGTATCTACGGCATGCTTGAGCGCCAGTTTCGTCGCTACTTTGCGGCAGCCTCACAGCAAAAGGGCAATACGGGTGAAAGCCTTCTGCAAATGCTGGAGTCCCGGCTCGATAACGTCGTATTCCGCATGGGCTTTGGATCGACTCGCGCAGAGGCCCGTCAGCTCGTTAGCCACAAGGCCGTGTTAGTCAATGGCAAAGCGATCAATATTCCTTCTGCCCAGGTCAAGCCGAATGACGTTATTGCGATTGCAGAGAAGTCACGCGGCCAAGCCCGCGTCATTGCTTCGCTTGAGCTTGCCGAGCAAAACGGCTTTCCTTCCTGGGTCTCGGTCGATGCCAAGAAAATGGAAGGCGTGTTCAAGCAAATGCCTGACCGCTCCGATCTTGGCGCCGATATTAACGAAAGCCTGATCGTCGAGTTGTATTCACGTTAATCATCGCGAAGGATTCCTATGCAAACAGCATTTCTCAAGCCCCGTATTATTGAAGTTGAGCCCACTGGTGCAAATTCAGCCAAGATTGTTATGGAGCCGTTTGAGCGCGGATTTGGCCACACCCTGGGCAACGCCTTGCGCCGTGTGCTGCTTTCTTCCATGGAAGGCTTTGCGCCGACCGAAGTACAAATCGCTGGCGTCGTGCACGAATACTCCACGATTGAAGGCGTTCAGGAAGATGTGGTCGATCTGCTTTTGAACCTCAAAGGTGTCGTCTTTGATCTTGAAGGCCGCAATGACGTGCTGGTCTCTTTGCGCAAGCAAGGCGGTGGCGTTGTCAAAGCGTCTGATTTTGACCTGCCGCACGATGTCAAAGTCATCAACCCTGACCATGTTCTGGCTCATGTCTCTGACAACGCCAAGCTCGAGCTTCAGGTGCGTGTTGAAAAAGGCCGTGGCTATGTGCCAGGTACATTGCGCTCAATGGCCGATGACTCAAGCCGTGCGATTGGCCGTATTGTCCTTGATGCTTCTTTCTCGCCGATTCGTCGCGTGAGCTATACCGTTGAAAGCGCCCGTGTTGAGCAGCGCACGGATCTAGATCGCCTGGTGATTGAAGTGCAGACCAACGGGGTGATCAACTCAGAAGATGCGGTGCGTCGTGCCGCCCGCATTCTCGTTGACCAGCTTTCGGTGTTTGCTGCGCTTGAGGGCGGTGAGCAGGTTGCCGAGGCAGGCCGTGGCGTAAGCGTTGACCCCATGCTCTTGCGTCCAGTCGATGATCTCGAGCTCACCGTGCGTTCGGCAAACTGCCTGAAGGCAGAGTCGATTTACTACATTGGCGACCTGATTCAGCGTACCGAGAACGAATTGCTGAAGACCCCGAACCTGGGGCGCAAGTCGCTTAACGAAATCAAGGAAGTCCTGGCATCGCGTGGCCTCACCCTCGGCATGAAGCTCGAGAACTGGCCGCCCGCGGGCCTCGACCGATAATTTAGGAGAACTGCAATGCGTCACCGTTTAGGCCTGCGCAAACTAAATCGCACATCAAGTCATCGTCTGGCCATGTTTCGCAACATGGCCAACGCCTTGCTGCGCCATGAAGCGATTAAAACAACCCTGCCAAAAGCAAAAGAGCTTCGCAAGGTTGTTGAGCCTTTGATCACTATGGGCAAGTCGCCAACGCTTGCCAATCGCCGGCTGGCGTTTGATCGCCTGCGCGATCGTGATATGGTGGTCAAGCTTTTTAATGAGATTGGCCCCCGCTATGCCGCACGTCCGGGCGGCTATTGCCGAATTCTCAAGTTTGGTTTTCGGTCGGGTGACAATGCGCCCATGGCCCTGATGGAGCTCGTCGATCGTCCCGAGGTCAGCGCACCTGTTGATACGGAAGAGAAAGCCGCTGCTTAAAGCTTCGGTTGCATCACTGTAATCCATGCGCAAGCCGGGCCTCACAAGGGCCCGGCTTTTGTTTTCTAATCACGCTCGCTTTTCGAAGGCTTTAGGTATCGCTTAACTTTTGAGCCACTTTGCAATATCAGGAGCGAAATACGTGAGCACGCCATCGGCGCCCGCACGCTTAAAACCGAGCATAGCTTCCATCACCACTTTCTTTTCATCAAGCCAGCCGTTGGCAGCAGCAGCTTTCAGCATGGCGTATTCGCCGCTGACTTGATAGGCAAAGGTCGGCATCCCAAATGCTTCTTTCACTCGCCAGACAATATCAAGATAAGGCATGCCAGGCTTGACCATCACCATATCGGCGCCCTCTTCAATATCGAGCGCTACTTCACGCAAAGCCTCGTTAGTGTTTGCTGGGTCCATTTGATAAGTTTTCTTGTCGGACTTGCCTAGGTTGGCGGCGCTGCCCACCGCATCACGAAAGGGCCCGTAATAGGCCGAGGCATATTTCGCGGCATAAGACATGATCCGTGTGTGAATCAGTTGTTTCGATTCAAGCGCATTACGAATCGCGCCGATGCGGCCGTCTTGCATATCCGAGGGTGCGACAATGTCAACACCGGCTTGGGCCTGCATGAGCGATTGCTCGACGAGCACTTTCACGGTTTCATCGTTCAGAATTCTTCCCTCTTCATCAATCAACCCGTCTTGTCCGTGGCTGGTGTACGGGTCTAGGGCAATGTCCGTCATCACGCCGATCTCGGGCACCTGTTTTTTCAGTGCCTGCACCACTCTGGGCACCAGGCCTGCGGGGTTGGCGGCCTCGCGACCATCGGGAGTTTTTTTGGCGTTGTCGATGACGGGGAACAGGGCCAACACCGGAATCCCCAATTTCGCTGCGTTTTCCGCAACAGGAAGCAGTTTGTCCAGGGAGTAGCGCTGAACACCTGGCATGGAGGGAACATCGACCACTAAGTTGCTGCCCTCTGTGACGAAGACTGGATATATCAGGTCTTTTGCAGTAAGTGTGTTTTCACTTACAAGATCCCTGGACCATGCGTCCCGACGGTTTCGGCGCATTCGAAGGGCTGGGAATCGGGGTGTGGGGCTCATAACATTACTTTCATCATGGTTTTTATTTGAAATTTTTATGTCCAAGACATAAGATGGACACAGGCGATTCGTCGTCTCCCGCTTCTCCTCCCTGAGCGGGTGCCTAACGATTTTAGGCGTTCGAACCCGGCGGATCTTCCGCCGGGTTTTTTTTCTCCAAACTCCACCACTGCTCCAATTTCGCAATCACCTCTCCCCGGCCTACCCGGGCGGTTGCCGAGAACAGGCTTACCGAGACTTGTCCGCCCCAGCGCGCCGAATTTGCCTCAATGATTTTTTTTGCATGGGCCAGCGCGCGCGACTGCTCATTCTTTCCTAATTTATCCGATTTGGTGAGCAGAACATGAACTGGCTGCCGCCGCTTTCCAAACCAGTCCAGCATTTGCTGATCCAGCGGCCCAAAGGCATGACGAATATCCATCACTACGATCAATGCAACAAGGCTTAAGCGGGTTTCGATGAAGCGTGCAAGCTCTTGCTGCCAGCGCGCCTTAGTCGCCCGATCAACTGCCGCATAGCCGTACCCTGGAAGGTCGACCAGCCTTCCCACCTCTTGGCCCTGCCAGTTAAGTTGGAAGATGTTGATCAGCTGTGTGCGGCCGGGCGTCTTGCTGAAAAATGCTAAGCGCCTGCGGTTACAAATCATGTTGAATGCAGAGGATTTACCGGCATTTGACCGGCCAGCAATTGCAACCTCTCCGGCCCCGATTGGCGGCAGATCGGCTGACCGTGCAGCGCTCGTCAGGAACTCGATCTGATGAATCCAGTCTCTGAGCTCAGGAGGGTTGTTTTTGCCTTGCGGTGACATGGCGAGGTTGGAGTCGACTAAAATTGAACAATTGTCTAAGTGTCGGGAGTCATTATGGGTTTTCAGTTTGACATGGTTTCGAAATTTTCTATTCGCGTCGGTTTTTCCGTCTTCGCACTCATTACCGCAACCCTTTGGATTGCTGGCATGGCCAATGCGGCCCAGCCGGCGCCTGCGCCAAAGCCAGACCTCGAAAAAGGAAAGGCCACCGCTGCCGCTGTTTGTGCTGCATGTCACATGCCCGATGGCAACAGCATGATTCCCGACAACCCCATTCTTGCCGGTCAGCATGCGGCTTACACCAAGAAGCAGCTCAACAACTTCAAGGTCAAGCCAGGCGCCAAGGAAGCCGAGCGCGCCAATGCAATCATGGCGGGCTTTGCTGCGATTCTGTCAGATGAAGAGATCCGGAATGTCTCTGCTTTTTATGCAAGCCAGCAGCCCAAGAGCGCGGGTGCTCAGCGCAAAGAGCTTGTCGACCTCGGCCGTGACATTTATAAAGCCGGTGTGCCGACAAAGGGCGTGCCCTCCTGCGCAGGCTGCCATGGGCCAACTGCAACGGGGATTCCCGCTGAGTTCCCAAGGCTTGCCGGCCAACATGCTAAATACACTGAGGCACAGCTCGTTGCGTTTCGGGGTGCTGTGCGTAAAAACAGCGCACAGATGATTTCCATCGCTGCGAAGATGTCCGATGCAGAGATTGCAGCGGTCTCAGAATACATTGCCTCGCTTAAGTGAAAAACGTCTGATTCGTGGTGATCACCTGAGTTCACAGGTGACGCCGCGAAGAGTTTTCGAAAACCGTCGCGCGTTTGTTTCAGCAGCAGCACTTGCGCCAGCACTTTTAGCTGCGGGTCAGGCTTCGTTCGCTTCATCAAAAAAAGCAAACTATCCCGCCTTGCCAGGGGTCCCAAGCCGCTTTTCCATTTTGGATAAGCCCGTGCCCTATGAGGCGGCAACCACTTACAACAATTTTTTCGAGTTCGGAACTGAAAAAAGTGACCCCGCCGCAAATGCGCCTGGCAGGCTAAAAACCTCTCCTTGGAGGGTCTCGGTTGAGGGCCTCGTGGCCAGGCCACGCGAATGGGATATCGATGAGCTTCGAAAGCTTGCCCCGATGGAAGAGCGTGTCACTCGGTTGCGTTGTGTCGAGGGCTGGTCCATGGTCATTCCCTGGGTGGGATATTCACTTTCCGAGCTGATTCGCCGCGCGCAACCGCTTGGGTCTGCAAAATTTATTGAGTTCATGACGCTGGCGGATCCGCAACAAATGCCGAACTTGCGTGCACGTGTATTACGGTGGCCTTATCAAGAAGGCTTAAGGCTCGATGAGGCGCAGCATCCTCTCACGTTGTTGACATTTGGAATGTATGGCGTGCAGCTGCCGGAGCAAAACGGTGCGCCGATTCGCATGATCGTGCCCTGGAAATATGGCTTTAAGAGCATCAAGTCGATTGTGAAAATTCGTTTTGTTGAGCAGCAGCCGGCGACCAGCTGGAGTCTTGCCCAGCCTAGAGAGTATGGGTTTTATTCCAACGTGAATCCTTTGGTAGACCATCCCCGTTGGTCACAAGCCAGTGAGCGGGTTCTGGGCACGAACAGCCTGTTTGCCCCGCGCCGTCCTACAGAGATGTTTAATGGCTATGAGAGCCTTGTTGGCTCTTTGTACGCGGGCATGGATCTTCGGCGTTTTTATTAAGCCAACGTGCGGTATTTTGCAAAGCGAATTTTCACGATTCACACGCTAAAAATCATTCTGTGGGCCATGGCGGCTGCGCCGCTTGCGAATCTTGCATGGCTTGCATATTCGCATCAGCTTGGGCCAAACCCACAGGAGTTTTTATTGCGCGCGACAGGCCTGTGGTGCCTAGTGCTGCTCTTGCTCACCTTATCGATTACGCCATTGCGACGCTGGCTTGACTGGGCCGAGCTTGTTCGGGTGCGTCGCATGTTGGGCCTTTGGGTTTTTTCATACGCAGTAATTCATCTGCTGGGCTTTTGGGCTTTCGAGCACGATTTCAATTGGGCTGCCGTGCTGGGCGACGGATTAAAGCGGCCGTTTGTCACGGCAGGTTTGCTAAGTTTTGCGATGTTAATCCCTCTGGCGTTGACCTCAAACTCGTGGTCGATGCGAAGGCTTGGCGGCGATTGGAAGAAACTACATCGTTTGGTGTACGTTGTTGGGACAATTTCAGTGCTGCATTTTTATTTGCATAAAGCGGGCAAGAATGATTTTCTTGAGCCGACAATTGCCTTGCTTGTTTTGCTCGGATTGTTTTTCGTTCGCCGTTTTTCGATGAAGTGATTGGCTTAGCGTCAGGGTTCGCTGCATGAGGGTGACCGGCCTATCGTCGGGGGCCGCTCGCCTCATTTTTTCTCGACTCGGGGCCTACCTTCGGCATTCGCTCTCTTCGCGAGAACAGCACGCTCATCGAGTCGAATCCCCGAAGGTCTCCCCTCGAGAAACCGACCGGCCTAGCGTCGAGCGAACCTCGGCGCTAGGCCGGTCACCTTCGAGGGGAGAGCCCCGAGCGATAAAAACCTACTTCAGGTAATCCGGAATTTTCTCCGGCCCAATAAGATCTTCAAACCGCTCTCGGCGCCGAATCAAGTGGGCTTTGCCCGAGGCATCGACCAAAACCTCTGCAGCACGCGGCCGGCTGTTGTAATTCGAGCTCATGCTCATGCCGTAAGCACCCGCGGAGAGAATGGCAAGCAAATCTCCTGCTGCTAAGGCAAGTGTTCGGTCTCTGGCAATCCAATCGCCACTCTCACATACCGGACCGACCAAATCCCACAGCTGTGCTTTCGCGTTGCGATTCGTAACGACGGGCTCTACACCATGCCATGCGTTGTACAAAGAAGGCCGCATTAGGTCATTCATGGCGGCGTCAATGACGGCGAAGTTTTTCTCTGGGTTTGGCTTGAGTAACTCTACGCAAGAAAGCAATACGCCGGCATTACCGACGATGGCGCGGCCAAACTCAAACAAAAGCTCGGGCATGTCTCGCCCACGCTGAGCGGCCCACTGCTCGACCCTTTTGAAAATTCCCTCGAGCAGAGCCTGTGGGCTTGGCGGTGTCTCATCGAGATAAGAAATTCCAAGCCCCCCGCCAAGGTCGAGGTGATCTACGACAATGCCTGCCTTCGCTAAAGCGTCTGCAAGTTCGAGCACACGCGCTAGCGAATCGAAGAAAGGCGCGAGCTCAGTAATCTGAGAGCCGATATGACAGTCAATGCCGTGGATCTCTATTCCCGGCAAAGCCTTTGCCCGCTCATAGGCGGCTACTGCACGGGCCATGGGAATGCCGAATTTGTTTTCCTTCAGGCCTGTTGAAATATACGGGTGTGTTTTAGCATCTATGTCAGGATTGACGCGTATTGAAATTGGCGCGGCAACGCCAGTGGACACGGCAGCTTGAGAGACCATCTCAAGCTCTGCCTCTGACTCAACGTTGATACACTTCACCCCTGCACGAAGCGCGGCTGATAACTCCTGTGCGGTTTTCCCAACGCCGGAGAAAACGATTTTGTTTGCCTGCCCGCCTGCCGCAAGCACGCGTTGCAGCTCGCCAAGCGACACAATGTCAAAGCCCGCACCTTGTCTCGCTAACAAACGAACAATGGCTAGGTTCGAGTTCGCTTTGAGTGCATAACAAATCAAGCTGTTTTTCCCCGCTGCCGCCTTGGCAAACGACCCGTAGGCCTGCGTGACGGCTCGCTCGGAATACACATAGGTGGGCGTGCCAAATTCCTGGGCAATTTTTGATAAACCGAGCCCTTCGCAGGCGAGCTCACCGGAGTCGGCGCGCTTAAATGCGCTGTCAAGGAGCGGGCCTGCAGTGGGATTCATTGATGTATTACTTTTTGTTGTTGGGGGGCGGAGAAGGGTTTTCTGTCGGCGCGGGAAACTGCGGCGTCGGCAGGGTCAATGGCCCCTTTTGACCACAGCCGAATAGAATCACAGGCAGCAGTAGCGTCAGTATCTTTTGAAATCGTTTTTGCATGGGTTGAGAGTATGACCGAATCTGAGTTTTTATCGGCAGTCGAGCAGGTCTGGATAGAGGTTGAGGCATGGGCTGACCAGCGGGCGAGCCAGGGCGAAGATATCGAGGTGACCCGCAATGGCCCCGTGGTCGAGCTTGAGTTTGAGTCGGGAAAGAAGATTATTGTGAACTCGCAGGCGCCCATGAAACAGATCTGGCTTGCCTCGCCTCACGGCGCCTTTCACTACGAATGGAGAGAGGCTGCCTGGCGAGACACCCGATCCGGCAAGGAGTTTTGGCAGGAGTTGGAGAATCAGGCGGCACTGTTGGCGGCCTAACGCAACCCTACGCTTGCGACACCAACTCCCGGCCGGCTTTCCTGCGTGAAGTATTCCCCATCGATATTCAACACGCCTGCAGGCACAGGCTTTGGCACGACGGGCACGCGAAGCAAGGCCTGCCGGCCGTAGTCAATCCAGATTGGCAGGGCCAAGCCGCCGCCGGTTTCGCGATCACCAAGGGATCTCGGCTGATCGTAGCCAACCCAGGCCACAGCAGCCACATTCGTGGCATAGCCTGCAAACCATGCGTCATTGGAGTCGTTCGTTGTTCCCGTTTTGCCCGCAATGTCAGCACGGCCAAGCGATTTTGCTCGGGTTCCTGTTCCCGAGAGCACCACTTCACGCAAGAGGCTATCCATGATGAACACATGGCGTGGATCCATCACCCGCTGGCCTCGCGTGCCCGCAATCACAGGCTTCGCTTGAGCAATTGTTTTGCCCCTCAGGTCAACGATTCGGTCAATCAAGTACGGATTCACGCGATAACCGCCGTTGGCAAACACTGCATAGCCAGTTGCCATTTGCATCAGCGTGACTGAGCCTGCACCCAACGCCATAGTGAGATAAGGCGGATTGCGCTCTGGCTCAAACCCAAATCGGGAGACGTAATCCTGAGCGTACTTTGGCCCAATGCTGTGCAGGATTCGAATCGAGACCATGTTTTTCGATTTTGCTAGGCCGGTTCGCAATGTCATGGGGCCGTCGTACTTGCCGTCATAGTTTTTCGGGTCCCAAACCTGGCCCCCTGTTTGGCCTGGGTCAAATTGCACAGGCGCATCATTGACAATCGTTGCAGGCGAAAATTTTCTATTCAACGCAGCTGCATAGATAAAAGGCTTAAAGGCAGATCCTGGCTGTCGATAAGCCTGGGTTGCACGATTAAACTTGTTGCGATTGAAATCGAACCCGCCGACTAAGGCGCGAACTGCTCCAGTTTGCGGGTTCAAGGCAACAAAGCCTGCTTCCACCTGGGGCATTTGCGAGATCTCGAATTCTCCATCTGCCATTCGCACAACTCTCACGATTGCGCCTTTGCGCAATCGCCTTGCGGCGGGGGCAGAGGAAGAAAGCCCAGGGCTTGCAAACTTCAAGCCTTCTCCGGTGATCGTGATGGGCTCACCTCGCGCGCGGCGCACCACCACTTTATCTTCGTTGACCTCAGTGACAACGGCCGCCAGCAGATCCTCACTGTCTGGCCGATTGCCTAGTGCATCTTCAATCGCATCTTCCATGGCATCTTTACCCGAGGGCAGCGTGATGAAGGCCTCGGGACCGCGCCAGCCTTGGCGACGATCAAACTCAATCAGCCCGTTGCGCAAGGCGCGCTGTGCTGCGAGCTGTTCACTTGCGAGCACCGTCGTATACACGGTGTAGCCCCGGGTGTAGGTATCCTCGCCGTACTGGTCAAAAACCATTTGGCGGACCATCTCAGCGACATAGGGTGCACGTAGGGGAAACTCATCAAGACGACCCACAACCCGAATTTTTTCTTTCTTCGCCGCGTCAGCCTGTCGAGAGGAGATCAGGCCAAGCTTTTCCATTCTGCCGAGAACATAGTGCTGACGAATCGTTGCACGCCGCATATTGCTTACTGGATTGAACGCGGAGGGTGCCTTGGGCAAGCCGGCAAGCATAGCCGCTTCAGCGAGCGTGATTTGAGAGATCTCTTTGCCGAAATAAGTTTGGGAGGCCGCTGCAAAACCATAGGCCCTGCGGCCAAGGAAAATCTGGTTCAAGTAAAGCTCAAGAATCTGGTCTTTGGAAAGCTTGCGTTCAATCTCAGAGGCCAGCAGAACTTCATAAATTTTTCGAGTGAAGGTTTTTTCAGAAGACAAAAAAAAGTTTCTTGCTACTTGCATGGTGATCGTGCTTGCCCCCTGCGATTTGCTGCCTGCAAACAGGTTCGCTACTGCCGCACGACCGATTCCCCAGAGATCAATTCCAGCGTGTTTGTAGAACTGGTCGTCTTCGGCCGCCAAAATTGCATCGACGAGATGTTTGGGAACCTCAGCTAGCCTCACCAGGCTTCTGCGCTCTTCGCCAAACTCTCCAATCAGCACGCCATCAGCGGAAAGCACCCGCAGCGGCATCTTGGGCTGGTAATCGGCAACAGCTGTAATTGGGGGCAGGCGGGGTGTGGCTAAGGCGATGACCAGCAGGCCAACCCCAGCCATTGCAAGAAGACCCAGAACGCCGATTAAAAGGCCGCGAAGAATTAATTTCATGGGCAAGAGTTTATCCCCTGATAGACTTGTCGCCATGCGAAATATTGTGTTTGTCGGCCTCATGGGGGCGGGCAAGACGACGATGGGCAGGCGACTTGCCAAGCGTCATGGGCTGCCTTTTATTGATACGGATCAGGAAATTGAACGTCGCTGTGGGGCAGGCATCCCGACAATTTTTGACCTTGAGGGTGAAGAGGGGTTTCGAAAACGGGAGTCCAAAGTGATCGCCGATGTCATGCAGGTTCCCGGCCAGGTGGTGACCACCGGCGGTGGAGCGGTGCTTGCGCCTGAGAACCGGGCCGTGCTGAAGCATGGCTTTGTGATCTACCTTGATGCAACTCCAGCACACCTTTGGATTCGGCTGAAATCAGACAGCTCCAGGCCATTGCTGGCCAAGTCCACAGATCCCGAAGCGACCTTGGCAGAATTGCATCAGAAGCGGGATCCGCTTTACAAAGAAGTTGCCGATCTTATTGTGCCCACTGGCCAGGCCTCTGTGTCGGTTGTCCTGCGGGCCATTGAGCGGGGCTTGATCAAGGCAGGAGTATTGACAGCATGAAGACCTTGCAGGTTTCACTAGAGGAGCGCAGCTATCCGATCTGGATTGGCGCAGGCATTGCGAGCGACCAGGCCCTTTGGAAACAGGCCTTAGCGCCAGGCCGTGTTGCGATCGTGACCAATCAAACGGTAAGCCCCCTTTATCTGAAGCAGGTTGTGCAGACGATCGAGTCTTGTGGCCACGCAGTTGTGACATGTACCTTGCCCGACGGCGAACAATACAAAGACTGGCAGCACCTAAACAAAATTTTTGATGTGCTCATGGAGCACCGCATTGAGCGTGGCGAGACCTTGTTGGCTCTTGGCGGCGGCGTGATTGGCGACATGGCAGGTTTTGCGGCGGCTTGTTACCAGCGTGGCATGCGTTTTGTGCAGATTCCCACCACCTTGCTTGCGCAGGTGGATTCATCGGTGGGCGGCAAGACCGCGATCAATCATCCTTTAGGCAAGAACATGATTGGCGCGTTTTATCAGCCCGCCGCTGTGCTGATTGACATTGACATGCTCAAGACCTTGCCCGATCGTGAATTAAGCGCGGGCATTGCGGAGGTGATCAAGTACGGCTGCATTCTTGACGAAGAGTTTTTTCACTGGCTCGAGGTGCATATGGATGCGCTGCTTGCGCGCGATATTGAGGCGCTGACCCATGCGATTTATCGCTCATGTGAACTAAAAGCTTATGTCGTTGCAAAAGACGAGCGTGAATCAGGCAAGCGGGCCATTCTGAATTTCGGGCACACGTTTGGCCATGCCATAGAGGCAGGCTTAGGTTTCGGCGAATGGCTGCATGGAGAAGCGGTGGGATGCGGCATGGTCATGGCCTGTGAGCTTTCTCGTCGTCTTGGCGGAATCAGCGCAGACCAGCAGGATCGAATTGTTCGTTTAATTCAGCGGGCAAAGCTTCCCGCTGCACCGCCGCAATGGCCAGCGAAAGACTATCTTCAGTGGATGTCGCACGATAAAAAAGCAAAGTCTGGAAAGATCCGTTATGTTGTGCTTCGCACCATTGGTGCTGCAGATATGCAGGCGGTTGAAGATGGACTTGTTGCACAAGTAATCGAAAAATTGATTGCGTGATTGCGCCTGTAGGCGCATGATTTTTCATGTCGAATTCCCAGCGGGGATCGCATGGCCAGACAAGCTCGAGATGCACGTCCCGGCAGAACCTATCACGTGGTTCAGCGCGGGCACGATCGCGCTGAAATTTTTCGTGATGATCACGATCGCAAGTCGTATCTCGAATCTTTTTTACAGGCCTCAATTGGGTTTGGTCTGCGGGTGCACGCCTATTGTTTGCTTCACTGCGAAGCGCATTGGCTTGTGACTCCTCAGCGAGGCGACGCCATGGCCGACGTAATTCAACAGGTGGGAAGAAGCTATGTCCGCAGGTTTAATACGCGCTGGTCGAGGCAAGGCACGCTTTGGGAAGGCCGCTATCGGGCCTACTGGATCGACGAGCCGGCTTACGGACTGCTTTTACAAAGATCCATTGAATGGCTGCCTGTAAAGGAGGCCTTCGTTCAGCGGCCCATCGACTGGCTTTGGTCGAGCATTCATGCCCATCTGGGGCAGGCCACGGAGCCAAGGCTTTTTGCGCTTCCAAGCTACTGGTCTTTAGGCAATACGCCCTTTGATCGGGAGTCTCGCTATCCCTCGGTCATTGATTTGCCAATTATTGATGGCGTCTGGGAGCAGATTCGCAAGGGGCTGACTAGCGGGCGCCCGTGGGTGACCGAGGAGACCTTGTCGACACTGGCGCCTGAGGAGCGTCAGCGGTGGGTGCGCAGGCCTCGGGGCAGGCCATCGACTCGAGTAGATGCTGCTCATTGATATGTCCCTAAATTATTTTGATCACCTGATTGGTGCATATATAAATATGTTCTGACCCTATTTATTAGCCTTGATGAGAAAGGCTTTCAGGGAATTTTTTCTTGCAGCGATAGGCCGTTGGGGGCTATAGTTCTCAGCCCATTTCTCTCTTTTTGCCGCGCACCATGATCCCAGCCCAAGGCCTCTACGACCCGAAAAATGAACACGACTCCTGTGGGGTCGGGTTCGTCGCCCATATTCGCGGCCAGCGCTCGCACGACATTGTTGAGCAGGGTTTGAACATTCTTCGCAACCTTGACCACCGGGGCGCCGTGGGCGCAGACCCGCTCATGGGAGATGGCGCTGGCATTCTGATTCAAATTCCTGATGCTTTTTTCCGAGATCAAATGGCCAGGCAGGGAATTGAGCTGCCACCGGTTGGTGAATATGGCGTGGGCAATATCTTTCTTCCGAAAGAAAGCGCATCGCGTTTGGCCTGTGAACAGGAAGTCGAGCGGGCCGTGCGGGCAGAGGGCCAGGTCGTTTTGGGCTGGCGTGATGTGCCTACCAATCGCGATATGCCCATGTCGCCGCGTGTCAGAAGCCAAGAGCCGGTGATGCGGCAAATCTTCATCGGCCGTGGCGCCGATGTGATCGTACAAGACGCCTTGGAAAGAAAGCTCTACATCATTCGCAAACAGGCATCGAGCGCAATCATGAAGCTCAAGCTCAAGCACGGCAAAGAGTATTACGTGCCCAGCATGTCAACACGAACGATTGTTTACAAAGGCCTGCTGCTTGCCGACCAGGTGGGCGAGTATTACCTTGACTTGAAAGACCCGCGCTGCACGTCTGCGCTTGCGCTGGTGCATCAACGTTTCTCGACCAATACTTTTCCGCGTTGGTCACTGGCACACCCGTATCGTATGGTGGCCCATAACGGTGAAATCAATACCGTCAAAGGAAATTACAACTGGATGTGCGCGCGCGAAGGAGTCATGTCTTCCCCAGTGCTCGGCGAAGACCTAAAAAAACTTTATCCCATCAGCTTTGCGAATCAGTCTGACACAGCAACCTTTGACAATTGCATTGAACTCTTAGTCGCTGCGGGCTACCCATTGGCCCATGCCGCCATGATGATGATTCCCGAGCCTTGGGAACAGCACGCCACCATGGATGAAACCCGCAAGGCGTTTTACGAATATCACGCCGCCATGATGGAGCCCTGGGACGGCCCCGCATCAATTGTGTTTACCGACGGCCGACAGATTGGCGCAACGCTCGATCGCAATGGCCTGCGGCCCTCACGCTACTGCATCACCGAAGATGATTTGGTGATCATGGCTTCCGAATCAGGCGTGCTTCCGGTGCCCGAGAGCAAAATCGTTCGCAAGTGGCGCCTGCAGCCGGGTAAGATGTTCTTGATCGACCTTGAGCAAGGCCGAATGATCGACGATGAAGAGCTCAAAAGCTCTTTGGCAAAGGCTAAGCCTTACAAGCAGTGGATTGAAAACCTGCGCATTCGCCTCGAGTCTTTGGGCGAGGACTCTGCAACCCCGCCGAGCAACTCCGCGCCTGCCTCTGCGATCAGCCTACTAGATCGCCAACAGGCCTTTGGCTACTCGCAAGAAGACATCAAGTTTCTAATGGCCCCAATGGCAGCCAGCGGAGAAGAAGGTATTGGCTCGATGGGCAATGACTCGCCCCTGGCCGTGCTGTCTGATCGCAGCAAGCCTTTGTATAACTATTTCAAGCAATTGTTTGCGCAGGTGACTAACCCGCCAATTGACCCAATTCGTGAAGCGATTGTCATGTCGCTCGTTTCCTTCATTGGGCCGCGGCCGAATCTTTTAGACATCAACCAGGTGAACCCACCGCTTCGCCTTGAGGTCAGCCAGCCGATTCTCGATTTTGCGGACATGCAGCGCCTGCGCGATATTGAAAAGCACACGCAAGGAAAGTTCAAAAGCTATGTGCTCGATATCGCCTACCCTCTGGAGTGGGGCAGGGAAGGCGTTGAGGCCAAGCTCGCTTCCTTGTGTGCAGAGGCTACTGATGCGATTAAATCAGGACGAAATATTCTGATCGTGAGCGATCGGGCAATTGGAGCCAACAAAGTTGCGGTACCGGCACTGCTTGCCTTGTCAGCCATTCATCAGCACCTGGTTCGCGAGGGCATGCGCACCATGGCAGGCCTCGTTGTAGAAACAGGCTCGGCACGCGAGGTGCATCATTTCGCGGTGCTCGCTGGCTATGGCGCAGAAGCCGTGCATCCTTATTTGGCCATGGAGACATTGGCCGAGATGCACAAAGAGCTTACTGGTGATCTGTCGGCCGAAAAAGCCATCAAGAATTACATCAAGGCAATCGGCAAAGGCCTATCGAAGATCATGTCCAAAATGGGCATTAGCACCTATATGTCCTATTGCGGCGCCTCGATTTTCGAAGCCATTGGCATCAATAAAGAAACGGTTGAGAAATACTTTACCGGCACGCCCAGCCAGGTCGAAGGCATTGGCGTATTTGAAATTGCCGAAGAGGCGATTCGCACGCACAAGCTTGCATTTAGCAACGACCCAGTCTTGGCAGGCATGCTCGATGCGGGCGGCGAATATGCCTGGCGCGTGCGCGGCGAGCAGCATATGTGGACACCCGATGCCATTGCCAAGCTGCAGCACTCGACGCGTGCCAACAACTGGAACTCGTACAAGGAATATGCACAGATCATCAACGATCAAAGCAAGCGCCACATGACGCTGCGCGGCCTGTTTGAATTCAAGGTAGATCCTGCCAAGGCGATTCCGCTTGATGAGGTAGAGCCTGCAAAAGAAATTGTGAAGCGTTTTGCTACCGGCGCGATGTCGCTGGGCTCCATTTCAACCGAGGCTCACACTACCCTGGCCATTGCCATGAACCGCATTGGCGGCAAGAGCAACACCGGCGAAGGCGGTGAAGATCAAAACCGTTATCGCCAGGAGCTCAAAGGCATTCCTGTTAAATCAGGCACAACCGTTGCTGAAATCATTGGCAAGGATGTGGTGGAAGTGGACTATGCGCTCTCAGAAGGAGACTCACTGCGCTCACGCATCAAGCAGGTGGCTTCCGGGCGGTTTGGTGTCACAGCGGAATATCTTGTTTCCGCTGATCAGATTCAAATCAAAATGGCCCAGGGTGCCAAGCCTGGTGAGGGCGGCCAGCTGCCGGGCGGAAAAGTTTCCGATTACATTGGCAAGCTTCGTCACTCGGTGCCGGGTGTGGGGCTTATCTCCCCGCCACCGCACCACGATATTTATTCCATTGAAGATCTTGCCCAGCTCATTCACGACTTGAAAAATGTTTCGCCGCACGCATCGATCTCGGTGAAGCTGGTCTCAGAAGTGGGTGTAGGCACTGTGGCCGCAGGCGTTGCAAAGGCAAAGAGCGACCACGTCGTAATTGCAGGGCACGATGGCGGCACCGGCGCATCGCCTTGGTCTTCCATCAAGCATGCGGGTACGCCCTGGGAAATTGGCCTGGCTGAAACACAGCAGACCTTAGTGCTCAATGGCCTGCGCAGTCGAATTCGTGTCCAGGCCGACGGCCAAATGAAAACCGGCCGCGATGTCGTGATTGGCGCGCTTTTAGGCGCCGATGAGTTTGGTTTTGCTACAGCGCCCCTGGTGGTGGAAGGCTGCATCATGATGCGCAAGTGCCACTTAAACACCTGCCCGGTTGGCGTGGCCACGCAAGATCCGGTGCTGCGCAAGAAGTTTTCCGGCAAGCCCGAGCACGTGGTGAACTATTTCTTCTTTGTTGCCGAAGAAGTGCGCCAGATCATGGCCCAGCTGGGCGTTGCCAGCTTTGACGAGCTGATTGGCCGTGCCGATTTGCTCGATACCCGCAAGGGCATTGAGCATTGGAAAGCGCGCGGCCTTGATTTTTCAAAGCTCTTCTATCAGCCGCAGAATTACTATGGCAAGTCGGTCTATCACACGGAAGCGCAGGATCATGGCCTCGAAAAAGCCTTAGATCATCTGTTGATTGCGAAAGCCAAGCCTGCAATCGAGCGAGGTGAGCGTGTGAAGATCATGGAGACAGCTCGTAACGTGAATCGCACCGTGGGCGCCATGCTCTCGGGTGAAGTGACCAAGCATCATCCCGATGGTCTGCCCGACGATACGATTCACATTCAATTGGAAGGAACGGGTGGCCAGAGCTTTGGTGCCTTCCTTTGCAAGGGAATTACCCTTTACTTGATCGGTGATGCCAACGACTACACCGGCAAAGGCTTATCGGGTGGCCGTGTAGTAGTGCGTCCGAGCATAGATTTCCGCGGCAGCTCTACTGAAAACATCATCGTGGGCAATACGGTGCTTTATGGCGCCACCTCTGGCGAGGCCTTCTTTAGTGGTGTGGCGGGCGAACGTTTTGCGGTTCGGCTTTCGGGCGCTACCGCCGTTGTGGAAGGCACGGGCGATCACGGCTGCGAATACATGACGGGCGGAACCGCGGTGGTGCTTGGCAAAACGGGCCGCAATTTTGCAGCCGGCATGTCGGGCGGCTTTGCTTATGTGTTTGATGAAGATGGCAAGTTTGAGACCCGTTGCAATACGGCCATGGTGGCTTTGGAAAAAGTGCCTGCCGAAGATGATGCACGCTTAAAGAAACTCATTGAAGACCACCACCGTTGGACAGGAAGCCGGCGCGCCCGAGAGATTCTGGATCAGTGGGGCGTGATGCGCTTTAAGTTTGTGAAGGTCTTTCCGCATGAATATCGTCGCGCCCTGACCGAGATGGCGCAGAAAAAAGCAGCAAAAGAAAAGGTGGAAGCGTAATGGGCAAGATCACTGGCTTTATGGAGTTTGAGCGCATTGAAGAAGGCTATCTGCCGGTTCAAGAGCGTGTGAAAAACTATAAAGAATTTGTCATTGGGCTTGATGATGCACAGGCTAAAAAACAGGCGGCCCGTTGCATGGATTGCGGCACCCCGTTTTGCAACAGCGGCTGCCCGGTCAATAACATCATTCCCGATTTCAACGACCTGGTGTTTCAGCAGGATTGGAAACGGGCGCTTGATACGCTGCATTCCACCAATAACTTTCCCGAGTTCACGGGCCGCATCTGCCCTGCACCCTGCGAGGCTGCTTGCACACTGAATGTGAACGACGACCCGGTAGGCATTAAGTCGATTGAGCACGCGATTATCGATCGTGGCTGGCATGAAGGCTGGGTGGTGCCCGAGCCGCCGAAATCAAAAACCGGCAAAAAGGTTGCTGTGGTGGGCTCTGGCCCTGCAGGCTTGGCTTGTGCACAGCAGCTCGCTCGCGCAGGCCATGAGGTGACCGTATTTGAAAAAAATGATCGAATCGGTGGTCTGCTACGTTATGGCATTCCCGACTTTAAAATGGAAAAGCATCATATCGATCGGCGTGTCGAGCAGATGCAGGCCGAAGGGGTTACGTTTAAAACGGGCGTGCTGGTGGCTGAGCTGCCCAAAGACACCAAGGTCACCAACTGGGCCAAAGAAACTATTGCGCCCAAGGCCTTGCTCGATCAGTTCGATGCTGTGGTGTTAACGGGCGGTGCCGAGCAGCCCCGTGATCTCCCTGTGCCGGGCCGTGAGCTTTCCGGCATTCACTTTGCAATGGAGTTTTTGCCCCAGCAAAATAAGGTCAACGCAGGCGACAGATTCGAAAAACAGATTCGTGCCGATGGCAAGCATGTAATTGTGATTGGCGGAGGCGACACAGGCTCTGATTGCGTGGGCACTTCAAACCGCCATGGCGCAAAAAGCGTCACGCAGTTCGAGCTGATGCCTCAGCCCCCCGAGCATGAGAACAAGCCCTTGGTCTGGCCGTATTGGCCAATCAAATTGCGCACCTCTTCAAGCCATGAAGAAGGCTGCGAGCGCGAGTTTGCTATTGCCACCAAAGAGTTCATGGGCGAAAACGGCAGAGTCACGGCGCTTAAAAGCGTTCACGTGGAGTGGAAAGACGGAAAAATGGTCGAAGTGCCCGGCTCGGAAAAAATCTATCCGGCGGATCTGGTGTTTTTGGCCATGGGTTTTGTGGCGCCCGTAGGTTCGGTGTTGGAAGCTTTCGGCGTGGATAAAGATGCACGCGGCAACGCCAAGGCCAGCACTGAAGGCGAAAAGAGTTATGTCACCAGCGTTCCCAAAGTGTTTGCTGCTGGCGATATGCGCCGCGGCCAGTCGCTCGTGGTGTGGGCCATTCGCGAAGGCCGCCAGGCCGCACGTGCGGTGGATGAGTTCTTGATGGGAGTTAGCACGCTGCCGCGGTGATGCAAACAAGAAACTTCACCATCGGACGGATCACCCAGGCGAACTATTCTGAATCAACAAAGCAGTTAGATTTGCATTTCAACGATGGTAGCCTGCGTTCATACAAGCATGTGCCTGCCGAAGTGTTTCGCCGCCTGTGCAGCGCGCCCAACCCAACAACCTATTGGGAAGACCGAATCGCGGAGGAATATCCAAAGGTCACCGGCAAGGTTGCGGCCGACGCAGATTCTGCAAAGAAAAAGCTTGATGACTTGTTTGGCTAAGCCAGGTTTATTTAGCCAACAGGGGCATTAAGTCTTTGCGAATATCTTTGGCGCCTTGCTGCGGGGCATAGCGCTCCAGCACTTTTCCATTTCGGTTAATCAGGAATTTTGTGAAATTCCATTTGATCGACTCGGTGCCGAGCAGCCCTGGTGCTGCCGCTTTCAGGTGTTGATACAGTGGGTGGGCATTGGGCCCATTCACATCGGTTTTCTGAAACATTGGAAAGCTCACTGAATAGCGAGTGCCGCAAAACGCTTCAATTTCCTGCGCGCTCCCAGGCTCTTGCGCGCCAAACTGGTTGCAGGGAAAGCCAAGAATTTCAAACCCTGCATCTTTCACTTCTTCGTATAAGGTTTCAAGCTCGGCGTACTGCGGCGTAAATCCGCATTGGCTTGCTACATTCACCACCAGCAACACCTTGCCTGCATAGTCCTGCAGGTTTTCAGTGTGGCCATTTAAGCGAGCCAATTCGATGTTCGGCAACATGGCAGCTCTTCCTTCGGCGTAAAAATTCAACCCAAGATGCCATTGTAAGTTCGTGTATCTTTGCCCTTTATGCAATCCCGCCTGCCCCATGTGGGCACCAACATCTTTACCGTTATGTCGGCCATGGCCACCGAATGTGGCGCCGTGAATCTCGGCCAGGGGTTTCCCGACTTTGAGCCCGATTCCCTGCTGATCGATGCCGTAAACGAGGCCATGCGCGCGGGGTTTAACCAGTACGCCCCTTTAAACGGCGCTCTCTCCTTGCGGCAGGCCCTGGCGGAAAAACTGGAAGGTCTCTACGCGCGCTCCTACAACCCAGACACCGAGATCATGGTGACAGCAGGCGCAACCCAGGCAGTGTTTACGGCGCTCATGGCATTGACCCAGCCAGGCGATGAGGTCTTGATCATTGAGCCAGCGTTTGACAGTTACCTGCCAGGCATTGCCCTGGCTGGCTGCACCGCTGTCTGCGTGTCCATGGGCCGTGATTATCGAATCGATTGGGATCGCGTAGAAAAAGCTGTCTCGCCGAAAACACGAGTGATGATCATCAACTCGCCGCATAACCCTTCTGGGCTCATTTTGCGCGATGCAGATATGCGTGCGCTTGAGCGTATTGTGCTCAGTCGCGGGCTGCTGCTGATCTCCGACGAAGTTTACGAACACATGGTGTTTGAAGGCGAGCCGCATCAAAGCGCTGCGCGTTACCCTGACTTGGCGCAACATGCAATCGTGGCGTCTTCCTTTGGCAAGACCTTTCACGTGACTGGCTGGAAAATGGGCTATGTGGCCGCACCTGCAAAGCTCATGTCGGAATACCGCAAGGTGCATCAGTTCAATGTGTTTGTCGCCAACAGTGCGGTGCAGGTGGGTCTAGCCAATTACATGGTCGACTCAGCGCGTTACCTGCAGCTGCCAGGGTTTTATCAACGTAAGCGCGATTTTTTTCGCGAGGGCTTGGCGAAAACACCGTTTAGGCTCTATCCCTGTGAGGGCACTTTTTTTCAGATGGTGAATTACTCAGAAGTGCCAGCGCTTGCAAAGAAAAGCGAACGGGAAGTTTGCGAGTGGCTCACCCGCGAAATTGGCGTAGCCGCCATTCCGCTTTCAAGTTTTTATCAAGAGCCCACCGAGAACAAAACTATTCGGTTTTGTTTTGCTAAAAAAGAAGAGACCCTGCAGCAAGGCCTAGAGCGTCTCTGGCGTCTTAGCGCTTAGGCCTTTGATCTTGAATTTGCCAAAGCCGTGAGCGCCTCTTTTCCACCGATGATTTTTCTCGACCTTGAAACCACAGGTGCTACGGCCACCAAAGATCGCATTACCGAAGTGGGCATTGTGGAGGTTTCGCCTTCTGGCGTTTCTCGCTACAGCCAGCTGGTAAACCCACAGTGCCGAATTCCAGAGTTTATCCAAGGGCTCACAGGCATTACCGAGGACATGGTGGCCGATGCGCCAAGCTTTGAAGAAATTGCACAAGATCTCTTTGATCGCTTGCAAGGCAAGCTCTTCATTGCCCATAACGCACGGTTCGATTACGGCTTTGTGAAAAACGAGTTCAAGCGAATTGGCGTTGATTTCAGGGCCCGTGTGCTGTGTACCGTGAAGCTCTCACGCGAGCTCTACCCCAAAGAGACGCGTCATAATCTAGATACCTTGATTGCCCGCCACGGCCTTCAGGCTGCCGATCGCCACCGTGCCCTGGCCGACGCCGATCTAATTTATCAGTTTTGGGAAAAACTCCAGCAGGTGTTTCCGCAACATCAGCTGGCCGAGGCCATCGACAAGCTCACCGCACGGCCTGCTGTTCCTTCGCAGCTAGACCCTGATCTTCCCGATCAAATTCCCGAATCGCATGGCGTTTATATTTTTTATGGGGAAAACGACTTTCCGCTTTATGTGGGCAAAAGCAACAATCTTCGCAAGCGGGTCATGTCCCACTTCGCCTCAGATCATGCCCGCGGAAAAGAATTAAGCCTCTCCCTGCAAATGCGCCGTGTCCACTGGATCGAAACCCAAGGTGAGGTTGCGGCTCTTTTAAAAGAATCGGAGCTTGTTAAAAAACTCTTGCCGAGCCACAACACCAAACTTCGACGTAACAAAGAGCTCTGCGCCTGGCGAATCCCAGCGGTGTCCGAGGCTGCTGCAGGCTTGGTGTCAGGCACCGAGCCGACCAAGCCTGAAAACAAGCCCGAGCTGGTTTGGGCACGCGACTTAAATCTTGGTGCACAGCCTGATCTTTATGGGATTTTTCGAAGCCAGCGCGATGCGCTCACTATGCTCTCAGAGCTTGCAGCGCGAGAAAAACTCTGCAAGTCAATGCTGGGGCTTGAGAAAACAAAACCAGGCTCGCCCTGTTTTGGCTATCAATTAAGGCAATGCAAGGGCGTCTGTGTTGGCAAGGAAAAGCAAGAGCTACATCACGCACGTTTGCTAATGGCCATGGCAAGGCATCGTGTGCCTCAGTGGCCGCACGCTGGCCCAGTAGGCCTTCGCGAGGGCGAGGCCTTACATATTGTCGATGCGTGGTGCTACTTGGGTAGCGCCCGCGACGAGCAAGAGGTTTTTGAGATTTTGGACAGGGGCGAGCCTGCCTTTGACCTTGATGTCTACAAAATCCTGCGCAAAGCGCTGAAAGACTTGCCGGTTATTGCCTTGCACAGACCCGATACACTGGCAGCCTAGCCATGAATCCAATCGCTCTCACCACCGCACAGTATTTGATTGAAAGCATCGGAATCGCTGCTTTTGCAATCTCGGGCGTGATCGAAGCGGCAAGGCGCAAGCTCGACATTGTGGGGGTCTGCGTCGTGGCAGGGTTAGCCGCCTTTGGCGGCGGTACGCTGCGCGATATCTTGCTTGATCGCAGGCCCTTTTTCTGGGTGGAGCATCAAGAGCAGCTGTGGTTCGTAGTGGTGCTTGTTTTAATTTCCACCTTGTTTTTGCGCGCCAGGCACTTTGCTCCCACAGAGCGGGCCATGCAATGGCCTGATGCGATTGGCATGGGTTTGTTCGCAGCGGGCGGTGCGCAAATCGCGCTCTCCATGGGCACGCCAGCGCTGGTGACCGCAATCATGGGAATGGTTACCGCAGTTTTTGGCGGCGTATTGCGCGACATTGTCTGCAATGACATTCCCAAGGTATTCAGCGATCATCGGCCCTATGCCATTTGCGCATTTGCGGGCGGCTGGGTCTTGGTGGCGGCAGATTTTTTTGGCGCACCGCAATGGGCCTGCCTGCTGCTTGCAGCAGGCACTGCGTCGTTTCTGAGAATCCTTGCAATTCAATTTGACTGGCAAATTCCGTCTTGGAAGACGGACTAATCCGAGCTATTTCAGTGGGTCGTAACGCTTGCAGGTCCAACGCAGCGCACGATCGCCCATCTGGGCGATCAAGTCCCCGCTGGCCACGTTAAAGCTTGCTTGCAGCCGGCCATCTGAGCTGGTGTAGATCCTTTGGGCTCCCTTTTCTTCCGTGAAACTCAGGCGTGATGACAGATAGACTAGGCTCGTCGGGCTCATGGACATTTCAAAGGTCTGCGATGGGTTATCGCTCAACACACAGTGAAATTCCTGTGTGCGCACGACACAGGCCGACAGCATCAAGGCGGCCGGCAACAGCAATGAGCCCTTCAGCAAAGAACCCTTGGAGAGGCACAGTTTGTTTTGAATTTTTTTCATGCGCGCAAGTCTACTGAATCTTGAGCAAAGGAGACGATATGAACGCCCAAGAACGCGATCTCTTGCAGTCTTTTCTTCGTGAAGTTAGCCAAGCCCGGCCGGCCCAAAAAGACCCGGTCGCGGAGTCCATGATTCGCTTAGCGCTTGGCGCAAACCCCGACGCTTTGTACTTGCTTGCCCAACGCGCCCTGGGGGCAGAAGTTGCGCTCCAGCGTGAGGCGAAAAAACTCCAGCCGCGTGCCCAATCTTCCAAGCCAGCAAACCCGGGTCTCGGTTCATTTCTGGGCACAGCCACGGGAGTTGCAGCCGGCGTTGTGGCGGGCGGCTTTTTGCTTGAGGGAATTCAGTCTGCGCTGCGGGATACCGGCCTGGAGGAGAGTTTTTCGCAAAGCCTCGAAGGGCTTGGCGACATTACCGATTGGGTTTAACAGTAAGCCTTGGGCCTGTAGCGCTGCGCGGTTAGACTTCCTCCATGAGCAAAATTAATCTCTCGCGTCGTCAGCTCTCTCTGGCCTTGGCTGCTAGCCCGTTTGCCGGTGCCGCCCTGGCACAACCTTCAAATGTGGAGGGCTCCTATGTCGAGGCCTTGAAACGCGGCAATTGCATGGTGCTTATTCGTCATGCCATCACGGTGCCCGGAATTGGCGACCCACCAGGCATGCGGCTTGATGACTGCTCAACCCAGCGGGATCTCTCGGAAGAGGGCCGTGCCCAGTCACGCCGTTTTGGGCAGTGGTTTCGCAAGCATGGGCTTGTGCCAGCGCGTGTCCGATCAAGCCAGTGGTGCCGCTGCCTGAATACGGCAAAAGAGGCTTTCAGTGAAAAAAATTTTGGTCGGCAGCTTTCGATTGAGCCCTGGACTGCGCTGAACTCTTTTTTTCAAGGACACGGTAATCGCGACCGACAGCTCGAGGAAGCCATGCAAGAAGCCCGTGCAATTGCAATGAGAAGGAGCTATGGGCAGTTCGAGGTGTGGGTGACTCACCAAGTCACGATCACCTCCTTGGCAAACCACTATGCCAGTATGGGCGAGATGATCGTGGCGGCCTATGACGCGCCTGGAAAGCCTCTGAAAATTCTTGCCTCAGGCCTTGCGTTCTAGGGCTTTTTCCAAATACAGCCCGGTGTAGCTTTCTTGGCACTGAGCCACTGCTTCCGGCGAGCCGCAGGCCACAATCGTGCCGCCGCCGTCTCCCCCCTCGGGCCCAAGATCAATAATCCAGTCCGCGGTTTTTATGACATCGAGATTGTGTTCAATAATCACCAAGGTGTTGCCAGCATCACGAAGCGCATGCAAAACCTGCAGCAAAAGCGCAATGTCATGAAAGTGTAAGCCTGTCGTAGGCTCATCAAGAATGTAGAGCGTTCTTCCTGTGTCTCGTTTTGAAAGCTCTTGCGAAAGCTTGACCCGCTGGGCTTCACCACCGGAAAGGGTTGTAGCGCTTTGGCCAAGCTTGACATAGCCCAAACCAACATCAAGGAGTGTCTGCAGCCTGCGGGAGACATTGGGCACCGCCCTGAAAAACTCCATGGCATGCTCAATGGTCATCTCCAACACTTCCGCAATGTTCTTGCCGCGGTAGCGTACATCTAAGGTCTCACGGTTGTAGCGCAGGCCATGGCAGACATCACAGGGAACATAGACATCAGGCAGAAAATGCATCTCCACTTTGACAAGCCCATCACCCTGACAGGCTTCGCATCGCCCGCCTTTGACATTAAATGAAAAGCGGCCCGCATCGTAGCCACGTTCACGCGCCGTGACGGTTTGTGCAAACAGTTCGCGAATTGGCGTAAAGAGCCCCGTGTAGGTGGCCGGGTTGCTGCGCGGTGTTCTTCCAATCGGGCTTTGGTCGACATTGATGACCTTGTCAAAAAACTCCAGGCCTTCAATGGAGTCGTGTACCGCAGGCTCTGCATGAGAGCCATAGATTTTTTTGGCGGCCGCAGCGTAAAGTGTGTCATTGATCAGGGTCGATTTTCCAGAGCCGGAAACGCCCGTGATACAGACCATCAAGCCGCAAGGAATCTCAACATTGGCCTGCTTTAAGTTATTGCCTTGCGCACCAAGGATGCGCAGCCAGCGGCCCTGCGGAGCATTTCGTTTTTTTGGAATCGCAATCGCTCGTCTTCCTGAAAGATACTGGCCCGTAAGCGATGTTTCATGGGCCAGCAGTGTCTGCGGGCTGCCGCTTGCCACCACGCAGCCGCCATGTTCGCCAGCGCCAATGCCCATGTCAATCACATGATCGGCAGCAAGAATGGCATCTTCATCGTGCTCAACCACAATAACGGTATTGCCCAGGTCGCGAAGCGCTTTCAGCGTGCCCAGTAGCCGATCATTATCGCGTTGGTGCAGGCCAATCGAGGGCTCATCTAAGACATACATTACTCCGGAGAGCCCTGCGCCAATCTGGCTTGCTAATCGAATTCTTTGGCTCTCTCCGCCCGAAAGCGTGGCAGCAGCGCGATCAAGCGTTAAGTAATCTAGGCCCACATTAATCAGAAAACCAAGTCGCGCCGTGATTTCTGAGAGCACCTTCTCGCCAATGGCTGCTTTCATTCCGGTAAGTGCCAAGGCCTTCAGCGTTTCTGCCGCCTCTCGAAGCGGCATGTGCATGAGGCTTGGAAGGTCGATGTCATGCCCTGGAGCACCCACGCGTACAAATCGGGCCTCGCGTTTGAGCCGTGTGCCTGCGCAGGCCGGGCAGGGCTGGCTGCTCATGAAGCGGCCAAGCTCTTCTTTCACGGCGGGAGAGTCTGTTTCTTTCCAGCGTCGATGCATATTAGGCAAGATGCCCTCAAACGCATGCTCTTTAATCACGACCTTGCCGCGATCGCCGGGGTAGCGAAGTGGCAGCACCTCATCGCCTGACCCCCTGAGTAAGACCTGTTGAACTTTTTCAGGCAGCTGCTCAAATGGCGTCTCAAGGTCAAACTTGTAATGTTCAGACAGGCTTTGCAGAAGCTGAAAATAAAATGCATTGCGTCGATCCCAGCCCTTGATTGCGCCAGAAGCGAGGCTTAAGTGCGGAAACTGCACCACCCGCTTTGCATCGAAGAAGTCAACCATGCCTAGGCCGTCACACTCGAGGCACGCTCCTTGTGGGCTGTTAAAAGAAAAGAGCTGCGGCTCTAAATCTTTCAGGCTAAATCCGCACTCAGGGCAGGCAAACCGAGTGGAAAAGACCTGTTCACGTTGCGGGCCCTCGGGCGCTTCGCAAATCATTAAAGCGCGGCCTGCCCCAAGACGCAGCGCACTCTCTATCGACTCGGCAAGCCGCTGGCCGGCTTCTGCCTTCACTTTCACTCGATCGATGACGACATCTATCGTGTGATGCTGGCTTTTGTTGAGCCCTGTCAATTGGTCGATATCCATAAACTTGGCAGGCCCATGTTCTGTTTGCAATCGCAATCGAACAAATCCTTGTGCGCGCAGGCTGTTAATCAGGTCCGTGTGCTCGCCTTTGCGATTGCCAAGCACGGGGGCGAGCACCGTGACTTTGCTTTGCGCGGGCCAAGTCAAAACCTGGTCCACCATTTGGGAAATGGTTTGCGACTCAAGCCGATGTTGTGGATGGTCTGGGCAATGCGGAACCCCTGCACGCGCAAATAACAAGCGTAAGTAATCGTGAATCTCGGTCACGGTGCCGACAGTAGATCGCGGATTGTGGCTGCTTGATTTTTGCTCGATTGAAATCGCTGGAGACAGGCCTTCAATCAGATCGACATCGGGCTTTTCCATGAGCTGCAGAAACTGGCGTGCATAGGAAGAGAGCGATTCCACATAACGCCGCTGTCCTTCGGCATACAGGGTATCAAAGGCGAGCGAGGACTTGCCTGAACCTGAAAGACCCGTGATGACAACGAGCCGGTCTCTCGGAAGGTCGACGTCAATATTCTTTAAGTTGTGGGTTCGGGCCCCGCGAACCCGGATGCGCTCTTTCATGGCTAATCGACTACTATAACCGGCAGTCATGTCGAACGCACATTCAAAACTCCGGTTCACAAAGGAAGAGTGGCGTGCCTGCCTGGCCCTTTCAATGCTGTATGGCTTGCGCATGCTTGGCCTTTTTTTGGTGTTTCCGGTCCTGGCCGCGGAAGCCAAGAAACTTCAAGGAGGAGAAGATCCCTTGTGGGTTGGCATTGCCGTGGGGGTATATGGCTTAACGCAGGCCTTGCTGCAAATCCCGTTTGGCACAGCATCTGATCGTATTGGCCGACGCAAAGTCATTCTCTTAGGCCTGGCGATTTTTGCAATTGGAAGTTTTGTCGCGGCGCTTGCGCCCTCCATCTACTGGCTTGCTGTGGGCCGCGCATTGCAGGGAGCCGGCGCAATTTCTGCTGCAGTCACAGCTTTTCTTGCTGACTCCACGCGTGATGAGCTTCGCACGCGTGCCATGGCGCTGATCGGCGCAACTATTGGCCTAGCCTTCGCGCTTTCCTTGGTTGTTGCGCCGGCTTTGTCTTCGGTCGTGGGAATGGAAGGGCTCTTTTGGCTCACTGGTGTTCTGGTTATTGTGGCCATGTGGCCTGTGATTCGCATGAAAGAGCCGCCGCGCAAAAAAGCGGCTGACTATTCACTTGCCCGAGCACGTGCCGTGGTTTTATCAAACGGCCAGCTCATGCGCTTAAACCTTGGTATTTTCATGATTCACATGACCCAGACCGCACTCTTTGTGGTGGTGCCGCTGGCCTTGATTGATATGGGAAAGCCTTTGGCGGATCACTGGCAGCTTTACTTGCCCGTGGTAGCCCTTTCTTTTGCGGCGATGGTGCCGCCGATTTTTTGGGCCGAGCGCACGGGCAAAAACAAGCCTGCTTTTTTGGCCTCTATTGCGCTCATGGGCGTTGCGATTGCGGGCTTTGCAGTTTTGCCGCATGAGCTTTGGATATGGGCTGCTGCGCTGTTTCTCTTTTTCACTTCGTTTAACTTGCTGGAGGCTTTCTTGCCGTCCTGGGTCTCGCGCGTGGCCCCGCCAGAACATCGGGGGTTGGCGCTGGGTGTCTACAACACGACCCAGTCGTTGGGCTTGTTCTCAGGCGGGTTTCTGGGGGGTGTGATGGCGCGAAGCTTTGGCGATCAGGCCGTCTACTGGGCATGCGCTGCGACAATTTTAATTTGGGGCATCATCTCATTTGGGCTTAAAGAATTGGGCAAACGGTCCTAAGCCGTTTGTTCGATTTTCAGGCACGAGAATCCACCCCATGCTTGTCGGGTCCCGATTCCGGGCGTTTATTGAGGAGAATTAAAAATGTTGATGGTTGGTGTTGCAAGAATTGGCAATGAGCCTGTGGCCCGTTACACGCCCGACGGCAAAGCGGTGATGGATATTTCTCTGGCTTTTGATTATGGCCGCAAGACCTCCGATGGCCGCAGGCCCACGCAGTGGATCAACGCCACCATGTGGGGCGAGCGGGTCGAAAAACTTCAGCCTTATTTGTCAAAGGGCGGCCAGGTGTTTGTGACGCTGTCTGAGCCTCATATTGAGACTTATGAGAAAAAAGACGGCTCGGGGCAAGGCGTCTCTTTGCGTGCTCGAATCAATGATCTGGAGTTTGTGGGTGGCCGTCGGGATGATTCATCTGCTTCGGAGTCAGAACCCTCCGCCGCTCCTCGCCCGGCCGCCTCGGCCAAACCGGGTGCGAAAGCCCCGGGGTTTGACGAGCTGGACGACGATATTCCTTTCTAGGCGGGTCCTGCCTTTTCGGTAGGTTCACGGGTAAAATTTAGGGTTTTCGCGCCGCTTATGCGGCGCGCGTCTTTTTTACCGGGAGAAATCCATGCCGATCTATGCTTACCGCTGTGAGCACTGCGGGTTTCAGAAAGACGCCCTGCAGAAAGTCTCAGCCCCCCCCTTGGTGGACTGCCCTTCTTGCGGGCAGCCCAAGCTTGCCAAACAGCTGACTGCCGCGGGCTTCGCACTCAAGGGCAGTGGCTGGTACGTCACTGATTTTCGCGATTCTGGGAAAACGGCTGCCCCTGCTTCAAAAACAGACGATGCTGTCAAGCCCGCCGCTTCGACGTCGGGTTCTGACAGTGCAGGCACTTCAACTGCCACGCCATCCGCCACACCGACTGCCGCAGCAAATGGCATGCCTGCTAACGGATGAGCACTCGCTTTAAACGCTATTTTCTGGCGGGCCTGCTTTTGTGGGTGCCGCTGTCGATCACCATCTGGGTGATCACATGGGCTTTCGACCTGCTTGATAGCGTGCTGCCGTTGGCGCTGCGTTCAGAGGCGCTCTTTGGCTTGCATATCCCTGGCTTTGGCGTGCTCGTCATTTTGCTGTTGATGGTGCTGACAGGATTTCTTGCTGCCAATTTCGTAGGTGAAAAACTTGTCGAGGTTTGGGAAGGCACCATGCGCAGGATTCCGCTGGTGCGCTCCATCTATTCCTCCGTCAAGCAGGTGAGTGACACCATTCTCTCTCCCGGCGGACAAGCCTTTCGTAAAGCTGTTTTAGTGCAGTATCCGCGCCAGGGCGCCTGGACGATTGCGTTTCTTACGGGCAAGCCGGCCGATGAAGTGGCTCAGCATTTGCCTGGGGAATGCGTGTCAGTCTATGTGCCAACGACCCCGAACCCGACATCAGGCTTCTTTCTCATGATGCCGAAATCCGATGTTGTGGAGCTTTCGATTGGCGTGGACGCCGCCTTGAAATATGTTGTGAGCATGGGCACTGTACCGCCGCAGGCTTCTCTTAAATCCTCAATGAAAAAGTAGGAATTGGTATGCGCTCTCACTACGCTGGCGCGGTTTGCGCTGAACAACTGGGACAAACCGTAAGTCTTTATGGCTGGGTACATCGGCGCCGCGATCACGGCGGCGTGATCTTCATTGATCTTCGTGATCGTGAGGGCTTGGCTCAAGTGGTCTGCGATCCGGATCGCCCGGAGATGTTCAAGATTGCAGAAGCGTTGCGTAATGAATTCTGTGTGCAGATCACAGGCCTGGTGCGCAAACGGCCCGAGGGCACGATCAACCCGAACCTGAAAAGCGGCGAAATTGAGGTGCTCTGCCACGAGATCACCATCCTGAATCCATCGGTTACGCCGCCTTTTCAGCTTGATGATGACAATCTCTCGGAGACAACTCGGCTCACGCATCGCGTGCTGGATCTTCGCCGGCCGGCGATGCAGAAAAACCTCATGCTGCGCTACCGCGTGGCGATGGAAGTGCGCCGCTATCTTGATGCCGAAGGCTTTGTTGACATTGAAACCCCCATGCTTACCAAGTCTACGCCAGAAGGCGCACGCGATTATCTGGTGCCTTCTCGTGTACACGCCGGAGAGTTTTTCGCTTTGCCGCAGTCACCGCAGCTTTTCAAGCAGCTGCTTATGGTGGCAGGCTTTGATCGCTACTACCAGATCACCAAATGCTTTCGCGATGAAGACCTTCGGGCTGATCGCCAGCCTGAGTTTACGCAGATCGACTGCGAAACCTCCTTCCTGGATGCACAGCAGATTCGAGATCTTTTTGAGCGCATGATGCGCCATGTGTTCAAGGCCACGATGGCCATTGAGCTTGACGCAAAATTTTCTGTCATGACTTATCAAGAAGCCATGCTGCGCTATGGGTCTGACAAGCCTGATTTGCGGGTGGCGCTTGAGTTGTGTGAGCTCACCGATGCCATGAAGACCGTGGACTTCAAAGTGTTTTCAGAGCCTGCGAACAATCTGAAAGGCCGCGTGGCAGGCCTGCGCATTCCAGGTGGCGCGGCGATTTCACGCGGCGAAATTGATGGCTACACGGAGTTCGTAAAAATTTACGGCGCCAAAGGCCTGGCCTGGATCAAGGTCAACGAGCGCGAAAAAGGCCGAGATGGCCTGCAGTCGCCGATTGTGAAAAATCTGCACGATGAGGCTATTGCCGCCATTCTTGAGCGCTCACAAGCCCAGGATGGCGATTTGATTTTCTTCGGCGCAGATCGTGCCAAGGTAGTCAACGACGCCTTAGGCGCCTTGCGTGTGAAGATTGGCCATAGTGAGTTTGCAAAACAGTCTGGGCTATTCAAGGCGGGCTGGAGGCCTCTGTGGGTAGTCGACTTTCCCATGTTTGAACATGATGAAGAGGAAGACCGATGGGTTGCGGTTCATCATCCGTTTACCTCCCCCAAAGAGGGCCATGAAAATCTCATGAATACCGATCCGGGCAAGTGCCTTGCCAAGGCCTATGACATGGTGCTCAATGGCTGGGAGCTGGGCGGCGGCTCGGTTCGTATTCATCGCGAGGAAGTTCAAAGCAAAGTCTTTCGCGCGCTCAAGATTAGCGAGGAAGAAGCCCGCGCGAAATTCGGCTTTTTGCTCGACGCTTTGCAATATGGCGCGCCTCCCCATGGCGGCATCGCCTTTGGCCTTGATCGAATCGTGACCCTCATGTCCGGCGCAGAGAGCATTCGCGATGTCATCGCATTCCCAAAAACCCAGCGCGCCCAGTGTCTGTTAACGCAAGCCCCTTCGCCCGTCGATGAGCGGCAGCTGCGTGAGCTGCACATCCGGCTTCGGGAAGCGCCCAAAGTGGCGGGGTAAACGCTTGGTCAGGCTGCCGCATTACTTTGCGTTCCTGGCCGCGGCGCTTGCCGCTTATTTCACGGTGCCTTTCGGGGGCTTTCTTGTTGTGATTCTCGCAAGTGCTTCCTTCATCTCGATCAACGAGTTACTGCTGAAAATCCACTCATTGCAGACCTTACGTCGAATAGTGTTTGCAGCCTATTTCCTTGCGGGTGCTACAGCGCTTGGAACCTTGGTGGCGAGTCTTCCCCCTCCCTCATTTTGGGTAGTTAGTGCAGCGCTTCCCGCATGGCAGGCCAACAGGCTTGTGAGCAAGGGAGACCTGAGTGAGGCCAAGCGAATGCTAGAAGTTGCCATCCGCGTTTATGCCTGGGTTCTCTTGGTTGCATTGTTTCTTCCGGCCTTGCTCTCTTATCGTTAGAACAACACCGGCATAGGAGAGCGAAGATGGCAGGCAGCAAAATTCCGGAATCGGTCCTCATTGTTATTCACACGCTAGAGCTCGAAGTGCTGCTGCTTGAGCGCGCTGATCACCCAGGTTTTTGGCAGTCTGTCACCGGCAGCCGGGACTCTTATGAAGAGCCGCTCATTGAAACAGCACGCCGCGAACTTTTTGAAGAGACGGGCCTGATTGCAGGGGGCAATAAAGTTGGCGAACTGATCGATTGGGGACTCGAGCAGGTTTACGAAATCTATCCGCACTGGCGCCATCGGTATCCGCAAGGCGTCACCCACAACACCGAGCATGTTTTTAGTGTCTGTGTCGAAAAGGCCTGCACGATTACGCTTGCACCTCGCGAGCACTTGAGATTTGCATGGATGCCCTGGCAGCAGGCTGCTGAGCGGTGTTTCTCCTGGACGAACTCAACGGCAATTCGCGAGCTTGCCAAAAAAAGGGGCGTTTAGTTTTTGAGCGAGACAAAGCCCTCTGTCGAGCTCCTGAAGGGAGCCTCCGAGTATTTCCCTTCCCTTGTTGAAGCCATTGATCGCGCGCGCTCATCGGTTTACCTCGAGTCTTATCTCATTCATAACGATCCTTCCACTCAAGCGGTGCTGCGGGCCATGATCAGGGCCCGCGAGCGCATGGTGGAGGTTTATCTCATGCTTGACGGCTTTGGCTCGTCAGGCCAGATCGCCTGGGTCAAAGACCAGCTCGCAAGCCATGGCGTGCATGTGGAGGTTTATCGCCCTGGCGTGAAATGGCTTGCCCCGCGGACCTGGAGGCGATTGCATCGCAAGCTTGCATTGATCGATGACCGGATTGCTTTTGTGGGCGGCGTAAATTTAATTGGTGATCAGTACGATCTGGCCAAAGGGCCACTCAGCGAGCCGCGACTCGATTTCGCAGCCAGGGTTACGTCCGTGCGCGTGGTGGTGGAGATCTCGCGGGTGATGCGCAGGCTCTATTGGCGTGTGAGCCTGCGGGCTGTATTTCGCGGAGACCTTCGCCGTTTTTTACAACCTTCAAGGCGTGAACAAGAGTTTTATAAAGTGCGCGATGCCTGGCGAAAAAGCCGCTCGCATTTGCGAAGAAGGCGATGGCCGGCCCGAGGCCATGTCTCTGGCCGAGCCCGGCTGTTGTTGCGAAACAATGTCCGATTTCGTCGAGGCATTGAACGCTGGTATTTGGGGCGCATTCACCAAGCTCAGCACGATATCCTGATCGCAAATGCCTATTTTGTTCCCACCCTGCGCTTTCGTGAGGCCTTAATTGAAGCCGCAGGCCGTGGCGTAAGGGTCCGTCTGTTGATTCAAGGCAACAGCGACCAGTGGTGGACGCATTGGGCCACCCAGGCCTTAATTGAAGAGCTTGTGGAGTCTGGCGTTGAGGTCTATCAGTACATACCAAGCTTTTTGCATGCCAAAGTCGCTGTGATCGACCAGGCAGTGACAGTAGGCTCATCGAACATTGATCCCTTTTCGCTAATGATGTCGCTAGAGGCCAATGTCGTAGTGCAAGACAGCGCCATTGCAAAGCGGCTTCGTGATGAACTTGAAGCTGCAATCAGCCGCTCATCAAATCGAGTCAGGCCCCTGGAAGTTCGGCGAAGTCCCTTGCGGGCCTTGGCACGCCGTGTTGCGCTGACCTTTTCATTGATGGCTTTGCGCGCCTTTATCGCCTTTAGCCGTACCGATTTTCGAGTGGGTTGACGATGACAACGCCTCTGAGAGTCTACGGCGTTGATTTCAGTTCAGCTCCGAGTTCAAAAAAACCAATCACTATCGCAACCGGTGTGCTTAGCGAGTCGGTTTACCTGCTTGAGCAGGTTGTTGCTGTTCCAAGCTGGGACATGTTCGATGATTTTTTAAGCCATCCGGGCCCCTGGCTGGCTGCGTTTGACATGCCTTTTAGCCTTCCACGGCCTTTGATCGAACACTATGGCTGGCCGACGCAGTATTCGGAATTCGTTGCTTGGTATGGCGCACAGGCGCGCCCGTGGCTGCGCGAGAAGTTCAAAGCCTTTTGTGACGCGAGGCCTGCAGGTAGCAAATACGTCTACCGTCAGGCAGATCGGCCGGCAGGCTCAAGTCCTGCCATGCGGTGGACCAACCCACCGGTGGCCTGGATGCTGCATGCAGGCACTCCACGCCTGCTTAAAGCCGGGGTTCATATTCCGGGAATGTTTGATGGCATTGATGCATCCGCTGAGCAAAGGGTTGCCCTCGAGGCTTATCCGGGATTCACAGCAAGGCAAGTGACTCGAGATTCTTATAAAAGCGATGAGCCCTCCAAGCAAACCAGTGAACGCCGCCTTGCACGAGAAAAAATTCTGAAATCCTTGCTGGCAGCACGTGCAGGCTTGTCGATTCGGCTCAAGCTTAGCCACCCCTGGCGGGATCAGCTGCTTGAAGATGGCTCAGGCGATTTGATGGACGCAGCGATTTGTGCCTTGCAAGCGGCCCATGCATCTTTGTTGCCGGACTATGGCCTTCCAAAAGATATGGATCCGCTCGAGGGCTGGATCGCTTCAGTTCCTGCGCCTTCACGCTAAGATCGTCAGGCTATGCGTCACTTTCCTGCTGTTGAACGGCCCTCTAAAACCTACGCCTTGCCTCCCGGTGCGCCGCGCGGCGAATGGCAAACCATTGGGGTGCTATTGCCCTATCTGCTGCAATACAAATGGAGGGTATTTTTTGCGCTTGCCTGCCTGATCTTGGCAAAAGTTGCCAACGTGGCAGTGCCGATTGTGCTGAAAGACATTGTGGATGCTGTGAGCGCAAACCCTGCAGTGGCTGTGATTGCTGCGCCCATTGGCTTAGTCGTTGCCTACGGGTTGTTGCGCGTGCTTTCCACATTGTTTACGGAGCTTCGTGAGGTTATTTTTGCCCGCGTTACTCAGCAGGCAGTGCGCAGAATCGCACTAAAAGTTTTTGAGCATTTGCATGCTTTGTCGCTACGCTTTCATTTGGATCGGCAAACCGGGGGCCTGACGCGCGATATTGAGCGGGGCACGCGGGGCGTCTCAAGCCTCGTCTCATTTACGCTTTATTCCATTTTGCCCACCATTATTGAAGTGCTGATGGTGCTCACTTGGCTAACCCTGCATTACGAGATCTGGTTTGCCGTCATCACGGTTGTGGCTTTGTTTTTATATGTGGTTTACACCTTTGCAGTCACGGAGTGGCGCACAAACTTTCGCAGGGCAATGAACGACCTGGATTCAAAGGCCAACACCCGCGCGGTGGACTCTTTGCTGAATTATGAAACGGTCAAATACTTTAACAACGAGAAGTTTGAGTCACAGCGCTACGATCAAAGCATGGAGCGCTGGCAGGAGGCGGCCATCAAAAGCCAGTCTTCCTTGTCGGTTCTCAATGTCGGCCAGGCCTTGATTATTGCCGTTGCGGTTACGCTTATGGTCTGGCGGGCTACTGTTGGCGTGGTTAACGGCACCATGACGATTGGCGATCTGGTGCTTGTCAATGCTTTCATGATTCAGCTCTACATTCCCTTGAATTTTCTTGGTGTTTTGTACCGCGAGATTAAGCAGAGCCTGGCCGACATGGAGCGCATGTTTGGGTTAATGGCCGAAAACAGGGAAGTTGACGATGCACCGAATGCCCAGCCCCTGCGGGTGCATGAAGGCGAAGTACGCTTCGAACAAGTGTCGTTTGCCTACGAGCCAGCCAGGCCCATTCTTCGCGACATCTCTTTTGTTTTGCCCGCGGGGAAAACTACTGCGGTGGTGGGATCCTCAGGCGCAGGTAAGTCGACGCTCTCGCGGCTGCTCTACCGGTTTTATGATATTGGCGAAGGGGCGGTGCGGATCGATGGCCAAGAGATTCGAAGTGTCACCCAGGCTTCGTTGCGGGCATCGATTGGCATCGTGCCGCAAGACACGGTGTTATTCAATGACACCCTCGAATACAACATTCGCTATGGCAGGCCCGATGCAAGTGATGCAGAGGTGAAGGCGGCAGCGGATGCCGCCCATCTCACCCGATTCATCGCCTCTTTGCCTGAAGGCATGCAGACTCGGGTGGGCGAGCGGGGCTTGAAGCTCTCTGGCGGCGAAAAACAGCGGGTGGCTATTGCCCGCGCGCTTCTCAAGCAGCCGGCAATTCTGATTTTTGATGAAGCCACCTCTGCGCTGGATTCAGAGTCTGAAAAGGCGATACAGGCCGAGCTTATGGAAGTGTCTCGTGGCCGCACCACACTGGTGATTGCCCATCGGCTCTCAACGATTGTCGATGCCGATCAGATTCTGGTGCTCGAAGATGGCCGAATCGTCGAGCGCGGCCGCCATTCAGAGCTGCTTTCGGCCAAGGGCCGCTACTGTGAGCTTTGGGAGCTGCAGGCCCGACAGGCAAGGGAGCTTTCGCAATCTTAAGGCCTTTCGCTTTAGCGGGTTAGTAGTTTCCCCGGGGTTGGCTGAGGCTTTAGGCGGTCGGGTCGCCGTTATGCTAGGTGGCGTTGTTCAAAACTTTACCGCTAAAGGGAATCGTTCCATGAAAAAATCATTTGTTGCAATCGTGCTTGCCGCAAGCGCGATGGGTTTCGGTGCCACGGCCTATGCCGACACACTGGCCAAAATCAAATCAAGCGGAAGCATCACAATGGGTGTTCGAGAGTCTTCGGGCGCGCTTTCCTACACACTCGGCGATGGAAAGTTTGCAGGCTTTCATGTGGAAGTTTGTGAGATCGCATTGCGCGATATTCAAAGGCAGCTTGGCTTATCAGCTCTTGCTGTCAGATATCAGCCGGTTACATCTCAAAACCGCATCCCGTTGGTTCAAAACGGCACGGTCGATATTGAATGCGGGTCTACCACCAACAACGCCACCCGCCAAAAAGACGTGGCTTTCGCGGTGACCACTTATGTGGAAGAGGTGCGGATTGCCACCAAAGCCAACTCTGGCATTACCTCGATCAACCAGCTCAACGGGAGAAAGGTCGCCACCACTACGGGAACGACCTCGGTTCAGCATCTGCGCAAGCACGAGCGGGCTACGGGCGTGAACTTTGAAGAGATTTTCGGCAAGGACCATGCGGATAGCTTTCTGCTGCTGGAGTCGGGCCGCGCTGATGCCTTCGTGATGGATGGCTCGATTTTGGCGGGCAATATCGCCAATGCGAAAAACCCCAGCGACTTTAGAATCGTGGGCGAGGTGCTCTCCGTTGAGCCAATTGCCATCATGATGCGAAAGGATGACCCCAACTTTAAAAAAGCCGTCGATGACAGTATCAGGCGGATGATGAAAGACGGAACTCTGGCTAGGCTTTGGACCAAGTGGTTTGAGTCTCCAATTCCTCCCCGTAATGTGAGGGTGGGTTTGGCCCTCTCGGAGAGCACGAAAAATGCTTGGGCCAACCCGAATGACCGGCCCATGGAAGACTACGCCAAGAAGTAATCGACAAGGCTGACTTCGAAACCCCCTTCGCAGATGAAAATGCGCGGGGGTTTTTGTTTTTTGTGAATAGGCAATGAACTGGGACTGGCAGGTTTTTCTTCAGGATACCGGCGGGGGGCAAACCTACCTCGACTGGATGTTCTCAGCCTGGGGCTGGACACTCTCCGTTGCGTTTTTAGCCCTCATCATCGCTTTGTTGTTTGGCACATTGGTGGGCACGATCCGCACCTTGCCCGCCGATCGGCTCCCGATACGGCTCGTGGTTTGGCTGGGCCATGCCTGGGTGGAGCTCTTTCGTAACATTCCTTTGCTGGTGCAGATTTTTATCTGGTATCACGTTATTCCAGCACTGATCGAGCCGCTCAAGCAGGTGCCCAGTTTTCTGCTGGTCGTTGCAGCCCTTGGTTTTTTTACTTCGGCCCGTATTGCAGAGCAGGTAAGAGCTGGCATTCAGTCTTTGCCGCGCGGCCAGCGTTATGCGGCCATGGCAATCGGCATGACAACAGCTCAGTCCTATCGGTTCGTCATTTTGCCGATGGCGTTTCGAATCATTATTCCGCCACTGACCTCCGAGTCAATGAACATCATCAAGAACTCTTCAGTGGCTTTTGCAGTGTCTGTTGCGGAGCTCACTCTGTTTGCCCTGCAGGCGCAAGAGGAAACGTCTCGTGGCATTGAGGTTTACCTTGCGGTTACAAGCCTGTACATGATCAGCGCATTTTCCGTGAACCGTGTCATGGCCTTCATTGAAAAGCGGGTGCGTGTGCCCGGCATGATTGCTGCAGGCCAGGCGGGGGCCCACTAAGATGAACCTCGATCTGACCTTTTACAGCTGGGAAGTTATCAGCCGCTACATTCTTCAAGGGTTTTGGTTCAGCATTCAGCTCACTGTGATCGCAACGCTGGGCGGACTATTTTTTGGCACGCTCTTGGCGTTGATGCGGCTGTCATCTAAGCCCTGGCTGCGGGCGCCAGCGGCGGCGTATGTCAATGTCATGCGCTCGATTCCTCTGGTCATGGTGATCTTGTGGTTTTTCTTGCTCATTCCATTTCTGGTTGGAAAGCCGATTGGTGCGGAATTGTCAGCGACCATCACATTTATTGCCTTTGAGGCGGCTTATTTTTCCGAGATCATGCGTGCCGGAATTCAGTCCATTCCGCGTGGACAGGTTCATGCAGGCCAGGCTCTGGGCATGACCTATAGCCAAAACATGCGGCTCATCGTGCTGCCGCAGGCGTTTCGCAACATGCTGCCGGTGGTGCTCACGCAGACCATTATCTTGTTTCAGGATACATCGCTTGTGTATGCCATCGGCGCTTACGATCTTTTGAAGGGCTTTGAGCTTGCGGGCAAGAACTACGGCCGCCCGATTGAAGCCTATCTTTTGGCGGCGGTAGTGTACTTCGTGATCTGCTTTAGCCTCTCGCTTTTAGTCAAGCGTTTGCAGGCGAGAATCGCAATTATTCGATAACCGTGGAGCATCCCATGGCAATGATTGAGTTTAAAAATATCAGCAAGTGGTACGGCAGCTTCCAGGTGCTGGCCGAATGCTCCACGCAATTAAGAAAAGGTGAGGTGGTGGTCGTGTGCGGGCCTTCAGGCTCAGGGAAGTCAACCCTGATTAAATGTGCCAATGGGCTTGAGCCCTTTCAACGAGGAGAGCTTTTGGTTAATGGCATTTCCGTGGGCGACCCGAAGACAGACCTTCCGAAATTGCGATCCCAAATCGGAATGGTGTTTCAGCATTTTGAGCTTTTCCCCCATTTAAGCGTCACTGAGAACCTCACGATCGGCCAAATCAAAGTGCTGGGAAGAAGCGAGGCTGAGGCGGCGCAAAAAGCGGCCGCCTTGCTGGAGCGCGTGGGGCTTTCTGCCCATACCCATAAATTTCCTGGCCAGCTCTCCGGAGGGCAGCAGCAGCGAGTCGCGATTGCGAGGGCGCTGGCCATGGACCCGATCGCCATGCTGTTCGATGAGCCCACCTCGGCGCTTGACCCCGAGATGGTCAACGAGGTGCTCGATGTGATGGTGGCCTTGGCCAAAGAAGGCATGACCATGATGGTTGTGACCCATGAAATGGGTTTTGCCCGCAAGGTGTCAGACCGGGTTGTATTTATGGATGCTGGCAGAATTGTCGAAGATTGCCCGAAAGAGGAATTTTTTGGCGCGCCGCGCAGCCCCCGCGCCCAAGAGTTTCTCTCTAAAATTCTCAACCACTAAAACCCATAAATTTCCAATGTCTAAAATTTCAATTGCCGCCATCCCTGGCGACGGAATTGGCACCGAGGTCATGCCGGAGGGCCTGCGAGTGCTTGATGAAGCAGCCCGCAAGTTCTCAATCAATCTCAAGATTGACGCATTCGATTTTGCATCTTGCGATTACTACCAAAAGCATGGCGAGATGATGCCAACAGACTGGAAAGAAAAAATTGGGGGCCACGATGCAATCTTTTTTGGCGCCGTGGGCTGGCCTGCCACCGTGCCGGACCATATTTCTTTGTGGGGGTCTTTGCTGAAGTTTCGCCGTGAGTTCGATCAGTATGTGAACCTGCGGCCTGTCAGGCTGATGCCAGGCGTCAAGTGCCCGCTAGCAGGAAGAAAACCTGGCGACATCGATTTTTATGTGGTGCGTGAAAACACAGAGGGTGAATACTCTTCAGTGGGTGGCATCATGTTTCCCGGCACTGATCGTGAAATTGCCATTCAAGAAACTGTCATGAGCCGAGTAGGCACCGATCGTATACTGAAGTTTGCATTCGAGCTTGCCCAAAAGCGGCCGAAAAAGCACCTCACTTCCGCAACCAAATCAAACGGCATTGCGATCACCATGCCCTGGTGGGATGGCCGCGTTGCTGAAATGTCAAAACACTTTCCCAGTGTCAAAGTCGACAAGTATCACATCGATATTCTCACGGCAAACTTTGTGCTTCACCCTGACTGGTTTGATGTTGTGGTGGCCAGCAATCTGTTTGGCGACATCTTGTCTGACCTAGGGCCCGCCTGTACCGGCACCATTGGAATCGCGCCATCGGCCAACCTGAACCCAGAGCGCAACTTCCCATCACTGTTTGAGCCGGTTCATGGCTCTGCTCCCGATATCGCGGGCAAAGGCATCGCAAATCCAATTGGCCAGATCTGGTCTGCGGCCATGATGCTCGATTTTCTGGGCTACAAAAAAGCCCATGATTTGATTTTGCGAGCCATCGAAGAGGTGCTCGAGTTCGGGCCCAAAACCCGCGACCTCGGCGGCACAGCCAACACCATTGATGTCGGCAAGGCAATTGCCAATGCTGTGGCATCGGCGACAATCGCTTGATGGATTATTCAAGCCTGCTCAGAAAAAGTTTTGATGCGGCGGTAGCGGCGGCAGACCCGATAAGAATCGTGGCGAGCCATTTGCCTTCAGCACCGACTGGAGGCCGCACCTTGGTGGTAGGCGCGGGGAAAGCCGCAGCAAGCATGGCTGCGGCTGTTGAACAGGCATGGCCAGCGCATGCCCCGTTAACGGGCCTAGTGATTACACGTTATGCGCATGGCCTGCCTTTGGGCCGCATTCGTTGTATTGAGGCAGGCCACCCCGTGCCCGATCAGGCCGGAGAGCAGGCGGCCCAGGAAATATTGGATGAAGTTGCAAAGCTTACTGATCGGGATCAGTTAATTGTTTTGATTTCCGGTGGCGGCTCTAGCCTCTTATCGCTTCCGGTAGCGGGTGTGAGCATGTCTGATTTGAAGGCACTTACGCAAAGCCTTTTGAAATCCGGCGCGCCCATTACCGACATGAATGTCGTACGTAAGCATTTGTCGCGAATTCAAGGCGGCCAGCTCGCATTAGCTTCCAAAGCGCCCGTGTGTGCGCTGGTGGTGTCCGATGTCGTGGGAGATGATCCTTCTGCAATTGCCTCCGGCCCATGTTCTCCGGATCCCTCGACCTATGCCGATGCACTCGCAGTTCTTACCCGTTGGCGGGTTGATCCGCCCGAGTCTATTCGCCGGCACCTTGAACTGGGCCGTGCCGGAAAAGTCGCTGAAACCCCAAAGCCCGGTGATTCGCGAATGGCGCACTCTAACGTCAAGGTGATTGCCACAGCCCGTGCAAGCCTGCAGGCAGCTGCAGCACAGTTTCAATCGGCGGGCATTCGTCCGATTGTGTTGGGCGATTCGGTGACTGGCGAGGCCCGCGATGTTGCCCAGGTCTATGCTTCTTGGGTACGAGAGCTTGCGCTATTTCCTTCCAAAGAATTTTCCCTGCCGCTTGTTCTGATTTCAGGCGGTGAATGCACGGTCACGGTTCGCGGCAACGGCCGCGGGGGCCGTTGTGTTGAGTTTTTATTGGCTTTGGCAATCGCATTGGAAGAGCTAGGCGTTGCCCAACGGGTGTCTGCAGTGGCTGCCGACACCGATGGCATTGATGGCGTAAGTCCCCATGCAGGCGCTGTGTTGTTGCCCGACAGCGTCGCGCGCGCCAAGTCAAGGGGCCTATCGCTGAAAGATTTGCTTGATAATAATGATGGCTTGGGCTTGTTTGAGCCCTTAAACGATGTCATCACTACCGGGGCAACTCGAACCAATGTCAACGATTACCGAGCCGTCATTGTTTTTTAGTGCACGTCAATGACTGAGCTCACAATCACTCGGCCCGACGACTGGCATCTGCATCTGCGAGATGGCGCAGAGCTCGCCTCAATTGTTGGCTTTAGCGCGAAGCAGTTTGCCCGGGCCATTGTCATGCCCAACCTTCGGCCGCCCGTGACCCAGGCAAGCCAGGCCCTCGCCTATGCATCGCGTATTAAGGCGGCATTACCGGCGCAGCTCGTAGAGCAGGGCTACTCCTTTGAGCCCCTGATGACGCTTTATCTCACAGACAACACCGCTCCTGATGAAATCAGCCGTGCTATCGACAGCGGTGTTGTCAAAGCCGTCAAGCTTTATCCTGCGGGGGCCACTACCAATTCTGATAGCGGCGTGACCGATATTAGAAACTGCCATGCTGTTTTGGAAGCCATGCAGCGTGCGGGGATGGTGTTGTGCATGCACGGCGAAGTCACGGGTAATCAGGTCGATGTTTTTGATAAGGAAGCCTTGTTTATTGAGCAGGTGCTTGCGCCTTTGCGCAAAAGTTTTCCAGAGCTCAAGATTGTGTTTGAGCACATCACCACGCGGGAAGCAGCAGACTATGTGTCACAGGCTGACGGGCCCATTGCGGCAACGATCACGCCACAGCATCTGCTCTACAGCCGTAATGCTATTTTTCAAGGGGGCTTGAGGCCGCATTGGTATTGCCTGCCAGTTTTGAAAAGAGAGACCCATCGCCAAGCGTTGCTCAAAGCGGCGGCAAGCGCTAGTCCGAGGTTTTTCCTCGGAACGGACAGTGCGCCGCACTCGCGAGATGCCAAGGAATCTTCCTGCGGCTGTGCAGGATGCTTCTCGGCGCCTTATGCCATTGAGCTTTATGCCAAGGCATTGGAGTCTGTCGGTGCGCTCGATAAGCTCGAGGCATTCGCAGCTTTTTATGGCCCTGATTTTTATGGCCTGCCGCGCAACTCCCAAAAAATTCGCATGGTCAGATCTGGCCAGGTGATTGCCGCCCAGTTTCCCTATGCCGAGGGCCAGATCGTTCCTTTGGCCGCAGGCGAGTCACTCGACTGGAAATTCGAAGGCCTGGTCTGATCGTGAAACTCTGGTGATCTGACCAAGCCTCTCTTCAAGTAATCTGTAGTCAATCGGCTTGGTGATATGGCCATCGCTGCCTGCATCAAGCGATCGGCTGGCATCGGCATCGTAGGCATGGCCTGAGACTGTGTAAATTTTGGCTCGTGCGCTTACTCCTACGGCCGATCGAATCTGCCGAATGGCTTCAGTGCCTTGCATGTCTGGCAAGTCAATATCCATCAGAATCAAGTCGAAGTCTTCAAGCGCTGCTTTTTGCACGGCTTCGGTTGCGCTTGATGCCCCCTGTGGCTCGTGGCCGAGAAGCGAGAGCCAGCGGCACAGCACAGCGCGATTATCTTGCAGGTCATCGACACACAACACTCGAAGGCTCTTTTGTTGAAGCGGCATTGAATGACGCAAAGAGGGTTGGGATTTGGAGGCTTGGAGCTCAAAGGGCATGCGCACGAGAAACTCGCTGCCCATGCCAAGCTCTGAATTGAGAGACATTTCCCCTCCCATGGCTTTTGTGAGTGCCCGAGAAACAGATAGCCCCAGTCCGCTGCCGCCAAAGCGCTCACGGGACGAAAGATGCGCCTGTTCAAAACGGCCAAAGATCATTTCTTGTTGCGCCTGGCTTAGCCCCGTGCCTGTGTCACGAACTCGGATGCACAGGGCCTGGCGCGGCTGCTCGATTTTGGCGTGCACCGTGACACTGCCTTGCGAGGTAAATTTCACCGCGTTGGCGATCAGGTTGCGAAGAACCTGCCCAAGGCGCAGCGGGTCCGTCATGATCTGTACAGGCTCATCAAGACAAAGGATGAGGTTAAACGACAGACCCTTAGACCTCGCTTGGCCTTCATAGAGCAAAGCGTTCGAGCGGATCAGCGCTGCGATTTCTGTGGGCGTGCGCTCGATTCGAAGCTTTCCCTCCTCTATCGCAGACAGGTCTAGCAGATCATTGACCAAGGCAATGAGTTCCTTGCTGTAGCCCACGGTTTTTGCGATATCTTTTTCCCGCTGTGCGGGGTCATGATTCACACGGAGCAGTTCTAAGTGGCTCAACATGCCATGCAGCAGGGTTCTTACTTCATGGCTCATATCTGCCAGAAAGCGGGACTTGGCAAGGTCTGCTGATTGGCTTGCCTTGATTGCCTGAATCATTTGATTCGTAGCTGCGCCAAGTGCGCGCAGCTCCCGGGGGGCAGGCGTGCTTAAGTCAACGCGACCGCCATGTTGTGCAACCTCTCCGACCTGCGAGACAAGCTGTCGCACGGGCAGCAGGGCCACACGCAAAACGAGGCGAACGCCCACGTAAAACAAAACAATCGTCGCAACAACCAGCGCCCAGATGCCCGTGAACGCGTAATTCGCCGTCTGCTCAAACGTCTCTACAGGCACGCGGATCAAAGTGACCCAGCCAAGCTGACGCCCAGAAATTCCTCCAGAGTCTTTTGCAAAGCCAACAAAATACTCTTTTCCATCAGGCCAAGTCTCTCGCACCCAGCCTGTTTTTTGCACCAACGCCTGCTGAAAACTCTTGAGCTCTACAAGCAGCCAGTCTTGCGATGATTGGTCGGAGAGCCGAATCTTTCCGTCTTCGCCCGCCACAACAACCACTGCTTGCTGCGGCAACGGCAGCATTGCCGAAAATCTTTTTTGCAACGCCATGAGCCAGTCCCAGCTCAAGTGCGCCCCGATTACCCCAAGGGTGTCGCCACGGCTGTTTTGCAGAGGCACGGCGAGATCGATGAATCGCCAGGGGCCATCTGTTCTTGCAGGGAGGAAAGGCGCAAGCAGTTTCGCCTCATGAAGATCAATCGTGGTGGGCAAGCGCAGTCCCCGCTCAAACCAGTCTCGTCCGCTGACGCTTTGGCCGGTAAGCAGTCCGCCAGTGGCGGCCTGCAGAACCCCTTTGTTGTCTGCAAAGCCAATCCAGGTGTATTCAGGAATTTTTTGCTGGATGCCATCGAGCCAAGCCCTGAGCTTTTCTGGCCTCTGATGTAGCTCAAGAGTACTGATTGAATTCGCTCGTGATTCAAGATCAGCAAGCTCAGCGCTAATTGATTGATCAAGCAGGCCTGAGAATGTCTTTGCCTCGACAGCGAGCTTGTTGCCAGCTTCGTTTTGTGCGCTCTCGCGTGTGGACTTGGCCATGATTAGCCCGAGCACGATCAGCAGGCCTGCCATGATGGCTACGGCAATTGTTGGAAGCACCGTGTTTAAGGGGCGTGCGCGCTCGCCCTCTCCCCAGGCCCAGCGCGCGAGTGAACGCACAATCAATCTCATATTATTTTTAAATATAAAGACTGGTTATTGATAAAAGATAGCATGACGAGCGCCCGGCGAGGCAGTATCATGAAAGCTGAGAAGCAGGCCGGGCGGTCGCTGCCGCAAGCAGTTGCGGGAGAGGAAGGTCCGGACTCCGAAGGGAAGGGTGACGGCTAACGGCCGTACGCAGCAAGCGCTTTTGAGCGCCCAAGGCGAGGAATAGGGCCACAGAGACGAGCAAGCGCGGGAAACTGTGCGGATGTGAAACGCGGCAACCTCCACCCGGAGCAACACCAAATAGGCGCGCACCTGGCCTTGTGCCAGAGCGGGTGTCCCGTCTGCAGCGCGCGGGTAGGTGGCTTGAGCCTGATGGCAACATCAGGCCTAGAGGGATGATCGCTATAAAGCGTCGAGTGATTGGCGCTTCGTAACAGAATCCGGCCTATAGGCCTGCTTCTTTTTTCTCTGGAACTTTCGCACAAGGAAATTTGCAAATGAAAATGTTGCACACCATGTTGCGCGTGGGCGATATGGATCGATCAATCCGGTTTTACACCGAAGTGCTAGGCATGAATCTGTTGCGCACAACCAAGCGCCCCGATCAGCAATATGACCTCGCTTTTGTAGGCTTTGGCAAAGGCAATGCAGAGGGGCACGCGGAGCTTGAGCTCACTTATAACTATGGCGTGGAGAAATACGATCACGGCTCTGCCTATGGCCATATCGCCATCGCAGTTCCCGATGCTTTCGAGGCCTGTGCGCGCATCAAGCAAGCCGGCGGTAATGTCACGCGTGAGGCGGGCCCTGTCAAAGGCGGTGAAACCGTCATTGCTTTCGTGCAAGATCCCGATGGCTACAAGATTGAACTCATTGAGCGTAGGGTATGAGCACGGCGCAAGATTCAATCGAATAGAATTCCCTGCATGAAAGTATTCAATTTGCAGTGTGCGCATGGCCATCCATTCGAGGGGTGGTTTAAGGATCTTGCTGCATATGAGGCGCAGCGTGAAAGCGGGCTTTTGGCATGTCCTTGCTGCGGAAGTGCTGAAGTTCAAAAAACCCTGTCTGCCCCGAGGCTGAATTTGTCAGGAGCCCAAGAGCCCTCGCCTAAGTCAGAGGTGACGGCGGCAACGCCCGCCCCGCAAGCAGCGCAGGCCCTGGTTGTGGCCATGAAAATGGTCCGTGAGGCCCTAGCCTCGAGCGAAGACGTGGGCGATCGTTTTGCGCAAGAGGCCAGGGCCATGCATCTCGGCGAGGTGCCTGCCCGCCCCATTCATGGCCAAACGACTCTTCAAGCAGCCCACGAGCTTGCCCAAGAGGGGATTCCCGTTTTGCCCCTTCCATTTGCCGAATTGCTCAAGTCCCCCCTGCAGTAAACCCTAGGTGTTGGGTGGACTGCCTGAGCCCAATTAACAAATCACTTGATGAGTGATTTTTATCTTATTGATTTATTTGAATTTTTATTGCAAGTTTTCTGTGGAAAAACCAGCTAAGTCATTGTTTTAGAAAGAAATTTTCTCCCAAATCGGCTTGACCACCGCTTATCTTTTCCCTAAAGTGGGGAATCGTGCAAAAAAGTGGTTTTTTGTGGGAGAAGTTCCTTTGGCTTTGCAAGTTCAATTTGCCGGCATTACCGCGCTGAGCCTCGACGCCAAGGGGCGCATGACGATTCCCGCGCGGTATCGCGATGCCTTGGTGGCCCAATCCAAAGGGGCGCTTGCGATGGTTGAAAGCGATGACGGCTGCCTGATTCTGATGGCCCAGTCATTGTGGGAGCAAAAGACCGCCTCGTTTTCTGAAAATGATGCTGACAATGAACGCCGTCGTTTTTGGCTGGGCTTAAGCGATACGCCCGAGATGGATGGCCAGGGCCGTGTGCTGATCAATCCTGTTTTACGCGATGGTGCCCGTATTCAGCGTGATGTAGTGCTTTTAGGGGTTGGACAACATTTCGAAATATGGGACTCGGCAACACTGGAGTCACATAAGCAGTCGGTTCGTCAACGCAAGCGCGGCGGAGCCTAAGCGCAGCCCATGCAGGCCTTCACCCACCAGACTGTGCTGCTCAATGAGGCGGTCGAGGGATTGCGCATTGTTCCAGAGGGCATCTATGTCGATGCAACCTTTGGCCGAGGCGGACATAGCCGATTGATTCTGACGATGCTTGGCCCCAAGGGCCGATTGATTGCATTCGATCGTGACCCGCAAGCGGTTGCGGCGGCCCATGACATTCAAGACCCAAGGTTTGAAGTGGTGCACGCGCCATTTGGCCAGCTTGCGAAATGTTTGCAGGAAAAGGGCGTTTCGGAGATCGACGGGCTATTGATTGATCTCGGCGTGTCCTCTCCGCAAATTGACCAGGCCGATCGCGGCTTTAGTTTTCGTGCAGACGGCCCGTTGGATATGCGCATGGATCCGAGCCAAGGAGAGCCTGTTTCGCAGTGGATTTCAAAAGCGACAAAACAAGCGCTAGGAGAGGTGATTGCCGACTATGGTGAAGAACGGTTTGCTGTTCAGATTGCAGACGCGATTGCGGCTCGCTGCCACGCGGCCCAGATGGGACAAGCGCAGCCCCTGGCCTCGACTCGGGAGCTCGCTGACCTCATCGAGCAAACACTGCGCCGCTGCCGTGCAAAACGCGAACCGGGCCAGCACCCTGCGACCCGTACCTTTCAGGCTTTACGGATTTATATCAACGGTGAAATTGAGCAGCTCACGTCGGCGCTTGAGGCATCGGTCCAGCTGCTTCGCCCAGGCGGGCGCGTTGCGATCATCAGCTTTCATTCGCTTGAAGACCGAATCGTCAAGCAGTTTTTCAGAGGCCAGCCCGCCACCCCGGTAAGTCAGCGTCGCAGGGGCCTGAGCCGATCACAGAGGGCGTTGGCCATGGGCGCGGGTCAGGCGATACGGTCGCTGAAATTTCGTGAAGTCGCTCGGTTGCGGCCAAGTGCTGAGGAGGTCTCGCGCAATCCTCGATCACGGTCTGCTGTGCTGCGTATTGCCGAGCGATTGCCCAGCATGAGAGAGGTCTCATGACACGCAATCAATGGATCCTTGCTGCACTGATTGCCATTTCTGCCTTGTCATTGGTCAATGCTCGTTATCACGAGAGAAGGCTTTTCTCTCTGGCTGAGCGTGCTGATCGAGCCAGTGAAAAACTTAGCTCTGACATTGAGGTGTTGCAGGTTGAGCTCACGGCCTTGCGCAACCCGACTCGCATTGATGCCCTAGCGCGTCGTGACTTGGGAATGCTGCCCATCAACCCAACACAGACCCTGTATTCCCCTGAGCTTTTTGCAAAAGGGGGCAAAAGTAATCCATGAGCAGTCGCGTCTCAGCGCTTTCAAACACGGGCTCAAAGACAGCGGCCTGGGGCCGGCCTGCCGAGCCGGTGTTGACATGGCGGGCGACCCAGATCCGATCAAAAGTCGTCCTCGGTATTTTGATGCTCGGTTTTCTGGCGGTGCTGATTCGTGCCTTCATGCTGCAGCTTGTGCATGCAGACCACTGGCAAAGCCTTGCAGAGCGCCGGTTTGAGAGGCCGCGGGAAATTCCAGCAGTCAGAGGCCGCGTGGTTGATCGTAATGGCGAGGTTATTGCAACCAGCGTGAGGGAGGAGCATCTCGGCGTGGTTCCCTCACGCATTGATCTTGATTCCCCCAAGCTTGTTGAGCTTGCGGCTTTGCTGGGCAAGCCTGTTGGAGAGATCAAAGCGCAAGTGAAAAAATCGAAAGGGTTTTTCTGGCTTGCACGAGGCCTTGATCTCGCGCAGGCCGATCGGATTCGTGCCTTACGCATTGCTGGTTTGGAGTTTGAATCGGACTATCGTCGCTACTATCCATTTGGCGAAAGCTTTGCGCATGTGGTGGGCTTTACTAACGCTGAAGAAAAAGGCGCTGAAGGCCTTGAGCTTGCCCACGATGAGCAGTTGCGCGCAACGCCAGGGCGTGCTCGGGTGGTGGTGGATCGTCGCAATCAACCGGTGAGCAGCCGCGCAATTGCAGAGCCGATGCCAGGCCGTGATCTTCAGCTGTCGCTGGATGCAGGCATTCAGTCGATTGTTCATTCCGCCTTATCGGCAGCCATGAAGGAGCATCGGCCGAAAGCGGCCTCCGCGGTAGTGATTGACCCCCGCACTGGTGAAGTGCTGGCCATGGCCAACCAACCTTCTTTTGACCCAAACAATCGCCGACGCTTGAATGCTGAAATCGTGCGCAACCGCTCAGTTACCGATGCCTTTGAGCCAGGCTCCACGATGAAAGCATTTTCGATTGCTGCTGCGCTTGAGTTAGGCCGAATTGCACCTGATACCCGGCTGCAAACCGACCCGGGAAAAATCACGATCGGCCGTCGAACCATTGGCGACAAAAAGCCGCTTGGCGTGCTCACCGTTGCTGAAATTTTGGCGAAATCAAGCAATGTTGGCACGGTAAGAATTGCGGAAAAACTCTCCTCTCAGGAGATGCATGATTTCTACACTGCCTCTGGTTTTGGCCGCGTGCCGGAGCCAAGCTTAAGTGGCGCCACCACGGGCAGGCTTCGCAATCCGCAGCGCTGGGTTCCGATCGATCACGCCACCATTTCTTATGGCCATGGCGTTTCAGTTTCATTGCTGCAACTCGCCAGGGCTTACACCATCTTTGCGCGTGATGGAGACATCGTCCCACTTTCGTTCGTGCCCCAGCCCGGGCCGATGGCAGGTGTTCCGGTGATTTCGCCTGAGACAGCCCGCATCATGCGTCGCATGCTTCAGGAGGCCGCGGGGCCCGCAGGAACAGCACCGAAAGCGCAAGTCGAAGGCTTTAAGGTTGCCGGCAAGACTGGCACTGCGCATAAGCCCGATCAAGGCGGCTATGCCAAAGATCGATATGTTTCGTCTTTTGTTGGCTTTGCGCCCGCTGAGCGACCCCGTTTCGTGATTGCAGTGATGGTGGATGAGCCAAGCGCTGGAAAACATTATGGTGGAGAGGTAGCTGCGCCAATTTTTTCCCGAATCGCAAACGATACCTTGCGGCGCATGCAACTCTCCCCTGATCCTGCGCTGCGCGTCTTGCCAGCAATTGCGATGATTGATGAGGGAACCCAGTGAACTCTGCGGCGCTCTTGCATCCCTTAAGCCTTCGTGAGGCCGTTGCGGATGAGGCTGCCGTCTGGATGGCAGCACATCTTGGAAAAGGCGCAAAGCTGCGCTCCGATACACGAAAGATTGCGCCCGGAGATGGATTCATTGCAAGGCCTGGAAAAAATTTTTCTTCTGCCGCGTTGGCAGCGAAAGCGATGGAAGCGGGCGCTGCTGCGATCATTGTCGATGGCTTAGGCGATCTTGGCCGGCCGGTTGAAATTGCCGGCGCCGTGCCAAGGCTTGAAGTGCCGCAGCTTGTTTCGCGTGCGGGCATGATCGCCTCAGCGTTTTATGGCCGGCCCAGCATGGCCCTGCAGATCATTGCCATTACGGGCACCAATGGAAAAACCACCATCTCTTTTTCCTTGGCGCATGCCTTGGCGAGATCGGGGATCGCAAGCGCTGTGATTGGCACACTTGGTGTTGGCGTGTTTCCCGCAGGCTGTGCGCAAGAGTTCTCGCCATCCTGGTCTGAGTCGGCCACCGGAGGGCTCACCACGCCCGACGCTGTTGATCTGCAAACCCTGCTTTATGAACTCAAGCAGCAGCCCATTAAAGCGGTGGTGCTCGAGGCTTCTTCGATTGGACTGATTCAAGGGCGTTTGCAGGGATGCGTTATCAAAGTGGCGGCGTTTTCAAACCTGAGTCATGATCATCTTGATATTCACGGCACCATGGAAAACTATGCCAAAGCCAAGGCTTTGTTATTTGCATCGCCAGCCTTGGGCGCAGCGGTGATTAATCTCGATGACCCGTTTGGCATGGCGATGTGGCAGACCCCTGAGCAGGTCGTGGATCGCATCGCGATTGGCCGAGAGCTGCCTTCAAATGCACACAGCGGTTTGCAGGCGGCCGCAGCTGCTGCTGATGAACACGGCATTTCGCTCACACTCATTGGCAAGAACAAGGCGGCAGCGCTGAGCAGCGAGATACGAATCCCGGCCTATGGTGCGCATAATGTTGAAAACGCTCTGGTGGTCGCGGGCTGTTTGTGGGCGATGGAACTTGAGCCCGAAGAGATTCATGCGCGCCTTGCCGGCTTGCGCATGCCGCCGGGCCGGCTGGAAATGGTCCATGGCGATCGGGGGCCGATCGCCTGCATTGACTATGCGCATTCGCCGGTCGCCTTGCAAAGCGCATTGCAAGCCTTGCGGCCTGTTGCGCAGGCCCGCGGTGGAAAACTGGTTTGTATATTTGGCTGTGGCGGCGATCGTGATGCTGCGAAGCGCCCGTTAATGGGCGAGGTTGCAAGCCGGCTTGCGGATCGGGTGCTGATCACGTCTGATAATCCGCGATCAGAAGACCCCCAAGAAATCATCAACGCAATTGCATCTGGTGTGCCTGCAAGCCTGCAAAATCGCGTGCACCAGGAAATTGACCGAGCTAGCGCAATTTCTCAGGCGATCGCACAGGCCCAGGAGAACGACTTGGTCTTGATTGCAGGTAAAGGCCACGAATCAAGCCAGATGATTGGCAGCCAGAAAATTCCTTTTAGCGATATTCGTTGCGCCAGGCAGGCTCTTGAGGGCTGGGGGGTTGTGCATGCCTAAGCTCTCCGAGTTCTTGTCCGCAATTCCTCAGGCCGCTGTGCGGCCAGGGCTTGGTTCAAACGAGATCGTCTTCGATACAGTTAGCACAGACACCCGTACGCTTAAAGCGGGTGCGCTGTTCTTTGCCCTGGAAGGCGCCAACTTTGACGGCAGCAAATTTCTGCAGGCTGCCCAAGACAGAGGCGCGGCCGCTGCGGTGGTTCGGGCAGGCGCGGTCAATACAGAGGAGGCTCCGCTTGTCTGTGTAGAGGTGCCCGATACTCTGGCCGCCTTGCAGCAGTGGTCAGCCTATTGGCGTGGCCAGTGGGCCGGCAAAATGATTGCAGTGACAGGCAGCAATGGCAAAACCACCGTTAAGCAAATGATCTCAACGGTGCTTGATGCCGCAGTTGGTGCCGACTGTGCATGGGCAACGCCAGGAAATCTGAACAATCACATTGGCGTTCCACTCTCTGCGCTTGGCTTAAAGCCCGAGCACCGCATTGCTGTGCTTGAGCTTGGCATGAACCACCCCGGCGAGATCCCGGTGCTCGCTGCAATTGCGAGACCGGATATCGCCCTGGTGAACAATGCGCAGCGCGAACATCAAGAGTTCATGAAATCGGTTGCTGCGGTGGCCCAGGAAAACGGCCAGGTGTTTGCCGCATTGCCTGCAAATGGTATTGCTGTATTTCCTAGAGACCCCGAACACGAGCCGATATGGAGGCGCTTGGCAGGCACTCGCCGTTGCATTCGGTTTGGGTTTGAAGGTGCTGCCGCTGCACCGGATTTTCAAGGCGAAGAGCTTCACGTTCGATGGGCCAATCCCTCCAAGAGTGCACTGGAGATCCATTTTCCTTCCGGGGAATTGAACACGGTGCGGCTGCAAGGCACGGGTGATCACTTTGCATTAAATGCAATAGCCGCAGCAGCCTGTGCTTGGGCGGCATCCATCGCACCTTCCGTGATTGCAAACGCATTAGCGAAGTTTGAGCCTGTTGCGGGCCGAGGCAGAAAACTTGGCCTTGCAGGCGGTGGCATTTTGGTCGATGACACCTACAACGCGAACCCGGATTCTGTGCGGGCAGCCATTGACGCTTTGGGGACCCTGCCAACGCCGCAAGCCTTGGTGCTTGGCGATATGGGCGAGGTGGGCGATCAGGGCGAGGCGTTTCATTGCGAAGTGCTGCGTTATGCCGATGAAAAAAAGATTGATGCGATCTGGCTGCATGGCCAATCCATGGCCCTGGCGAACGCCCAGACCGGCGTTGGAAAACATTTTGATCAGATCGAGCCGCTCGTGTCAGATCTTCGTGGCTGGCTTGATCGCCAGCATGCGCACGGGCAACAGCCATCGGTCTGGGCCAAAGGGTCACGTTTTATGAAGATGGAGCGGGTTGTGGAAGCACTAAAAGCACCTATGCATGGAGCAGCGGCATGATTCTTTGGCTTGTCGATTGGCTGGATCAAACCATCCGTGCGATTACGGTGCTTAACTACATCACTTTGCGTGCGGTGTTTGCGACGCTTACTGCGCTTGGCATTGGATTGGTGTTGGGCCCTGTGGTGATCCGCAAGCTGACTGCCATGAAGGTCGGCCAAGCCGTGCGCGATGATGGCCCGCAGACCCACTTGATTAAAAGTGGAACGCCCACGATGGGAGGCGCGCTTATTTTGTTGTCTATCGGCATCACCACTTTGTTGTGGGCCGACCTGGGCAATCGATTTGTCTGGGCCGTCATCATCGTCACCATGGGCTTCGGCGCCGTAGGCTGGATTGACGACTATCGCAAAGTTGTGAACCAAGACCCCAAGGGACTGCCCGCACGCTGGAAATACTTCTGGCAGTCCGTCATTGGGATTGTGGCAGCCATTTACCTGGCGTTTTCTGTGCCCGCACAAAGTAATGCTCACGCGATTGATTTGTTCATGCAGTGGATCAGCAACGGTTTTTCAATTCAGCTGCCTCCGACTGCCGATTTGATCGTTCCTTTTTTCAAGCAAGTAGCTTACCCCTTGGGGGTTTTTGGCTTCATTGTTCTCACTTATTTTGTGATTGTGGGCTCAAGCAATGCGGTGAATCTAACCGATGGCCTGGATGGCTTGGCCATCATGCCAACGGTCTTGGTGGCAGGAGCCCTCGGTGTGTTTGCCTATGTCACCGGCAATGCGGTGTTTGCAAAGTATCTGCTCATCCCCTACATCCCAGGGGCCGGTGAGCTTACGGTTTTTTGTGCAGCGCTGGTCGGTGCGGGCCTTGCGTTTCTTTGGTTTAACGCCTACCCCGCGCAGGTCTTCATGGGCGATGTTGGCGCTCTTGCTTTAGGCGGCGCATTGGGAACGGTTGCTGTGGTGGTGCGACAAGAAATTGTACTTTTCATCATGGGCGGTGTGTTTGTGATTGAAACCCTCTCCGTCATGTTGCAGGTGGGTTACTTCCAGTACACCAAGAAACGATTCGGCGAGGGCCGCCGCATTCTGAAAATGGCTCCTTTGCATCATCACTTTGAGGTCGGTGGCTGGAAGGAAACCCAGGTCGTGGTGCGGTTTTGGATCATCACCATGATGCTGGTTCTTGCAGGCCTCTCAACCCTCAAGCTTCGATAAAGACATACAAAGAAAACACGAGTGATGACAAAACAAAACAAGGCCACACCAAACGAGTTCACAAGCACACCGCCTGCCATCGCAATGGACATTCGCTGGCCAGGCGTGCATGCCTTGGTGATTGGCCTAGGCGAGTCTGGCCATGCCTGTGCCCGATGGCTTTTGCGCAAAGGCGCCCAGGTGACGGTGATTGATACGCGCGATAAGCCGCCCATGGCCCAAAAGCTTGCGCAGGATGCGCAGGTGATTGCGGGCGCAAAAGAGCGTCTGCAGATTCATTGCGCAGTGACAGCACCATTTGAGTCTCGTTGGCTTGAGTCTGTCGACTTTCTTGTGCCAAGCCCGGGGCTTTCGCCTCACGCCAAGCATCAAGGCCCTGCCGCCAAATTGATGCAAGCAGCTGCGACCCAAGGCTGCCGTGTGATTGCTGAGCTCGATTTATTTGAGTGGGCGATTCATCATGCGGCCCATGCCAGCAGCCGCCTGGATCAAGGAGTTGATCTGGAACTGCCGCTCGAGCTGCCCAAGGTATTGGCCATCACCGGCACCAATGGAAAAACCACCACAACACAGATGACTGTGGCGCTATTGCGTCGAGCGGGCATCGATGCGCAAGAGGCGGGCAACATCAGCCCATCGCTTCTTGACGCTGTCATGCAGTGTGAAGATCAAAGCCGCTTCCCCAAAGCCTGGGTGCTGGAGCTTTCAAGCTTTCAGCTTGCATTGGCAGCCCACTTTCATCCAACAGCTGCGGCCCTGCTCAACATTACTGAAGATCATCTTGATTGGCATTTGGATATGCCCGATTACATCGATGCCAAGATGCGGGTATTCGGGGTTGGCATTGATCCGGCCGCATCGGGTGTTGTGAGAATTTTGCCGCGCCATGGATTGCCGCGGCCCCCCGCATCCGCCATTACCTTCGGAACAGATACCCCCACCTCTTGCGGTGACTTTGGCCTGGTTGAAGAAGGCATCACCTGGATGTGCATGCGTGATGCCATCGATGAGGATCGTTTGCATCGGCTCATGCCTGCCGATGCCCTTCGCATGCGTGGCCGACACAATGCTTTAAATGCGCTGGCTGCGCTGGCCCTGTGTCGAACGGTAACGCCGGTGCTTGCGCCATTGCTGCATGGCCTGCGCGAATTTCAAGGCGCTGCCCACCGCATGCAGTGGGCGGGCAATGTGCAGGGCGTCGACTTTGTCAACGACAGCAAGGGCACCAATGTCGGGGCAACGGCCGCAGGCCTGCAGGGCCTGGGTCTTCCCTGTGTGCTGATTGCTGGGGGCGATGGCAAAGGTCAAGATTTTGCGCCGCTGATTGAGCCCATTCGTGCCCATGCGAAAGCGGTCGTAACGATTGGGCGTGATGGGCCCGCAATTGCTGAGATTGCCAAGCGGGCAGGCGTGAGAACACAGGCCGTAGAGTCCATGGAGCAGGCGGTGCAAGCAGCTTACGAGCTTGCCAAGCCCAACGCGGTGGTGATGCTCTCGCCTGCCTGTGCGAGCTTTGACATGTTTTCCAATTACGTCGAGCGAGGCCAGATTTTTTGTCAGTCGGTTGAAGCGCTTTCACAGGAGATGGGCTTGCCATGCTAGCGCCCAGCGTCGATCGCACCCTGATATCAGTGTTTGCAGGCCTACTGCTTGTAGGCCTGGTCATGGTGTATTCGGCCAACCTTCCACTGCCAAGCAACAATGCAGAGTCTGTGTTTTTGCGCGGCATGCGGGGCCATCCCATTCATTTGTTGATCGGAGTCTTTGCGGCTTGGTTCATGACCCGCGTGCCGATTGATCTGCTGCGGGCGTACTCAACGCCTTTGTTTCTTATAGGAATTGGCCTGTTGCTTCTGGTGGCTGTCTTGAAGATGGTCATGGGCCCTTCAATTATTAAAGACGGCGCAGTCAGGGCGATCCCGCTGGGCTTTTTTACTTTGCAGCCTGCAGAGCTCATGAAGTTTTTAGCCCTGCTTTTTGCAGCCGCCTATGTTGTGCGAAGGCAAGACCGCATGCACACTTTTGTAAAAGGGCTCTTGCCGATTGGCGCTTTGATGTCTCTGGTCATGCTTTTGCTGCTGTATCAGCCTGATCTGGGCTCGACGATGGTGATCATGCTCACCGTTGCCGCAGTGCTTTTTTTAGGCGGCATGAGTCTGCGGGTCTTTATTCCTCTGATCGCTGCCTTGACGACATTGTTTGCAGCGATGGTAGTGCTCACGCCGTGGCGACTGACACGGCTGCTGTCTTACTTAACGCCTTGCGACCCCGAGCTTGTGCAGACTTCTGGCTATCAGCTCTGCGGCGCCCTGATTGCCTTTGGCAACGGTGGCCTGTTGGGCTCGGGCTTGGGCACGGGCATTGCCAAGATGGGCCATTTGCCTCTGCCGCATACCGATTTCATCTTTGCCATGATGGGCGAGGAGATTGGTTTTGTTGGCGTGACGCTGGTGATCATTGCTCTGGCCTTCGTCGTTCGTCGCGCAATTGAGATAGGCCGCATCGCCATGTCCAAAGAGAATTTGTTTGCAGGCCTGGTTGCGCAGGGTATTGGCGTTTGGATTGGCATCCAGGCGCTCATTCATGCGGGCGTCAACACGGGCCTGTTGCCAACAAAAGGACTAACCCTTCCATTTATCAGCCATGGCGGCAGCTCCATGCTGGCTATCTGCATCGCCATGGGGGTGCTGATTCGCATTGACATGGAAAATCGCTTTCGTACATCGAGAGGTGCTGCATGATGGCCCCTCGGGTTCTGATCGCAGCTGGTGGCACGGGCGGCCATGTTTTTCCTGCTTTGGCGGTTGCAAAAGCATTGCAAGGAAAAGGGTGGCATGCCGAGTGGGTGGGATCGGATCGTGGGCTGGAGCAGCGGGTCGTGCCTGCTGCAGGCATCGGCCTGCACTTGCTTAAATTTTCTGGCGTGCGGGGCAAAGGCCTCGCCGCTTGGCTGTCGTTGCCAATTCGATTAATGAAAGGGCTCGTCGACGCAGCGCAGGTGTTGAGGCGCTCAAAGCCCGAGTTGGTTATGGCCTTTGGCGGCTATGTCACTTTTCCGATTGGGCTGGTTGCCAGGTGGCGTCGCATTCCCTTGTGCATTCATGAGCAAAACGCAGTGATGGGCACGGCGAATCGCTGGCTTGCGCGAATTGCCAAGCGGGTGCTTGTAAGTTTTCCCAAGACTCGTTTTGCGCCGGCAAGCGCAGTGGTTTCGGGAAATCCCGTTCGGCAGTCCATCCTCGCCTTGCCTGCATGTGAAGAGCGCTACGCGAAACGCCAAGGCCCTTTGCGCGTTCTCGTGCTGGGGGGCAGTCTGGGGGCGCGCGCACTGAATCAGAAACTGCCCGCAGCGTTCGCACAGGCGATTGCCCAAAGCGCATCGCTTGAAATACGCCACCAGAGTGGCGCTGCAGACCTCGAGATGGTCAAGCAGGCCTACCAATCGCAAAAAATTCAATCTGATTGCCACGCATTTATTGAGAATATGGACGAGGCCTATGACTGGGCCGATCTATTGATCTGCCGGGCTGGAGCCTCCACGGTGACCGAGGTCGCTGCCGCAGGCGTTGCAGCTTTGTTTGTGCCGCTGCCCTCAGCAATTGATGATCACCAAACGGCCAATGCCCGATATCTGTCTGACCAAGAGGCGGCATGGCTAATGCCACAGACCGCAATGAATACTGACTCGCTTGCGCAGCTGCTGATCGGCCTTGATCGGCCCAGCCTGGCAAAGCGCGCAGCAAAGGCTCGCAGCCTGGCCATGCCGAATGCCACCGAGATTGCCTCGCAGCATGCCCAGCAGCTTGTGCAGGCAGATGCGCGGCGAGGAGGGGGCTTGTGAAGCATAAAATTGAGACCATCCATTTTGTGGGCATCGGCGGCTCGGGTATGTCAGGCATTGCCGAGGTCTTGCTCAATCTTGGCTATAAAGTCCAAGGCACTGACATTGCTGAGAGTGCAGCGACAAAAAGGCTCGCAGGCCTTGGCGCTTTGATTTCCATTGGCCACAGCGCGGGCCATCTGGGTAAAGCCAATGTTGTGGTGGTCTCAAGCGCAGTAAAGCCCGATAACCCCGAGCTGATTGCCGCAAGAAGCCGACGGATTCCGGTGGTGCCGCGAGCCTTGATGCTTGGTGAGCTCATGCGACTAAAGCGTGGCATCGCGATTGCAGGCACACATGGAAAAACAACCACCACCAGCCTCATCGCCAGTGTCTTGGCACAAGGCGGGCTTGATCCGACCTTCGTCATCGGCGGCCGCTTAAACAGTGCGGGTGCGAATGCAAGGCTTGGCTTAGGTGAGTACATCGTTGTGGAGGCCGATGAGTCTGACGGCTCATTTTTAAATCTGCTGCCCATGATGGAGGTCATCACCAATATTGACCAAGACCACATGGAGACCTATGGCCACGACTTCGCAAAGCTCAAGCAAGCCTTTATCTCTTTCACTCAACATCTTCCCTTTTATGGAACGGTTGTGGCCTGCATTGACGACCCCCATGTGCGAGAAATCATTCCTTTTATTTCAAAGCCGGTAGTGACCTATGGATTTGCGTCAGAGGCCCAGGTGCGTGCAATTCACGTTCGAGATCAGGCAGGCGCCATGGCTTTTGATGTGGTTCGCGAGGAGGAGCCGGTGCTGTCAGTCGTGCTGAATCTGCCTGGCCGGCACAATGTTCAAAATGCCTTAGCCGCCATTGCAGTGGCCACTGAGCTTGGTGTGTCAAATGGCGCAATGGTCGAGGCCCTGCGCGAGTTCAAAGGCGTTGGAAGGCGCTTCCAACACTATGGGCAATGTGCCAATGCATCGGGCCAAAAATTCACTTTAATTGATGACTACGGCCATCACCCTGCGGAGATTCGCGCGACGCTTCAAGCCGCTCGCGGCGCCTACCCCGGGAAAAAAATCCTGTTGGCCTTCCAGCCGCACCGATTCAGCCGCACTCGCGACTTGTTTGAAGACTTCGTCAATGTATTGAGCGAGGCTGATCAGCTCTTGCTTGCTGAGGTCTATCCGGCAGGCGAGCAGCCGATCGCAGCCGCTGACAGCAAAGCGCTTGCACGCGCAATTCGTGTGGCGGGCCGCGTCGAGCCGATCTATGTCGAGTCGATTGCCGATATGCCTTCGCGCATTCGTGAGTTGGCGAAAGAAGGTGATGTGGTGTTATCGATGGGCGCGGGCTCGATAGGCACCGTTGCAGGACAGATTGCGGGAGGCCGCGGATGAAGCCCGTCAGCGCTCAATCACTTGGCAAAGTCGTGGTGTTGCAAGGCGGCTTGTCTGCAGAGCGCGAAATCTCCTTGCGCTCAGGCGCAGGCGTGCTCGGCGCGTTTGCGCGTGCGGGTGTCGATGCCATTGGCTTTGACCCTGCGAATCAGCCGCTTGAAGCCTTGCAGGAACTACATCCCGACCGAATCTTCATTGCCCTGCATGGGCGTTATGGCGAAGACGGCACGGTGCAAGGAGCGCTTGAGCTTTTGAAAATTCCTTACACCGGCAGCGGAGTGTTGGCGAGCAGCATTGCGCTCGATAAGCCCATGACCAAAAAAATCTGGAAGTTTCACGGCCTGCCAACGCCGGATTTCATGGTGCTTTATGCGGGATTTCAGGCGCAGGATGTTGTTCGGCGGCTTGGCTTGCCCATTGCGGTGAAGCCTGCCTGCGAAGGTTCCTCGCTTGGATTTACCAAGGCCAATACGCCGGATGATCTTCCAAAAGCATGGGCTTTAGCCCGAGAGTTTGACGACAGCGTCATTGCTGAACAGTTCGTGTCGGGTCGAGAGTTCACCTGTGCCCTTCTTGAGGATACAAGCGGCGCAGTGACGGCGCTTCCCGTCATTGAAATCGTCGCCCCGCAGGGCCAGTACGACTATCAGAACAAATACTTTGGCAGCGCTACACAATATCTTTGCCCGGCGCCAATTGCGCCAGAGATCGAGGCGCGCATGCGCGCTATTTCAATAGAGGCTTATCGGGCGATCGGCTGCAGTGGATGGGCTCGGGTGGACCTGATGTGGGACGGCGAAAAAGAGCCCATGCTGCTGGAGATCAACACCTCGCCCGGCATGACCGACCACTCTCTTGTGCCGATGGCCGCGGCCAAGGCTGGCATCAGTTTCGAGCAGCTTGTCATGCAGATCGCGTCAACCGCAAGCCTGAAATCTGCAAGACTCACAAACCAAGGCGGGCAGTCATGATGATGCCGATTCGTCATTTCTGGAACTCTCCGGCCCTCATTGACCGTGTCTCGGCAATGCTGATCGGCGCAGCGCTGCTGTCTTTAATTGGGCTTGTGTTGTTTTGGGTTTCTTATCGTCCTGTATTTGCAGTCAAGCGCGTGATGGTTGACAGCATGGGCACAGAGTTTCGTCATGTCACCTCTTCACAAATTTATGCAGCAGTCATTGAAACTCTTGATGGCACAGTCTTGTCTGCCGACTTGCGGCCTGTGCAGCAAAGCCTTCAGGCAATTCCCTGGGTGCGCAGCGCCACGGTGCGACGCATCTGGCCTAACCGATTGCTTGTGCGTATCGAGGAGCATCGTGCTGCTGCGGCATGGAGCAAGGGTGTTTTGGTCAACACCTATGGTGAAACCTTTGCGGGGGCGCGCGAGGATCACGATGAGTCGTGTGAGCTAGCGGCTCTATCGGGCCCGGCGGGCAGTGAGCGACTTGTGCTTCGCCGTGCCAGACAACTGCAAGAATGGATCGCGCCGTTGGGCATGTCGTTGGCCTCGCTTCGGTTGACGGATCAATACGCCTGGAATGCCGTGTTGTCGGAAGGCATTACGCTGGATTTGGGCCGCGATGCCCTGGCCGCAAGCATTGAAGAGCGGGTACGAATGTTTGTCAAAACACAGCCTTGGCTTTTGCAGCGGCTTGCGCTTGAAGGCAGTGCATCGGTGATGCATGCGGATCTGCGCTACGCCACGGGATACGCGTTTCGTGCCAGCAAAGACCGAGGCAGCCTGGCCAAATCTCACCAGATATGTACTTTAGGGAAGGACAGCCTATGACGCGAGAGTCAAAGAATCTGGTCGTTGGCCTGGACATTGGCACTTCGAAGATCGTCACCATGATCGCGGAGGTCCTCGATAACGGCGAGCTCTCTGTCATTGGTCTAGGCCAAGCCGATTGCGAAGGCCTCAAAAAAGGAGTGGTGGTCAATATTGACGCCACGGTGCACTCAATTCAGAAATCTGTTGAAGATGCTGAGCTGATGGCAGACTGCAAAGTGGCTGCCGTCTGGACAGGTATCGCAGGAAGCCATATCCGAAGCTTTAATTCCACTGGCATGGTGGCCATCAAAGACAAGGAAGTCTCGCAGCCGGATGTAGACCGCGTCATTGAAACGGCAACTGCAGTCAGCGTTCCATCAGATCAACAAGTACTGCATGTCTTGCCGCAGGAGTTCATGATTGATGGCCAGGATGACATTCGTGAGCCGCTTGGCATGAGCGGCGTTCGGCTTGAAGTGCGTGTGCATATTGTCACCGGCGCGGTTAGCGCTGCGCAAAACATTGTTAAATGTGTTCGTCGCTGTGGCTTGGAAGTCAACGAGCTTATCTTGCAGCCCCTGGCCTCAAGCCATGCAGTGCTCACACGCGATGAGAAAGAACTTGGTGTCGCTTTGGTCGATATCGGCGGCGGCACCACGGACATTGCCATTTTCTCGGGCGGCTCGATTCGCCACACCGCGGTGATCCCGATCGCTGGCGATCAGATCACAAACGATATTGCGATGGCGCTGCGCACTCCCACGCAAGACGCTGAACTCATCAAGATTCGCTATGGCATTGCCAAGCAGGCGCTAGCCGACCCGCAGGCCTGGTTTGAAGTGCCGGGCTTGGGCGATCGCGCGCCTCGGCAGCTCTCAAGGCAGGCGCTTGCAGCGGTAATTGAGCCGCGGGTTGAAGAGCTCTTTGCGCTGGTTCAGCAAGTCATTCGTGAATCTGGCTATGAGGAGCTTTTGTCATCCGGTGTTGTGATCACCGGGGGCAGCGCCTTGCTGCCAGGAATGGTGGAGCTTGGCGAAGATGTCTTTTTAAAGCAGGTGCGCATTGGCACGCCGTCATATCGGGGCAATTTGTCTGATGTCATCAGCACTCCGCGTTTTTCAACAGGCATGGGCCTGCTTGAGGAGGCGCGGAATCAATGGATCCGGGGCCGTAAAGATGTTCAGAACAGTGGTTCGTTCAAAGACACCTTTGCGCGGATGAAGCAGTGGTTTGTGGGCAATTTCTAATATCTGATCAGGAGGCTTTATGACTTTCGAAATGTTTGAGACCGACACAGTCGGCACTAATATCAAGGTGGTAGGCGTGGGCGGAGCCGGAGGCAATGCGGTAAACCATATGGTCTCTCGCGGTGTGCAAGGGGTTGAGTTTATTTGCATCAACACCGATGCCCAGGCCCTTGCAAAATCCAAGGCGGGGTCGACGCTGCAAATCGGCGGCACGGGCTTGGGCGCGGGCGCAAAGCCCGAGGCAGGGAAAATGGCTGCTGAATCAGACCGCGAGCGTATTGCCGATACCATTCGTGGCGCGCATATGGTGTTCATCACGGCGGGCATGGGCGGCGGCACAGGAACCGGTGCAGCGCCTGTGGTGGCAGAGGTTGCCAAAGAGCTCGGCGCATTAACGGTTGCAGTAGTCACCAAGCCCTTTAGCTTTGAGGGTGCGCGTCGTGAAATGGCTGCTGAAAAAGGCCTCGCAGAGCTTGAAAGCCGGGTGGATTCATTAATCATCGTGCTCAATGAAAAGCTCGAGGAAGTATTGGGTGAAGATGTGACGCAGATCGAAGCTTTCGCTGCAGCCGATAGTGTGTTGAACAATGCCGTCGCTGGCATTGCTGAAATCATTAACGTAGAAGGCTTGGTCAACGTTGACTTTGAAGACGTCAAAACCGTGATGGGTGAGCAAGGCAAGGCGATGATGGGCACAGCAACAGCCACTGGCGAAGACCGTGCACGCGTTGCGGCAGAAAATGCGGTGCAAAGCCCCTTGTTGGAGGGTGTTGATTTGTCAGGCGCCCGAGGCATTTTGGTCAACATCACGGCAAGCCGAAATCTCAAGCTCAAAGAAACCCGTGTGGCCATGGAGACCATTCGAGAGTTTGCCGCCGAAGATGCCACCATCATTATGGGCACGGTCTACGACGACGCCATGGGCGATGAAGTTCGCGTCACGGTGGTGGCGACTGGGCTTGGCCGGGCTCGCAAAGCCGCTGGACCCACCTTGGTTCATGCCATGCCCATCCAGAAAACAGGAACAGATAATATGGGCTTTCCGATGCCGGGCGCTGGAGCTGCCATAACCCCAAGCGCTGCCGATTACAGCAAATACGATGCTCCAACAGTTTGGCGCGACCCGCGCAGCCAGGCTGCAGCGCAGGTGGAGGCGTTAAGCGAGAGTGGAGTCGACCGGCTCGATATCCCTGCCTTTTTGCGAAAGCAAGCAGACTGATCGTTTAGGGCATTCACGAGACCAGGCGGGCGGCCTGATCAGCGCCCGCGGCCCAGTCCTTGTCATGTCCCTACTTATGGAAAGGCCCGATGCCCCCGGGCCTTTCTTTTTGGCATAGTCCCTGCTTTAAAAAAAGGAGTCCTGCAATGCCTATTCAAGTCGGTCAAGCCCTCCCCAACGCCACCCTCTATGAGTTCTTCGATGAAGAAACCGGTGGCTGCAGCATTGGCCCAAATGCTTTTCAAGTCGCAGACCTGATTAAAGGTAAAAAAATTGTCATCTTTGGCCTGCCTGGCGCTTACACGCCAACCTGCTCGGCCAAGCATGTGCCCGGTTATGTCGAGCACTTCAGCAAGTTCAAGGCTAAAGGCGTTGATGAAGTCTGGTGTGTCTCGGTCAACGATGCATTTGTCATGGGCTCTTGGGGCCGCGAGAACAGTGCAAAGGGAAAAGTTCGCATGATGGCCGACGGCAATGCCGAGTTTTCGAAGGCGGTAGACCTTACGCTTGATCTCACTGGCCGTGGCATGGGTATTCGCTCCAACCGTTACGTCATGATTGTCGATAACGGCATTGTCAAGCACCTTGCCGTTGAGGCCCCTGGCCAGTTCGAAGTGAGCAGTGCAGAAGCAGCGTTAGCCAAGTTGTAACCCGTCATGCGACGTAGCGATCCCCAAGGGCGCTATGCGCCCTCGGGATGACTTAGTGCGATAATTTCACAATGCTTCGCCAACGCACCCTCGCACAAGAGGTCTCCGCCAAAGGAATCGGCCTGCACAGCGGAGTCCCAGTGAGGCTCAATCTCAAGCCCGCCGATCCGGATACCGGCATTGTGTTTCGTCGCATCGATCTCACTCCCGCCAAAGAGATCCGTTCCCAAGCGCAAGCCGTCGGGGATACGCGAATGGCCTCCACGATCTCAGAGGGAGACATTCGTGTGGCCACGGTTGAGCATTTGATGTCTGCCCTCTCGGGCATGGGGATCGATAACGCTGTGGTCGAAGTCGATGCTGCAGAAATTCCCATCATGGATGGCAGTGCGGCAAGCTTTGTCTACTTGTTGCGCTCCGCGGGCGTGCAGGAGCAGGCGGCGCCAAAACGCTTTATTGAAGTGCTCAAGCCAGTGGAAGTGCGAGACGGTGAAAAATGGGCAAGGCTCGATCCGTTTTTTGGATTTCGTCTTGAGTTCACCATTGATTTTCGTCACCCGGCCGTTGATCTGACCGGCCAGCAAGTGTCCATTGATTTTGCAAACACTTCGTTTGTCGATGACATAGCGCGTGCACGCACCTTTGGCTTCATGGGGGATGTTGATGCGCTTCGGTCTAGGGGGCTTGCCTTAGGCGGCAGCCTTGACAATGCGATCGTGATGGATGAAGTGCGTGTGCTGAACCCCGGCAAGCTTCGCCAGCCTAATGAGTTCGCCATGCATAAAGCTCTTGATGCAATCGGTGATCTCTATTTATTGGGCAAGCCGCTGATGGCCAGCTACAACGCATTTAAATCGGGCCATGCATTAAACAACGCGCTTCTTCGCGAGCTCATAAACACGCCCGATGCGTGGCGAGAGACCACCTTTGAAGACTTGAAACACGCGCCAATTGCATGGGCGCGTCAATGGAGCTGGGCCTAGCGCCTTTTAGCAATGTGGGCTAGGGCTTTGCGAAGCGCCTCGTTGGGAATTTCTGAAGACAACTGCTCGAAGATTTTCTTGGTCTCGCCAGGAATCGGTGATCGAGGCGTCGCCTCATGCCCGGGACTGTCAATGTTTTGGATTCTTTGCGCTGTCACGGCCAGGCTCTGGATTCCCCAGCCCTGTGACTGAAGCTCTTGGGGCCATTCAGCAAGCGTCAGACGAAGTTTGGCTGCCGCTGCGGCTGTGCGCGCCACAACGGTTACCTGGCTGCCACGCACCCCTTTTTGTGGGTCGGATCGACGGACCTGTAGCACTTGGGCGGCCAGCCCCGGGGGCAGTTTATTGAGAAGAAGGCTTTGAAGGCTTTCGCTTTCTGCCCAGGAATGGCGAAGGCTTGCCCATTGCGGCGAGCCCGCAAGCACCTGTTTCAAGTCTTTGAACGGAAAGGCTGGCATACCCCTACATGCTAAGATCTTTGGCCTATGTTTGACCAATTCTTAAAGAAATTATTTGGCAGCCGGAACGACCGGCTCGTGAAATCATATGCCCAGCGTGTGGGGGCGATCAACGCACTGGAGCCTTCCATCTCCTCGCTGACGGATGAGCAGCTGAGCGCCAAAACCTCCGAATTCAAAAGCCGTATTGCCGCGGGTGAAACCCTGGATAGCATTTTGAATGAGGCCTTCGCGGTTTGCCGCGAGGCCGGCAAGCGTTCCCTAGGCATGCGCCACTTTGATGTGCAGCTCATTGGCGGCATGGTGCTCAATGACGGGAAAATCGCCGAGATGCGCACAGGCGAGGGCAAGACCTTGGTCGCCACCTTGGCGGCATACCTCAATGCGCTAGCGGGCAAGGGCGTGCATGTGGTCACGGTCAACGATTATCTGGCCGAGCGCGATGCCACCTGGATGGGCAAGCTCTACAACTTTCTCGGCATGTCCGTGGGCATTAACTTGGCGCGGCTTGAGCATGCCCAAAAGCAGGAAGCTTATGCGGCCGACATCACCTATGGCACCAACAACGAATTTGGTTTCGATTATCTGCGCGACAACATGGTGGTGGACAAAGCCAATCGCGTGCAGCGGTCTTTGAGCTTTTCAATCGTCGATGAAGTTGACTCCATTCTGATTGATGAAGCTAGAACCCCTCTGATTATTTCTGGGCACGCCGATGACCAAACCGATTTATATCGGGTGGTCAATTCAATTCCTGCACAGCTGTTGCCCCAGGCCACCGAAGAATCGCCCGGCGATTATTGGGTTGATGAGAAATCTCGCCAGGTCTATATCTCGGAATCCGGGTTTGAGAAGTCAGAAAAAATTCTTGCTCAGATGGGCCTGTTGCCCGAAGGCGCAAGCCTTTATGACCCGGCTAACGTGTCCTTGCTTCACCACCTGAATTCTGCGCTGCGTGCCCACACACTGTTTTCTAAAGATACGCATTATGTGGTCCAGGCTGGCAAGATCGTCATCGTCGATGAATTCACAGGCCGTCTTATGCCTGGCCGCCGTTGGTCCGATGGTTTGCATCAGGCGGTTGAGGCCAAAGAAGGCGTAGCGATTGAGCCGGAAAACCAGACCCTTGCCTCCATTACATTCCAGAACTTTTTCCGAATGTATGAAAAGCTCTCGGGAATGACAGGCACGGCCGACACCGAAGCCTTTGAGTTTCAGTCAATCTACAGCCTGGAAACTGTGGTGATTCCCACCCACCGACCCATGGTACGGCTTGATCTTCAGGATCAGATTTTCAAGTCGGCTGAAGAAAAGTACGAAGCAATTTTTAAAGACATCATAGACCGACATTCCAAAGGTCAGCCTATTTTGGTGGGCACCACGTCCATTGAGAATTCGGAGCTGCTTTCAAGTCTGCTCAATAAAGAAAAACTCGCACACCAGGTACTTAACGCCAAGCAGCATGAGCGTGAGGCTGAAATCGTAGCCCAGGCGGGCCGGCCGGGCATGATCACTATTGCCACCAATATGGCCGGCCGAGGTACTGACATTGTCTTGGGCGGCAATGTCGAAAAGCAGGTGGATATTCTCAAAGCCAACCCGAATGTTCCAGAGGCGGAAAAATCCCAGCGCATTGAAAAGCTTCGCAGTGAATGGCAGCAGCTGCACGATCAGGTTATTTTGGCAGGCGGGCTGCATATCGTGGGCACTGAGCGCCATGAATCCCGGCGCATCGATAATCAGCTGCGTGGCCGTGCGGGCCGCCAGGGCGACCCGGGCTCCTCACGTTTTTATCTGTCCATGGATGACCCGCTGCTGCGCATTTTTGCGGGTGATCGCATGAAAGCCATCATGGATCGGCTTGGTGTTCCGCGAGGCGAGCCCATTGAGGCGGGCATGGTTTCCCGCTCGATTGAGTCTGCACAGCGCAAGGTTGAAAACCGCAACTTTGACATGCGCAAGCAGCTTTTGGAGTACGACGATGTCGCCAATGAACAGCGCAAGATCATTTACAGCCAGCGCAACGAAATTCTGGAAAGCGAAGACTTAAGCGAGCTCGTCACCAGCCTTCGCCGTGGGTCGGTAGAAGAGGTTGTGCGTGCTTATGTGCCCGTCGAGAGCGTTGAAGAGCAGTGGGATTTGGAAGGCTTGCAAAAAGTGCTGCAAAACGAGTGGCGTTTAGGCATTGATTTAAAGTCGATGGCAGATGCCAATCACGAGCTTGATGACAACGACTTAACCCAGGCGATATTGCAGGCCGCCGATAAAGCCTATGCCAACAAGGTCGATCCTGTGGGCCGCGAGGCCTTTAATTCCTTTGAGCGCTCAGTGCTGCTGCAGGCGGTGGACAGCACCTGGCGTGAGCATTTAGCGGCCTTAGATCATTTGCGACAAGGCATTCATTTGCGCGGTTATGCCCAGAAAAACCCGAAGCAGGAATACAAGCGCGAGGCCTTTGCGCTTTTCGAGCAGACGCTGGACAGAATCCGCAACGATGTGACGCGTGTTCTAATGAACGTTGAAGTGCAAAGCGCAGAGCAGGTGCAACAAGCGGCGCCTGCCGCACCGAGGCTTGCTGATGTGCAATATCAGCACGCCGACTTTGACTCTCAGGCTGCGCTTGCTGGGGCCGATCCGGAGGCGCTGGCATTGGCTGCCCAGTCACCTGTCACTTCTGAATCTGATCAAGAAGGCCAGTCTGCTGCCGCGCCTGTACGAAGAACTGAGCCCAAAGTCGGAAGAAATGATCCTTGCCCCTGTGGCTCAGGCAAAAAATACAAGCAGTGCTGTGGGAAGCTTGGTTAAACCGCTTTAGCGCACATGCCGGTCAATCTGCCAATTCCCACGCCTGAGGATCTCTTTCCAGTGTCGGGTGTGCGGCTTGGCGTGGCAAGCGCTGGAATTCGTAAAAGCGGCCGCAAAGATATTTTGATCGTGGAGCTCTCACCGCAGAGCACCGTGGCGGGAGTATTCACCCAGAATGCTTTTTGTGCAGCCCCAGTGCAAGTGTGTCGAGCGCATTTGCAGCTCGGCTTGGGCATTCGCGCCTGGGCGGTGAATACAGGCTGCGCTAATGCAGGCACGGGTGCCCTGGGCCTGCAAAACGCAAACCTCACTTGCGAGCTCCTCGCAAAAGCGCTTGGCATTGCATCTCAGCAGGTGCTGCCGTTTTCAACGGGTGTAATTTTGGAACACCTGCCCATGGAGAAAATCCGCGCGGGAATTCAACAGGCAGCCAGCCAGCTGGGCCAGGCGAATTGGCTTGATGCCGCCACCGCCATCATGACAACCGACACGCAGCCCAAAGCAGCCTCGGTGCAGGTGAAGGTGCAAGGCAAAACAATAACAATCACAGGAATTTCTAAAGGCGCGGGCATGATCAAGCCCAATATGGCCACCATGTTGGGCTATGTCGCCACCGATGCCGGCATTGAACAGAAGCTCTTAGAGGGGTTGTTGCACGAGGCTGCTGAAGAGTCGTTTAACAGCATCACGATCGATGGTGATACTTCCACTAATGATTCTTTCGTTGCGGCAGCCACTGGGGCAAGTGGCTTACGTTTTGAGTCAGCCAGCGACGCAGATTGGCCGTTGTTTCGCCAGGCGTTTATCGGTGTTTGTACAAAGCTTGCCCAGGCCATAGTGCGCGATGGCGAGGGCGCTACTAAATTTATCTCCGTGCGTGTGGCCCAGGCCAAATCCAGACAAGAGGCCAGGCAAGTAGGCTATGCGATTGCCCATTCTCCGCTGGTAAAAACCGCCTTTTTTGCAAGCGACCCTAACTTGGGAAGAATTCTGGCGGCAATTGGCTACAGTGGCGTTGCGGGCCTTGATGTGGAAAAAATCAAGGTATTTTTAGATGACGTGCTGGTTGCTGAAAATGGCGGCCGTGCCGCGAGCTACACCGAAGCCGATGGCCAGCGCATCATGGCGCAGCAGGAAATTACAATTATCGTGGAGCTTGCGCGCGGCATTGAGCAGGCGACGCTTTACACCTGCGATTTGTCGCACGACTATGTTTCCATTAATGCGGATTATCGCTCCTGACAATCGTCATCGCGAGCCCCGAAGGCGCGTGGCGATCTACTCATAGGAAACAACCCTGAATACGAATCTTGACCAATTGTTGGATAAGCTTAACGCTTATTTGCCCGAAATCCCGACAGCGCCTGACTTTCAAAAGTCAATTGCCTTTCGCTGGATTCGGCGTGCCAGTCTCCTCGGCCATATCTCCCACCTTGAGCCCGTGAAGCATTTTGCAGAGATCCAATTTGCTGATCTCCAGCATATTGACCGGCAGCGCAGCTTAATTGAGCAAAACACCCGGCAGTTTCTGGCGAAACGGCCCGCAAACAATGTGTTGATGACGGGTGCGCGCGGCACTGGCAAATCTTCTTTGGTACGCGCCTGCTTAAGTGAGTTTCACTCAGACGGTCTGCGTTTAATTGAGGTAGACAAGCAAGATCTCCTAGATCTGCCGCGCATTGTCGATGCGGTTGCGGCGCAGCCTTATCGGTTCATTTTATTTTGTGACGATCTTTCTTTTGAGTCAGGTGATGCAGGATACAAGGCCCTGAAAACTGTGCTTGACGGCTCGGTGGCGGCGCAATCCGAAAACATTTTGATTTATGCCACTTCGAATCGCAGGCACCTCATGCCCGAGCGCATGAGTGAGAACTTCGAGACCCGTTATGAGGCCAATGGGGAGATTCATCCTGGTGAGACGGTTGAAGAAAAAGTCTCGCTATCAGAGCGCTTTGGCCTTTGGGTGTCGTTTTATAGCTTTAACCAGCAAGACTATCTCGATATCGTTGCCCACTGGCTTGCCCATTTTGGCTGTGATGCAAAGGCTATCGAAGCGGCCCGACAGCCTGCTTTGCAATGGGCTTTGGAGCGAGGCTCGCGTTCTGGCCGTATTGCGTTGCATTTTGCCCGTGACTATGCCGGACGTCATTGATGTCACAGTAGGAATGCTACGTCGGGCTGATGGCGCAGTGCTCATGTGTTCAAGGCCTTCGGGCAAACCTTATGCGGGCTATTGGGAATTTCCTGGCGGCAAAATCGAGGCAGGTGAGTCCGCCGAGCAATCCTTGATTCGAGAACTCCAAGAAGAACTAGGACTCCAAGCAAGAACACTTTCGCAGGCATGGCAGCTTGAACATGCCTATCCGCATGCGCATGTGCGGCTATGGTTTTACTGGGTCACCGACTGGGAGGGGCGGCCGCGAGGCCTTGAGGGCCAACAGCTTTTGTGGGTGCAAACTTGCGATGCCTGGCCTTATCCCGTGCTTCCTGCAACGGCACCTCTTTTAGAGACAATCAAAAATTACACAAGGCCATTTGAAAAGGAATGTCTTGCTCCATCGATTTAAGGTGCATCGTTGGCTCAAGCTGTCGAAAGCGAACTGACACCACATATTTATTCGCGCTAATTTCAGCTGCAACCTCGGGCTGTTTGGGAACCGCTACTCGAATGAGCTGAATCTGTCGTCCATCCATCGAGAGCTCAAAATAGCCGTGTGTCGCCACGTGAGATTGAGCAGGTTTACTCTCCCGCAAGAGCTGAGTCACGATGAAAAGTCCGTCTGCAATCGGCTGCAGGCTGCCGACCCAACAGTCGATTGCAGCCTGGCGGAATTCAGGGCCTCGATGAAGCCAGACATGCAAGGCGGGGATGTCGAATTCACAAACACCGCCAGGAATGCTGAAGCGGCCCTTCAAGTGCTGGAGCCATTCGTGCTCTGCGATATGAGGGCCAAGACGGATGTTGACCGCCGAGATCTGGTCAAAGACATGCTGTATGCGTGAGAGAAGATCATCAAGTGCTTCTTGCGACACGCCGGGCCTGCCTGAAAATTGATTAAGCCGGCTTCGTTGGCGCTCGAGTTCTTGTAAGAGCTCAGACTTGATATCGCCACGCCCTCCCACAAGATCAAAGAGTTCGAAGAGAGTCCAAAGGGCGGCCTTATGGCCCTCTGCAGAGGTCTGAGCTGAAAAGTAGCGTATACGCTTAAAAAGACTTTCAATCCGGAGCAAAGAACGAATTCGCTCGTTGCAGGGAAATTCGAATGTCATCCACCCGGGGGGCGCTTCTACGGCCTGGGAAATCGGATCATTCATTGTGATGAGATGGTTTGGATAGCATTTTATGCAGGGCTACAACCTTGTCTGTGAGTGCTTTTTCTGGCCCGTCGTTTTCAATCACGTAGTCGGCGTGTGAGAGCCGCTCCTGGCGCGACGCCTGAGCCAACATGATCGCCTGAACTTGGCTTTGACTCAAGTTGCTACGGGCCATCACCCGTTCGATCTGGATTTCTTCCGGGCAGTCCACGACCACAATTGCATCTGGCTTGAGCCCGACGGAGGCCGATTGGCTGCCGTTAGCACCGTATTTTTCAATCCACAAGGGCACAACGTAGACCGCGTAAGGGCCTTGAGCCTGGGCCAGGGCTGCTTTGGCCTTTTCGTAAATGAGCGGGTGCAGAATTGCCTCAAGGCGCTGCCGGCTCTCGGGATCACGAAAGACCCTCTCTCGCATGACTGCCCGATCAAGTCCCCCATCTTGCCCGATGACCGTCACGCCAAAGGCCGCCCGAATAGGAACGATTGCGTCCCCGCCAGGCCCGGTGAGTTCATGAGAGATCGCGTCGGCATCAACTACACAAAGGCCTAAGGCCTCAAACTCCCTCGCCACCGCGGTTTTGCCGCAGCCAATGCCTCCCGTGAGGATGATGATTCGCGTCACCAACTTAGCCAAGAGCAATCCATGCAAAGACTGTCCCCGCCGACAAAGCGGGGCCAAACGCAAGTTCTTGAGATAAAAAAGCCTGCCCTTGTGAGGATGGTTTGTCTTTGAGGATATTTTTAAGGCCGGCAAAACCCAGAGCAAATAGGCAGGACAACATCAGGGCAAAGGGCAGTCCCTGCCAGCCCAACCACGCACCGATCCCCGCGGCCATGGCGAAATCCCCCCGCCCCATGGCCTCTGCCTTGCGAATTTTTCGAAAGGTCAGTGCGAGCGCCCACAAAATTCCGTAGCCTAAAACCGCGCCGATGATTGCGTGAATGAGATCACCTGGCGCAAATACAGCATGAAAAACAAGTCCGCTCGTCAGCAAGCCAAATGTGAGTGAGTCGGGAAGCAGTCTGCAACGCGCATCAATTCTTGCAAGCTGAGTTAGCAACGCGGCGCCCAGGCCGACGATTATCGATACAAAGATGACGATAGTGGTGGAAAACTGCGCTCGGAATTCGACGCTAACTGCCATCGAAAATGCCAGAACGATTGTCGCTGCCCACCAAATAGGCTCAACCTTGCACAGTTCGTCGGATAAGCCCTGTTCGAGCCAGCGTTCAATCCCCCAAACCCCCAGCCTTGCGAGCCACGGGGTGAATAGCAAGGCGATCGCCACACCCGTGACGGCCGACATCAGCTGGTCAGTCGTGATCATTCCGAGGCTGCGTTCTCGGAGTTCGCAATCGGTTTGGTGAGCTTGGCTCGGCGAATTAGCCGGCCCTGGGTCTGCAGAATCTCAATGGGCACATTGGCAATTTTTACCGAGACATGTGCATCTGGAAGTGCTTCAAGTGTTTCAAGCAACAAGCCATTCAAGGTTCTTGGGCCCTCGGCCGGCAAGGAGATTCCGAGCTGACGATTAATTTCTCGAATCGGTGAGGTTCCATCAACCACGGCCGTATTGTCTTCTGCCCAGGCCAAGCCCCCTGCTACGGTTCCTGGGGCCTGTGTTGTGAACTCCCCGACAAGCTCTTCAACGATGTCTTCCAAGGTCACCAGGCCTTCAATTTCTCCGTACTCATCGACAACAAGGGCGATGCGCTGGCGGTTTTCCTGAAATAGCTGCATCTGTGCAAATAAAGGCGTGCCGCTTGGCACGAAATACGGCTCAATCAGAATTTCCTTGATAGTCTCTTGGTTGAGGTCTTCACGTGACAGCAAGGCCAGTGCGCGGCGAACATGCAAGATGCCAATAATGTTGTGAATGTCGCCTTCAAAAACTGGCAGCTTGTTGTGAAAGCAAGTCGAAAGTTGTTCAATCAAATCTTCTTTGCTTGATTCAATGTCAATAGCCTCGATGCGGCTGCGGGGCACCATGACATCGTCAACGGTGAGCTCCTCGATGTCGAAAAGATTGAGCATGATGGCCCGATGTTTCGGAGGAATCATGCGGGTTGACTCAAGAATCGCAGTCCGAAGCTCCTGTGGCGACATCGCCTGGTTGCTCGGATTTTCCGTGAGTTTTCGCAGCCCCATCAGCCTCAGTAGGCCTGACACAAATGAGTTCACAATAACCACGAGAGGCCGGGTGGCTGTGATCAGCGGCGATAAAACAAAACTTGTTGCCATTGCGATCGGCTCGGGCCGGCTGGCTCCGATTATCTTTGGCGTAATTTCCGCAAACACGATCAGCACAAAGGCAGCCACGGCGGTGGCGATTGCAAGCACCGTGTCATTGTTGCCAAAGTTCTGAATGGCCAAGGCGGTGATCAGGGCAGTTAGAGCGGCATTGACAACGTTGTTGCCCAGCAAAATGGTGGCTAGCAGCCGATCTGTTTGGCCAAGCAGGTTCAAAACTCTTTTTGCTCCTCCCCTGCCTTGGCTTGCCATGTGCCGCAGCCGGTAGCGATTCACCGCCATCAGGCTGGTTTCAGACATGGAGAAAAAACCGGAGAAAAACAGCAATGCACCAAGTGCAAACAGGTGAGTCCAAAGCGGCAGTTCGTTCAATGGAGTCAAAGGGCCTTTTTCAAGGCCCCTAAAGAGTTAAAGGAGCCTAAAGACTACTAGAAACCCCGCCTGGCGGGGTATCCGGGCTTGCGCGTTTTCGGCGCAGAAAAAGCAGGCCCTCAAGCACCAAAAAGCCTACGGCAAGCCAGATCGGCCCGTAGGTGAAGTACTCTCGAGCCTCAAGCCTTTCGCCAAGCAACAGGGCAACGGTGAGCAATAGCACTGGCTCGACATAGCCCAAGAGCCCAAAAAGCCCCATGGTCAGCATCCGGCTTGCCAGAATGTATGCGATCAGGGCGCTTGCGCTAATCAGGCCCAAGGTGGGCAAAAGCCAGTAAAGCTTTTGGTGTTCCGACAAAAGTGAGGAATCGAGCTGGCCAATCAGTGCAAGCCCAACTGCAGCGGGCATAAGCAGGACCAGATCGAACCAGAACCCGCCGATGTGATCAAGCTTGAATTTGCGTCGCAGGCTGAAATAAACAGGATAACCAAGGGCTACCACCAAGGCTGGCCAGGAGAAACTCCCCACACGAATCAGTTCATGTAAAACGCCGACTGACCCTGCACCGACTGCCATAAGCTGCAGCATTGATAAACGTTCGTTGAAAAACAGCCGGCCTGTTAGCACCATGGTTAAAGGCAGCATGAAGTAGCCCAAAGAAACTTCAAGCGCTTTGTCATGAATTGGGGCCCATAAAAAAAGCCAGAGCTGAATTCCCATCAGTGCGGAGGAGGCGAGCAGCACAAGAAACAAGGCAGGCTGCTTGATGGCCCGCTGCCAAACATCCTTGACCAGGCGCTGATCGCCCGTGACTGCAACAAATAGAATCATGAACGGCACAGTGAAGATCATTCGCCATGCAAAAATATCTTCGCCGTTTAGAGGCGCGAGCAATGTGGTGTAGTAATACATCACCCCGAACAAAACCGAGGCGAGCACCGAAAGGGAAATACCCTGCGTCATTTTGCAGACTCGCGTGGACGCAGGTTTTGCTAGTTCAGCATTGGCTTTGGGAATTCTCGGGTCGAGTCGATGCACCCGCCACCTTCATAAACACCCAGGGGATCGCGATAGGCCATCATCTGTTTCATCACCTCGGAGAGTTTTACCGGGTCTTGACGTGTCTGCGCTACCTGCTGTGCGACAATTTCCTCGTTCATGAACACTTCACCTTCAATGGTTTTGCAAGCGCCATCGCGCCAATGAAACACTTCAAGGCATTTTGACTCCAGGTCAAAAGGCTGCTCTCGATTCCAGAAGTTTGAAAACAGCCCCCTTCCCATATAAAACACCCACGAGCCCTCAAACCCAATAATGTTTGAAGAAACAATGTCAGGATTTTTAAACCAGACACGGTCTCCCGGCACGTAGTATTTCATCGGCACCGGGTCGTCGCTGCTGCCGTATTCAATCAGAAACTTCTCGTGGAAAATTCCCGACCGAGGCACCTTGATGCGACACTCCGCCTCAAGAGCAGCCAGAAATTGCGGGTTTACAACTTGTGCTTCCTGCGCAATGCCCAAAAGCACCAGGTATTCAGAGGCCCGGTAGCAGGAAAAATCGTAGAGCCTGCCCGTATGCTCTGGCTGGGTTGCTGCAACAATGGCCTCGATGAGGCTTGCATCGGGCCGCAAAATAAATCCGTGCTCCGGATGCTCGACCCAGTAATCAAGGGGCCTCTCGGCCGCTTCGGTATGAAACGCCAACGATGTTTTGGCGGCTGCCTGCGCAATGTTGAGCCGAACACGAAGATGCGACTCCAGTACCTGAACGCTGGAGAAGACCATAGGCTTGGGCGCTGCCAAGAGGGCAATGAGAGTTTCTTGTGCCAAAGCTTGCTCAGGGCTGGCGCTTTTCCCTTGCGTGTCCCCATGCAAATCAAGGGTCTGAAAATCAGGGCAGAGGCGCTCAAAGGTATTCTGTTCGAGCCGCAACCCGAGCCCGCCTGTCTTGCCATTGCGAATGACTTCAATCATTGAGCAGTCACTCAGGCCATATTGCGTAAGTATATTGAGCAGTTCGTGCTCGGCAAGCTCGAGAGAGCCTTGCTGCTCGCCGGTTATTACGATTCCAGCAGGAGTGTGTTGCGCGGGCATACTAGAATTTCTTTTCGCTGACATTGTTAACATTCTGAAGACACAATCGTAATGTGTCGCCGGCGCATCCTGTCAAAAACCCGAGAAAAATCGAGATGGCGAACAGCCCAAACAATCTTATTTCAAATATCTTTTCAGGAGGTAACCGATCTGGAAAAAATATTGATCACCAGTACGCCCGAAATGATAAGCCCTATGCCAATTAGCGCGGCAAGGTCTAGCTTTTGGCCGATAAATGCCCAGCCGATCAAGGCAATTAAGGCAATGCCAACCCCAGACCAGATTGCATAAGTAATGGCAAGTGGCAGCAGCTGAACAACCTTTGAGAGCATAAAAAATGCAATGCCATAGCCTAGGGCCACTACAAAGATTGGCAGCGGGCGTGTGAACCCCTCGGTGTACTTCAGGGCAACCGTCCCTGCAACTTCGGCGAGTATTGCAACGCAAAGATAAATCCAGGCCATGGTTTTTTAGGAGATTCCTCTCCAAATCAGAAGGGCTGCAAGCCCAATCATCACGAGCCAGGTTCCGAGCGTTCCATAAAATCTGCCGAAGGAGTATCCGCCCGAACGGCCAAGGCCGTACGCATGTAGCAAGCGCGAGAAAATTAAAGCCGTACCGAAGCCGTGGATGAGCAAGGCGGGGCCTCCCTGCTGCTCCAATAAAAGCAGCATGATCAGGGAAAGTGGTACGTACTCTACGAAGTTGGCGTGAACGCGAACAGCCCGCTGCAGCTCAAGATCACCCCCATCACCAAGCCCAATTCTCTTTTGTTTGCGCAACACGGTGATCGGCCAAGCGAGATACAAAAAGATGAAGCTGCAAACTGCAGCATAGATTCCTGTGGTCATTGAGGCCTCCTGATTTGCTAAGTGTATACAGCTCGAAATATTTTGAGCCCGGGTGAGCAGCGTGATCAAGAGTGGTGGCTCGAGGCGGAATCGAACCACCGACACAAGGACTTTCAGCACTCGTCCCCACCATAAAAGTTGCCGTGTTTCAAAGCGTTGCGTCGGCCAGACAACTTTTCGCACAAGCATTGCGAATTTTACTCGACGAGCGTAAAAATATTGACGGTCATTTCAAGCAAGCGGCAATCAATAGCTTGGATAGTTTGCTTTTTTTATAATTAGCTCAACCGCTAGTGCAGCTATAAGCAGAACAGAAATTACTACGTCCGCAATTACAACTCGACGAATAGCATCATTAAAATCACCAACAAAAAACGCAAACAACACGAAGCTAGCGGCACTAAACAACCCGACCAACGATGCTGCTATGCGAATATTTGCCAGCGGAATTGCCGCAAGCATAAAAACCCCAAGAATCCCAAACAGAAATGCGCGATGCTGTAGAAGAATAGCTAGGTTTGTATCATCCACGTCAATGCCATAGAGCCTGGACAAATGAGAAGCACCCAGTGCTCCAGACACAGGCACAAGATGTATTACTCCGGAAACAAAAAGAGCAACAAGTGAAACATATTTCATTCTTTTCTCCAACAATAAAAACGCTCTGTCAAACAAGCGAAAGTATTTTGAATGCTGCCCAGTACCGTAAAATCCATACAATAATTGAGTAAAAATATTTTTCAGCAAACATCTTGAAACTTAGTTGGCTTTGGTTTCTAAACTTCGAGAATTACCGCTTGCGGGTGTTAGCCCACCGTGGTTGGAATGGAATAATTAATCGTGTTTAATCTGGTGTTAATGAGTACTGCATCCCCCCTTAATGGGGAATAGCCGGAAGAGCCAAAGCCAAGCTTTCCAAAATCGCGGACGAGTGCTTGGCTGAGAATGGTGGCTCGGGGCGGAATCGAACCACCGACACAAGGATTTTCAGTCCTCTGCTCTACCAACTGAGCTACCGAGCCATGCTGAACGAAGAGACCGCCCGCGAATGGGGTCGTCTATAAAAACCGGATAATGAGTATACCTTACTCAGTCACCCCAACGACAATCGAGTCGACTGTCGGATCCAAAAGCAGAGACCGAACGAGTTCTTTGGTATTTTTGCCAAGAAGCGGATAGAGGGAGCCGTCAGGGCGAAAGACCTGCCGATCTACAACAAGGTAGCAGCGCTCTCCGGCCTTTTTCCTTTTGGTCTGGGCTCTTTTTGCTGCCGCCACCGCATTCTTGCCTTTGGTGTCAATTGCTTCAATCGGAATTAGGCCAGAGTCAGGGAAAAATAGTCTCAGGTAATGATCGCCATAGCCACCCCGTGCGTCAACGAAGAACGGTGCGAAATTGAGTTCAATAATTTTTGCCCCGTTTTCATGCCACGGCTTGCTGATGTCGGTTGATATGAGATCCACGCCACAAACCGAAAGCCCAATGAGCCTGCTGGCCCTTTTTGCAAGGTCAACGTTTTCCGGGTGAATCGTATCAGCGACATTTTCGCCGCTTCCCCCCCATTCGGTGGACTCGATTTCTCTAAGGTTTACGACACACTCTTTGGGGATAACCGAATCGGGCTGAAAACCTTGCAATAGAGCCAAGTGCTTTGCCTCATCATTGAAAGGAATGAGTTTTTTTCGTTTCCAGGGAACGATTTTTAGCAGCTCAGAATTCTCTTTCTCAACTAGTTCAGCCAGGGTGAGAACGCCATCGCCGGTAACGAGTTTAGGCCTTCTTTTGATTGCGAAAATTAATTCATCTTTGGCTATCAGGATTCGATGACAGACTCCTGCAACTTGCCTCTCTATCAGAATGTTTTTCGAAGATTTGGCAGCGTGTTGAAAGGCCGCCCTGAGTTTTTCCGTATCGTCAACATGAACTGTTACCCCCTCGCCACGGTTTCTATCCGATGGCTTGACCACCACTGGCCAGCCGAGGTCGTGTGCTGCCTTCTCCGCAGCATCTTGAGAATGAACGAGATGATGTCGGGGGGCGGGAAGCCCCGCCGCATGCAGTATCTGAGCTGTATGCATTTTGTTTTCTGAAGCCACTGCTCCGAATCGGGTGTCATATTGAATACTGCTGCGATCGACGACACTCGCTCTGGAACCCCATCCAAGTTGATAAGAACCGCGCCCAAGATGCAAGAAAGGGATTTTGTTTCTGTAAGCGGCGGCGAGAATGGTGATTGTGGATTTGCCGCCGGGAACACCCGCATCAATGTGATCAACAACCTTTGTTGTCAGTTCATCAAAAATCGCCTGGGAGTTTTCAGCCAATGGCTGCAAATGATTCAGGGCAAGCACTAGCCGCAACGAAGCCTGCAAGCTCGCTCGGGCGATCGACTCTGAAAAGCCCGCTGGAACAACGGCGGCCACTCGGGCAAGCCAATGGTTTTCTTCCTTGGGATCGGCGCTGATTTGAATAATTTCACCGGCCTCAAAACAGGGCACTTTCGCCGCGATCTGAAGGCTCGCAGAGACCAAGAGCACTCTGGACAGAAATGCCTCGGCTGTTTCAATGGGTGAGGCTGTAGGTGCAGGGTTCTTGGCTGGACCAGGCCAAATGGCCAGTGGGCTGACAAGCTCGGTGGAGCAGAGCCATGCATCGACATGAAAAAGATCTACCGGTGGGTTTAGGGTAAACCCTAAATCAAAAACACACCTCGGCTGGCTCGTTGGAATGAAGTCGTGCACTTAAATTTGCTTTCTGGATTGAAGCTTGGCCATATGCTAATCTCAACCGAGCTTTAATCAATCGCAAAAGGAACAAAGCCATGGAAACAAAAAAAGACGCAACCCTAGGTTTAGAAGGCATTTTGGCTCCGTATGGAAGCCTCTCAAACCTTCCGTTAATTAGCAAGGTTGGCGGTGGCAAAAGTGATGTGAGTGAGTCCGAGCCAATTCAAAGTGCCTCCGGAGTTGTCGCTGAGTAAGTCGCAACGATAGTCTCTTTAAAGGCGGGGGCTGAGCCCCTGCCCTCGTCAATACTGCGTGGGTAGTTTTGTCCCGCTTCAGGCTGGTCATCTAAACCAGCAACTTGAGCTTGAGCTTTTCGATAGTCTCGAGAAGATTTCAAGCGCGATTCAGTCATCGGCATCGAAAATCAAGGGCGAAGGTGCTCGGCCCTCGGCGCTCGTTTATGCCGCCTACTATGATCTTGCTGTTGCAACTCAAAGGCTTTTAGCAGCACAAAAAGGCTCGAAGGGTTCGGAAGATCTGGCCCCGAGAGTTACGACACTCTCCCCCGATTTCTACTCTGCAGACGAGATCGAAACGATTATTCGCTGGCTGGATATTGAGCCCGAGAATGCAATGGGGCTCGTTGCGGTGTCCACCGAAGTTCTGGAGTCTGCTCGCGGGCGGATCTTCCAAGCGCTCCAGGCCCTCGAGATCGGCTGCCCGCAGGCCTATCAAGAGTTTGTTTCAATCACTCGGGAGATTGTTCTGGCGGACTCCGGTCCGAAAAGCTGTTTAAGTTTTCGAGGGGCCTCCTCTTTTGCCCTCTGGGGTGCACTAGCCATCAACCCTCAGGCGCACCAAAACTGGTGGGAGTATCTTGCCACCTTGGTGCATGAATCAGCGCATTCTGTATTGTTTGCCATTTCTAGGTCGGGCCCACTCGTTTTGAATGAGCCCGAGGCTCGGTATTTCTCTCCGCTACGGCAGGAGGAAAGGCCTATGGATGGCATCTACCATGCCGCTTTCGTTTCAGCGCGCGAAGCTTGGGTGCTTAATGCTTGTCTATCGGCGCAGGCTTTTGTCGAGCCTGCGTTATTGAACGAACAAGTGATTGCCGAACTTCACCGCGTCAAAGAACAGTCGCTCGCTTCTTTTGGTGATTGCTTAGCAGTGATCGCTGAGCACGGGAAACTGACCGAGATGGGAAAAAACATTTTGAAAGACTGCCAGGCAAGCCTAGCGTAGTGGTTTTGGGTGGGCTCGAAACTGAAGCTTGGGATCGCCATTCAGATTTCCCGAAATACTTGACTCTTCGATTCGACCTGAAAAGACAAAATAAGCACCAGATTCATCTCTGAACGCAAAGCTCAGCTCATTTCCGTTAATGCGGCCATCTTCAAAATCAATGCGTCTTTTGCCAGGAGCCTCAAAGGAGCCATCAAAAAACTGTTTCTTTTGCCTGATTTTTAGCCTCGAGGTTTTTGCTCCAGGAAACCCTTCAACACTCCAGTCCCCTTCAACCGTTGCTGGCACGACCCATAGAAAAGCCGTATCGCCAGAGGCTGTTTTAATCGTTTGGTCGGGAGCCCAAGACCCCATGCGAAACGTGTTGGAGACGACCCGTGTGCCGGGCTTCATGCTTAGAATTCTTGGCTTGAGTTTCATGTTGAGATTTTCGCCAAGGTAAAGCGTGAGAATTGTTGCGCTAGAAAAATCCTCCACAAAAATATCACCGCGCTTCAGGGTAACTAGGCCCTCAACACCGGCGCGCCTGGCATTTCGTTTGGAAAGCTCGACCAAGTCGGGGTTGTATTCAATGCCAACGGCGCGCACACCAAATTTCTTTGCGGCTTCAATCGGGATAATTCCGTCACCAGAGCCCAGGTCATAGACGATGTCATTCGGTTGAATTTTGGCCGCTGAGAGCATCTCGTAAACGAGGTGCTGTTTGGTTGGTACCCACATCACATCTTTGCCGTGAGAAGCCATACCAAGACGAAAAAGCTCGTCGCCGTAGTTTTTTGTTGCACAGCCTGCAATCACCAGCACCAGCGATCCGATCAAAAAAAAGCGAAGAAGGCTTGCCTGAACAGGGGTAGGTTTCACGAATGCGGTCATCATTCGGTAAGTGTAGCTTGGCGGCTTGATTTCCATCTGTTTCCAAGCCATTCTTTGGCCCTCATGAACGAAAAGAAAATACACCTTCCAAAATCGACCGCTCCTGTCACCGTTGTGGGTGGCGGCGTGATGGGTTGTCTTGCAAGCCTTACTGCGGCCCAGCTTGGGTATTCGGTTGTGTGGTTTGGCCCCGCGGAGCAAGGCCGCACCGATGGTGCGGATGCCCGTAACTATGCATTGGCCCCTCTGACAGTTGCGCTACTCAAGCGGGTGGGCGTTTGGCAGGCGCTAGAGCCAGTTGTTTGCAGGGTCACCCGAATGGAGGTGTTTTCGGGTGAGACCCGAGTTGACTTAGCAGCCGCTGATGCAGGCACAGAGTTTTTGTCCGCAATGGTGTTACACAAAGATTTACTCAACGCGCTAGAGCAGGCGGCGCAGTTTCGGCCTCAAATTCAGCGAGTGCTCGCCCGGCCTGATTCTCTTGAAGCAAGCACTGAGGCCGTGCGCGTTGCATACAATGGCCAGTCGTTCACTACACAATTGCTCGTGGGAGCCGACGGCGCCCGCTCTTGGGTTCGGCAGCAGGCCGGAATCAATTGGGGGCAGCGTGACTATGGCCAGCAGGGTGTAGTGGCGACCTTTCATGCGGAGCATCCGCACGGCGGGGTTGCAACCCAATGGTTTGATCGTGGTGAAATTCTTGCCCTGCTTCCTCTGGCAAACCCACACAATTTATCCATGGTTTGGTCCACCTCAAAAATAGATCCCACCTCTGATGCAAGCCTGGCCCAACTCGCACAGGAGTTGACCGAGCGCACGAAGCAGCGATTTGGAAAGCTGACTTTGGAAGGCGGAGCAGTTACGGCGCCTTTGAGAATGCTGCTCACCGATTCGCAGTCGGCACTGCGCACGGTTCTCTTGGGGGATGCTGCACATACTGTGCATCCCTTAGCAGGTTACGGACTCAACCTTGGTGTGCAGGATTTGTTATGCCTTGAAGCCCTTTGGAGGTCTTCGCAAGACGACCCTGGTGCGTACAGTCTCTTGCGTACCTACGATCGATCGCGCCGTCTGCGCGTAAAAAAAGTGCAGTGGGGGCTTGATCTTTTGCAGCGTTTTGTTACGCAGACCCACCCCACCTTCGAGAGAGTGCGTGGGTTTGGCATGGGGCTTGTCGGCAGTATTGGCCCCCTGCGTCAGTTTTTGATTCGGCAGGCAATTTCGCCGCAATGATTCCGGAGAGTTCATGAAAAATTTTTCATCTTGTCTTATCGCAGCAAGCGCCACGGTTTTCTTCTCAGTGTTCACGCTTGCCGCCCAGGCAGAGCCCGCAAAGGCTCCACCGGTCGTGCAGGCAGCCGTGAAGAAAGCTGTGGAGGGCTGGTTGAAGGGCCGCTTTACTGTCGATTCAGTGTTGAGGACACCAATGCCTGGCATTGTGGAAGTGCGAATTGGCACCGATCTGTTCTACGCCGACGAGAAGGGAAATTACGCGATTGTGGAAGGCCAGATGGTTGATTTGAAAACAGGCGCCAACCTCACTGCCAATCGCTCAGAGGAAATCAGTCGCATTGATTTCTCCAAGCTTCCCCTCGATCTTGCGATGAAAACTGTGCGTGGAAATGGCAAGCGTCAGCTTGTGGTGTTTGAAGATCCGTACTGCAGTTTTTGCAGGACTTATCGCAAGACCTTGTTGGATACAAAAGACATCACGATCTACACCTTTTACTTTCCGATTCTGCGCGCCGAGTCCGTAACCGTTTCTCGCAATGCCTGGTGTGCCAAAGATCGGGATGAGGCCTGGAATGACTGGATGCTGTTTGGCAAAGAGCCTCCGGCTGCGCCGGCGAATTGTAAGTTTGACTCTGAAAGGCTCGTTGCCTTAGGCCAGTCACTTGGCGTCACGGGAACACCGACGACGTTTCTATCAGATGGAAGAAGGCTTCAAGGCGCAGTGAATCGCGAGCGGCTCGACAAGGCGCTCAGTGAGCTTAAGTAAGACAACACTCGACTAAAAGACGGTAGGCCGATCGCTTTCAAGAGGAATCACCGAAGGTAGGCCCCGAGCTTTGGAGCTACTTCGGCAACACCAGATACATCGTCCCCTCGGCCCGCATCCGCCCAGCAACCTCCCCAGCCGCCGCTCCCGTTCCAAAAAACACATCGCCGCGATGCGCCCCAAGAATTGCGCTGCCCTTGTCTTGCGCAATCATTAACCGCTGAAACGCGACACCTGTATCACCGGCGGGCACGCCTGGGCGCGGCACGCGGGTATCGATAAACACCAGGCTGCCCTCGGCCACGAAGCGTGGATCTACTGCGAGGGAGCGTTCAGCCGTGAGTGGCACGCCCATGGAACCTAAGGGCCCAGCGTTTGCGTTCACATGATTGATTTCCCGGAAAAAAACCACACTCGGGTTCTGGTGCAGCAACTCGTTGCGCCGATGGGGGTTGCGCGCCACCCAGTCTTTAATGCCCTGCATGGAGGCTTCGCTAAGTCTTAGTTCCCCACGATCAACGAGCCAGCGGCCGATCGATTGATAAGGGTATCCATTTTGTTCCGCATACCCGACTCTCACTGTTTCTCCATTGGGCAACTGCACTCGGCCCGACCCTTGTACCTGGAGAAAAAAAGCTTCGATCGGGTCATCGACCCAGAGCAGTTCCTGCCCCGCAAGCAGCTGCCGAGTCTCAATCTCGGCGCGCGTGTAGTAGGGAACAATTCGATTGCCTTCAAGCCTGCCGCGAAGCCGAAGCGCTTTCAGCTCTGGGTAGAGCTTGGACAAATCAACGTTAATGAGGTCAGGCGGGGTTCGGTAAAGCGGGGTTTGATAAGGCCCTTGTCGTGTTCGAGAGCCCCGAAGAAGGGGTTCGTAGTAGCCCGTTATCTTGGCCGACCGGGCACCATTTGAATCGCGAAGCTCAAAGGCGTTAAACCGGGACTCAATAAACCCCCGTATCTGAGGCTCCTCTGTGGGCACCGACTCAGCGCCCTGGCAGGCCCTGGCCCATGGAGTTGCCCGCAGCCTCATGATTTTGCAGTTCTCAACGAACGCGGGCCAAAACCCTTGAAAGTTTTCTTGCTGCCAGCCCGGAAGGCCCTGAAACCCGATTGGCGATAGCCGCGCTGAGGGTGCTGTTGCACTTGCGCTCGGGGGTTGGATGAATCCCAGGCCTAGACCCAGGAAAAGGCTGAAAATCCCTGTGCGGCTTAAGAGACCACCCATAAAATAGCTGCTGTCTAACAATTGGTTCACGATCATGTGGCTTATTTTCCTTGAAGCGGGGATTGCCCTCGCGATTCTCCTTTTCGCAGTCTGGTGGACCATGCGCGGCAAGCGCTGATCTAAAATGCTCGCATGAGCAAGAACACCATTTATCGCATTGCGCCGAGCATCCTTTCGGCGGATTTTGCCCGATTAGGCGAAGAGGTGAGCCGAGTAGAGGCCGCCGGCGCTGACTTTATTCACTTTGATGTGATGGACAACCACTATGTTCCAAATCTCACCATCGGGCCGATGGTCTGCAAGGCAATTCGGCCTCATGTGAACATTCCCATTGATGTGCATTTGATGGTTTGTCCTGTTGATGCCTTGGTTGTGGATTTCGCGAAAGCGGGCGCAGACATCATCACTTTTCACCCCGAGGCCTCGCCCCATGTCGATCGCACTTTGCAGCTCATTAAAGATCAAGGCTGCAAAGCCGGCCTGGTCTTTAATCCCGGCACGCCCATTGAACACATGGATTGGGTCATGGATAAGTTGGATATCGTGTTGCTCATGTCGGTCAACCCGGGCTTTGGCGGCCAGTCATTTATCAACACAACATTGCTGAAGTTGCAGGCGGTGCGCAAAAAGATCGATGCTCATGTCGCGGCAGGTGGCCGGCCCATTATGCTGGAAGTCGATGGTGGAATTAAGGTAGACAACATAGCGGCAGCGGCCAAGGCCGGGGCCGATACTTTTGTTGCGGGCTCTGCTGTGTTCGGAGCGCCCGATTCCGATGGCGGCTATCGTGGCGTGATGTCAAAATTTCGGTCCGCTCTAGCGGCCGCTTAATGGCTTCCAAACAACAATTTCAAACCCTGGCGAAGCAGGGCTACAACCGCATCCCGCTGGTCCGCGAGCTGCGGGCCGACTTGGACACGCCGCTTTCTCTGTATCTGAAGCTTGCCAATCTTCCCAACAGCTTTCTTTTGGAGTCGGTGGTGGGCGGTGAGCGATTTGGCCGCTACTCTTTTATTGGGCTGCCAGCCCGCACGCGGATTGAAGCGCGAGACAAATCCATCTCGGTGCGCACTGATGGTGTGCAAACTGAGACCGCAACCGCAGACCCCATTGAGTTTGCGGAGAGCTATTTGTCACGATTTAAAGCAGCAGTTACGCCGGGTCTGCCCAGGTTTTGTGGCGGGCTTGCAGGTTACTTCGGTTACGACACCGTTCGGCATATTGAAGCCAAGCTGTGCACTGACCAAGCGAAGAGGAAAGCCGACCCGATTAATGTGCCTGATATCGTGTTGCTGCTGACTGAGCAGCTTGCCATCATCGACAATCTTTCGGGCCGAATTTATCTGGTGGTTTATGTAGACCCCGGTGTCTCAGATATTGCGATCGATAACGCTTATGCGGCCGGCTTGGCCGAGCTTGATAAGCTTGAGGCGAGGCTTCACGCGCCTGTCGTAGCGCCCAAACCCGAAAAGCTTGCGCCCTCTGAGGTGATCCGCGATTTTAAGAAAGAAGATTTTCTGAAATCCGTGGCCCGCGCCAAGGAATATATTGCGGCGGGTGATGTCATGCAGGTGGTAATCGGCCAAGTGCTGCGAAAGCCTTATAAAGGCTCGCCACTTACCTTGTACCGCGCACTTCGCTCTATTAATCCATCGCCTTATATGTTTTTTTATAACTTTGGCGATTTTCATGTCATTGGCGCCTCGCCAGAAATACTGGTGCGCCAGGAACATGTTTTGGTGGATGAAAAGCCGCGAGTGCGTGTGACCATTCGGCCCATTGCCGGAACGCGGCCGCGAGGCAAAACGCCCGAAGAGGATTTGGCCTTGGAAAAAGAGTTGCAGGCCGACCCCAAAGAACGTGCCGAGCATGTCATGTTGATTGACCTGGCCCGCAATGATATCGGCCGCATTGCCCAAACCGGAACCGTGGAGCTCACCGAGCAGATGGTGGTCGAGCGTTATTCACATGTGATGCATCTGGTATCGAATGTCGATGGCTTGTTGAAAGAAGGCCTCACGGCTTTAGATGTGTTGCGCGCCTCATTTCCTGCAGGAACGCTTACGGGTGCCCCCAAGATTCGGGCCATGGAAATCATTGATGAGCTCGAGCCCACCAAGCGCGGCGTTTATGGCGGCGCTTGTGGCTATTTATCCTTTGCAGGCGATATGGACCTTGCAATCGCAATTCGTACCGGTGTGTTGAAAGATGGTTTGCTGCATGCCCAGGCGGGCGCGGGCATTGTGGCCGATTCAATTCTTGAAAACGAATGGCAGGAAACAGAAAGCAAGGCGCGCGCCTTGATTCGTGCAGCTGAACTTGCTGAAAACGGCCTAAATCCAGGGGGCTCGAAATGAAAGTCCTCATGATCGATAACTACGACTCCTTCACCTACAACCTGGTGCAGTACCTAGGTGAGTTGGGCGCTCAGGTTGAAACCATTCGTAATGATGCAATCACGGCCGAGGAAATTCTTTTGCGCCCGAACACCACACGACCGGATCGCATAGTGATCTCGCCTGGGCCTTGCAGCCCCAATGAGGCAGGCATTTCCGTTGAGCTCATTCAAAAAGCCGCGGGGAAAATCCCCTTGCTTGGTGTCTGTTTAGGGCATCAAGCGATCGGCGCAGCCTTTGGTGGGGAAGTCGTTCGGGCAAAGACTTTGATGCACGGTAAAACTTCGCAGATTGAACACACAGGTCAAGGCGTGTTTAAGAATCTCCCCTCGCCCATGACAGTCACGCGTTATCACTCACTGGCGGTGCGTCGCGAAACGCTGCCTGCCGAGCTGGTCGTGACGAGCTGGACGCAAGATGGTGAGATCATGGGCGTGCAGCACAAGACATTGCCCGTGCATGGCGTGCAGTTTCACCCTGAATCCATACTGAGCGAGCATGGCCACGCCTTGCTCAAAAACTTTTTAGAACACCCTGGAGTGTAGTGAGGTCGTTGAAATGCCCTTCACCATTTCCCAAGCCCTAAACCGAATCGTTGCCCATCAAGACCTGACGCATGAGGAGATGCTAGACATCATGCGCCAGATCATGTCGGGCCAAGCCTTGCCGGTGCAAACCGCTGCACTGTTGGCCGCTTTGAGGGTGAAGGGGGAAACAACGACAGAGGTGGCCGCTGCCGCAACGGTCATGCGCGAATTCGCAACCCATGTCGATTTGGGAATTGATATTCCGCATTTGGTGGACATGTGTGGAACTGGAGGCGATGGTGCCCATACATTCAATATTTCCACCACGGCTATGTTTGTGGCCTGCGCTGCTGGCGCCTTTGTAGCCAAGCATGGCGGCCGCTCAGTGTCTTCGAGCTGTGGCAGTGCTGATATCTTGGAAGCTCTTGGCGCTAACATTAATCTACCCCCCGAGAAAGTTGCCGTGTGCATTCGCGAGGCTGGCGTGGGCTTCATGTTTGCGCCAAACCATCATGCCGCGATGAAGCACATTGCGCCAGTTCGAAAAGAGCTGGGCGTGCGAACGATCTTCAACATCCTAGGCCCGCTCACAAACCCGGCAGGGGCAAAGCATCAGCTCATGGGAGTGTTTCACCCAGAGCTTGTCGGCATTCAGGCCGAAGTCTTGCGAAATCTTGGCAGCAAGCATGTGCTCGTGGTGCATGCAAAGTCTGGCCTGGATGAAATTGCGCTTCATGGCGAAACGGAAGTCGCAGAGTTAAAGCTTGGCCACATTGAGCGCTACACCATTAATGCGCAAATGTATGGCTTTCCTGCCTACTCAAGCCAAGAGGTGGAGCAGGGCTTGCGTGCTAACAACTTGCAAGAGGCGCGCGAAAAAATGGAATCGGCCCTAGCCAATCAAACAGGCCCAGCCCGAGACATTGTGGCCTTAAATGCAGCCGGTGCCCTTTTAGCGTCTGATGTTGTCGGCACGATGCAAGAAGGCGTAGAAGTTGCCATGAAAACCATCGCCTCTGGCGCTGCAAAACAAAAGCTCTCTGATTTTGTTCGCTTAACGAAGGCGCTGTAATGAGCGACATCTTGCAAAAGATTTTGCAGACTAAGGCCATCGAGGTTGCCCAAGCCAAGCAGGCGCAGACTGAGGCGGCCTTGCTCGATATGATTCGTGACTCGGTGCAGTTTCAATCGTATGCGCCACGCGGCTTTGTCAACGCAATTCGCAGCAAGATCGCGCAAGGCCATCCTGCAGTCATTAGTGAAATCAAGCGTGCAAGCCCCAGCAAAGGCTTGTTGCGCGACCCGTATGATCCAGCGGCCATCGCGAAAGAGTATGAGCAATCGGGTGCGGCCTGCTTGTCGGTGCTCACCGATCGTGATTATTTCCAGGGCGATCCGGGGCATTTAATCGCAGCCCGCACAGCCTGCAGCCTGCCCGTGCTGCGTAAAGATTTCATGATCGATCCTTATCAGGTCTTGCAGGCGAGCGCCTGGGGCGCTGACTGTATTTTGTTGATCGCGGCTGCGCTTACTGATTCACAAATGCGAGAGCTCGAGGCAGCTGCCCAAGACCAGGCCCTTGATGTGTTAATTGAAGTACATGATGCCCATGAGCTTGAACGGGCATTGAACTGCGCCTCGCCACTGATTGGAATCAACAACCGCAACCTGCGCACCTTTGAGACCAGGCTGGAAACCACGCTGGATCTTGTCGCAAGCATTCCGAAAGATCGTATTCTCGTGACGGAAAGCGGCATTCACACCCGGGCCGATGTTGCCCGAATGCGCGATCACGGGGTTCATGCCTTTTTGGTGGGAGAGGCCTTTATGCGCGCGAAATCGCCAGGCGCTCAGCTCAAGGAATTATTTTTCTAAGTCAAAGCGAGGGAGAAAAAATGACAACACAAACCGCCGATGCGGTGATCCTCACCGAAGTTCAGGGCCGTGCAGGAATCATTCGCTTCAATCGCCCCAAGCAGCTTAACGCATTAAACGACTCTGTCATGGCCGCTTTGGGTGATGCGCTCCTGAAGTTCGATGCCGATGATGCAATTGCCGCCATCATCATCACCGGAAATGAAAAGGCCTTTGCAGCCGGCATGGACATTGCCGATGCTAAAGACATGGGCTACGCCGAGGTGGTCAACAGCAACTTCATTTCCCGCAACTGGGAGACGATTCGCAGTGTGCGCAAGCCCGTGATTGCAGCGGTCAACGGCTACGCCTTGGGCGGGGGCAGTGAGCTCGCCATGATGTGCGACCTGATTATTGCCGGCGAAGATGCCAAGTTCGCCCAGCCCGAGGTCAAGCTCGGCATCCCCCCCGGCGCGGGCGGCACCCAGCGTTCAGCACGCGCCCTGGGCAAGGCCAAGGCCATGGATTTATGCCTCACGGGCCGCATGATGAATGCCGAAGAAGCCGAGAGATGCGGCCTAGTCTCTCGCATTGCGCCAGCTGGCAAGGCGCTGGACGTCTCTCTAGAGGTGGCTCAGGAGATAGGCAAGTACTCACTTTTAACTCTGCGTAGCATCAAGGAATGCATTAACCAGTCCTTTGAAACCCCGCTTTCTGAGGGCATTCGGTTTGAGCGCCGCGCCTTTCACGCCGCTTTTGCCACGCACGACCAGAAGGAAGGCATGGCCGCCTTTATTGAGAAGCGCCCTGCGAATTTCCAGAATCGCTAACGCCACCTGCGTTGGATCGCCACGCCGCGCTCGCGATGACGCGCGATTGCGAGGCCCCAACGGGATCTTGGCAATCTGCCTGTTTCAGCCGTTTGACATCGGCCAAATAGCCGGTCATAATTCCGCTTCTTCGCTGCCCGTGAATTTTTCGCGGCGCAGCGAATTTGCTCTTTAACAATGAACAGCCGATAAGTGTGGGCACTTGAAGCAACAGCGCACAACTTTTTGCCGAACTCACGTGAAGCAGAATGTTGAAGCTCAAAACTTTAGTGCTCACAAATGAAACGTGTATTTTTTGTCAAGAAAGATACTCGTCGATTTTTGAGTAAAGAAATATTGCGTCAGATGTAAATTAGACGCCACGAGATTGAACTGAAGAGTTT
>CAZOQN010000002.1:0-744541 GCA_964582195.1 uncultured Burkholderiaceae bacterium | reverse complement strand
CAACCGGAGTCGGAGTTTCTAGATGAAACTGGCTCGAAAAAACCAGACAGGTCAGGTCTAGAGGACTGCCCCTACCATACGCTAAGATATACCTTGGCATCAAAGCTGATCCAGAAAGGTTGTGACAATACCCTTGCGATGAAAATAAAAAAAATAATCTGGGACGAGCCTAATCGGGCAAATCTGCCTCTGCTAAATATCTCTCAGAGGGGTAAACGATACTCCTCACTCGCAGGCGTACGATGGATCGACGATTACAGACTGGTCGCAAACCATAACAGCGGTCTTAGGATTGCGCTATTTGATATTCGGCTCGGTCCTGACCCGATCCTTTTATTTGATACCCCGCACAGAACAGACGACATAGCAGTGAAAAAAATTCACGATCATCTCTATGAAATAGTAGTGAGCGGTTGTTGGGACGCCGGATACTCAATCTATCATTTAAACGACGACGAACGAATTCAGTTTACACATATAGCTACCCAAAAAAATAAGAATCGAAGCTTCTCTCATGGCGTGTCTTATGATCGTGATGGAGAAATATGTGTGACGTACTCTACTGGGCTGAGCCCCCGTATAGAAATGAAGAATAAAGCCTGGGTAATGCCTGGCTCCTGGGGCGCACGATTTGTTTCCTATGACGAAAGTGGCGATTGCTACTACGTCGTGTGTACAACAGAAGTTCCCAAATTACATTCCTATGCAAGCGTTGATACCTCTGTGTGGATTCTTGACGAGAAGGCTGACGTATGGCGAATGTTGCGCCGCATACCGAACACTCATTCTGACTCGTGTCAATTTTTTAGAGAGCGCTTGTGGATACCGGATCAAGCAAATGATCGCATTATCGGACTGGACCTCCAGGGAGATAGAAACGTTCAAATTAACGGCGCTTGCTTTAGTTTTCCTCATGGGTTATCGATTTCCACAAGAGGCACTTTGGCAGTGACTAATTACGGCGACAGCTCAATTACACTTCTAGACCTTAATGAAGTCATTCAGAACAAAGCGTAATCTCATTAAAGCCATTGATCAAAACGTTCTGGCTATTCAGTCGCCCTCTGTAACTAAAACCGCCCCCGAGCCTGATTGGACCCTCAGTTTCAAGTTTGAACTTTGAAAGTTGCAAGCTCAACTGATTCGATGCCGAATAAATCTCTTCCCCCAATATTTCTTGCTGGATGTCAAAAGAGCAAAACTCAGAAACTTTTTGTATCTTTGTATTTTGGACTGCAACTTGATTTGGTGGCGGTAATTTCATGAGTTTGTATTGCATCGCAGATAGCCTATTTATGAGGTCGAGGTCTTGACCGCCTGTGGCTAACAGCGATTCGTCATAGCCCCCAATTTTATGAAAAACCTCACGAGGCGAGCCTATGCGACCGAAGCTCCCATCCCCCCAGATCGTTGACCATTGAAGACTTGATAAGTTTAACTGGGCGGCTTCCTTAATAAATTGGAGATCTTTGGTAGTGAGGTGATTATCGGCGTCAAGATTGAACAAGTAATTGCCGGAGCCGAGGCGATGTGCTAAGTTTTTGGCTCTTGCTACATTCCAGCGGACTTCGTTTTTCACTTCAAAGAAAATCAGTTTATTGCTGTCGATATAGCCTTTGAAATTGCTCCATATCCAGTCGCTGAGACCATCCTTCGATCCGAAATCAATCAAGACAATCTCTTGATCATCTTCAATCACCTCGAGATTGCCGGGTAAAGTCTGCTTCAATTGCCAAAGCCTGTTCCTGCTCGTTGTGCAAAAGCTAATTGATTTCCGCTTATGCGATTCGTCGTCTCCGCCCAGCTCAGATGAAGCTTTTTTGATACTCAAATTGTCTAGACCGTCGACTGTTACATCTTGACCGTTTAGCACACCTTTATAGCTGAGCCATCCTCCTGATCTAATGGGACCTTCTGTCTGAAGCTTAAACTTCGTTAAGTTCACATTTAATTGGTCCATTATTCTGAAAACACTTCCGGGATCCGAATATGTGATGCTTGTCTTCTTAATCTCTGCAACTTTTTGTTCAACTGTGTTTTGAAGAGCTTGAATTTTCGGTGGGTTTAGATGTGCTCGTTTCTGTTTCAAGGCGACTAGGCGGTTCAATAAATCTATATCCTGGCAACCCATTGGAAGAAATGTTTCATCGTAGCCCCCTATTTGTCTGAACAAATCTGCGGGTATACCTATTCTTCCGAAGGAGCCATCATCTCGATTCCCTTGGGAAAATTGCCAACAATGTAGCCCTAGATCTGCTGCTTTCTGTATTGCTTGAATGTCGCTAGGTGTGATGAAATTATCAGCATCAAGATTAAAAAGGTAGCTGCCAGATGCAAGTCGATGAGCCAGATTTTTGGCTCTGGCGACGTTCCATCTGACCTCATTCTTGACCTCAAAGAAAACGAGTTTTTTGTTTTCGATGCAAACCTTAAAATCATTCCAGATCCACTCGCTTAGACCGTCGGTTGAGCCGTAATCAACCAGAACAATCTCATGCGCATCGCTGATTGATTCAAGGTTTTTTGGCAGCGTTTCCCTCAGCTGCCAAACCCGGTTTCGGCAGGTTGTACAAAAACTTATTGATTTGGTCATTTTCGAAATTGAAAAACGTCAGGTGCGCACAGATTAGCTTGAGTTAAGATTGATCAAAGCGTACCAGTACTCGACCCAGCAGAAACCGCCGAAGGTTTCTGCGTCAATCAGACACCGCAGGGAATGGGGAAAATCGGGAGGGGCTTGCTGGTCGGGGTGAGAGGATTCGAACCCCCTCCTTGGCTAGATCTTCTGACCTGTCTGGTTTTTTCGAGCCAGTTTATCTTTGATGTGGATGCTGGGGTGCACAGCTGGATCAAGCAGCGGCTCAGCCCCCCCGGTACTTAGCTTTAGTAGAGAAAAGGTTTAGGTACTTTTTAGGTACATTTACTGCAATCAGGACTTTTTGGTGATAGGCTTCCATCTGAGATCCTTGCTGTTGCTTGATTTCAGAGGTGCTTGCTAGTGATGGCGTGTCGGTTCGAGTCCGACCCTCGGAACCCCCTGCACCCCCTGATCCCTGTATTTGCCGGTCGTGGGTAGTGTACTTTGAGGATCAAATCTCTAAGAATCGAATAAAACAACAACAATCAACGGCATTTAGCCCGATTTTTTGAAACCCTTTTTGGCAAGGCTCATGGGGGAATCTTTAGGAAATTCGAACGGAGACCCATGTCGAACTCGAGTTGATATCAGGGCCTTGGTTAGGTAGAGTTTAGGTAAGGGGGCAGTTTGGTTACTAAATCAAAGGCTCCCGAAGCGCAGTGACATTGGGCCTTTGGTATTCCTCGATGTAGGTTCGAACCGGCTCCGGGCACCACACCAGCGTTATTGGGGAATTGGAAAACCCATGCGCGCCGCGGTTCCAATCAATGCCATGCAACGCCCACCCGTTTTGCAGTAAGCCAAAACAGGTGTTGGCATTTTCGCAAGCAGCCCGCCCATTTCTTTGGCATCAGAGGCGCTGCCGCCATCGGGAGTCACCGGCAAGAAGGCGTACTCAAGCCCAGCCCCTTGTGCGGCAGCTTGGATGTCATCGGCCTTGGGCTGGCCCGGACCAAACTCATCATCAGGCCGGTTGCAGATGACCGACTTAAACCCCATGTCGGCGATGGCTGCAATCTGTTCCGGGCCGATCTGCCCGCAGATGGCAAGCTGCTCAGTTAGCCAGCGTACAGGAAGGCTCATGCGCTCTCCTTTAATTGGGTTGCGCCATCGTAGAAGCGCTGAAGATTAGGAAATTGCTCTGACAAAAGCTTTGCGCCATGTTCCAGCATGAAATAGCGAAAGGCTTCTGCGGCCGCAGATAAATGACGGTTTGACAATGCCACTACATGCCAGGCGCGCAACACCGGCGTGTCTTCAACATCCAGCACGACGAGCTGGCCGTGTTCAAGTTCTAAGCCAACTGTGTGGAGTGACACAAATGAAATGCCTAGGCCTGCAATAACGGCTTGCTTGATGGTTTCATTGCTCGACATTTCCATGCTGATGTGTGGGTGCAATCGATGGGTTTCAATATAAGCCTGCATGATGGCCCGGGTACCCGAGCCTTCTTCTCTTGAAATGAGTTCTTCGGAGTTCAGTGCATTGGCTGCAATGGCGGAGTGATTCGCAAGCGGATGTTTCGGGCAGGCGATAAAGGCATGGGGATGGTGCGCAAACACCTCGGCACGTGTGTCCAAATGCTTGGGCGGCCTGCCCATGACGGCAAGATCAATTTCGCCATCACGCAGTAGCTCAAATAGCCGGTCTCGGTTGCAGACATCGATCTTGATCTGAATGCCGGGATGGTCTTCACGAAAAAGCCCCAGCATTCTTGGCACCGAATACTTCGCGGTGCTCACCAGGCCAATGCGAAGGGTTCCAGTCTCAGCGCCCTTGAGACGCTGCATCACGGCTTCGGCTTCCCCGAGCGTGGCCTGCACCCGGCGGGCAAACATCCAGAAATATTCACCTGCGCTGGTAAGTTCCACGCGTCGGCCAACGCGAGAAAAAAGAGGCGAGCCAATTTCGTCTTCAAGCTCCTTGATCTGCATGGATACCGCGGGCGCTGTGAGGTGCAGTTCTTCCGCGGCACGGGCGAAGCTGCTGTGGCGGGCCGCAGAAGAAAAGATGCGAATCTGTCGAAGAGTCAGGTTCCTCATAAGCCACGCTTATTGGTCGATCTAAAAGTTGAGGCTTTATCTTAACAATTTCCCCAGTTAAAGTCCCTTATGGTCGTGTGAACCAATAGATCGTCCATACTGCGGCCAAGACCAGCGCGGTGCAAAAAACCGATGGACTGGGTACTTTAGGAAGGTTCGTAAATGCATCCGGGGCGAATAACGCTTTCCAGATTTTTGAGTCAAGAGCTCGTCGGCACCGAGGAGCCTGGCAGGCTTGCTGCCCTTTTGGTCGATTTGGCAGCCACAGTGAAATCAATTGCGTCCATGATCGCAAAGGGTGTCTTTGCGGGTGCAGCCGATAGCCCGGGGGGTGAAAACCTGCAAGGCGAAGTCGAGAGAAAACTGGAGGCGCTCTCTCGCGATGCATTTGTCAACACCTTCACTTCAGGCGGCCTGGTGGCAGGCCTTGCCTCTGAAGCGATGGATGAACCGGTTATCTTGCCGGCTCCTCGGGGCAAGAGTTTTCTTGCGGTGTTCGATCCCTTGGATGGCGCCTCAAACATTGATGTGAATGGTTTAGTGGGCTCGATCTTCTCAGTGCTGCGTGCGCGAGAAGACGGCACGCCTGGGCCAGAGGATTTTTTGCAGGCCGGCCGAACGCAACTGGCAGCTGGCTATGCCGTGTATGGGCCTTTCACCATGATGGTGATTTCGGTGGGAAAGGGCACCCACGGCTTTACGTTGGATCGCGAGGCCGACGACTTTATTTTGTCTCACCCCAACATCTGCGTGCCCGAAGATACGAGTGAGTTTGCAATCAATACCAGCAACGAGCGTTTTTGGGAGCCGCCAGTGAAGCGTTACGTGGCCGAATGTAAGGCGGGTAAAACGGATGTACGCGGGCGCGATTTCAACATGCGCTCGATTGCCAGCACGGTGGCAGGGATTCACCGTATCCTGATGCGTGGCGGCTTGGTGATGTACCCCGAAGACGCCAAAGATTTCAAAGAGCGCTCAGCGGCAGGCCTGCTGCGCCTGATGCATAAGGCAAACCCGATGGCCATGGTAGTGGAGCAGGCGGGAGGCCTTGCCTCTTCGGGCAGGCAGCGTATTTTAGAGATCACGCCCGAGGCGGTGCAACAGCGCGTCAGTGTAATTCTCGGCTCAAGAAATGAAGTCGAACGAATTGAGCGTTATCACCGTGAGCACGACGAGGGAATTGATGAGCAATATTCCTCTCCCTTGTTTAAAGAGAGATCGTTGTTTCAGTAACTCAGCAAAACGAGGCTATTCATGTCTGTCAGGCACCCCATCGTTGCAATCACTGGATCCTCTGGCGCTGGCACCACGACTGTGATGAGCAGCTTCAAACATATTTTTCGGCGCGATGGCATCAAGGCCCAGGTGCTGGAGGGCGACTCCATGCATCGCTTTAACCGCATGGAGATGCGGGCGGAGATGAAAAAGCAGACAGAGGCTGGCAATTACACCCTCAGCCATTTCGGGCCCGAGGCCAATTTGCTGGCTGAGCTTGCTGAAATTTTCAAGACTTTCGGCGCAACGGGCAAGGGAAAAGTGCGCCGATATATCCACGGTGATGCTGAGGCCGCTGCGCTTAACCAGGAGCCGGGCAGCTTTACACCTTGGCAAGACATGATCCCCGATGCCGATATGCTGTTTTATGAGGGCCTTCACGGCGGCTATGTTGGGCCGGAGGCGAATGTTGCGCAGCATGTGGATTTGTTGGTGGGGGTGGTGCCGATCATTAACCTGGAGTGGATTCAAAAGCTTCACCGTGACCAGAATATGCGCGGCTACTCGCAAGAGGCTGTGGTGGATACGATCCTGCGTCGCATGCCCGATTACATCAACCACCTCTGCCCGCAGTTTTCACGCACCCACGTGAATTTTCAGCGGGTGCCAACTGTCGATACATCGAACCCCTTTATTGCCAAGGATATTCCAAGCCCCGATGAGAGCATGGTCGTGATTCGATTTGCCAATCCAAAGGGCATTGATTTCCCTTATTTGCTCTCCATGCTCAACGGCTCCATGATGACTCGGCCCAATACCCTAGTGATCCCGGGTGGAAAGATGGGCCTCGCTATGCAGCTCATCTTTACGCCCATGATTCTTCGCCTCATGGATATGAAGCGGCGGGCTGGCTAATCGTCCTAAAATTGGCGTCAGTCCATTTCAGGAGGATGCAATGAAGTTTTTGAGAATGTCCGATTTGCCGCTTGAGGGCAAACGGGTGTTGATTCGCGCGGATCTTAATGTTCCGCAAGACGATGCAGGTGCAATCACCGATGACACGCGCATTCGCGCTTCCTTGCCTGCAATTGAAATGGCGCTCAATCAGGGTGCTGCAGTGATGGTAACTTCGCATTTGGGCCGGCCCACAGAAGGCGAGTTCAAGCCCGAGGATTCTCTGGCGCCCGTGGCATTGCGCATTGCCCAGTTGCTTGAGCGCAAGGTGCCCTTAGTGCGCGACTGGGTCGATGGCGGATTTACGGTCAAGCCCGGCGAGGTGGTGCTGCTTGAGAACTGCCGATTGAACAAGGGCGAGAAGAAAGACGACGAGACGCTTTCAAAAAAAATCGCAGCGCTCTGCGATGTTTATGTCAACGATGCCTTCGGCACAGCCCACCGGGCTGAAGCCACGACCCATGGTGTTGCCAAATTTGCGCCGCTTGCCTGTGCCGGCCCTTTAATGGCGGCCGAGCTCGATGCGCTTGCTGCTGCGCTTGAAAATCCCAAGCGGCCCCTGGTTGCGATTGTGGCAGGCTCAAAGGTTTCGACCAAGCTCACCATTTTGAAATCTCTGGCGTCAAAGGTCGATCAGTTGATTGTGGGCGGCGGAATTGCCAACACCTTCATGGCCGCCCAGGGCCTATCGATTGGAAAGTCGCTTGCGGAGCTTGACTTGATTGATGAAGCCAAGTCGATCATGGCCATGATGCAGGCCCGTGGCGCCGAGGTGCCTATCCCGGAAGATGTTGTGGTGGCCAATGAGTTTTCTTCACAGGCTCGGGCCAATAAAGTGGCCGCCGACAAAGTGGCGCCTGATGACATGATTCTCGATATCGGCCCCAAGACAGCCGCAAGGCTTGCAGCCATGGTCTCGCGAGCGGGCACCATCGTCTGGAATGGGCCAGTTGGTGTGTTTGAGATCCCGCAGTTTGCCGGGGGCACAAAAATGTTGGCCGCAGCTATTGCCCACTCGCCCGCTTTTTCGATTGCCGGCGGTGGTGACACCTTGGCCGCCATTGCGAAATTCGATATTGCGCCTCAGATTGGCTATATCTCGACTGGGGGCGGCGCCTTTTTGGAGTTCCTCGAAGGCAAGGTGCTGCCTGCGGTAGAAGTGCTTCAAAGCCGCGGTGCATAAGCTTTTACGGGAGAGAACGGCACTCTTTGATGTCGACGGCACGATTGTCGAGACACAAGTGCAGGGGTTTGTCGAACTCATCGAAGCAATTCACAGCCACGGTGGCCACTGGGCCGTGGTCACCACGATGAGCCTATCGAGCTGGCAGGCGCTTTGGAAACACGCCGTTTTGCGTGTTGCCCCCAGGCTGCCTGAGCCCGCCTTGATTGTGTGTGGTGAAGATGTCGCGAAGAAAAAACCGGATCCCGAGGCCTACGAGCTTGCCCTGCAACGGCTTCGCCTTGATTCAAGCAATTGTGTTGCCATTGAAGACTCGCGCAATGGGCTGATCGCTGCCCGGGGTGCGGGTATTCGAACAATTATTGTGCGTAGCCCGTTTTTCGGCGGCCAGGAGTTTCCGGAGGCGGCGTTGGTGGTGAATGAATTAAGTGAACTGCTCTAGCGCGTCAGACCGTTACAGATCCTGCTGTTTTTTCCGCCGTCGGCTCAAAAACCAAATTAGGCCAATCGCAATGACCGGTACTGAAATAAGGCCCACCATGTCGGGGTTTACGTCTGCGCCTATGTGTTTCAATCCCTTTGCAAGGTATTGCAGCAACCCGGTTGCGTAATATGTCATTACGATCACGGACAGGCCTTCCACGGTCTGTTGCAGGCGCAGCTGCAGCTTGGCCCTGCGGTCCATGCTTTCAAGAAGCGATTGCTGCTGGCTTTCGTTGACGAACTCAATTCGTGTTTTGAGAATTTGGGTCGTCCTCGAAATGCGGTCCGACAAATCCCTGAGTCTTCGAAGCGTCCAGCGGCAGGTGCGCATGGCAGGCTCAAACCGACGATCCATGAAAGTGTTGAGCATCTGAACCCCGGGAATGGTGGTTTCATGGGTTTCAGTCAACGCGCGCCGCACAAGCTCGTGATAGGCCTCAGCCGCGGTAAAGCGTAAGCCATTGGCAGAGATCCAGCCCTCTACGCGCGCTGCAAGGGCCGAAACAGCGCCGAGCAGCTGTGCATCGACACTTAAGTCAATGGCCGTTGCCTTTTGGGCCTGTGCAATTTTTTCGGAGACCTGGGCAAGCTCTAGCTCTGCAGTGCGCAGGGGCTCGGCAAGCGCCTTGGCGTTTGGCAAGGCCAACAAAGCCATCATTCGATAGGTTTCAATTTCAATGAAGCGCTGCACAGCCCGGCCAAGCTGTCGGCTGCCGGCTTGTTCGTTGCGCAGAATCATTTGAACAAAACCGGCTTCATCAAGCTGCAGGTCGGTCCAGAGTTGCACATTCTGATTGGACGTGACTAGGCTGCCCACGACGGTGTTGCCCTTGAATCGCTTGGCGACTTCAAAAGCATCTTCATACAGCGGGGCCTGCTCTAGCAGGATGTCAATGGCAACAAGCCTCTGACCCGGCAGGGCGGACAGCCCCTCAGCATCAGCCCCCCTCAAAGCAGACGCGACCTTTGAAAGCACTTGTTCACGGCTCTCAAACTGATGCACGCTAGCCTGTTGGGCAAAAACCGTCACGCTTACAAATTCGCCGTGCATCTCCCACTTCAGCAAGGTGCGTGAGGGCTCTGGTGAAATCTCCAGCACGCGAATCGAGGGGTCTGTCGCCAAGCCTTGCCGAATAGGAAACTGGCTTGTTGCCTTGCTGATCCAGCTGACATGCTGCTTACGGCTTTCTGCATCAAGAACAAAAGCCTGGCTGATGATTCGTTCGTTCGACCATAGGGCCAAAGGCGGCCTCGCATGAATTTCATGATGCAGGGCGTCGCGTTGCGGGTGGTCGGCGCGGGGTTGTTGTGTCATGGGCGCAGAGTCTGCCAGTAGGTTTGTGCCGCTTTAATCCTCTCTTCGAGGTAGGTGGCGTAAAAATCAAACGAAGCGTAACCGATTAAAGGCTCGCCGATTGGAGCGGCCTTCTCATTGAGCATCGCCACGGTTGGCATGAGCCGAAAACCTAAGTCATGCGCCCAATCACGCCCGTTTTTTTTGCTGCCATCTGGAAGGGCAAAGCGCAGGCTTGAATCGGCATTGAATTCCACAACCTGTAATTTCGGGCCGGATGCTGCAAGTAGCCGCGGCACAAGCTGCTCCTTTTTAAGGGCGATACACCATGGGCAATTGTCAGAACTGTAGAGCCCCGCGATCACGAGCCTGCCTGCACGGGCCTGCGCGATCAGGGCGCCCAAAGCGGCGGGGGTGGAAAAAGAAGCTTGGTTCACGTATTCATTACCTGAGTGACACGCTCAAGATTGACGCGATGCGCAATTATGGATGGTTGACTATATGCTGTTAGAAGAATATTGTATCGATCCAGTATGACATCGAACACTGCAAATGCTTATTCCTCGCTGTTTGAAGCGGGCGCACTGGCCTCGAAAGAAAAAGGCCAGCAGACGGGCGATTTGCTGAGGGTGTTTGACAAGGCTGCGGAGTATTTTTCACTCTTATCAGAGCCTTCGCGTCTGAGAATTATTCAAGCGATCTGTCATGAGGAGCGCTCCGTGCAGCAGGTGGTTGATCAAACAGGCCTGCCACAGCCGAATGTCTCTCGGCATCTGGCCTTGATGCATCGCTCGGGGGTCCTGTCTCGCAGACGTTCGGGCACGTCGGTTTTTTATCGCGTGAGCGACCCGACCATCACGGAGTTGTGCCGCTTGGTTTGTGTACGCATGAGTAGTGAATAGAGAATAAGAAGAGCGTTTAACGCACAAAGTTTTTGAATTCAACGCTGGGGAGAGTTGAATGAAAAGTGAAGTGAAAAAGTCCGGCCGGCTCATCAAAGCCCCCGAGAACTTTTTGTCAAAGGAAGACGTTAAGTCGCCGGAGGTTATGCGGCGAAAATTCCTTGCCGCATCCGTAGGCTCTGCAGCAGCGTCGATAGCGGCCCTGGGGATGGCCACTGGCCCACGTACCGCAAGTGCTGCGGTCGGTCAGGGTGATCCAAATATTCTGAATTTGCCAGAGCACACGCGAGGCCTCGGCCTTCCGGTGGCCGCGAACCCCTATGGCCTGCCTTCAAAGTATGAGTCAGGCCTTCAGCGTCGGGAGTCTCCAGGGCTGACCCGGGTGTCTGCGGCTTCGGTGGCCTTCACGCCGCTTCAGGGAACCTTCGGAATCATCACGCCAAGCGGCCTGCACTTTGAGCGTCATCACCAAGGCTGGTGGGATATTGACCCGAGCAAACATCGCTTGATGGTGATGGGCCTGGTGAAAAACCCAAAGGTCTACACCATGGACGACATCATGCGATTGCCGTCTGTTTCACGAATTCACTTTATTGAATGTGGTGCAAACACGGCCATGGAGTGGGGCAACGTTGCAGTGCCAACAGTGCAGTACTCGCATGGCATGGTCTCTTGCAGCGAGTTCACCGGTGTGCCCTTGAAAGTGCTGCTTGATGACTGCGGCATCGACATGAAAAAGGCCCGTTATATTTTGGGCGAAGGTGCTGATGGCTCCTCCATGACGCGAACGATTCCTCTGGATCGAGCTCTTGACGATGTGCTGGTCGCCTACGGAATGAACGGTGAGATGCTTCGGTCGGAAAACGGCTACCCCTTGCGGTTGGTTGTGCCCGGCATTCAAGGTGTCTCGTGGGTGAAGTGGCTACGCCGAATTGAAGTGGGCGATCAAAAGTGGGCCACCAAGGATGAAGCAATTCATTACATTGATCTCATGCCCGATGGCCTGCATCGTCAATACACGGGAATTCAGGAAGCCAAGTCTGTGATCACCACGCCATCAGGCGGTCAGACGCTGCTCGACAAAGGCTTTTACAACATCAGTGGCCTGGCTTGGTCTGGCCGCGGCAAAGTCAAGCGTGTGGATGTCTCGGTTGATGGAGGCCGCAACTGGCGCACAGCGCGGCTGGAAGGGCCAATTCTCACGAAGGCGTTCACCCGGTTCAATATCGATTGGGTCTGGGACGGAAGCCCAGCTGTGTTGCAGTCTCGTGTGCAAGACGACACGGGCTATGTCCAGCCAAAAATCAACCAGCTGCGGGCGGTGCGCGGTACACGTTCCATCTACCATCAGAACGCAATTCAGTCGTGGAAAGTTGCCCAAGGCGGGGAGGTGAGCAATGTCCAGATTTACTAAATCATTGCAGCTCGCTTTTCTGTCAGCGGCACTCGTTGCTTCCTCTGCCTGGGCGCAATCCGCAAAGCCCTCGTTTGCGGGCATTGGCAGAACTGCGACCCCCGCTGAAATCAAGGCTTGGGATATCGATGTGCGGCCCGATTTCAAAGGCCTGCCGCCGGGCTCTGGCTCTGTTTCGAAAGGCCAGGATGTCTGGGAGGCGCAGTGTGCATCCTGCCATGGGGTATTTGGCGAAAGCACAGACGTGTTTACGCCCATTATTGGCGGCACCACTAAGAAAGATATTGAGACCGGCCGAGTTGCTAATCTGGCGCGGCAAGATTATCCGCAGCGCACGACCATGATGAAGGTGGCCACAGTCTCAACGCTTTGGGATTACATCAACCGCGCTATGCCTTGGACGCACCCAAAGTCGCTCACCGTCGAGGAAGTCTATGCAGTGACAGCCTTCATTCTCAATCTCGCTGAGGTGGTGCCGGATAACTTCGTGCTCTCAGACAAAAACATTGCCGAGGTTCAAAAGCGCATGCCCAATCGCAACGGCATGACGACCAATCACGGGCTCTGGGATGTCAAAGCAAAACCCGATGTTGTGGGCACACTCTGCATGAAGAATTGCCCGCTTGAGCTCGACAAGATTGCATCCTCATTGCCCGAGTCAGCCCGCGATGCCCACGGCAATCTTGCGGAGCAGTATCGGCCGATTGGGCCCGCCCGTGGCGTTGACACGTCAAGGCCTCCTGTGTCGGGCCCTGGTGCCTCTGCGCCTGCAGCACCAGCCGTGTTGGTCCAGGCAGCGCCCGCCAAAGCGCTGAGCGCCAGTGTAAGTGGCGCCGAAGTATCGAAGCGTTACAACTGCTCGGCCTGCCATGCGCCTGCAGCCAAGATGGTGGGGCCGTCATGGAATGACATCGCCAAGAAATACAAGGGCGATGCCAAAGCGCCGGCAATGCTGGCAGAGAAGATTAAGAAAGGTGGCGTGGGCACATGGGGGCCAATCCCTATGCCCGCCAATCCGAATGTGAAAGACAATGAACTTGCTGCGGTGGTGCAGTGGGTTCTTGGCGGTGCCAAGTAACCACTCGGCATTGATTTTATAAAGAGGAGAAGTCGATATGAGTATTTCACGTCGTTCCGTGATCAAAGCGGGTGGTGGCGCGGCGCTGTTTTCCGCTTTAGCATCCATGGGGTTTTTCCAGGCAACCCCTGCCATGGCCTCGGCCTGGAGAAAAGCCTGGTTTGAAACCAAAAATGTGCCAGACACGCTCAAGGCAATGGGCATTGAAAGCGCCGCCAATAGCGCTGACATTGTGATCACATCGCCTGATATTGCGGAAAATGGGGCCGTGGTGCCGGTTGGTATTTCTTCAAAGCTTGCGAACACTCAAATGAGTGCGCTGCTGGTTGAGAAGAATCCCAACATGATGGCGGGCTTTTACGAGTTCACGCCCGATGCCATTGCCGATGTTTCTATGCGTGTGAAGATGGGCCAGAGTTCTGATGTGATCGCGATCGTCAAGGCCGACGGCAAGTTCTTTATGGCTAAAAAAGAGATCAAGGTCACCCTGGGTGGCTGCGGCGGTTAATTGAACAAAAGGAGAAAGTTAAATGGCAGATCCAATGCGTATTCGTGCCCGCGCTGAAGGCGGCGCAGTTGATGTTCGAGTTTTGATGGCCCATGAAATGGAGACCGGCCAGCGCAAAGACTCAGCGGGGAACCTCGTTCCCGCCTGGTTCATTCAGGAAGTGACATGCCAGCTCAACGGCAAGACCGTCATGACCGGCCAGTGGAGCCCGGCGATTTCCAAAAACCCCTTCCTTCAATTCAAGGCAAAGGGCAAGGCGGGCGACAAGGTAACGGTGACTTGGGTGGATAACAAAGGCGCAAAGCGTACCGATGAGGCAACGGTTGCGTAAAGCGCTTTAGGTTTCAGTTTCGTTTTTTGGCGTAAAAAATTGCGATCGCGGGGCTTCCTTTGGAGGTCACCGCGACACAACAAGGAGACAGCACTATGGTTAAGAGCCTTGGGCGCTTTGCGCTCTTAGCAGCCTTTGGCGCCTCGTTTGCGTTGCCAGCGGCTGCACAGTCCGACACAGAGAAAGCCATTGACGTGTATCGAGAGATGCTCGCCGATGACAACCCTGCCGACCTTTGGGAGGCTAAGGGCGCTGAGCTTTGGAAAAAACCGCGTGGGCCTAAAAATGCCTCGCTCGAAAAATGTGATCTAGGCCTTGGCCCCGGGGTAGTGAAGGGCGCGTATGTTCAACTGCCCCGATACTTCGCAGATGTCAAGAAAGTGCAAGACCTTGAAGCGAGGTTGGCAACTTGTATTGAGCAGCATCAGGGCATCAAGCCCAATGTGGCTAGCTACGATCGTAATGACCACAAAGACATCATTTCCCTGGTGGTTTTCGTAGCCCAACAGTCGCGCGGCATGCCTGTGAATGTTCCGCAAAACCACATTGAGGAAAGACGCATGTATGAGCTTGGCAAGCGTATTTTCTTTCATCGTGCAGGGCCCTATGACTTTTCATGTGCAACCTGCCATTCGGAAGAGGGCAAACGAATTCGTCTACAGGTGTTACCCGACTTGACCAAGAACGTGCCGGCTGGCCGGGCATTTACCTCTTGGCCTGCCTATCGGGTCTCGAACTCGCAGCTGTGGCCCATGCAAAAACGTCTGGAGGACTGCTTCCGACAACAGCGCTTTCCGTATCTCGAATTCGGCTCAGACGTGTCCATCGCTTTGTCATCTTATATGGGGGTGACTGGCAAAGGGGTTCAGTCGCTTGCGCCCACCATCAAACGCTAATTTCGGGAGAAAGCCATGAATAAATCAATGTATGTTGCGGCGGGCTTGTCTCTCGTGCTTGCTGGCTGTGCGGTTTTGCCGAGCAGCTCGGAATTGAACAAGCAAGCCCTTGATGCAATTGATCGCTCGTTTAAGGCGCAGGGTATTGCCAAGAAGGATCGTATCTTGCAAGACTCGGTGAACCTCGAGTGCTCAAAGGCGGAGATCGCTCGCTTGGATCTTCCGCCCGAGGTGCGCAAGCGCGTTGAGTCGGAAAACATGAAGACCATTAAGTATCCGGCTGATGGCAAGTTTCTGGGCGACTGGAAATCTGGCGAGCGCATTGCTCAAAGCGGACGGGGTAGCACTTACTCGGACAAAGCCGAGGATCCCAATGGCGGCAACTGCTATAACTGCCACCAGATCAGCAAAGAGGAGATCTCTCACGGCACGCTTGGCCCAAGCCTTTATAACTACGGCAAGCTTCGTGGGAACTCTGATGCAGTGATCAAGTACACCTGGGGCAAGCTCTACAACGCCAAGGCCTATAACGCATGCACGAACATGCCGCGTTTTGGCCACTTTGGAATCCTGACCGAGAAACAAATGAAGGATTTGATGGCTCTGCTTCTTGACCCGAATTCACCGGTGAACAAGTAAATCAGTAGAGGTGGCCCGGCAATACGCCGGGCCTTTATTTTTCTTGATTCATGCATCGATAGGTATTTGAACATGCAACTTAATCGTCGCGAGTTTTTGAATGTCATGGCGGCAGGATCTGCTGCCGGAATGTTTGGCTCTTGGTCCAGTGCGGTGAGCGCCTCCGCCAGAGGGGAAAAACTCTATGACATTCCAAAGTTTGGCAACGTCAGCGTTTTGCATTTCACCGACTGCCATGCGCAGCTGACCCCAGTTTATTTCCGAGAGCCCAATGTCAATCTTGGCGTAGCGGGCATGGCGGGCAAGGTGCCGCACCTTGTCGGCGAGCACCTGCTCAAGGCCTACGGCATTCCTCGCAATACAGCCCTCTCGCACGCCTACACCTATCTGGATTTTGAAAAGGCTGCGAAAGCCTATGGCAAGGTGGGCGGGTTTGCACACCTTGCAACCTTGGTGAAAAAAATGCGCGCGGACCGGCCAGGGGCATTCCTGCTCGACGGCGGTGACACCTGGCAGGGGTCAGCTACGGCTTTGTGGACCAACGGCCAGGACATGGTCGATGCCTGTAAGCTTTTAGGCGTTGACATGATGAGCCCGCACTGGGAATTCACACTCGGCGCCAAGCGCGTTGAAGAGATCATTAAGAAGGATTTCGCAGGAAAAATCGAATTTCTTGCCCAAAATGTCAAGACCACTGATTTCGGTGATCAGGTCTTTAAGCCTTATGTGATTCGCGAACAAAATGGCGTGCCGGTTGCAGTCATCGGCCAGGCTTTCCCTTATACGCCGATTGCAAATCCACGCTACATGGTTCCCGATTGGACCTTCGGCATTCAAGACGATCACATGCAGAAAATGGTCGATGAAGTACGTGCCAAGGGTGCTCAGCTGGTGATCGTGGTTTCACACAACGGCATGGATGTCGATTTGAAGATGGCTTCGCGTGTGCGCGGTATTGATGCGGTTTTCGGTGGACATACCCACGATGGCGTGCCCCAGCCGGTGGTGGTCGATAACCCGGGCGGAAAAACTTTGGTGACCAATGCCGGGTCGAACTCCAAGTTCCTTGGCGTGATGGACTTTGATGTGAGAGGGGGAAAGGTAGCTGGCTTTAAGTACTCCTTGCTGCCTGTGTTTTCCAACATGCTGCCTGCCGACAAAGAGATGCAGAGCTTTATCAACAAGGTGCGTGCGCCTTATAAGGCTAAGCTAGAAGAAAAGCTGGCCGTGACCGATGGCCTGCTCTATCGCCGGGGCAACTTTAATGGCACCTTCGATCAGCTGATTTGCGATGCGCTTATTGAGGTGAAAAGCGCGCAGATCTCGTTCTCACCAGGTTTTCGCTGGGGCACGAGCATTTTGCCGGGCCAGGCCATCACCCGCGAGCATGTCATGGACCAGACCGCGATTACTTACCCATTCACTACAGTGACAGACATGACTGGGGAGTTTATTAAAACAGTGCTCGAGGATGTCTGCGATAACTTATTTCATCCTGATCCATACTATCAACAGGGCGGAGATATGGTGCGTGTGGGTGGCCTGACCTATGCCTGTGAGCCAAGCGGCAAAGCGGGTAATCGAATCTCAGATATGCGTCTTAACGGCACCCCGATCGATCCCAAGAAAACCTACAAGGTCGCGGGCTGGGCGCCTGTGGCAGAAGGGGCCAAGGGCGAGCCGATCTGGGAAGTGGTGGAGACTTATTTGAAGGCCAAGAAACGGATCGCGCCGGTGAAGCTCAACACGCCACGGCTTATTGGGGTCAAGGGCAATCCCGGCATTTCACTGTAATACGAAAATTTCTATGCGGAAGATTGCTCTCGCCCTTTGCGTTTTCGCAGCCAGCAGCGTGGCGCTTGCTAACCCGTTTCCAAAAGGCGATGCCGCCAAAGGCAAGGGAATTCATGATCCGCGTTGCGTGTCTTGCCATAACAGCATGTTTCCAGACAAAAACGGAACCCAGCTGTATTCCGATGACTTGTTTCGAAAGTCGACCAATATCGCACAGCTGCGGGGCATGATCGAGTTTTGCAATAACCGCACCACAAGCGGCTGGTTTGAAGAAGAGATTCAGCATGTGGGCCGGTATTTGAACGACTTCTATTACAAATTTACGAAGTAGATTTTTGCGGCCCTTTGGGCTTCGCAATGTCGATTATTTCAGTTGCAAGTCGATGTTTGCGAGCAGCCGTCCCGCGAAAATAATGTCGAGTTCGGCCCGATCGGAATCCTGCATAAGCCTCACGCCAGGCTGTGGTGCGGGGCTTGTTTCTTTCAGTGCAACACGGTGGCCAGGCCACTCGAAGCGAAGGGTTGCCTGCATCGGCAGGTAGCCGTCAAAGTAGCGGCGCATCAAGGGGCCTGCCTGAAGTCGGTAGGTTGTTTCGTCAATGCGATCAAGGGCTTTTGATTGCAGGTCGATACAGACCATTGCACCGCGCTTAACATCGGTCATGACAACACGGTGGCCTTCAACTTCCAGGCCGCCAATGCCGCTTGCTTCGCGAATTTCAATGGTCTGTAGCCGTTTCGGATTAAATAAAATTACAACCTTGCGGATGGGGTCGAGCTGATGATGGCAGGTGACGATTGACACCACGCCGCTATCGAGGCTTTCTTCACTGATCTTGACCCGAGACTCGTAGCGATACGTATTGGGCTCGGGGTGGCTTGCTAAAAAACGCAGCTGTCCTTCGTGGGCAATGTCTGAAAATTCGAGGCTATTGGCCTGCGGAGGCGCTGCGAGAAGCGCCAGGCTCAATAAGCTTGCTCGAAACAAGTGCTGTCCAGACATGATGAAGCATTCTAGGCTGTGCTTGCTCGTTTGGGTGTATTCCGTCGGGCTGAAACATCTGGGGGTTTTCAGCGATACCCTCCAGCAAAAAGGGAACAACCGGAACCCTCAGCTCCTTTGCAACCCCTTCAAACAACTGATCGAATTGCCGGGCATAGTCTGGCCCGTAGTTTGGAGGCACCCGAATGCCAACAAGCAAGGTTTTTGCACCAGTGTTGTTGGCCATAGCCACCATGGAGCGAAGATTATTTCGGGTTTGCGCAATTGGCAGGCCACGCAGGCCATCGTTGCCGCCAAGCTCCAGAATGACAAGATTCGGCCGATGTTTCTTTAACACCGCTGAAAGCCGTGCCGCCCCGCCCGCAGTTGTCTCGCCTGAAATGCTGGCGTTCACAATGCGGTGAGGGAACCCCTGGGCCTTTAATTGGTCTTGCATGAGGCTTACCCAGCCGCTGCCACGCTTTAGGCCATACTCCGCAGACAGGCTGTCACCGAACACCAGAATGACGGGTTGGCTAGCCGGGGCGAGCAGGGGTTGAAGCAGCAGGCTTAGCCCCAGAAGCAGGCTGCAAAGCATGAAGCGGCGGCGGCTGAATTTTTGAATCATGTCAATAAATGAAGGAGCGAGAGTTTGATTGCGATTGAGGCCAAGGGAATTACAAAGACGGTTTATGACAGCGTAGGTTCCCTGGACATTTTGCAGGATGTCTCGCTTGCCGTGCCTCAGGGGGGAACCCTGGCCATTTTAGGGGCCTCTGGAAGCGGCAAATCGACCTTGCTTGGGATACTGGCTGGCCTCGACACCCCGACCCGCGGAGAGGTTTACTGGTTTGGCGAGCGCGTTGATCAGCTTGCCGAAGATGCCCGGGCCATGCGCCGAAATGGCGCACTCGGTTTTGTTTTTCAGTCTTTTCAGCTGCTCTCGCATCTCACTGCGCTGGAAAATGTGATGCTGCCGCTTGAGCTGTGTGGGGCTGCAAACGCCAAAGGCAAGGCTGCAGAGATGCTCTCACAGGTTGGCATGGCAGGCCGCCAAAGCCATTTTCCAAAGACGCTTTCAGGTGGCGAGCAGCAGCGGGTTGCCCTGGCCAGGGCCTTCGTCACGCAGCCCAAACTTATTTTTGCTGATGAGCCAACAGGCAGCCTCGATGCTGCCAATGGGGAGATGATCGCTAACCTTCTTTTTGATTTGCGTGCCCGTCTGGGCACGACCGTTATCTTGGTCACGCATGCGCAAGAGCTTGCTGATCGATGTGATGCGATTGTGAGGCTCGCAGGCGGTCGCACCGTATAATTTATCTATGTCCTCACTGTGCGTTTTGGCAGGCGGTGTTGCCCTGTCAGAGTTCCGGCTTGCCCGGCTTTTAGAAAAGATATCCGCAGTCGCTCCAAAGGCTTCCCGCATCAATGCTCAGTGGGCCTATTTGCTGCTGCCCAGGGCAGAAGCCTCGGGGCGGGGCTACGTGCCAGCCAAAGATGCGCGGCTCGCAGCCATCCTCGCGGTTCAGGGCCCAGCTACCCCTGCAGCAAAAGGATGGACGCGTTTTTGGGTGGCTCCACGCAAAGGAACACGCTCACCCTGGTCGACCAAGGCCAATGACATTTTGGTTTCTTGCGGCATTCGGGAGGTTGTGCGGGTGGAGCGGGCGCTGATGGTGGATCTTGATTGCGCTAGCTTGCCGGGGCCGCAGGCCGATGCGATTGCAGCGGTGCTGCACGATCGCATGACGGAATCTTTTTTCCTCCATGAACTGCCTGCCGATATTCTGGAATCAAAAACATCGGCGCCACTTACCCATATTGCTTTGGGAGACTCCTTACCTTCAGCGCTTGGCGCTTTGCGATCAGCAAATGTTTCCCTAGGCCTTGCGCTTTCGGAAGACGAAATTGAGTACCTTGCCAATGCCTATCGCGAGCTTGGCCGAGACCCGAGTGATGTTGAATTGCTGATGTTTGCCCAAGCAAACTCTGAACATTGTCGGCACAAGATTTTCAATGCCGACTTTACAGTTGATGGGCAGGCGCAGCCCGAATCATTGTTCAAAATGATTCGCCACACGCATGCAGTCACACCCCAAAACACAGTCATGGCTTATGCCGATAATGCCGCAATTCTGCATGAGGCCAAGGCGCTCCGTTTTCGTCCCGAGGCAGGAAAGCCAGCCGCCTATGGCCCCCTTTCTGAAACGGTTCACACGGTTTTAAAAGCGGAGACCCATAATCACCCCACCGCAATTTCTCCGTTTCCTGGCGCTGCAACAGGTGCAGGTGGTGAAATTCGCGATGAAGGCGCAACCGGCCGAGGTGCCGAGCCTCGTGCGGGGCTGACGGGTTTTTCAGTCTCGAGCCTCGATTTCTCTGAAGCACCCCATGCGCCCTCGCGAATTGCATCGCCTCTGCAGATCATGATTGATGGCCCGTTAGGGGGCGCCGCATTTAACAATGAATTCGGCAGGCCCAATATCGTTGGATATTTCAGAAGCTTTGAGATGTGGGTAGGCGGCAGGCATTGGGGCTATCACAAGCCGATCATGCTCGCGGGCGGTGTTGGGGTTATTTCAAGCACTCAAGCGCAGAAAAAAGAAATTCCCGTGGGCGCGTTTTTAATTCAGCTTGGCGGCCCGGGCATGCGCATCGGAATGGGCGGCGGGGCAGCTTCTTCGATACAAACGGGCGCCAATCAGGAGACCCTGGATTTCGACTCGGTTCAGCGTGGCAACCCGGAGATGCAGCGCCGCGCCCAGGAGGTGATTGATGCCTGTGCGGCCTTGGGCGGTGCGAACCCGATTTTGTCGATCCATGATGTTGGTGCAGGAGGGCTTTCAAACGCATTTCCAGAACTGGTGCACGGCGCAGACCGAGGCGGGAACTTTGACTTGGCAAAAGTGCCGCTTGATGAATCGGGAATGTCGCCTGCAGAGATCTGGTGCAATGAATCGCAAGAGCGGTATGTCCTGGCGATTGCGCCAGAGTCTTTAAACCAGTTCGAAGCCATTTGTGCCCGCGAGCGCTGTCCTTACGCGGTGGTGGGTGTTGCGACGAGTGAGGATCGTTTGCTGGTGGAGGATTCACGTCCGCAGCACGCAAACCCCGTGGACCTTCCTCTTTCCGTTCTGCTCGGCAAGCCGCCCAAGATGCATCGCATTGCCACGCGGGAAACTATAGACACAGGCGAGATCGATCTCACCGGATTAGATCTTGAGTCTGTTGCAGAAAAAGTAATTTCTCACCCCACAGTTGCAAGCAAAAACTTCCTCATCACCATTGGTGATCGCACGGTGGGCGGCCTTACTGCGCGCGATCAAATGGTAGGCCCCTGGCAAGCGCCCGTGGCCGATGTGGGCGTCACACTCTGGGATTATCACGGTGTGGGTGGCCAGGCCATGGCCATGGGTGAGCGCCCCCCGATTGCAGTCATTCACGCGGCTGCTGCTTCGCGCATGGCATTGGGCGAAGCGATGACCAATTTGTGTGCAGCCGACATTGGCGAACTTGACACCATCAAGCTTTCTGCAAACTGGATGGCCGCCTGCGGTGAGCCTGGCCAGGATGCCGCGCTTTTCGATGCAGTAAAAGCCTTGGCAAAAGAGATCTGCCCGCAGCTCTCGCTCTCCATTCCGGTGGGCAAGGACTCCTTGTCGATGCGCACGGTTTGGCAAGACGAAAAGGCAAGCCACTCGGTGATATCGCCAGTGTCTCTAAACCTAACGGCAGTGGCGCCAGTTAAGGATGTACGCAACACCTGGACGCCACAGTTGTCTGATGCGGTGTCAGACACCGTGTTGGTCTTGATTGACTTGGGCCGGGGCAAAAATCGCTTAGCAGGCTCGGTGCTTGCCCAGGTGGTGAACGATTTTGGCAATGAGCCGCCGGATGTGAATGATCCGCAGGAACTACGGGCATTTGCCCTGGCGATGCGAGCACTGCATCAACAAGGCTCCGTGCTTGCCTATCACGACCGCTCTGATGGCGGCTTGTTTGCGGCCCTGTGCGAGATGGCCTTTGCCTCTCGTTGTGGCCTCACGGTAAACCTGGATCTGCTCACCATTGATCCGGTTGCAGCGGACTGGGGCGACTTCAAGATTCGGCGCGAGCAGGTCTCGGTTCAGCGTAATGAGCTGACTTTGAAGGCCTTATTTAGCGAGGAGTTAGGCGCCGTGATTCAAGTTGAAAAATCGCGGCGATCTGAAGTGATGCAGGTGCTGCGTGAACACGGCTTATCGAAGTGTTCTCATGAAATTGGAATTCCGAATCCCCGAGATCAACTCGAGATCTATCGCGATGCGAAGTGCATCTACCAGCGTTCGCGTGCAAGCCTACAAGAGCTTTGGGGGCACGTGAGCTTTGAGATTGCCCAGCGTCGAGACAACCCCGAGTGCGCCAGGCAGGAGCGAGAATCTGTGCGCAATTCTGGGCGGCCAAAGGTTTTATTGCCAGCGTCTTTCAGTCATGTGCTGAAAGCACAGGCCCCGGCTTTAGTGGGCGCCAAGCCTAAAGTCGCGGTGTTGCGAGAGCAGGGCGTCAATGGCCAGGTAGAGATGGCGGCAGCATTCGATGCCGCGGGTTTTGAAGCCTGGGATGTGCACATGAGTGATCTGCTCTCGGGCCGGATTCGGCTCGATCAGTTTGCGGGCCTTGCCGCCTGCGGCGGGTTTTCTTACGGTGATGTGTTGGGCGCTGGCCAGGGCTGGGCGAAAACAATTTTGTTCAATGATGATCTGCGCCAACAGTTCACACGTTTTTTTGCCGATGAGACTCGGTTCGCTTTGGGCGTGTGCAATGGCTGCCAAATGATGAGTGGCCTGCGCGAGATTGTTCCTGGCGCACAGCATTGGCCCAACTTTTTGCGTAATCAGTCAGAACAGTTTGAGGCAAGACTTTCAATGGTGGAGATCTTGGAATCTCCTTCGGTATTTTTTAAGGACATGGCTGGCGCGATATTGCCGGTGGTGGTTTCGCATGGAGAAGGGCGGGCCGACTTCAATCGTCACCGCGAGGGCTCAGCAGGAGCCCGTGGCGGCGCAATGAGCAATTTCAATGCGGTCTTGCGTTACGTCGATGCAAAAGGCAATCCCACCGAAGCCTATCCCGCTAACCCGAACGGCTCACCGCAAGGCCTGACCGGCTTCACAAACATCGATGGCCGCGTTACCCTAATGATGCCGCATCCCGAACGGGTGTTTCGCAACGTTCAGCTCTCCTGGAGGCCCGAACAGTTCTCAGCCCTTGGCGATTACTCGCCCTGGATCCAAATGTTTCGCAACGCCCATTTGTGGGCCAAGTCTGCTTAAGCCATGCTCTCCACCGCCAATATCACCATGCAGTTCGGCGCCAAGCCGCTTTTTGAAAATGTCTCGGTCAAGTTCGATAATGGCAATCGCTATGGACTGATTGGCGCTAACGGCTGCGGCAAGTCCACGTTCATGAAGATACTGGGTGGCGATCTTGAGCCCTCAAACGGCAATGTCATGAAAGACCTCCATGTGCGCCTTGGCAAGCTGCGTCAGGATCAGTTTGCTTACGAAGATGTTCGCGTATTGGATGTGGTGATGATGGGCCACGAAGAAATGTGGGCGGCCATGACCGAGCGCGATGCGATCTACGCCAACCCGGAAGCGTCTGAGGACGATTACATGAAGGCGGCTGATCTCGAGGCGAAATTTGCGGAATACGACGGATACACCGCAGAGGCCCGCGCAGGTGAGTTACTGCTAGGCGTCGGCATTCCGATCGAGCAGCACAATGGCCCTATGCGGGAAGTAGCCCCAGGCTGGAAGCTGCGGGTGTTACTGGCTCAGGCGTTGTTTTCGAACCCCGATGTATTGCTGCTTGATGAGCCCACCAATAACCTCGATATTCATTCGATTCAATGGCTCGAAGACATTCTGAACGAGCGCAACAGCACCATGATCATCATCTCGCACGACCGTCATTTTTTAAACTCGGTCTGCACGCATATGGCCGACCTAGATTACGGCGAACTGCGCATCTACCCCGGCAATTACGATGACTTTATGCTGGCCTCCTCCGAGGCCCGAGCCAGACTCATGGCAGCCAATGCCAAAAGCAAGGAGCGTGTATCTGAGCTGCAAGAGTTTGTACGCCGATTTGCGGCCAACAAATCCAAGGCCAAACAAGCCACTTCGCGGCGAAAGCTGATTGAAAAGCTGCAAGGTGAGGCGGTGGAAGTGCGGCCCTCTTCACGCCAGAACCCCTACATTCGATTCGAGCAGAAAAAGCAGCTTTTTCGCCAGGCCGTGCACGTGCAAAGCATTTCAAAATCTTTTGATGGCCTTGCTAAGCCGGTGATCAACAAGTTTTCTCTGATGGTGGAAGCAGGCGAAAAGATTGCGATTGTGGGCCCCAATGGAGCGGGCAAATCCACGCTTTTAAAATGCATTGCAGGCGCGACGGTGAGTGGCGTGAATCCCGATAGCGGTGAAAACAAGTGGGCCGAGAATGCCGATATTGGATACATGCCACAGGATGTCTACCCTGATTTTGAGCAAGATGTCACGCTCACCGATTGGATCGGCCGTTTCACGCAAGAAGGCGATGACGATCAGGCGGTGAGATCTATCCTTGGGCGGCTGTTGTTTTCAGGCGATGATGTGGGCAAGAGGGTCAAGGTGCTCTCCGGCGGTGAAAAGCACCGCATGACTTTTGGCCGCTTAATGCTGGGTCGCCACAATGTGCTCATGCTCGATGAGCCCACGAATCACTTGGATATGGAGTCGATCGAATCCTTGCAGCTTGCGCTTGAAAAATTCCAGGGCACGGTGTTTGTGGTCTCACACGATCGCGAGTTTGTGAATGCCGTGGCCAATCGCATTATTGAAGTGCATGGTGATGGCCGCATTACCGACTTTAAAGGCAGCTACGACGAATACCTGACAAGCCAGGGCTTAAACACCTAGTCTTATCACCACCAGGCTGATCAAGAAAGATCCTGCGGCGTGTTCAGGTTGCGAAAAGCCTCCTCGTGGCCAAACGCGACTGGCTCGGCTTGAATTTCGGCAAGCCAATCGCCAAGCTTGCGCCTGCCATGCTGCAAATAATGTTCAAGCCTTGGGAGCTCGGTTTTCTTTAGCAGCGCAAACGTTGGATGCCCTTGCACATAGCTGCTTTTGTCTGACTGAAGGCTTGCCTGCGCAAGCTGCGCTACAAAATCAGTCGGAAACTGTGGGCAGTCGCAGGGCGCGGTGGCCAGCCAGTCAGTAGTGATTTCGCGAAGGCCCGCAAGTATTCCTGCTAAGGGACCTTCGTAATTGGGGCCATCGTCTTGAAAGCCGGGGTCTTTGATCACAACGCAGTTCCGTTGTTCGTATTGGGAAATATTGCGGTTTGCGCTAATGATGACTGCTCCTACCTGGGGCCCAAGCTTTGCGATGGCAATATCAACAAGCGGCTTGCCATGAAAAGTGATCAGGCCTTTGTCAATGCCTCCCATTCTTCGGCCCTCTCCGCCACAAAGAATTAATCCGCAGACTTGGGCAGAGAGCAGGGACACGGCTTGTCCTTCTAGTCTTTGAAAGACGATTGAAGGCTATCGATCAAGGCGATGGCCTGTGCGCGATCGGCAATTCGGTGCCAGCTTCCCCGCGGATAAACAACCACATTGGGCCCTTGGCTGCACAGGCCAAAGCAGCCAGATTTGTTTGCCATGATGCCGCCTTCGTGATCAAGGCCGCGATCACGCAGGACCTGTTTTAATGTCTTTAATATCTCAAGTGATCCACGCCTGGCGCAACAGTCGCCCTGTTCACGGTTATTGGTGCAAATAAAAACATGGTGCTGATAACGCATTAAATCAGCCATCTAATCAATTTTTAAGAGCCGCTTGGCAGAGCCCAAAACAAGCATGGACTCGCCATGCTTGTTTTCTTTGTGAAGCCGCTCGCCTTCGGCCCGAAGTTCGCGGACTTTTTTCTGGGTTTGCGCATCTAGCTGTGGTTTTGCAGCAAGCGCCTTGTCGATCTTGTACATTTCCCCAGGGCAGCCATGTGCAAATGCGGAAAGCGGCCCAAGCCCCAAAAGCATTGCCAAGGAAATTGTTCCCAAGACTTGCATAACCCCCACATCTCCTTATAGATTTGCACCGTGGAGCAAAACCCTAACATGAATCGTCGAGGCCTGATCAAGGCGGGCCTTGCGGCCTCTTGTGCATCTCTGGGCATGACGGGCGCGGTTTCTAGCTTAGCCAATACAGGGCCTCGCGTTCGTGAATTCAATTTCACGGCAAAGCCCACAAGGCTTCAGCTTCTGGGCTGGGATTACCCGCATACCGACGTCTGGGCCTTTAACGATCAGGTTCCAGGCCCCGTGCTCACCGCAAGGCAAGGGGATACGGTCAAGATCCGATTCCGCAACCGGCTCACACAGCCTTCCACCATTCATTGGCATGGCATTCGTTTGCCCAATGCCATGGATGGTGTACCGGGAATCACCCAAGCGGCCGTTGAGCCTGGAAAAGATTTTCTGTATGAATTTGCCCTGCCTGATGCTGGAACCTATTGGTATCACCCGCATGTCGCAACCTACGAGCAAATTGGCCGTGGCTTATTTGGCGCAATTGTTGTGCAGGAACGTGACCCGATCGATGTCGATCAAGATATCACCTGGGCCATTTCAGATATCAAGATTGATCGTAGCGGGGCGATGGCCCCAGATTTTAAAAACCTTCACGATGCCGCCCATGCAGGGCGTCTGGGCAATGTGATCTTGGTTAACGGCCAGCGATCGCCATCGACATTGAGCGTTCGCGCAGGCCAGCGGGTGAGGCTTCGTTTGATCAACAGCTCGAGTGCCCGCATTTATCGCATCAAGGTTTATGGGCATGCCCCCATCGTTGCGGCCATCGATGGCCATCCCTGCAAGCCCTTTGCGATGACGGAGTCGATCTTGTTTTCGCCAGGCAATCGCATGGACCTCATCGTGGATTGCACGGGAAACCCGGGGCAGGTATTTCAGATTGAGGACGAATTTTTCCCGGCGATGCGCAATATCCTGGGCATTGTTCGTTACAGCACACGATCAGCCCAGGCAGCCCGCAAGCCTTTTCAAGGGCTACCGCCCAATGCGCTTTATGAGCCCAAGCTTGAGGGGGCCACCAAAGTTGAGATGGTTGTGGAAGGCGGGGCGCTCTCAAACAAGGCAACCCGTGAACATATTTGGCTTGTCAACGGCAAAGGCAATGACCATGGCTCGCATCTGGATTCTCATGGCCATTCTCCAGACCCTTTGTATGTGTTTGATAAGGGCTGCACCGTGCGTTGCATGATCGATAATCGAACCGCCTGGTTTCATCCCATGCACTTTCATGGGGTGGTGTTGCGCGAGCGCATGCCCGATGGTAGCTGGGGCCCGTTTAAAGACTCAACCCTGGTGTGGCCTTTTAAAAAACAGGAGATCGCCTTCGTGGCGGAGAGCCATGGCGACTGGATGATCCACTGCCATGTCTCCGAGCATCACCATTCGGGGTTAATGGGCACATTTAGAGTGGTTGATTTGTGTTAGCGTTATTACTCTAGCGGCTCTAATGCCGCTTGTCTTCCGTGCCCCGGGCGGGCCATTTTCTCGAATACAGGATAAAAACATGATTCGTCGTCATTGGATGAAAGTTGTTGCTGGCGTTGCGGCGCTGGGCATCATGGGTGCTGCCAGCGCCCAGCAGGTGTTGCGGGTGACTGCAATTCCAGAAGAAGCGGCCACCGAACAGATTCGCAAATACGGCCCCTTTGCGCGTTACCTCGAAAAGACACTTGGCATGAAGGTGGAGTACACGCCTGTGAACGACTATCCTGCCGCTGTTGAGGCCTTGGTCAACAAGCAAGTTGATCTGGTCTGGTTTGGCGGTGTGACCTTCGTTCAGGCCAATATCCGTTCTGGCGGCAAAGTCATTCCAATTGCCCAGCGTGAGGAGGACACTAAGTTTCGTTCGGTGTTTATTACGCAGAAAAATTCTGGCATCACGAAGCTCGCCGATTTGAAGGGCAAGCAAATGAGCTTTGGCTCACAGTCGAGCACTTCGGGCCACTTGATGCCCAGAACCTATTTGCTCGAAGCAGGCATTGACCCAGAGCGCGATTTCAAGCGTATTGCGTATTCCGGCGCTCACGACGCCACGATTGCGTCGGTGGTGAGCGGCCGGGTGGATGCAGCCGCTCTGGATATTACGGTGTGGCGAAAATTTGTAGATGAGAAAAAAGTCGACACCAACCAGGTGGATGTATTTTTCACAACGCCGCCATTTTTCAACTACAACTGGTCGGTTCACGCAGACATGCCAAAAGCATTGCGTGACCGAATTGCCGCAGCTTTGTTTGCCTTGGATATGAACACGCCGGAAGGCAAAGAGATTCTCACCTTGAATCGGGCTACGAAATACATTCCCACGAGAGTCGAGAACTACGCAGGCCTGGAGAGGGCTGGCCGAAGCGCAGGCATTATCAAGTAAGCGTCTTGAAGATCCGTTTTGAGTTAGCAGAGGGCCGGCACCCCGCGGCAAAGCCCGGGGCGCCGAGCGCGATTCGAGAGATGAGTCTCGAAATCGGCGCAGGCGAACATGTCGCAGTGATCGGCCCCTCTGGCGCGGGCAAGACCACTTTGCTGGCCCTGATGGCCTGTGCCCTAAAGCCAAAGGCAGGCAAGGTCGTGCTGGATTCAATCGATCCCTGGCGGCTTTCGACGCGCGAGCTTCAAAAGCTAAGAGGCCGCTTGTTTTATGCGCCACAAACGCCCCCCCTGCCGCCGCGTCAGCGTGTTGTCACCGCGCTGCTTGCGGGCCGGCTGCCGGCGATGTCCTTGCTGCAAAGTCTCGCGCAGCTCATCTACCCGCGAGGTGTTGAGAAAGCGTTTGAAGCATTGCGCGCATTCGATCTTGCAGACAAGCTCTGGGATCGGGTAGATCGGCTTTCGGGAGGGGAGCGTCAGCGCGTTGGCCTGGCTCGCGCCTTAATGTCTCCCGCATCATTGTGGCTTGTGGATGAGCCTTTGTCGGCGCTTGATCCGAAGCGCGCACGACAGGCCATTGACACTCTGATTGAACAGGCGAAGGAGCGCGGCGTCACCCTGGTCACGACCTTGCATCAGGTGGATGTGGCGACCTCCCGTTTTCCCAGGGTTTTGGGCTTACGCGAAGGCAAGCTGGTTTTTGATCTTCCTGCAAATGAGGTGAGCAAGGAGCAGCTGTCTGCGCTGTACCACGACTTTGAGCACGAGCTTGCGGGAGTGGCAGCGCCGGTGATTGACCTGCCGTCATCGCCAGAGCCTGCAAAGATCGTGCATTGCCGATAGCCATGTTGGTTGCTGCAGTCGATCCATCCCTTCGAGACCCTTCCTGGTCTCGCAAAATTTTTTGGACAAGCGTCGCAGTCGTTTTGCTTTTCCCGGCGCTGGTTGCCACCGAGTTCAAGCCCTGGGTGTTTTTTGATCCCGATAACCTACGGGTTAGCGCAAAGTTTCTGGGTGATTTTTTCCCGCCTAAGTTTGAAGCGGAATTTTTGATCATGGTGGCCAAGGAGGCCTGGCGCACTGTGGCCATTGCAACGGCCGGAATGTTTTTGGCGCTTGTGTTGGCCATTCCCATGACCCTTGCAGCCACCAGCATGCTCTCAATCTCCTCGCTGAGTGGCCGCATGCATGCGCTTCCATTTGCCTTGCGGCAGTTGATCCGTTGGCTGATGATTTTTCTCCGCAGCATCCCGGAGCTGATCTGGGCCCTTGTGTTTGTTCGGGTCGTTGGCCTTGGCCCGGCCGCAGGCGTGCTTGCGATTGCGCTGACTTATGCGGGCATGCTGGGCAAGGTGTATAGCGAAATTCTGGAGAGCGGTGAGTCCCACGCGACACAGACACTGTTGCGCAATGGTAGCGGCCGGCTACAGGCTTTTTTCTACGGGCTCATGCCACAAAACGCGACGGAGCTCACGAGCTACACCGTCTATCGCTGGGAATGTGCAATTCGATCTTCCGCAGTGCTTGGCTTTGTAGGGGCAGGCGGGCTGGGCCAGCAAATGGATAACTCCATGAAAATGTTTAACGGTGGTGAGGTGGCGACCATGCTCATCGTGTTCATGTTGCTGGTAGGCCTGGCTGATCTGTTGAGCGCTTGGCTTAGAAGGATCATTCAATGAACCGGCAGCAGCCAAACCCTTGGTTTCGTTGGGATTGCTCAGTTTGCTGGGTTAGCCTCGGTTTGATCGTGCTCACCGTGCTGAGCTTTTGGAGTCTGGATCTTCAGCTTTCGCGATTGTTTTCTTGGGATAGCGCTGCCCGAATGGCGAAGTTTTTAGGCGAACTCTCTTCACCGAATATCGAGCCCGCATTTTTATCCAAGCTATTGATGGCAAGCCTTGAAACTCTAGCGATGTCGGCACTCGGCACTTTGATTGCGATGTTTCTTGGGCTGCTTTTGGCGCTGCCCGCAAGCAAATCGCATAGGGATGATCGCGCCATCTGGCGATGGCCGACCCGGCTTGTGCTCAACGGGCTGCGCTCTATTCCTGAATTGGTGTGGGCGGCGTTGTTGTTGATCTCAGCGGGTCTCGGGCCCTTTGCGGGAACCTTGGCGTTGGCCCTGCACACAACCGGTGTTTTGGGCAGGTTGTTTGCAGAAGCGATTGAAAATGCCCCTCAGGGCGCCGCTGCAGCGCTGCGCGCGCAGGGCGTGCCGGAAGGCAGAGTGTTTCTTTATGCAACGTTTCCGACCGTATTGCCGCAGGTTATGTCGTATTCCTTGTACCGCTGGGAAAACAACATTCGGGCCGCCGCGGTTTTAGGTGTTGTTGGCGGCGGGGGGCTCGGCCAAATGCTGGCATTTCATATGGGACTTTTTCACATGCAAGAAACCAGCTCAATTCTGATGGCCATGATTGGCCTGGTGGTGATTGTGGATTCGCTATCGTATTTTGCCCGCCGTGTGATGTCGCGTTAACGTAGCACCATGACATCGACGGGCGTGCCTGCTGGTAATGGACCTGAGTCATAGGGCAGCACGACAAGGCCATCGGCATCGACTAAAGACTTGATGCTTGCGGCTCCTTGCGAAGCAGCGATCTCTGCAAGCCATTCACCATTTTCATCACGCTTTAGGGCACATCGCAGAAATTCAGTTCTTCCCGGCGATTTGCGCGTATCGCTTGCAAGGCGTGCACGAATGGGCGGCGTGGGTTGTTGGCTTCCGCCAGAAATTTGCGCAATACAGGGTTCCACAATAGCTTTGAAGGTGACAAAAGCAGCGACCGGATTTCCGGGCAGCCCAAAAAAGGGAATCTGTCTGCCTTGAGAATTTCGAACCCAACCTGCTGCAAGCGGCCGGCCTGGCTTGATAGCGAGCTTCCAAAAATAAATCTCTCCGAGCGATCGCATCACTGTCTTTGTATGATCCGCTTCGCCAACACTCACACCGCCTGAGGTGATCACGACATCGGCGCAATCAGCTGCGCGAACAATCGCAGCACGCAGGGCGTCTGCATCATCTTTGATGATTCCCAAATCAATCGTCTGCACTGAGCTGTTTCGAATGAGCTCAAGCAGCATTGGCCGATTGGCATCGAATATCTTGCCTTTGTCTCGCTGCGCACCGATCTCGCAAAGCTCATCACCTGAGGACAGAACTGCTACACGGGCCTGGCGAAAAACAGTGATCGAGTCAATGCCAATAGAGCAGAGCAGCGCAATTTCTCGCGCACCGACTAAGGCACCCTTTTCAACAATGACAAAACCTTTTCTAAGATCCTCTCCGGGCTGTCGAACATTGGCCCTCGGCTTGATGGATTGCAACTCAAACTCAATGGAGGCGTCATCGGGCGTGAGGCGCACCAGCTCTTGCGCAATGACTGTGTCGTGCGAATCGGGCACAGCGGCTCCAGTGAAAATTCGAACCGCACCCTCAGGATTGCTTTTGCCCTCAAGCGCATGGCCTGCTAGGGATTTCCCGGTAATTCCAAGCTGAATGAGGGACTTGCCATTTGTTTTGTCTAGGCTGCGTGAATGAAAAGAAAACCCATCCATTGCAGAAAGAGCCGTCTCAGGAAGGTCAATCGGGCTTATGAGGTCCGTCGCGATGCGGTGTCCCCCGGCTTGCACCACTCTTTTGTTTTCTGTCTCGTTGATCGCAGAAAGCCCGCTGGCAATGGACTTCAAGGCGCGCTCAATAGTGCTGGGCTGGAACTGATCGCTCACGATTTTTGATCTTGCTTGAGTTTTGAAGTGGTCATGTCATGCAAGAGGGTGCGCAAACTGTTGGCGTTAGTCAAATTCCGGTAAAAAGGTTTGTCGTGTGCAAATCCTGGACATACCTGTTTATTCATATGAGCGCATGTTGCGCCGCATCTTGAACATTCCTTGATCGAGATCAGAATCGAGCCACTTCCCTCGCAGAGTCTTCTGTGAGAGGAGCAAGAAACTTTGATCAACGTTCGTTCTGGAGGGACACAAATGAACGCACCGATGAACCGTCGACAGTTCTTTAAGATCTGTTCGGCCGGTGTTGCGACATCCTCTGCAGTTGGGCTGGGATTATCACCCGGCTTGGCTCGCGCGGAAGTCCGGGCTTTTAAACTCGCCCGCACCACTGAAACCCGTGGCACTTGCCCCTACTGCTCTGTGAGCTGTGGTGTGGTGATGTATTCGAAAGAAGAGCAGGGCAAGCGCAAGATTATTCACATCGAGGGCGACCCCGATAATCCTGTCAATAAGGGAACGCTGTGCCCCAAGGGTGCAGGTCTTTTGGACATGGTGCATTCGCCCAATCGATTGCTTCACCCTGAAGTGCGTGAGGCAGGCTCTTCGGAGTGGAAGCGCATTTCCTGGGATGAAGCCCTGGATCGCGTTGCCAAGCATATGAAGAAAGATCGCGACGCGAACTTTGTTGAGAAGAACAAGGATGGCGTGACCGTGAACCGTTGGACCACCACCGGAATGCTGGTCTCCAGTGCGGTGAGCAACGAGGCAGGATATTTAGCAATCAAGATGGCACGCGGCCTGGGAATGGTCGCGTTAGATACACAAGCACGTATCTGACATGCCCCGACGGTAGCCAGTCTGGCTCCGACGTTTGGGCGTGGTGCGATGACCAACGGATGGGTGGACATTCGCAATGCTGACTTGATTTTGGTGATGGGCGGAAACGCTGCCGAGGCACACCCCTGTGGCTTTAAGTGGGTGACCGAGGCGATGGAACACCGCAAGGCCAAGCTTGTGGTGGTGGATCCGCGTTTCACGCGTTCTGCTGCAATTGCCGATTACTACGCACCAATTCGCGTAGGCACCGACATTGCATTTTTAGGTGGCGTTATTAACTATTTGCTGAAGAACAACAAGATCCACCAGGAGTACGTCAGCAAGTACACCAATGCCTCATTCATCATCGGCAAAGACTACGACTTCAAAAACGGCCTGTTCTCAGGCTATGACGAAGGCAAGCGCTCTTACGATCGCAAGGCCTGGGCCTACGAGATGGGCGCTGATGGCTTCGTGAAGGTTGATGAGACTCTGAAAGATCCTCGTTGCGTGTTCCAGCTGATGAAGTCCCACTTCAGCCGTTACACGCCGGAAAAGGTCGAGGAGATCTGTGGCACGCCTAAGGAGAAATTCCTGAAGGTCGCGCAGATGATGGGCGAGACATCAACACCCGACAAGGTCATGACCATCATGTACGCCCTGGGCTGGACACAGCACACGGTGGGCTCGGAGAACATTCGCACCATGGCCATGATTCAGCTGCTCCTGGGCAATATCGGCCGTGCGGGTGGTGGCGTCAATGCATTGCGTGGCCATGCCAACGTGCAGGGCATTACCGACATGTGTACCTTTGCGGCGAACCTGCCTGGTTACCTTCTTGCGCCGACCGATGCGGATGACACATTTGACAAGTATGTGACGGCTCGTATTCCGAAAGAGCTTCGTCCGGGTGCCGTGAATTTCGCCAAGAACTTCCCGAAGTTTCACGTCAGCCTGATGAAGGCATGGTGGGGTGATTCAGCCACGAAGGAAAACAACTTCGCCTACGACTATCTGCCCAAGCGTGATCTTTCGCACGACATCATGCAGACGTTCGAGCGCATGGCAGCTGGCGAAGTCAAGGGCCTGATCTGTCAGGGCTTCAACCCGATCGCTGCGATGCCTAACAAGAAAAAGCTCGACATGGCGCTTGGGAAGCTCGATTACCTTGTGGTGATCGACCCGCTCAAGACCGAGTCGGCTGAATTCTGGAAGGGCTTTGGCGAGTACCACAGGGCTGATCCGAAGAGCGTGAAGACCGAGGTGATTCGTTTGCCGTCGTGTTGCTTTGCAGAAGACGAGGGCACATTCACGAACTCGGGACGTGTGATTCAGTGGCACTGGGCAGCAGCTGAGCCTCCGGGCGAAGCGCGGACAGACCGTCATATCTTTGGCGAGCTCTACACGCGTCTGCGTGCTATGTATGCCAAAGAGGGTGGAAAGAATCCCGAGCCCCTCATGAAGCTCACCTGGAAGTATTCCAATCCGAAGAACCCGAATCCCGAGGAAGTGCTTCGCGAGATCTCGGGCCGCACCTCGGTTGAAATGCTGGATCCGGCGACCAAGCAGGTAATGGTTCCTGCAGGTGGCCAGGTGCCTGGTTTTGGTGTGCTGAAAGATGACGGCACCACCGCTTGCGGCAACTGGATCTACAGCGGCTGCTTCTCCGAAAAGGGCAACCTCACGGCACGTCGCGGCAAGGACGACGCTGGCAATATGGGCAACTATCTGAACTGGGGCTTTGCATGGCCGGCGAACCGTCGTGTGCTTTACAACCGCGCAGGTGTTGATCCAACGACCGGCAAAGCCTGGGATCCGAAGCGGCCAAGCATTGAGTGGGATGGCACCAAGTGGGCGGGCCCGGATATTCCGGATATTGCCCCGACCAATCGCGATGCGAACCCCTTCATCATGACCGCAACCGGCGTTGGCAATTTGTATGCGCCGATGGCAGAAGGCCCGTTCCCAGAGCACTACGAACCGTTTGAGTCGCCACTGACCAAAAACCCGATGAATGACAATCCGAAGGCGTTCAGTAATCCTGCTGCGCGAATCTTCAAGAGTGTCGAGGGCACCTTTGGCAAGCCGGACAAGTTCCCGTATGCGGCAACCACCTATCGTTTGACGGAGCACTTCCACTTCTGGACCAAGAATGTGGAGTCCAACGCGATTACCCAGCCAAGCCCCTTCGTTGAGATTAGCGAAGGCTTGGCGAAGACCAAGGGTATTCGCAACGGACAGATGGTGCGTGTCTGGAGCAACCACGGCCAAATCAAGGCCACCGCGGTTGTCACCAAGCGCATGCCATCGCTCAAGGTTGCAGGCCAGACGGTCGAGACAGTGGGTATTCCGATTCACTTTGGATTTGTGGGCGTTGCCAAGAACGGCTTTTTGGCCAACGAGCTCACGCCCTATGTGGCCGATGCCAACTCGAATACGCCTGAGTACAAGGCGTTCCTTGTCAACATTGAGAAAGCTTAAGGAGGCGGTGAGATGACTACTCAAACCATGAACATCGTTGATCGCTCCGCCACTACCGCCGCGATGCCCAAGGCATCAAATCCGGATATCGCGGTGGCCAAGCTGATCGATGAATCCAAGTGTATTGGCTGCAAGGCCTGTCAAGTGGCTTGTATGCAGTGGAACGACAACCGCGATGAGATCGGCAGCAACGTGGGCGTGTACGACAACCCATCTGATCTCACCACGAAGTCGTGGACTGTGATGCGCTTTAACGAAGTCGAGCGCGCCGATGGCGGCATTGACTGGCTGATTCGCAAAGATGGCTGTATGCACTGCGAAGATCCAGGCTGCTTGAAGGCCTGCCCGGCGCCTGGCGCAATTGTCAAATACGAAAACGGCATCGTCGATTTCGTTAAAGACAACTGCATTGGCTGCGGCTACTGCGTTGCCGGCTGCCCCTTCAACATTCCCCGCATCAGCAAGGAAGATCACAAGGCCTACAAGTGCTCCTTGTGTTCGGATCGTGTGGCAGTGGGCGAGGGTGCAGCATGTGCCAAGTCGTGCCCAACACAGGCCATTCGTTTTGGCAAGAAGAAAGATCTTGTGGCCTGGGCTGATCAGCGTGTGAAAGACCTGAAAGAGCGTGGCTATCAGAATGCAGCGCTGTACAACCCGCAAGGCGTTGGCGGCACGCATGTGATGTATGTGCTGCGCCATGGCGATAAGCCACAGGCCTACAACGACCTGCCTGCCGACCCGACCATCAGCAAGACCGTGGGCGTTTGGAAAGGCATGACCAAGACGGTTCTGTCATGGGGTATGGGTGCTGCTGTGTTGTTTGGCATTGCCCACTACTTCATTAAAGGGCCCAAGGTCGTTGAAGAAGAGAAGGAGGTCTAAGCCATGAGCCAAAACTCAACAGAGATTCAGCGCTATAAGCCGAATGAGCGCTGGAATCACTGGTTCACCGCCATCTTGTTTGTGCTGCTGGCGGCCTCCGGCCTGGCATTTTTCCATCCTGCCTTCTGGTCGCTTACGGCGGTCTTGGGCGGCGGGGAGCTTTCCCGCTTCCTGCATCCCATTCTGGGTGTCGTGATGTTCCTGTCGTTTTTCATCTTCGCAATTCAGAAGTGGGGCGACAACATCATGCGGTCTTACGACTGGGCCTGGATGAGCCGGATTGGCGATGTGCTCAACAATAAAGACCATGACATGCCCGAAATCGGCAAATACAACGCCGGACAGAAGCTTGCCTTCTGGGCCATGGTGATTTCTATGGTGGCCTTGCTGGTAAGCGGCCTGGTGATGTGGCGTCAGTTCTTCTCGCACCTGTTCTCGGTCGAGATGCTGCGCGCCATGGCACTGCTGCATGCCGTATCCGGGGTAGTGCTGATTGTCACAATCATCGTGCACGTCTACGCTGCAATCTGGGTAAAGGGAACGATTGGCGCCATGACCAAGGGCACGGTCTCCAAAGCGTGGGCAAAGCATCACCACCCGCTTTGGTACCGCTCCAATGAGAAGCAGTAGGTAAAGGCGTAGTCCTTAAGGAAGAAGTGAGGAGACTGGCCGGCCCCCTAACCCGGGGCCGGTTTTTATTTTAGACAAAGGAGTTGTAATGCCCACCACGATCATTACGGATGGATCGATGGACAAGCTGGTCGAGGCGCCACCAGTCGTGTTGCCGAGGCGTTCGATTTTTGTTGACCGTGCCGCGCGATTCGATGCGCTTGGAAACTCTGAAATGCTGGGCGGCTATATGCGGCTGATGGGCCATCTCTGTCGCGCCCAGGGCAAGGCTTTTGCGGCCCGCCCCCCCGTTGCGATTGAGGCAAAGTCCATTGAGAACAGCCGCAATTACGGCATGCCGCCGCTATCGGCCCATGTGTTTCCCAGGGGTGATGTATGGCTGCAAGACCTGCGCGACATCATCGCAGGCATAGGCCAGCAAGAGGCTGTGCTGACGCAGGAGATCAAGGCAAGCCTCGCCTCGCTTGCAAAGGCAATTGAGTCGGACCCCGCATCGGTTGACTCTTGCGCTGATCGCTTGATTGCGGGCGATCCTTTGCCCGAAGACGGCGCCTGGTATCCCTTTGTCGGTGCGGCCCTGCAGGTATTTTTCTCCCGTATGGCTGCTTCGCTAGAGGCCGCCGACGTTGGCGCCTGTGACATTCCTACGGTTTGCCCCTGCTGTGGCATGCGCCCAACGGGCAGTGTCATTCGCCTTGACCCCGATCGCCAGAATTATCGTTATCTCGCATGCGCGCTGTGCATGACCGAGTGGAACATGGGGCGCGTGAAATGTTCTTCTTGCGAGTCTGAAAAAAGCGTTGGCTACCTGATCATCGACGAAGAGGGCCGCTCTGCATCGGATGTGGCAGTGCGCGCCGAGACCTGCGACGAATGCAAAACCTATCTCAAAATTTTTGTACAGGAAAAAGAGCCCATGGTCGATGTCATCGCCGATGACCTCAACACGCTGCCCTTGGATATGCTCGTGCATGAGAAGGGCTATGCGCGCACCGGGCCAAATTTCCTCTTCTATCCGGGGCACGAGTAGTCATGGCCCACACGATTCTGCCCGGTCCGGGTGAATCCCAGGAAAGCAGTAAACAGCGACATCTTCCCTCGGTAGATCGGCTCATGACTGAGCCCGATCTATCCGGGCTTGCCCATGAAATAGGCCGCGCTTTAGTCAAGCGGGCTGTGGTGAAGGTCTTGGCGAACTATCGCGAGCGCTCAAGCCTTCCAGAATCCGAGCAGGCCCTCATTGCGCAGGTCATTGCGAGCGCGCGTGAGGATGCCGCTTCGCGAATGCGGCGCGTGATCAACCTTACCGGCACAGTGATTCATACAAATCTTGGCCGTGCGCTGCTTTCCAATGAGGCCATTGAAGCGGTTGCGCAGTCGATGCGCTGCTACAACGCCTTGGAGTTTGATATCGCATCGGGCCAGCGGGGCGATCGCGACACTGTGGTTGAAGAGCTCATCTGTCGTTTGACGGGCGCGCAGGCCGCCACCATTGTGAACAATTGCGCAGCCGCCGTGCTGCTTTCGTTGGTCGCTCTTGGCGCTCGCAAAGAGGTGCTGATTTCTCGCGGCGAGCAAATTGAAATAGGCGGGGCATTCCGCATGCCCGACATCATGCGGGCGGCCAACTGTCGTTTGGTGGAAGTGGGCACGACTAACCGCACGCATTTGCGTGATTTTCGCGATGCCATCACTGAAAAGTCGGCATTGATTGTGAAGGCCCATCGATCCAATTACGCTGTGACAGGCTTTACCGCCGAAGTTGGCGATCAGGAGCTTGCCGAACTTGCCCATGAAAAGGGCTTGCTTTACATGGTGGACTTGGGGTCCGGCGCACTGCTCGATATGAGCCGCTGGGGCTTGCCACGCGAGCCATTGCCATCGGATGCGCTTTCAAAGGGCGCCGATGTAGTGATGTTTTCAGGCGACAAGCTTTTGGGTGGCCCGCAGGCCGGCATTATTGTGGGCAGCAAAGAAGCGATTGCTCGTATCAAGAAGCATCCTTTAAAGCGTGCTTTGCGCGTCTCAAAAATAGTGCTCTCGGCCCTGGAAGCGACACTCAGAATCTATGACTCCGAGCATGCGCTTGACGAGCGCTTGCCGGTGCTCTGGATGCTTTCACGGCCGCGCGCGGAGATTTGGAAAGCCTGCGAGCGAATTGCCCCTGCTTTGGCAACGATTGCAGGCAAGGAATTTCAGGCTGACATTATCGAGTGTGCAAGCCAAATCGGCAGTGGAGCGTTGCCTGAGGAGCGCCTTCCCTCTGCTGCCGTTCGGCTGTTGCTTGCACCTGGCGAAAAGCGGTCAGGAAAGCTACTTGAGAAAACCTTAGGGAGATTTCGTGCGCTATCGGTGCCGGTGATCGGGCGCATTAAAGACGACGCCTTGATATTCGATGCCCGCTGCCTGTTGCCGCAAGATGAGCAGTATCTGCTCGACCAAGTGCAATGATTGTTGGCACTGCGGGCCATATTGACCATGGCAAGACATCTCTGATCGCGTGTCTCACAGGCAAAGATACGGATCGTTTGCCTGAAGAGAAGCGGCGGGGCATTTCAATTGAGCTGGGCTATGCCTATCTGGCTGCACCTGCGGGCGATTCAGTTCTTGGCTTTGTCGATGTGCCCGGCCACGAGAAATTCGTGCATGCCATGGTCAGTGGCGCAACCGGAATTGACTACGCATTGCTGGTGATTGCAGCCGATGACGGCCCAATGCCGCAAACGCGGGAGCATCTGGAGATTCTTCGGCTGCTGGGCGTTAGCGCCGGGGCCATTGTGGTCACCAAAATGGACACCATCGACCCCGCTTTTTCAGAAAGCCTGCTTGCAGAAATTTCCAAGGCGGTTGCATCGAGCCCAGCGGCACATTGGCCGGTCTTCATGGTGTCTTCGAAAACAGGCGAAGGCATTGATGGGCTGAGAGTCCATTTGTTTGAGTCGGCCCAGGCGTTGCAGCATCGCACGGCTGGCGGCCATTTCAGACTTGCGATCGATCGGTCATTCAGTCTTTCGGGCATTGGCACGATCGTGACAGGCACAGCCCATGCAGGGGCTGTGCGCGTTGGCGACGAGGTAATGGTGCTGCCTTCAGAAAAGAGGGCTCGGGTACGTTCCATTCACGCCCAAGATCAATCTGCAGATGAGGGGGTCGCGGGGCAAAGACTTGCGATCAACCTTGTCGGGCTATCGCTTGAGGATGTGCCAAGGGGGGGTTGGGTAAATAGTGTTGATCTTCACAATGACACCGTTCGTTTTGATGCCTGGCTGTCACTGTCTGCACAACACGACCGCGTGATTTCGCAGGGCCTTGAAGTGCATTTGCATCATGGAACAGATGACCTTCTGGCAAAGCTTTATCCACTGGAGTCGGACAAACTCAAGCCGGGCGAGAGCAGCCTGGTTTCGGTGGTCTGCTCAAGATGCATTGCAGCCTGCCAGGGCGATCACTTCCTGGTGAGAGACAGCCAGGCACAGTTAACGCTTGGCGGCGGATTAGTCCTCGATATTTTTCCGCCCGCAAGAGGCCGTCGCACTGCTGCGCGTCTGGCGGCTTTGCATGCTTTTTCATTGCCTGACCAAGAGCGCCTGAGAGCCTTGCTTGCGCTTGGCCCGCTTGCAATGAGTCGCCTGTGCAATGCGTGGAACTTATTGCCGGTCGATGCCCAGCGTCTGGCCTGTGGGCTGCCGTCCGCAGGCGGCGTATTGATTGACCCACTTGCTTGGTCGGGATTTAGGGAGTCTGTGCTGGTCGCAATCGATCAGACCCATGCGCGTGAGCCCGAAATGCCGGGTATGGAGATCAACCGGCTTCGCCGCGCAGCCTGCCCACAGCTTGATCTGGAGGGCTTTCACGAGCTTCTCGAGGGCTTGATTGAAGAGGGTTTGTTACAAAGACAAGGGGTTTTCCTGCATCGGCCAAGCCACAAGGCGGAATTGAGCCCAGCTGAGAAAAACCTCTGGCGATCGATTGCGCCTTCGCTTATGGAAAACCCTTTCAATCCGCCTCGGGTTAGGGATATTGCCAAGCAAACGAATATCCCAGAAACCGAAATTCGTGCGAATCTAAAACGCGTAGCGCGGGTTGGTGAGGTGACATTGGTTGCCTTGGACCATTTTTTCGTTACGGAGCGTGTCGCCGAAATGGCTGATAAGGCAGCAGAGATTGCCGACTCCGATGGTGTTGTGCGCGCTGCGGCATTTAGAGATGCGATAGGGAGCGGCCGAAAAGTTGCGATACAGATTCTCGAGTTCTTCGATCGGGTGGGCTATACGCGCAGGCTGCGCGACGACCACCTTATTCGAAGGCCTAACCCTTGGAGGAAAGGCGCTTGATTTAACCGTTCATTGGAAGGGTGTCGCGGCCCGGTGGTCCGGTCAGACTTCAAATCTGGTAGGGGTTGCCAGCAATCCCTGGTGGGTTCGACTCCCATACCCTTCCGCCAATTTAACAGCAGGTGGCCTATGACGATGGATGAGTTCATTGAGGGGTTGCCAGAAGATTACTGGTATTGCCCGAACAACGACACATGGCTGAAACCCCAGACCAATGTCTGGGTTCTTGGCGCCAACGCGTTTGTTACTTTATTTGGCAAGTTCATGGTGTTTTATCCCAAGCCCGATGGCAGCGTGCTCGATAAGGGCGAATCGCTCGGCGTCATGGAGACCTGGAAGACAGCATTTGGCATTGCCGCGCCATTTTCCTGTGCAATTCAGTCCTCCAATGGCTCGGTGGTGCAAGACATTAATCTTATTAAAGACTCTCCATATGGCGCTGGCTGGCTGTTTGTGTTGCGACCTACGGGCGAGTTCGACCCCTCAAGGTTTTTTTTAAAAAAGCCGCAGTATGTGGAATGGCTTCGGGGGCCAGGAAAGAATTGGTTTGACCACCTGTTGCCAAGCAATGACCCCAGCGATCTGATCTACGATCCTTTGCGTGGCGTTTAAGGGCGGGTGATGGCGGTATCCCGCGTGGTGATTGTGATGTGGCAGGCCGACCCTTCAGCGCCGGATAAGGCTGCAGCACCCTTGATCTACGCGGTCTGTGCGCGGGCCCTGGATATGGAAGTGGAGATTCATCTCACTTCAAGCGCAGTGAAGTGGGCTTTTGAGGGCGTGGCAAGCCAGGCGTATTCGGATGCCAAGCGCGAGCATTCAATTTTGTCGCATATTCGCAGAGCCCATGAGATGGGCGTGAAGATTTATATGTGTGGCATGGCGCTTGCCGAGCATCGCCGTGATGAGGCGATCATTCCTGAAATTGCCGGCCAAACGGGCGCTACCGCTGTGATGGGCCAGCTGCAGCGAGAAGATACGCGCGTGCTGGTGTTTTAATCAAACCAATCCAGCACATTATCAAGGCCGCCTTCACGAATCGCCTGATGGGCCTGGGCTGCCACCGCAGGTTTTGCACGGTGGGCAATGGACAGGCCGCTGGCCTTCATCATTTTTAAATCATTGGCGCCATCGCCAACAGTGATTGCACGTTTGGTGGAGACACCAAGTTTTTTGCAGGCGGCAGCCACGGTCTGTGCTTTCACGGTCGCATCAACAATTCTTCCCAACACCTTGCCGGTTAGCTTTCCATCAATGATCTCGAGCGTGTTTGAGCGCGTCTGCGCAAAGCCGATTTTTTGGGACACAAAATCGGTGAACTGCACAAAGCCGCCGGAAACCAAAAGCGTGTGCAGGCCATGCGCCTTGGCAGCGTCAACAAGGGCCTTCACGCCGGGCGTAAATTTCAAACGATATCGAATCACTTCTTGCAACACGCCGGCATCGAGCCCGGCGAGCAAGGCCACGCGACGGCGAAGGCTCTCGGCGTAGTCTTTGATCTCGCCGCGCATCGCTGCTTCGGTAATCGCCGCTACCTCAGGCTTTTTTCCGCAGAAATCCGCGATCTCATCAATGCATTCAATGGTGATTACCGTGGAGTCCATATCCATGGCCAGCACTGAATAATCCCTCCAACGGTAGGGCGCATTTAAAAGCGCCCAATCGATGTGATGTTGTGTGGCCATGGCCTGAAGCTCAAGTTGCAGCGCTTTTTTAGATGTCGTGCTGCCAGGGGCAAGCTTTGCAACCACGGCACCCGATGGCCTTGGCCGCCACTGGGCGTCTGGCAGCAGCTCCTGATAGCCCTTGAGTGTTTTGGCGGGCAGGGTGCCGCGACGGTCTGCGCCAGACAGCGGGGGGGAGAGGACTAAAAAGTTCATGTCGTGATTATGCTGGAACAGCAGTCGTCATTGCGAGGAGCCGCGAAGCGGCGACATGGCAATCCCCGCAAGCGTTTCCCGGATCAACCGCGAGCGTGCCGCAACATCTTGCACCACTGCCTCAATTTTCAATTTCTCATTGCCCACCAATCGGTAGCGTTTATCCGACTGCACGAGCCGAATCACTCTTGCCGGATCAACCTGGGCGTCTTTTCCAAAAGCAATGGTGATTACTTCTGGCGTGGCGTCAATTTTCTGTACGCCGATAGGCTTGGAGAAGATCCGCAGCCGATGGGTCTCCAGCAGGGCCAGGGTCTGAGGCGGCGCTTTGCCGAACCGGTCGATGAGCTCTTCTTGAAGCACTTCCAGTTCATCAAAGGAACTTGCATTGGCAAGCCTTTTATAAAGCGTCAGTCGTTCATGAATATCGCCGCAGTACTCATTGGGCAGCAATGCGGGCGTATGCAGGTTAATTTCCACCACGGCTGATAAGGGCGCCTCTAAATCGGGCTCGCGGCCGGCTTTAAGCGCATTCACGGCAGCGCCAAGCATATCGGAATACATTTGAAAACCCACCTCAGTGATATTGCCGGACTGGTTCTCACCGAGCACCTCTCCGGCTCCGCGAATTTCAAGGTCATGCATGGCCAGGAAAAATCCGCTGCCCAGCTCCTCCATGGCCGCAATCGCCTCGAGCCGCTTGCCAGCATCCTTGGTCATGGCGCCTTCGCCTGGCGTCAGCAAATACGCATACGCCTGGTGATGCGAGCGACCCACACGGCCCCGCAGCTGGTGCAGTTGGGCCAGGCCAAATCGGTCGGCGCGGTAAATCACAATGGTATTAGCCGTTGGCACATCAATGCCGGTTTCGATAATGGTCGTACACAGCAAAACATTGATGCGCTGTTGGTGAAACTCGCGCATGACACGCTCGAGATCGCGTTCATGCATCTGCCCATGGGCAATTTCGATTCGCGCCTCTGGCACCAGCTTTTGCAGCGCGTCTTTTCGGTTGTTGATGGTTTCCACCTGGTTGTGCAAGACATAACACTGGCCGCCACGCTTGAGTTCACGCAGCAGGGCCTCGCGCACAACGCTCTCGCTTTCAGTGCGAACAAAGGTTTTAATGGCGAGTCGTTTCTGCGGGGCAGTGGCAATGACAGAAAAATCACGAATGCCCTCCATGCTCATGGCAAGCGTTCGGGGAATCGGGGTGGCCGTTAGTGTCAGCACATCCACCTCGGATCGAAGCGCCTTGAGCGCTTCTTTTTGTCGCACGCCAAATCGATGCTCTTCATCGATAATCACCAGGCCTAGACGATCGAACTTCACCGTGCCTGACAAGAGCTTGTGGGTGCCAATGGCGATATCGACTTTGCCTCGGGCCAAGCCCTCAATGGCGATGGCGGTTTCTTTTGCTGTGCGAAACCGAGAGAGCTCTGCAATGCCTACAGGCCAATCGGCAAACCGGTCTTTAAAGGTCTGGAAATGCTGTTCTGCCAAAAGTGTCGTGGGGGTAAGCACGGCTACCTGCTTGCCATCCATGACCGCCATGAAGGCTGCCCGAAGCGCTACTTCCGTTTTTCCAAAGCCGACATCGCCGCAGACCAATCGGTCCATGGGCCTGCCCGAGACCATGTCTTGCATTACGTTATGAATGGCCGCTAATTGATCCGGTGTCTCCTCAAACTCAAAGCCATCGGCAAAGCGCTCGTAGTCGTTGGCATCAAATTTGAAGGCATGGCCCTGCCTTGCAGCTCGGCGCGCATAGATGTTTAAAAGTTCTGCGGCAGTGTCGCGCGCCTGTGCGGCGGCTTTGCGCTTTGCCTTTTCCCACTGGCTTGAGCCTAAGGTGTGAAGCGGAGCGTTTTCGGGGTTAGCCCCGCTGTAGCGGCCAATCACATGCAGCTGGGCCACTGGAATGTAGAGCTTGGCGTTATCGGCGTATTCGAGCTGCAAAAACTCTGTGTCGCCCTCGCCAAAATCCAAGTGCACCAGGCCAAGATATCGGCCAATGCCATGCTGAACGTGTACCACCGGGTCGCCAATTTTTAATTCGGAGAGATCTCGAATGATCGAGTCGATATTGGTCGGGGCTTCTTTTTTGCCATGTCGCTGCCGGCGGGCGATCTGGGCAAACAGCTCGCCCTCAGTTGCAAGTGCAAGGCCAGCCCATGGTGCAAGAAAGCCAGAGTAAAGCGGCGCAACGGTGAGCAGCAGGCTGCCTTGATTCTTGCCTTCCGTGTTGGGGGCTGAATTGGGGGCTGAAGCGTGTTGATCAATGACCTCATGCAGCGAATCGACAGTGCGATGCGCAATGCCATGTTCATTTAGGTATTGCGAGAGGGTTTCCCTGCGGCCTGCGCTTTCGGCAGTCATCACTATCAAAGGGCAGGCTGAATCTGAGTTTTGTTCAAGCACAGTGCGAAGCTTTGACAGTGGGTCTTTCAAACGCCGATCCACCGAAATATCTGGCATGGGCTTGATCGGGCTTTCCTGGGAATCTTTTGTAAGCGCAAGCCTTGCCAAGGGCTTGGCCATGAGAAAAAAATCCTGGCTGCTTAAGTAAAGCGCACTGGGGGCAAGCACAGGCCGCTCAATATCGGCCTTCAAGAACCGGTAGCGGGATTCAAGGTCGCGATGAAATTCCTCGAATGCATGCTCAATATGACCATGTGTCGCAACAGCTGCGTTTGGGGCGAGGTAATCGAAAACTGTTGCGGTGTGCTCGAATAGCAAAGGAAGGTAATACTCAATGCCTGCGCCAAACAGTCCCTTGCCCGCATCGCGATACAAGGCGCAGCGCGAAGGGTCGCCTTCAAATACTTCACGCCAGCGGGCACGAAAGGCCTGTGCTGATTCCTCGCTGCTTGGAAATTCACGGCCCGGCAACATGCGAATTTCCTTGACTGGGTGAATGGTGCGCTGGCTATCGGGATCAAAGACTCGAAGGGTATCGACCTCATCATCAATAAGCTCAATGCGATAAGGCAGGGCGCTTCCAGTGGGGTAAAGATCAATCAATCCGCCGCGCAAGGCGTATTCGCCGGGCGAGACGACCTGGGTAACGGGGCTGTAACCCGCAACTTGCAGCTGATGCCTCAAGGCATCGGCCGAAATGGTCTGGCCTTTTTTGAAAAAGAAGGTGTGGGCAGCAAGAAAGGAGGGCGGGCTTAGCCTTTGAAGTGCGGTGGTTGCCGAGAGCAACAAGACATCGAGGTCTCCGGTTGACGCCTCATAGAGTGCGAGCAGCCTTTCAGAGACCAAATCCTGATGGGGTGAAAAAGCCTCATAGGGCAAAGTCTCCCAGTCGGGCAGCAGCCGCAGTTTGACTTCGGGACAAAACGCGCCGATCTCTTCGCTTAGCCTTTGCGCGTCTTGGGCGGAGTGGCAGATCACCGCAAGCCTGGCGCCAGGCTTGGCGCCCCCGACATCGCTTTGTCGCAGGGCCAGCGCCCACTGGCCGATTAGCCAGGCATCGGCGCTGCCCGCAGGTCTGGGCAACGATAGGGTCTGGCCGGGCTTTGGGGCGATACGGTCGTGAAGTGAAAACAGGTCGGCCATGAATCAAAAGTGTGAAAACGGTAAATTGTAGGTTTTATGACCATAACGCGCCCGTTGCTTCTTGCCCCCCAGCCTGCCTGCGACCGAATTCGCACGCTTTGCGCTGACCGCGGCCGTCTTGTCGCAGTGATCCCGGCCGCTGGGAGGGGCGAGCGCAGTGGCTTGTCAATTCCCAAGCAATACCACCGGCTTGCAGGCCTCACCGTACTGGCACGAAGCGCACGGGCTCTTGCTGCATTTGAGCCGATCGATGCGGTATTGCTTGTGCTGGACCCCAACGATACGCATTGGATCGAACAGGGCCTTGAGCGCGAGCTCGCGGGGTTAGACAAAGTGATCGCTGTGAAAATTGGCGGAGCCAGCCGAAGAGATTCGGTGTTGGCAGGCTGCGAATTGCTGCAGCAGGCATTGCCTGAAACGCAATCTTGGGTCATGGTCCATGACGCTGCAAGGCCTGGTGTTGATCCGGAGAGCCTCTCCCGGCTTTGGCAGTCGGTGCAGCAAAGCAATCTGGGCAGCGGCGCCATTCTCGCCTTACCCCTAACAGATACGATTAAAAAGGCGCATGGTGGCGTCTGTGTTGAAACATTGGACCGAAAGGCCTTGTGGGCCGCCCAGACCCCGCAGCTGTTTTCGCTTGCAAGGCTGATTGAGGCTTATAAAAAAACGGCTGAGGCTACAGATGAAGCCAGTGCCATTGAGGCAGCGGGCGGGCGTGTGCAATTAGTGCTCGGAAGCCGTCAAAATTTCAAGCTCACCGAGCCCGATGATTTTGTGTTGATGGAGGCGCTCATGGCGCAAAACGATGTTCCGTTTTCAATTGGCCAGGGCTTCGATGTCCATGCCTTGGTCGAGGGCCGGCCCTTGATCATAGGCGGGGTGAATATCCCGTATCACAAAGGCCTTGCAGGCCATTCCGATGCGGATGTGCTTTTGCATGCCATCACCGATGCCATTTTGGGTGCGGCAGGTTTAGGCGATATTGGCCGACATTTTCCTGATACCGATCCGGCGTTTAAGGGAGCCAACAGCGCAAAGCTTTTGGAGGTTTCTGCCCAGCGGGTCAGCGAGGCGGGCTGGGTCGTGTGCAACATTGATTGCACGGTGATTGCCCAAGCGCCAAAAATCATGCCGCATGCAGCGGCGATGGCCGGCGTGATTGCAAGCTGCTGTGGCATTGATGCCTCTCAAGTCAATATCAAGGGCAAGACGACCGAACAGCTTGGCTTTGTGGGCCGCGGTGAGGGAATTGCGGCGCAAGCCGTTGCGATGCTGGCTAAAAAACGGTGATAGCAGTCTCGCCTATTCTTGCCTTGGAGTCGGGCGGTGCCATGGCATCGGCAGCCCTCATTGATTCAAAAGGCGCACTGAATTACGAGTCGGCCCAAAGCGGCCAGTCGCACTCAAGCCAGCTCTTGCCCATGGCCAAGCGGCTGCTTGAAAACGCGGGCCTGCAATGGACTGATCTGAAGGGCATTGTCGCGGGCATTGGCCCGGGATCTTTTACAGGCCTGCGAATTGCCTGCAGCCTGGCGCAAGGCCTTGCACTGGGGGCGCAGAAAAAAGTGCTTCCAATCAGTAGTTTTGAGGCCTGGGCCTATGCCTGGTGGCTTGAGTTTGGAGCAGGTGAAAAAAAGTGTATTCACATCTCGTTTGATGCACGATTAGGCGAGCGATTTGCGGCGGCGATTTCGGTAGAAGCCCAAGCGAACAAGATAACATTGTGTTGGATGCAGCCGCCACAGGTGGTGGCACAAGGGGCGTGGACTGCCCCGCCACCTTCGGCGGCTCGCAATGACGGCTCAATCGGCGAAGGTCCGCCGATTCGGCTCGATGATCCTGATGCGAAGGCTTTAGGGCTTGAGCCGCTTCCATTGGCGGCCTGGATGGCGCGCATGGCCAACGATGCGCGAATGCAACTGGGTTTGTCGTGGATTTCACCGGCGGCCCTTGCACCCTTGTATGTGCGCGAGAAAGTTGCACAAACGATTGCAGAGCGCCAGGCTTTCCCCGATCTTTCATGGCACCCCATGCATCATGACGACATTGAGGCGGTCATGAACATTGAAAATCAGGCCTATCCCTTCCCGTGGACTTCCGGCAATTTCAGGGATTCCATCAATGCAGGTTACGAGACCTGGATTTTGAAAGAGCATGGAACGATGATTGGCTACATGGTTTGGATGAAGGTGATCGATGAGGCGCACCTCCTGAACATTACGCTTTCGCCTGCACGGCAGGGCCATGGCCTTGGCTCGTGGATGATGCGACATTTCATGGAGCAGGCAAGAGCGCAGCATCAATCCCACTTGATGCTTGAGGTTCGGCCGAGCAACCCGAGGGCGATCTCCATGTATCGAAAATTTGGCTTTGAGCAAATTGGTCTGCGTAAAGACTATTACCCTGCGGGGCCCCATCAACGTGAAGATGCCGTCGTGATGCGTCGAAGCTTCAATGAGGCCTTAGCGTGAACACCCCTTTGTCGCGCGAGGCGATAGCTGTTTTGGAGTTGCTTCCACAGTGGCAGCTTCGAGCGCATTTGCGGCCCGCAAGCGCGGCCGCCTGGGGGGCGGAGTGCAAGGTGCTCATGGTAGCGGTTGTGGCAAGCGAGATTGAGAAACGGTTTTGGGCGAATGTGGGAAAGGCCTTGCATCCGCAAGGCCTGCCGCAGCAGTTATGGTCAGACGCTCAGCTGCTCAAGGGTGAACAAATCGAGGCAGTGGTTGAGCGGGTCATGCAGGATCAGCCTGGCACACTGCTTGTGTTTGGCGAGAGCCTTAAAAAAGGCCTGCTCCGCTTTCAGCCGGATTTGGAAGGCTCATGCAAACTGCGATGCCTGCCTTCTGTTTCCGAGTGCGTCAACAGTGGCAAGCAAAAGCGCAGGCTTTTTGCATCGCTTCTTGAATTCAAACGCGAGGCGACCTGATGCCCAGGCCCATTCGATTGCATATTCGCACCCAGGCCATGCGGCATAACCTCGATGTGATTCGAGCGTGTGTTGGCGCAAGCCAAATCTGGGCTGTGGCCAAGGCAAATGCCTATGGGCAGGGTATTGAGCAGGCGGTGGCAGGTTTTGCGCAGGCCGATGGCTTGGCGGTGCTTGATCTCGAAGAAGCGGCACGCGCACGCGCGGCGGGCTGGGGAAAGCCAATCTTGATGATTGAAGGAGCCTTTGGCGTAAATGACCTGCGTGAGATGCAAGCGCTTGGGCTTTCTACAGTCATTACCAATGAGGAACAGGCGGAAATGTTTCTTGCCGCGCAAAGCTTTCCTCAACATGTCTGGATAAAGCTCAATACCGGCATGAACCGCCTCGGGTTTGGCGAGGCGTATCGTAATGAAGTGATTGCCGGGCTCGTCAATGCCATTAGTGCAAAGACCGGCCAGCCTTGTGGCTTCATGACTCATTTTGCAAACGCCGATTGCGAAGGCGGCTGGCAAGTGCAGCAGGCTCGTTTTTTTGATCGTGTCAGCGCCCTTCGATTGCTGTGTGCAAATGCGGTGGGCGCTTTATCGCTTGCAAATTCCGCAGCGAGTCTCGTCGTGCAGCAGTCACATGAAGATTGGGTGCGACCCGGAATTGCGCTCTACGGTGCAACGCCTTTTGCTCACGATACGCCTGGCCGCAGCGCGCAGGCCCTTGGGCTGCAGCCGGTGCAGTCGCTTCGTGCGCAAGTGATTGCCCTTCAGAAGATTCAAGCGGGCGCAGAGGTTGGCTATGGCTCGCGGTTCGCAGCCAAGCGTGATTCAATCATTGCGGTGATTGCCTGCGGATATGCCGATGGCTACCCTCGAATTGCTCCGGATGGCTCACCCGTTTGGATTGAAGGCAAGTTCGTTCCGCTTGCAGGCCGGGTATCGATGGATATGATCACGGTTGATGTCACGGATCACCCCGCAGTGCGAATGGCAAGCGAGGCAGAGCTCTGGGGAGATCATGTGGCCATCGACGACCTAGCGAATCGGTGCGGCACCATTGGCTATGAACTCATGACAAAGGTGACAGCGCGTGTTGCGCGCGTAATCGAACATGGCTAAAGAGAAATCACAGTTTGTCTGCCGCGAATGCGGCACAGCGGCGCCCAAGTGGCAAGGCCAGTGCGATGGCTGCGGGTCTTGGAATACGCTTGAAGAGGTGGCAGGTGCTGCAGTGTCGCGTCGTGGCCAAGCCCCTGTGTCGGTCGCGCCGAGTTCCCGCGCAGTGATGCTCTCTGAAGTTCAGGCCAAAGAGCTTGCCCGCACGCCTACTGGGAGTGAGGAGTTTGATCGTGTGCTTGGTGGCGGTTTTGTGCCGGGTGGCGTGGTGCTTATTGGCGGCGATCCGGGCATTGGAAAGTCGACCTTGTTGCTCCAGGCCTTGGCCCATCTCAGCAAGGCGGCCTCAGTGCTCTATGTGAGCGGTGAGGAGTCGGTCGAGCAAGTGGCGCTGCGTGCCCGCAGACTGAGCCTTGACACAAGCGCTTTAAAGGTCCTTGCGGAAATACAACTCGAAACGATTTTGGGCCAGCTCATGGCACAAAGGCCGCAGTTGGTGGTGATCGATTCCATTCAAACCCTGTTTAGTGAGGCGCTTACCGCCGCAGCGGGATCGGTCTCACAGGTGCGAGAGTGCTCTTCGCGACTGACACGCTGGGCCAAGGAAAGCGGCTGCACTGTGATTCTCGTGGGCCATGTCACCAAGGAGGGAACCCTGGCTGGGCCGCGCGTGCTCGAACATATCGTGGATACGGTGCTTTATTTCGAGGGGGAATCACACGCTTCCTATCGCGTGATTCGTGCAATAAAAAATCGATTCGGCACAGTCAATGAAATAGGTGTGTTTGCAATGACCGAGCAAGGATTAAAGGCCGTGAGCAACCCGTCGGCTTTGTTTCTTTCGCCTGGACATCTTGGCATGCAGGGCCAGTCGACCGTTGCAGGCTCCTGTGTGCTGGTCACGCAAGAGGGTACGCGGCCTTTGCTGGTCGAGATTCAGGCCTTGGTCGATACGGCCCATGTGCCAAACCCCAGGCGTTTAAGCGTTGGACTGGAGCAGCAGCGATTGGCCATGTTGCTTGCTGTTTTACACCGACACGCAGGTATTGCCTGCTTTGATCAAGATGTGTTTGTCAATGCCGTGGGAGGCGTGCGCATCGCCGAGCCCGCCGCTGATCTGGCTGTGCTCCTGGCCATTGTTTCTTCCCTGCGAAGCAAGCCGCTACCCAAGGGCCTGGTCACTTTTGGCGAGGTGGGGCTAGCAGGAGAAATTCGGCCTGCACCCCGAGGCCAGGAGCGGCTCAAGGAAGCAGCCAAGCTCGGTTTTTCAAAAGCGATCATTCCTGCGGCCAACGCGCCGAAAAAGAAAATCGACGGCCTTGAGGTGATTGCCGTATCCAGGCTAGACGATGCCTTGCAGTTTTAAAGTCTGAGCGCATCGCGTTGCGGAGCGCACAGCGCTCTCAATAGTGGCAGGGTAGCCCGGCTCTAAATCGTCTGCGCATCGAAAAATGTTTTTCACGCCTGTATGGCCTAAGGCCTCTTCGAAAGAGGCGATCGGGCTTTCGGGCGTGCAGGCCCAGGTGGCTTGTTTTTCGGTGATCCATTTCTGTGAAAGGCCAGCGACTTCAATGCCAAGCTGCGCTCGCAGCTGCACTTCAAGTGCCTTCTCGTGGCTCTCTTTTGAAACCCTGTCGTCGGCAGTTAGCTGTGCGCTAATCACCAGTGCCAAAACATCTTTCCGAACTACGCCGACTTGTGCGATCTGGGCAACGCCGGCAACAGAGTTAAAGACAAACCAACTTGGCAGTTTTGCTAAGGCTTTTTTTGCAGGCTTAGACAGTTCGATCCAGACTGTGCTGATTGCGCTGCTTTCGAATCTACGCAGTCTTTGTATCGCCGTGGTTTCGTTTCGCTTTGATTGCTCCCACAGCGATACCGTGGCCTGGTGGGGAAGGGCCATCACAACGCAATCAAAGGTTTTTTCTAAATTTTTTGCACCTGCCTGAAAAACTGCTGAGACGGTTTCTTCGTGGATCGTTTGCAGGCTGATTGCACGATGATTCGCATGTAAGAAAGCTCCATGCTGTTTTAGCCAGTTACAAATTGAGTCTACGCCATCAATACTCAGGTTGTGCGCAGGCTGCAATACACAGGTCGCACCCTGCGGACCGGCAAGTGAGTCTCTCAGCACGTTTGCCACGATTTGGGTGCAGGCCGCGGAAATCGGTGTATTGAGGGCGCCTTCGATGAGCGGCTTCCAGAAGTGGGCAATCAGATCTTTTGGTGTTTTTGTTTTCTCTAGCCAATGCAAGGCGGGCTCACGCTGAACCTTCCATTGATTGGAATGGAGGCTTCTCAATTGTTTTGCGAGAGACAGCTTCCAGGCCAACGGCCAGCCTTTAGGGCCATGTCCGGGTAATGAGGCGCGCAAGACGCGCCAGGGCCAGCCGGCATTGGGTACTGTCCAGTCTTGCGCAACGGTTGCATTCAAACTGACCCCTGCCCATCGAAGCGGCTCCGATTTCCAGGCAGGCGCATTGACGGTGTCTAAAAGCTCGAATGTTTTTGTATATGCGCCAATTGCCAGGTGCTGGCCGTTATCGATAGGGTGTCCTTGCCACTCAAGTCCACGAGCGCGCCCTCCAAACTGTGGCGCGGCTTCAAAGATTTCAATCGAACATGCCCCGCCGTTTGATTGTTTGATTAATTCAACGGCACAGGCGAGTCCTGCCCAGCCGCCGCCAATAATTGCAATGCGGGCAGGCATTACTGGGCGGGCATCAGCCCAATGGAGGTGCGCCAGGCAAGCCATAGCTTGCGTGCCGGCGCTACAGAGATGCGTTGATTCAAGACCGAAAACGACTCTGATTCCACTAAACGCAAAAGCTCGCGATACACCACGGCCATGATCAAGCCAGGCCGCTGCGCTGCATGCTCGCTTTTAGGCAGCACCTGCAAGGCCTCGTCGTAGAGTGCGTGGGCCCGCGCTGTCATGTCCCTGAGCAGGGCTGTCAGTGCATCGCTGTGCTCAAGCCGAAGGATGCTGGCGGCCTCAACACCATGTGCACTCATGGCTTCTACGGGCAGGTAAATTCGTCCGCGCCGGGCATCATCTCCAACATCGCGAATGATGTTGGTGTACTGAAGGGCGCGGCCCAACAAAATTGCGTAACGCAAGGTCGCTTCTGACACTGTTCCAAAAATCCGTGCAGATAAAAGGCCCACAGCGCCTGCGACTTTATCGCAGTAGCGATCCAGGCTCTGCCAATCCGGATAGCGGCTCTGGTGCAGATCCATCTCGACGCCTGCAATGATTTCTTCAAAATGCGCCCGCGGCAACTCGTGTTTTTCGATCTTTGGATGAAGTGCTTTCGAGACGGGGTGCTCGGGGTTACCCGCAAAGAGGCGATCCATTTCTGTTTTCCACCAGGAAAGCTTGATGGCCGCAAGCTGCGGCTCGCTGCACTCATCAACGACATCATCAACCTCTCGGCAAAAGGCATAGAGGGCTGTAATGGCAGCGCGCCGATCAGCCGGCAGGATTTTAAAAGCGGCGACAAGATTTGAGCCGCTGCTCGCGACTTTCGATTCGCAGTATTGGTCCGGTGTCATCGCGCTAGATGCGTTCGTGTGTCAGAAGTTGAGGTGCTGTCAGTCAAATGCGTTCAGTAAACTGATGCGAGCGAGCGCAACAGTAACATCGGCAGGTCTTTTTTGGATAAGGAGGGCGATTTTTCCCAGACCCTGCGCGGCTGATCAATAACTCTTTTGCAAATGGCCTTGCCGCCTTCAAGCGTTAGTGCAATTTCAAGGGCAAGCCGCAGGCTCGCATGGCTGGGGTGGCGGCGGATGAGCTTGGGCAGGCCTTCGCCCTGCGCAAGCTGCGCTTGGGCCCAGCACGCCATTTTGGTGACCACATCGTCATCGCCCCAGCTCTGCGGCACATAGATGCGGCCGCGCGAGAAATCCTGCCCCATGTCTTGCGCAAAATTCGCAAGCTGTAAGCCAGTGCAGATCGCATTTGAGTTTTTAATCAGCGCGCATTCGCCAGCTTTCAAATCTGCGAGGCCAGCAAACGCCAGGACCAGCTGCCCGATCGGGTTTGCCGATCGGCTGCAGTAATCGAGCACTTCGTTTTCGGTTTGCAGAATCGGGTTATGGACGTCCTGGCGAAATGCCGAGAGCAAGGCCAGGGCTGGATCGCTCGGGATTTTGTGGGCATCGAGCTCGGCGCGAAGGTTGGCCCCAATTTTGTTTAGCGTTGTCATCGCGAGGTCTGAAGCCCCGAGGTGACTTCCAGGCCGTTTCCCTTCACGAGCCTCGCCCTCGGGGTGACGGGGCTCCTCGCAATGAGGAGGGGTCATGAACCCCTCTTGCAGGGCGTCTAAGCCTTCAAGCCGCTCCTCAACCGCGAGCTCCCCCTCATCGGCCAGATCATCGCCGGTGCGGGCAAAGCGGTAGAGGGCCAAAACAGCCCCCCGCATGGCTTTGGGCACAAGCCAAGACCCTACCGGGAAGTTTTCGTAGTGTTCACCCCCGTGAAATGCCTTCCCAAGGCCCTGAGATTCCATGCAGCGATTCTAAGTACAATGGCGAGCGAGCGTCGGGCACGACATGCGAATAGCACCGGGCGAAGGTGGCGAAATTGGTAGACGCACCAGGTTTAGGTCCTGACGCCGCAAGGTGTGGGGGTTCGAGTCCCCCCCTTCGCACCATCCGACACCCGATTAAACCTGTAACCTTTCTGTAGCCCAGCTACAGGCCTTAAAGCGAATTTGAAAAGATGACCTCAACCACAACCGCTACTGGCTCCAAATCCTTGGAGCGTCGCATCGAACTGACCATCACCATGGCCGAGGTCGAGCAGGAGGCCCAAAAGCGCCTGGCCAAACTCGGCAAGACTGTAAAAATGGCCGGTTTTCGGCCCGGCAAGGTGCCCATGCGGGTCATCGCCCAGACCTATGGCCCCCAGGCGCGATCCGAGGCAATTGGTGTTGTCGTGGGCAATGTCTACAGCAAGGCCGTCAATGAACAGAAACTGAAGGTGGCTGGCCAGCCGGAAATTGAGCCGATTCAGTCCGAAGGGCAGGCTGAGTCCTCTGAAATGAAGTTTGCGGCAATTGTTGAGGTGTATCCCGAGGTTCAGTGCCCTGACCTGAGTAATGTGGAAATAACCCAAACCAAATGCGAGATCACCGAAGCGGATCTCGAAAAAACCCTGGAGACCTTGCGCAAGCAGAGAACCGAATTCAGCTCGGTGGACCGCGCATCGGAAAAAGGCGATCGCGTTGCGCTCGATTTCAAAGGCGAGATTGATGGCGTGCCGTTTACGGGCGGCGCCTCAGAGAATTACACCTTTGTCTTAGGTGATGGCTCGATGCTCAAGGAGTTTGATGAGGCCGCGGTTGGAATGAAGGTAGGCGAGACCAAGACATTTCCCTTGAAATTTCCGGATGACTATCACGGCAAGGACGTGGCGGGAAAGCTGGCCATGTTTTCGATCAAGATTCGCGATGTCGCTGCACCAAAGGTGCCTGAGCTCAATGAAGAGTTCGCAAAATCCATGGGCATTGCATCGGGCGATCTTGCGCAACTGCGGGCTGATGTGAAGAAGAATCTTGCCCGTGAGGTGTCCACTCGCTGTAAGTCGCGCACCAAGGCATCGGTCATGGATGCGCTGTCCAAGTTTGGCACTTTCGACGTTCCCAAGGCCTTGGTAGAGTCAGAGTGTGAACGTATGGCAGAAAACACTCGGCGCGATCTGGCGGCGCGTGGCATGAATGTGAAAGATGCCCCAATTCCCCCTGAGCTTTTTAAGGACAAGGCCATCGAGCGTGTTCGCCTTGGTCTGATAGTGGGCGAGGTGGTGGTCGCCAACAATCTGCGTCCCACGGAAGAGCAGATCAGGGCGCTCGTTCAGGATATGGCCTCCGCTTACGAGAGCCCTGAACAGTTTGTCAATTGGTTTATGGGCCAGCCTCAGCAGCGTGCCCAGGCCGAGGCGGTGGCGATTGAAGACAATGTGGTGGCGTGGGCGCTGTCAAAAGCGAAGGTGGTAGAGAGTTCGATTTCCGTTCAGACATTGCTCGAACAAACCGAGCAGGCTTAAGGAGAAAAGCACAGCATGGCGCAGCACGATTTTCTTGCAGGAAACACGATTGGCGCTGGCCTTGAGCCGCAGGGTCTCGGCCTTGTGCCCATGGTGATTGAGCAGTCAGGCCGCGGCGAGCGTGCCTATGATATTTATTCTCGGCTGCTACGCGAGCGCGTGGTGTTCATGGTGGGGCCGGTCAACGACCAGAGCGCCAATCTCGTAATTGCCCAGCTGCTTTTCCTTGAGTCTGAAAATCCTGATAAGGATATTTCGCTCTACATCAATTCCCCTGGCGGGTCGGTCTCTGCGGGCCTGGCAATTTACGACACCATGCAGTTCGTCAAGCCCGATGTCAGCACGCTTTGTGTCGGTATGGCTGCCAGCATGGGCGCTTTTTTGCTTGCTGCAGGTGCGAAGGGCAAGCGGTTTAGTTTGCCCAACAGTCGTGTGATGATTCATCAGCCCTTGGGGGGCGTTCAGGGACAGGCTTCGGATATTGAGATTCACGCCCGGGAAATTTTGTCCCTGCGCGACAAGCTCAACAAGATCTTGTCTGAGCGCACAGGACAAAGCCTGGAAACGATTGCCCGCGACACTGATAGGGACAACTTCATGTCCGCCGAAGATGCGCTACAGTACGGTATCGTTGACAAGGTACTGACGCATCGCGAGAGCACGGATGGCTGAAAAAAAAGGGTCTAGCGAAAAGCTGCTTTATTGCTCTTTCTGCGGAAAGAGCCAGCATGAGGTGAAAAAACTGATTGCTGGGCCCTCGGTATTTATCTGCGACGAATGTATTGATCTCTGTAACGACATTATTCGTGACGAGCAGGCCGCCGACACGGATGCAAGCGGCGCCAAAGATGGCCTTCCTACCCCCCAGGAGATTTCTGCAAAGCTTGACCAGTATGTGATTGGCCAAACGGCTGCCAAGCGTATCTTGTCGGTCGCTGTGTATAACCACTACAAGCGGCTTCGCCATCGCGGCGAGACCAAAGCCGATATTGAGCTCTCAAAGAGCAACATTCTGTTGATTGGTCCAACGGGCTCAGGCAAAACCTTGCTGGCCCAGACACTTGCGCGCCTACTCAATGTTCCCTTTGTGATTGCCGATGCCACGACGCTGACCGAGGCGGGCTACGTTGGCGAGGATGTTGAAAACATCATTCAAAAGCTTTTGCAGAACTGTAATTACGAAATCGAGAAGGCCCAAAACGGCATTGTGTACATTGATGAGATCGACAAGATCACCCGCAAATCAGATAACCCCTCCATTACGCGGGATGTTTCGGGCGAGGGTGTTCAGCAGGCGCTGCTCAAGCTCATTGAGGGAACGGTTGCCTCGGTGCCTCCGCAAGGCGGCCGCAAGCATCCCAATCAAGATTTTGTCCAGATTGATACGACCAACATCCTGTTTATTTGCGGCGGTGCGTTCGACGGGCTCGATAAGGTGATTCGTGGCCGCACAGAAAAGACGTCGATTGGCTTTGGCGCTGAAGTGCGCTCACCCAGCGATCGAGATGTGGGCGAATTGTTCCGAGAAGTCGAGCCCGAAGACCTGATCAAGTTTGGCTTGATCCCCGAGCTTGTGGGCCGCCTGCCTGTCGTGGCTACGCTGGATGAGCTCAAGGAAGAGGCGCTGATTGAAATTTTGGTGGAGCCAAAAAATGCTTTGGTCAAGCAATACCAGGCCTTGTTTGCGATGGAGGGGGTGGAGCTGGAGATTCGGCCAGCGGCGCTTTTAGCGATTGCGAAAAAGGCAATCAAGCGCAAGACGGGCGCTCGCGGCCTGCGCTCCATTCTTGAAAACGCTCTGCTTGAGACCATGTATAACCTTCCTGGCATGGCCAATGTCACGAAGGTGGTCATTGATGAATCTGCAATTAGCGGCGACGGCCAGCCGCTCCTGATCTATGGCGAGTCGCAAAAACTTGCCAGTGGTGCTTAAGAGCAGTCCACGCTGCAGTGGGGAATCTCCGATTCCCCTCTTGTTTTTCCTCTGGAAACCCCCCATCTTGCAAACAGGAACCTGATTTGGAGCCCTTGAATGTCCAAGATTGATCTTTTGCCTGAAGAGCCTGTTTCTCTGCCGATGCTGCCGCTGCGTGATGTAGTGGTCTTTCCCCACATGGTGATCCCCCTGTTTGTGGGCCGGCCTAAGTCGATCAAAGCGATGGAAACGGCGATGGAATCGGGCAAGCACATCTTTCTGGCTGCCCAAAAAAGTGCTGCGCAAGATGACCCGACGGCTGCGGACATTTACGAAATCGGCTGTGTCGCGAGCATCTTGCAGATGCTCAAGCTGCCGGATGGCACGGTCAAGGTGCTCGTCGAAGGCTCTCAGAGAGCACGGGTCATTGAGGTGGAAGACGAGGGCAGTTTCTTGAGTTCGCGTTGCACGCCTCTTGCGCCCGAGTCGCCCCAAGGCCCTGAAGTAGAGGCTCTAAGACGAACGATCCTGAGCCAGTTTGACCAGTTCGTAAAACTGAATAAGAAAATTCCGGCAGAGATTCTCAATAGCCTCACGAGCATTGAAGATGCCGGCCGGCTAGCCGATGCCATTGCGGCCCATTTGCCCATGAAGCTTGAGCAAAAGCAGGCTATCTTGGAGGTGGCGCCTGTTATCGAGCGCATGGAAAAGCTGCTTGCGCTCATTGAGACAGAACTTGATATTTTGCAGGTGGAAAAACGCATTCGTGGCCGCGTCAAGCGCCAGATGGAAAAAAGCCAGCGCGAGTACTATTTGAACGAGCAGGTCAAGGCGATTCAAAAAGAGCTGGGCGAAGGCGAAGACAGCGAACTTGATGAGCTTGACAAGAAAATCAAGGCAGCCCGCATGCCGAAGGAGGCGCTTGACAAGGCCAATGCCGAATTAAAAAAGCTGCGCATGATGTCGCCCATGTCGGCTGAAGCCACGGTGGTGCGCAACTACATTGATGCTCTGGTCAATCTTCCCTGGAAAAAGAAAAGCAAAATCAACAACGATCTCTCCTATGCAGAGGAGGTGCTGGATACCGAGCACTATGGACTTGAGAAGGTGAAAGAGCGGATATTGGAATACCTTGCGGTTCAGCAGCGAGTTGACAAGGTCAAGGCGCCAATTCTTTGCCTCGTTGGGCCCCCGGGCGTTGGAAAAACATCACTGGGCCAATCCATCGCCAGGGCCACGAATCGAAAATTTGTGCGCATGGCCTTAGGGGGCGTGCGCGATGAAGCCGAGATCCGCGGCCATCGCAAAACCTATATCGGCTCGATGCCGGGCAAGGTGCTTTCCAACCTGACTAAAACTGGCGTTCGCAATCCTTTGTTTCTCTTCGATGAAGTGGACAAAATGGGTATGGATTTTCGCGGTGACCCGGCAAGCGCTCTGCTCGAGGTGCTCGATCCAGAGCAAAACCACGCCTTTGTCGACCACTATGTTGAGGTGGAGTACGACTTGTCTGACGTGATGTTCGTGGCAACGGCGAACTCCTTGAACATTCCGCCTGCCTTGCTAGACCGAATGGAGGTGATCCGGCTTTCTGGCTATACGGAAGAAGAAAAGATCAATATCGCGACGCGCTATCTCTTGCCCAAGCAGATCAAGCAGACGGGTTTGAAAAAAGGTGAAATTGAAGTGGAGGAGTCGGCGCTTCGAGAGATTATTCGTACTTATACCCGTGAGGCAGGCGTGCGGGGCCTAGAGCGCGAAATCTCCAAAATCTGTCGCAAGGTCACCCGCATGGTGCTCACCAAAAAAGCAGCACCGCCTGTGAAGGTGAACGCTGAGAATATTGAAGAGTTTTTGGGCGTGCGCAAGTACACCTATGGCGTTGCGGAAAAAGAAGACCAGGTGGGCGAGGTCACAGGGCTGGCCTGGACTGAAGTAGGCGGCGAGCTGCTCACCATTGAAGCTACCGTCATGCCGGGTAAGGGCCAGATCATCCGCACGGGCTCGCTAGGTGAAGTCATGAAAGAGTCGGTGGAAGCAGCACGCTCGGTGGTGCGCAGTCGTGCACGCAGGCTTGGCATTCGTGATGATGTCTTTGAGAAAAAGGATCTTCACATTCATGCACCCGAAGGCGCAACGCCCAAAGATGGCCCAAGCGCTGGCATTGCCATGACGACCGCCATGGTCTCTGCCATGACAGGCATTGCGGTTCGGGCGGATGTGGCCATGACGGGCGAGATCACCCTGCGTGGCGAGGTGCTGCAAATCGGCGGCCTGAAAGAAAAACTTTTAGCGGCGCATCGCGGCGGGATCAAGAAAGTATTGATCCCGGACCAAAACGTTCGCGACTTGGCTGAGATTCCTGTGAACGTAAAAAATGCCTTGGAAATTATTCCTGTGAAGTGGATTGATCAGGTGCTCGAGCATGCATTGTCAAAACCGCCGACACCGCTGCCCGAGGAAGAAGAGGTGACACCGGCGGTGTCCGCGGAGCCTGTTGCTGCAGAGCCGCGCCCGATTAGCACCACTTCAGAGATCCTGCCGCACTAGCTCTTTAGAGCTTCTTTGTTGCGCTTGCTCGCTTGACAGGCGCGTGGATTTCAGAGTTAAATCCACGCGTTTACTTTAGGCGGTAAACATAACTAGAACGATATACAGAGAGGACAACGCGTGAACAAGACTGAAATGATTGAGCACATCGCCAAGCAGGCCGATGTCTCAAAGGCGGCTGCAGGTCGCGCGCTCGATGCAGTCATCAGCGGCGTGAAGTTAACGCTAAAAAAAGGTGGCTCAGTGACGCTCGTAGGCTTTGGAACATTCGCAGTGGGCAAGCGTGCCGCGCGCACGGGCCGCAACCCGCAAACGGGCGCGGCAATCAAGATAAAGGCAGCCAAGGTTCCCCGTTTTCGTGCGGGAAAGGCGCTCAAGGACGCGCTCAATTAGTGAATTAGAGCGGTTTTGTTTCCAAGGAAGGGCGGCTTGCGAGAGCCGCCCTTTTTTTCTATACTCGAAGGCTTTCCGGGTGGACTTGCTTGGAAAAAAGAGTGAAGCATTTGGGTGCTTAGCTCAGTTGGTAGAGCGGCGCCCTTACAAGGCGTAGGTCGGGAGTTCGAGCCTCTCAGCACCCACCAAATCGCCGGGGCCCTAGGCAGATGTTTCCTCAAAGGAGTGGTAGTTCAGTTGGTTAGAATACCGGCCTGTCACGCCGGGGGTCGCGGGTTCGAGCCCCGTCCACTCCGCCAATTTATCTGTCTGCGATAGGCACATTCCGCATATGTTTGAGTTTGTTCGCCGTCATCAAAAACTTCTCCTCATCGTCCTAATTGCGCTGATTGTTCCCTCCTTCGTGGTGGTGGGGGCCTGGGATTTGATCGCGCCGGGCGGCGGCGTGAACACCGTTGCCAAGGTTGGCAAGCAGACCGTGCAGTTTCCTGAGTGGGAACGTGCCCATCAGCAGGCCGTGCGTCAGGTCCAGCAGCAGTTTGGCGGCAGAGTTGACCTAGCCCTGATTGATACCGATGCTGCTCGTTTATCGACGCTCGATGATTTGGTGACCCAGCAGGTCTTGCTTGTCTCAGCGCAAGAGTTTCGGATGCTCGCTACAGATTCGCAGGTCCAGCGCACGATTGCTGCAATCCCAGCGGTGCAGCGAGAGGGAAAGTTCAGCATGGAAGCCTATCAGCAGGCCTTAAAGGCTCAGGGCTTAACGCCCGAAGGCTTTGAGGCACGGGTGCGGGCCGAGCTTGCCATGGAGGTCGTGCCTGCTTGGCTCGCGGCCAGTGCCATCGCGCCAAGGAGCGTAGCCCGCAGGCTTGCGCAGCTTTCACAGGAAAGCCGGACTGTCAGAATCAAGCGCTACCCAGCCGCGGACTTTCTTGCAAACGCCTCGGTATCCGAACAAGAAGCGAAGGATTTTTACCAGGCCAATCTTGCCCGGTTTCAAATGCCTGAGGAGGTGGACATACAGATCGTTGCCTTTGCAAAGCCAGGCAGTGCCGACCAGGTCGAGCAGTTTGCCAACCTGGTCTATGAGCAGGCAGACACACTAGAGCCAGCGGCAAAGGCCTTGGGCCTTCCCTTGCAGACCGTGAAAGGCTTGCGTCGAACTGGGCCTTCGCAGCAAACTTCTCCCGGTTTGGCGCAGGTTTTGTCTAATCCAAAGCTTCTCGAAGCCGTTTTTTCCCTGGATGCAATCAGCAATCGGCGTAATACAGAGTCCGTGGAACTTGCGCCCGGCATTTTGGCCTCCGCCCGCGTGCTCTCGCATCGGCCAGCTACGCCGATTGCCTTTGATTCAGTAAAGGCGGAGATTACCCGCCAGCTTCGCCAGCAAAAGGCCGCGCAAAGCGCGCTTGCTGCTGCTGAGACAGCGTCGAAGTCCGTCAGTCAGGGGCAAGGCGTTGAGGGGCTCGGGCAGGCCAGGCTCTTGTCCCGCCCGCAGGCTCAGAAGCATGCGACAGAGTTTTCTGCAGAGATTGTGAGAGCAGTTTTCGCTGCCGAGCTCAGCAAGCTACCAATGCCCGTGATTGTCTCATCGTCTGATGGCAGTGCCTGGCTTGGCGTAGTGGAAGCGGCCCAGGTGCCTCAGGCCGACGCACCTGTCGTTCGCGAGGCCCTTAGCCGTGAGTTTGCGCAGCTTGAGCGCGCGGGCCTGCAAGACACTCTAGATCGCTGGATCGCTCTGCAGCGCGAGAAGGTGGGCGTAAAGATCTACGCTGAAAAAATTGCCAAAAAGGCAGAGCGTTAGGAAGCTTTTTACAAGGAGTTTTTTGGCTAGGCGGCCTCTGCCGGGGCCTCTTGCGTGTAGCCAGGGTGCCCAGCGATCACTTGGGCGTCGCCATAGTGAAAATAGTTTTTCTTCATAGACCGCCGATACGTCGGGTCATAGTGGTCAATGAGCAGGGTTTTCACAAGCTCAGCCCAGTGTTTCGAATCGATCAAATCGTTCCATTGCGAGACTTTTTCGTGGCCAATCAAGGGTGCGAGTTTTGAAAGCCTCTCCTTTAACAAGCCCGGCTGGCTAAAAAAATGCGAATACTCTTCGCACAAAAAACGGATGCGCTCATCTACGCTCGGGCAAAGCTCAATGCAGGGACTTTGCCGCATCCGTTCGATCAGGGCCTGCGGAACCTGAATCACCCCGATTTTTCGGCTCTCTGACTCCACATAGATTTCCCGGGCACAGTCCATCGTCCGAAGACAGTTCCAGATCTTTGTCTCAAACGCTTTTTGCGAGGGCTGCTTACCCTGGGGCTCAGAGCCCAATAGCGACCCTCGGTGGTGGGCCAGGGCCTCCAGGTCCAGCACTTGTTTTCCTTGACTGGCAGAGGCTCGAAGATAAAGGCTTTTGCCTGAGCCTGTCACGCCGCAGATGACGCGGTATTGAAAGCTTGAAACCAGTCGCTCTAGATCCTGAACCACAAAGCGGCGAAAACCTGCATAGCCCCCTTCGAGCACTTCAGCGCGCCAGCCGATTTTTTGCAGCACATGGGCCATGGCGTTGCTGCGGTTGCCGCCGCGCCAACAGTAAATAAGCGGCCGCCAGTTTTTTGGCTTGTCTTTCAGCGCACCTTCCAGATGCTGGGCAATGTTTTGGGCCACCCAGGCCGCGCCGGTTCTTTTTGCCTCAAATGGCGACTCGGCATACAAAGTTCCCACCGCTTCGCGCTGTGCATCATTCAGCACTGGAAGATTGATGGCGCCAGGAACATGATCGGCGGCCCACTCGCTAGGCGAGCGGACATCGATAATCGTATCGATGTCATGGTTTGCTTGAAAAAAAGACTCAGGCTTCACTTGCGCAAATCGGCAAACACGGCGATTCCTCTTTGAACGGCAGGCCTTTTTGAAATTGCTTCATGCCACCGCTTTACATTCGGGAAGTCGGCGAGGTCAATGCCTTGCCTTGGGTGGGAGTCAATCCAGGGCCACGTTGCGATATCTGCAATTGAGTAATGCCCGCCAGCAAGATAACGCGCCTGTCCAAGCTGCTTGTTTATGACGCCATACAAACGTTTGGCTTCGTTGGTGTAGCGATCAATGGCGTAGGGCACGACCTCGGGCGCGTAGACACGAAAGTGGTGGGCCTGGCCAAGCATTGGACCAACCCCGCCCATTTGAAACATGAGCCATTGCAGTACGGCGTATTTTTCCCGATCGGTCTTGCCCAGAAATTTTCCAGTCTTTCCAGCGAGATAAACAAGAATTGCGCCAGACTCAAACAGCGCGATCGATTTCCCATCGGGGCCTTGTTCGTCCACGATGGCGGGAATTTTGTTATTCGAGCTAATTTTCAGAAACGAAGGCGCAAACTGCTCGTTGTTGCTGATGTTGATGGGTACGGCCTTGTAGGCAAGCCCAAGCTCCTCGAGCATGATTTGCACTTTTTTGCCGTTGGGCGTGGGCCAGGTGTAGAGCGTGATCATGGTGTGGGTCTCCTGGTTGCGAGCAGCTCTTCGCGGCTCAGAATAAATACATTGTCGATCTGTTCACTTGATTCAATCCAGGTGGGAACCACCCCGGGGAAATATTCTGCCAGCATGGCCTGGCAAGCCTGAAATTCGTGGCCGATTTCCATCACCAAAAGCCCTCTGGGCTTAAGCCTTTGGGCCGCACCTGCCATGACTTTACGAACAATTGCCATGCCCTTGTCCTCGGCATAAAGCGCCATCCTGGGCTCTTTTTTGAATTCTTCGGGCATCTTGGCAGCCTTGCTTGTTGGAACATACGGGGGGTTGCAGATAATCAGATTGAATGTCTTGGAAGCCTCAAGGCTCGTATAAAGATTGGTTTGCACAAGATCGATTGCATCTTGCAGTCTGTGCAATAAAAGATTTTTTGCCGCTACCTCAAGGGCCGCCTCGCTCAAGTCCGCTGCCACGACCTTCGCATTGGGAAACTGATCTGCTGCGATAATGGCTAAGCAGCCCGAGCCGGTACAAAGGTCGAGCACATCGGTTACGTTTTCGGGGTGTGCAATAAAGGGCGAGAGTTTTTCAAGCAGCAGTTCGGCGATAAACGAGCGGGGAATAATCACCCGAGAATCAACATGAAAGGCATAGCCTTTAAGCCATGCGGTGCCATTGATGTAGGCTGCAGGAAGCCGCTCATTGATTCTTTTGTCGAAGAAAATTTCAACAGCGTTAATTTCGGAGCTGACCAGCGTGCGCGCTTCAACGGGCTTGGCGCTGTCTATGGGCAAATCGAGCGCGGCCAAGGCAAGCCAGCGGGCCTCATCCCGATAATCGAGCGTTCCTTGGCCAAGTGCTACCTGCGCCTGCTCAAAGCGTCTTGCCCCGGAATCAATCAACTCGCCCAGGGTCATGGCCAGGCCCTCGTGCTTATGCAGCCCGAAGCAGGCTGGCAATAGAGCGTTCGTAGATCTTTGCCAGGGGCTCCAGGTCTGCAACCGTAATGCGCTCATCAATCTGATGAATGGTGTCATTCACAGGCCCAAACTCAATCACTTCCCGGCAATGCTTGGCGATAAAGCGGCCATCGGATGTGCCGCCCGTCGTAGACAGTTCAGTGGTTAGCCCCGTGACGCTGGCAATGGCCTGACTCACAACCTCGCACAGGGTGCCCGGCTGCGTCAGGTAGGGCTCGCCGCCCAGGGTCCAGTCGATGCTGTAATCGAGATTGTGTTTTGTTAACACGGCCTCAAGCCGTGACTTCAGATCTTCGGGGGAGCTGACGCTCCCAAAGCGGAAGTTGAAAAGTGCGCGCAACTCCCCAGGAATGACATTGCTCGCGCCCGTTCCCGCGTTGAGGTTTGAGACCTGCCAGGTCGTTGGCGGGAAATAGACATTGCCATCATCCCAGCGAATCTGAGCAAGCTCAGCCAGGGCAGGGGCGAATCGATGAATGGGGTTGATTGCCTGGTGCGGGTAGGCAATATGGCCCTGCTTTCCGCGAATGGTTAAGGTTCCTGACAGCGTGCCCCTTCGGCCATTTTTGATCATGTCACCAAGTTTTTTGACACTCGTGGGCTCGCCAATAATGCAGTAATCGAGCAACTCGCCTCGATGGGCAAGCTCGCGCACCACTTGAACCGTTCCATCAATGGCGGGGCCCTCTTCGTCAGAAGTGAGCAAAAACGCGAGCCTTCCTTCAAACACAGGGCTTACCTGGATGAATCGTTCTACTGCAATAACAAAAGCAGCAATCGAGGATTTCATGTCCGCAGCGCCGCGGCCAAAGAGCGTGCCGTGGTCAATCGCGCCTGAGAAGGGCCCATGGGTCCATTTCTGCAGAGGGCCAGGGGGCACCACATCGGTATGGCCGGCCAAGACCAGGGTTGGGCCGGACTTTCCGCCCTCGCGCACTGCCCACAGGTTCGTGACATCACCGAATCTCAGAAACTCTACTTTGAAGCCAAGTGCCTGAATTCGCTTGGCGATGAGTTCACAACAGCCCGCATCGTTGGGCGTGACTGACTCACGCTGAATCAGCGCCTGAGCGAGTTCGAGTGTGGGTGATTGGGCAACTGAGGTAGACATTTGGATGGCTTCGTTAAACCTAGTTAAAAAGACTTTCGTAGAGCGGTGCAGAAAAACCCACCGACATTTTTTCCCCAAACTCCAGCACAGGCCGTTTGATTACTAAAGGGTGGGCGAGCATCAGGTCGATAGCGGAATGCTGATCGATGATCTTGGATCGCACAAGGGGGTCTAGGCCTCTCCAGGTCATGCCGCGGCGGTTCAATAGTGAATCCCAAGGGATGCGCGCGAGCCAGCGATCAAGGGTGGCAGTGTCCACGCCATTGGCCTTCAGGTCAATCAATTCCGCCTGCCTGCCATTTGCTTTCAGCCAAGCGCGGGCGGCCCGCACTTGATCGCAGTTTGCAATGCCATAGAGCCGGATTGTTTGCGAGGATGGGGCCATTAGTCGCGCAACAGTTCATTGATTCCGGTTTTTGCACGGGTCTGAGCATCGACACGTTTCACAATCACGGCACAGTTCAAGGCGTAGCGGCCATCGGCCGAGGGCAGGCTCCCAGGCACCACCACAGCGCCGGCAGGCACTCGTCCATACATGACTTCACCGGTTTGACGATCGAAGATTTTGGTCGACTGCCCAATGAATACGCCCATGGAGAGCACCGCATTGTCTTCCACGATTACGCCTTCAACCACTTCAGACCTTGCGCCGATGAAGCAGTTATCGCCAATGATCGTGGGGTTTGCTTGCACGGGCTCGAGCACTCCGCCAATGCCAACACCTCCGGAGAGGTGTACGTTTTTTCCAATCTGCGCGCACGAGCCGACGGTGGCCCAGGTATCGACCATTGAGCCCTCATCGACATAGGCCCCGATGTTGACATAAGAGGGCATCAGCACGACATTTTTCCCAATGAAAGCGCCCCGCCTTGCGGTGGCAGGCGGCACGACCCGAAAGCCGCCGGCTTTGAAGTCTTCCTCTGAGTAGCTCGCAAACTTGGTGTCGACCTTGTCAAAGTAGCGCAGCGCGCCCGATTGCACTGGCACGTTATCGCGCAGGCGGAAACTCAATAGCACTGCTTTTTTGATCCATTGATGCGCGACCCAATCGCCATTGATTTTTTCTGCAACACGAAGTGTTCCTTTATCGAGGGATTCGATTACGGTCTCGACAGCATTGCGGACATCTTGTGGCGCAGACAATGGCGAGAACTTGCCTCTGTCTTCCCATGCGGCCTCAAGCAGGCTGATCAAGGGCTGATGCTGTGCGGTAACGAGGGACATTGGGGTGTGCTCCTATTTGTTATTGCGTCGTTGAAGGCGAGCTGGGAAAGCCTGGTAGGTCGACGCTTGGGGCGGGCTTCCAGGTTTTCGCGCGATGCTCAGCGATGACGGTTGTGAAAATGCCACCGCGCACGTACCAGCGTGCGGTAAGTCGCATGAAGCGGGGCTTTATGATGGCCACCATATCGTTGAGGATCTTGTTGGTCACCGCCTCGTGAAATGCCCCCTCATTTCGATAGGACCACATGTAGAGCTTGAGCGCCTTGAGCTCAAGGTTCTTTTTCTCGGGGATGTAGTCGAGGGTGAGATGCGCAAAGTCGGGCTGGCCCGTCAGCGGGCAAAGGCAGGTGAATTCCGGCACTTCAATATGAACGACGTAGTCCCGAGAGGGCTCGGGATTGGGGAAAGTCTCAAGTTTTCTGGTTGGCTTTGAGGGCATGGCTCGGAGGCTCTTTACTGACTGAAGATAGGGGCCGTTTTCTGGATTTTCGACGAAGTTAGCCGGAAAACGCTTCAAAATAAGCCCGAAAAGACAGCTCGGACCGGGTGATATTATAGCCCTTGTCCCAATGCTGCCCTCACGGGGTGGCCATGTTTAACGTTTCCTACTCGAAGTGGCTCGCGGTGCGACTCTCCTATCTAAAACTCTCTGGCTTTAAATCATTTGTTGACCCCACCACGCTGCATTTTCCTGGGGCCTTGGTCGGCATCGTGGGCCCCAATGGCTGCGGCAAATCGAATGTGATTGATGCAGTGCGATGGGTTCTCGGCGAGTCTAGAGCCTCCGAGTTGCGCGGCGAGTCGATGCAGGACGTGATTTTTAGTGGCTCGGGCACCCGAAAGCCCTCGGGCCGCGCCAGTGTGGAGCTTGTATTTGAAAACACAGATGGCCGAATTGCAGGGCCCTGGGGCCAGTATTCGGAAATCGCGGTCAAGCGAATTCTCACCCGCGATGGCCAATCGACATATTGGATCAACAATCAGGCCGTAAGGCGCAAGGATGTCTACGACCTGTTCATGGGAACGGGCCTTGGGCCACGCGCCTACGCTATCATCGGCCAGGGCATGATTTCTCGAGTCATTGAGTCTCGCCCAGAGGAGCTGCGGGTTTTTCTGGAAGAGGCGGCGGGCGTCTCCAAATATCGCGAACGCCGGAAAGAGACCGAGGGCCGCTTGTCCGATGCCCGAGAAAACCTTGCCCGCATTGAAGATATTCGGCTTGAGTTAGAGGGCCAAATCGGCAGGCTTGAGCAGCAGGCAGAACTTGCAAAGTCATACTCTGAGCTAAGCATGCGTCGCGATGAGCGGCAGCGCTGGTTATGGTTTGTGAGACGTGAAGAGTTTGTTTCGACGCTTGAAAAATTAAGCGCCAAGAAGCGAGAGGCCGAGCTTCAGATCGAATCTCAAACGGCGGCGCTGCGTGGCCTTGAGCTTGAGCTCGAAAAAACACGCGCGGGCTATCACGAAGCGTCCGATGCGGTGCATGACGCCCAGCAAGCTTTGTTTGAGACCAATTCCAAAATTGCAGAGATTGAAAGCGAACAAAGAAGGCTTCGCGATAATCGTGATCGTGCGGTCGCTGCCAAAGAGCAGGCCAATGCTGCCATTGAGCTTGAAACACAGGCGCAACAAGAGGGCGAAGCCAAGAAAATTTCAGAGCACGAGTCCTTGGCTGTGATCGAGGCGGCCTTGGCGGAAAAGCGCCAAGAGCTCGAGCGTATCGCGCAGACCATGGCGCCCTTGGAACAAACCTTGGTTTCGCGCAATGAATCCTTGTCTGCTGCGCAGGCCGATGTGGCGTCCGCGCAAGCCGAGCTGCGTGCCTTGTCTGAGCGTCAGGCAGACCTCGCAGCCCGTATTCGCAAAGTAGAGGGTCGTATCGAAGAGCAAGAGCGCGAACGTTTGTCGCTGGAACGGGTAGACCCAAGTGCGAAATCGTTGATCGCAGCGCAAAGGCAGGAGGCATTGAGGTCCAGTGAGCAGGCGAGTGGCCAGCTAGCCGCTGCTGAGCAGGCTATTGAAGGCGCAAGTGCAGATCGTGATCTTGCGGCTGAAGAGTCTCGCAAGGCCCGTGAAGCGATGGCAAGCCTGCAAGCCCAGTCGGACGCATTGAAGAGCCTTCAGTCTCAAGTCGAAGCGAAAGATGGCTTGCGTCCTTGGCTTTCTCGCCAAGGCATTGGAGCCGATGCCCAGCTTTGGCAGCGCGTAAGAATTCGTGATGGCTGGCAGACAGCGGTGGAGGCAGCGCTTGCAGATCGACTCGGTGCGGTGGAAGTGGCCTCGATGCAGCAGGCCGCTGAGCTTGCAAAAGATTTACCGCCCGCAAGGCTTACAGTTTTCTCCGCACAAGCAGCATCAACGGGCTCTCAGAGCCCGAACAGCCTGGCGCAGCAGGTTGAAGGCCAAGGCAAGGCCGCCGATGTTGCAAGGGCATGGCTTTCCGAATTCCGCTGCGCATCGAATTTAAACGAGGCGATAGCCCAGGCGCAGTCGCAAGGCGGCAGCTGGATTACTCGCGAGGGCCATGTTGCAAACGCAGATGTAGTGCGTTTTTATGCCGCCGAAGATCAGCAGGCAGGCGTTTTGGCACGCAAGGCAAAAATCGACGAGCTTGAAGTCGCGCTGCGAGCCCAGACTCTCATCGTTGAAGAGACAGGCCTTGGCCTTACAAGGGCAGAGCAATTGGTCCTGGAGCACAAACAATCCTTGGCAAGCCTTCGTGACCGTGCACAAACGGCCCAGGCCCGAGCCCATGAGCTTGAGCTTGCAGAGCTTCGTCTTGATGAAAAGATTCAACGGCTTCAAAGCCAGGACTCAAGCCTCGAGGGTGCGCTAGCCAACCTTCGCCTTGAGGCCTCTGAGCTAAAAAACCAACATGAAGCCAACACACAAAGTATTGAGGAGGCAGAGCTTCGCCTCTCATCCCAATCGCAGGAGGCCGATCGTCAGAAAGAGCTGCAGGAAAGCCATGCCCTGGAAGTGCAGTTAGCCAGGTCGCAGATGTCACAAATGGAGCGCGAGCTTCAGGATGCGCTCATGGGCCAACGCCTAGCGCAAGAGCGCTTGCGTGGCATTGAAGAGCGCATGTTGGAGTCGGTGCGCCGTTGCGATGAAGCAAGGCAGCGGCTTGATGCGGCCAGCCAGGAGCTTGACGATCTTCAGGCAGCGCTCGATTCCAGTGATGTCCAGCCCTTGTTGGCTGAGCGGCTTGAGCGTGAGGTAGCGGTTGCAAAGATTCGCGAACAGGCCGATCAACTCGGCCAGGCCTTACGAGCCCAGGAAGAAAAACGCATGGAGATGCAGCGAGGCCTTGAGCCCTTGCGGACCGCAGTGGCGCAAGCCGATGCCGATTGCGCGGGCGCGCGCGTGGGTATTGAACAAATTGATGAGCAGATGCAAGACAAGGGCATTGCGCCTGGCGCGATTTCTGAAGAGCTTGTGGCTGCGTTTCCAGATCGCAAATGGCCCAGGCCTGGCAGCCTGCATTCCGAGGTTCAAAAGCTCAACAGGGAAATTGAGGCCATGGGCCCGGTGAACCTTGCGGCGCTCTCAGAGCTTGAGCAGTCTCGCGAGCGCAAGCAGTTTCTCGATTCACAGGCCGCAGACCTGCTCTCTGCCGTGGAGACGCTCGAGGATGCAATTCGCAAGATTGACCGTGAGACGCGTTCCTTGTTGCAGGTGACATTTGACACCGTCAATAAAAATTTTGGCGAGCTTTTCCCAAAGCTCTTTGGCGGTGGAGAGGCCAAGCTCGTGATGACCGGAGAGGAAATTCTCGATTGCGGCGTGCAGGTCATGGCGCAGCCGCCAGGCAAGCGCAACACATCGATTCACTTGCTCTCCGGCGGTGAAAAGGCGTTGACGGCAACGGCCCTGGTGTTTGCCTTGTTCCAGTTAAACCCTGCGCCTTTCTGTCTGCTCGATGAGGTGGATGCGCCGCTTGATGACCCCAACACCGAGCGTTTCTGTAACCTGGTGCGGCACATGTCGGCATCCACTCAGTTTGTTTTCATTACGCACAACAAGATCGCGATGGAAATGGCGCAACACCTGATGGGCGTGACCATGCAAGAGCAGGGCGTCTCTCGCGTGGTGGCTGTAGATCTAGATGTGGCGAATGCGTTGACGCAGGAGGTGGCGTGACCGAATTGCAGCTTGCAATCATTGCAGGGGCAGCGATTGTTTTAGTGTGGGTGTTGTTTGCAAATTTCAGGGACCGTCAGACGGCGAGCAAGTCGATCGAGAAAAAAGTACCTGCGGCCATGGAAGAGCCGGTCATGCGGGTGGTGGCAGATCGTTCACAGCAGGCCGATATGCCCAGCGAGTTCTCCGAGGCAATTGCCGTGCTTTCCTGGCAAGAGCCCGCTTCAGTGAGTCGGGTGGAAGCCGAGCTGCGCGGAGTGCGCCGAGTAGGCTCCAAGCCCTTATTGTTTGCTTGGCGTGCGGCAGCAGATGCGTTGGCCGTGGCGCAGCCTAATTCCCAGCGGATATGCGAATTACAAATCGGGGTTTTGTTGGCCACGCGCGCAGGCCCTTTGCACGCCATGGAATACACCGAGTGGCAAGAGTTCCTCGCCAGGCTAGCAACAGGTCTTGGTGCACGCCTTTTAATGCCCGATATGTCGTCGGTGTTGTCAAAGGCAAGAGCCCTTGATCAGCAATGCGCTGCGGTCGATGCTCAGCTCTCTTTGCTGATTCGAGTTGATCGTGTGTTGTCGACCGATGCGATTAGCAGCGCTGCACTGGCGGTTGGGTTGGAGCAGCGCGGGGAGTCGCGTTTTGCGATGGGGGGAATGGGCCAGCAGCGATTTTCGGTTTTTCCCGGCGATACGGGAGAGACACTTGTTTTGCTGCTCGATGTTCCTCGCACCGCTGAACCGAGGCGCGCTTTTGAGGAAATGCTCAAGACCGCACAATCGATGGCGGAAATCCTGTCGGGACGATTATCGGACGATTCAGGCCGCGGCCTCGGGCCGCGTGATTTTGAGTTAATCGCCGATCAGGTGGCTGTAAAAGAGCGAGCCCTTGAGCAGGCAGGAATTGAGCCCGGTTCGCCCGTTGCTTTGCGCTTATTTTTGTAAACAGTGTCCACGCTGGCAGAGCTTGTTGAGCGAATCTTAAAGCTGCGCACAGAGGTGCTTGGGCATCAGCGCGCCTATCACCAGCTCGATGCGCCCGTGATCTCCGATGCACAGTACGATGCTTTGGTGCGCGAACTAGAGGCGCTGGAGTCGGCCAACCCGGGCCTGGTGCCAGGGCCTTCGCCCGTTGATCAGGTTGGTTTCTCTGCAAAGCGTGAGTTTGCTGAAGTGGGGCATCGCGTGCCCATGCTCTCATTGAACAATGCCTTCGAGGCGGCGGATGTCAAACAGTTTGCCTCGCGCCTATCACAGCTGTTGGGTGTAGATTCAACTGCGCTTGAATTCAGCGCCGAGCTTAAGTTTGATGGTATCGCCGTGAGCCTGCGTTATGAGTCTGGCCGCCTGGTTCAGGCGGCAACCCGGGGTGATGGCTCGGTGGGCGAGGACATCACTGTGAACGCCCGCGTGATTCGCTCAATTCCGCGACAGCTCAAGGGCGAGCATGTGCCGCAGGTGCTGGAAGTGCGCGGTGAAGTGTTAATGACCAAGCATGACTTCTCTGCCTTAAATGAAACACAAGCAAAGGCGGGCGAGAAGGTGTTTGTAAATCCACGAAATGCGGCAGCAGGCAGCCTGCGTCAGCTAGACGCATCGATTACAGCAAAGCGGTCCTTAACTTTTTTTGCCTACGGCACTGGAGAGGTGGTGGATCGGAGCGGGCAACTGGCAAAGCTTGTTACGCACACCGACTGGCTCAATCAGCTCAAGGCATGGGGCCTGCCCGTGAGCGAGATACGAGCCGGTGGCGTGAGCGCCGAGGGCTTGCTTCATTTTTATGAGCGGGTTTTGAAGGAACGCAGCGCATTGCCCTTCGAAATCGATGGGGTGGTCTACAAGCTAGAGTCGCTTCACCTGCAACAGAAAGCGGGGTTTGTGTCGCGGGCCCCGCGCTTTGCAATTGCACACAAGTTCCCGGCCGAAGAGGCGAGCACAAAGTTGCTCGATATTCAGGTGCAAGTAGGACGCACTGGGGCATTGACGCCAGTGGCCAAGCTTGAGCCCGTGTTTGTCGGCGGCGTGACGGTTACCAATGCAACCCTACATAACGAAGATGAGATTCATCGAAAAAACCTGATGATTGGCGACACGGTGTGGGTTCGCCGCGCCGGTGATGTGATTCCTGAGGTATTGGGGCCGGTGCCATCGCTTCGGCCGCGAGAGGCACGGCCCTTTGTGATGCCTAAGTCTTGCCCAGTCTGCGGCTCCGCTGCGATTCGGGAGGAAGGTGAGGCCGTGAGCCGTTGCCCCGCGGGCTTGAGCTGTTTGGCCCAGCGCAAGCAGGCTTTCCTGCATTTTGCGCAGCGTAAAGCCATGGACATTGAAGGGCTGGGCGAGAAAATCGTCGATCAGTTAGTCGATCAAAATCTTGTGCAAACGCCAGCAGATTTATACCAGCTCTCGCACGAGCAGCTTGCTGCTTTGGAGCGTATGGGCAAAAAGTCTGCAGAAAATTTGCTGCAGCAAATCGAGCGCTCTCGCTCGGCAAGTTTTTCTCGGTTCATCTATGCCCTGGGCATTCGGCACGTTGGCGAGCGCACGGCGAGGGATCTTGCCTTGCACTTTGGGTCGATTGCGGCATTGCGAGCGGCCTCGATTGAGAGCCTGATTCAGGCCCCCGATGTCGGGCCGGTCGTGGCGGCATCAATTCTTGGTTTTTTTACGCATCCCCAGCAGTCTGCCGTGTTGGATCGCTTGCTTGATGAAATTCGTATCGATCGTATTGATGATCGGCCTGCAGTGGCTCCGAATTTGATTGGCAATGGCAGCGCAGATTCGGGTGGATCCACCGCTGCGTTGCCCTTCGTCGGCAAGACAGTGGTGCTGACCGGCACATTGGCTGCGATGACGCGCGATGAGGCCTCCGCATTAATTGAGGCCTTAGGCGGAAAAACCAGCGGCTCGGTCTCGGCCAAAACGTCGATTGTTCTCGCTGGGGACGCCGCAGGCAGCAAGCTTGATAAGGCCCGTGAGCTTGGCGTTCGCGTGATGGATGAAGAAGAGTTCTTGGCGCTGACCGCGTCGTTTCGAGTAAAGTGATGTTCGTCATCCCGAGCCCGCTGCAACCGAGCGTGGGCATCTGAATTCTTGAATTACTTAGGAAATAGCAATGTCGAAATACTCCGGAAAAGTCCGCAAAGCCGTATTCCCTGTTGCCGGCTTAGGCACCCGGTTTCTACCTGCCACTAAAGCAAGCCCCAAGGAAATGCTGCCTGTGGTGGACAAGCCGCTCATTCAGTATGCGGTGGAAGAGGCGGCGGCTGCAGGCATTACCGATATGATTTTTATCACGGGCCGAAGTAAGCGTGCGATTGAGGATCATTTCGATAAGGCCTATGAGCTGGAGAGCGAGCTCGAGGCAAAAAACAAGCATGAGCTATTGGCAGTCGTAAAGAGTGTTGCACCTTCGAGCATTAACTGTATTTATATTCGTCAGCCCGAGGCGCTTGGCTTAGGCCATGCCGTCTTGTGTGCCGAGCCGGTGGTGGGCGATGAGCCCTTTGCCATTTTGCTTGCCGATGATCTGATGGATGCGGGCGAAAATGGCACGGCGGTGATGCGGCAGATGGCAGAGCTTTTCGAAAAGCATCACGCGAGTGTGATTGCGGTAGAAGAGGTGCCGCGCGAAGACACCAACAAATATGGCATCGTGAGCGCATCACCCTGGGGCGAGCGAACCGAGCGCATCACCGGAATTATTGAAAAACCAAAGCCAGATGTTGCCCCTTCGACGCTTGCAGTGGTGGGCCGTTATCTCCTAACGCCGAGAATTTTCGACTTGATTCGTGCCCAGCCTCCTGGCGCTGGAGGCGAAATTCAGCTTACCGATGCCATTGCAAAGCTATTGGCTGAAGAGCCTGTGCTTGCTTATCGGTTTGAGGGCAGGCGTTTTGATTGCGGATCAAAACTTGGTTATCTGCAGGCCTCGGTGACACTGGCCAAGCGTCACCCAGAGGTTGGGGTAGAGTTTTCGAAGTGGGTGAAGAGTTCATGAGGCCCTGAGCCTGTGTCAAGCCGCCAGCGCCTTGAGCAAATCTTTTTCCAGCTGAATCTGGTTGCGGTTTTCCTGCAGAGCCGAGCCTTCAATCAGGAAGGTGTCCTCGGCCCGTTCGCCCAAGGTCATGATGCGGGCGGTTTGAAGGCTGACCCGATGGGAAACCAGGGTTCGGGCAATGGAATACAAAAGCCCTGAGCGGTCGGCCGCGGTCACCGTCAAGACATGAAACCGGCCTCGGGAGTCGGGCCGTAGATCCACGGTAGGCGGAATGGGAAAGTAACGGGACTGTCGCGAGACTCTGCTGCGCACTGGCTCGGGTAGTGCCCCGCGGTGTTGCAAGGCTTGCGCCAAGCCAGCCTCCACGATGCTAGCCATTTCACGCTGATGCTCGTGAAACTGCCGATGATCGACCACAAAGGTATCCAATGCATACCCGGTGGACGTGGTGTGGATTTTTGCATCGAGCACGCTCAAATTCTGTGCGTCAAAATACGCACAGATTCGCGCAAACAGATCACGCTCATCGTGTTGATACACCACCACCTGCAGCCCCACTTCATCGGGTGAGACACGGGCCAGCACGATCGGATGTTCAGGCTCATTTCGCCAGGCGAGCATGCGGGCATGCCACTCAATGTCCTGGGGGTCATGCCTCAGGAAATACTGCAGCTCGAGGGTCTTCCAGAAATCTTTCGCAGCCTGCGTGTCACGGCCGTGCAAAAGCAAGAGTCGTTCTGCGTCTTGAGTTTTCACGTGAAAGGCATCCTGCGGAAAATCAACCGGGGTGCGCTTGCGCAAACCTTCAGCGGAGAGCATCTCGAGGGTCTTGTGATAGAGCTCTTCCAAAAGCCTTGCTTTCCAGTTGTTCCACACCTTCGGGCTCGTGCCCCGAATATCGGCTACGGTGAGCAAGTACAGGGCCGTGAGCCGATGCGGCGTTTTCACAAGCTTTGCAAATTTCCGAATGGTCTCTGGGTCGGCAAGGTCTTGTTTCTGCGCAACTGAAGACATTGTGAGGTGGTGTTCGACTAAAAACGCTAGAAGCTTGCGTGTGTCTTCATCAAGGCCATAGTCTCTTGCAAAGCGGCGTACCTCCAGCTTGCCAAGCTCAGAGTGATCGCCTCCGCGGCCTTTGGCGATGTCATGAAACAACGCTGCAATATAGAGGACCCAGGGCCAGTGAAACTGGGCCATCAGCCGGCTGCACAAAGGGAACTCGTGGGCATGCTCATCCATGGTGAGCCTGCGCAGATTCCGAATCACCTGCAAGATGTGCTGATCAACCGTGTAGACATGAAACAAGTCGTGCTGCATCTGGCCTACGATGCGCCGAAATACAGGCAACATGCGTCCGAGCACGCCAAGGTCATTCATCAGCCGCAGCCCATGCACAATGCCCTGCGGCTGCTTGAATATCTCTAAAAAAAGCGCTCGGTTTTCAGGCGCGGCTCTGAATTTCGCATCGATCCGATCACGATGGTTCCAAATAGCCCGAATCGTTTTTGGCGACATGCCCCGAAGCTCTGAGTGGCGCTGCAGTTTTAAAAAAGCCCGAAGTATTGCAGCAGGGGTTTTGTCGAACAGAAACGGATCCCGGATGTCGAGCAGCCCATAGACTTCCTGGAATTCGTTATCGATTTCCCGGGGCTTGGCATCGGCGGCAAGTGAAGGCGAGGGGAAAAGCCTGGGCTCCAGGTTTGCGAGCAGCATTGAGCTGATCTGAAGCACAACCTTTGCCGATCGATAATAGCTTTGCATCAGTACTTCGCTGGCGCGGCGGTTGCCCGTAGGCGCAATCTCCAAACGCTTGGCCACTGCGTTTTGCAAATCAAATACGAGACGGTCTTCCCGTCTTCCCGCGACCAGATGCAGATGGCCGCGAATGAGCTGTAATCGCTTCTGACCCCGTGCCAGTTCACGGGCTTCTATTTCTGTGATGAGACCATCTCTTGCCAGGTCTTGCCATCGGGGACTCAGGCCAAATGCGGTTGTGATCCAACGAAGAACCTGCAAGTCGCGAAGGCCACCGGGGCTTTCCTTGCAATTCGGCTCGAGGCTGTAGGGCGTATCCTGGTGCCTGGCATGTCGCTGCTGCATTTCCAAGAGTTTGCTTTGCGCAAAGTCAGTGACCTGCAACTGCTCGGCCCAAGCTTTTTTCAACGCTCGGACCAAGGCCTTTGGCCCAGCGATGTGTCGGGCTTCAAGCAAGGCCGTGGCAATGCTCACAGCTTGTTTTGCTTGCTCCATGCATTCCGAGACTGATCGAATGCTGTGGCCCACATCAAGTCCAATATCCCAAAGCGCGGTGACCAAGGCTTCCGCATCCCGCGTAATTTCGGCTTCCTCATAGCCCTCGGGCATGAGCACCAGAAGATCGATATCGGAATAGGGGGCAAGCTCTCCGCGGCCATAGCCGCCCACGGCGACCAATGACGCCCCGGCGACGGAAACGCTGGCCCAGAGCGCTGTGAGGGCCTGATCGACGATCTTCGCGTGTTCACGCAGCAGCACCTCAGGGTTAGACTTTGGTGCCCATCTTTCAAAGTGGGCCTGCCTCGCCCGCTTTAGTGTGTTCCGAATCTGCTCAATGTTGGGCGCAGCGGTCACGGTCCGGGCTTCCTTCCGAGACGGTCAGCACTTCATAGCCGGTCTCGGTGACCAAGACCGTGTGTTCCCACTGGGCCGAAAGGCTGTGGTCTTTGGTAACAATCGTCCAGCCGTCGGCTAGCTCCCGAATTTCCGGCCGGCCCGCATTGATCATGGGCTCGATAGTAAAGGTCATGCCGGCCTTGAGCTCCACACCCGTGCCCGGGCGGCCGTAGTGCAGCACTTGGGGTTCCTCATGAAAGCCTTTGCCAATGCCGTGGCCACAAAACTCCCGAACAATCGAGTAGCCATGAGACTCAGCAAACTTCTGGATGGCGGCGCCGATATCGCCAAGCTTTTTGCCAGGGGCCACCTGGTTGATGCCTGCCCACATGGCCTCTCGCGTTAAATCGCATAGACGTTTGGCTGCAATCGAAGGCTCGCCGATCAGGAACATGCGGCTTGTGTCACCGTGGAAGCCATCTTTGATGACCGTGATGTCGAGGTTCACGATATCCCCATTTTTGAGCAAGCGATCGCCGGGCACGCCATGGCAGACCTGGTGGTTGACCGAGGTGCAGATGGACTTGGGGTAGGGTTTATAGCCCGGCGGGCAATAGTTCAGCGGGGCTGGAATGGTGCCTTGGACATTGACCATGAAGTCATGGCAGAGCCGATCGAGCTCTCCCGTGGTGACCCCAGCCTTTACAAAGGGGGAGATGTAGTCGAGAACCTCGGAGGCCAGGCGGCCTGCAACCCGCATGGCAGCGATATCTTGATCGGATTTGATGATGATCGACATAAGGCGCTAGAATACCGTGTTATCCGAACTCTTTGATATTTAAGCAGTTTTCGGTTCCAAGAAAGAGTCTGGGTAGCGGGGCATGGCTGTGCTGGCCCCAGGAAAGGGGGCAACAGCGTAAGCATTTTGCCCGAATTTAAAACCGAAGCGTTCGAGGCAAGGGTGTTTGCATGGTTTATGCAGACTCTTCGAGCGCCGAGTGAAACCCTTGCAAGGAGAAAACATGTCTGTATCAATGCGTGAAATGCTGGAAGCTGGCGTGCATTTTGGCCACCAAACCCGCTTCTGGAACCCCAAGATGGCCCCATATATTTTTGGCCATCGCAACAAAATCCACATCATCAATCTTGAGCACACAGTGGCCCACCTTGGTGATGCGCTCAAATTTGTAAAACAACTCGCCCAACGTCGTGGCACCGTGCTTTTTGTCGGCACCAAGCGCCAGTCGCGCGAAATTATTGCCGAGGAGGCCACCCGCGCAGGCCAGCCCTATGTTGACCAGCGCTGGCTGGGCGGCATGCTCACCAATTTCAAGACAGTGAAGGCCTCGATCAAGCGCTTAAAAGACATGGAAACGGTCGTGGCCGAGGGGGGCCTTGAGCGCATGAGTAAAAAAGAGGCGCTTTCTTTTGGCCGTGAGCTTGAAAAGCTCAACAAAACCCTTGGCGGAATCAAAGACATGGCTGGCCTGCCCGATGCTTTATTCGTCGTCGATGTTGGCTATCACAAGATCGCTGTGCAGGAAGCCAACAAGCTCGGCATTCCCGTCGTGGCCGTTGTCGATACCAACCACTCTCCCGAAGGCGTTGATTACATCATTCCTGGCAATGACGACGCAAGCCGTGCAGTCAAGCTCTACGCCCGCGCTGTAGCCGATTCGGTACTGGATGGCCGTGCCAACGCTGTGGCTGATGTGGTAGCCGCGATTCGTAGCGAGGGCGATGAAGAGTTTGTCGAGGTTGAAGAGGGGGCGTGAGGCGTTCTCTTCAGGCCCGCATCGCCGGGCCTTTTTTATATCGAACGGATAAACAGGAGAAACACAATGGCGGAAATTACCGCAGCAATGGTCAAGGAGCTTCGTGAGAAAACCGACGCTCCCATGATGGAATGTAAAAAGGCACTCGCCGAAGCTAACGGCGATATGGCCAAGGCCGAAGAAGTGCTTCGCGTCAAACTCGGCAGCAAGGCGAGCAAAGCTGCCGCACGTATCACCGCAGAGGGCATTGTGGCCTTGCATGTTGAAGGTAGCAAGGCGGCCATGGTGGAGGTGAATTGCGAGACCGACTTTGTTGCGAAGAATGAAGACTTTCTTGCCTTCAGCAGCAATCTTGCCAAGCTTGTCTGCGCCGGCGGAGTTGCCTCCGTTGAAGACTTGGCCAGCAAGCCCATGGCAGGCGGCACAGTCGATTCGGTGCGCACTGCCTTGGTTGGCAAAATCGGTGAGAACATAACGGTGCGCCGTTTCTCGGCCATTCAGGCTAAAGGCAAGTTGTTTTCCTACATTCATGGTGGCGCCAAAATTGGTGTTCTCGTTGATTTGGTGGGCGGCGATGAGCAACTCGGCCGCGATCTGGCAATGCATATTGCAGCGTCAAAACCCAAAGCCCTCGATTCATCCGGCGTGGATGTAGCGCTGATTGATACCGAACGCCGTATTGCCACCGAGAAAGCAGCCGAGTCCGGAAAGCCTGCTGAGATCGTTGCGAAAATGGTCGAAGGCACGGTACAGAAGTTTTTGAAGGAGGTCACGCTATTGGGCCAGGTGTTTGTCAAAGCGGAAGATGGCAAACAAACGATCGAGCAACTGCTAAAGGCCAAAAACGCCTCGATTGCCTCATTCGTGATTTATATCGTAGGCGAGGGTATTGAGAAAAAAGTCACTGATTTCGCTGCTGAGGTTGCGGCACAGCAGGCGGCTGCGAGGGCTGCGTGACCATTCAGCGAATTCTTCTCAAGCTTTCAGGCGAGGCCCTCATGGGCAGTGATCCCTATGGTATCAACCGTGAAACGATCGATGGCATTGTGAAGGAGATCGCCGAGGTGTCATCGCTTGGGGTGCAAACCGCCGTTGTGATTGGCGGAGGCAACATCTTTCGGGGTGTTGCCCTAGGCGCTGCGGGCATGGACCGGGCCACTGCCGATTACATGGGAATGATTGCCACTGTCATGAATGCATTGGCACTGCAAGACGCCATAGGCCGCGCAGGACTCACGGCGCGGGTGCAGTCGGCTTTGCGAATTGATCAGGTGGTGGAGCCTTATATTCGGCCCAAGGCGATTCGGTATCTGGAAGAAGGCAAGATCGTGATCTTTGCTGCAGGTACGGGCAACCCGTTTTTCACGACCGACACCGCAGCCGCACTGCGCGGCGCCGAGGTGGGCGCACAGATAGTGCTCAAAGCGACAAAGGTCGATGGTGTCTACAACGCAGATCCCGCCAAGAATCCTTCTGCCGTGCGCTATGAGCAGGTCAGCTTTGATGAGGCGATTTCCAAGAACCTGAGGGTAATGGATGCGACTGCTTTTGCGTTGTGCCGAGACCAGAAACTTCCGATTCGTGTTTTCAGTATTTTCAAAAAAGGCGCTTTGGCCCGCATTGTGAAAGGCGAGCCCGAGGGCACTTTGGTCCATGTCTAATGATTACTTTTGACAGAGCGTGAGATGAGCACAGTTCAAGCGATTCGCAGCCAGGCAGAGCAAAAAATGTCGCGCACGATTGAGAACTTTAAGACAAACCTTGGCAAAGTGCGCACCGGCCGAGCCCACACCGGCCTTATGGATCACATTCAGGTGGATTACTATGGCAACCCTACACCGCTCAACCAGGTGGCCAACATCACCTTGGTCGACAGCAGAACCATTGGCGTTCAGCCTTGGGAAAAGAAAATGGTCGCTGTGGTGGAGAAGGCCATTCGGGAGTCAGACCTGGGCCTAAACCCGGCAACATCGGGCGATTTGATTCGCGTGCCTATGCCGGCGTTGACAGAAGAGCGTCGCAAGGAGCTCACTAAAGTTGTGCGTCACGAGGGTGAGGATGCCAAGGTTGCCATCCGGAATATTCGTCGTGATGCCAATGAATCGTTGAAAAAGCTTGTGAAAGACAAGGCGATCTCGGAAGATGACGAGCGACGCGGCCAAGACGACACCCAAAAGCTCACTGATAAATATATTTCTGAAATTGATAAACTGTTGGCTCAAAAAGAATCCGAGATCATGACGGTTTGATATGGCCCACACCCCTCAGCAAAGCTCAACCCTCGAAATCCCGAAAGTCTCGGACGTGCCTCAGCACATCGCGGTGATCATGGATGGCAATGGCCGCTGGGCAAACGCTCGAAAGCTGCCCCGCATGGTGGGCCACGAGCGCGGGGTCGCGGCGCTTCGAGCGGCAGTGGAAGCCTGCATGCGCCAGGGGGTTCGTTACCTCACAGTATTTGCGTTTAGCTCAGAAAATTGGCGCAGGCCCGAAGAGGAAGTGTCATTTCTGATGAAGCTTTTTATCAAGGCTTTGGAAAAAGAGGTTCGTGAACTCAATGACAATGGCGTGCGGCTTCGAATCATTGGGGATTTGTCCGCCTTTAGCGGCTCGTTGCGGGCTGCGATTGAGCGAGCAGAGCAGGCCACAGCGAAGAACGATGCGTTTCATCTCACGGTTGCAGCCAACTACGGTGGCCGCTGGGATATTTTGCAGGCCACCCGAAAAATGATGGATGCGCATCCTGAGCAGATCCAGCAGGGCTCGGCCATCAGCGAGGAAATGCTCTCCCCCCACTTGGCCATGGCCTTTGCGCCTGAGCCGGATTTGTTTATCCGAACCGGAGGCGAGCAGCGCATTAGCAACTTCATGATCTGGCAGTTGGCGTATACCGAACTGTATTTCACCGATGCCTATTGGCCGGATTTTGATGAGGCTATGCTCTTGTCGGCGATTGACTCCTATCGCCGCAGGGAGCGCCGATTTGGCCGTACCTCAGCGCAACTGGCCCAATGCTCGGCACCCGTGTCTTAACCGCTGTCGTTGCCCTGATTATTCTGTTCGCTATGGCGCTATTTGCGCCAGCGCCCGCTTTTGATGTGTTGTTGTTCGCAATTGTTTGCGCCGCCTTGTTCGAGTGGCTCAAGTTATTGAGTGTCTCGCCTCGCAAGAGTTTTTTCGTGGCACTCGGCGTGTTTGCGCCCATGGTGCTAGCGCTTGTTTTCCCCCCCAAGATAGCCGACATTGCCTTGGGCAGCGGTGCTGCCTTGGTGTGGCTTTACGCTGCCGCAGTAGTGTTTTGGGTGCTGTTGGTGCCGTTTGCGCTTTCTCGCCGCGAGGCGGTTGGCGCAAAAACCGTTGTGGGGCAACTCCTTGCGGTCATGCTTTGTCTGGCGGCGGGAATTGCCCTGTTGCATGCCGATGGATTGGGGAAATGGTTTTTCCTCTCGGTTTTGCTGCTGGTCTGGGTGGCTGATACAGCGGCATACTTTGCAGGTCGAGTTTTTGGAAAGCACAAGCTTGCGCCCGAAATTAGCCCTGGCAAGACCTGGGAGGGCGTAGCCGGCGCTTTGCTGGCAAACATCGTGCTTGCGATTGGTCTCTCGCAAACTGATCTTGTTTCGCAGTCGAACCCGGCCGGGAACTTGTTTTCCTGGATGGCAATGTCCCTGGGCATGCCCTTGATGCTGGCCTTCACTCTTTTGGTGACCTTGGTCAGTGTTTCTGGCGACTTGTATGAATCGCTCCTCAAGCGGCTTGCCGGCGTGAAAGACTCTGGCCATATCCTGCCTGGCCACGGCGGAGTCCTTGACCGAATTGACGCACTGCTGGCGGTGTTTCCGGTCACCATGTTCTTGGTAACCTTGATGCAGTCAGGCCTGCTGGGGAGATAAGGGGTGGAGTCATTTGCAGTTTTGGGGGCAACGGGTTCGATTGGCGAGAGCACGCTTGACCTGATTTCCCGTCATCCCAATCGCTATCGGGTCGAGGTGCTAAGCGCCCATAGCAGTGTCGAAAAATTGCTCGGCCTATGTGAACGCTTTTATCCCAAGCGCGTTGTAGTCGTGGATCGTGCGAGCGCTGCCAGGCTTCGCTTTGCGCTTGCGTCTTCAAAGTGGGGGAAGGGCATCGAAGTTCTCGATGGAGAGCCTGCCTTGGCCCAAGTCGCAGCAAGCCCTGAGGTAGATACCGTGGTCGCTGGCATTGTTGGCGCTGCAGGCCTTGATGCCGCTTTATCTGCAGCAAAGGCTGGCAAAAAGATTTTGTTGGCCAACAAAGAAGCCTTGGTAATGGCCGGCCGCCTCATGGTAGAGGCCGTGCGGGCCGGAGGGGCGATCGTGCTGCCAGTGGATAGCGAGCACAATGCAATCTTTCAGTGCTTAGGCGAGAACTATCGCTGTTTCGAAACGCCTAAAGGCGTAACGCGTCTTTTGCTAACGGCCTCGGGAGGGCCGTTTCGCACCTGGTCTCAGGAAGCGATCAACAGGGCAACAGCTGCACAGGCCATCGCACATCCGAATTGGACGATGGGGAAAAAAATCTCAGTGGATTCCGCAACCATGATGAACAAGGGTTTGGAGCTGATCGAGGCCCACTGGCTTTTCGCGCTACCCGAATCACGCATTGATGTGGTCGTTCATCCGCAAAGCGTGGTGCACTCGATGGTTGAGTTTGAGGATGGCTCCACGCTGGCTCAGCTGGGCGCACCCGATATGCGCACGCCCATTGCATGTGCCATGAGCTGGCCAAATCGCATCGATGCCGCTGTTCAGAAGCTCGATTGGTCGGCTGCGCGCAAGCTTGATTTTGAGCCGCCCGATGATGTACGTTTTCCATCACTTTCGCTTGCGCGTTCGGCCTTAATAGCAGGGGGTGCAGCAAGTGCTGTGCTCAATGCGGCAAACGAGGTTGCGGTCGCCGCTTTTTTGCAGGCGCGCATCGCCTTTGGCGATATCTTCAAGGTGGTCGAGCAGACCCTATCAAAGATGTCTTCCGGCACAACCCACGTGCCGCAGTCTCTGGAGGAATTACTCGGCGTTGATCGGCAGGCACGCCTGCATGCCAGCGAAATCGCGGAGCGCTGCACCTCATGATGACGATTCTGTATTTCATCATTGCGATTGCGCTTTTGGTGTTCATTCACGAGATGGGCCACTACTTGGCAGCGAGGCAGTGTGGCATTCGGGTGTTGCGTTTTTCAGTGGGGTTTGGAGGGGCGCTCATTAAGTGGACATCTAAGCGCACGGGTGAAGAGTGGGTGGTGGCCAGCATTCCGCTTGGCGGCTATGTGCGCATGGATGACCAGTCGTTCGATTCCAAGCCTCTGCGTTCTCGGGCCTGGGTGGTGTTTGCCGGACCGCTGGCAAATCTGATTTTCGCTGCGCTTGCCTACGCGGCGCTATTTCATGTGGGCCGCGAAGAGCCGCAGGCGGTGTTGGCAGCGCCGCGAGCGGAATCGCCCGCTGCAGCCAGTGGCCTAGCACAGGGCGATCGGGTCGTATCCATTGATGGCCGCTCGGTTCGAAGCTTCACAGACATTCGCTGGCGCGTTGCTCAGGCCTTGGTCGGCGAGGGGAAACGCGAGCTTCAGATCGAGGTCGAGCGCCAAGGACAAACCCTTTCTTTTCCGGTTTCGTTTGCAAACAATGATTCCGCACTTGCGGCAGCGAGGGCCTCCGACCCCGCCGCCGCGATAGTTGCTCTGGGCCTTGCGCCATTGAGTGAGGCAGTTCGCCTGCTTCGGCTTCAGGAAAACAGCGTGGCTGCCCAGGCCGGCTTGAGAGAGGGCGACCGAATTTTGAGGGTCGATGGTATCGAGGTCAGCCAGCCCGACTCTGTGATCTCCCGTGTTCAGCAATCGCAAGGCAGGCCCTTAGAGCTTGTGGTGGCCGATGCGGGTGGCCTGCCTGAGCGTGTTGTGGTTTCGCCCAAAGCCGGCAGTGATGGGGTTTATCGAATTGGGGCTGTTGTGGGGGCAGATGTGCCGACCGTGAAAGTTTCCGATGATCTGTTGACGGCAACGACGCGGGGTGTGATGCGCACCTGGGAGATGAGTGTGCTCACCCTTCAGGCCTTGGGCCGCATGCTCATGGGCGAAGTCTCCTGGCGCCAGATCAGCGGCCCGGTGACGATCGCCGATGCAGCCGGCCAGTCGGCAAGCAGCGGACTGCAGTCCTTTCTTGGATTTCTTGCCTTGATCAGCATCAGCATTGCGGTGCTGAACCTCTTACCCATTCCCATGCTTGATGGAGGCCACCTCCTGTATTATCTCTGGGAGCTGGTGAGGGGCAGCCCTTTGCCGGCGGAGGTCCAGGAGGCTGGGCGCAGGATGGGCCTAGCGCTCATAATTATGGTCACAGCATTGGCGCTGTTTAATGATTTTGCCCGTTTGGCGGGCTGGTAGGCATCAGGTGTCTCATACTCAATCAGGTTTTCGTGCCCAGTTAACACCCTCGGCGCTAGCAGTCTGTGTTGGTCTTGCCTGCCTTGCGCCACACTCCCGGTCCCTCTCCCAAGTGATTACAGACAATGTCGCGGCAGCCACAAGCGCGCAGGCTTTGGGTGTGCCGATTCGGGATATCCGGATTGAAGGCCTGCAGCGCATAGAGCCCGGAACGGTCTTTTCCTACTTGCCGGTTCAGATTGGGGATCGGCTGACAGAGTTTCGTTCATCGGAGGCGGTGAGAATACTTTTCTCGACGGGGTTTTTCAGAGATGTTCGCTTAGAGCTTGATGGAGATGTGCTGGTTATATTGGTAGAAGAGCGCCCCGCCATTGGAGTGGTGGAGGTCAGCGGCTCCAAGGAGTTTGACAAAGAAGCGCTGCTTAAAGCGCTTCGCGACACCGGGCTTGCAGAGTCGCGCATCTTTGACCGGTCCTTGCTTGAGCGGGCAGAGCAGGAACTCAAGCGACAGTATCTTGGCCGCGGCAAGTACAACGTCAAGGTAGTTTCCACGGTGACGCCATTAGAGCGCAATCGGGTAGCCATTCAGATTGCGATTGATGAAGGCGAAGACGCAAGAATACGCTCCATTCGAATCATTGGTGCAAGGGCTTTTAAAGAGTCGCGCCTGCTCGGAGAGTTCGCCTTGTCAAAACCGACATGGATGAGTTGGTACACAAAAGCCGATCAGTATTCCCGCCAAAAGCTTACTGCCGATCTTGAGACCCTGCGTTCGTTTTATCTGAACCGAGGCTATCTTGAGTTTGCTATCGATTCCACGCAGGTTTCCCTGTCGGCTGATCGCAAAGATGTTTTCATCACGATCGTTATCAACGAGGGAGAACGCTTTACAGTGAAGGACGTCAGGCTCGTTGGCGATATGCTGGGCAGGCCCCAGGATTTCGAAAAGCTCGTCACGATCAAGCCAGGCGATGTCTTTTCGAACGAGAGACTGCAGGAAGTCAGCAAAAAGATAAACGACAGGCTTGGTGAACTGGGCTATGCATTTTCGGCGGTGAATCCCCTGCCGGAAATCGACCGGGAAAAAGGCGAGGTGAGCTTTGTCCTGCAGGTGGATCCGGGCCGCAGGGTGTATGTGCGCAATATCAATATCAGCGGCAACTCAAAAACCAGGGATGAGGTGATTCGCAGGGAAATGCGCCAGTTCGAGGCCTCTTGGTACGACTCCGAACGCATTCGTCTCTCCCGTAATCGTATTGATCGCTTGGGCTACTTTACCAACGTGGGAATTGATACCGAGCCGGTGCCTGGCACTGCGGATCAGGTTGATGTGAATGTGAAAGTCGAGGAGCGGCCCCTTGGCGCCTTGACGCTGGGCGTTGGCTTTTCAAGCACCGACAACCTTGTGTTGTCGGGCTCGATTACCCAGCAGAATTTTCTGGGCACGGGAACGAATGTGGCTGTGGAGGTGAACTCCAGCAAGCTTCGCCAGACTTTTGCTGTCTCTCACGTCGACCCGTACTGGACCGATGATGGCGTCAGTCGCGCAGTGGATGTTTTCACCCGAAAATTTGAACCCAGCGAGATCGATACCTTAAATCGCTACTCCGTTCAAACGTATGGCGGTGGCGTTCGGTTTGGCATTCCTTACACCGAAGAGGATCGAATCTTTCTTGGCGCTGCCTTTGAGCAGAACAAGTATGGTGGCGACCAGACTTTCTGGCCCAATCGAATCAAGCAGGAGGTTGCAAACTTTGGAGGCAAGTCGAGCCTCGATGCCTACTTGATCACGCTTGGCTGGTCTCGCGATTCCCGCGATAGCGCAATTGCACCGACCCGGGGGCAGCAGCGGTATGTGAACCTTGACTATGCAACACCTTTAGGCGAGATGGAATTTGCCAGATTGAACTATGGTCATCAGTGGTTCTATCCGCTTACGCGAAGGATTACCTTTGCGATCAATGGGGAGCTGGGCTGGGCCGAAGGCCTTGGCAGCAAGCCCTTCCCAATCCTAAAGAACTATTATGTGGGGGGCATTGGCTCGGTTCGGGGCTTTGAGGGCGGGGGCATCGGCGGTCGGGATCCCGTAGATAACGGGGCATTGGGTGGTAACCGCAAGCTCGTTCTCAACACCGAGCTGCTGTTTCCGCTTCCAGGCATGGCCCAGGACCGCACCATTCGACTCTTTACCTACTTCGACACCGGCGCGGTCTGGCAAGAGAACCAAAAGGTTGCCCTGGGTGACATGAGAGCCTCGGTGGGTGTGGGACTTTCTTGGCTTTCCCCAGTCGGGCCCCTGAAACTGAGCATTGGCAATGCAATCAAGAAAGAGCCTAACGATAAGACTCAACGATTCCAGTTCCAGATTGGCACGGGTTTTTGAGCCTTGATTTCATGCGAAAATAGAGACTCTTTGCAAACGGAGTGTTCGTTTTGACCGCAATCTCTCGCTTTATAGCTCCCATGGCTTGCGCAGTTGGGCTAGGGGTCTCGTTGGCCACCCCAACAGTTTTCGCTCAGGAATCTGGCTCAGCCAAGATCGGCTTTGTGAACACTGAGCGCATCCTTCGCGAGTCGGCGCCTGCCAAGGCGTCGCAGCAAAAACTTGAACAGGAATTTTCAAAGCGGGAGAAATCAATCCAGGACAGCGCATCAAAACTTAAAGAGCTCACCGACAAGCTCGAGCGTGACGCGGCTGTCATGAGCGATTCAGAGCGTCTGAAACGTCAACGTGAGGCGGGTGAGCTTGAGCGGGATTTGCAGCGCCGTCAGCGTGAATTCCGTGAAGACTTGAATCAGCGCCGCAACGAGGAGTTGGCTGCCGTGATCGAGCGTGCAAACCGCTCAATTCGACAAATTGCAGAAGCGGAAAAGTTCGACATCATTTTCCAGGAGGCTGTTTTCGCCTCTCCTCGTATCGACATCACCGACAAGGTTCTGCGGGCACTAAACGCCCAGTCTGCCCGCTGATCTCGCGAGATTGGACAACCACCATCACTTTGTCACCGCCGCTGATCTGGTCAAACATCTCGGCGGCACTCTTGATGGTGATCCATTGGTTCGTATTTTTCGCTTTGCGAGCCTGGCCCGCGCGCATCTGGGAGAGGCAAGTTTTCTTGCGAACCCGAAATACCAGCTCCAGCTAGCCTCCACCAAAGCCTCGCTTTTAGTTGTATCTGATAAATCTCTCGCCCGCCATGCGGGGCTTGGCTGCCCGGTGATAGAGACTGAAGACCCTTACCTTTATTTCGCCAAAGCCTCTCATTTCCTGCTTTCAAAAATTCGGAATCAATCGGTCACGCAGACAGTCATCCATCCGACAGCCGTGGTTGATCCGAGCGCTTCGATTGGTAAACGAGTTCGGATCGGTCCTAATGTGGTGATCGGGGCCAAAGCCGTCGTGGGCGATGATTGTGATGTGGAGGCAGGCTGCACGATTGGCCCCCAGGCTAAGCTTGGCTCTCAATGCACCCTTTACGCCAAGGTGGTGGTGTACGAGGGCTGCCGCATTGGCAGTCGAGTGACGGTTCATAGTGGGGCCGTTATCGGCGCTGACGGCTTTGGCTTTGCGCCACAGCCCGATCGTAGCTGGCTGAAAATTCCTCAAGTGGGCTCCGTGCAGATTGGCGACGATGTCGAGATTGGCGCTAACACCACAATCGATCGCGGCACGCTGGATGACACCGAGATTGGAGATGGCGTCAAGCTCGATAACCAGATTCAGGTAGCGCATAACGTGAAAATTGGCAATCACACGGCCGTGGCCGCTTGTGTTGGAATTGCCGGCAGTGCTGTGATTGGCGCGTATTGCCAAATCGGAGGCGCAGCGGGAATCCTGGGCCATCTCACGATTGCCGAGGGTGTGGTGATCGGGCCGATGAGCCTGGTGAGCTCGAGCATTCATGCGCCTGGAAAATATGTCGGCGTTTATCCCCTGCAGCCTCAGAGTGAGTGGGAAAAAAGCGCTGCGATTGTGCGTCGCCTGCCGCAATTGCGCCAGGCGGTAAAAAAATTAGGGAACTAAAAGCCATGGACATACGCGAGATTTTGGAAGTGCTTCCGCATCGGTATCCTTTTCTGTTGGTCGACAAGGTCAACGAACTCGTGCCGGGAGAGCGCATCGTGGCCCAGAAAAATGTCACGGCCAACGAAGAGTTCTTTACTGGGCATTTCCCGCACTTTGCGGTGATGCCCGGCGTTCTGATTGTCGAGGCATTGGCCCAGGCGGCTGGCATCTTGTCGTTTAAGACAATGGGAACGAAGTCAAATTCAGACTCGGTCTATTTTTTCGTGGGTATTGATCACTGCCGGTTCAAGCGTCCGGTGGTGCCCGGCGACATTTTGTTGCTCAACGTAACGATTGAGCGTCAGTCTCGCTTGATGTGGAAGTACAAAGGCACTGCTACCGTCGATGGTCAGGTGGCCGCCGAGGCCGAGCTGATGTGCGCCTTGAGAGACCTGCCCAAGAAGGCCGATTAAATGGCGGGCATCCATCCGTCGGCAATTGTTGATCCAAAGGCAGAGCTAGACCCCAGTGTCGAGGTGGGCGCCTACGCCCTGATTGGCCCCAACGTTTGCATTGGCGCAGGCAGTGTGATTCATCCTTTTGCCCAGGTTGTGGGCCACACCGAGATGGGCCAAAACAATGTTGTGCATGCGCACTGTGTAATCGGCGGCCCGCCGCAAGATAAAAAGTACAAAGGCGAGCCTACCAAGGTTCGGATTGGGGCGAGTAACACTTTTCGGGAATGCTGTACCGTCAATAGCGGCACGGTGCAAGATATCGGCGTGACTTGCATTGGCGATCACAACTGGATCATGGCCTACGTGCATATTGCTCACGACTGCACGGTTGGCTCTCATATCATCATGGCCAATGCCACACAGATAGGCGGCCATGTTCAGGTGGGGGATTGGGCAGTTTTGGGCGGCATTACCGCGGTTCATCAGTTTGTAAAAATCGGGGCGCATGCGATGACTGCAGCGGGCACCACGCTGACACAAGACCTTCCGCCCTATGTGATGGCAAGTGGCAACCCTGCAGCGGCCCATGGTATTAATTCCGAGGGCTTAAAACGACGGGGCTTTAGTGAAGGCCAGATCGCTTGCATCAAGCGGGCCTATCGATTGCTTTATAAGTCGGGGATGAGTCTCGAGAAGACGATCGATGAGCTGCAAGAGCCGGCGCGAATTGGCGCAGCCGATGAGAGTGAGCGGGTGAGCCTCGCCGTGCTTGTGAACTTTCTGGGCACGGTAAGCCGAGGCATTGTTCGCTAGACAGGCCATGGAAATGCCCATGGTGATCGGGGTTGATGAGGCTGGCCGAGGCCCGCTTGCGGGCCCGGTGTGTGCTGCGGCGGTTTGTCTGGCAGGGGCAGCCATTGACGGGCTCAAAGATTCAAAAAAACTCTCGGCCAAAAAACGGGAGTCGTTAGAAGAGCAGATCAAACAAAGTGCCCGAGGCTGGGGCATCGGATGGGCCGCTGTCGAGGAGATCGACTCCCTGAATATCTTGAATGCCACATTTCTGGCTATGTCACGGGCGGTTGAGCAGTGCCTGGACAAGCTTAACGGGGTTGAAAATTTTTTATTGCAAGTCGATGGCAACCTCTCGCCGGCGCGCTTTGAAGGCCCGTGGCACTGGCCCTATTTGACAGAGACGGTGGTTAAGGGTGACCAGAAAATTTCAGAGATTTCTGCGGCTTCAATTCTTGCGAAGACTGCGCGGGACAAAGAGATGGCCAGGCTTCATGAGATCTATCCTCAATATGGCTTTGATCGACACGCAGGCTATGGCACAGCATTTCACTTGGAGGCGATTCGCACTCATGGGGTGATTGCTGCGCATCGAAAAAGCTTCTCCCCCATTGCACAAATGGGTGTGCTGTCATGAAGTCAATCAGTTCACGGGCCAATGCGGGGTTTCGAAAGCTTCAAGATTTGGTGGGCGGCCCACGCGAGCGGCGCAAGCATCAGGCGGCCTGGATCGAAGGAGAGCGGCTTTGCGCGGCGTTTGTGGCAAGCGGGCGCAAGGCTCAGGCCTTGGTGATTTCCGATTCACAAGAGGTCGATGCTTTATTCGAGCAGCACGGCGCTTATGCGGACGAGACCTGGGTGGTTCATGCCAGCCTTTTTCGCGAGATCAGCCAGTTGGAGTCAAGCTCTGGATGGGGCATGGTCATTGAGGAGGTGCAGGCAACGCTGGCACAGCGGCCCTGTGATGTCGCCGTATTTGATCGTGTCCAAGACCCGGGAAACCTTGGCAGCATGCTGCGATCCGCCGCCGCGGCAGGCCTGTCGCAAGCCTGGTGTCTAACGGGCACGGTCGACCCTTGGTCTGCAAAGGTGTTGCGCGCGGCCATGGGCGCTCATTTCGCAATTGAGATTTGCGTGGGCTTGGAAGAGGCAGCCGTCATTGAGCAAGCAAAGGCAATCGAAAGCACGCTTTTGTCGACTGCCAATAACGCCGCAGCGGTCTCGCTTTATGAAAAAAAGCTCGCGCTTGAAAAACCCTGCGTATGGATTTTTGGCCAGGAAGGCCAAGGCGTCTCGCAGGCCCTGCAACAAGCCTCAACAACGGTCATGATTGCGCAATCGCCCAAAGTGGAGTCGCTCAATGTTGCTGCTGCGGCAAGCGTTTGCTTGTTTGAAATGCGCAGGCGTCGGCTTAGCGGCCGATATTGAGTTTGGTGAGAATCGTCGTGGCGATTTCTTCAATGGATTTCGTCGTGGTGGAAAGTGAGGCAATCTGCTCGCGCTTCATCAACGATTCTGCACAGCGCACCTCCATGCGGCAGTTTTCCAACGATGCATATTTCGAGCCCGGCCTGCGCTCATTACGAATCTGAGAGAGCCGATCCGGGTCGATGGTAAGCCCAAAGAGCTTGTCTTTGTAGGGGAGGATTGTTGAGGGAAGGCTGTCGCGTTCAAAGTCTTCAGGAATGAGCGGACAGTTGGCGACCTTTAAGCCGTGCTGCATGGCCAGGTATAGGCTTGTGGGCGTTTTTCCGCTGCGAGATACGCCAATCAGAATCACATCCGACTCTTTGAGGTTTTTGATCGACTGGCCATCGTCATGGGCCAATGAAAAGTTGATCGCCTCAATTCTATTTTTGTAGGCATCGGTATCAGTCGCGTGGTGAAACCGGCCAATCGTATGGCTTGATTTCATGCCCAGCTCAACTTCCAGAGGCTCCACAAAGGTCTTGAACATATCGAGATGTAAGGCCCTGATTCTCTTGATCCGAGCCAGAATCTGGTCGTTGACCAGGGTGGAAAAGACGATGGGCATCTTGCCGTCCTCCCGGGCCTGGGTCTCGATCACATTGGCGGCGTTATCGGCCTTCTCGAGGCTATCGACGAAGGGAATTCGGCGCATGCGAAATCGCAGCCCATCGAACTGGGCGAGGATTGAGGAGCCAAAGGTCTCGGCCGTGATACCCGTGCCGTCGGACACGAAAAACACGGTGCGGCCAGCAGGCACGACCTTTTCAAGCGGGTTGGGGTTCGAATCGGGCGGGGACATTCAGACTAGGTAAAATCCCGGATTAGTCATAGAAATTTCATTATCTTCAAGGTGGTCTGAATGAACAAATTGGCAGAGTCGGCAACCAGCACCGCAATGCGTTGGGTGGTCCCCTTTCAGGAGCTGAGAATGGCCGATGTCGATTCGGTTGGGGGCAAAAACTCATCGCTTGGCGAGATGATCTCCCAGCTTGCCGCCGCAGGCGTCAGGGTCCCTGGAGGCTTTGCAACGACCGCCGCAGCCTTTCGTGCCTTTTTGGACCACGGGGGCTTGAGGCAGCGCATTAATAGCCGGCTTGATGCCCTCGATGTTGATGATGTTAGGGCGTTGGCCCGCTGCGGGGAGGAGATTCGGCGTTGGGTGGTCGAGACCCCTCTGCCGCCGGAATTGGAAAAAGAGATTCGCAGCTTTTACGCCGAGATGATTCAAGACAGCCCGGGGGTCTCCGTGGCGGTTCGCTCTTCTGCCACGGCCGAAGATTTGCCAGACGCTTCCTTTGCCGGCCAACAAGAAACATTTTTGAATGTGGTGGGCATTGACGATGTGCTGGACAAGATCAAGCACGTGTTTGCTTCGCTTTATAACGATCGGGCGATTAGCTATCGCGTACACAAGGGGTTTGCGCATGCCGATGTCGCATTATCGGCAGGCATTCAGCGTATGGTGCGCTCCGATCTTGGCGCTGCCGGCGTGATGTTTACGATGGACACGGAGTCTGGCTTTCAAGATGTGGTTTTCATTACCAGCTCTTATGGCTTGGGCGAGACCATTGTGCAAGGAGCGGTGAACCCCGATGAGTTCTATGTGCACAAACCCATGCTTTCAGTCGGAAAGTTTCCGGTGATTCGCAGGCAGTTGGGCAGCAAGCTCATCAAAATGACGTTTTCCAACGATGCCGAAAAGGCTGCAACTGGGAAGGCGGTGAAGACAGAAGAGGTGGCCGATGCGGATCGCCATCGTTACTCGCTCACCCACGAGCAGACTATTGAGTTGGCCAAATATGCGCTGATTATCGAAAAACACTACGGCAGGCCCATGGATATTGAGTGGGGCTTAGATGGCCAAGACGGCAAGCTCTACATATTGCAGGCGCGTCCCGAGACGGTGAAATCACAGCAAAAGGCGGGCGATGCCCAGCAACGGTTCAAGCTCAAGGCCTCCGGCGATGTCTTGGCGCAAGGCCGCGCGATTGGCCAAAAGATTGGCTCAGGCACGGTGCGTGTCATTGAGGATGCCCAGGAAATGGAGCGGGTGCAGCCCGGCGATGTTTTAGTCACTGACATGACGGACCCAAACTGGGAGCCGGTGATGAAGCGCGCATCGGCCATTGTGACCAACCGGGGTGGACGCACGTGCCATGCAGCCATCATTGCTCGGGAACTTGGCATTCCTGCAGTGGTGGGCTGCGGCGACGCGACCGACCATGTGAAAGATGGGCAAACCGTGACGGTCTCTTGTGCAGAGGGCGACACGGGAAAGATTTATAACGGGATTTTAGAAACCGAAGTCTCGACCGTGCATATCGGCACTATGCCCAAGATCCCGGTCAAGATTATGATGAATGTGGGCAACCCGCAGTTGGCGTTTGAGTTTCAGTCCATTCCCAACGAGGGGGTGGGGCTTGCGCGCTTGGAGTTCATTATCAATAACAACATCGGTGTACATCCCAAGGCTATTTTGGATTATCCCAATGTCGATGCCGATTTGAAAAATGCGGTGGAAAAAGTCTCGCGTGGCCATGCCTCGCCGCGGGATTTCTTTATCGACAAACTAGCTGAAGGGGTCGCCACGATTGCGGCTGCGTTTTGGCCCAAGCCGGTCATTGTCCGTTTGTCAGACTTCAAATCGAATGAATATCGCAAGCTCATTGGTGGCTCGCGTTATGAACCCGAAGAAGAAAACCCCATGCTGGGCTTTCGTGGCGCTTCTCGCTATCTTGCAAAGGATTTTGAGGAGTGCTTTGAGATGGAATGCATTGCCATGCATCGGGTGCGTGAGGAAATGGGGCTAACCAACGTTGAGCTGATGGTGCCTTTTGTTCGCACTGTGAAAGAGGCCGAAGGGGTTGAGACCCTGCTCGCAAAATACGGCTTAAAGCGCGGCAGCGGAGCTGATAAGAACGGGAAAGGCGGGCTACGCTTAATCATGATGTGCGAGCTGCCTTCGAATGCGATTTTGGCAGATGCATTCTTGAAGCATTTTGATGGCTTCTCAATTGGCTCTAACGATCTCACCCAGCTCACCTTGGGCCTGGATCGTGATTCAGGCCTGGTGGCCGATGCCTTTGATGAGCGCGATGCCGCGGTGAAGGCCATGTTGAAGATGGCGGTCGATGCCTGCAATCGCGCGGGCAAATACGTTGGCATCTGTGGCCAGGGGCCCTCGGATCATCCTGATTTGGCACAGTGGCTGAAAGAGATTGGGATTCAGTCGATGTCGTTGAATCCGGATACCGTCGTTGATACTTGGAACGCTCTGGCGAAGTAGGCCCCGAGCCCAAGAGCGACACCCGACGGTAGACCGGTCACTTTCTATGGCCCCGAGCTATCGAGTCTGCTTGAGAATCCGCTGCTTCTCGCGGGTCCATTCCTTTTCGCGCTCAGAGGCCCGCTTGTCGTGCTGTTTTTTACCTTTGGCCAGACCCACTTCCAGCTTGATGCGCCCGCGCACATAGTGCATATCAACAGGCACCAAGGTGTAGCCAGCCCGCTCTACCTTGCCAATGAGTTTTCGAATTTCCTCAGCCTTGAGCAAGAGCTTGCGCGTGCGCACGGGGTCGGGCGTGATATGGGTAGAGGCCTGGGGCAGGGCAGAGATATGGCAGCCCAGCAGGAACAATTCCCCCTGCCGAATAATTACATAGGCCTCTTTGAGATTGGCACGTCCGGCACGAATTGCCTTTACCTCCCAGCCCTCGAGCACAATCCCGGCTTCATAGCGCTCCTCTATGAAGTAATCGTGAAATGCCTTCTTGTTCTGGATGATCGACATAAAATACGCAGATGCCCGAAGTTTCGAAAACGGTTTTAGTGCCTTATTCAACACACCAGATGTTTGACCTGGTGAACAAGTGCGAAGACTACCCTGCTTTTTTGCCTTGGTGCGCGGGAGGGCGCATTCTAGAGCAAAACGGCAACACCTTGTCTGCTGAGCTCTTGATTGACTTTAAGGGCATCAAGCAGTCATTTAGCACTCAAAATGTGAATACGCCTGGCGAGCGAATTGAAATGCGCTTGCGAGATGGCCCATTTCAGTCGCTTGAGGGGCTTTGGCTGTTTACGCCTCTGGCTCAAGACGCCTGCAAGGTGGAGTTCAGGCTCGAATACCATTTCAAAAGCGGCCTGCTTGAAAAGGTGGTGGGCCCGGTCTTTGCGCATATCACTTCCACCTTCGTGGACGCTTTTGTGAGCCGGGCCGAGACCATCTATTCGGACTCTTCAAGTGCCTGACACTAACTTCGCTTTTGCGGCGCCACCGGAAGCAGGCGTGCAGCTCACGACCATCGAAGTCTGTGCAGCCTTCCCAGATCGGGTTATTCGAAAAAAGATCTCGCTTGTAGCGGGAAGTCGATTACAGGAAATTCGTCCACTTCTAGAGAGCACTTGCGAGCTTGCCCAGGCCTGGGATCAGGCCGCAGGTTTTGCCGTGTTTGGAGAGAAAAAGACACCCCACAGCCTTTTGCAAGAGGGAGATCGGGTGGAGATTTTGAGGCCCTTGCAGGCTGACCCGAAAGAGGCAAGACGGCAAAGGGCAAAGCTGAAGATGCGGCCGGTATAATCCCACTTTGGGTTATAGGAGCGCCTATGCGCCTTCTGCAAAAAGCTTTGACCTTCGATGATGTCCTGCTGCTGCCGGACTACTCCCAAGTCCTTCCGCGGGACACTTCGCTTTCGACCAAACTCACTCGCGATATTGCTCTGAACCTGCCTCTGGTTTCCGCTGCCATGGATACCGTCACCGAGGCGCGGTTGGCCATTGCTTTGGCCGAAGAGGGCGGCATTGGAATTGTTCATAAGAATCTCAGCCCGGAGCTTCAGGCCCAAGAGGTTTTCAAGGTCAAGCGGTTTGAGGCGGGTGTGGTGAAAGATCCCATTACCGTTTCACCAGAAATGTCGGTACGCGATCTCATGCGTTTGAGCAAGGAGAAAAAAATCTCCGGTGTGCCCGTTGTGAAAAACGGCAAGGTGGTGGGAATCGTCACCAATCGTGACCGCCGATTTGAGACCAAGCTTGATCAGCCTGTCTCGAACATCATGACCCCGAGAGAGCGCCTTGTCACCGTTAAAGAGGGTGCAAGTGTTGATGAGGCAAAAAAACTCATGCACAAGCATCGTATTGAGCGTGTGCTTGTCGTGAATAAAGCCTTTGAGTTGCGTGGCCTCATTACTGTGAAAGATATTTTTAAAGGCATTGAGCACCCCCTGGCATGCCGGGATTCGCAAGGCAAGCTGCGGGTGGGTGCTGCCGTGGGTGTGGGTGCGGGCACTGAGGAGCGTGTCGATTTATTGGTTAGAGCAGGCGTCGATGTAATCGTGGTGGATACCGCGCATGGGCACTCAAAAGGCGTACTAGATCGGGTCAAATGGGTGAAGAAAAACTACCCGCAGGTACAGGTCATTGGCGGCAATATCGCCACGGGCGAGGCAGCCAAAGCCTTGGTGAAGCACGGTGCCGATGGCGTCAAGGTGGGCATTGGGCCGGGGTCAATCTGCACGACTCGTGTGGTGGCAGGCGTTGGCGTTCCCCAAATTACGGCCATTGCCAATGTGGCAGCCGCCTTAAAAAAGACAGGTGTCCCTTTGATCGCCGATGGTGGCGTTCGATATTCGGGCGATGTCGCCAAAGCCTTGGCTGCCGGCGCACACGCGGTCATGATGGGCGGCATGTTTGCAGGCACTGAGGAAGCCCCGGGTGAGATTATTTTGTTTCAGGGGCGCTCTTATAAAAGCTATCGAGGCATGGGTTCAGTAGGCGCCATGCAGGCAGGCTCGGCAGACCGCTACTTTCAAGAGGGCGACAATCCCAACCCCGATAAGTTTGTGCCCGAGGGCATTGAAGGCCGTGTGCCCTACAAAGGCAGCGTCAAGCAGATTCTTTTTCAGCTAGCTGGCGGCGTGCGCTCCAGCATGGGTTATTGCGGCTGCGCTTCTATTTCCGAATTCCATGAAAAAACCCAGTTTGTGGAAATCACCAGCGCGGGTATTCGTGAGTCGCATGTCCATGATGTGCAGATCACGAAAGAGGCGCCGAACTACCACATCGAATAATGCATTCCAAGATTCTTATTCTTGACTTCGGATCGCAAGTCACGCAGTTGATTGCCCGTCGTGTGCGCGAGGCAGGGGTATTTTGTGAGATTCACCCTTGTGATGTTTCTAGCGACTTTGTTCTGAGTTACGGCAAGGTGCCAGGCACCGTGTCAGACACCTTAACGGGAATCATTCTTTCGGGCGGCCCCATGTCGGTCACCGAGGATGAGACCTTGCGCGCCCCCGATGCTGTTTTTGATCGGGGTGTACCCGTACTGGGTATTTGCTACGGCATGCAGACCATGGCCGAGCAGTTAGGCGGCAAGGTTGAAAACGGCAAAGTGCGTGAGTTCGGCTACGCCCAGGTCAGGGCCCGCGGCCATACTGAGTTGCTGCGTGATATTGAAGATGAGCGCACGCCAGAGGGCTATGGATTGTTAGATGTCTGGATGAGCCATGGTGACAAGGTCGTGGAGATGCCCGAGGGCTTTAAGCTCATGGCTTCGACGGAGTCCTGCCCTATTGCGGGCATGGCCAACGAGGAGAAAAGGTTTTATGGAGTGCAGTTTCACCCTGAGGTGACCCACACGAAAAAGGGCACTCAAATTCTGAATCGTTTCGTCTTGGGAATTTGCAAGGCTAAGCCCGATTGGAATATGCCCGATTATGTCCAGGAGGCCGTGGCATCTATACGCGCGCAGGTCGGATCGGATCAGGTGATTCTTGGCCTCTCAGGCGGAGTCGACTCCTCGGTGGCGGCGGCCTTGATTCACAAAGCAATTGGCGATCAGCTCACCTGCGTATTTGTTGACCATGGTTTATTGCGCTGGCAAGAGGCCGAGCAGGTCATGCAGACCTTTACCAAGCATATGGGCGTGAAAGTGGTTCACGTGAATGCCAAAGAGCGATTCATGCGCGCGCTAGAGGGCGTAGCTGACCCCGAGCAAAAGCGCAAGATTATCGGGCGTGAGTTTGTCCATGTCTTTCAAGAAGAATCCGGAAAGCTCTCCAATGCCAGGTGGCTTGCCCAAGGCACGATTTATCCTGATGTGATTGAGTCGGCAGGGGAAAAAACCAAAAAGGCGGCAACGATTAAGTCGCACCACAATGTCGGCGGTTTGCCGGAAACCTTGAGCTTAAAGTTGCTTGAGCCTTTGCGTGAGTTATTTAAAGATGAAGTGCGCAGGCTCGGTGTAGCACTTGGGCTCCCCGGGGAGATGGTCTATCGTCATCCTTTCCCAGGCCCCGGCCTTGGCGTACGAATTCTTGGCGAGATTCATCCGGAATATGTGCCGCTGTTGCAGCGGGCTGATGGCATCTTTATTCGGGCACTTCGCGAGACGAAAGCTACCCAAGCCGATGCGCTCGCTGGGCTTTGCGAGGCCTCAGATGTCGGCAAGGCCTGGTATGAACTGACAAGCCAGGCTTTTGCTGTGTTTTTGCCGGTAAAGAGCGTGGGCGTGATGGGCGATGGCCGCACTTATGAATGGGTTGTGGCTCTGCGTGCTGTGGTCACAAGCGATTTCATGACGGCGCATTGGGCGCATTTACCGCATCAGCTGCTCTCAACGGTGTCAAACACGATTATCAATGAGGTACGTGGCATCAACCGTGTCGTTTATGACATTTCAGGCAAGCCGCCTGCGACCATCGAGTGGGAGTAACAACTAAATAGTGATCTGTGCCTGGCGTTGCAGCTTTAGTAAAATGGCGCTGGGAGTCACTCAGAGAGGGCAAAAAAATGTTTCCTGAATATCGCGACTTGATCACAAAACTCAAAACGACTGATCATCATTTTACCCGGCTCTTCGATAAGCACAACGAGCTTGACCAAAAAATTAAGAATATGGAAAACCATATTTCTCCGGGCACTCATGAAGAAATCGAAATCCTGAAAAAAGAAAAGCTCCTCCTGAAGGATCAGCTCTACGCGATTTTAAAAAAGGTGAGCGCCTCTTAGGGCGATCGAAGTGTGACGGCAACGCCTATGGAAAACGACGAGTTCTTCATGGGCCTGGCACTTGGCTTGGCTCAAAAGGCCGCCGAACTCGGTGAGGTGCCGGTTGGGGCAGTGGTAGTTGACCCGCAGGGGCGGGTTATCGGGAAAGGCTTTAATGCCCCAATTTCTGCTCATGATCCTACTGCCCATGCAGAGATCTGTGCGTTGCGGGAGGCCGCCCGGTCAATTCGCAACTATCGGCTCAACCATTGCCGTCTTTATGTCACGCTTGAGCCGTGTGCAATGTGTTCTGGCGCGATTTTTCATGCCCGAATCAGCGATGTAATCTACGGCGCAGCTGACCCTAAAACCGGGGTTGCACAGAGTGTCGTGAACCTCTACGCGAACACGCAGCTAAATCATCACACCAACATTCGTGGCGGAGTACGGGCTCTGGAATCAGCGGTACTTTTGCAGGATTTTTTCGCAAAGCGCCGAAAAAAGGCTGCCCAATGAACAGCTATCACATCCAGATTTCAACGACGGCACAGGCCTTGATTCTTTATCGACTCGATTCCGATGCAATGGAGAGAGGCCTGCGCTGGGCTGATCGTCCCGAAGGGCAATTGGTGATGCAGGTGCCTGTCTCAACCTCAATAAATGGCGTTGGTCAGAAGCAGGGAAGCTACCAGACACCGCAGGGACGACACTTCATTCGGGCCAAGATTGGCACCGGCGCAGCCTTTAACACGGTGTTTGTTGGCCGCCGCAAGACTGGGGAGATCTGGTCGCCCGAACTCGCAAGCAAATTTCAAAATCGCGACTGGATTTTGACCCGTATTCTCTGGCTATGCGGCCTTGAGCCTGGAAAAAATCGCTTCGGAGATTGCGACACGATGCGGCGCTACATCTATCTTCATGGCAGCCCGGATACAGCAAAAATGGGTGAGCCGGGGTCGATTGGCTGTATTCGAATGAAAAACAGCGACATTGTGTCGCTGTTTGATCTGGTGCCCGCAGGCACCACAGTGGATATTCGCTAGCGTCGGCTTACTGGACTTTTGCTTTGGCCTTTAACTGCTGCTGAAAGTCTTGTAGCTTTTTGCGACGTAAGGCCTCGGCAATTTGGTCCTTCACCTGATCCAGTGCTGGGGGCTGCGAGGTGCGCACATCGTCTAGCCGAATTACATGCCAGCCAAACTGAGTCTGCACGGGGGTCTGCGTAATCTTGCCTTTTTCCAGGCCGGCCATTGCTTTGGAGAAGGGCTCGACAAAAGAGTCGGCATCGGCCCAATCTAAATCTCCTCCCTGAGACGCTGAGCCTGGATCTTTAGATTGTTTCTTGGCAAGCTCTTCAAACTTGCTGCCTTTTCGCAACTGCTCAATAACGGCTTTCGCCTCGTTTTCTGTTTCAACGAGAATGTGACGGGCACGGTATTCCCTGCCGGCGTTGCCCTGGGTTAGACGGTCGTACTCACTTTTTACTTCGGCGTCGGTCACTGGAGATCTCGTAATCTGATCTTGAACCAAGGCGTTGATCAACACCTGCTGTCTGGCATTCGTGAGTTGAAACTGAACATCTGATTTGCCCGAAAGCCCGCGACGCTCTGCTTCTTGCACCAGAATTTCGCGGTCAATGAGTTCCTGTCGAACCAGGTTTTGAAGCTGAGGGGTGTCTTGTTGCCCCTGTTTCACGAGTTCTGCCACAAAGGCATCTGCGCGGGCTTTCGGAATGGCTTTGCCATTGACCACCGCAATATTTTGCGCAAAGGCGCCCGCCGAGAAAGCGAGCAGGCAGAGTGTGGCCGCGGGTTTTGCTGCTTGAACGAACAATTTCATGAAGACTCCGAAGGGGTGCGCGCCTCGATTGATAGGGCGTGGATGCGCGCAGGGATCCAATCGCTCAAGGGATCATACACAAGTCGATGCCGAGCGAGCCGATTTTTGCCCTCAAACACGGGGGAAACAACCGTAATGTGGAAGTGGCCCCCGCCAGATTTGGCCCCCTCGTGGCCGTGGTGCTTGGCGCTGTCATCACGCACAAGAAGCGACTCAATCTGGAAGGCCGCCTTGAGCCGGGTTTCGATTTCAGCAGTGCTTGGAGCCAAAAAACTCATTTCGAATCTTCATCCCTTAAAACATCAGGCAGCTCTGCTGTTGCGAAGCGGTTCAACCACAAAGCCTGGGCAATGACAAAGATCACCGTGAGCCCAATGCTTCCAAAGAGCTTGAAGTTCACCCAGGTATCGGTTGAGAAATTCTCTGCCACCCAGAGGTTCAGCACCGCCATGAACCCAAAAAACACACCCCAGGCCATGTTGAGCTTAGACCAAGCCGGCATAGGCATTTCGATTTTCGATCCCATTAACTTCTGTATGGGAAGGGTCTTGAAAAACAACTGAGGAATAACGATTGCAGCGGCAAATAGCCCATAGAGCAGCGTCGGCTTGAGCTTGATGAAGAGCTCGTCTTGGAAAAAGATGGTGGCGCCACCAAAGACAACAATTAGGGCAAGGCTCACCCATTGCATGGTTTCAATGGCATGACTGCGAAGTTTCATATAGCCCATGATGGCCAAGGTCGCGGCAATCGCAACTCCCGTGGCCCAATACAAGTCCACAGCTTTGTAAACAATAAAGAACAAAATGATGGGAAGCCAATCCGCAAGCAGTTTCATGACTTCTCGAACTTTACAGAGGCGGAGTTCACGCAATAGCGAAGCCCCGTAGGATTCGGCCCATCGTCAAAGACATGGCCCAGATGAGCATCGCACTGGCTGCATAAAATTTCGGTGCGAATCATGCCGTGGCTGATATCGCGTTCCTCGCGAATTGCCTGCGGCGCAACGGCCTGCCAGTAGCTTGGCCAGCCACAGCCTGCATCGAACTTGGTGCTTGATTCAAATAAGGGCTGGCCGCAGCAGATGCAGTTGTAGACGCCTTTTTCAAAATGATCCCAGTAGCGGCCGGTAAAAGGCGGCTCGGTGGCCTTGCGGCGCGTGACCGCGTATTCCATGGGAGACAGGCTTTGCTTGTATTCGTCGTCGGTCTTTTGAGTCATGAGGAGCAGCTTACTTCAAGATGGCTTGCCCAGTCGGGCGGACTTTGCGCATAGCGAGAAAATTCGGGATGTTCATCAAACGGGTTTTGCAGCACAGCGAATACTTCCTCGAAAGGCTTGGTGTTCCCACCATCGCGCACGGCCCGAATCACTTCTTCGGCAACCCAATTGCGCAAGACAAACTTCGGGTTAACTTCGTTCATGGCCTGCGCGCGATCTGCCAGGGAAATGCCTTGAGCCTGCGCTGCGGCCTGGGCAGCTTGGCGGTAGCGGTTTAGCCAAGGCTTTGCAGCCTCGCGATCAAAACAAAGATCGAGAAATGCCCGATCGTCCGGATTTGCAAGCGCACGAAATGCGAGGGTGTAATCGATATGCTGTGATTGCAAAATCGTATAGAAATCATCGCTTACCGACGTGTATGTCTCTTCATCAAGCGCTTGAAGCCCGAATTTTTTTCGCAGAATCTCTTGCATTGATGCGGCATAGGCGGACTTGTAGGTTTCGACAACCGCTTGAAGCTTGTCCGTATCTTTCACAAGAGGATAGAGTGCATTAATCAGCTTGGCCACATTCCACAAACCCACTTGGGGCTGGGCGGCATAGGCATAGCGGCCCGCATGGTCGGAATGGTTGCAGATATGGCTGGCCTCAAAGCTATCCATGAAGCCATAAGGGCCATAGTCGAGGGTCAGGCCAAGAATTGAAAAGTTATCGGTATTCATGACGCCGTGCATAAAGCCTGCGCCCATCCACTGGGCCATGAGTCGTGCCGTGCGGCGGGAAACTTCATGAAGCATTGATAACCCGTCATTGTCAGCGCCGTCGGCCCAAAGTAACCCGTTAACATGCTTTACGAGCACTTCAAGCAAATCGACCCGTCCGCGGCTTGCAAAATACTCAAATGTGCCAAATCGCACAAAGCTTGGCGACATGCGACACACCACTGCAGCCGTCTCTACCGTTTCACGCATCACGGGAAGTGAAGAAACCGTGATCGATAGGGCGCGCGTGGTGGGAATGCTCAGGGCATGCATCGCTTCAGAACACAAAAATTCGCGAATCGATGAGCGCAGCACGGCGCGGCCATCGGCAAAGCGTGCGTAGGGGGTTGGGCCTGCGCCTTTCAGCTGCATCTCCCAGCCATTTATCGCGCCAAGGTTTAGCGCACGGCCATCGCCAAGCCTGGATACAAACACGCCGAACTGATGGCCCGCATACACAGCAGCATAGGGCCGAGAATTCAACGGTGTTGCGTTGCCCGACATCACAGCGAGCCAATTGGGATCTGCGGCAAGCCGGCCCGCGTCAATACCAATCAACTCACAGGCTTTATTGGAAATGGCAAGCCATTGGGTGTCGGACAGGGTCTGGGGCAGGGTGCCTGAGAGCTGCTCCATGGGAAGCGGGTCACAGTGGCGAATGAAGGGCTCGTGCTCATCGCCATCGAGCGCTGCAAAGCCTGGCGACCAATTCTTCTGTAAGACCTCGTCGAGCCCGGGCACTCGCGGGGCGGTGCCCGGGGCAGGGTGGTTTGATAGCGGTGGCAGGGGGGCATTCATCAAGGCGAAAGTTTAAGTCTTGGTATCGTAGAGAGCATGGATAACCCGCTAAAGCCTAGTTTTACTCCCTTTGTTGCCCATCTCGGCGTTGAACTGGTCTCTTACGAGGGGGGCAGCGCTGAAATAAAGCTTGATTTGAAGCCCTACCAGGAAAACGGCCTTGAAGCTGCACATGGCGGCGTGATTATGACCCTGCTTGATGTGGTGATGGCGCTTGCTGCGAAATCAAACGACCCTGAAGGGTTGGGCGTGGTCACCATTGAAATGAAGACGAGTTTTCTTCGGCCGGCCCGTGGGGAGCTACATGCCTTCGGCTGGTGCGATCACTATTCTTCGACCATGGCATTTTGCCGGGGAGAGCTTCGCGATACTCACAACCGCCTGCTTGCGCAGAGCATGGGCACCTTTAAGCGAATGTCGGCGCTAAAGCGCAGCCGCAAAAAAACCGGATCAGATTGAATTCAAGGTATCAGGCACCGTGCCTGATACTTTTATTCAGCAGCGGGAAGCTCGTAGGGCAAATCTTTTGCAGTCAACTTAGGCCCTAGAGGGCTGCCCACACGAAGGCCGCCTTTTTCCCAAGCCTGCAGTGTGCACTCCACTAGCAAAGCTGCTCCAGCCTGAACCCGGCCTTGAGCATCGAAACGAGGTGCTGCGCCGGCAACTTTTCCGCAAGGCTCGGCTTCGTTTTCCTGCGACCAGGTATCCTGGCCGCAAAGCGAGAGTACTTCTTCAGCCGACATTTCAAGATCGATATCGGCTCGAAAACTTCTACGCTTTAACTTTCCTAAGTACTGACTTCGCGCCACTACCTCCTGGCCGGGGTAGCAGCCCTTAGTGAAGCTCACGCCACCGGTAATTTCAAAATTGATCATTTGAGGCACGAAGGCCTCTTGAGTGGCCTTCCATACCCAGGCTTTTGCATTCTGTATTTCTGAAAATAGCCAGGCCGACTGCGAAAGTTCCTGGCAGCTCACGAGGGCCTGCATCAACGCCTCTGACTGGCTTGGTTCAAAAATCAGCCAAGCACGCTGGCCCAGCACGGGGCAGGCCTGCTCTGACAAAAGCCATGGCCCGCTCTCGGTGCCCGATAAATTCACGCACTGCTGGTCTTTGCCAAAATCGCCCAGCGCATCGCCCCAAAGGCCAATAGCCTGATAAGGGCTATCCACTTTTTCAAAGGCCACTTTAGATCGCAAGACGAACATCCGAAGCCGTTTTGCAATTGGCTCCAGAATTTCAAGGGGCAGCAAATGTCCCACAGCCTGCGGCCCGATTTGCCACTGCAAGAAAGTAGCCATCAGTCTGCCTTTGGGCGTGCAGTAGCCAGTGCGCTGCCAGTGTGCGCTGCTCAGGGCTTTGACATCGTTGGTGAGCTGACCTTGCAAAAAGGCATCCAGATCCCCGCCGCGGGCACAAAAGCCCCCGAAGCTCGGCAGCCTGGCGTAATGACGTGGCTCAAACTGATTTTTAAGGTCAATCGGCATGGGTCGCTAATATAGCGGCATGGCCTCATTTAAACGACAAAGCCCTTCTTTTCGCCGCTCTAATCGCAGAGGGGCCGGGATTTTAAAGGCCCTCTGGCTGAGCCTCGGCGCCGCGTTGCTTTGCCTGGTAATGGGTCTAGGATGGTTTTTTTACGAGGCTGATCGGCCTATTTTGGCCAAAGGCTCCGATCAGAACCCTGAACCAGGCCTTGAGCTTGTTGTGCCGTATGGCATCTCTGCCCGTCAGGTTGCCGTGATGCTGCGGGAAGCGGGCCTTGATATTCATGAGGGCATGTTCTTGTTGCATGCCCGCTGGCTCGGGGTTCAGCGTAACTTGCGCGCTGGCGTCTATTTGTTCGAGCCGGGAACCACCAAGCGTGCGCTTTTGCTCAGGCTTGCGGGACGAGACCCGAATTATGTTGATTTCCGGATTCTAGAAGGCTGGACTGTTCGCCAGGCGCTGGCTGCCCTGCGGGATGAGCCGCTTCGTTACGATATCAGCCAGCATAGAACCCCCCATGGCCTAGCCCAGTTCCTTGGCGCCCCAACCAGCCAGCTCGAGGGCTGGCTATACCCCGATTTGTATGTCGTGGCCCGTAAAAGCTCGGTCTCAGAGTTGTTGAAGCGGTCAGTGCGGCTACAGCAGCAACATTTAGAGCAGGCCTGGGCGCAGCGATCAGCCGACCTGCCGTTACAGTCGCCCTACCAGGCCTTGATACTGGCTTCTATTGTGGAGAAGGAAACCCAATACCCGGGTGATCGTGAGCGTGTTGCGGCGGTGTTTACAAATCGATTAAAGCTGGGCATGAAGCTGCAGGCAGACCCGACGGTGATTTACGGTTTGGGCGATAAATTCCAAGGGGATATCACCCGCAGTCATCTTCGTACTGATACGCCCTATAACACTTACACACGAAAGAATTTACCGCCCACACCCATCTCCAATCCGGGGCCATTGGCTATTCGAGCGGTGATGAATCCAGCGCAGACAAGGGATATTTTCTTTGTGGCGCGCGGCGATGGCTCTTCTGAATTTTCAGAAACCTATGCCCAGCACAATGCGGCAATTGATCGGTTTATTCGGAAGCTTAATGCCGAGCCCAAAGCCCGGGCGACGGAGAAAAAATGAGGGGTAAGTTGATCGTGCTCGAGGGCATTGATGGGGCAGGCAAGAGCACCCATCTCGACTTTGTGTGCGAGCAGATTCGCGAGTTGAAAAAAGTCGAGGTTCTTCTGACGCGCGAGCCCGGCGGCACCCCTTTGGCAGAGAAAATTCGAGAGCTCGTTTTGCATGAGCCCATGAGCGTTGAGGCCGAGGTGTTGCTGGTGATGGCTGCACGCCAAGACCATGTTCAGAGCCGAATAAAGCCAGCCTTGGAGGAGGGCAAGTGGGTGGTCTGCGACCGGTTTGTCGACTCCACCCGGGCCTATCAGGGTGGAGGAGGCGGGGTGAGCCTTGAGTGGATCGATGAGCTTAATGCGATAGCCACGGGGGGGCTTGCGCCCGACCGCGTGTATCTGTTCGACATACCTTCCGAGCTTGCGGCGCGGCGGCGCGGCGGACGAGGCACTGCGAGCGACCGATTCGAGGAGCAGGGGGTCGCCTACTTTGATCGGGTGCGGGATGTCTATCTGAACCAGCCGCGAATGTTTCACGAAGCTCGAACTTTTCTCATCAACGCAACGCAGACAGTTTCACAAATTCAGTTAATACTTAAGAAAGATATTTCAAGCATTTGATTTCAAAAGACTTTAGTTGGTTTCAATCCTGGTGGAGCCAGATCTCGCAGGGCCTCAATCGCAGGCCCTCTGCGCTCTTGCTTTTGGGCCCAAGGGGTATGGCGAAGACCGAGTTTGCATTGGAGCTGGCCGGTGCCTGGCTGTGCCAGTCGCCTTTGGCTGATCGCTCAGCCTGCGGGCAGTGCCAGTCTTGTGGCTGGATGGCGGCGCGTCAGCACCCCGATTTTCGATGGGTGCGCCCCGATGCTGAAGAGGATGCTTCATCGGGGGGCGAAGCCGAAGCGATCGAATACGGGGGGGTATCTACCGGGGCGTTGCCTCCTCGTAATGACGAGTCCTCATCCAAGGCAGAAGAGAAAAAATCTACCGAAATCAAAATCGAACAAATCCGGTCTCTCGCGGGCTTTGCCAATGTCGGCTCCCATCGAGGCGGCCTGCGTGTGGTGTTAATTAGCCCGGCCAATCGCATGAACTATGCAGCCGCCAACGCACTGCTGAAAACCCTGGAAGAACCGCCCGAGTCACTGGCATTTATTTTGGTCGCGGACACCTTGCGAGGTTTGCCCGCAACCGTTCTCTCGCGTTGCCGGAGGATAAACCTTGAAATCGATGCGCAGACTCTGGCCCAGCGTCAAGGCGAGCAAAGCGAGGCCGCCCAGTGGTTATTGCCCTTGCTCGTTCAGGGCGATGTAGACCCGATTCGCTGGGCAGAGGTGGCTGGAAAGTCTTCGCCGGCAGATGCTCTAGAGCTGCTCATGCACTGGATGTCGGATGCTGCGCGTGTGCAGGCCGGGTTAAAGCCCCGCGTATTTGCCTCCCACGAGCAGGCGCTCAGGGAACAGTCGCACCGAATTCGATCGGCTCAGGCCTGGGGCCAGACCTTGGCGGAAATTCAAAAGCTGAGGGGGGTTGCGGAACACCCACTGAACCCAAAACTGTTTTACGAGTCGATCTTTGATCGGTTGCGAAGGGCGCTGGCGGGCTAGAGTCTGCGGCGGCGCATAGAATAGGGCCGCTTACCCCATGATTTACCTATGACAATAAGTTTCGTAGATTCCCACTGCCACCTGAACTACCCCGGCCTAGTCGAGCGCACAGCCGAGGTGCTTGAACGCATGCGCGCGGCTGGTGTCATGAAGGCTCTCAATATCTGCACCACCTTAGAAGAGTGCGAAAAAGTGGTGAATATGACCCGAGATCACAACTTTCTTGTGGCCTCAGTAGGGGTGCACCCCGACAACCTTGGCATTGAAGAGCCCACCGTCGATCGGCTAGTAGAACTTGCAAGTGACGCAAAAGTGGTTGCCATTGGAGAGACGGGGCTGGATTACTACATTCGTGACGGCGATGGAAAAAGCGGCGATTTAGAGTGGCAGCGACAGCGCTTTCGCACGCATATTCGTGCCGCAAAGCTTGCGAATAAGCCTTTAATTATTCACACGCGCGAGGCTGCCGAGGATACCTTGCGGATATTGAAAGAAGAGGGCGCGGAGCAGGTGGGCGGGGTGATGCATTGCTTTACTGAGTCGGTCGATGTAGCCCGCGCCTGCATTGACATGAATTTTCTAATTTCGCTCTCAGGTATCGTAACTTTCAAAAATGCAAAACAAGTTCAGCAGGTCGCAACGGAGATCCCGCTCGAACACTTAATGATTGAGACCGATTCGCCGTTCCTGGCGCCAGCGCCCTATCGCGGCAAGGTCAATGAGCCCTCCTATGTGGTGTTCGTGGCCCAAAAAATTGCGGAACTCAAAGGAGTTACTGTGGAAGAGGTGGCTCGGGCTACTTCGGCAAACTTTGAGAAGTTTGTTTCTGGTGGCCTTGCAAGCCGGGTTCAGTAATGCAGAGGTATTTGTGCAGATTATTTGTCGCCATGGTTTTGCTCACTGGGTTCTCTGCGAGCGTCTGGGCCCAGCAGCCTGCCGATCGCAACCTTCAGTCGTTCCTCTTGGCGGTAAAGGCCAGCGACTTTAGCTTTATCAGCCGCATGGAAAAGCTTGGGCTGGGGCCACAGACAAAAGATGCGCTTGGCAATAATTTATTGATGCTGGCCATTCGCGAGGCTGGACCCCGGATGGCCTTGCTCATGCTCGAGGATCCAAAATGGCAGGCGACTGAGGTTTTGGACTATGAGAATCAGATCGGTGAGAACGCCTTGATGCTGGCAGCCCTAGCTGGTGAAAACCAGGTGATCCGTCGGCTGATTGCGCTTGGGGCGCAGGTGAGCCGTTGGGGATGGTCTCCCTTGCACTATGCAGCCACATCCGGCCATGTCGAGACCATAGAGTTGTTGCTCGAGCATCACGCCTACGTTGATACGGAGAGCCCAAATAAAACCACGCCACTGATGATGGCCGCCCGTTTCAACCATATCAATGCAGCAAAGACACTGTTAGCCGCCGGTGCTGATCCCACCCTAGTCAATGAGGCCGGCATGCGGGCAAAGACCTACGCATCTGAGGCCAACAATCGGGATCTTGAGTTTTTCCTTGAACTAGAGGAAATCTCATTTGAGAGCAGGCGACGTCATGCGCCGGTCTCTGACAAGGCGGGGCTCTCCTTGGAAGAAATTGTTATTGAGGCCGGTGGAAGCGTGGTTGTCGAGCCCGATGCGCAGTCATCAGCCAAGCCTGCACCAGCTGGTGAGGGAGTGGAACTGTTCCAGGGCATTCGCTAACGCATGGCAGCCCAGCATTTGCGAAATTATTGGCTTTAATTATGTCGTATAATGTGTATTATGTAAACAACTATGGGTCGAAGTCCACACCTGACTCGAAAACACTTTCCTTTTTAATGTCCCCGTATTAGCATGCCCTTCCTGTCTTTCGGAGCACAACCGCTTGCGTATCCTCATCACCAACCAAAAAGGCGGCGTTGGTAAGAGCACAATCGCTGTAAATCTTGCTTACTTTTTTGCGGCTTGGCGAAAGCGCAGCGTCATGCTGATCGATTTCGATACGCAGGCCTCCGCGTCTCACTGGGTTAAGGCGCTTGATGAACAGCGAACGGATTCGGATTCTCCAATTCATACTGAACAGGTCCACTTGCCCTCGCACGAAGGCTATGGGCGAGTAATTATCGAGGCCCGTCGGGTGCTTCATCGGGCCGAAGACAGCCATGACATCGTGATCGCCGACTTAACCTGGCAGGACGCCTTCGATGGCGAGTTTTTTCGCGAGTTCGATTTGGTGGTGCTTCCAACTGCCCTGTCGGAAGTGGAGCTAATGACCACCATTGACTTTGTCAAACGATTTGTCTGGGTGTTTCAGTCGCGGGGACGCTGCCCTTCTCTGGTGATCTCCCCCAGCCGGGTGAGACAAGATCAAACGGCCCAGCTTCAGAAGTCATCCACCCGATTTCCATTCTCATTCATGATGACGCCACCGGTGCTCGACTCCATCGATGCCAAGAAATCCTTTGCGAAGCGCTATATTTTGAGCCTTTCTAACTTCAAGCTCAGTGACTCTTTTGCCAAGTTCTGCCGAGGAATTGAGCAGGCCATGGAGATCCACCTCGAGAAGCACCCCTCCTCAGAGACTAAGGTGATCGAGAGAATGCGGTTTTCTTCTTTGAAAAATCCGCTACAGGCGAAGGCCGAACACCTCAGAGCTGTACGTGGGTCCGCCGAAATCGATCGGAAGGTGATTCAGCTTTAGCCTGGCCGGCCGATCAGCGGCGCCCAAATGGTTGCAGACCGTCAGGCCTTTTCAGAGAATTTTTTCTGAATCACTGAGGATACCGCTGCGCTCAGCTCGGCCCGAACCTTAGCCGCTTCCACTTCTTTGCGCTGACTCTGTGAGAGCAGGTCTAAGGCACTGGTGAGCTTTGACTGGCTAGCTGCAATTTTCGATTCAAGCATCGCCAAAGAACGCAGCATTTCTTCTTTTTGAATCGAGTGTTCATCGATCTCCCGGCAAAGGCCAACGATCTCCTGCCAGCCCTGCTGGAGCCCATTTTCATTGCGCTGCTCGAGCATCAGGAACAAACGTTCAAGGGAGTCTCCCACGACGCCCAGGCCGCTCGGCAGATTTTCGGCCGTGCTCATGGCCGCAGCGAGGTCCTGCCCCCGAGGTGGCGAGGCGGAGTCGGCAAGCGAGACCTCTGCGCCCTCTGGGGGGAAAGGCCGCTCCTGCCAGCCCGTTTCGGGGGAATAAATGCTGATGCCCTCACCTGGGGATCGAAACTCTTGCGTCATGATGCGTATAAAAAACTTTGGTTGTTAAGAAAGAGGCTTGATAATATCCCGCTAGATGAAAAACACAAGTCTGGCTCATATACTGAATTGGTCTGCGATCGGCCTGGCCATCCTTTTGCAGGCGCAAAGCGCGGGCGTTTCTTTTGTAACTGCGATTGTCGCCCTCCCCTGGGCGTCGTTTCTCACGGGACTCTCTTCCTTATTCGATGCGAGTGGAAGCGTACGATCGACCGATCTATTGGTGCTCTGGATCGTAGTTTCCCTTGGCATCGGCATCGTTCACAGGGCTCTCTTCCTCAGAGCGAGGGAGGCCGAAGCCGTCGATGCACCATCACGACAAGAAAGCCCTTCTGTCGAACTGGCTGGGCGAACCGTCCAGGACGCGCAACAACCAACCATGCTGGCGAGTGTTTCTGCGAGATTAAGCCCAGAGATGCAAGATGAGATTAGGCGGCTCGAGGCCGCCCTACTCGCTCTGGGCCAAGAGCCACACTCTCTGCGTAGCGATCAAAAACGCGATTAAAGCCTCTTAGAAGGCCCAGGCTGCTCGCACACTTGTTTGATGGCTTTGTAGGTTTTGACCCCCATCGAAGCGGTACCCCAGTTGAAGCTCTGAGTGTCTGCCAGTGGCGTAACGAAGCCCGCCCGCAACAGTGTAGGAGTTCTTCTTCGGCGTGACGCCAAGTGTCGTGAAACGCTGCTTATCGTAATCGCCAATATAGCTGGCAACAACGCTTGTTTCGGCATTGGTCAGGCCTGAGGTGGTGTTGTAAACCGCATAAAGATCAGGATAGAAAACTCCAAGGCTTGTCTCAACCTCGGTTGAGAGTCGAAAGCCAATGGATCCCCGCGTTAGCTTGATCACGCGCGAATCAACCGCAAGCCCGAGATCTCCGGCATTAGTTTCCATGTAGGCGGGCTGATTGATTTTTCCATACTCAATCGCAAGAAGGGGCGTGATGACCGATCGGCCGTTCGGGTCCAGAGCGATTCGATAACCGGTTGAGAAGCGCGCCGAGGAGTGCTTGTAGTCCACCTTGGAATTTGCGACGCGGTTGATCGCAGCGGCGCGACGTCCGTCAAGCTGATGGTTTGAAAACAACAGGCTCGCCTCGACATAAACGGGCCCATACTCCTGGGTCGCGTAGATGCCCATTCCCAGGGATTCAAGGTCCGCAGAGTCTCCAGCCCTAAAATTCTCTTGTTTGATGGTCGACTTCGAGACATGCCCCATCAAGCCAAGCACTCCGTTGGAAATCAGGGTGTCAAGGCCCAGCGAGAGCCCATACAGATCTGTTTTGAAACCATCGTAGCCGTCAATCGACTTGCCCTTGCCGGAACCCCCTAGCACCTTTACCCAGCCCGTTTGATTAGACCCAAGCGATCGGCCATTGCCATCCAACCCTCCCATCGGCGAATCGCCGCGCAGGACCGCAAGCCGCTCGCCTGCGGCCGACAAAGCAGCCGATGTGGCTGACAGGGCCGAATAAAGATCGGAGCCATTAACAACCGGGATGAGACGACGCACCTGCGTCGCTAGGTTTGCCTCGTTGTTTCCAAAACCCCATTGGTCGATGTCAAGCTGGTTAAAAACCAACTGGATATCTGAGGAGTAAGCCGGCGTAGGCGTATCAGAACCGAGGGCCCCCATTTGTCCGAGCCTGAGTGCTGCCGGGTTCGAGATCTCTCCTCGGGTGTTCGACTTCTCGATGTATTCATCTGCGGATCGGCTTACCAGCAATTCAATACTGCCATTACGAATTTTGGAGTTCAGGATATAACTGTTGTCGCGCAAGCGACGGCTCTCGCCAATCAGGCTCTGCTCATCAAGCTCTGATAGATCCGTGCTGGTGCCGGTCACAAGGCTGAACGCCTGATCATTGCGAACGCTTCCGAGATAGACGATGTTGTATTTCTCTTGGTTATCCACGGTGATATTCGTCGTCTGAAGCTGGCTGGATGTTTCGGCAGCAATGTTGCCCGTGGGCGACTCGGTTGCGCCCGCGTCGACCACGAAATTCATCGTTGCCCCATTTGTCACGAGATTTCCGGTCTGAGCTCTCACGGTGTTCTGATTTGAAAGCCGCCCCGTTGCCGCATCTTTGGCGAAATTCAGTAGCGCTGGCGCTGTGCCGGATGTGCCAAAAGTCGAATCAAGGTTTAGGGTGGTATTGGCATTGGCCAGGGCCAGGTTATCGCCAAGGATCATTCGGGTTGTATCGCCAACCTCTCCGCTGCGAATCAAAATGGCGGTGGTCTCGTTGCTGCCACTTCCGATAGCGACCTGATTGGCATAAACATGGTTGCGGATTGTCGTTGTGGCTTTCGCGGTCTCGCTATTAAAGGCCACTGAGGAAAGCTTGTCTGCAACAGTACCGATCTGACCAGGCTGCGTTGCGGTTAGCCCTGCGTAGTTGCTCGACCCGAGGAAATTTAATGTGCCGGTTCCTGTTTGATTGGTTGTGATCGATCCAGAGACAGTTTTACCATCGGCGATATTCACGGTGCCGTTGTTGGAGAATGTGCCCACTGCGCTCGAGTCGCCGTAGCCAGCGTAATTCGCTACGGCGAGCGGCCTGGGCGATGCATTGTCTGAGCCGATGACGAGGTCTCCAAACAGACTGCCCTGAAGATTGACAGTACCGCCTCCGGTGCGAAGCTGGCCCTCATAGGCCTGGGGTGCGCCGGGTGGATTTGCGAGATACACATCATTTGCGAATGTGACCACTGATGAGTCAGCACCCGCCCAAATCCTGTTAAATGCGTCGGCTTCGGATCTTGCGGTTCCGAGCTGGCCACTCACGGTTGAGTTGCCAGAAAAAATCAGCGTGGCGTTATTGGCATTGGAAATTGAAAGCTGCGTGCCAGGATCGCTGCCCACCGAGAGATCGACGTTGTCCCCTACCCGAAGCGAGCCTGAGCCCCCAACCGCCAAACTTCCAGCGCCAACGGTTCCAAAGTCTAGCGTGCCTCTCATTCCGGCGTTCGCAACATCGGCGGGCGCCGAGCTACGGTTGAGTAGATCAAGCCGGCTTGCCTGTCCGTTCACGTTGACATTGCCGATCAGCCTGCCATTGACCTGCACCACGGCCTGCGGCGCGTTGATTGCGAGTTCGCCGACGACGGTGTCTCCGCTGTTCGTGTTTAAGCGCACAAATGCCCCTGACGCATCAACCATCACAGCACCGATTGGAGCATTGGGCGAGCCTGCCGCGCCCATCGCCCCCGTGACCATGGCGCTACCGGAAAACTTAACGGATGAGTTCACGCCAGTTGCCACAACATTGCCAGTGACTGCGTTACCACCGGCAAAGGTAAATACACCGTTATTACTCAAAAAGTTGAGATTGCCGGTTAGATTCGCATTTCGATCGAGTGTCGCTCCCGCGCCGGTTTGGATATTGATGTCGCCATTGACAGTGTCACGAAATACCGTGCCTGTGGAGAACAGGCTAACGTCTCCGGTGACGTTGCCATTGAATTCCACATTGGCCCCGAGAACGTTAATGGTGGCCGCCTGGGTTGAGCCGGTCACTTTATTGCCGCCGTAGAAATTCGCTTCGCCTGCACTCAGGCGGATCGCAACACCGACGTTATCTGGACCTGCAGGGCCGCTTGCAGACCCCGGCTCGAGGGATACCAGCACGGGCGGCGAAGCCAACAACGTGATGACCTGTCCGGGTGTCCCTGGGTTAATGGCGCCTACGCTCACCCCAAGTCCGAAGTGATGGGTTTCGGATCCAATGACCTGTCCGAATTCATTCGGTTTCACCACCGATGATCGGGTTATAAATGTGGTGTTATCGAGCACGCCGGAAGTGGGCGAGCAATTGGTGGGCGCGCCGACATCAACGCTGGCCGGGCTGAGTGCTACTCCACCACAGGCAGCGCTTGAGATGTCTCCATAAAAACGATCTCCAGATTTCTGTGTGTCGCCCAAACCGATGGTGACTGATGACGGAAAGGTCGAGCCGAGGAATTGGTCCGCGTGGCTTGTAACGCTTAGCGTCGATCCCGTCAGCGCGCAGATTGCAACGGCAACTGCGCGCTTGTTGATCTTGGTAATTCGGAAAGTCACGTCTTGTCTGCGCATTGAATTCTCCTGAGCGTGAGCACAGTTTTGTCGTTAATTTTGTTCTTGATTTACCGGCTTGGCACAAAAGAAGCCCCCATCCGGAATCGGCTTTCCCGTAATGTCTTTTGCCTGCGGGTGATAGCCAATCGCCTCAAACGTGGGGTCTAGGGTTGCACAAACAGTCCTTCCCCGGACGAGTTGTTCCTTTGGTACCGCGCCAAAAGCGCTCGGTCGATCCCAGCCAAGGACGCGATCTTTCAACACGATCTGAGGGGGAACGCGCCCCGGCGCACTGCCGTGGAGCTTCGGCGCGCAGAAAAAACCGCCTGTCAGCATGGGCTTGCCATCCCGATCAAGGGCACTGGGGTGATAGCCAATGGCCTCAAGGTCGACTCGCGTGCGAAGGCAGGAAACATCGCCCAATGCTTTGAGATGTGCTGGTACTGGCCCAAATGCCATGGGCCTATCCCAGGTGAGAACCTCTTTGCCGTCCTGGCCTTTTGCGGCGAGTACGACTAGCTGAGGGGGCGTTGCCGATGGCACGGTGCCCACCAACGCTTGCGCGGCACAACCCGTTAACAAAACAGTAGGTAGCAGTAAAGCAGGCAGACCCCTGAAGCGGAATGCAATGACTGAAAGATTCGTTATCTTCATTTGTACCTTGCTTACACGAGGAGGATATCCGACCAAAGCAGGCTCGGCGCCTCGGTGGCCGTGCCTCCGAAGAGTGTCGCGATCAGCTTCGCTTCCTCAGCGCCAGTGCCATCCGCATCAAAGAACAGCTCGCCAATCTTCTCACCCGAAACCGGATCATCGGCGCTGCGGTAAAGCAGTTGTGCTGATGCGGCGTTAGGCCCTCCACCAACCACAAAATCACCTGAGCTGAAATCAATGGTGGAACCCGAAAGGCTGGCGATGTCAGCCACATTGCCCTTATCTTTCCAGGTGATAACAAGATCGTTGCCATCTACAGAGAGTGTGAAGGGCGCGGCAAGATAGTCACTGTCACCTTGCAGCTGATTGGAAATCTCCTCCGCACTGGAGGCTTTGGTTGAGAACCTGCTTGTCGATAGCGTCACACCCCCAACCGTAAGGCTGTACGCGGCGCCATCGACTAGCTGTGTCCCTGGGTTGAAACTTATCCTCTGAATTTCAGGATTGTTCGTGTCGCCCTCTGAGACATTCGTTGTAAAGCTAGGCAACGCTTGGGAAAAATGCGATGCAACGCCAGCAATCTGAATCTTGTCGAACCCAGACTGAAAGTCCATCACACTGTCGCCCTCATCGAATTCCTCGGGGCCACCCCATGCAAAGACATCACTGCCCTCGCCCCCGGTGAGCGTGTCCTCTCCGAGCCCACCAATCAAAACATCATCATCGGCGCCACCTGCGAGGGTATCGGCGCCCGCTCCGCCATCGAGATAGTCTGTGCCGAGCCCGCCTGTAAGCGTATCGTCACCTTCACCGCCAAAAAGATAATCACCGATAGAACCAAGCGTACTCATGCTGTCGTTGCCCTTGAACCCGTAAATGAGATTCACCTTGCCAGCGTCACCCTCTAGGACAGCATCTGAACCATCAGTTCCGAGCACTGCGTTGATGCTTTTGAGCTCGGTCCTGCGTCCGAGGCTGTCCACTACATAGAGCCCCGCATTGGTAACCCCTGTCTGTGCCTGCGCAGGGACCAGGTTTGAAAATCCATTGTCAAGATCAAGAAGCTTTGACGCGATCAGGCCCGACTGCGTCAGGTCGCTTCGCAGTTCTACCGTGGCATTTTCTGCTGTAACGTAGATCGGATCGCCATTCGAATCGGTACCGTTTTGCGCCTTGAAGGAGACCTGAATCCCCGCTGAATTTGCGCTCACCTGCATATCGCTTTCAAGAATTGCGGTCGCATCAATGAAGATGGTTTCCTTCACACTTGACGAGAACCCCTGCTTATTGGTTACCGTAATCTCAAGCAGATAGGCGCCGTCAACCTTTCCGGGTTCCAATGAATAAACGAGCGACGTGCTCACCCCTGGGATCGGGGCTGCCTTCGGAGTTACCACTTCCCCTGCGTATTTCACCACCACCTCATCACCAGCGATCAAGGACTTCGAGAAGTTCACGGTGAGCTCAGGGGTCGAGTCGCTCGTCGAAAGCCCACTTGCCATCGTGTCGGTATCGTTTGCAGCCAAAATTACCGACGTAATCTCAGGCGCGAAAACAACCGCCTCCGGCGCCTCGTTGAAGTGGGGATCGCTTGCAGCATCGTAGACCACGATCTGGCTCGCACTGACCTGCCCGTTGACGCGGGCAATCAGCCGGGTTTCGTTGTTTTGGATCATGGAGTCGATCGAAAACACAAGATATACAAAGGTTTCGGTGCCGTTAAAGAGCGTCACGACCGTACCGATGCCCGTGTTCAAAGGCTGCGAGGTTACTTCAAGCGTTGGCGTAAACCTGCTGGCGGGAATATTGAAAAACTCTAGAAATGGCAGATCCCAACTTGCTGGCGATGCCGGGTTCGCGCCGGACCCTGCCATCAAGGTGACATATTGATCTATAGAACTTCCAAAGCTGTAGGTTGCATTGCGCTGCTCGTTGGTGTTGGTCACCGCATCGGCAATCGTGAGCCCGGCGATCACATAAAAAGGAATCGCGATGATGGGCCCGACAAAGGGGATTCCAACGAGTGCATTAGCCGCAGCCAGGTAGCCATACGCCAGTGCCGAGACGGCAGAAGTTCCGCCGATATCAGCAATGCGATGGGCGTCATTGCTCCAGGCGCCGTTTGAGTACCAAGGCGCGACACTGAAAAGACCGAGCACATCTCGGGTGTAGGTGTCGAGACTCGTGTAATCACCTAATGAATCGGAATAGGCCGCATCCCAGACAAGCTTCGAGGTGGGAAACCGAAAGCTCTCGTCGTAGCCCTGGCCCGAGTTGCGGGCAGCACCACGCATATCCTCGGCATACAGGGTGTTGCCGGCCGTTACCGCATTGCCTGTGATTAGGTTTACTGCCGACCCCGACACGACTGCCGAGCCATCAAAACCAGTGGATGCAGCGCCGAGCGGCCCAAGATAGCGAGATTTGTAGCCCATAAAAGATGCCGTGAAGAAGGAATCGAGCATCTCTTGTTTGATAAACAGATAGTCTTCAGAATCAAAGCCCTTGACCCAGTATTTTCCATTCCAGTCGGTAATGTAGACCCGGTCAGCGCCATCTCCGCCTACCGATGATCCAAGGTTGATGTCGTCGTAGCCACTGCCGGGCGTTCCGGCATAGACCCAGTCGTTGCCATTACTGCCATAGATCGTGTCGTTGCCTGCGCCCGTAATGACAACAATCTTGCCTTTGTTATCAACCGTGGTGCCGTTACCGCCTCGAAGATCCACCAAGTCGTTGCCGCTCCAGTCGACCCAGTTACTCCCATCTACGTTCGCTGCAAGCCCAGCGATGACAGCCGTGCCCTTTGCGCTTACATACAGGGAGTCGCGACCAAAACCGCCAAACGCGGACGTTCCGTTGTCTTGGTCGTCCCAGTCGTAGATCACATCAGTTCCCGAGACTTCCGACCCTAACGTGCTTGACTCTCCCCAAGCGCCGCCGCCCTGTTCCTCGATATTGGTGACGAAATCGTATCCAACATAAAAATCGTCGCTGCCGTTTCCGCCAATCACGCTGTTTCCCGGCTTGCCGCCAATGCGAAGGTCATAGCCTGCATCGACACCACCACTGAGTTCGTCATCACCTGTACTGCCAATGATTTGGTCGTAACCTGCGCCGGCTGATACCACTACGGTCCCGGTGTTCTTGACAAAGGTTTCACTGCTCAAGTCAACAAGATCGCTCGCATTCCAATGGGTTTTGCCTGCCAGGCCAGCGAGTACCGCCCTGCCTGTCGGGCTCACCCACAAACTGTCCTGGCCGGGAAGGCCGGTGTTACCGGCGAAGCCATCCCAGTCTTGTATCAGGTCGACACTGATTACCTCGGTGCGAGTAGAGTCGGTTGCAGGCGGGCTGAAAAGACCACTGTCCGGATCGATTCCAAAGTTATATCCAACGAAGAAAGTGTCTGAGCCGTCGCGGCCCCAGACGGTGTTCGCATGATCATCGGCGCCTGAGAATCCATAAATTTCATCAGCACCAGAGCTGCCGTATACCGTGTTGCGGCCTGCACCCATCCCGATTTTGATGATGCCTGCATTCGCCACATCCTGTCGCAAATCCACGATGTCATCGCCATCCCAGTTGGTGAATTCAGCGCTGTTATCTGGGCCGAAGCGCAAGGAGCCAATCACAACGGAATCATTCGCGCTGACGAAAAGTGAATCCCGAGTACTTGCCTGACTCTTGTCGTCCCAGTGCCACAGCACATCTCTCGCCTTAGCGCCAAGGCCTGGTGTGTCGGTTGCAGGATTGATCAATTCCGATGGGGGCAGGTTGCCTGCGATCACATTTGCTGAGGAAAGGTACTCATAGCCGACATACAGGATGTCGCGGCCTCGGCTGAGCATGATCTGATTTTCGCCTGCTCCCGCTGCAATTCTAATCTGTCCGTTGTTTACGACATCCGTGCCGCTAACATCCACCGTGTCATCGCCGGACCAGTTTGTCCAGGGCTGCGCCCACAAGCCGCCAATGACTGCAACGGCTGTCGAGCTGATTCGCATTTTGTCGCTAGCCAACTCCCAATCTCTGATGACATCAATCGATGTCAGCTCGGTCTCTTGAGAGTTTAGAGGGTTGTAATCAAAGCCTACGAAAAATTCGTCTTTGCCGTTGCCGCCCCAAATTTGATTGCCCGCGCGCGACCCACCGCCGCTCTCGAGAAGGTGGGAGCCTCCATAGATCTTGTCATCGCCCGAATCAGCAAAGATCGTATCGGCTCCATGGCCACCCACAATGATGTTTGCATCGGTACTACCCGTGATTGAATCCGCACCTGGCGAGCCCAGTGCATTTTCAAAGTTAGTGACCGTGCCTGCGGCTCCTGCGGTTCCGAATGAGTAGTTGCCGGTGCCTAAGTTGACAATTAAATTTTGTGTATAGGGATTATTGGTCTCACCTTGGCGGGTGAGCGGGGAAAACAAAACCCAGTCAATGCCGCTACCGCCATTAAGGGTGTCTGATCCCCCGCCACCATAGACAATATCTGCTCCTGCACCTGCCACGATTGTGTTGGATTTAGAGTCACCGGAAATGGTGTCGCTTTTGTCAGTGCCGATGACATTGATAATATTTTTGTAGCTCCCGATAGTTGTGTATTCGGAAGCTTGATCAAGGCTGGAATTTTGGGTGTAGAAAAATGTTCTAAATTGATTGGGATCAGCAGCCCCTCCCAAATCAATGACAAGGCTTTTGCCCAGCGGGTTTCCAGGTGAATTCAATGCACTGTTAATCGCAGGCGTTGGCGTGTTGAGATTCCAAGCGGGATCCGGAGAATTCGCTGCAAACGACAAAGTGTCTCGGGGCACAGGCCCATCGAACGGCCCATAAGGGCCCGGGGTCGTATCTTGGCCAACAAGAATGATCTGTCCAGTTTGAAAACCTGGGGTTCCAATGACCAAGGGGCCTGAGGCGCTCGCTTGTTTGTTTTCTGAATTGGTCACCGTTGCAGTGACGGTGTAGCTTCCGTAGCCTAATGGGTCGCCTGCTGCCGCACCAAGGTCGAGGCTCCAGGTTCCCTGCACTTCGTCCAATGCAAACCAGGGTGTCGCAGATGGATTCGCTGGGTCAAACGAATAGCTCTGCCCATTGACTGTCACCGTGAGAGTTTCGCCCAGCGCCAAAAGCACGCGCCCTTCAATCAGGGGTGTGGAGTCCTCAGTCAATAAGGCAGTCACGGAGGGTGCGTTGGGTAGCGCGGAGTCGATTCGCAGCTCGCTGCTGCTTTTGTCTGATGCCCGGTTACCGGCAGCATCAATTGCAATCGCTTCAACTTCATAACTCTGGGAGTCAACAAACACACCAGGGATGCCCCGAACGGGCGTCGGCGCAGGATTTACCGAGAAATCAAGAGACCAAAATCCATTGCTATCGGGCGTTACCTGGTAGGTTGCGCCGTTGACAGTGACCTCCAGAGACTCACCGGGCAAAAGGGTTGCTGTTCCTGAAATGGTGGGCGCGCTCGTATTGGAATCGACTAAGTTAACCGTTGGTGCTAACGGGGCCTCAGTGTCGATTCTCAAGCGCAGGGGGTCGCTGCGCAGACTCTCATTGCCTGCAGGGTCAGTGACCGAATAGGTGAATGTGTAGTCCCCATCACGAAGCGGGGACACAGGCGTAAGGGTGCCACTCACCGGGTCATAGATGGCCGGCGTTTGAACTCCGTTGACATAGAGCCTGGGAGTGAGGAAGTTGGGAGATCCATTGAGACCTGGTCCCACCTTGATTCCTGGAGTGGTGTCATCTGTTGTTGGGGCCCTAGAACTATCCGATACCAGTGGCGATACGTCGTCTTTAAAGTCGACAGGTGGCGCGGGCCGAACCGGTGGGGTGGTGTCTATCGTAAAAACAAATGCGGGCTCACTCCTTGCCCCCTCAATCCCGTTCGCATCAGTGATTGATGCGCGAATGTTGTACGTTTGACCGATGCTGAGAGACCGGCTTGGAGTAAATACGTAGCTTCCCGCAGGACCCTCGATAGCAACTCCGAGCAGAGTGTCCCCGTCGTAGACTCGAATCGTGCGGCCGCTCTCTGCGGTAAAGCTAAAGGTTGGGGTACGGTCATCGGTGCTCGAACCGCTTGCAAGGTTGCCCTTTAAGGGGCCGAAATCGTCGTTGACAGTCAATCGCAGCCCGGAGCCCGAGCCTCCGCCATCATTACCGGTGTTGCCGCCGCCACTAGACCCGCCCCCGCTTCCGCCACCATTGACTGGGGGGGGTGTCGAGGGGGAGCTTCCTCCGCCTGCCGCGGCCGCTGCTCCTGCCGCTGCCGCACCTGCGGCCGCTCCTGTTCCCACCGCGCCTCCACCTCCGGCTCCGGCGGCCAGCGAGCTTGCACCTCCAACGGCTGTCGAGGCCACCGTCGCACTTGTCGCGGCGACCGCACCCGTGCCACTGGCGGCTGCAGCGGCAGCTCCTGCGGCACTCGCACCAGCGCCCGCCGCGCTCGCTGCAACCGACCCGGCGCTCAGTGCGCTTGATACAGGCGCCGCAGCACCGAAGCTTGCTGCACTGGCCGTTGCGCTTGCAGCGGCCGGCGCACTGCTTGCGAGAGACGCTGCGGCATCGATAACAGTGCCCGCTGCCTCAAGCCCTATCTGGGCCAACTGAATATTTTCCTGCTGCGCCTCGAGCGGGACTTCACCTTGCAGGGTCTGCCCAACAGATAACTGATCGGTTGCAACGAGCTGATCCAGACTCGCTTCGTCTTCAGGTTCGACCCGTCTTCTTCGCCTTGCGGGTAACTCCTGCTGCCGGGTTTCAGAAATAACTTTGTTGAAAGCAGGAATCTTGCCCATCAGAAATCACCTTATCGCGTGCTGGCGCTATACAAAACTGGCGAAGTTTAACACCAGGGAAACACCAGACACCTTTGCGAGCCTCAGGTGTTCTCTCTAACCTTTTGTGAATTAACGAACGCTTATAACTTTTCAAAAACCACCGCAATGCCCTGCCCGCCACCAATACACATGGTGGCCAGGCCGTACTTGGCATTGACACGGTGCATTTCATGAATGCACTTGGTGGCAATCACAGCACCCGTTGCGCCCACGGGGTGGCCCAAGGCAATGGCCCCGCCGTTTAAATTAACCTTGTTCGGATCTAGGCCAAGCACTTTGGTGACCGTTAACGCCTGCGCCGCAAACGCTTCGTTGGATTCGATCACATCGATTTTGTCGAGGGTTAATCCGGCGCGCTTAAGCGCAATTTGAGTCGCGGGAATGGGCCCCTCGCCCATGATGTCGTTCGGCACGCCGGCAACGGCATAGCTCACCACACGGGCCAGTGGCTTTGCACCCGCCTTTGCAGCAGCGCTCGCTTCGCCTAACACGAGAAACGCGGCCGCATCGTTAATTCCCGAGGCATTGCCGGCGGTCACCGATCCATCCTTTTTAAACGCAGGCTTCATGGCACCGAGTTTTTCCATGGTGGTGGCACGGGGATGCTCATCGGTATCGAACACGATGTCGCCTTTTTTGCTGGCAATCGTAATAGGAACAATCTGCCCCTTGAATCGGCCCTCGGCGATTGCCTTTGCGGCGCGATTTTGCGACTCCAAAGCAAAGGCATCTTGCATCTCGCGGGTGAGGCCGTGCTTGGCTGCCAGGTTTTCCGCGGTAATACCCATATGGCCAACGCCAAACGGGTCAGTGAGTGTGGCCACCATCATGTCGATCATTTTGCTGTCGCCCATGCGGGCTCCGTTACGAAGCGCAGTGCTCAGATAGCCGCCACGGCTCATCACTTCAACGCCGCCGCCAATTCCAAAATCAGAGTCGCCCAACAAAATATTCTGTGCGCTGGAAACCACCGCCTGCAGGGCAGAGCCGCAAAGACGATTGATGGTCAACGCTACGGAATCCATCGGCAGGCCCGCTTGAATGCTGGCCACACGTGAGACATAGGGTGATCGGCTCTCAGTTGGGATGCAGTTGCCCACCACCACATAGTTGATCGCCTTTGCATCTACTTTGGCTCGTGCCACTGCCTCTTTCATCACCAAGCCACCGAGTTCGCTGGGCTCAAAGCCCGAGAGCGTGCCACCGAATCCGCCAATTGCAGAGCGCACTGCGCTTAAAACCACGACTTCCCTCATTCTGATGTCTCCCTTATAAAAATTGCGTCTAAGTCATGCGCATCGGAACCAACAATATCCACTGTAGCAAAATCGCCGATTTGAACCGGCACGGGATGCCTGGAATTTGGATCCGGGGAAATGCGCACGACGCCATCGATCTCGGGCGCATCAGCCGTGGTGCGGCCGATCAACTGGCCCTCTTCAGGGTCAAGCGCATCAATCAGCACCCTGACCCGCTTACCCACCCATTGTTGAAGCTTTTGCTCGGAAATTTCCTCTTGCAAGGCCATGAAGCGCTCTTGACGCTCAAGCTTCACTTCCTCGGGAACCGCGTTTCCAAGCTCGTTTGCAGTCGCACCTTCCACTGGCGAGTAAGTAAAGCAGCCCACCCGGTCAAGCTGTGCTTCTGTCAAAAATGCCAGCAGGTCTTCAAACTCTTCTTCTGTTTCGCCGGGAAAGCCCACGATAAAAGTGCTGCGAATGGTGATCTCGGGGCAGATGCTTCGCCATGCCGCGATGCGTTCGAGATTTTTTTCGCCGCTGGCGGGCCGCTTCATGCGCTTTAAAACATTCGGATGAGAATGCTGAAGCGGCACATCGAGATAAGGAAGAATTTTTCCTTGCGCCATGAGCGGCACGATCTCATCTACGTGTGGGTAGGGATATACGTAATGCAGACGCACCCATACTCCCAATTTTCCGAGTTCCTCGCACAATTCCTTCATACGGGTCTTCACCGGCCTACCACCGACAAAATCGCTGCGGTATTTCAGGTCAACGCCGTAGGCGCTGGTGTCTTGGGAGATCACCAGGATTTCCTTCACCCCCGATTTCACGAGGCTATCAGCCTCGCGCATCACCTCGCCAATGGGGCGTGAGGCCAAATCGCCGCGCATGCTCGGAATAATGCAAAAACTACAACGGTGGTTGCAGCCTTCAGAAATCTTTAAATAAGCATAGTGCTTTGGAGTTAGGCGAATGCCCTGCTCCGGCACCAGATCCAGGAACGGGTCGTGCGGCTTGGGCAGGTGCATGTGAATTGCCTGCATCACTTCTTGCGTGGCATGCGGGCCGGTAACCGCCAAGACCTTGGGGTGGATCTCTTGAATGAGATTACTGCCCGACTCGCCGCTTTTTGCGCCCAGGCAGCCCGTAACGATGACCTTGCCGTTTTCCTCTAAGGCCTCGCCGATGGCATCGAGGCTTTCTTGAACCGCCTCATCGATAAAGCCGCAAGTATTAACAACAACTAAGTCGGCCCCTTCGTAATCGGGCGCAATGTCATAACCCTCGGCGCGCAGCGCTGTGAGAATGCGCTCGGAGTCGACAAGAGCCTTCGGGCAGCCGAGGGAGACAAAACCTACGGTGGGCATGGATTGCTTTGCTAGGCTCGCAATAGCGGGGTATTAATCTTCCCTCTTCTCAGCCCCAGCGCCCCCCGGAAACTGAAAGCCTTGAAACATCGACTGAGCATTCTTCTGCATCTGCTCCTGCATCTGCAAAAACACATTCTTGCTTTGCTCAACGTAGCTTGTCATAAGGTTTTGCATCATGGGTGTTTGTCCCTGCATGAACTGGGCCCAGGCATCGGGCGCAGGGAATGTACCCTTGCCTTCGACCATCTTTCGGGACTGCTCCTGAAACTGTTGCTGAATCTCAGTAAAGGCCTTGATGTTCTTCTCAAGGTACTCGCCCATCATGCCTTGCATGGCGTTGCCATACGTGCGAATCACTTGAGAGAGCATGTCTGCCGAAAACATTGGCGCTCCGCTGGATTCCTCATCCAGAATAATTTGAAGCAAAATGCTGCGGGTCAGGTCTTCTGCGCTTTTTGCATCGATCACGGTAAAAGGCTCACCACCTAGCACCAGCTGCTTCACATCAGCAAGCGTGATGTATGCGCTGGTCTCGGTGTCGTAGAGTCTGCGATTGGGATATTTCTTGATGAGGCGAGGTGTTTTGTCTGTCATTATGTTTTCTCCATCAGCTCATGTGTAAGCCGCCGTTAAGCGAAAAATCAGCGCCAGTGGCAAACCCGCCCTCTTCCGAGGCGATCCAGCGAACAATAGAGCCAATTTCGTCGGGCGTACCTAAGCGCTTTACGGGAATGGTGGCAACGATTTTTTCCAGCACTTCAGGCTTGATTGCCCGAACCATTTCCGTACCAATATAACCCGGTGAAACGGTGTTTACTGTTACGCCCTTGGCCGCCATCTCTTGGGCAAGCGCCATGGTAAAGCCATGAATGCCAGCCTTGGCGGTCGAGTAATTCGTTTGGCCAAATTGGCCTTTTTGACCATTTACGGAGGAGATGTTGACAATACGGCCCCAGCCTTTGGCCACCATGCCTTCGACCACTTGCTTGGTCACGTTGAACAGACTGTTCAAGTTAGTGTCCATCACTTCATCCCACTGGGCGCGGGTCATTTTCATAAACATGCCATCGCGGGTAATGCCTGCGTTGTTAACCAAAATGTCGGGGTTGCCATGCTCGGCTTTTACTTTGGCAAAGGCCTCCACTGTCGAATCCCAGCTGCTCACATTGCCCACCGATTCATAAAATGTGTAGCCGTCTTTTTTCTGCTCATCGAGCCACTTCTGGGCATCCCGCGTTGGGCCGCAGCCCGCAATGACTTTGTGGCCCGCGTCGTGCAACTGTCGGCAAATTGAGGTGCCAATACCACCCATCCCCCCTGTGACATATGCAATTCGTTGCGTCATGCTGTCTTCCTCCTATTGTTTTAATTTAATGAGTGCTGAGACGAACCTTTACATAACTGCCAGGCGCAGGCTCAATTGGCGGGTACGTTGCTGAGCCGCATTGTGTGGGAGCTGGAAGCTGCTCACCGGCATATTGCGCAAGCCATTGTGCCCAGTCATTCCACCAGCTTCCGGGCATTTCTCTTGCATTCTCAAGCCAGGCTTGCGCCGATTCGCCCATCTCTTCATTGACCCAATAGCTGCGCTTGTTTTTTGAGGCTGGGTTAATGGAGCCAGCGATATGGCCACTCGCACCTAAAACATAACGCTTCGGGCCACCGAGTGCGGTGAGCGATTTCCAGGCGGTCTGCCAGGGTACGATATGGTCCTCACGGGCACCCATGGCATAGGTCGGCACCATGATCGACGAAAGATCGAGCTTGCAGCCAGCCACTGTAATCTGGCTTTTCTTCACCAGGTTGTTTTCAAGGTACATGTTGCGCAAATACCAGGCGAAAAACGGCCCAGGCAGATTGGTGCTGTCTGAGTTCCAAAACAGCAAATCAAAAGGCATTGGCTTTTCGCCTTTCAAATAATTGCTGACTACATAGTTCCAAACCAGGTCATTGGGCCGCAGAAATGAAAAGGTGCTGGCTAATTCGCTGCCTCGCAGCAGACCGCCTTTAGCAAGCTGCTGCTCGCGCATGTGCACATGCTGATCATCGATGAAAACATCAAGCACGCCAGTGTCGGAAAAATCGAGAAGCGTTGTCATCAGTGTGAAGGAGCTCACCCTATCTTGGTTGCGCGCGGCAAGAACGCCAAGGGCCGTTGCTGACATGGTGCCGCCCACGCAAAACCCCAGCAAATTTGTCTTGGGCTGTTGCGTGATGTCCAGCACCACATCAAGCGCCTCCAAAATACCGTCTTCAATATAGTCATCCCAGCGCAGGGTGGACTTTTCATCGGTGATATTCCGCCATGAAACCAAAAACACGGTATTGCCCTGGTCCACCGCAAACTTCACCAGTGAGGTGTGCGGCTGAAGATCCATAATGTAAAACTTGTTGATGCAGGGCGGCACCATGATCAGCGGCACCGCGCCTACCATTTCTGTGCTTGGTGTGTACTGAATCAGCTCAAAAATTGCGTTGCGGTAAACCACCTCACCCGGAGTTGCAGCAACATTCTTGCCAATCTCAAAGGCGGTTTCATCGGTTTGCGAGATACGGCCCTTGCGCATATCCGTCACGAGATTTTCAATGCCCGAGCGCAGGCTCTCGCCCCTGGTCTCCACCATCTTTTCGTGAACCTCGGGATTCGTAGCAATAAAATTGGTTGGCGATGTAGCATCAATCCACTGTTGCACCATGAACTTGAGCCGCGCGTGGGTTTTGCGGTCGGTCTGAACCGCATCGGCCATGGCATTTAAGGTCTGCGCATTTAAGACATACATCGCAGCAAGGCCCACAAAGGGCGAATCTAGCCAGACCGGGCTGTCAAAGCGCCGGTCTTGCGCTGCAATTTTCCGAGTTTCGTCTCTTGAAACCAGCAGCTTGCTGAGTTTCTCCATGTAGGATTGCTGAATCTGCTGCAACGTTTCCGGATGAAGTTGGGCGACCGGAAACTTCGGCAGGGGCGGAACGATCCCTGCGACAGCTTGTGCACCACTTTGGGCCGCTGGCGATGACTGCTGCGGCTTGTTTTGAGCCTGATCCATCCCTCGCAAACTCCTTTTTTAGGCCTCTGAGCCGATTCTACGAAAAATAAGGCTCGCCATGCGTCCTGTTATGGCTTCTCGACGAAAAGAGAAGTATCTCTGGGTGCTTTGAAATACGCAGTCTTGATCAATCGCAACTCGAATTTCCAAGCTCGGATTAAATGACTCAAAAGTTTTCAAGCGCAGCAAAGCAAGCTGCTGCAGGCTCGCCATGAAATGCCCGGGGGTCTTGACGCTCAGCAGAAATGCTGCAGCAGCCATCGGGTGCTGCAGCACAAATTTTTCGCGCACCTCTGGACCCACCTCAAAAGCATCTTGACCAATTGCGGGGCCAAGCCAGATGTACCAAATGTCCTCTCCACTGGCTCTTGGGCCCTCGGCAAGCATCCGTTGCAGGGTTTTCTCAATGACACCAGCCGCTAGCCCTCGCCAGCCCGCGTGGATTGCGGCGCATTGCCCAGTCGCAGGCCGGGCAACGAGCAATGGCAGGCAGTCGGCGGTCATCACCGCGCAGATTTGATCGATGCGGGCGGTTACGCACGCATCGGCGATAAGCTGGTTTGCATTGGTCGGAACAAGCGCTACCTCACACCCGTGCACCTGCTGCAACCAAGCGGGTTCTCCAGGCAGACATCCCGCCAAGCGGGCACGGTTCTTCGCTACCGACTCGTCGCTATCGCCGACATGGGTGCCCAAATTGAATGAGTCAAAGGGGGGGGCTGAGTCACCGCCCTGTCGGTTCGTTTGAAGACCTAGGAACTCTATTGGAAAGAACCCTTTAATCTGCAATATTCCTGGGGTTTTTTCCTCATAAAAAAAATTATAAAGTTTCATTAACTAATTGTTTTTACGTTTATTTTCTTAATGCCTGCCATACCGAAAAGTTCAAGTAAATTCTCCGGGGGGGGCGTCACAAGCCCCAGAAGTTGGCCCGATTTGGGGTGGTCAAATTTCAGGGAAAAAGCGTGCAACGCCTGCCCGGGTAAAAGGGTCTCAAGCTGCTTCGCGCCCTGCCCCAACTTGGAGGGCGGAGGCGCTTTTCGGACATAGGTTCGATCGCCAACGATGGAATGGCCGAGGTGCTCTAAATGCACCCGAATCTGATGGGTTCGACCCGTCTGAAGGCTACATCGCACTAGGGTCACCTCTTTGCCGAACAGTGCTCCATGCGCAACGGGCTTGATTTCAGTGATCGCAGCCTTTCCTTTCCCCTCCGGAAGCACTGACATTCGCTGACGGTCACGCGGATCCCTTCCGATCTGAGTTGAAACCCTCTGCGGCCCGAGCGCGCCCCAGGCAAGGGCCAAATAGCGTCGACTTACTGATCGACCCGCAAGCTGCGCCGCTAGGCTGACTTGAGCGGGCCCCGTCTTGGCCACCACCATCAAGCCAGTGGTGTCTCGGTCTAACCGATGGACAATCCCGCACCGGGGAAGCACCGCAAGCTGGGCGCAGTGGCTCAACAGACCGTTGACCAGCGTTCCGTTGGCGTGGCCTGCAGCTGGGTGGACAACCAGGCCTGGAGGTTTGTTGATCACAAGAATCTGATCGTCTTCAAAGACGATGTCGATCGCCATGGCTTCAGGTTGCCAGTCATTCGATGGCGCAGGCTCTGGTGGCAAGACCGTGAGCTGTTGACCAGCACGCAGCGTCTGGGAGGCTTTGCAAATTCTGCCGTTCAGGAGCACATGCCCGTCGGCCACCCATCTTTGCAACTGTGAGCGGGAAAGGCCGGGGAAAAGATGGCCGAGAAAAAGGTCAAGCCGTTGGCCCGAGTTCTCCGCTGGGATGCAGTGTTCAATCGCCTCAACGCTATAATCATCACTCCAGTCTTCGGGCTCCTGCGACGTTAAATGATCACTATTCATCGGTCTTTTCTACGACTTTCTTTTTCTGTTGCACTGCTTCTTTCGGCCGTCTTCCCGTTTACCCTCACCGGATGCGCAACAGACCCGCTTGCCCGCGACCCGACCTTGGGCTGGTCTGCGGAACGATTGTACGCAGACGCCAAAGACGAGATGTCCTCAGGCAACTGGGCCACGGCAATCAAGGTGCTAGAAAAACTTGAGTCGCGCTACCCCTTTGGGCGGTTCGCTCAGCAGGCCCAGATCGATATCGCCTACGCCCGGTGGAAAGAGGGAGAGCCCGCTTTGGCGTTGGCAGCCATTGACCGGTTCGTAAAGCTCTACCCTAACCACGAAAACATTGACTATGTTTTGTACCTGAAAGGGTTGATCAACTTTAACGATCGATCAAGCTTGTTTACGCGCTACACCGGCGAGGACCTCTCCGAGCGTGACCCGAAAGCAGCGCGTGAGGCATTTGACACCTTCAAAGAGCTGGTTACGCGCTTTCCGAAAAGCCAGTACGCAGCCGATGCCTCGGCCCGTATGCGGTATTTGCTCGATATGCTGGCCAGTAATGATGTGCATGTCGCAAGGTTTTACATGCGGCGCGGCGCAATTCTTGCTTCGGTGAATCGCGCGCAGGCCGTTGTAAAGCAATACCAGGATACACCGGCAGTTGAGGAGGCTCTGGCCATCATGATGGCGGGCTACGAAAAACTTGGCCTTGAAGAATTAAGCAGGGATGCCCGGCGTGTTTTGCAAAGCAACTATCCGCAAAGCCCATATTTAACGTCTGCCTACAACCCGAACATTCGGGGTGGCATTGCGAGCCGCCAGGCTTCCGTTCTTTCTCGGTTGAAGTTTTGGTAGGTTGTCACTGCGAGCCTGCGTTAGCGGGTGAGCCAATCCAGCCTCTCACCTCCGCATCATGACGTGTCCTTCTGAAGTCCGGAAGGCTTCTCAAGATCTTTCTTCCATACGCGGTCTCGGCAAGCCTGCGATCGCCAATCACCACCACACCGCGATCATTCTCACTGCGAATTAAGCGGCCCACGCCCTGTTTTAGCAATAACGCCGCCTCAGGCACTTGAAGCGTCATAAACGGGTCGCGGCCCTGGCGTTCAAGCCAGCGCGCCCGCGCAGCAAGCACTGGGTCATCGGGCGGGGCAAACGGCAGCTTGTCAATGACCACCATCGAAAGCGCAATCCCCGGAACATCTACCCCTTCCCAAAAACTGTGGCTGCCTGCCAGCACCGCTCGGCCATGGCTTCGAAAATCTTCAATCAATGCGCCACGCGGCGCCTCGCCTTGAACCAGAATCAATCGATCGGGGTGTCGAATCGCCCAGGTCGCAAGCCACTCCTTTGCCAAGCCCACCGCGCGGTGAGAGGTGCACAACAAGAATACGCCGCCTGCGCATTCATCGATCAGCCCGCTCACCTCAGGCATCTCCAACAACTGCCTCATGAGTTGCGGCGATTTTGGGTCCGGGCTGTTTTGCGGCACATACAAAATACCCTGTTCCTGAAACCGAAACGGGCTTTGTGCAATCAAGGTGTTTGCCTCTTCAAGGCCCAAGCGCTCGTTGAAGTGGCTAAACGATCCGCTTACAGCAAGCGTTGCTGACACAAAACTCCAGCTTCGCTGATGCTTGGCCATTTCCTGCGAAAACTTTTCACGAATTTCATACGGTGTGACATGCAAGGTCACAGCGTATTTGGTGGCTTCCATCCAGCGTACCACCAGGCTTTCCTTTTCCTGGTTACAGAAATGCGCGAGCCTGCGCAATAGGTCTTGGCTGCGTACATGCAGCTGTTCAATCTCCACATGCCGCTGGGCGTTAATTTCCAACACGGCCTGAATGCCTTCAAGGCTTAAACGCAGGTCTTCAAGCTTTTCATGCCAGCGGCCCTGGCGTTCATCGCCCAACTGATCCCACGAGACACGCTGGCCAACCCCACCTGCAAGCAACATTCGAAGCTCAGAGGCAGCTTTATCAATTGCGCCACAAAGATCTGGCCAAGACGCCGCATCACGGGCGTGCGAAAGCCCGGCGGCCAAGGCATCACGCGTAAAAACATTAACAGTCTGGGTCGACAAATTATGGCCAAAAAACTGCACTGCAATCTCAGGCAGTGCATGGGCCTCATCAACTACCACATGAGCTACTGTGGGCAACAGCTCGCCAAAGCCTTCTTCTCTTAATGCCATATCGGCGCACAGCAAATGGTGGTTCACTACGACCAGATCCGCTTCAATGGCCTTTTTGCGAGCCGCCATCACGAAGCAATCGGCAAGCTGCGGGCAATTCTGGCCCAGGCAGTTTTCTCGCGTAGAAGTAGCCTGCGCCCAGATTGCTGCGGTTTCTGAAACGCTGGTGCATTGGGCAATATCACCAGTCTCGGTGATTTTTGAAAACCGCACAATTTCTCTGAAAGCCTGGGCATCTTCACGACGGCTAAACCGCCCTTCCGATTCATACTGCTCCATGCGATGCAGACACAGGTAGTTGCTTCGGCCCTTTAACACCGCCGCCTGGATAGAGGCGCCCAATGCTGCTTTGATGCGTGGAAAATCTTTTTCAATGAGCTGGTCTTGCAAATGCCGAGTGGCAGTGGAGATCAACACCTTTTCACCGCTGTGAATGAGCGGAAAAAGATAGGCAAATGTCTTTCCAACACCCGTGCCCGCCTCGGCTACCATCACTCCGCGGGCTTCGAGATTTTCTTGTATGGCGTTCGCCAAGGCGACTTGGCCAGGCCGTAAACGATACCCGGGCGATGCTTTTGCCAAGGGGCCCTGCGGGTCAAACCACGACTCAGGCAGGGACATCCGGAGACAGCCGAATCTGCAATTGGGTGATCTGGTCTTTGAGCTGGAGCTTGCGTTTCTTCAGCCTTCGAATCTGAAGTTCATCTTTTCCACCCGGCTGGCCTTGAAGATGGTCGATCAAATGATCAAGCTCGCGGTGCTCGGCTTCAAGCTCAAGCAATCGAAGCTGCAGGGTGCGAACGTCAGTTAGAAGATGCATCAGGAATTGCTGGCTTTACGGTCGCGGCTTCGGGCCCGTAGCTGGGCATCGATATCTCTTAGCGCCTGAAGCTCCGCTTCGCGACGCAAATCGAAGTTGCGCATTTCGCGCAGGTGGTCGGTCGTGACCTGATCAATGCATCGCGCGGAAAAAAAACGTTTAAAGCAGTCTTGCTCGCGAGTGGAGAGCTCACGCTGAAAAGCCAGGCGCTCCTGCTCAATAACTTTTAAGGCCTGCTCGTGCGGAAGCTTCTTGGCTTTGAGGTCCTCATCCGCCAGCTGTCCCTGGGCGGCAGCCAGGCCCGCCACAAGGCCCAAGGCCAGGCCCAGGGAAAGTGAGAAAATACGGGGTTTAGTCATCTGCGAATTATCCCTTGCCCCAGCAAAAACAGCCATCCTCCGAATTACTCACCCGGCTAGGCCAGGCCTTAGAGCCCGTGTTCCGGCTGGCGGGCTCAAAAATACTTGCGATTTACCGGCAGCCCGTGCACGCGGTGCAGACCAAGAAGGACCTCTCGCCGGTGACCGAGGCTGACCTTGCAAGCCATGATCTGATCATTGAGCATCTGGCCGAGCTAACGCCCGATTGGCCGGTGATTTCTGAAGAAGATACTGAGCATCACACCGCCTCGGCCAAAATTTCTGACAGTCCGATCTACTGGCTTTTAGACCCGCTCGATGGCACCAAGGAATTCATCGCCCGCACGGGCGAATTCAGCATCAATTTGGGCTTGGTAGTGGATCAACAGGCTTTTTTTGGCCTTCTGTATTCGCCCGTCGAGGATCTTTTGTATCAAGGCGGCGTGAATGTTGCTGCTCAGAAAAAACCAAGGGAGGAGAACTGGCGGCCAGTTTGCGCCCGCAGCCGCCCTAACGACGGCGGCATTTTGATTTCAAGCCGCCGAAGCAGCGCCACTCCGGAAAACGAATCCTTTCAAAAACGCGATCATCTCGGCTCGGCACTCAAGTTCGCTAGGCTTGCAGAGGGCAAGGCCGACTATTACCTGCGCAAGGGAAACACCATGGAGTGGGACACCTGCGCAGGACAGGCGATTTTGGAGGCTGCTGGCGGAAGCGTCTGCGATCTTCATGGAAATAGCCTACGCTATGGAAAGCCAGGATTTTTAAATCCCGGCTTTGTTGCCCGAGGGCTTTAAGCATTTATTGGGCAGGCGCGCGGCGAGACTGCGCCAAATAATCTTGCGATTGCATCTCCGTAAGCCTGCTCACAGTTCTGTGAAACTCATTGGCCAACACCCCTTCGGTGTAAAGCTCAACCGCGGGGCACTCCGCAGAAATCACAAGCTTGACCTTGTGGTCATACAGCACATCCACAAGCCAGGTAAAACGCCTGGCTTCAGACGACATGCCAGCGGACATTCGCAGCACGCCGGATAAAAACACGGTATCGAACCGCGCCGCAAGCTCAAGATAATCATTCTGGGAACGCGGCCCGCCACAAAGAGTTTGAAAATCAAACCAAATGACTTTGCCTGCTCTCCTGTAAGCCTGAATACGCCGCGATTCAATTTCAAGCACGGGCGAGGTCTCGGGCACGGTATCTGACACTTCGCCCGATTGGCTGCTCTGCTGCTCTTGGGCCCAGCGTTCAAACATGCCGTTCATGGCCTGCGCGTTGGATGGGCTTAATGGATATAGGTAGGCCCGAAGCTCTCCACGGGCGAGTTGCCGGTAGTCCTTGCCGCCATCAACCTGGACGATATCGAGTTTTTCCTTGAGCAAATCAATGGTCGGCAGCATTCTGTCGCGATGTAGGCCATTGGGGTAGAGATCATCGGGGTGATAGTTCGAAGTCATGATAAAGCCCACTCGGCTTGCAAAAAGCGCCCGCAAAAGCCGCTCCAAGATCATGGCATCGGCAATGTCTGAAACGTGGAACTCGTCAAAACAAATCAGGCGATAGCGCCTTGCCACGCGCAAAGCGACCTCATCTAGGGGGTTTTCTGTGCCTCGCAGATCATGCATCTCTCGGTGGGTTGCCCGCATGAACTCATGGAAATGCAGCCTCACTTTTCGCTCAAGCGGCACGTGCTTGAAAAACAAATCCATTAAAAGGCTTTTGCCGCGCCCCACACCCCCCCAGAGATAAATGCCTCGGGGCAACGGTGGCTTGGCGATCATTTTTTTTAATGCGCCGCCGCGCCTGGCCTTGTAGTCGGCCCACTCTTCACAACATAGATCAAGCCGCTCGGCAGCGCGCAGCTGCGCTGAGTCTGCCGAAAAGCCCTGCTCGACGAGCAGGGCCTTGAACGATTCAACAATCATTCAGCAAGAACGTTACATATTGAGCGCGCGTTTATAGATGGCAAGCGAGGCCTCGCGCATCGCCTCGGATAGCGAAGGATGCGGGTGGCAAACTCGCCCGATGTCTTCTGCCGAGGCCTTAAATTCCATCGCCACGGCTGCTTCAGAAATTAAGTCAGAGGCCCCCTGCGCAATGATGTGCACGCCTAAAATCTGCTCGGTTTCTTCATCAGCCAAGACCTTCACGAAACCATTGGTCGCGTCCATACCCAGGGCGCGGCCGTTGGCGGCGAAGGGGAACTGGCCGCTTTTATATTTGCGGCCTTCTGCGACGAGCTGCTGCTCGGTGCGGCCCACCCAAGCAATCTCAGGCGAGGTGTAGATGACCCAAGGTATGCAGTCGTAATCAATGTGGGCAGCCTGACCAGCGATACGCTCGGCTACCATCACACCCTCATCTTCGCCCTTGTGCGCGAGCATTGGGCCACGCACCACATCTCCTACAGCCCAGACGCCTGGAACACCGGTGAAGCAATGGTCATCCACCGGGATAAAGCCTCTTTCATCGGTGCCAAGGCCTACTGCTTCAAGATTCAAATTGCTGGTGTTGGGCACCCGGCCAATGGAAACAATTAAGCGATCGCAATCGAGGGTGTGCGACTTGCCGTCGCTGTCTTGGTAAGACACCTTGGCGCCCTTGCTAGAAGCCTTGATCTCACCAATCTTCACGCCCAGGTTAATATCAAGGCCTTGGGCAGTAAACAACTTGAAGGCCTCTTTAGAGACCGCATCATCACAGGCGCCCAGAAATGTCGGCAAAGCTTCCAGAATGGTCACCTCAGAGCCGAGCCTGCGCCAGACTGAGCCAAGCTCCAAGCCAATCACGCCAGCGCCAATCACGCCAAGCTTGGCAGGCACAGAGTCAAAGGCCAAGGCGCCTTCGTTATCGCAAACAATTTTGTTGTCGACTTTCACGCCCGGCAAATGCCTCGCATTGGAGCCAGTGGCGATAATTACATTTTTAGCAACTACTGTTTCAGGCTCATCGCCTTCCACCGCCACCAAAATGCCGACATCGCTTCGGCCAGTGAACTTTCCCTGGCCTTTAAGCCAGGTGATCTTGTTTTTGCGAAACAAAAACTCAATACCCTTGCTCATCTTGGAAACAATGCCATCTTTGCGCTTGAGCATCTTGGCAATGTCTATGGTCACGCCTTTCACATTGATTCCGTGGTTTCCTAGGTGATGACTGGCCTTTTCAAACTCTTCGCTTGAGGCCAACAGGGCCTTGGAAGGAATGCAGCCTACGTTTAAGCAGGTACCCCCTAAGGCGCGCTCACCGGCAGGGTTGCGCCACTTCTCGACACAGGCAGTTTTCATGCCTAACTGGGCTGCCCTCACGGCAGCGATATAGCCCGCAGGGCCAGAACCAATAACAACAACATCGTACTGTTGCATATCAAACCCCAATCAGACTTCAAGCAATAAACGGGCTGGATCTTCCAGGGCTTCCTTCATGGTGACCAAGCCCAGTACGGCTTCACGACCGTCGATAATGCGATGGTCATAAGACATAGCGAGATAGTTCATGGGCCGAATCACCACCTGGCCGTTTTCTGCAACGGGCCGATCTTTGGTGGCATGAATGCCTAGGATTGCGGATTGTGGCGGGTTGATAATGGGAGTTGAAAGCATCGAGCCAAAAATTCCGCCGTTGGAGATTGAGAAGGTTCCACCGGTGAGCTCTTCAATGGAGATCTTTCCTTCACGAGCCTTCACACCATATTCTGCAATTTTCTTTTCAATGTCGGCAAAGGTCATTTGATCGGCATTGCGAAGAATCGGCACCACGAGCCCGCGCGGCGAGCCCACCGCAATGCCAATATCAAAGTAGCCGTGATACACAATGTCATTGCCATCGACCGAGGCATTGAGCACGGGGAATTTCTTTAAAGCCGCAACGGCCGCCTTGACGAAAAACGACATAAAGCCAAGCTTCACACCGTGCTCTTTTTCAAAGCGCTCGCCGTATTGTTTGCGCAGCGCCATGAGCGGGGCCATGTTCACTTCATTAAATGTCGTAAGAATGGCATTGGTTGCTTGCGACTGAAGCAGGCGCTCGGCAACCCGTGCACGCAGCCGGCTCATGGGCACCCGCTGCTCTGGGCGGCCTTCTAATTGCGCCTCGGGCCCAAGCTTGATGGCAGGCTGAGGCAAGCCCGCTGAAGCGACCACGGAAGGTAGTGCGCTTGCCGCTGCTGCAACCGGTGATACACCAGCAGACGATGGCCCAGATTTTTGGGCGGCAATAACATCGGCTTTTGTGATACGGCCATCTTTGCCCGTTCCCTGAGCCAGCACAACGCCTGTTTCGGCCATCATCTTCGCTGCAGAAGGCATGGCAATGGCCGCACCGGGGCGTGCCACCGAAATGGGTGCTGCCGGCTGGGCTGCTGCGGAGGCAGGCATAAAGCTTAAAGCGGCGCTAGCAGGCTTTGCCGCGGGAGCGGCAGCTACAGAGGCTTTTGCCTCGGTGTCAATCTTCGCAATAACTTCTGCAGAGACAACCGTGCCGCCATCGGCTTTCACAATCTCGGCAAGCACGCCGGCTGCAGGCGCGGGAACCTCGAGCACCACCTTATCGGTTTCAATCTCAATCAGAATTTCATCGGCTGCAACCGCTTCGCCTGCCTTTTTCTTCCACTGCAATAAGGTGGCCTCTGCCACAGACTCAGACAGCTGGGGAACCTTCACTTCAACAATTGCCATTTTTCTTATCTCGCCTTATTTGGTGTGTACAAATCCCTTGACCTTGCCAAATGCTGCATTGAGCAGCTCTTTAAGCTGGGCCACATGTTTTTCCAGATATCCCACAGCAGGAGAAGCCGACGCGGGGCGGCCTGCGTAAGCCAGCTTTTGGCCAGGCACCATGTTTTCCAAAATGTTGTGCTGTATCTGGAACCAATAGCCCTGGTTTTGCGGTTCATCCTGCACCCAGAGCACTTCGGTGGCATTGGGAAACTTTTTCATCTCCGCGGCAAAGGCCTTGTGCGGGAAGGGATAGAGCTGCTCTACACGAATGATCGCCACATCGTTGATCTTGCGATCTCGTCTCGCGTTGGCAAGCTCGTAGTACACCTTGCCGGAACAAGCCAGCACACGCGTGACCTTCTTGGCCTCAATCAACTTATCGGTTTCGCCAATCACGGTTTTAAACGAGCCCTTGGTTAAGTCTTCCAGGGGCGAACCCGCATCTTTGTTTCGAAGCAGTGACTTGGGCGAGAGCACCACCAGGGGCTTTCTGAAGGGGCGAATCATCTGCCTGCGCAGCACATGGAAAATCTGTGCGGCACTGGTCGGCTGAACCAGTTGCATATTCATGTCTGCACACAGCTGTAAAAACCGCTCCGGCCTTGCCGAGGAATGCTCAGGGCCCTGGCCTTCGTAGCCGTGGGGAAGCAGCATGACCAGGCCCGACTGACGGCCCCATTTCACTTCGCCAGACGAAATGAATTGATCGATTACGACCTGCGCGCCATTGACGAAATCGCCAAACTGCGCCTCCCAGATCACCAAAGAGTTCGGATCGGCCGTGGAATAGCCGTATTCAAACCCAAGCACCGCCTCTTCCGAGAGCACCGAGTCAATAACGGTAAAGGGTGCCTGGCCTGCCGCAACATTCTGCAGCGGAACATAGGTACCGGCATCCCATTTCTCGCGGTTTTGGTCATGAAGCACGGCATGCCGGTGCGTAAACGTGCCTCGGCCCGCATCTTGTCCGGTGATACGCACTGCATAGCCGCTTGCCAAAAGCGATGCATACGCCAAGTGCTCGCCCATGCCCCAATCGAGATTAAGCTCTCCTCGGCCCATGGCACGACGGTCGGCAACAACTTTTTCTACCAGCGGGTGGACCTTAAAGCCCTCAGGAATTGTGGTGATGCGCTCAGATAAGCGTTTAATTTCTGCAGCAGGAACTGAGGTGTCCGCTTCATCGGTCCACTTCTTGCCCATATAGGGCGCCCAATCAACTGCAAACTTGCTTTTGAAATTCGAAATCACTGGCGAGGATTGGTTGGTGCCCTGCTCCATATCCGCGCGGAAGGCCTTCACCATTTCATCGCCTTCGCCAATGCGAATCATGCCAATGGTTTCAAGCCGGTCTGCATACAGCTTTCGGGTGCCCGGATGCTGGGCAATTTTTTTGTACATCAATGGCTGGGTGAGCGAAGGCGTGTCTTGCTCGTTATGGCCAAGCTTTCTGAAGCAGACAATGTCCACCACCACATCCTTGTTGAACTGCATGCGGTAGTCCATGGCAATTTGGGTAACGAGCACCACAGCCTCCGGGTCATCGCCATTGACATGCAGCACTGGGGCTTCAATCATTTTCACCACGTCCGAGCAATAGCTTGTCGAGCGCGAGTCACGCGGATCGGAGGTGGTAAAGCCAATCTGGTTATTAATCACAATGTGCAGCGTGCCACCCGTGCCGTAGCCTCGGGTCATGGCAAGGTTTAGCGTTTCCATCACCACACCTTGGCCCGCAAAGGCGGCATCGCCGTGAACCAACACCGGTACGACCTGATTGCCTTTGTCATCACCGCGTCGGTCTTGGCGGGCACGCACCGAGCCTTCCACCACCGGGTTCACAATCTCCAGATGCGAAGGGTTAAAGGCCAATGACAAATGCATTGGCCCGCCTGGCGTGGAGACATCGCTTGAAAAACCCTGGTGGTATTTCACATCGCCTGCCGGCAAGTCATCGGCATGATGGCCTTCAAACTCTGAAAACAGGTCGGCAGGAAGCTTGCCTAAGGTATTGACCAACACATTTAATCGGCCACGGTGGGCCATGCCCACCACAATTTCCTGCACGCCGAGCTCGCCGCCGCGCTGAATGATTTCATCCATCGAGGCAATAAATGATTCGCCACCTTCGAGTGAAAAGCGTTTCTGACCGACATATTTGGTGTGCAGATAGCGCTCAAGGCCCTCAGCGGCTGTGAGCTTGGAAAGAATGCGTTTGCGTTTCTCAGGTGCAAACTGCGGGGTGGAACGAATCGACTCCAAGCGCTGCTGAAACCAGCGTTTCTCAGTCGGATCTGAGACATACATGAACTCTGCGCCAATCGTGCCGCAGTAGGTGTCGCGCAAGCCCTTAATAATCTCGCGCAGGGTCATTTGTTCCTGACCAAAGTAAAGGTTATCGGCCCGGAAGGTAGTGTCGAGATCGGCCTCGGTTAGGTCGTAAAACGCCGGCTCAAGCTCAGGAATTTGTGGCCGCTCCTGGCGCTTGAGCGGATCAAGATCTGCCCATCGTGAGCCCAGAAAACGGTAGGCCGCAATGATTGACTGCACATGGACTTGCTTTCGCGCGATCGATAAATCCCGCTCGGCCACCCGGGGCAAAAAGGCATTGGCCTTGGCCCGCTGTGCAAACGACTCCACGATGGGGGCATGGGCAATATCTTTGCTCGCATCTGAGCCATCGGTGGCCGGAAGAATTTGTAGCTGTTCAAAATAGTTTCGCCAGTTATCGGGAACCGATCCTGGGTTGTCGAGGTAAGCCTCGTAGAGCTCTTCAACATAGGGCGCATTGGCGCCAAATAGGTAGGAGTTGAGCTGAAAGCTCTTCATCATGATGCTTCACCCTTCTAGGCCTTTGGCCTGAAACGATGCAGGTTGTAACCCTTCCACGCCACGGCCAAACCGCTTAGTGGATCGCTTTATCCCGGACCACCTGAAGTGAACCAAGATGTCCACAGAGATTACCACTGCTGCTGCGATAAAAAAAGGGGGCTTGACGCCCCTCTTGTAATTTTCAAACTTTTAACGCTTGCCGATCGGCTTGACCTCCCTCGGCGTTGCCCCAACAAACAACTGGCGCGGGCGGCCAATCCGATACTCTGAATCGGTAATCATTTCCTTCCACTGACTGATCCAGCCAATGGTTCTGGCAAGCGCGAAAATGCAGGTGAAGGCATCGGTCGGAATTCCAAGCGCCCGCTGCACGATGCCAGAGTAAAAATCCACATTCGGATAAAGTTTGCGTGAGACGAAGTAGTCGTCTTCTAGCGCGATCTTTTCAAGCGCCATGGCAAGCTTAAATATTGGGTCGTTTTCAAGGCCGAGCTCACCGAGTACCTCCTTGCAGGTCTCTTGCATGAGCTTGGCCCGTGGGTCGAAATTTTTGTAGACCCGGTGGCCAAAGCCCATTAAACGAACGCTGGAGTTTTTATCTTTGACCTGCTCCATAAACTCGCCGACCTTCGCCACGCCGCCATTGGCGTGAAGCTCTTCTAGCATGTTCAGGCAGGCCTCATTTGCGCCGCCGTGGGCGGGGCCCCATAAGCAGGCCACCCCCGCAGCAATCGCAGCAAAGGGGCTAGTGCCCGAAGAGCCGCAAAGCCGCACGGTGGATGTGGAAGCATTTTGTTCATGGTCCGCATGCAAAATGAAAATGCGATCCATGGCGCGCACCAGCACATCATTTAGCTTGTAGGGCTCACACGGCGTGGCAAACATCATGCGCATGAAGTTGCCCGTGTAGCTCAGATCGTTTTGCGGGTAAATAATCGGCTGGCCCTGGCTGTACTTGTAAGACAACGAAACCAGAGTGGGCATCTTGGCAATTAATCGCACAGCGGAGATATCTTGCTGCTCGGCTGAGTTGATATCCATGCTGTCGGGGTAAAACGCCGACATGGCGCCAATCATTCCAGTCAGAATAGCCATGGGGTGGGCATCGCGCCGGAAACCCCGAAGGAAAAACTGCATCTGTTCGTGCACCATGGTGTGGTGCATGACCAAATACTGAAACTCCTCTTTTTGAGCCGCGTTGGGAAGCTCGCCGTAATACAGCAAATAACAAACCTCTAAAAAGTCGCAGTTCACCGCGAGGTCTTGAATGGGGTAGCCGCGATACAAAAGCTCGCCTTTATCGCCATCAATGTAGGTGATATTCGACTGGCAAGACGCCGTGGACATAAAGCCAGGGTCGTAGGTGAACTTGTTGGTCGCCCCGTAGAGCTTGCGAATATCGATCACATCGGGGCCAACCGTGCCCTTTAGAATCGGAAACTCAACCGACGGCGTGCCGTCTGTGAATGACAGGGTGGCTTTGTTTTCAGTCGTCATGCAGGCTTCCTTTCAATCGAGGGATACAACATGAATTCAAGCAGTGCGAATTTTCTGCAATACAGCTTTCACTTCGGGCAGATCAAGGGCTTCTTGCGGCTCTTTCTTGCCAACCAGTAAATCGAGTAGCTCGTTATCAGAAAGATCAAAAAGCACGGCAAGCCCATCGTGATCTTCCTGGGTTAACTGCGACTCCCACTTCTCAAAAAATCTCTCCAAAAATAGATCGTTTTCCAGCAGGCCTCGGCGCGACCGCCACTTTAGACGGCGAAGCGTTTCGCCACTCACCGTCATCGCGAAAAGGCCGCCAGGGCGACATGGCGATCCATCAAACCGTTCTCCTCACCATCAACTCTTTGATCTTTCCAATCGCCTTGGTGGGATTCAAGCCCTTCGGGCACACATCCACACAGTTCATGATGGTGTGGCAACGAAACAGGCGATAAGGGTCTTCTAGGTTATCAAGACGCTCGCTGGTGGCCTGGTCACGCGAATCGGCGATGAAGCGATAGGCCTGAAGCAGCCCTGCGGGGCCTACGAATTTGTCGGGATTCCACCAAAATGAGGGGCAGCTTGTTGAGCAGCAGGCGCACAAAATACACTCATATAAGCCATCTAACTCCTCGCGCTCCTCGGGCGACTGAAGCCGCTCTTTTTCTGGCGGCGGCGTGTCGTTAATCAAGAAGGGCTTCACCGAGTGGTATTGCTTGAAGAACTGGGTCATGTCCACGATTAAGTCACGCACCACCGGAAGGCCGGGCAAGGGCCGCAAGACGATCGGCTCTTTCAGGTCACGCAAATTCGTAATACACGCCAAGCCATTTTTGCCATTGATGTTCATGGCATCCGATCCGCAAACGCCCTCGCGGCATGAACGCCGAAACGACAAAGAATCGTCGTTGTCGCTTTTGATTCGCATCAGCGCATCCAAAAGCATCTTGTCGGTGTCTTTCAGCTCCACCGTCAGGTCTTGCATGTAAGGCTTGGAATCCTTGTCAGGATCGTAGCGATAGATGGAGAAACGAACGCTTCGTGTGGCCATATTTAGAAAGTCCTTTTCTTGGGCACAAAAGTTTCAACAGTCAATGGCTTCAGGTTCACTGGCTTGTAATCGAGCCGGTTGCCTTCGGAATACCAAAGGCTGTGTCGCATCCACTGCGTGTCATCGCGATCCGGAAAATCCCGATGGGCATGGGCGCCACGGCTCTCCGTGCGGGCCTCCGCAGAGACCATGGTGGCTTTGGCGGTTTCAATCAGGTTATCCAGCTCCAGGGCTTCGACTCGGGCGGTGTTAAAGACCTTGGATTTGTCAGCGACATGCACACGGTCCACGCGCTGAGCGATCTCCATAATTTTGGAAACGCCTTGCTTCAGTAGCTCCGATGTGCGAAACACGCCGCAGTATTTCTGCATGTTGTCACGGATGTCCTGTGCAACGTCTTGCACCCGCTCGCCAGAGCGCGAGGCATCGAGCTTGGCTAGGCGCGACAGCGAACCATCGGCCGCGTTTTGCGGAAGCGACCTATGCTCTTGGGCTTTGAAGTTCTGCCCGACGATATGGTTGCCCGCAGCTCTTCCAAACACTAGAAGATCTAGCAGGGAGTTCGTTCCCAAACGGTTTGCACCATGCACCGATACGCAGGCGCATTCGCCAATAGCATAGAGGCCTTGAACAATTTCATTGGGGTTGCCGTTTTTCGGCACTACCACTTGGCCATGGTAATTCGTGGGAATGCCGCCCATTTGGTAGTGAATGGTCGGCACCACGGGAATAGGCTCTTTGATCGGATCGACGTTGGCAAACTTGATGGCAATCTCACGAATGGAAGGCAGCTTTTTAATAATCTTGTCCGCGCCCAAATGATCAAGCTTTAGCAACACATGATCTTTATTCGGCCCACAGCCACGGCCTTCCTTGATTTCCTGATCCATCGAGCGGGAAACAAAGTCGCGCGGTGCCAAATCTTTTAGCGTGGGGGCATAGCGCTCCATAAAGCGCTCGCCATTGCAGTTCAAAAGGATGCCGCCCTCGCCTCTCACGCCTTCGGTAATCAGCACCCCTGCGCCGGCCACCCCCGTGGGGTGAAACTGCCAAAACTCCATGTCTTCCAGGGGAATGCCCGCCCGTGCAGCCATGCCCATGCCATCCCCCGTATTGATAAATGCATTGGTGGAGGCGGCCCAGATTCGGCCCGCGCCACCGGTGGCAAACACGGTGACTTTGGCTTCGAGAATCATCACTTCGCCGGTTTCCATTTCCAGCGCTACGACGCCTACGCAATCGCCATCGGCGTTGCGAATGATGTCAAGCGCCATCCACTCCACAAAAAACTGGGTGCGCGCACGTACGTTGCGCTGATACAGCGTGTGTAATAGCGCGTGGCCCGTGCGGTCGGCCGCAGCACAGGCTCGCTGCACAGGCTTTTCGCCAAAGTTGGCGGTGTGGCCACCGAAGGGACGCTGGTAGATCGTGCCATCGGGGTTGCGGTCAAAGGGCATGCCAAAGTGCTCAAGCTCGTAGACCACCTTGGGTGCCTCGCGGCACATAAACTCAATGGCATCTTGGTCGCCCAGGTAGTCTGACCCCTTCACGGTGTCAAACATATGCCAGTACCAATTGTCTTCGCTCATATTGCCAAGCGAAGCGCCAATGCCACCTTGGGCTGCAACTGTGTGAGAACGCGTTGGAAACACCTTGGACAGCACGGCGACATTTAGGCCGGCCTCAGCAAGCTGCAGAGAGCAGCGCATGCCCGAGCCGCCTGCGCCCACAATCACCGCGTCGAATTTGCGACGTGGAAGATTTGCCGTTTGGTTCGAAAGCACTTCAGCCACAGTCACACCCTCCAAAGAATTTCAATGGCCCAGACGCCGCAGCCAACAAGCCACAAGATTGTGAAGATTTGCAGTGCAAGCCGAATGCCTACCGGCTTCACATAGTCCATCCAGATATCCCGAACACCCACCCAGGCGTGGTATATCACCGCGAGCACTGCCAAAAGCGTAAGCACTTTCATCCAAGTCGCCGCAAATAACCCCGCCCAGCCCGAATACCCAGGCTCTGGGGTAAACAGCCCTGCAATGACTAAAACAACGGCATAAACACCAATCACGATCGCTGTCACGCGCTGGGCCAGCCAATCCCGCAGGCCATATCGAGCGCCCACCACAAGGCGCTTGGGGCCAATGTTATTTGCAGTGCTCATAGATCAATAGACTCCGAAAATTTTCAGCCAGACTAGCAATGACAGTACCAAGGCGGCCCCAATTACGACCGAGCTCCACAGCCCGCCTTGCTCTTTTGTCAGCCCCATATGCATGTCGCAAACCAAATGTCGAATGCCTGCAAAAAGGTGATGAAAGAAGGCCCACACCAAGCCGCACAAAACAATTTTTACAAGGAAGAAATCGGTGAATTCGACAAGCCTGGCGTAGCTCAGCTCAGAGGTTAGGCTCAAAGAAAAAATCCAGAGGATGATCGGCAGGCCGAAAAACAGAACTGCTCCGCTGATGCGGTGAAGAATGGACATGATTCCGGCCGCAGGCAGCCGATAGTTCATGAGTTGGGTGATGTGGATGTTACGAAACTGCGGACGCGGCTTTTTCGCGAGCTCGCTCATGAATTCCCCCTGGTTGTAAAACTTGTTATGTCGCAATTATAAGAGGGCTTTTTGACACCGCCTAGGGTGAACCCTAAACTCTCATGGTTTAACACTGCTATCCCTATAACAAGCTTTTCAGGAAGGAGTCCCCGTGAGCATTTCCAAGCCCCCCATGCGTGTTGCCGTAACCGGCGCGGCTGGCCAGATTGGCTACAGCCTGCTGTTTCGAATCGCCAATGGCGACCTTTTGGGCAAAGACCAGCCAGTCATTCTTCAGCTCTTAGAAATACCCGACGAAAAAGCTCAGAAAGCGCTTAAGGGCGTGATGATGGAAATCGATGACTGCGCCTTTCCGCTTCTGGCTGGCATGAGTGCGCATAGCGACCCGATGACCGCCTTCAAAGATATCGACATTGCTCTTTTAGTGGGCGCCCGGCCCCGTGGCCCGGGCATGGAGCGCAAAGACCTTCTCTCAGCCAACGCCCAGATCTTTACTGCACAGGGCAAGGCCCTCAACGCTGTTGCCAAACGCACCGTAAAGGTGCTTGTGGTGGGCAACCCCGCCAATACCAATGCGTATATCGCCATGAAGTCGGCACCGGATCTTCCGAAAAAGAATTTCACGGCGATGCTGCGCCTGGATCACAACCGTGCACTGTCTCAGATCGCATCAAAAACAGGCAAGGCAGTTGGCGATATTGAAAAGCTGATCGTCTGGGGCAATCACAGCCCCACCATGTACCCCGACTATCGATTTGCCACCGTCGGCGGCCAGTCGGTCAAGGCCATGATCAATGACGATGCCTGGAACAGAGAAATCTTTTTGCCCACGGTGGGCAAGCGTGGCGCAGCCATTATTGAAGCCCGTGGCTTGTCCTCGGCGGCGTCCGCCGCCAATGCCGCCATTGACCACATTCGCGACTGGGTCTTGGGCACCAATGGCAAATGGGTCACTATGGGCATTGCCTCGGATGGCTCCTATGACATTCCGCAAGACATCATGTATGGCTACCCGGTGACTTGTGCCAACGGCGAATACCAGATCGTCAAAGGCCTTGAGATCGATACCTTTTCGCGTGAACGCATGACCCATACGCTCAATGAACTGCTTGAAGAGCGCGATGGTGTAGCCCACTTGTTGGGATGATGCTTCACCCCGACGAGGTCTTGCAGCAAGAGGTGGGGGCCGCAACAAACGATGCCCCCCCGCCCTGTGAGCATTACGCAGGCGATGAAAAAAAACTGCGCAAGGCCTTGGCATTACAAGAGGAAATGCTCGGTGCTTTCGATGTCACCGCCGATCTGGAAGATGGCGCTGCATCGGGGGCAGAAGCGCAGACCGCAAGGCTTTTGGCTTCTATCCTCGCAGAGCCCCGAGCGCACGACTATCGCGTAGGCTGCCGGGTGCACCCGGCAGATCACCCCGCCTTTAATAATGATGTTGCAACGTTACTAGCGGCAAAGCCGGCAGGCCTTGCTTATGTGACAGTTCCAAAGATCTCCGGCTTTGCGCAGTTTGAGTTTGCCGCAGCCCACATCAACCGCGAGGCCGCAAAAAATGGCCTTCAGAACCCGCCACTTCAAGTTATGTTTGAAGACGAGCTGGGATTGCACGATGTGTTTCAAATTGCGGCTCACCCGCAAGTAAAGTTTCTGGCTTTTGGCCAGATGGATTTCACCAGCAGCCACCGTGGTGCCATTCCGGCAAGCGCCATGAAAAGCCCGGGCCAGTTCGATCACCCTTTGCTACGCCGGGCCAAACTGGAAATCAGCGCGGCAGCCCATGCTTACGGAAAGATCCCCACCCATAACCCCACAACGGACTTTGGCTCAGACCGCCAGGCCCTTGATGATGGCTTGCGGGCTCGCAATGAGTTCGGTTTTTTACGCATGTGGAGCATTCACCCCAAGCAAATCAGCCAGATTCTGCAGGCCTTTGCCCCCACCGCCCAAGAAATCGAGGATTCAAGCCGAATTCTGCTAGCCGCCCAGGCTGCGGACTGGGGGCCGATCGCCGACCAAGGCCTCTTGCATGATCGGGCCAGTTATCGGTATTTTTGGAGCCTGCTCAAGCGCGCAAGACAAGCGGGCGGCGCAATTCCGCAGCCTGCACTCAAGGCTTTTTTCGCATAACACTTAAAACACAAAACCAGGGAGCTTTCACCATGCCTCACAATCTTCACAACACCTTGCAGGAATTCAAAACCGCTTCTGGCAAAAGCGGAAAGTTCTACAGCCTGCCCACGCTTGAAAAGGCAGGCTTTGGCAAGATTTCAAAGCTGCCTGTCTCCATTCGTATCGTGCTCGAAGCCGTGCTTCGCAACTGCGATGGCAAAAAGGTTACCGAGGCCCATGTTAAAGAGCTTGCCAATTGGGGCCCCACCGCACAGCGTGTTGATGAAATTCCATTTGTGGTGGCCCGTGTGGTGCTGCAGGATTTCACTGGCGTGCCTCTGCTCGCAGACTTGGCCGCCATGCGCAATGTTGCCCATTCCATGGGCAAAAACCCAAAAGTCATTGAGCCGCTCGTTCCGGTTGATCTGGTGGTGGACCACTCGGTAATGATTGATCACTTTGGGAACAAAGAAGCGCTTGATCTCAACATGAAACTTGAATTTCAGCGCAATGAAGAACGCTATCAGTTCATGAAATGGGGCATGCAGGCTTTTGACACCTTCAAGGTGGTGCCCCCGGGCATTGGCATTGTTCACCAGGTTAACCTTGAGTACCTTGCGCGCGGGGTGCACAACAAAGACGGCGTTTACTACCCCGACACCTTAGTGGGAACCGATAGCCACACCACCATGATCAATGGAATTGGCGTGGTGGGCTGGGGGGTTGGCGGTATTGAGGCCGAAGCGGGAATGCTGGGTCAGCCCGTGTATTTCTTAACGCCTGATGTGGTGGGTGTGAACTTAACGGGCAAGCTGCCCGAGGGCTGCACGGCTACCGACTTGGTGCTCACCATTACCGAGATGCTGCGCAAAGAGAAAGTGGTGGGCAAGTTTGTCGAGTTTTATGGCGAAGGTACGGCATCGCTCGCCCTGCCCGATCGCGCCACCATTGCCAACATGGCCCCCGAATATGGCGCCACAATGGGCTTTTTCCCGGTCGATGAGGTGACCGTTGATTTCATGAAAGCCACGGGCCGCACCGCCGAGGAAGTGGAAGCCTTTGAGGCCTACTTCAAGGCCCAAGGCCTGTTTGGCATTCCGCGCGCGGGTGAAATCAATTACACCAAGTCGCTCTCGCTGGATCTATCAACCATCAAGCCTTCGCTGGCCGGCCCCAAGCGCCCGCAAGACCGAATTGAGCTGGGCGCGATGAAGCAAACCTTTACCGAATTGTTTTCAAAGCCGGTTGCAGAAAATGGCTTTGCACAAGCGCCTGCTGCTCTGACAAAGCGTGTGAAGTCAGGCGACACCGATCTTGGCAATGGCGATGTATTGATCGCTGCGATTACCTCTTGTACGAACACGTCCAATCCCGGCGTATTGCTCGCCGCGGGCTTGCTTGCCAAGAAAGCCGTTGAAAAAGGGCTAACGGTGAACCCACGTGTAAAAACTTCATTGGCACCGGGAAGCCGAGTCGTGACCGAGTACTTAACAAAAGCCGGCTTGTTGCCCTATCTCGAAAAACTGGGCTTTGCGGTGGCTGCTTACGGCTGCACGACTTGTATTGGCAACGCCGGCGATCTGCGCCCCGAGTTCAACGAATCGATTGTGAAAGAGGATTTAGTCTGCGCCGCCGTGCTTTCAGGCAACCGAAACTTTGAGGCACGCATTCACCCCAACCTGCGCGCCAACTTCTTGGCCTCGCCCCCACTGGTGGTGGCCTACGCGATTGCAGGCACAGTGTTGAAAGACCTGGGCAACGAACCATTGGGCCAAGGTTCTAGCGGGCCGGTGTATTTAAAAGATATTTGGCCTACGAGCCAAGAGATCGCAGCGGTGATGGGCTATGCCCGCGATCCCGAAACCTTCCGCAGACTTTATGGTGATCTCACCAAGGATCACCATTTGTGGAACAACATCAAGGGCACCACCGGCCAGGTGTATGACTGGCCCAAGTCCACGTACATCGCCAAGCCGCCGTTCTTTGAAGGCTTTTCAATGCAGCCCAAGGCAACCGGTTCGGTAAAAGGCGCGCGCGTACTCATGATTCTGGGCGATTCAGTCACCACCGATCACATTTCACCGGCAGGCTCGATTAAAGAAGCCTCGCCGGGCGGCAAGTACCTGTTGGATAACAAAGTAACCAAGGCCGATTTCAATAGCTACGGATCGCGCCGAGGCAATCACGAGGTGATGATGCGCGGCACATTTGCCAACGTTCGCATTAAAAACCTGATGCTGCCTCCCAAAGCCGACGGATCTCGCGAAGAAGGCGGCTTAACGCTGTTTCAACCGAGCGGCGAGAAAATGTTTATCTACGACGCTGCCATGGCGTACCAAAAAGCGGGGGTTCCCACGGTTGTAATTGGTGGTGAGGAATATGGCACAGGCTCTTCGCGCGACTGGGCTGCCAAAGGCACGCAGTTATTGGGCGTGAAAGTGGTAGTCGCCAAGAGCTACGAGCGCATTCACCGCTCAAACCTCGTGGGCATGGGTGTGTTGCCGCTGCAGTTTAAAGGCAGCGACAATGCACAAAGCTTGGGGCTTGATGGCACGGAAGTGTTTGATGTTGCCATTCCCGATAATTTGCAGCCTCAGCAAGACCTCACTTTGGTGATCACCAAAAAAGACGGCTCACGCCGTGAAGTGAAGGTACTCTGCCGAATCGACACTCCAATCGAGGTGGATTACTACAAACACGGTGGCATCTTGCCTTATGTGCTGCGGGAACTTATGGCCGCATAACGGGTCCGCAAAAGAGTGAGCTTCAGTATCCGCCGCCTCCTCGCCGTGTTGCTACTCGCCGCCCTGCCTCTACAGGGCCAGGCGGTAGCAGCTATGAACTGCGAGAAGTCGCATTCCCACGATTCCCACTCTCATGCCCATGTAATTTCCTCGGAAGAAATATCGGATCACACCGCGGGAACAGAGCCAGCTGCAAAACTCGCATCATCAAGCTGCGCCCTTTGTGCTGCTTCTTGCGCTATGGCCCATGTTATTCCAGTAAGCCTGATTAGCGCATTTCCACTGCGCGAATCCTCTGCTATAACATCAAGCGCATCACATCGCTACGCAAGCGTGGTGCTAGAGGGCCTGCTTCGACCGCCGCGCTCCTGATTGCACACACATTGCCTTGCCCATGAATCACTATGGGCAAAGTTGTTTGCCAATCAGAAGGAGCAATCATGAAACGTTTTATCGCAGCGTCATTCGCTGCAGTATTCAGTGCCGTTGCCGTTGCCGCGCCACCCGAAGTTGGTGACTGGCGCAAGGCCAACGAGCGCGTTCACCAAGCGGGTGGCTGGAAGGCCTATGCCAGGGAAATTCAAGCCCATGACCATGGCAATGACAGCACGCCGTCATCGCGAGCGGAAGGCGCAGCGATCGTAAGCAAGCTCACGCTCGAAGCCGCAATTCAACGGGCTCTTTCACTTGACCCGAATCTTCAGCAAGCACTCTCCAACATTTCGCGTGATCCAAAGCACTATCTGTCTCTCAATGAGCAGCAGCGGTCCGCGCTTACGCGAGAGGCACATCTCCTTGCCGAGGTTCAAGCCCTTTATTACGCAGCAGTTGCGGCCCAAGAGCGTGTGAACTATCACCTGCAAGTCGCCGAGGTCGCGTCAATCGCATCCGAGCTTGCGACCCGCATGCGCAAAGTCGGCAATTTAAACCTGCTGCACCAGGCTGAGGAGCAGCTCTCTTTCGCAGAGACAGAGAAAAACCTGTCGCACGCGCGCGTTGCTGCAAACGCCGCGCGTGAAGCGCTGATCCGAAGGCTACAGCTAAGTGGCCACTCAGCAGTCTTCGCGCTGCCCAGTCGACTGCCAGAACTCCCGAAGGCCTCAGGCACCGTGCCTGACACCGACCAAACACTACTCGCGATCAACACCAGCAATCCTGCATTAGTTCGAGCACAGTCAGAGCTTCGTCAGGCATTCCTCGCGCGAGACGAAGCGTACGCGCTTGCAAAGCACTATCGTGACGAAATCCTTCCCTTGCAAAAACAAATTTCGGAAGAACACCTGCTTCACTACAACGGCATGATTATTGGAATCTTCGAGCTTTTAAAAGACGCCAAGCACCAAGTCCATGCTGTCGAGGGCTATCTCAACGCGCTAAATGCCTATTGGCAAGCCGAGAGCGCAGTCACACCCAAGCTGTTCGCACTTCGCGAACACTTCAGTCAATTCAGGAGAGACGCATGGAAATGAAACAACGTCGCGCCTTTTTGGCAGGCGCTGCTGCTGCGTCGGCCACGTTGGCAGCAAGTTCGGTGAGCCGTGTGGCCATGGCCGCCCTGCCGGAGCCCGTTTTACAGGCCAGCCCAGAAACTCAGCCGCCCTTGGTGCCCAACACCGGCAGGCCTTACAACCCAGTGGTCACGCTTAATGGCTGGACGTTGCCCTGGCGCATGAACAACGGCGTCAAAGAATTCCACTTGGTGGCAGAGCCCGTAGTGCGGGAAATGGCGCCGGGATTTAACGCGCATTTGTGGGGCTATAACGGCCAATCTCCCGGGCCCACTATCGAAGTGGTTGAAGGCGATAAGGTCCGCATATTTGTGACCAATCGTCTTCCCGAACACACCTCGATCCATTGGCATGGCCAGCGGCTTCCCAACGGAATGGATGGAGTGACGGGGCTAAACCAGCCGGGAATTCCCCCAGGAAAAACCTTCGTCTACGAGTTCACCGCACGCAGGCCGGGCACGTTTATGTATCACCCGCATGCTGATGAGATGGTGCAAATGGCCATGGGCATGATGGGTTTCTGGGTCACGCACCCCAAAGGTAAACACCCGCTGATAGACCCGGTAGACCGGGATTTCTGCTTTCTGCTCAACGCCTATGACATTGACCCGGGAAGTTACACGCCCAAAATCATGACGATGCTGGATTTCAATATCTGGTCTTGGAATAGCCGCGTATTTCCTGGAATCGACTCCCTCAATGTCAGGCTTAACGACCGGGTGCGAATTCGGATTGGCAATCTCACCATGACCAACCACCCGATTCATTTGCACGGCCATGAATTCTTGGTTACTGGAACGGATGGCGGGCCAACGCCGAAATCGACCCGTCAATATGAGGTCACCCAAGACATTGCGGTCGGACAAATGCGGCAGCTCGAGTTTATTGCGAACGAAGAAGGCGACTGGGCCTTTCATTGCCATAAGTCCCATCACACGATGAACGCAATGGGCCACGATGTGCCCACCCTCATCGGCGTTGACCATACGGGGTTGGCAAAACGCATCGGAAAGCTCATTCCGGACTACATGGTGATGGGCGAGCGCGGCATGGCCGATATGGCAGAGATGGAAATGCCGCTGCCTGAAAACACGATTCCCATGATGACGGGCGAAGGCCCCTTCGGCTCGGTAGAGATGGGCGGCATGTTTAGCGTGGTGAAGGTCCGCAAAAATCAGAAACCAGGCGACTACTCAAACCCGCGGTGGTATCAGCATCCTCCAGGCACCGTAGCCTATGAGTGGAAGGGGATGCCGCTGCCGACGCCCGCTCGAAACTCTAATGCGGGAACTGGCGCGATGCCGAGAGCCTCGAACAAGGAAATCGAAGTTCGAGTGCAAAAACCTGGCTCTGGCGGCTCAAAAAACGGCCATAAACATTAAAAGGACTTTTAAATGAATACTTTGGTGAGACATTTCATGAGCACAGCACTTGGCGTAGCGGGAACTTTTGTCCTGGCCAGTGCCACTTTTGCACACGGCACAGCAAATCACTCCGGCAAGCACCCCCCCGTGCACTCCAGCGCATCGCCGCAGCAAACAGACTGGGGAATCGCGGGCGACCCTCAAAAAGTGGGCCGAACAATCAAAATCGACATGCGCGACACCATGCGATTTTCTCCGGAGGTGCTCACGATCAAAAAGGGAGAGACCGTTCGGTTCGAAGTGGTCAACACAGGAAAGGTGCTCCACGAGATGGTGATCGGCACTAAGAAGGAGCTTGACGCCCACGCTGAGCTGATGAAAAAACATCCAAACATGGAGCACGACGAGGCTTATATGGCGCATGTTGACCCAGGCAAAAGGGGTGAGATTGTCTGGCTGTTCAACCGCGAGGGCGAGTTTGATTTCGCTTGCCTGATTCCCGGCCACTATGAAGCGGGCATGAAGGGCAAGATACGGGTGACGCTGTGAATACAAACAGAGGAGTAGCCATGATGAAGGAAGAAAAATTCCCGAAAGCTCGCAGGAACTTCTCGCTTGCCTTGGTGACGGGGGCTGCAGTTGTCATGCTCTTGCCTGTTGACGGCATCGCCCAGTTTTCAAAACCCTTAGTCGAAGTTTGGAAGTCGCCAACCTGTGGCTGCTGTAATGACTGGATGAAGCACCTCGAGGCGAACGGGTTTCGGGTCAAGGGGTATGACAAGGGCAATATCGCCATGCGCAAAGAACTCGGCATGCCCGCAAAATACGGCTCTTGCCACACTGCAAAAGTAGATGGCTACGTGATTGAAGGCCATGTGCCTGCCAGAGAAATCCACCGGCTATTGAAAGAGCGCCCCAGGGCCTTAGGCCTCTCGGTGCCTGACATGCCCATTGGTTCACCCGGAATGGATGGACCCGAGTACGGTGGGCAAGTAGACCCTTACGATGTGCTTCTCGTGAAGCGTAACGGTGCTGTGACAGTCTTTGCCTCATATCGAGGCACGAAAGGAAAGAACAAATGAAGATGCTCACAAAACCACTGGCAGGACTGCTTGCAGTGCTTGCCATATCAACGGCGCAGGCCGAGTGGGCTAGCGCAGAGATTCGACGTGTGGACACAGCAAACCAGCGCATGACGCTCAAACATGGAGAGATCAAGTCGCTGGATATGCCGCCCATGACCATGGTGTTTTATGTCAAAGACCCCGCCCTGCTTGAGGGACTCAAGCCCCAAGACAAAATCGAATTTCAGGCGGTTGTAGAGGGCAAGAAATACTTTGTTACCTCGGTTCGTAAGCCAGCCGATTCGAAGTAAGTAAAACTCCCATGCCAATTAGCACAATGGCGATTCCCGTGAGTTGCGTGAGACTGATGGGCTCTGCCAGGAAATACCAGCCTAAAAATACGGTGGCAATTGGCCCAGCGACGCCGGCCTGCGCAGCGATTCCAGGCCCTGCGCGGTTGACGGCTACCATCACCGCCAACATCGGCACGAACGTGCAAAAGCTGCCATTAAAAAGTGCAAGCCAATACACATCGACAGGCTGGCTGATCAACGCAGTGGGGTTCATTACCAAGGCATGCAAAACCGCAAAAAACGTAGCGGAGCCGCTTGCATAAGCCACGGTGCGGATGCTGCCAACACGGCCAACCACTTCGCCCGAGTGAATCAGATACACCGCGTAAGCGGCTGCACTGAGAAATACCAGGAAGCTTCCCAATAAAACCTGGCTGCCATCCCAACGAACATCGTGCATAAATACAAGCAGCACGCCGACATAAGCGATCGCCATTGCAAGCCATTGGCGAGCATTGATATGTTTTTTCAAAAACACAGCCGAAATCAGAAGCACCATCGTGGGGTTGAGGTACAAAATGACACGCTCTAATCCAGCCGAGATAGTCTCAAGGCCAACAAAATCCAGATAACTAGAGACGTAATAGCCAATAAACCCAAGGAAGATAAGCTGCCAGAGATCCTTTCGCGCAATCGGGGCCAAGGCGGCTCGGCGACTTTGCCACCAGACGGCGATCCAGAAAAACGGCAGGGACGCAATCATGCGCAGGGCCAACACCGTGCCCGCGTCGGCGCCGTGCACATAAGAGAGCTTGACCACGATGGCTTTCGCCGAAAAAAGCACCGCGCCAAGCGCGGCCAATATGACCGAGGAAGCGAAACCGGAACCCATAAATTTCGTGGATCTTTAGCGAAAGCGCCATCATACCGACTGTTAAAATAGCAGCGTCTCCAGGAGCAAATTGCATGAAGAAATCCCCTTCGTCCCGCCGCGGCCGTGCCTCGCGTGAGGCCGATTTGTTAGTTGAGTTCGCTGAAGGGCTTGCACAATCAGGCAGCCGGGCAGAAGATCATTTTTGGGAGAGCCGGCTTGAAAACGAAATCGAGCAGCTGCTCAAAGTGGGCGATGAAAGCTCCTTAAATGCCGGGCTTGATCGTTTGGCAGACCGCGAGTCGCGTGCCTACGAAGAGCTAGCCGATGCTATTGAAGGCCGGGTTGAGTATGCAATAACACCCTCGTCAGACGGCGAACGAGATGTCTTGCTCTTCGCAGCTCCGGTCTTGGCGTGGTCACGGATGCCACTGCCCACGCGGCCCATTCCAGCATCAGTAATCAAACAAACGACTCAAGCTCTCTCCGAGGTCGTGTTTTCGCCTACGGCTGATCTCACGCTCGCGAATTATTTTTATTCTCCGGATCAGCTTCCCGATACATTTTGTGACACGGCCGAGCTGCGTATTTCGCTCACGAAGGCAATGACAGAAGGCGTGTTGAAGATCGACCCCGCGAGCCTCAAGGAAACCGCGCAGTTTCTGGCAGATCAGCGCTACCTGATTGGCGCAGTCGCTGTGCCTAAAGGAGAGCCGATATTTCGTTGGCAAACAGGCGATGCCACTCGCGACCAGGTTTTAGAGGCCTGGGCCAAACAAGGGCAAACGGTTTTGGCGCCGCTGCTTCCCGCTTGCGCCTTTGATTGCATGCTGCCCCGGGCTTACTATGTGGCGTGCCGCGATGCCGATCGGAACGCGCGGCAGTTTTCAATTCGGGCATCGGTTGCATTTCTTGCAACAACGCTTGGTGTATCACCCAACCTTCTGACCGCAACTGTCGGGGGCTGTTACAACCGCCAATTAGAGGAATTTCGAATTGGCTTCATGATTGGCCAAGAGGAAGAAGTTATTCACGGCGTGGTGTGGCCCTTGCTCGGCGCTGAAGATGAAATGAGTGAAGTGGCAGAGGAAATTGAGACTACGCTCAAAGAAAGCGGATTGCAGCACATCGTGATGCTGCGCCAGCGCCTGCCCATGGAATACTGCGATGACTGCGGCGCCCCGCTCTACCCCAATGAAGACGGGGAAATGGTGCACGCCGAGCTGCCCGAAGTAGCCGAGCAGCCCAGCCAGCATTTGCATTAATACCGAGCGACCCCAGCTCGAATCCGCTTCGACCCCAAGGTCAGAACCTGTACTTGGCCACTAACTCGACAGATCGCCCATCACCGGGCGCGACCCCGCCCCAAGATCTGTTCAGCTCTGACGCAAAATCATAATATCGCTCATCAGAGAGATTTCTAACCCAGGCCTGCACAGCAAAGCTTCGCGTGAGATCCCCGGCCCAACCCACATCCACAAGCGTGCGTCCCGGTATTCTGGGGCCGTCATTGAAGCTGTCGTCTATTGAGTACATTGCATCTCGATATTGTGCAGAAAGCGAGAGGGTCCCGTTAGAGACCTTTGTCGACGCCCCAACTTTTAAAATCCTTCTTGGAATTAGCGAGGGGCGCTTGCCAGCAAAGCCTCCAGAATCTATCTCCGCATCAACCAAATCGGCCGCGATATAGGCCGAAGAAGACTGCCCAACACGGTAACGATAACTCGCACTCAGCATCGCTCTGTTGGTGTCATAGAGATTGTCATTGCACAGATTGAAGCCGACACAGTTGTACTTAAGCCCTATTTCATCCTTAACCAATACCTTCCTAATTGAAACCTCAAAACGATCGCCTTGGCGCTCCTTAGTCCATCCAACTTGTGCTTCCTCTGACTTCATGGGCTTGACCCCCGGATAGATATCTACCGGGGTAAAACTACCATCAAAAGTGAACAACTGATCCGCGTTCGGAAATGCAAAAGAAGATTGCAACCCGCCGCGCATGATCCCACCCATAACAGGATGCTTTAGCGCTAGTGACCAACTCATGAGCCGTTCCTTTGATGTCTGCGATGGGCTGGCTGCGGTAGGAAGAAACTCATTTCTCATTTCTTGAGAGCGGACACCGAGCATTAACTTCGAATCTATGATGCTTTGCTCCACGCTCACAAAAACCGCTTTTGAAGTTTGAGTTACCTTGCTCCTGTTTGTGCGAGTTGATCCTGATTCGGCATCGAAAAACTCGGCGCCAAACAAGAGCAATGTCCTACCATAATGTTTGCTGCCATCTAGTAAAAAAGTGTTTCGATCAGTCGAATACCTGATATTACCGAACGAGTTTACGGATACGCGATCTAACGATTCAGAGCCGAATTTTAAAGCTGTTCTGAAGGTCGAGTTAATTTGTGTGTCTAAGCTAACAATCCCACTTCGAGATTCTCGTTTTGAGTTGGTGATGAACAGCCCCGGATTTCTCGGGTCAACGTTATAGGTTGCAAGCGAAATTGAATATGGCAGCCGCAGATCCTCATCTGATCCACGCAAAGTAAGGCCCATCTCTCCCAGCTTCGTTGGCAGTATCACTCTTCCCAAAATGCTTGTTTGAGCCTGCCACGATTCCCGGCGATAGCCGTCTAGGTTGGCTCGCTGAACATCAAGGTGGGTGCTTCCGGCTCCCGCCAGTCGTGAAATCGACGCTCCAACTGTTTTGAGTCCAAAACTACCCACTGAGGTTTTGAATTCTGTTTTGTCTCTCTTTTCGGGCCTAGTAATGATGTTAAGGACCCCGCCAAGCGCTCGGTCTCCGAACAAAACTCCACCGCCTGCTCTCCGGATCTCAATTCGCTCAATGACACTCAAGGGAACCGAGCCAAGACTCACTGTTCCCTCGTCGATATCGTTGACCCTTACACCATCGACCATGATCAAGGTGCGTTGAGCAGAGCCTCCGCCGAGATAGCCAACATCGATTGCGGCATCAATCCCGAGGCGTCCGTACTGGCGGATGATGCTGATTCCAGGTATTCGATCTAAAAGCTCTGTGACACTGATTGCTCCACTTTCTTCGATTTCGTCTTTGTGGATCACATCAATCAACACAGTGGCCTGGCCCTGCGGCTCCTCGACCTTGCTGGCTGTCACCACCACCGGATCCAGAGTCGCTAATTGGTAAGAACTGCCTGTTGAACCAGACGACGGACCCTGCGCGAACGCAGACGACACGGCGAGCGCCAGGGCGCTGCCTGCCATGTGAAATTGCTTCGACATGAAACACCTTTCCAACCGCCCTCAACCCGGAACGATTCAAAAACATTCACGTCAACGGCCGGTATCCAGGCTTCGGAAGTGCGCCTCGCGGCGCTGCGGCAGGTTGCCTTCCCAGGACTGCTCCCAGTGACTGGCCGCTCGGGGGAACCGATGCGGCCTAACCCACCACCTCTTCCGTTACTGTTTCGGGGAAAGCGCCGGATTCTCACCAGCTTCCCGTTTAACCCGCGTTACACGGGCACCAGTCGACGGTGTTTGAAAGATCTCAAACGATATGGAGTTTAACCGAGGGCGAAGAGCCCGTCTAGGTCTTGGTTTTGATGAGGATCAAAAACTACTTGGCAAATAAATAATCGGGATTTGCCATTGCCTTAAATTCAATTGCGTTGCCGGATGGATCCAGGAAAAACATGGTGGCCTGCTCACCCACCTGGCCTTTAAACCGCACATACGGCTCAATCACAAACTCAATGCCCGCCTTTTTCAGGCGCTCGGCCATGGCTTCCCATTCCGGCATGGAGAGCACAAGGCCAAAATGCCTCACGGGCACTTTCTTGCCATCGACATCAGAGCAGACATCATTTTTCGCCTCGCCCTTGGCTAGGTGCGCAACAATCTGATGCCCACAGAGATTAAAATCGATCCACTCATCAGAGCTTCTTCCCTCTGGGCAGCCCAAAAGGCCTCCATAAAAATTTCGGGCTTGCTGCAGATCATCAACGGGAAAGGCCAGATGAAAAGGCGTCATACAAAATCTCCTTAAACAAGCGCTATTCGAAAAGCCGTATTTTACCGAGAAGACCATGCCAAAACGCCAGCTCGGCCCCTTTAAAGTGTCAGCCATCGGCTACGGATGCATGAATTTAAGCCACGGGTACGGCCCTGCGCTTGAACAAAAGCAGGCCGAACAGGTCCTTTTAAAAGCCATTGAGCTCGGAGCAGACCTTCTTGATACGGCCATGCTGTATGGGGGCGGCCTCAATGAAACCATCATTGGCAAGGTGGTAAAGCCCCATCGAGACCGGATAACGCTTTGCACCAAGGGCGGAATGGCCCTTGAAACCGACCCGAGCAAGCCGCCGCGCAGAATCGATAGCCGACCAGACGTCATTCGCAAAAATTGCGAGGAGAGCCTCAAGCGTCTGCAGACCGATGTTATCGATGTGTACTACTTGCACCGCTGGGATAAAACTACCCCCGTTGAAGACGTAATCGGTGGCATGGCCGACTTGGTAGTGCAAGGCAAAGTAAAAAGCATCGGCCTATCTGAGGTGTCTGCAGACACTCTGGCCAAGGCCCATGCTGTGCATCCCATCGCTGCTGTGCAATCGGAATATTCCCTTTGGACTCGTAACCCCGAGATTGGGCTTTCCCAAAAATGCCAAGCACTCGGTGTTGCCTTGGTGGCTTTTAGCCCCTTGGGCCGCGGATTTCTGGCAGGTTGTTTCACGCAGCCTGTAGATTTGGATAAAGTCGATGACACCGATATGCGCAAGAAAATGCCGCGATTTTCGAAAGCGTTTATTTCGGATAACATTGCGCTTTATAACCGGTTCAAACAGCTTGCTCATGAATCGGGCTCGACTCCCGCCCAGCTTGCCCTGGCGTGGGTGTTATCGCGCGGAGATCATGTAATCGCCATTCCGGGGTCGCGCCAGATAAGCCATTTGGAGGAAAACATGCTGGCACACGATCAGAAGCTGCCCGAAAGCCTGCTGAAGCAAGCTGGTGAAATTTTTAATCAAGAAACCGTCAAGGGCTGCCGGTATGACCCGCTAAGCCAAGCTGCTGTTGACACCGAGGACTTCCCTAGCGCGTCACGCGCTCAATAAAGTCGATCGACTTTTCTAACGTTGGCGCCGCAAAACGAAATCGTGGCGAGAGTGTCGCGACAATATTGGCGTGATTGATGATTCCCCAAGGTCCATCGAATTCGTGGAGCTCAACGGGCACACCTTTTTCACGCAGTCGGTCGGCCATAGGGCGGGAGTTCACCGCTGGGTTTACGAGCGGATCGCGGTTGGCGCTTAAAAGTAGCATGGGCGGGTTATCCGAGCGAACATGCTCAATCGGCTGAGTGTCTCGAGGTGTGTTGGGCCAGTTGAATGCAAGCTGCGCTTCAGGCATTTGAATGGGCAGAAAATTCACCGGGGATGAAAGCCCAATCACGCCACGAATACGTTGCCGATAGCGCGCATCAAGCCAACGCTCATCCATGGCCACCATCAAGGCGTTATAGGCCCCGGCGGAATGGCCAGCCAGCACAATCTTGTTAGGATCAGCGCCAAACTCCACCGCGCGGTCCATCAATAGCCGCACTGCCGCTGCGCTGTCTGTCACGAACTCGGGGTAGGTTACCTCGGGCGTTAATCGGTAATCCACAATGGCCACAACATAGCCAGCTTCACCAAAGCCACGTGCTACGAATCCGTAATCGGCGCGAGAACCCGTGGCCCAGCTGCCGCCGTAAAAAAATACCACCATGGGCCGTGAATGGGGATTGTCCTTGGGCAGTGCATACACATCGATCTTTTGCCGGCTTGCGTCGCCGTAAGAAACGACGACTGCCTGGGATGGGGGGCTTCCCGTAAGTGCATTGAGCACATCGAGACTCGTGCAACCCAAGAGCGAGCCCAAGACACCCATGGCGAAAATTATCCTTAGAAAACTGCTCACCGCAGTTGCGCTGTCGCCGACATGGTGAGCCAGCCCTCGTGATCTTTTGCCCATAGCCTTACCATCTTGCCATCGGCGCTTGGCACACCACACACAAAGAACGGGTGAAGATCAAACGTCGGACGAACGGCACGAAACTCAAAATGGATCACATTGGCTGTTGGCATTTTGTCCCGCAATAAATCCATCAACAGGGTGGCAATCAGAGGGCCGTGGACAATCAAGCCCGGGTAGCCTTCTACCTCAGTAACATAGCGGCGATCGTAATGAATCCGGTGGCCATTAAATGTCAGGGCTGAATAACGAAACAGCAACACGTCATCGGGCACCCAGCGCTTTTCCCAGGCGTGATCGGAAGGCGCTGCGTGTGGCTCAACCGCAGGCGAGCCGGGTGCTGGCGCATCGCGGTAAACAATATCGTGAAACTCCGTGAGTGCAATTTCTTTAGCGCCATTGCGCCGAATCTCATGACGCACTTTCACAAACACCAAGGTGCCGCTTCGGCCCGACTTCTCCGTGACATCGTCGATCGTTGAGGTTCGTACAAGCCGATCACCCACCAGAATCGGTTCGTGAAAACTGATTTGGCTGCCAGCCCACATTCTTCGTGGCAGCGGAACGGGCGGTAGAAACCCGCCACGTTTGGCATGGCCGTCCTCGCCGATGTCTGATTGTCGGTACAGCGGCAGGAAATACAGCCAGTTCCAGAGATAAGGAAGCAAGACCCCATCAGACGGACGCTGCGCCTCGCGATCAAGCATGGCCGACAAGGCCGCAACCGGCGTAGGCGTGACGGCATCAGAGACAGTTTCTTGTTTGCCGATCCAGTCTTTTAGGTTCATAGAAGATTTGATTGGTCGGGGCGAGATGATTCGAACATCCGACCCCTTGCACCCCATGCAAGTGCGCTACCAGGCTGCGCTACGCCCCGACCGAAGCCCTCGATTATAGCCGAGGCGCGCCGCCTCGAAGCAGTGCTAACAATGAGGAGAGATCCTCGCGAAGGCCTGCGCTCGAGGCGGATATGGCGCTTGTTGTTGAAGCGCTTGCCAAAGCCTGTGTCGCGGGCAACGGTTTCGATAACTCTGGGCTCGCAACAAGGTTAGTTTCAGTGAGTGCCCGCCCATCGATTAGCTGATTGCGTGCGCCACTGATAGTGAAACCCTGCTCATACAAAAGCTCACGAATCTTTCGAATCAGCAGCACTTCATGATGCTGGTAATAGCGCCGATTGCCACGACGCTTCATGGGCCGCAGCTGGCTGAATTCTTGCTCCCAATAACGCAGCACATGCGGCTTGACTGCACACAGATCGCTTACCTCACCGATCGTGAAGTAACGCTTGGCCGGTATCGGCGGAAGAGCAACATGCGCAACCCTGGGTTCCATGGCCGATAAGAAGACTCAGCGATCAGCCACTAAAGGGCTCATCATCCGCGTAGTCATCCAAGGGCTTGCGGCCTGGATCCTGCACGAAGGATTTCAGCTTTTGGCTGGCATGGAAGGTCACGACCCGACGGGCCGCAATTGGAATGGACTCCCCCGTTTTCGGGTTCCTTCCCGGCCGCTGCGGTTTGTCACGAAGCTGGAAATTTCCAAACCCTGAGAGCTTCACGGTCTGACCATCGACCAGGGACTCACGAATCTCCTCAAAAAAGATATCGACAATCTCTTTTGCCTCGCGCTTATTTAGGCCCACCACCTCAAACAAAAGATCCGAGAGCTCGGCCTTGGTCAGGGTTTCGCCAGGCGCACGAAGACCGGCAAGCTCCAAAAGTTGCGAGCTTTCAGGCTGAAGAAGGCTTGGGGGATCAAATGCCATGCTCTAAGCCCGAAGCTGGGCCCCGAACTCGGAGTGCATGCACTGAACAATTTCATTCATCAGGGCGTCAACCTCCGGGTCTTGAAGTGTATTCTCAGGACTTTGAAGTATAAACCTGAAAGCTAGGCTTTTTTCATTCTCCGAAAGGCCTTTGCCTCGATATTCGTCAAAGCACCTGAAGTTGATAATCCAACCCCCTTGTTTTGATTGGCTTTTTATGGTGTTTATCCTCGCCATCATGGCCCCAGCGGCCACCTCTTGGCTCACTACAAGGGCCAAATCTCTGGTCACCAAAGGAAACTTCGATGGCTCCGAGGGCTTGGGAATTGAAAGGCTCAGAAGCGGGGCGAGGAGAAGCTCAAAGACGATCGGGGCACTTCCAAGCTCCATCTTCTGAACCAGGCTGGGGTGAAGCTCACCCATAAAACCAATGACCTTGTTGCCCAAAAGTACTTCGGCTGCCCTGCCTGGGTGAAGCGCCCCAATAGCCGGCTGCATTTTCCGGGTGGCAATCGCCAAGGGGTAGGCCAAGGCTTCGAGGTCGGCTTTCACGTCAAAGAAATCAGCCACTCGCGATACATGCCCCCACTGATCCTCCACCAAGGGGCCAAAACTCAAGCCTGCAATTTTCAAAGGCTGCTCAATTCCCTGAACAGCCCAGTCGCCTGCGGGCGAGTCGGGCCGGTCATGAAAGGTTCTTCCCACCTCAAAAACTCTGACACGGGTCTGTTTGCGGGCGACATTCGTTGCCAGGGTCTCCAAAAGCCCAGGGATAAGACTTGTGCGCATGACGGCCTGATGCGAGGCCATCGGGTTTAGCAAGGCCAAAGGTGCTTCGTTTAAAACCGAAAGGTTCGCATCACGGGCGACGAAACTATAGGTGATCACTTCCCAATAATCGCAAGACACCATACGGTCTCGTAGCTGCATGGAACTGCGAGACGCCTCGTGGCGGGCTGACATCACCAACTCTGCCTTGGGAGGCCGTGCTGGAATTTTCTCAAAGCCATGCACCCGGGCGATCTCTTCAATCAGGTCTTCTTCAATTTCGATATCAAAACGAAAGCTTGGCGGCGTCACCGTGATCACCGGCTTACCGCTGTCATCGGATAACAGAGGCTGAAAACCGAGCCGATTGAAAATCTGCAGGCATTCCTCACTTGAGACTTGAATGCCCAGGATTCGATTGCAACGCTCCACGCGCATGCGCACCGGCTCGCGTTTAGGCAGCCCGGTGATTTGGTCATCAATTGGCCCAGCCTGGCCACCGCAAATCGTTTGAATCAGGTGGGTGAGGTAATCCACATGCTCACAGGTACTCGCCCAATCCACGCCACGCTCAAATCGATGGCCGGCTTCGGTGGTGAAATTGTAGCGGCGGGCTCTACCCCGAATGGCATCGGGCCACCAGAAAGCAGCTTCAACATAAATGTTTCGCGTGTCATCGGTAACCGAAGTGGGCTGGCCGCCCATGATTCCCGCCATTGATTCCGCGCCATGGTCATCGGCAATTACGCCAACGTCTGAGGCAAGCGTCACTGTTTGTCCGTTGAGCAGCTCGATTGATTCGCCCTCGCTTGCCCAGCGCACCACTAGGCCACCTTTGACTTTGTCGAGATCAAAAATGTGGTTAGGCCTACCCAGCTCCAGCATGATGTAGTTGGAAATATCCACCAGCACGGAAATGCAACGCTGGCCTGCCTGCTCCAAACGCGTGCGCATCCAATCCGGTGTCTGGGCTTTCGCATTCACGCCTCGAATGACGCGGCCACTAAAACGGCCGCACAAATCCGATGCTTGAATGCGCACAAAGAGCCGATCTTCAATCGTGGCTTTGATCTCAGGCCACATCGGCGGCTGCACCGATGCGCCGGTTAGCGCTGCTACCTCGCGGGCCACCCCCGCAATCGATAAACAGTCAGCACGATTGGGGGTAAGCTTGAGCGTAAGAATTTGATCGTCAAGCGAAAGTGCTTCACGAACATTCTTTCCCAGCTGATTTGAAAGTGTGCCCGACAAAGCCAACAACCCTTCAGCATCTTCTGCAATGCCAAGCTCTTTTGCTGAGCACAGCATGCCTTGGCTTTCAACACCACGCATCTTTGCGCGCTTGATTTTAAATCCGCCGGGTAATACGGCGCCTTCGGTGGCACAGGGAACCATCATGCCTGGGGCAACATTGGGCGCGCCACAGACAATCTGCAAGGGCTCACCGCTTGCGCCAATATCAACTTTGCACACTCGCAGCCGATCCGCATCTGGGTGTGGAGCGGTTTCTAAAACCTTAGCCACCACCACGCCAGAAAATTCCGGTGCAAGCGCCTCGGTTTCCTCAACTTCTAAGCCTGCCATGGTCAGCAGCTCTGAGAGCTCTTGAGTCGAGATCGGCGGGTTGACGACGGCACGCAGCCACTTTTCAGGAATTCTCATGGCCTACGCAAACTGCCTCAAAAAACGCAGATCGTTTTCAAAAAAGAGACGCAGATCCGCCACGCCATAACGCAGCATCGTCATGCGCTCCAATCCGCAGCCAAAGGCAAAACCAATGACTTTCTGTGGATCAAGACCAAAGTTCTCAATGACATTCGGGTGCACTTGGCCCGAGCCTGCGATCTCAAGCCAGCGTCCTTTCAGGGGGCCTGAATCAAACCGCATGTCAATTTCGGCAGAGGGCTCTGTGAAAGGGAAAAACGAAGGCCTAAAACGCACTTGCAGATTTTTTGTTTCAAAAAACTGCTGCAGGAAATTGGTGAAAACGCCTTTTAAGTCGGCAAACGATACATCGCTTGCCAACCACAGGCCTTCAACCTGGTGAAACATGGGCGAATGCGTGGCATCGCTATCGACGCGATACGTTCTTCCCGGAGCGATCACTTTAATAGGCGGCTTGTGGGTTTTTGCATAACGCACCTGCATGGGGCTCGTGTGCGTGCGAAGCAAAAGTGGCAGGCCATGTTCATCTTTCTTTTCAAGATAAAACGTGTCTTGCATGGAGCGAGCCGGATGGTTTTCAGGGTTGTTAAGCGCTGTGAAGTTCATCCAGTCCGTTTCAATTTCCGGCCCATCGGCCACATCAAAACCAATCGAGCCAAAAATTTCTTCAATGCGTCGCCAGGTACGAATCACCGGGTGAATGCCGCCCGGAACACGGCCTCGCCCCGGCAAGGAAACATCAATACGCTCAGCCGAGAGTTTTTTCTCAAGCTCTGCATGCGCCATGGCGCTGCGGCGCGCGGCGAGCAGGCCTTCGATCTGATTTTTTGCAGCATTAATGGCTGCGCCCAAGGTTTTCTTGGCCTGCGCGTCGGCCTGACCCAGCATTTTTAACTGCTCGGTCAGGGCTCCGTTTTTTCCAAGGAAAAAGGCCTTGGCATTTTCCAAGGCAGCAGGGTCTGCTGCCTCGGCAAAGGCCAGCTCGGCATCGCGTACGAGCCGATCAAGGTCGGTCATGCCAGCCTCTTACTTGGCCAGCGCTGCCTTGACCGTGGCCACGATGGCTGCGAAACCAGGCTTATCCATCACCGCCATGTCTGCAAGCACCTTGCGATCAAGGTCAATCTTGGCTTTTTTCATGCCGGCAATAAACCGGCTGTAGTTGATGTCATGCATGCGACAGGCCGCATTGATTCGCGTGATCCAAAGCGCACGGAACACACGCTTGCGATTGCGACGGTCACGATAGGCGTACTGCCCTGCACGCATAACCGCCTGCTTGGCAACACGAAAGACATTGTTTCTACGGCCACGAAAGCCTTTGGCAAGCGCCAGAATTTTCTTGTGGCGGGCTCGTGCGGTAACTCCACGTTTTACGCGAGGCATTGTCGTTCTCCTTTACGCGTAGGGCATCATGTCGCGGACATGTTTGATGTCCGATTCATGAACCGTGAGGGTTCCGCGCAGCTGACGCTTGTTCTTGGTCGTGCGCTTGGTCAGGATGTGGCGCTTGGTGGCGTGCGCACGCTTGATCGACCCACTGCCGCGGGCCTGAAAGCGCTTTGCAGCTGCTTTCTTGGTTTTCATCTTGGGCATTTGATGCTCCGTTTTAAACACTTGCTCAGGTGGAGAGCCTTTGTGGCGCTCACTTCAACAACCTGGCGAAGCTTTTTTCTTACAACTTAACTCACACTACTTACTGCAGACTTCTTAATGCTTGAACAACCGCTTACTTCTTCTTTTTAGGCGCCATCACCATCACCATCTGGCGCCCTTCCAGCTTAGGCATTTGCTCAACCTGGGCAAACTCATCTAAATCGGCCTTCAGTCGTTCCAGCTGACGAACGCCAAACTCCTGGTGGGCCATTTCACGGCCCCGAAAGCGCAAGGTGATTTTCACTTTGTCGCCTTCATCAAGAAAACGAAGCAGGTTGCGAAGCTTGACCTGGTAATCGTTTTCATCGGTGCCCGGCCTGAATTTCACTTCTTTGACCTGAATCACCTTCTGCTTTAACCGTGCATCGTGGGCGCGCTTTTGCTCCTGATACTTGAACTTACCGTAATCCATAAGCTTGCAGACCGGAGGCTCCGCCTGCGGAGCAATCTCAACCAGGTCTATGTCGGCTTCCTCGGCCATTTTGAGGGCCTCGGCGATTTTCACTATGCCAACAGCTTCATTGTCGGCGCCAATCAGGCGCACTTGCGGTGCAGTCACCTCTGCGTTGATGCGATGCGAACGATCTGTAGCGATTATTTATTTCCTTTTCAAACGCTCAAAAAACTCGGACGCCCTATATTCGCTCCCGGATTTCCTCAGAAAGCCGGCTCGCGAAGGCGTCCGCTGCCATGGCGCCCAAGTCTTTTCCGCCTCGGGCGCGAACTGTTACCGTGCCTGCTGCCATCTCTTTATCACCAACAACCAAGATATAGGGCAGCTTTTGCAAGCTTAACTCTCTGATTTTAAGGGAGATTTTCTCTCCCCGCAAATCCGTCACCACCCGAAAGCCCTGGGACTGCAGGCTTTTCGCAACAGATTCGGCGTAATCGGCCTGGGCATCGGTAATCGAAGCCACCCCCACCTGAACCGGGGCAAGCCAGGCGGGCATGGCCCCCGCATGGTTTTCGATCAGGATTCCGATGAACCGCTCAAGCGACCCGACAATAGCCCGATGCAGCATGACCGGGGCTTTGCGGGTGTTGTCGGCATCGACATATTCGGCGCCTAAGCGCACCGGCATATTGAAATCGACCTGGATGGTGCCGCACTGCCAGACCCGCCCAAGGGAGTCTTTGAGCGAGTATTCGATCTTGGGGCCATAAAAGGCGCCCTCGCCCTTGAGCTCCTCCCACTGAACGCCCACATTGTTTAAGGCATCGGCTAGGGCCTTTTCGGCCTTATCCCAGCTTTCATCCGAGCCCACCCGGTTCGCAGGCCGGGTTGAAAGCCGATAAATCACATTGTCAAAGCCAAAATCTCTATAGACCTCCAAAAGCTTTCGGGTGAAAGAATCGACTTCCGACTGAATCTGCTCTTCCGTGCAAAAGACATGACCGTCGTCTTGGGTGAAGCCTCGCACGCGCAAAAGCCCGTGCAGGCTTCCCGAAGATTCATTGCGGTGGCAAGACCCAAACTCACCATAGCGCAAGGGAAGATCGCGATAGCTGCGCAAATCGGAATTAAACACCTGCACGTGGCCGGGGCAGTTCATGGGTTTGACCGCATAGTCGCGGTTTTCTGAGGCCGTGGTGAACATATTGTCCTTGTAGTGCTGCCAATGGCCCGAGGCCTCCCAGAGGGATCGGTCCAAAATCATTGGACACTTCACTTCCTGATAGCCGCTCTCCACATAGACCTTGCGAAGGTATTGCTCAACCTGCTGCCAGATGGCCCAGCCCTTGGGGTGCCAAAACACCATGCCCGGGGCGTTCTCTTGCATGTGAAACAAATCCAGCGCCTTGCCAAGCTTCCGATGGTCGCGTTTTTCGGCTTCTTCCAAAGCATGCAGATAGGCCTCGAGCTCTTCTTTTTTCGCAAAGGCCGTTCCATAGACCCTCTGCAGCATCTCATTGCGATGGTCCCCACGCCAATAAGCGCCGGCAAGCTTCATGAGCTTGAAAACTTTTAACTTACCTGTTGAGGGTACATGGGGCCCTCGGCACAAATCCACGAATCCGCCTTCGCGATACAAGGTGATCTGTTCGCCCGCGGGAATCGACTCAATGATTTCCGCCTTATATCTTTCGCCCATGCTCAAAAAAAGTTTCATCGCTTCATCGCGATCCCAGACCTCGCGCACCACAGGCTCATCTTTTGCTGCGAGCTCGCGCATGGTGGCCTCAATCTTTTCAAGATCCTCAGGAGTTAGAGGCCGGTGATATGAAAAGTCATAATAAAAGCCGCTTTCAATCACGGGGCCAATCGTGACCTGTAACCCTGGAAACAGCTGCTGGGCCGCATAGGCCATGAGATGGGCCGTGGAGTGACGGATGATTTCCAGGCCTTCTTTGTCTTTCTCGGTGACGATGGCAAGGCTGGCATCGCGATCAATGACAAAACTTGTGTCAACGAGCTTGTCATCGACCTTTCCTGCAATTGCCGCCTTGGCCAGGCCTAAACCAATGCTCGCGGCCACTTCGGCAACTTTGACAGGATGCGCAAACGTCTTTACCGCGCCATCGGGAAGCGTGACATTGACCATGTGATCAAGGATTCCAAAGCCTGGGTTGTTGTGATTGGTAGGCGCGATTGGACTCGAACCAACGACCCCCACCATGTCAAGGTGGTGCTCTAACCAGCTGAGCTACGCGCCTGCCGACTGCTTGAAACAACCCTGAATTGTAGATCAATTCCCTGTTTAGCCCACTCGCTCGCCTCTTGTGCAAGGGCGAACTCCGTCAAGGGATGACCCGCAAGCCAATCGGCATCAATGGACAGACAAAAGCCTTTCGGGGTTGTCATCAATTCCTCGCAAAGTATGGGCTCGTCGTGCCTGCGCCGATAAAACAGGCAAGAAAGACGAAAACAAAGCAAGGCTGCCCAGTGCACCATGCCTGAAAACTGAGAAGAGACCTTGTTGAGCTTGCCCACCTGGGCGATGACCAAATCGGCCACAAACTGTTGTTCCTGCCGCGAAAATCCCGGAAGGTCGGCATGGGTAACGATATAGGCCGAGTGCTTGTGAAAACTGTTGTGAGAAATCGAGTGCCCGATCTCATGCAGGCAGGCCGCCCACATCAAGCGCTGCGAGATCTGCTCGCGCTCTTCTTCGGTCCCAACCCCTAACGCCGACCAAAGCTTAAGCGATAGCTCCCCGATGCGCTTGGCCTGCAGGGTATCAACCGAGTAGCGTCGCATCGCCTGCTCAACACTGATTCGACGCATGTCCTCTTGATGGCTTCGGCCCACCAGGTCGTAAAGAACCCCTAAACGCAAAGCGCCCTCGCCATATTGCATGAGCTGTAAGTCGAGTTCTTCAAAAATCGCAGACATGATCGCCACCCCGCCTGCAAACACAGGGGCCCGATCCTGGCGCACACCGATAAGCCCAGCGTCTTCAACCCGGCCACCCCGAATCAGTGCGGCCTGCAGTTTTTCCAAGCCCGCAGGCGTGATGCCCTCCTCGGAGAGCCCATTTGAGGCGAGCACCTCGGCAATCGCCTTGGCCGTGCCGCTTGAGCCAATGGCCTCCTGCCAGCCCAGGGCCAGAAAGCTCTCACGAATCACCTGGATTTCCTCGCGTGCACTCAATATGGCTGCCTTCATTCCGGCCTTGGTGACCTCTCCTCCGGGGAAAAACTCTCGGCTAAAGCGCACGCAGCCGATATACACGCTTTCCAAGAGCAAAGGCTTGTAACCCTTGCCGATAATGAATTCAGTCGAACCTCCGCCAATATCAATGACCAGGCGCTGGCGATCATCGCCGGCAATACTGTGGGACACGCCGGCATAAATTAAGCGAGCTTCCTCCTGGCCCGCAATCACCTCAATCGGAAAGCCCAGCGCCGCTTCGGCCGTCTTGAGAAATTCGCGGCCGTTTTTGGCAACACGAAAGGTATTGGTGGCGACAGCGCGTACTCGATCGGGAGAAAAGGATCGGAGCCTCTCGCCAAAGCGCTGCAAGGCGAGCAGTGCCCGGGTTTGAGACGCAGCATCAAGCCTTTTGTCTGCGCCCAGGCCACCGGCAAGCCGAACGACCTCCTTGAGGCTATCAAGCGGATGGATCTGCACGCCCAGTTCCGACTCTGACACCCGACCAATCAGCAAGTGAAAGCTGTTGGAGCCCAGGTCAACTGCGGCCACCATTTTGAGGGGGTTAGACATTGGCATGGAACTGCGATTGTCACTCAGATTCGGGTTCTCAGCGATAGAACTATCGGTCACAAATTTGTCATAGTCCAAAATTAAGCTGTTCCCTCTTAATGATCACTCCCAGCCCAGCCAAATCCGACCGCTTTCTAAACCGAGAGCTCAGTCTCCTTGCCTTCAATGAGCGGGTGCTGGCCATGGCACAGCACCCAGAGGTTCCGGCCCTGGAGCGGCTGCGGTTTATCTGCATTGTGTCGAGCAACCTGGATGAGCTCTTTGAGATTCGCGTCTCAGGCATCAAGGCCCAGCTTCGCATCAACCCCGACCAGGTTCATGACGATGGCTACTCGGCAGCCAGCACCTATAAGGCCGTTTGCGAACGGGCCCAGAAGCTGATTCGTCATCAGTATGAAATTCTGAACCGACAGATCTTTCCCTTGCTTGATCAATACGGCATCCATTTTCATTTGGCGCCAACCCTGAACGAAGCCCAGCGTGAATGGGCACATCGTTATTTCAGTATGGAGGTCATGCCGGTTCTCACGCCTATTGGGCTCTCCCCCACCCATCCCTTTCCAAGGGTGCTCAACAAAAGCCTGAACTTCTGCATTGAGCTTGAGGGCGAGGACTCCTATGGACGAGATGGCAATGTCGCCATTGTGCAGGCCCCACGTGCCCTGCCCCGATTGGTGGCCATGCCCGAGAAGATTTCGGGCTTTCCGCACGGCTTCATGATGCTGTCTTCTTTTGTTCAGGCCTTTGTGCACGAGCTTTTTCCCGGCATGAAGGCCCTGGGGGTCTATCAGTTCCGAGTAACTCGCAACAGCGATCTATATGTCGATGATGAAGAAGTCACCGATTTGCGCGAGGCCCTGCAGGGCGAGCTTTCACAGCGGCAATTTGGCGATGCGGTTCGGCTCGAAGTCTCCGAATCGACGCCCGATCATGTGGTTAAGCTTTTGCGCAATGAGTTTGGCCTAGAGGAAACCGATTGCTACCGTGTGCATGGGCCCGTGAACATGGTACGCCTGATGCAAGTGCCCGACCTCATTGACCGGCCCGAGCTGAAATTCCAGGCCTTCACGCCACGCTACCCGCCGGCTTTTGAAGGCAGAAAATTTTTCGATGTCTTGCGAAAACAAGATGTCTTGCTGCATCACCCTTATGAGTCGTTTTCTGCAGTAAACGACTTTATCCGCGCTGCGGCCCTTGACCCTCAGGTTGTGGCCATCAAGCAAACCATTTATCGCACCGGCCAAACCTCGGATCTAATGGAATCGCTGCTCATTGCTACGCGCGCCGGCAAAGAAGTCACCGTGGTGGTGGAGCTCATGGCCCGCTTCGATGAAGAAACCAATATCAACTGGGCATCACGCCTTGAAGAGGCTGGTGCGCATGTGGTGTTTGGCGTGGTGGGCAATAAGACTCATGCCAAGATGTGCCTGGTGATTCGCCGTGAAAAGGACGGCATGCGCCGCTATGTGCATCTGAGCACGGGCAACTACCACCCGCGCACGGCCAAGCTTTACACCGACTTTGGTCTATTTACTGCGAACACCGATGTCTGCAAGGATGTGCATGAGGTGTTTGCACAACTTACCGGCTTAGGGCAGGCCAAATCGCTGCGACTGATGTGGCAATCCCCCTTTACCCTGCACGCCAAAATGATGGCCGCAATCGCGCGGGAGGCCAAGCACGCGAAGGCTGGCAAGCCAGCCCGCATCATCGCGAAAATGAATTCCTTAGTTGAGCGTGAAGTGATTGATGCACTTTACAAAGCCAACAAAGCTGGCGTGAAGATCGATCTAATTGTTCGGGGCGTCTGCGTGTTGCGGCCCAAAGTGCCTGGGCTTTCTGAAAATATCTCGGTGCGCTCCACCATTGGCCGCTTCCTGGAGCACAGCCGCATTTTTTATTTCAAGAACAATGGCCAAGACGATGTGTATCTGTCGTCGGCCGACTGGATGGACCGCAACTTTTTCCGGCGTGTTGAGCTTGCGTTTCCAGTCATCGACAAAAAACTCAAGCGGCGTGTGATTCAAGAAGGCCTGATGGTTCACCTGCGCGATAACGCCTTGACCTGGTCCATGAAGGCCGATGGAAGCTACGGAATTCGCAGAGTCAAAGGCGCGAAGCGTCGCGCCTCTCAGGAACTGCTGCTTGCACAAGCAGTGGCAGCAAGCCCACCAGCCCAATCATGATTGCGGGCCATGCGGCCTCTGACAAAAGCTCATCGCTCGCCAAATGATGGGCAGACACTGCTAGGGTCTCCAGGTTAAAGGGCCGCAGCACAAGCGTTGCAGGAAGCTCTTTGACCACATCAACAAAAATAATTAAGGCGGCCACCCCGGTGGCGCCTCGCATCAGGGGAAAGTGCACCCGAGAAAAAATCTGCCAGCGCGAGAGTCCAAGGCTGCTTGCCGACCACTCCAGATTGCGTGTCACTCGACCCATAGCGCTTTCAATAGGGCCCAAGCCCACCGCAAAAAACCGGGTCAAGTACGCGCCAATGATTAACACGCCTGAGGTCACCAATGAGACACGCCATCCAAGCCACTCATAGGCCAGGGTCGTAAAAAGCGATGACCATGCCAGCAGGCCCACAGCAATCACAAGGCCGGGCATTGCATAGCCTGCTGACGCAATACGCACCGCGCGTGCAAGCCAACTGCCCGAGGCTCGCAATGCGTATGCGCCAAGCCAGGCAGCCGGAATAATCACCAGCACGGCCAACGTTCCCAGAAAAATCGTGTTGCCCGCCTGGCTAGCTAAAACCGACCAACGTGGCAAAGCGTCGGCCGTCAATGCTGTGTGTAACAACAAAAGCAGTGGAAAGATAAACCCGAGTAGGCCGGGCAGCGCGCAAAAGGCCGTCATGGCAAAGCCTGGTGCACCCTTCACAACAATCGGCTGGGCCTTGGTTCCAAGGCGGTTGCTGGCCCACTGCGCACGGCCGCGGGCACGATGTTCAAGCCAAAGAAAAATGGCCACGGTAATCATCATCAGCAGCGCAATCAAGGCTGCCGAGTTGCGATCGCCATAGCTAAACCAGGCTTTAAAAAGCCCGGTTGAAAGTGTTGGCACAGAGAAAAACGCGACCGTTCCGTAATCGGCAAAACATTCCATCACCACCAAAGCAAGACCGGCGATCCAAGCAGGACGCGCCATGGGCAGTGCCAGTCGAAAAAATATCTCGACAGGCTTTAGTCCAAGTGCACGTGCTGCATCAAAGGCCGCGCCCTGCCGTTCATCAAAGGCGTTTCTGGCCAACAGCGCCACATAAGGGCTAAGCGCAACTCCCAGCAACAGCCCTGCCCCCCACAGCGATCGAATATCGATTCTTGGCAGCGCGATTCCAATGGCCATTAGGGCTTGGGCAATGTCTTGATAAAGCCACCCGCTTGGGTCCAGGGCATCGGTGTAGGCATAGGCCAGCACGTAAGCCGGCATGGCCATGGGCAAGACCAAAGACCAGCGCAAGACCCTGCTGCCGGGGAACCGATAGGCAGTGACAAGCCAGGCTCCCGGAAGGCCAAGGCCCAAGGCCACCAGGCTTGCCAGGCCCGACAGCAAAAGGGTGTTGACGATATAGCCCGCTAACACCGATTCGGCGAGCGCCGAGAGGGTTTCGGTCTCAACAAAGGCCCTCACCCCGAAGACTGCAACAGCGATCAGCGGCAAAAGAATCAAAAGGACCACCACCCCGGTGCCGAGCCGAAGGCTTATAGGTGCTTGGAAGGCAACGGGAACCATATTGGGGGGGTGTTGGACTCCTTAAATGAGAATTATAATCATCTGCAATGTCTGCACTCGAACTGAAACAGGTTTGCGTTGATTACGAGGATGCAGCCGCGCCCTCGGGGGTGGTGCATGCCGCAATCGACATCAGTTTTTCCCTCGAGAAGGGAAAAATAGGCTGCCTTTTGGGCCCCTCAGGCTGCGGAAAAACCAGCGTATTGCGCGCAGTTGCGGGCTTTGTTTGTGCCACTCGGGGCGAAGTGCGTATTGATGGCGAACTCGTTGCGAGCGTCAACCATTGTTCACCCCCTGAGTCACGAAGCGTTGGTGTGGTGTTTCAGGATTACGCCCTCTTTCCACACCTAAGCGTCGCTGAAAACGTGGCCTTCGGTCTTACACGAGGCAGAAAACTGAGCGGTAAACAAATTCCGCCCGCTGCCATGGAGATGATCGAACTTGTGGGCTTAGCCGAACACGCAGACCGCTATCCCCATGAGCTCTCCGGTGGCCAACAGCAGCGGGTTGCCCTGGCCAGGGCCCTTGCACCAAAGCCTGCACTTTTGCTGATGGATGAGCCCTTTTCCAACCTTGATATTTCGCTTCGCGAGCGGCTTGCCCGCGAGGTGCGCGAGATTTTGCATCAAACATGCACCACCGCAATTTTGGTAACGCACGACCAGCAAGAGGCCTTCGCGATGGCCGACGAAGTGGGCGTGATCTTCGATGGCAGGCTGGCGCAATGGGGTGATCCTTACACCCTTTATCACGAGCCGGTTTCTGCGGAGGTTGCGCGGTTTGTTGGTGAAGGCGCATTGATTAGCGGCTCACAGGTTGGCCACACCGTCAAAACGCCTCTGGGGGCCTTGGCATTGAAAGCCTGCTGTTGCAATGAGTGCGAGACACCGAGTGATGTGCGGGTGCTGCTTCGCCCCGATGATGTGGTTCACGATGACCACTCCAATCTCAAAGCAAAGGTTGTGAGAAAGGCCTTTCGGGGTGCAGATTTTCTCTATACCCTTGAGCTCGATAACGGAGAAAGGATTCTTTCGCTCGTGCCGAGTCACCATGACCATCCGCTTGAGGAACCCATTGGCATTCGGCTCGAAGCCGACCACGTGGTGACCTTTAGCGCGACGGAGCCTGCAGCGGCCTTCTAGAGTTTGCTTCCAGGGGTTTAATGACTGTTTGGTCATTAAGCAGAAACTGTGCTAGTGTTCTTTGTGCGCTGCATCATAGCCGCCAGAAGCCATGGAAAAACAGCCTTTATCACCCCTCTTTGACCCCGAGCGTATCTGCGTTTGGTTCGATGGCACCACTGCAGCGGCAGTGCGAGAAACACTGACCGAAAGGCTCTCCCAATCGAAGGCTGAGCTCACTTATTGGCCCGCGCGGCCGAATGAAAAGATCGATCTGGCCCTCATTGCAACTGCCCCAGAGGTACTTTTGCAGAGCCTGCGCGAGGCAGCCAGCCTGCGAGCTAAAGCCGCGATTGTTTTGACGGGTGACGTTGATGAAAACCTGCAGCGCGCCTTACAGGAAGAGGCCCATGCGCAGCGAATTGCCCTCGTGGGACCCGCTTCGTTTGGAATTCAGCGCCCCTCGAAAGCCTTGAATGCGAGCCTTTGTTCCACCACGGCCGTTAACGGACGCGTAGCCCTGCTCTCGCAGTCGGGCGCATTGGCTTCGTCAATTCTCGACTGGGCGGCTGAATATAAGCTTGGCTTTTCTGCAGTCATAACTCTGGGCAATGAGACGGATGTTGATATTGCAAGAACCCTTGATTTTCTGGCCGCAGATCACGAGACCCATGCGATCGTTATTTATCTAGAGTGCGTTGCTAATCCTCGCGCATTTCTGAGCGCCATGCGAGCAGCAGCAAGCATTAAACCTGTGATCGTGCTCAAGGCAGGCGCCGCCACGCAAGGCCCAATCGATCCGCTGACGCACAGCGCAGCCCTAGTTGGCGCCGATGATGTCTTCGATGCCGCTATTCGAAGAAGCGGCGCGGTGCGCGTGCAGTATTTCATTCAATTGTTTGCAGCCGTGCGCATGCTCACATCAAATAGGCCAACCCGGGGAAAGCAGCTTGCCGTCATTAGCAATGGCCGAGGGCCGGCACTGCTAGTCCAAGACCTTGCACGGGTCTCTGGTATTGGCATTGCAAAGCTCCCCGAGCACAACCCGGTGATTATTCGTCTCGATGCAGACGGCGAGCAGTACAAAGAGAAGATCTCTGCGCTCGGGAAGACAAAAGGCGTTGATGCCATTTTGGTCATTCATTCGCCTCATGTTGGCGTCGACACCCCGAAGATTACAAAAGCAGTGGCCGAGGCTGCGAAAGATATTGATACTTTGGTTTTGGGCTGCTGGCTTGGCGATCACAGCACGCGCGAGATGCGCAACTGGCTCTCAGGCCAAGGTGTGCCAGCCTTCAGAACCCCGGAGGCAGCCGTCGATGCCTTTCATTCACTCACCGCATTTCGCGCAAATCAAGAACTGCTGCAGCAGGTTCCTCCGGCCTTGAGCTCAGATATCGAGCCCGATCTCGAAGGGGCTCGAATGATTATTGAAACAGCGATTGCAGACCGCAGAAACTCCCTGACCGAGATTGAATCGAAATCACTGCTGTCGGCCTTTGGCATTCCGATTTCTGCCACCACACTTGCAAGAAACGCCAATGAAGCGGCCTTGGTTGCCCACCAAGTGGGCTTTCCTGTGGTGATCAAAATCAACTCACCCGATATCGCCCATAAATCACAAGCGGGTGGCGTAAAACTCAACCTTAAAAATGCGCAAGAGGTAAGAGAAGCCTATGCCGAGATGATTGAGCGGGTCGGGTCACTTGCACCCGGGGCAAAAATTGAAGGCGTGGTGGTGCAACGTTATGTCGAGCGCTTTGGCAAGACAGAGGCCTACATTGGCATGTACACGGACCCATTGTTTGGGCCCATCATTTCATTTGGTGCTGGGGGCGAGGAGGTCCGCTGGGCAAACGACAGGGCCCTTGAGCTCCCCCCGCTCAATGCTCTGCTGGCGCAACGGCTCATTGAACGCACTCGGCTTGGGCGTCAGCTCTCGCAAGAAACACCACAAGGCATGCAATCGCCCGCTATTCAAAAACTTGAAAGAATTCTGCTGCAGGTATCAGACATGATCTGCGAGATGCCCGCCATCAAAGAAATTGACATCAACCCGGTCATCATGGCCGATGAGGGCCCAATCGTGGTGGATGCTCGCATGGTCATTGAAAAGAACATGGGGCCTTCCAAGTCGCGCTACGGGCATTTATCGATCATGCCCTACCCCGGTTACCTCGCCAAAGATTACCCGCTGAAAAGCGGCAGCACCTATGTTGTGCGGCCCCTGCGCTGGACCGATGCAGACAACCTGAAACGCTTTCTTGCAAGCCTATCGGAAGAGTCGCGTTTCATGCGGTTTTTATCGAACATTAAAGAGTTCACGCCCAAGCAGCTCGCAAGGCTTACGCAAATCGACTATCACCGTGACATCGCCCTGGCGGCCGTGGTGGACCATGGCGATCGCGAAGAGCTCATCGGCGTTGCCCGCTATATGCTTTTGCCCAACACCTCAAGCGCCGAGTTTGCTCTGGTTGTGCAGGATGCCTATCAGGGCCAAGGCATTGGCTCAACACTCATGACCTCATTGTTTGAAGTTGCCCGCGACCAGCAGCTCAAAGAGATTGAAGGCATGGTGCTTGCCAATAACGCCAGTATGCTTGCACTGATGGCGCGTCTTGGCTTTCGTATTGAGACTGACCCTGAAGACCACACCATGCGGCGTGTTGTGAAGACACTGAACTGATGAGCATTCGTCGCAAACGTTTTGAGCTGATGGTCTTTGAGCCACACCGGCGCCGCTTGCTGATTGGCGAAGATATCGGCCCAGAGGACGCCAAAGAACTTTTTCTTTGCCTTCCCGGCTTGCTTGAAACCCGGCAAAGCTTTGATACTTTTACTGAAAGCATCGGAGATCGCGCGCGAATCATGACGGTCTATTGGTGTGGACGCGGCGACTCAGACCGACTTCCGGCAGCCCACGATTACCGCATGAGTGTTTACTTAAGTGATTTATCTTTGTTTTACTCACATGCCCTGGGTGCTGTTGGCTCAAGGGCACGCATTCACCTGCTGGGCACCAGCATGGGCGGCCTGCTTGGCGTTGTGCTTGCGAGCCATCGGCCCAATAAGCTTGCAACACTGACGCTTAACGATGTGGGCCCAACGCTTCCCTGGAGCGGTGTTTTTTCGTTAATGACAGGGCTTGGCTCAGCCAAGTCTTCAGACCGCATGGATATGGCCGGGCCCAATCTTGCGGAAAAACTCCGTGTCGACCCCAACCTGCTTCGTGCAGTGCGCCAGCCTGCGCACTTAGACCTTGCACATGAAACCAGGCTCTCAGGTGTCGATTTCTCTGCAACCTTTGCAGCCGTGACGGTGCCCATCTTGTTGTTGCGGGGAATGGACTCGGAAATTATCAATGATGCAGTTGTGAAGCGTATTTTTGAGCTGCACCCCCTGACGCGAATTCATGAGTGCCGTGAAAGTGGCCACCCCGTGGAATACAGCCCTGAGGTGAGCGAGGCGATTTTAAAGTTTGTGAAGAGCTACTAGGCGGGAAGCGCGCAACACAAAACGAAAAGGCCCCGAAGGGCCTTTTCGTCATTGCGAACGCCCCGAAGCGGCGCGTGGCAATCCAACGTTTAATTAAGCAGCTTTGAGTGCAGTCGTTGCGACTTTCATGCCGGCCTTTGTCGCCGACTGAACATTTTGCTCAACAGCAGCAGCAGCTTGTTTGGCAGCCTTAGCAGCTGTCTCGTAAGCGGCGTTTGCAGCGGTCAAGGCAGATTTCACGAGTGCAACACCACCCTCGGAACCTGCGGGGGCGCTCTTGGAAAACTCTTCAACAGCGCTGACCACTTTGTCGTTGTTGGAAGCAATTTGGGCTTCGACCATCTTGACAAACGCGTTACCAGTCTCGCTCACAATGCCGTAGACAGAATTGGCGTAGGAGACAACCGTCTCCATCGAGGGCATTGCATAGGCTGACTGGACCTTCACGAGCTCCTGCACATCTTTAGCGGAAACCAAGGCCTTGAGATGCTCGGCCGACTGGGCCATGGAAGCCCTGGCAGCCTTGAGCTGAAGGTCGATCATCTTCTCAACGCCGACCATGGTCGTGTTGGCCAACTCAACAGCGGTTTCAACGTTTGCTTTTGCAGCGTCTGCAACTTGAGTGTTTAGGTCTTTCATTTTCTTCTCCAAAAAGTTAGATTAATTAAAACTTTGCTCTGCATTTTTGGCACCTAACTTTGCTTTGATGCATCGCACAAACACCATTTGACCTAAACAAAACCTGCTTTGCAACAACTTTACGGAGATATTTGACGCGCTGCCACATATTTTCGCATTGTGAAATATGGGACACATCGAGCGTGGCTTCTAACGCTTTTCTTCCCCCTCAGAGCCCTTCTCCCGGGCCTCCACGTCGATGATCTTCTGGTCGGAGCGAGACTGTCCTCGAAACCCCCCACCCGAGGCGTCTCGACTCGTGGCCTTGACATGAATGCCCCGATGGATGCTCCCGCGAACCGCAGATTGCCCGGTTGCCACACCAATCAAAAAACTCACAAACGAAATCGCGAGTGCACACAGCACGCCCATCCAAAACCCAGAAATCGTAAAGCCTGGGACGATTTCGGACACGAGCAACAACACTAAACCGTTGATCAACGGAATAGCAAGGCCAAGCGTCAGGATTGTCAGCGGCAGGGTCACGAGCATCAAAACCGGCTTGATCGTGAGATTCACCAAGGCAAGCACCAAGGCGCTCAACAACAGGGTCTGTGCGCTATCGAAGGAGAGCGAATCAAACAGGTCATCAACGATCCACAAGGCCAAGGCGGTGCTGAGCCAATACAGAAGAAAACGAACGAATGCTTGCATCGCTTAATTATCTTTGAATTAATTCCCCCGCGGGCAGAACATTCGTGTATGCTTCATACTATTGCGTTTTGCCCCCTCTTTGAAGCCTTCCGCTTCAAACCTTCCGGATCCACCGGGCCAACCGCATCACCTGCGGTTAAATTTAGAAAGTTGATTTTGAAAACATTTGCTGAACTCGGCTTAGCCGATCCTTTGCTTCGCGCTGTCCTGGCGCAAGGCTACGAGAACCCCACGCCCATTCAAGAAAAAGTCATTCCAGAACTAATGGCCGGCCACGATGTCATTGGCATTGCGCAGACTGGCACTGGAAAAACCGCCTCTTTTGTTTTGCCCATTTTGCACAGGCTTGCCCAGCAGCCGCTCTCGGCGAAAAAATTCGGCGGGCCCGGCCCCAAGGGTTTTTCGACGCTGGTTCTTGCGCCTACGCGTGAGCTTGCCATTCAGATCTGCGACAACATCCGGGTCTACGCCAAATACATGCGGCCCTCTGTGGGGCTTGTCGTCGGTGGCCAGAACCCCACTCCTCAGATCAAAGCGCTTGCTGGCGGCCTGGATATTCTGGTGGCGACACCCGGCCGATTGCTTGATCATGTGCGCGCCAAAAAAGCGCGGCTCGATATGACCCAAGTCGTTGTGCTCGATGAAGCCGATCAGATGTTAGACCTTGGCTTTATGCCCGCTATTCAGGACATCATGAGGGGCATTAACAACGCCAAGCGCCAAACGATGTTGCTATCGGCCACCATGCCCAAGCCGATTCGTCTGCTCGCGCAGGAATTCATGCGCACCCCCAAAGAGATTGCCGTGTCTGCTGTGGCAAAGCCTGCCGACAAGATTCGCCAGGAGGTGATCATGGTGGAGCAGCCTAAGAAAAATGATCTTTTGGTGAGCCTTTTGGCCCAGCGCGATGTGAGCCGAGCCATTGTCTTTACACGAACCAAGCGCGGCACCGATAAAGTTGAGCGCATGCTCAATGAAGCCGGATTAAAGTCGGTGGGAATTCACGGCGATAAATCCCAGGGCCAGCGCAACAAGGCACTTTCACAATTTAAGTCGGGCGCCCGCAAGGTGCTGGTGGCTACCGATGTGGCAGCCCGCGGCCTAGACGTCGACGATGTATCGCATGTGGTGAATTTCGACATGCCGACCATCGCGGAGTCTTACGTGCATCGTATTGGCCGAACGGGCCGTGCAGGCCAAAGCGGCGTTGCGATTTCGCTGTGCGACAAGTCAGAGCGCAGGCTTTTACGCGATATTGAGAAGCTGACGCAGTCAAGGCTTTCAATTCGTTAAGCGGGGTGGGCGGCGGAAGCGGTGAGATTCGAACTCACGGAGGACTTGCGCCCTCGCCGGTTTTCAAGACCGGTGCATTCAACCGCTCTGCCACGCTTCCACTAAGCCAAAGATTTTAGCAGGGCTGCTTATTTACCGATTCGCGGCTCGCAGGGCCAAAGCCTCGTGGCCCCGCCATCAGATTGCAGAAAATCTGACATCGGCCTGCAATCGCCCTGCAGGCAGAGCTCGTAATCGGGCGTAAAAAACGATCGGCTCAGTAAAAGCTGCTGGTGAAACGTTTGTGAAGGCGAATAGACATACCAGCCATTTATCAAAATGGCATCGGGCCCAGGCTCCATGCCCGCCGCTGATCCCTTCACCCGCGCTGAAATGGCCCGCAAAACCGGTGGATCTCCGGGCCTCGCAGTGGGAACAACGGCGTAGTCTTCCTCCCAGCGTACCTTTTCAATGGAGTGAACCCAGGCCAAAGTAAACCGATCGGTAGCCAGCGATACGGTTTCGTGGTTCTGCCCGGCTACTGCTACCGACGTAGCCAGGGTTAAACAAATTCCAAGCGCCATTAGGCCTGAGGTTTCGCTCGCTTCACACGCCACCAATGCCAAATCAAAAATACGGCGACAAGCCCTAACCCAATCTCATCAGTAATTGGCAGTGCGGCCACCAGGAAACAAGCTGCGCCGATCGCAAACAGGCGCTCAAACCAATTCAGCTTTCCAAATAAAAAGCCGATTGCTCCCGCCCCCCACATCGCGATTGCAACCAAGGCCTTAAACACAATCCAAACGACGGCTAAAAAACTGTCGGTCTGCAACATTAGCGCAGGGCTATATACGGCCATGTACGGCACAACAAATCCAGCCACCGCAACACGTAAAGCTTGAATGCTTATCTTTAAGCCTCTTTCCTTCGCAATCGGCGCGGCCGCAAACGCCGCCAATGCAACGGGCGGGGTGAGATCGGCCATGATGCCAAAATAAAATACGAACATATGAGAAATAATCAAGGGCACACCAAGCTCAAGGAGCACTGGCGCTGCAAGCGAACTGGTAATGATGTAATTCGGAATGGTAGGAATGCCCATGCCCAATACCAAACAGATCAGCATGGTGAGCACGAGGGCCGCAAACAGATTGCCCTCACCGATGCGAATCACATAGCCTCCAAGCTCTGCTGCAACACCCGTCAGATTAATCACCCCGATGATCACGCCCACAATGGCACAGGCAATCGCTACGGGCAGCGCATGGGCAGCTCCCTCCGCTAAGGCGCGCAACGTTAAGGCACGAACCTCAACGCCATTTTTATAGGCAAAACTGACAGCAACTAACATTGCAACCACAACAAAGAAAACGCCAACACCAAATTCAAAAAAGCCTGCACAGGCAAATCCCAACAAGGCCCAGAAAAGAATCCGCAGGCTTGTGCCCTTCACATTGCTGATAACTGCAGCTCCATAGATCAACACCACCGTCAAGGCCAGACCAATCGTGCCGGAAAACAAGGGCGTAAAGCCCGAAAACAAAAGATAAACAAGCCCAATTAGAGGCAACAATAAATACCAACGCTGCTTTATTGCAACCCACGGATCCGGGCACTCTGCTTTGGGAAGGCCCATTAAATTTTTACGTCCTGCCTCAAGGTGCACCATCCAAAAGGCGGTGATGAAATACAAAAGCGCGGGAATGACCGCTGCCTTCACAATCTCGGTGTAAGGCACATTAATGTTCTCTGCCATGATGAAGGCTACAGCCCCCATCACCGGGGGCATGATCTGCCCGCCCATGCTCGAGGTTGCCTCAACGCCACCCGCAAAGGCTGGGCTGTAGCCAAAGCGCTTCATAAGCGGTATCGTAAATTGGCCAGTTGTCACTACGTTGGCAACCCCAGATCCATTGATCGTGCCCATCAGGCCAGACGAAATTACCGCGACCTTCGCAGGCCCCCCACGCGTATGGCCCACCGTGCCCATGGCGAAATCGTTAAAAAGCTTAATCATGCCGGCCTGCTCTAGGAACGCGCCAAACAAAATAAAGAGAAAAATGAACGTCGACGACACATAGGTGGGCACACCATAAATGCCCTCGGTTCCAAAGCCCAACATGCCCACAATTTGATCAAGCCCGTAGCCCCGATGCGCGAGGTTGCCGGGAAGATGCTGGCCGAACATGGCATAGAGCAAAAAGACCAGACAAATGATCGGCAGGCCCCAGCCCATGACCCTGCGGGCCGCATCGAACACAAGCACCACAGTGACAGACGCAATAATCCAGTCGGACCAGATCATTTCTCCGGCACGCGCTGTCAAGTCGGCCTCAAAAATCCAATGATAAAAACTGAAGATAAAGCCCGTTAGGCCAATCGCCCAGCCCAGGCCCTTGCCGAAGCCCTTTTGCTGCTTAAACGGCGGATACAAAACAAAGATCATGAGCAACACAAAGCCCACATGAAACGCCCGGATCACCTGACTCGAGAAAGGATGAAAAGAAGCGGCGATCAGCTGGTAGGCAGAAAATGCCACTGCAACCCAGAACACCAGGCCAATGAGCGGCCCTCTTCCACCATGGGCCGGCTCCGTTAGTGTTTGTGCAGAGTTCATGTCTTTGTCAGATCCCGATAAAAAAACAAGGGTCCCCATGCCGGGAACCCTTGGCAACTGTGCCTAACTCAAAACACCTTTTCGATTACTTCAAGATGCCTTTTTCGCGGTAGAAACGCTCAGCCCCTGGATGCAAAGGAATGGGCATACCTCTGACTGCGTTTTGCAGGGTCACCACCTTGGCTGCACTGTGAGCAGCATGGAAGGTTTCGAGATTGTCGTAAAGCGCCTTGGCCATGCTGTAAGCCAAATCGTTCGAAACGCCTGAGTGGGTCACTAAGAAGTTTGGAATGGCGGCCGTTGGAATATCAGTGGTCTGCCCCGTATAGGTGTTTGCGGGAATAACCGAGGGCTGATAAGCAGGGTCGCCTACTTTCCTGACCACATCAGCAGGAACTGCCACCACAACAATCGGAACCGTCGTTGACAGGTCCCGGATTGAGGCAACGCCAAGGCCAGCCGACTGCAGCGTGGCATCAAGCTGGCGATTTTTGATGAGCTCTACCGACTCGCCAAAGGGCAAATACTCCACTTTCGCAAGATCCTTGTAACTCAGGCCAGCCGCACGCAGAATCGCGCGCGCGTTGAGCTCCGTTCCGGATCTGGCGGCACCCACAGAAACCCGCTTTCCTTTCAGATCAGCCAAGGTCTTGATGCCCGAGTCAGCGCTGGCAACGATCTGGATGTAATTGTTGTAGGTGGCAGAAAGGCCACGCAGCTTATCAAGCGGGGCTTTAAAGCCTGCTTCTTCGTTGCCTTTCCAAGCATCTGAAATTGTGTCAGCAAGGCTTAACGCGAGCTCCCCACGGCCTGCCTGCAGCAAGTTGAGATTTTCGGCAGAGGCCTTTGTCACCTGGGCAGTGGAACGCACATTCGGGATGGACTTGGAATAGATCTGCGACAGTGACACGCCAAGCGGGTAGTAAACGCCGGCCTGCCCGCCTGTTAAGACGTTAATAAACTGCTGTTGCTGAGCGCTTGCCGCGCCTGAGAAAAGCCACAGGGCTGCAGCGAGAAACAGCGCTGAGCCACCCGCCGCGCGGGTGAAAAACCGATGCATACCTTGCATGAATAATGTCCTCCTTGAGTAATAACCGGCAAAGCATATTGGATTGCGTGCCGCAGGGTGACTAGGGAAAAGACTAGGGCCTGCCCTAGGGACCGAGGGGCAACGCGCGGAGACACCGACCTAAGGAAGCCGAACGACGGCCTGAGCAATTGCCAGGCAGGCAGTCAGGCCAGGCGACTCGATGCCAAAGAGGTTGATAAGCCCGCTGGCCCCATGGTCTTTGGGCCCTTGCACACAAAAATCTGCAGCTGGCTGCCCAGGCCCAGAAATTTTCGGCCGCACGCCCGCATAGCCTGGTGACAAGGCGTTAGGCGGTAACGTTGGCCACCAGGTGCGCACCTCCTGCTCAAATCCAGCAAGCCTTGCGCCATCCACCTCATAAAAAAAACTGCTCTGAAGGCCTGCAGCAATTTGTGCAGGTGTTGGCTGCGCCAGCCACTCGACATCTGGACCGAGATTGGCCTGGCCCCCCAGATCGAGGGTGAGATGTGTTCCCAATCCACCGGGCACGGGTACCGGATAAATGAGTCGCTGAAACGGACACTTGCCATTAACGCGTGCGTAGTTTCCTTTTGCGAAATACATCGCGGGAATTTTGGAGGCCTCTAGACCCACAATTTTTTGTGCCACAGCAACGGCATCGAGCCCTGCGGCATTAATAAGAATCTCTGAGACGAGTGTCTCGCCTAGCACTTGTGAGTGCCAAAGACCATTAATTCGCTGTGCAGATTCAAACCGGCTGGCCTGAGCCAGCATGGCCCCGTGGGCCTGGGCATCACCAAACAGTGCATCCATGAGTTCATGGGCATCGACAATGCCCGTAGAGGGCGAGTGAATCGCGGCATAGCACTCGATGGCAGGCTCCAAGGCTTTCGCCTCTGCCGCGCCAATCAAACGAAGAGCATCAACACCATTGGCCTTGCCGGTCTCAAATAGCTTCTCGAGTTTTTCGACCTCACCCTTACCTGCAACGATGAGCTTTTCGGTTTTGCGGTGGGCAATATGACGTGCCTGCAGATATTCATACAGCAGGTGGCGGCCGCGCACGCACCACTGCGCTTTTCTCGATCCTGTAGGGTAATAGATGCCCGCGTGAATGACGCCGGAGTTTCGGGCGCTAGTTCCCGTGCCATGTTTTGGCGCGCTCTCCAGAATGACCACCTCTTTGCCCGCAAGCGCGAACTCCCGGGCAATCGCCAAGCCAATGACGCCTGCGCCGATGATGACAACGTCAACCTTATTCATGGATTGCCACGGCCCAAAGACCTCGCAATGACGTTAAAAGAACGCCTGAATCCCCGTCTGCGCGCGGCCAAGGATCAAGGCATGAATATCATGCGTGCCCTCATAAGTGTTCACCACCTCAAGGTTCACCATATGCCGCATGACACCATATTCATCATTGATGCCGTTGCCACCCAACATGTCTCGGGCAAGTCGGGCCACCTCGAGCGACTTGCCGCAGTTGTTGCGCTTCACAATCGAAGTGATCTCAACGGCCGCCGTGCCCTCATCCTTCATGCGGCCCAAACGCAGCGCTGCCAGCAGGCCCAATGAAATCTCGGTCTGCATGTCAGCCAGTTTTTTCTGAATTAATTGATTGGCAGCAAGTGGGCGGCCAAACTGCTTACGATCCAGCACATAGTGACGCGCCGTATGCCAGCAAGACTCTGCCGCACCCAGCACGCCCCAGCTAATGCCATAGCGTGCGGAATTCAAGCAGGTGAAGGGGCCTTTCAACCCACGAATATCCGGAAAAGCGTTTTCCTCAGGTACGAACACACCATCCATCATGATCATGCCGGTAATCGAAGCCCGCAAGCCAATCTTGCCGTGAATCACTGGCGCGCTGAGCCCCTTCATACCTTTCTCAAGAACAAAGCCACGGATCTTGTCTTCTTCATCGCGGGCCCACACCACAAACACATCGGCAATGGGACTGTTGGAGATCCAAGTCTTGGATCCCGAGAGTAAATAGCCGCCGGGCACCCTCTTGGATCGTGTGGCCATGTTCGCCGGGTCTGATCCATGATCGGGCTCGGTCAACCCAAAGCAGCCAATCCACTCGCCCTTCGCGAGCTTGGGCAGATATTTTTTGCGCTGATCCTCGGTGCCAAATTCATAAATAGGCAGCATCACCAATGAGCTTTGCACGCTCATCATCGAACGATAGCCGCTATCGACCCGCTCAACCTCGCGTGCAATCAATCCATAAGAGACATAGTTCACCCCTGCCCCGCCATATTCAGCAGGAATATAGGCGCCCAAGAGCCCCACCTCACCCATCTCGCGAAAGATCCCTGGGTCGGTAGTTTCATTGCGAAATGCATCCAGCACCCGGGGTGCTAGCTGCTCCTGACAGAAAGCGCGGGCAGCATCCATGACCATGGTCTCTTCATCCGAGATCTGATCACACAACAGGAAGGGGTCCTCCCAGGAAAACTTTGCAGTCGGTCTTAACATTTGCTGGCCTACTCCTTCAAAGATGGCCCAACCCATTCAGGCTGCCACTCACCGCGCCTGATACGGTCAAGCCAAAGTGAACACGACAAGGTTTTGCTGTCGGTAATTTCGCCACAACGAATCAATTCAAACAATTCTTCGACACTCAAGGTGACAAGCTCCATGCACTCGCCTTTTTCCCGGGCATGATTACCGGCGATTAAGCCCTTGGCCATGAATAAATAAATCGCCTCAGTCGAATAGCCGATCACGGGGTGCATCACCCCAAGCCTTGCCCACTGATTTGCACGATAGCCGGTTTCCTCCGCAAGCTCACGCTGCACTGCCTCGAAAGGGTCCTCCCCTTTATTGAGCTTGCCTGCGGGAAACTCAAGAAAACTGCGATTCAAGGCGTATCGCCACTGCCGCTCCAGCACCACGCGCCCATCATCGAGCATGGGAACCACCACGGCAGCGCCAGGATGCAGGGTGTATTCAAAGCTTTGCTCATGGCCATCAGGCGCACGCGCCCAATCCCGATAGACATCAAGCAGCTTTCCTGTGAACACCGATTCGCCGCGAAGCCGAACCTCTTCAAGCTGGGGTGCAGGCTCTGCTGGAACCAGAGCTGGCCTTGGATCAGTGCTGCTCATGCCAACAAGCCCGCCCTAGGCAGCCAGCGACATGCGAATGGCATAAAGGCATGCTGCCATCAGTGGTCCCGGAAGGATACCTAACAGCAACACCGAGGCGCCGTTTATGGCGAGCAAGGAACGCACAGGCCTGCTGCAATCAAGGGGCGCATCAATTTTTGCCTCATCAAAATACATGACCTTCACCAGCCGCAGGTAATAAAAGGCACCGATCAGCGAGGCCATGACCGCAAAAACAGCAAGCCAAATGTTGCCTGCCTGCACCACGCTCTCCAGTATCGAGAGCTTTGCGTAAAAGCCTACAGTGGGCGGAATGCCTGCCAGCGAAAACGTGAGAACGAGAAACACGGCTGCAAGCCAGGGGTGGCGCTGGCTTAAGCCTTTGAGGTCATCGAGGCTTTCACACTCAAAGCCCTTAGAAGATGCCAGCATCAGCACCCCGAAACTTCCCAGTGTGGTGATGACATAGGTCACCACATAAAACAGCGAGGCCGCGTAGGCATCCACGGCACCAACACTTTCGCTGCCCACAAGGCCTGAAGCAATGCCCATCAACATAAAGCCCATATGGGCAATGGTGGAGTAGGCCAGCATGCGCTTGACATTGGTCTGCATGAGCGCAATCAAATTACCCACCGCCAGCGAGAGCACCGCAAGGATGATGAGCATCTGCTGCCAGTCGGCAGACACGCCAATCAATCCCGAAACCAAGAGACGAATCACAATCGCGAAGGCCGCAAACTTGGGCGCGCCACCGATCATCAAGGTCATGGCTGTGGGCGCACCCTGATAGACATCGGGCACCCACATATGAAATGGCACAACGCCCAGCTTAAAAGCAAGTCCTGCGACGATAAACACGGTGCCAAACACCATCACCAGCCGATCGGCCTGGCCTGAAGCGATCTTATCTGCAATGAGCGGAAGGTCCAGCGTGCCGGTTGCGCCGTAGAGCATGGACATGCCGTAGAGCAAAAAGCCGGATGCCAAGGCGCCCAGCACAAAATATTTCATGGCCGCCTCAACGGCCACGGCCGAGTCTCGACGCAAGGCAACCAGTGCATAAAGCGCCAATGACAAAAGCTCAATGCCCAGATAAATGGTGAGCAGGCTGTTGCCAGAGATCATGACGAACTGGCCCAACAAGGCCATTAGCGCAAGAATATGAAACTCGCCTGAAGCGATCTGACGATCTGCGATGTAATGCTTGGCATATGCCAACGTGATGGCGGCCGCCAGCGCCGCCGATCCCTTCAGGAAAGCCGACATAGAATCGGCTACAACCAGGCCATTCATGGCGTAAATCGTTTGTGTATCAGCTGCTAGGACTAGCTGCCAGATGCCAATGAGCACTAAGCCTGCCAAAGCGATGCCATGAGTCAGAGCCGCGCCCTGCTTGCGCGCAAAAAGATCGACGAGCAACACCACGCTCATCACCAGGAAAAGCGCAATCTCCGGGAAGACAGCGTGAATGTTTAACATTTCCAGAGTCATAGCCTTGGGTTCCTAGAGCGGCGGTATCTTGGAAGCAGCGACATGTCGCAACAGGTCATCGACCGAGACCTGCATCACCTCAACAAAAGGCGCCGGCCAAACCCCCATCAACAACACGAAAAAGGCCAAGGACATCAACATCCAGAACTCCCGGGAATTGACATCTTTTAACGCGGCAACATGATCGTTGGCCACCTTGCCAAAAACCACCCGCTTGATCATCCACAGCGAGTAGGCTGCGCCAAAGATCAAGGTGGTGGCCGCAAGCAGCGCTATCCAGAAGTTATACTTCACCGCACCGAGGATCACCATGAACTCGCCTACAAAGCCGCTGGTTGCCGGCAGGCCACTATTGGCCATCGCAAAAAATACAAAGAGTGCGGCAAACTTCGGCATTTTGTTGACCACGCCGCCATAGTCGGCGATCTGTCGGGAATGCATACGGTCATACAGCACACCGATACACAAGAACATGGCGCCCGAAATAAAGCCGTGGGAGATCATTTGCACAATGCCGCCTTGCACACCGAGGCTGTTGAACATAAAAAAGCCCAGGGTCACAAAGCCCATGTGGGCAATCGACGAATACGCCACCAGCTTTTTCATATCGGCCTGAACCAGGGCCACGAGGCCAATGTACACAACAGCCACCAGCGATAAGCTAATCATGAGCACGTCAAGCTCGCGCGAGGCATCGGGCGCAATCGGCAAAGAGAATCGCAAAAAGCCGTAGGCACCAAGCTTGAGCATAATCGCGGCCAGCACCACCGAGCCCCCCGTAGGCGCTTCTACGTGGGCATCGGGCAGCCAGGTGTGCACCGGCCACATCGGTACCTTCACGGCAAAGGCCACCAAAAACGCGAAGAAGATATAGATCTGAACGGTGAGCGGCAGCGGCAGCTTGTGCCAATCCAGCACATTGAAGCTTCCCGACTGCATGAACAGATACACGATCGCCACAAGAGTAAGCAATGAGCCTAAAAGCGTGTACAAGAAAAACTTGAATGCCGCATAAACCCGGTTCGGGCCACCCCATATACCGATGATCAGGTACATGGGAATGAGCGTTGCTTCAAAAAACACGTAAAACAAAATGCCGTCTAGGGCTGAAAACACGCCAATCATCAGGCCAGACAGAATCAGGAATGAGCCCATGTACTGGGCAACGCGCTCTTCAATCACTTCCCAGCCTGCGATCACCACAATCACAGTGATGAACGCAGTTAGCGGAATAAGCCACATCGACAAGCCATCGATGCCCAGAAAGTAATAAATATTGAAACGATCGATCCACTGCACGCGCTCGACAAACTGCATTCCTGAAAAGCTGTTGTCAAAGCCCGTGATCAGGGGGATAGTGGCAAGCAGCCCTGCCAGCGCGCCGCCAAGGGCAAACCAACGGATGTTTGTGTTCGAGACCCTCGCACCCATGGCCAACACGGCCATGCCAGCAAAAATCGGCAGCCAAATGGCCAATGACAAAATGGGAAAGCCCGAGTGCATCATTTCAGCACGACCCCCGTTACCACCAGGGGCGCGAACCACCACAGGAGCAAGGCAACGCCCAGAATCATCGCAATTGCATAGTGGTAGAGATAGCCTGTTTGTCCGATTCGCATGATGGAGGCGACCGCCGCCACGACCCGGGTGCTGCCATTGACGATTAGGCCATCAATGAGGCCTTGATCCGCACGCTTCCAGAGCTGCCCACCTAAAAGCCTTGCGCCGCCCGCAAACACCACTTCATTGATTTTGTCCATGTAGTACTTCTCTTCCATGATCTTGTGCAGGCCGGAAAATCTCGATTTAATCGCCTCGGGGATCGAAGGCTTCACAAGGTAGAAGAAAAACGCTGTCACCACGCCTGCTAAAGCCATCCAGAAGGGCCAGGTCACCAACGCATGTAGGCCAAGGGCATACCAGTCCTCAAAATGAGCCGCGATAGTAGCCATGGCGGGATTGCTGGGATCAACAAAGATGACATTATTAAAGTAGCCTCCGAAAAGCATGGGGCCAATCGCAACTGCACCCAACACCACCGAGGGAATGGCCAAAGCAATTAACGGCAGAGTCACCACGAGCGGCGACTCATGAGGCGCACCGCCATGGCCATGACCGTCATGTCCATCTCCGTGCGCATGGTCATTCGAATGCCAGCGAGGCTTGCCATGAAAGACCAGGAAAAACATTCGGAAGGAATAAAAGGCAGTGACGAATACGCCAATCAGCAACATGACATACACCGCGGGCGCTGCAATCAGATTAGAGGCTCGCACGGCCTCGATAATCATATCCTTGGAATAAAACCCCGAGAAAAACGGCGCACCAATCAGGGCCAGTGACCCGAGCAAAGAGACAAACCAGGTGATCGGCATCTTCTTCCAAAGCCCGCCCATCTTGCGAATGTCTTGCTCGTGGTGCATGCCGATGATCACCGAGCCCGCTGCCAAAAACAAAAGCGCTTTGAAAAACGCGTGCGTCATCAGATGGAAAAAGGCCACCGAGTAGGCAGATGCGCCCAAGGCTACCGTCATGTAGCCCAACTGCGAGAGCGTTGAGTAGGCCACCACGCGCTTGATGTCGTTTTGTATGATGCCCAAAAAGCCCATGAATAAGGCGGTGATCGCGCCGATGATCAAGACGAAGGACAAAGCAACAGCGGAGAATTCAAACAGTGGTGACATGCGGGCCACCATATAGATACCCGCCGTCACCATGGTGGCCGCATGGATCAATGCCGAAATTGGCGTTGGACCCTCCATGGAATCTGGCAGCCAGACATGCAATGGGAACTGGGCCGATTTGCCCATGGCGCCAATAAACAAGCAAATGCAGGCGACGGTCAGCAAGGACCATTCTGTGCCAGGAATCAAAGAAATCGTTTGTGTGGCGAGCGTGCCGGACTGCGCAAACACCTCAGCGTAATCGAGTGAGCCTGCATAGGCGAGCAGCAGGCCGATGCCCAGAATAAAGCCAAAGTCACCTACCCGGTTAACTAAAAAGGCTTTCAAGTTGGCATAAATCGCGGTGGGCTTTTCATACCAAAAGCCAATCAGCAGATAAGACACCAGGCCCACCGCTTCCCAGCCGAAAAAGAGCTGCAGGAAATTGTTGCTCATGACCAGCATGAGCATGGAAAAAGTAAATAGCGAGATGTAGCTAAAGAAGCGCTGATAACCCGGATCATCTTGCATGTAGCCGATGGTGTAGATGTGCACCGCCAGCGACACCGACGTGACCACGATCATCATGGTGGCCGATAAGGTGTCAATTAATAATCCAACTTCAAACTTCAGGCCCTCGACCACCGCCCAGGTGTAGACCGGGCCGTTAAAGGTGTTGCCCCCCATGACATCCAGCCAGACAATTACCGAGGCGATGAGCGAAACCGCAACACCCAAAATGGTGACCCAGTGGGAGGCAGCCCGGCCAATGGCCTTGCCAAAAAGGCCCGCCACAATCGCTCCAAACAGAGGTGCCATCGGCACTAATAGATACAGGGCTTTCATTGCGCGCTATCCCTTTAGCCTGTCAAGCTCTTCCACCTCAACAGTTTTGAGGTTTCGAAACAGCACCACCAGGATTGCCAAGCCAATCGCCGATTCGGCTGCGGCAACCGTAAGAATGAAAAACACAAACACCTGGCCAGCGACATCGCCCAGATAGTGCGAAAAGGCTACAAAGTTCATATTCACCGCAAGCAGCATGAGCTCAATGGCCATGAGCAACACAATCAGGTTTTTGCGGTTCATGAAAATGCCGATCACGCTGATGGCAAACAAGATGGCGCCAAGGGTGAGGAAGTGGGCAAGCGTCATGACGACTTGTCCTTCGTCACTGCGGAAGCTCCATCGGGGCGCGAGGCAGCCTGCCCTGTTGAAGGCGGAACCTTTACCATCGTCAACCGATCTTTCGCCTTCACGCGGACCTGCTGGCCCGGGTCCTGTTGCTTGGTGTCTTTGCGACGCCGCAGCGTCAGCGCAATGGCCGCGATGATCGCCACCAACAAAATGACTGCGGCTATTTCAAAGGCGTAGACATACTCGGTGTACAAGACTTGGCCCAGGGCTCGGGTGTTGTCGTAATCGGGCGGCGCGGCGGCCACCGACGACTGCGGCACATTAAAGCTGCGAATCAACACCGCTGCCATTTGGAAAATGATCAGGCCGCCTACGGGCAGCGCGACCTTCAGATTGGCCCAAAACCCCTGGCGAAGCTTTTCCAAATCAAAATCAACCATCATCACGACGAAGAGAAAGAGCACCATCACCGCGCCAACGTAGACCAGCACCAACACGATGGCCAAAAACTCTGCCTCAAGCAAAAGCCAGATTGCAGCCGCACTGAAAAAACTCAGCACCAGGTAAAGCGCAGCATGCACAGGGTTTTTCGCTGTAATCACGCGCAAGGCTGCAAACACCAGGATCGCGGCAAAGGCATAAAACAGCGTGAGGGTGACATCAACCATTGTTATCGGTATTTCGCGTCATCAGCCCGGGCCTGGGCAATTTCTTTTTCGTAGCGATCGCCAACAGCTAACAACATCTCTTTGGTGAAATAAAGATCGCCGCGTTTTTCTCCGTGGTATTCGTGAATATGGGTCTCCACGATCGAGTCGACCGGGCAGCTCTCTTCACAAAAGCCGCAGAAAATGCACTTGGTCAAGTCAATGTCGTAGCGGGTCGTGCGGCGAGTGCCGTCTTCACGCACCATGGACTCAATCGTGATGGCCTGCGCTGGGCAGACCGCTTCACAGAGCTTGCAGGCAATGCAGCGCTCTTCGCCATTTGGATATCGGCGCAAGGCGTGTAGGCCACGAAAACGCGGCGACATCGGCGTTTTCTCTTCGGGGTATTGAACCGTGATTTTTCGCTTAAACAAATAGCGGCCCGTCAGGGCCATGCCCTGCAGGAGCTCCAACAGCAAAAAGGATCTGAGAAAGTTGGTGATCGCGCTCATCTCTGGGTCTTTCGATTACCAAATACTCCAGGGGGTCTGCATCCAAATAGCGACAAACACGAGCCAGACCAAGGTCACGGGAATAAAGATCTTCCAGCCTAAGCGCATGATTTGGTCGTAGCGATAGCGGGGAAACGAGGCCCGAAGCCAGATAAACATGCTCACGACCACGAAGGTCTTAATGCCAAGCCAGATCCAGCCCGGAATGAAATCAAGGGCGGCAATCGGCGCATCCCAGCCGCCCAAAAACATGATGGCTGCTAAGGCAGACAACAAAATCATGTTGGCGTACTCGGCCAGGAAAAACACGGCAAAGGCCATACCGGAATACTCCACCATATGGCCTGCAACAATTTCCGACTCGCCTTCCACTACATCAAAGGGATGTCGATTCGTTTCAGCAACACTTGAAATGAAATACACCACCGCGACGGGCAATAAAGGCAGCCAATTCCACGACAGGAAATTCAAGCCCATTTCGGCAAACATGCCCTCTTGCTGGCCCAGCACAATCTGAGTGAGATTCAAGCTGCCTGTGACCAGCAATACCGAAACAAGTGCAAATCCAATGGCAAGCTCGTAGGAGACCATTTGGGCCGAGGCGCGCATGGCTGCCAAAAACGCATACTTCGAATTTGAAGCCCAGCCCGCCAGAATGACGCCATAGACCTCCAAAGAGGTGATCGCCAGCAAAAGCAAAAGCCCGGCATTAATGTTGGAGAGCACGACATCCGGACCAAAAGGAATCACCACCCAGGCGGCCATCGCCGGCATGATGGTCATGATGGGGCCCAGTACGTACAAGCCACGATTGGCCTGCGAGGGCATGATGATCTCTTTGGTCAAGAGCTTTACTGCATCGGCAATAGGCTGCAACAAACCCAAGGGGCCAACGCGATTGGGCCCTAAGCGAATGTGCATCCAACCAATGAGTTTGCGCTCCCAAAGCGTAAGGTAGGCCACACAGGCCAACACTGGAACTACCACCGCAACAATCTTCATAAGCGTCCAGGCAATGGGCCAGGCATCGCCAAGCAGCGAAGTGCCAATCTCATTGATGCCTAGGATCAAGCCCTCCATATCAGGCGCGCTCCAGTTCCAGCGGCCCGATCATGGCGCCAAGATCCTTCGTTGCCGCACAGGCTGCTGAAATCAACGCAACCCCCTGCGCAACGGATTGGTCTGCTACAAGCTCCAGCACTTGCGCCGCCGAAGCCTCCTGCACACATTTCATCTTCGCCCCGCTTGCCAGGCCAAGTCGTTGCAGGTCTAACGGGTTCATCCTTACCTTGGGCGCTGCACTTGCGCGGGTTTGCTGCAAAGACTCCGCATGACGCACCAAGGAATCGCTGCGATAAATCGGCACATCGGCAACGCGCAACAAGCCAGATTTCTCTGAAGCCCGCAGCCTGCTCTGAGCGTTATCTACCGCCGCGCCTACTGTTAGAGGCGCAATCGCTAAAAGCCTGGAATCGGCCACATCACCAATCAAGGCCTTGCGCACTTCCTCGGAAGATTCAAATTCAAAGCCCTCAAGGTTTAGCAAGTTGCCCAGTACGCGCAACACTTTCCACGCAGGCCTTGCCTGGCCCAGTGGCTTGACCACGGCTTGCGTGATTTGTACCCTGCCCTCGCAGTTCACGTAGGTTCCAGAGGTCTCCGTAAACGGAGCCACCGGCAAGACAACATGGGCGACATCCATCACCCCATCTTTGAATGCGGAGAGAGCAACAACCTTTTTGGTGTGCTTGAGAACGGAGTGCGCGCGATGGGCATTGCCACAATCAAGTGCCGGATCAATATTCAAAAGCAAAGCCGCCTGCCCGGCACGCTCAAACATGGCTGCCGCTGTCTCGCCATTGGATTGCGGAAAGACCTTGGCAATATAGCCCCCCACCGCATTGCCACCTTCTCCGGTAAAGCCCAGGCGCGCCCCCAGCGCATTGGCCAGCGCATGGGCGCTTGCAACCACCACCGATGCCTGGGGGTGAGAGAGCACAGAATTGCCCAGCAAAATTGCGCACTGCCGGCCTGGGTCTGAGGAAGCCAGCAACATCTTGGCCACCGCTTTTGCCTGCTCATCAGGCTTTGCGTCCGCGTAAGTTTGCGAAACGGCAAGATTTTTCTCATTGCAAACGGCGACAAGAGTCTCTGAGATCTTTTGCACCCATTGCGCAGGCGAAATAACAAGCTGATGGGCCAAAGGCATGAGCAGATCCAAAGCTGCTGCATGTAATGTCGCTACCTGAGCGCCATGGCGCACGGCCTGACGCAGCCGTTGGGCAATCAGCGGATGCTCTGCACGGAGGAAGCCGCCAATGACCAGTGCACGATCAAGCTGCGAGACCTCGGCAAGCGCCAGGCCAAGCGTCGGCACACCCAAAATATTGCGATCGAACTCTGCGTCGGCTAGACGCAGGCGAAAATCAATGGAGTCGCTCTTGCATCCGCGAGTCAGCAATGCCGCAAGCCCCATTTCCTCAAGCGTGCTGTTTGGCGAAAGAAGCGTCCTCAACTGGTTGGGGCCTAAGTCGCTGGCAGATTTCAACGCCGCCGCTGCCGCACTGAGCGCTTCTTCCCATCCCACCTCGTGCCAGTGCCCTGCGCTGTCTTTCATCATGGGCACGGTAAGTCGATGGCTGCTGTTTAAGCCTTCATAGCTGAAGCGATCTCGGTCGGAGATCCAACACTCATTGACCTCTTCATTCTCAAGGGGCACCACACGCAGCACCTCGTTGTTCTTCGATTGCACAACGACATTGGCGCCAATGCTGTCGTGCGGGCTCACGGAGCGTTTGCGTGAAAGCTCCCAGGTGCGGGCGGAATAACGGAAGGGCTTGCTGGTTAGGGCGCCAACGGGGCAGATATCAATCATGTTGCCTGAGAGCTCACTTTCAACCGCGCTGCCCACAAAAGACATGATCTCGGAATGCTCGCCGCGGCCCGCCATGCCGAGCTCCATCACGCCCGCAATCTCCTGGCCAAAGCGAACACAGCGTGTGCAGTGAATGCAGCGGCTCATCTCTTCAGCAGAAATAAGCGGTCCCATGGGCTTGTGAAACACCACACGCTTTTCTTCGCTGTAGCGTGAGGCTGATGGGCCATAGCCCACGGCAAGATCTTGCAGTTGGCACTCACCGCCTTGGTCACAGATCGGGCAATCGAGCGGGTGGTTAATGAGTAAAAACTCCATCACGCTTTTTTGCGCGCTCTTGGCCTTATCCGATTGTGTGAAGACCTTCATGCCCGCCGCAACCGGCGTAGCACAAGCCGGCATTGGCTTGGGGGCCTTCTCCACTTCCACCAGACACATCCGGCAGTTAGCGGCAATGGAGAGTTTCTTGTGATAACAGAAATGCGGAACGTAAAGGCCAAGCTTTGCAGCAGCATCCATGACCATGCTGCCTTGGGGCACCTCTACTTTTTGTCCGTCGATTTCTAGTTCAATCATAGGTAATCTTCAACCAAACATTTCTTGTTTGTGATGTGATGCTCAAACTCGCTGCGGAAATGCCTCAGAAACGCCCGCACCGGCATGGCAGCGGCATCGCCCAGGGCGCAGATAGTGCGGCCCATGATGTTGCCAGCAACCTCATCAAGTTTTCGCAAGTCTTCCATCGTGCCTTGACCTGCCTCAATACGGCTTACCATTCTCCAAAGCCACCCCGTGCCCTCACGGCATGGCGTGCACTGGCCGCAGGACTCCTCGTAATAAAAATAAGACAAACGCAAAAGCGAGCGCACCATGCAGCGGGTCTCATCCATGACAATCACGGCGCCAGAGCCCAGCATGGAGCCCGCCTTGGCAATTGAGTCGTAATCCATATCGCAAGCCATCATGATTTCCGCAGGCAGCACCGGCATAGAGGAGCCACCCGGGATGACGGCTTTGAGTTTTCTGCCGTCTCGCATGCCGCCACAAAGCTCCAACAACTTTGCAAAGGGCGTACCCAGCGGAATTTCATAATTGCCCGGACGCTCTACATCGCCTGAGACTGAAAAGATTTTCGTGCCGCCGTTATTAGGCTTGCCAACCTCCAGATACGCCTGGCCGCCGTTGCGAATAATCCAGGGCACGGCCGCGAAGGTTTCAGTGTTGTTAATGGTGGTGGGCTTGCCATATAAGCCATAGCTTGCAGGAAATGGCGGCTTGAAACGCGGCTGGCCTTTTTTGCCTTCCAATGATTCGAGCAATGCCGTTTCCTCGCCACAAATATAGGCGCCATAGCCATGATGGGCATGCAGCTGGAAGTTGAATCCGCTGCGCAAAATGTTTTCGCCCAAAAAGCCCGCCTCACGGGCCTCTTCCAGGGCCTCTTCAAAGCGCTCGTAGGTCTCCCAGATCTCGCCGTGAATGTAGTTATAGCCCACCGTAATGCCCATGGCATACGCCGCAATGGCCATGCCTTCAATAACGATATGCGGGTTATAGCGAAGAATGTCGCGGTCTTTGAAAGTGCCAGGCTCGCCTTCATCGGAATTGCAAACGAGATACTTCTGAATCGGAAGCTTCGCGGGCATGAAGCTCCACTTCAAGCCCGTTGGGAAACCCGCACCGCCACGCCCACGCAAGGCCGATGCCTTGACTTCCGTGATCACATCTTCGGGCTTCATGGTAGTGAGCACTTTGCGCAAGGCCTGATAGCCACCACGGGCCTGATAGTCTTTCAACCGCCAGGCGTCGGGCGACTCAAGGCCTGCAAGAATTTGCGGGCTGATATGACGCCCATGAAAGCAGGTGTCGATAAAAGGAATTTCCGGTGCGCCCATCACGCATCTCCCTTCGACTTGAGTTCATCAATCAAGGCATCAATTTTGTCATTCGACATCCAGCTGCACATGCGGTGGTTATTGACCAGCATCACCGGTGAGTCGCCACAGGCACCCATGCACTCGCCTTCTTTCAAAGTAAACAGCCCATCGGCTGTGGTTTCGTTAAAGCCGATGCCAAGCTTCGCCTTGAGGTACTCGGCCGCATGGTTGCCGCTACGCAATGCGCAAGGCAGGTTGGTGCAGACCGTAATTTTGTGGCGGCCAAGTGGCTTTAGGTTATACATTGCGTAAAAGCTAGCCACCTCATGCACCGCAATCGGCGGCATGCCCAAATAAGCCGCGATATCGGCTTCTACTTCAGAAGAAATCCAGCCTTTTTCACGCTGAGCAATCGCAAGCGCCGCCATGACCGCCGACTGTTTCTGGTCGGCTGGGTATTTCGCGACCTCCCGATCAATGCGCCGATACGCCTGCTCCGAGAGCAGCGGGGCCTTGGGGGCTTCCGTCAATGAGAGCTGCACGCTCATCGGTCGATCTCCCCAAACACAATATCGATGGTTCCGATGATGGTCACCACATCAGCAAGCATATGGCCCTTGCATAGCTCATCAAGGCCTGCCAAGTGGGGGTAGCCGGGCGCGCGTATCTTCAAACGGTAGGGCTTGTTAGCGCCATCGGAGACCAAATAGATTCCGAATTCACCCTTAGGATGTTCTACTGCCGCATAGCACTCGCCTTCGGGAACATGAATGCCTTCGGTGAAGAGCTTAAAGTGGTGAATCAGCTCTTCCATGTTCGATTTCATGTCGACTCGCGGCGGCGGGGCGACTTTGTGGTTATCGGACATCACCGGCCCAGGATTTTTTCGCAGCCAGTCAATGCACTGCGCAATGATGCGGTTGCTCTCACGCATCTCGGCAACCCGAACCAAATAACGATCGTAAGAGTCGCCTTCCTTGCCCACAGGAATATCGAAATCGAGCCGATCGTAGACTTCGTAGGGCTGATGCTTGCGCAGATCCCAGGCAATGCCTGAGCCACGCACCATGGGGCCTGTGAAGCCCATGGCCTTGGCGCGCTCGGGCGTGACCACGCCGATTCCGACCAAACGCTGCTTCCAGATTCGATTGTCAGTCAACAGGGTTTCGTATTCATCGACATAGCCCGGAAATCGCTTGGTGAAATCTTCCAGGTAATCCAGCAGGCTTCCCTGTCGGCTCTCATTAAGACGCTTGGCATCACGCTCGGAACGCTTGCGATTGGCGATGTACTGCGGCATGCGGTCAGGCAGATCGCGATACACACCGCCCGGCCGGTAATAAGCAGCATGCATACGCGCGCCCGACACCGCCTCATAGGCATCCATCAAATCCTCACGCTCACGAAACGCATAGAGGAAAACAGCCATCGCACCAACGTCTAATCCGTGGGCGCCGATCCAGAGCAGGTGATTCAAGATGCGAGTGATCTCATCAAACATCACCCGGATGTACTGGGCCCGAATCGGCACCTCAACGCCCATGAGTTTTTCAATGGCCATGACATAGGCATGCTCATTGACCATCATGGACATGTAATCGAGCCGATCCATATAGGGAACGGACTGCAGGAATGTCTTTTGCTCGGCAAGCTTTTCAGTGCCACGATGCAACAGGCCAATATGCGGGTCTGCACGTTGTACCACCTCGCCATCAAGCTCCAACACCAAGCGCAACACCCCGTGGGCCGCCGGGTGCTGGGGCCCAAAGTTCAAGGTGTAGTTCTTGATGTCTGCCACTGTCGATCGCCTCTTCGTTCGTCTTATCTATTGCGGAATAAAGCCGCCGTAGTTTTCTTCCCGCACCACGCGCGGCGTTTGATCGCGCGGCTCAATGGTGACAGGCTGATAGATCACTCGGCGCTGCTCAGGGTCGTAGCGCATCTCCACATAGCCAGTGATCGGAAAATCTTTTCTAAATGGATGCCCAACAAAGCCATAGTCGGTGAGAATGCGTCGAAGGTCGTCGTGGCCGTCAAACACAATGCCGTAAAGATCAAAGGCCTCACGCTCAAACCAGTTCGCTGCGCTCCATACACTTGTTAGAGAGGGCACTTCGGGAAGGTCGTCATTGGGGCAATAGACACGCACCCGCAGGCGCTGATTGCATTGCACCGACAATAAATGCACCACCACGGCAAATCGCGGCCCCTCGGTGCCGGTGTTTTTGTACTCGCTGTAATCCATGCCGCAAAGATCGATCATGGTGTCAAACATCAGGCCCTCGGCATCACGCAAGGTCTTGCATACCTCTAAATAATTCTGAACCCTCACCACAAGGGTGAGCTCGCCAAGCGACTCGGTAAGGCTGATAAACCTTCCGGCGCATTGCAACTCGATTTGTGATTTCAATCGGCTCAGGCTCATGGCTTAGCTCCGCGCGATAGTGCTGGTGCGGCGAATCTTGTTTTGCAGCTGAATAATTCCGTAGATCAAGGCTTCGGCCGTGGGCGGACAGCCCGGAACATAAATGTCAACGGGAACAATGCGATCGCAGCCTCGCACAACGGAGTAGCTGTAGTGGTAATAGCCCCCACCATTGGCGCAAGAGCCCATGGAGATCACCCAGCGGGGCTCGGGCATCTGGTCGTAGACCTTGCGCATAGCGGGCGCCATTTTGTTGCAGAGGGTTCCGGCCACAATCATGAGGTCGGATTGACGGGGGCTTGGCCGAAACACCACACCAAAGCGATCGAGGTCATAGCGGGAGGCACCCGCATGCATCATCTCCACCGCACAACACGCCAGGCCAAACGTCATGGGCCACAGCGAACCGGTACGTGTCCAGTTAATGATGGTGTCTGCCGAAGCGGTGACAAACCCTTGCTTTAAAACTCCGTCAATGGCCATGTCAGATCCCCTACTCCCAATCCAGGGCGCCCTTCATCCATTCATAGATGAACCCTAGCACCAATATTGCGAGAAATACCATCATGGACATAAAGCCAAAAAATCCTATGTCCTTGTAGGCGACAGCCCACGGAAATAAAAATGCAATCTCCAGATCAAACAAAATGAACAAGATGGCGACCAGGTAGTAGCGCACATCGAACTGGAGACGGGCGTCTTCGAAGGCCTCGAAGCCGCACTCATAGGGTGAGAGTTTTTCGGGGTCGGGTCGACTTGGGCCCAGCAGTTTTCCTGCGCCCATTGAAGCCAGCCCAATTCCCGCTCCCACGAGAATGAACATCAAAACCGGAAGGTATTGCTGTAAATCCACGACTCAATCCCCGGATATTATTTTTCTCCCTGGTGCCGACGGCGAGACTCGAACTCGCACAGCTTTCGCCACTGCCCCCTCAAGACAGCGTGTCTACCAATTCCACCACGTCGGCGCGCTACCTAGCCCACAATACTACTTGATTACTTTGCCGGCACCTCGCTTGACCCACCTTGTTTGTTGGGTACTGCAGGCCCCGGAACACCCACGGGAACCTCGGAAGTGTTCTGCATCACACTGCCCCCCGTGGGCTCACCGCGTTTGGTTGCAATAAATGACAGCGACAGCGTTGCGACAAAAAATAAGGTCGCAAGAACGGCCGTAGTACGGCTTAAAAAATTCGAAGACCCCGACGCGCCAAACACGCTTCCCGAAGAGCCAGAACCGAAGGCTGCGCCCATGTCGGCGCCTTTGCCCTGCTGAAGCAAAACCAGCACGATCACGCCAATCGCGGTGATCACCTGAATCGTCAACATTAAGTTCGCCAGAAAATTCATTTGTCTATTCCTTCATCGCACATGCGATATCAAAAAACTCCTGCGCATTTAGCGACGCGCCTCCAACTAACGCGCCGTCAATATCCGGCTGGGCGAAAAGCGCCCTCGCGCTTGCGCCCTTCACACTGCCGCCATACAGCAGCCGAACTTCCCGCGCTGCGCTGGCCTCAATTTTCGCAAGCTCTGCACGAATCGCTGCATGCATCTCTTGTGCCTGTTCCGGGCTGGCACTCAAGCCCGTGCCGATGGCCCAGATGGGCTCATAAGCAAAGGCCGCTTTAGCCAGGCCCCCATGCTCGGCAAGTGCCAAAGCCACATGACGCACCTGAGCGCAGACTACCTTCACCGCTTCGCCCTTTTCGCGGGCCTCTAACGACTCCCCCACACAAACCACGGGCACAAGGCCTGCCCTCACAAGCGCGCAGGCCTTGGCAGCGACCAAAGCATCGCTCTCTTGCTGCCGGCCCCGACGCTCGGAGTGGCCGACCAAGGCAAACTGCGCCTCAAAATCTTGCAGCATGGCCGTGCTGACTTCCCCCGTGAAAGCGCCCTTCTCCTGCTCGGACACATCCTGGGCGCCCCAGGCAATGTTGCGTCCTTTCAGACGTACGGCTGCCTGAAACAGGTAAGGCGAAGGCACGGCCACCGCAAGTTCCGCGATGGGCTTATCGCCGTGCGCTTCAATGAGGCCTAAAAGACCCGACAACAAGGCCTCATTCGAGACCATGTCGCCATTCATCTTCCAGTTGCCAACGACCCAGAGCCCGCGCTGCATTGCAACAGATTTTATCACTCAGGCTGAGGCGCGGCGCCTTCGGGGGGCGCTGCAGCCTCTTCGATCAGGGCCTTCATAGAAAGGCGTAGGCGTCCCTTGTCGTCGGCTTCCAAGACCTTCACACGCACGGTTTGGCCCTCTTTCAGGTAATCAGAGACCTGATTCACACGCTCATTGGCAATTTGCGAAATGTGCAGCAGACCGTCTTTGCCAGGAAGGATGGAAATGATCGCGCCGAATTCCAACAAGCGCAGCACAGTCCCTTCATAGGTTTTGCCAACCTCCACTTCGGCGGTGAGCTCCTCAATGCGCTTGATGGCCGAACGCGCCGCATCGCCCGTGGTGGCTGCCACAGTGATCGACCCATCTTCCGAAATGTCGATCTGTGTGCCGGTCTCTTCCGTGATGGCGCGAATGGTGGCGCCGCCTTTTCCAATCACATCACGAATACGCTCCGGATTGATCTTCATGGTGTAGAGCCTCGGAGCGAACTCGGAGAGCTCCTCACGCGCATGGTCGAGCGCCGATTTCATCTTGCCCAGAATATGCAGGCGCGCTTCTTTGGCTTGAGCGAGCGCTACCTGCATGATCTCTTTCGTGATGCCCTGGATCTTGATGTCCATTTGCAAAGCGGTCACGCCTGATTCCGTGCCTGCGACTTTAAAGTCCATGTCGCCCAAGTGATCTTCATCACCCAGAATGTCGGTGAGCACTGCAAAGCGGCCGCCTTCTTTAATGAGGCCCATGGCAATGCCTGCCACATGTGCTTTCAAGGGAACGCCTGCATCCATGAGCGCCAAACAGCCGCCGCATACCGAGGCCATGGAGGACGAGCCGTTAGATTCAGTAATTTCCGACACTACACGCATGGAGTAGGCGAAGTCTTCTGGCTTTGGCAGCACCGCGACCAATGCACGCTTGGCGAGACGGCCATGGCCGATTTCACGGCGCTTGGGCGTGCCCACGCGGCCGCACTCACCTGTTGCATAAGGGGGCATGTTGTAGTGGAGCATGAAGCGGTCACGGTACTCGCCACCGAGCGCATCAATGATTTGTTCATCGCGCGTGGTGCCTAAAGTGGCCACCACCAAGGCCTGGGTCTCACCACGCGTGAAAAGCGCAGTGCCGTGGGCCCGCGGCAATACGCCGGTACGAATCTCAATGGGGCGAACCGTGCGGGTGTCGCGGCCATCAATGCGCGGCTCGCCACTCAGAATCTGGTTGCGCACCGTGCCGTATTCCAGGTTAAACAAAGTCTCGTTCACCAAATTGGAATCAGGCGCGGGCTGGCCAGCGGCAGCGGCCTCTTCGGCAAGCTTTGTTTCCACTTCCGCGTAAGTAGCCTTGAGTTTTTGCGAACGATCTTGCTTGATGCGAATGCCATAAGCCTCACGAATCGGGCCTTCGGCCATCGCTTTGACCTTGGCAATAAGTGCCTCGTCTTTCGGTGCAGGCTGCCAATCCCATTCGGGCTTGCCGGCCTTTTCCACCAACCGATTAATCGCTTCAATCGCGATGCGGCCTTGCTCGTGACCAAACACAACGCCGCCCAACATCACATCTTCAGGCAGCTGATCGGCATCGGATTCAACCATTAACACCGCAGACTCTGTGCCCGCGACCACCAGATCCATGCGTGATTCCTTGAGCTGCGTTGCCGTTGGGTTTAGCACGTATTGCCCATTGACGTAGCCCACGCGCGCAGCGCCAATAGGGCCATTAAAAGGAACGCCTGCCAAAGACATTGCGGCCGAGGCGCCGATCATGGCAGGGATATCGGGGTCAATCTCGGGGTTCAGAGACATGACCATGCAGACCACCTGCACTTCGTTATAAAAACCCTCGGGGAAAAGCGGGCGAAGCGGACGGTCGATCAAGCGTGAGGTGAGCGTTTCTTTTTCAGTGGGACGGCCCTCTCGCTTGAAAAAGCCGCCAGGAATCTTTCCTGCGGCGTAGGTCTTCTCCAAGTAATCCACGGTTAGGGGGAAAAAATCCTGACCGGGCTTTGCAGTCTTCGAAGCCACGACCGTCGCCAAGACCACTGTGTCCTCCACGTTGACGACCACCGCGCCGCTGGCCTGTCGGGCGATCTCGCCCGTTTCCAACACAACCTTGTGCTGGCCATACTGAAACTCTTCTCTCGCAATATTGAACACTCGTTTTCCTTTTCTTTTCTCTTCTCAATAAACAAAATGCCCGCGCGGTGAAACCGGGCAGGCACTTTGGGTTACATCAACAATTTCTCAACGCTTACTTGCGCAGACCCAAACGCTCGATGAGCGTGCGATAGCCCTGGACATTAGTGCGCTTGAGGTAATCAAGCAGCTTCCTGCGACGGCTCACCATTTTCAGCAGGCCGCGACGGGAGTGATGGTCCTTGGCGTGGGTTTTGAAATGCTCGGTTAAATCGTTGATGCGTGCAGTCAGCAGGGCCACCTGCACTTCGGGGCTACCGGTATCACCCTTGGCGCGCTGGAACTGCGCCATGATTTCAGGCTTGTTAATGTCGGCGACGGGCATGGAAATCTCCTTGAAAATGCCTTGGACTTGCGGCCGGGCCTGCCAGGGCCCGCCGTGCTGGTACAACCCTTTGAATTATAACGGAAAACCCTGACCGGCCTACCCCTGGGCTCGGGGCCTACCTTCGAGAGCTAGACCAATTGAGGATTCAGCTTTTCGACCTTACTTTGAAGCTTATTCAACGCATTCAGGTAGGCCTTAGCCGACGCCACCACAATATCGGGGTCGGCGCCCAGCCCATTCACAATGCGGCCGCCCTTGGAAAGCCGCATCGTGACCTCGCCCTGGCTCTCGGTGCCCGTGGTGATGGCGTTGACCGAAAACAGCAAAAGCTCGGAGCCGCTGTGTACCTTCGACTCAATGGCGTTGACCGTAGCATCGACCGGTCCATTTCCTTGGGCCTGGGCCACCACCTCTTCGCCTTCCACCATGAAGGCCACGCGAGACTGGGGCCGCTCGCCGGTTTCTGATTTTTGCGAAAGGGACAAGAAGCGGTAGTGCTCATCAGCCTCTTCAATCGAATCACCCGAGACCAAGGCCTGAAGGTCTTCGTCAAAGATTTCCGATTTACGATCGGCCAGATCCTTAAACCGCGCAAAGGCCTCGTTTAATTCTTTCTCAGAGTCAAACTCAATGCCGAGATCTTGCAGGCGCTGCTTGAAAGCATTACGGCCTGAGAGTTTGCCCAGCGTGATCTTGTTCGTCGACCAGCCCACATCTTCAGCACGCATGATCTCGTAGGTCTCGCGGTGCTTTAACACGCCATCTTGGTGAATGCCCGATTCGTGGGCAAAGGCGTTTGCGCCCACCACGGCCTTGTTAGGCTGCACGGGGTAGCCCGTGATCTGTGACACCAAACGGGATGCAGGAACGATCTGGCTCGCATCGATATTGGTATCGCACTTGAAAATATCCTGGCGCACTTTTACGGCCATGACAATTTCTTCAAGGCTAGCATTGCCTGCACGCTCGCCCAAACCGTTGATGGTGCACTCGACCTGACGCGCGCCGTTTAACACCGCCGACAAAGAGTTTGCCACCGCCATTCCCAAATCGTTGTGGCAATGGGTCGACCACACCACCTTGTCTGCGCCGGGTGTGCGCTCAATCAATTGCTTGAATCGATCGCCCCAGGCAAAAGGAACGCTGTAGCCAACGGTGTCAGGCACGTTAATGGTTTTCGCGCCCGCCTTAATCACCTCGCCAAATACGCGCACCAAGAAATCAATGTCGCTTCGTACGGCGTCTTCTGCAGAAAACTCAACATCATCGGTGTATTCACGGGCCATCTTCACGCCCTTGATCGCTGCCTCCACCACCTGATCCGGTGTCATGCGGAGCTTTTTCTCCATATGAATGGGGCTTGTGGCAATGAAGGTATGAATGCGGCCTTTGGCAGCGGGCTTAATAGCCTCGCCTGCAGCACGGATGTCCTTTTCTGAGACTCGGGCCAGGGAGCAGACCGTGCTGGTTTTAATGGTCTCGGCAATGGCGCGAATCGCATCAAAGTCGCCCGGGCTTGCCGCCGCAAAGCCTGCTTCAATCACATCCACGCGCAGGCGCTCCAACTGGCGCGCAATGCGGATCTTTTCATCCTTGGTCATCGAGGCGCCGGGGCTTTGTTCGCCATCGCGCAAAGTGGTGTCGAAAATAATCAAACGGTCGGTCATGATGTCTTTCCTTTTTTCAAAGCCCTCTCATGAAAGGCTTGTCATTGAATTTCTGGGTTTGTGTTTTTTACAGCCTGCTGATTTAGGTCTCCGGCGCAGACGCGGCTCTCTTGGCGAGCCTGCCGGTGGGGGTCGAGAGTTAGCGCCCGGGGCGCAGTCGACCCAGGGAAGGTAGTAGTAGCGAGAAAGCGGTGAATCGCGTTTCCATAGGCCTGAACTATAAATCCTTCCGCTCGGGTTCTGCAAACACCTCTACTTTTTCCCCGCGGGATTTGCGCCAGAAAAACAACACCCAGCCCGAGAGGCTGTAGGCCAACATCAATAAGAACAAAAGCGTGGGCGGGTCTTGGGAAATCAGCACGAGACCCAGGGCAATGAGGAAAATCACAATAAACGGCACGCTTTTCCGCAGATTCAGGTCTTTGAAGCTGTAAAACGGCACGCTCGACACCATGGTCAGGCCTGCATACACCGCCACCGACCAGGCCACCCAGCGCAGGTCCTTGGCAGACCAGTCAATCCACTTGGTCTCTCGAAGGTCCGTGGCAACCCACACTAATCCCGCCAACAAGGCAGCGGCCGCAGGGCTTGGCAGCCCCTGAAAAAAACGCTTATCTACGATCGCAATATTGGTATTGAAGCGGGCCAGCCGAAGCGCCGCACCCGCCACATAGATAAATGCGGCCAGCCAGCCCAGGCTACCCAAAGTATTCAAAGACCAGACATAGACAATCAGCGCGGGGGCAGCACCGAAGGAGACCATATCGGCCAGGCTGTCATATTGGGCGCCAAAATCGGAGGTGGTATTGGTGAGCCTTGCCACCCGGCCATCCAGGCTATCCAAAACCATCGCCACAAAGATCGCAATCGCAGCTGCGGCGAAGCGGCCATTCATGGCTTGCACAATCGCAAAAAAACCCGCGAACAAACAGCCCGTAGTAAACAGATTGGGCAGGAAATAAATGCTGTTGCGCCTGCGGGGAAAGCGCGGGTTCATGATCTACTCCGGCCAGCGGGCCAGCGGCGAAGAGTGGGCAGAAACCTTGTCACCCACCGAGACTAACGCCTTGCTAGCCAGCGGGCAATAGACATCGACCCGAGAGCCAAAGCGAATAAAGCCGTAGCGCTCGCCGCGCATCAGCGCATCGCCAGGCTTTACATAGCAAAGAATTCGGCGGGCAATGAGCCCTGCAATTTGAATGCAGGTCACGCGCCGGCCCTGCGGGTCTTCCAACACCAGGGCGTTTCGTTCGTTCTGATCAGAGGCTTTGTCGAGATCGGCATTAAAAAATTTGCCGGGGAAATATTGGGCCTTCACCACACTGCCCTGAATTGGCGAGCGGTTCGAATGCACATTAAACACATTCATAAAAACGCTAATTTTCAAAGCATCTTCACCACTCATTGGGTCCCGGGCTTTTTCCACCACCACGATGCGGCCATCTGCAGGCGATGTGATGAGGTTTTCACCAAGCGGCGGCGTGCGGGCCGGGTCACGGAAAAACTGAACAATGAAGATGACCGCAAGCCAGAGAAACGAGGCAAGGAACTCCCAATCCAGCCCGGAGAAAAAACTTGCCAACACCACCGACCCCGCAACAAAGGGCCAGCCCTCTTTCGCGATAATCGGGTGCGGATAGCTTTTAACGTCTTCCTGGGCCATTAGTTCTTGCTTTGGTCAACCAGCTTGTTAGCCTTAATCCAGGGCATCATGGCGCGCAGCTTTTCGCCCACCACCTCAATTGGATGCTCGGCCATTAAACGGCGGCGCGACAGCAGAGTCGGCGCGCCTGCACGGTTTTCCAAAATGAATTCCTTGGCGTATTCGCCGGTTTGAATACGCGTGAGCGCCTCTTTCATGGCACGCTTGGTTTCCTCCGTCACGACCTTGGGGCCCGTGACATATTCACCAAACTCGGCATTGTTGGAAATGGAGTAATTCATGTTGGCAATGCCGCCTTCGTAGATCAGATCAACAATGAGCTTGAGCTCGTGCAGACACTCAAAGTAGGCCATCTCAGGGGCGTAACCAGCTTCGACCAGAGTCTCAAAGCCTGCCTTGATTAATTCCACCGTGCCGCCGCACAGCACAGCCTGCTCACCAAACAGATCGGTCTCGGTCTCTTCACGGAAGTTGGTTTGAATAATGCCGGCTTTGCCTCCACCGATTGCGCTTGCGTAAGACAGCGCAATCGCGCGGGCATTACCAGTGGTATCTTGGTGCACAGCGATCAAACAAGGAACGCCACCGCCTTGGGCATAGGTGCCGCGAACAGTGTGGCCCGGGGCCTTGGGCGCGATCATGATGACATCAAGATCTTTGCGGGGGGTGACCTGGCCGTAATGAATATTAAAGCCATGGGCAAAAGCCAACGCCGCGTTTTCCTTAATCACTGGCGCAATCTCTGAGGCATAAACAGCCGCAATGGTTTCATCGGGCATCAGCAGCATCACGACATCGGCGCCTTTAACCGCGTCTTTAATTTCAGCAGCCTTTAAGCCTGCTTTCTCAACCTTGGTCCAGCTCGGGCCACCCTTACGAACGCCCACCACAACATTGCAGCCGCTGTCGTGAAGATTCAAGGCGTGAGCATGGCCTTGCGAGCCATAGCCGATGATGGCGATCTTCTTGCCTTTGATTAAGGCGAGATCTGCGTCTTTATCGTAAAAAATATTCATGAGGAGTTTCCTTTATTAATTAAACTTTGAGTATTCGCTCGCCGCGCGAAATGCCGGAGCTTCCCGTGCGAACCGTCTCCAGAATGCTTTCGGGCTCTAGCGCCTCAATGAAAGCATCGCACTTGCTGGCATCGCCCGTAAGCTCAATGGTGTAGGTTTTATCGGTGACATCGATGACGCGGCCACGAAAGATATCGGCCATGCGCTTCATCTCTTCGCGCTCCTTGCCCACGGCACGCACCTTAATGAGCATAAGCTCACGCTCGAGGTAGGGGTGCTCGGTGAGATCCACCACCTTCACCACGTCGACTAAGCGATTTAAGTGCTTGGTGATCTGCTCGATCACATCTTCCGACCCCTTGGTTGAGATCGTCATGCGCGAAAGCGATGGGTCTTCAGTGGGGGCTACCGTGAGCGTTTCAATGTTGTAAGCGCGCGCGGCAAACAAATCCACCACGCGTGAGAGTGCGCCGGGCTCGTTTTCCACCAGTATCGAAATTAAATGTTTCATCTTGATTGACTCCTTACAGGTCTTCAGAGCCAAGCAGCATTTCGGTGAGGCCCTTGCCGGTTTGCACCATAGGCCAAACGTTTTCTTCCTGGTCGGTAATGAAATCCATAAACACGAGCCGATCCTTCATGGCAAAGGCTTCTTTCAGGGCAGGCTCCACATCTGCAGGCTTGGAAATCAGCATGCCCACATGGCCATAAGCTTCGGCAAGCTTTACAAAGTCAGGCAGTGAATCCATGTAAGACTCGGCATAGCGGCTCTCATATTCAATTTCTTGCCACTGGCGCACCATGCCCAGATAACGGTTGTTGAGATTCACGACCTTTACGGGCAGCCTGTATTGCTGGCAGGTGGAAAGCTCTTGAATACACATCTGAATCGAGCCTTCACCGGTGATACAGGCCACATCGGCATCCGGGTGGGCCAGTTTCACGCCCATGGCATAAGGCAGCCCCACGCCCATGGTGCCCAGGCCCCCAGAGTTGATCCAGCGGCGTGGGTAATCAAACTTATAGAACTGCGCCGCAAACATCTGGTGCTGGCCAACATCCGAAGTGATGAAGGCTTCGCCCTTGGTGACTTCCCAGAGTTTTTCCACCACATACTGCGGCTTGATCACCTCACCGTTTTGCTGATAGCCCAGGCAGTTACGCTTGCGCCACTCGTTGATCTGATCCCACCAGGCCTGATGGGCTTTTTCATTGAGCTTGTATCCCGCAGCAAAGGCCTCCTTCACCTGCGCGATCATCTCTTTCAACACTTCTTTCACATCGCCCACAATCGGAAGGTCCACCTTCACGCGCTTGGAGATTGACGATGGATCAATGTCAACGTGAATGATCTTGCGGGGGTTTTGGGCAAAGTGCTTGGGGTTGCCAATTACGCGATCATCGAATCGAACGCCAATGCCCACCATCACATCGCAGTTCTGCATGGCCAGATTGCACTCAAAGGTGCCGTGCATGCCTGGCATGCCGAGAAACTTCTTGTTCGTAGCGGGGTAAGCGCCCAAGCCCATGAGCGTATTTGTGCAGGGGTAGCCCAGCAGATCCACGAGCTCACGCAGCTCTTTGGAGGCATTGCCCAAAATAATTCCGCCGCCGGTGTAGATCATGGGCCGCTCAGCTGCCAACATGGCCTGCACGGCTTTCTTGATCTGGCCCGAGTGCCCCTTCACCACAGGGTTGTACGAGCGCATGACCACTTCTTTCGGGTACTCAAACTTGCATCGGTCACGCGTAATGTCTTTGGGAATATCCACGAGCACGGGGCCTGGCCGGCCGGTGCGTGCCAAATGGAATGCTTTTTTGATGGTGCTTGCCAGGTCGCGCACATCTTTGACCAAAAAGTTGTGCTTCACACAGGGCCGCGTGATGCCCACCGTATCGCATTCCTGAAATGCGTCAAGCCCAATAGCATGTGTGGGCACCTGGCCCGACAGAATCACCATGGGAATGGAATCCATAAATGCTGTGGCAATGCCCGTGACCGCATTGGTCACACCCGGGCCGCTGGTCACAATGCACACGCCCACCTCTTCGGTGGAGCGGGCATAGGCATCGGCCGCATGGACCGCCGCCTGCTCGTGACGCACGAGAATGTGCTGGAATTTGTTTTGCTTGTAGATCTCGTCGTAGATGTAGAGAACGGCTCCACCGGGGTAGCCAAAGATGTGATCTACTTTTTCTTCGTGCAGGCAACGCACGACAATTTCTGCGCCAGTAATTTCCATAGGTTTTCAGTCCTATCAAGTTCCAGTGATCCTTGCCCGCCGGCGCCACCCGCACTTCGGAAGTTGCCTTCGAGTGCCAGCGACGCAGACCTTGCGACAAGGGCTTTGAGTTGACGGATCGCCGTTGCCGACTCTTTTGGAGGCGGTACCGGCAAGGTCAAGCCTGCTAATTTAACATAGGCCTTATGGATGAGAAGAATCAGAACGCTCGACGGACGGAACCCGAAGCCGCGCCTGCGGGTGTTTGGCGACGATTCATGGGCATGGTCTACGAGACCCTGCTGCTCTTTGGGCCGGTGCTCGTGGTGGGCTTTTTGTATTCGGTCATGGTGGATTTCTCAGACCGTGCGGGGCCGGAGTCGCTGGGCCTAAAGCGCCTGGGCTTGCAGCTGATCATTGGCTTGGGCCTTTTGACCTATTTCACTTGGGGCTGGACTGGCGGCAGGCGCACCCTACCCATGCTAACGCTTGGGCTGTCACTGGAGTCGACCAGTGGCCGCCCCATTACCCGCCCTCAGGCCCTGCTTCGGGCGATCGTGGCGGTGCCCAGTGCGTTGACGGGGCTGGGGCTGATCTGGGCTCTGTTCGATCGCGATAAGCAGACCCCGCATGATCGGGTGGCAGGGACACGGCTGGTTTATAAGCCGATCGGCAGAGCGATCTAAGCTTGGTCAAGGTCAACGACGGGGGGCGTTGACCGTTTTTCTCAGTGAACAATCCTTTCAAAGGTGAAGACACCACCCCGAAAATCCACCGGAATCACATCATTAGGGCCGAACTTGCCTTCCAGAATCAATTTCGCGACCGGGTTTTCAATGCGCTGCTGAATGGCGCGCTTTAAGGGGCGCGCGCCAAAGAGCGGATCAAAGCCCACCTTCGCAACTTCATCTAGCGCAGCGTCTGACACTTCAAGAATCATGTCGTGCTCTTTTACGCGGGCTTCAAGCCTGCGCAGTTGAATGCGCGCGATGTTGCGAATATGCGCAGCGCCAAGTGCATGGAACACCACGATCTCATCAATACGGTTAATGAACTCGGGCCGGAAATGGGCCTTCACTTCTGTCATGACCGCTTCTTTAATTTCGGAAGTGGGCTGACCCACCAAGCGCTGAATCTCGTGCGAGCCAAGGTTCGATGTCATGACCACCACGGTGTTGCGAAAATCAACGGTGCGGCCCTGGCCATCCGTTAGGCGGCCATCATCTAAAACCTGCAAAAGCACATTGAAGACATCGGGGTGAGCCTTTTCCACCTCATCCATCAGAATCACGCTGTAAGGCTTGCGGCGCACGGCTTCCGTGAGTGTGCCGCCCTCTTCATAGCCGACATAGCCCGGGGGCGCGCCGATTAAGCGCGACACCGAGTGCTTTTCCATGAACTCACTCATGTCGATGCGCACCATCTGCTCTTCTGAATCGAACAGAAACTGCGCAAGGGCTTTGCAGAGCTCTGTTTTACCAACCCCCGTTGGCCCAAGGAACAAAAATGAACCATACGGTTTGTTGGGATCCGACAACCCCGCGCGCGAACGACGAATCGCATCGGCCACCAAGGTCACCGCTTCATCTTGACCCACTACACGCTCATGCAAATGGGCTTCCATTGATAAAAGCTTTTCGCGCTCACCCGTCATCATTTTAGAAACCGGAATGCCCGTTGCGCGCGATACCACCTCTGCGATCTCTTCGGCGCCCACTTGGGTGCGTAAGAGCTTGGGCCTTTCAGTCTGTGCAGAGCCTGCTTTGTCCGCCGCCTTCAACCGAGCCTCAAGTTCCGGAAGCCTTCCGTATTGCAGCTCAGAAACCTTCTGCCAGTCGCCCTTGCGCGTGAACGCTTCGATTTCATGCTTGACCTGATCGATCTCTTCCTTGATCGATTGTGAGCCCTGCACCGCAGCTTTTTCCGCCTTCCAGACTTCTTCCAAATCGGCAAGCTCGCGCTCGAGCCGCGCAATTTCCTGCTCCAACAAATCAAAGCGCTTTTTCGAAGCTTCATCTTTTTCTTTGCGCACGGCTTCGCGCTCAATCTTTAATTGAATTAAGCGGCGATCAAGCTTGTCCATCGACTCAGGTTTTGAATCGATTTCCATCTTGATACGCGATGCGGCTTCATCGATCAGGTCGATGGCTTTATCCGGCAAGAAGCGATCGGTAATGTAGCGGTGGGAAAGTTCTGCTGCCGCAACGATTGCGGGATCGGTAATTTCCACTCCGTGGTGAAGCTCATACCGCTCTTGCAGGCCACGCAAAATTGCGATCGTGGCTTCAACCGTAGGCTCGCCGACCAGCACCTTTTGAAAACGCCGCTCCAGCGCCGCATCTTTTTCGATGTACTTGCGGTATTCATCTAAAGTGGTGGCGCCAATGCAGTGAAGCTCGCCGCGCGATAAAGCAGGCTTTAACATGTTGCCGGCATCCATGGCGCCTTCGGCCTTGCCTGCGCCTACCATGGTGTGAATTTCATCAATGAAGACAATCGGGTGCCCACCGGGGTGAGTCTCGGCCATTTGCGCAATATCTTTGAGCACGGCCTTGAGCCGCTCTTCAAATTCACCGCGATACTTTGCACCTGCAAGCAGTGCTGCCATATCAAGTGTGAGCACGACCTTGCCCTTGAGATTCTCCGGCACCTCACCATTCACGATACGCTGGGCGAGCCCTTCCACGATTGCGGTCTTGCCAACACCAGGCTCGCCAATCAACACGGGGTTGTTTTTGGTGCGACGCTGCAGAATCTGAATGCAGCGGCGAATTTCATCATCGCGGCCAATCACTGGGTCAAGCTTTCCACGTGCCGCGCGCTCGGTGAGATCAACGCAATATTTTTTCAACGACTCGCGCTGGCCTTCGGCTTCAGCGCTATCCACCGACTGCCCACCACGAACCGCGTCAATCGCAAGCTCGAGATTTTTACGGGCAAGCCCGGCTTCACGCAGGAGTTTGCCTGCAGGGCCTTTGTCGTCAGCCAATGCAAGCAAAAACAATTCGCTGGCAATGAACTGATCACCGCGCTTTTGGGCTTCGCGATCGGTCAGGTTAAAAAGTTTGACCAGCTCTGAGCCGACGGTCACTTGGCCTTCGGGCTTTGCGACTTTGGGCAGGCTCTCCAAGGCGCTGTCTACGGCCTGGCCCAGGCGTTGAGTGTTCACACCAGCTCTGGCCAGCAATGATTTGGTGGAGCCCTCCTGCTGTTGTAGCAGGGCCGAAAGCACATGCAGCGGCTCAATAGTGGGGTTATCGTAGCCCACGGCCAGGCTCTGGGCATCAGACAGAGCCTGTTGAAAAGCAGTAGTTAGTTTGTCGGTTCGCATTGCGCTATCTCACTTCGTTTCTGGGTGGCTGTGGCCACGGTTAACAAGGAGATGGGGGCGCGCCTGTGGGAATTCAAGCCCGTACGGGGTTGCGGGCCTCCAGCTCGTTCACATAAGCCTCAATGCCCTGCGATTCGCGGGCCAGATAGCGGGCAACCGCATCATTAAACGCAGGCTCACGCAGCCAATGCCCGGAATAGGTTTTTACGGGCTCAAAGCCACGGGCGAGTTTATGTTCGCCTTGTGCACCGCCTTCGAACCGCTGGATTTTCTTTGCAATGGCCCATTCAATGGGCGAGTAATAGGCCACTTCAAAATGCAGACAATCTACGCGCTCAATGGCGCCCCAGTAACGGCCATAGAGCACACCACTGCCATGCATGAAAAATGATGCGGCAATCGGCCGCCCCTCTCGTTGCGCAATACACAGCAATAAATTCTCAGGCATGTGCGTGCGCAGATGCTCGAAAAATTCCAGGCTCATATACGGCGTTGAGCGGTGCTCGAAATATGTACGCGCGTAACACTGATAAAAAAACGCAAGGTCCGCTGGCGTGATCTCTGCGCCTTCAATCATTTGGGTCGAGACATTCGCCTCGCGCACCTTCCGGCGCTCCGCCTTGATCTTTTTTCGCTTGGGCTGCGTCAGTGCCGCAAGATAATCTTCGAATGAACCGTAGCCGGGGTTTTGCCAATGGAACTGCACATTTTCGCGAATCAGCCAGCCAGCGGATTTGAGTGCGGTTAGGTCTTCGTCGTCTGGAAAGAGGATGTGGGCGGACGATAAGCCTGTGGCTTGGGCTTGAGATTGGATGGCGCAGAGGAGCTCTTTGCGCACGTCATCGCGAGAGCCATCGGCCCTTGGCGATCCACTCTGGGGGGCTCGGGCTGAAGGCTTCACGAGTAACCTCGAACTCGGAATCGGCGAAAAGGGAAGCGCCACAAGCAGCTTTGGGAAGTACTCAAGCCCTGCGCGCTGATACGCATCGGCCCAGGCCCAATCAAATACATACTCGCCGTAAGAATGCCCCTTGACGTACAGCGGGGCAGCACCAATCAACGTGCCCGAGTCATCACGAACCAGCAAAGGCAGCGGCTGCCAGCCCGTGCTCTCGGTCGTGCAACCGGTTTTCTCAAGACCTTCTAGAAACTCCCAGCGCAGCATGGGGCAGGCGGTTGGCGAATCGCGCAGCAGCGCGTTCCATTCGTCACTTTCAACCTCTGTGTAAGAACCGGCAAGGGCTGCTTTCAATGCACTACCAGCGCTTGAGCGCCTCTTCGTCTTTATCGCGGGCGGCCACCCAGCGATCGCCTTGGGGGATCGACTCTTTTTTCCAAAACGGGGCTTTCGACTTCAGAAAATCCATGATGAAGGCACAGGCGGCAAGGGCTGCCTCACGGTGGGCGCTCGTCACCCCCACCCAGACGATTTCATCGGCGGGAAACAAATCGCCAATGCGGTGAATCACGCGAGCGTTAAACAACGGCCAGCGCGTAAATGCTTCATCGATAATTTCCTGAATGCTTTTTTCGGTCATGCCGGGATAGTGCTCAAGCCGCAAGGCCTTCACCGAGTCGCCTTCGTTGAGATCGCGCACCGTGCCCGTGAATGTAGCGACCGCGCCCACGCGTGTGTCCCACTCACCGCCAGGGAGCCTGCGCAGTTGCTGCGCCTCTTTGCCTGAGTCAAAGGGCTCTTGCTGAATGCGAACAGTGGAGATCATGTGCGGGGCGCCTCGGGGCTTTAGCCGCCGGTGACCGGTGGGAAAAACGCGATTTCATCGCCGTCGCGAATCGGCTCATCATCATTGGCCATGCGCTGATTTACCGCACCGCGCACAGACTTTGCCGGATCAAGGCATTCGCTCCACACACTGCCACGAGCACGCAGATGCGTGCGAAGCGCGCCCAGATTGTCAACCCCGTGCGGCAGATCAATCGTTTCCTCCTCTACCCCTGTCTGCTCGCGAATCGATGCAAACAGGCGCAACCGAATGCTCATGACTGCTCTCCCCTTCCTACAGCAGCTCAGTGTAGGGAATAAATGCCACAAATTCACCCCGGCGCACAGGGGTCCCTGGGGGAATCTCGATCAGGCCCTCGCTCTCGGTTACCGAGGAGAGCACTCCGGAGCTCTGATGCTCGTGAATTATGGCCAGGCCTTGATCGTTAATACAGCCCCGCAAAAACTCCTGGCGCGAATCGGGGCTTGGCCAGTCAAAGCCTGCAGGAACCCGCCAACGTTTGGGCGTGATCTGCACCGCCCCCATACGGGCGAGCAGATACGGCCGAATCAACATTGAAAATGTTGCCCATGCGGCCGCCGGGTTGCCAGGCATGCCCATGAAAGTAGCAGCACCGATCGTGCCAAATGCAAACGGCTTGCCCGGTTTGATGGCCACCTTCCAAAGCGCCAAGGTGCCCTGCGCCGAAATTGCATCTTTAATGTGGTCCTCTTCGCCTACCGACACGCCACCACAAGTCAGAATGACATCAGCGGATTCTGAAGCCTTTTTCAATTGCGACTTGGTAATGTCGAGTTGATCAGGCAGACAGCCCATATCAATCACACGAAAGCCAAGCTCAGTCACCATCGACAAAATCATGGGCCGGTTGCTGTCGTAAATCTGGCCCGCTTCCAAGTTCTCGCCAGGCTGACGAAGTTCATCGCCCGAAGAAAACACGGCCACGGTAAGCGGCCTTCGAATCACAACATGATCAAGCCCTACCGAGGCACACAGTGCGATGTCAGCCGGCTTGAGTCGCTTGCCTTTTTCCAAAATGACTTGGCCGGCTTTTAAATCGCCGGCCTTTGAGCGAATGTTTTGGCCTGGTGTTGCCGGCTCAATGAATCGCACGCGGCCTTGATCATCGAGCACCGCTTGCTCTTGCATGATCACGGCATTGGCGCCATGCGGAATGGGCGCACCGGTAAAGATGCGCGCAACGGTTCCAGGCTCTAGCTTGTCGCCAGGGTGGCCAGCAGCAATGCGCTGGCTAACCCGCATGGGCTCAATCGCGTTGTTCATTTCCACCGAAATGCCGGCATAGCCATCCATCTGGCTGTTGTCGTATGCGGGCACATCGATCGGCGAATGAATATCCTGAGCAAGTACCTTTCCCAGGGCTGAGAACAAGGGCACCGGTTCACCCGAAGGCAGCCCACAGCCGTGGGCGTGTTCTAAGAGCTGATGAAGGGCTTGGTCGAGAGTTTTCACAACGACTTATCGCCCGTCATTGCGAAGGTCCGCCACCGTAAGCCCACCGAAAGTGGGCGTGACAGTCCGTGGCAATCCAATCAGACTCACTTTAGGGCCCGCTCCGAAATAATCCGCTTGAGGTTTTCAACATCAGAGGAAATATTTTCAACACGCTGCGGCAAGTTCTCCAGGCTTGCTAGCCCGGCCGGCCGTGGCGCTTTGCGATTCAAGGCCTCTTCAATCGTCTCCGCAAACTTCGCTGGCAGCGCGGTCTCCAGACAAATCATCGGCACGCCGGGCTCCAGATATTTGCGGCCCACAAACACGCCATCAGCGGTGTGCGGGTCGATCACGCGCTGGTACTTCGAATCGATCTCGCGAATCGTCTCCAGCCGGTTTGCGTGGGTGCTTTTGCCCGACACCAACCCGCTTCGCTTCACTTGCTGCCACGCACCGCGTTCGTCTGGCATGGTGTCAGGCACGGTGTCTGACACCGAAAACTGCCCGGCCTTGGCAAGCTGTTGCCACAACGCGCCAGTGGCAGCGCCATCAAAGCCAGTCATGCAGAACATGAACCGTTCAAAGTTCGAGGCCTTGGAGATATCCATCGAGGGGCTGGAAGTGAGGTGGGTTTCTTTCGACTCACGTGGCCGATACACACCTGTACGAAAAAACTCATCAAGCACGTCGTTTTCGTTAGTGGCTACAACGAGCTTTTGGATTGGCAGGCCCATTGACTTGGCCACAAAGCCTGAAAACACATTGCCAAAGTTTCCGGAAGGCACGCTAAACGAGACTCGATCGCCGACCTGCAAGCCACACTGCCTAATCGCCGCAAAATAGCCTTTGAAGTAATACACCACCTGGCTCATGATCCGCGCCCAGTTAATGGAGTTCACCGTGCCGATATGCCACTTGGCCTTAAATTGCAGATCGGCTGAGACTGCTTTCACCATGTCTTGGCAGTCATCGAACACGCCAGCTACCGCGAGGTTATGGATGTTGGGCTCTTGCAGCGAATACATCTGCGCACGTTGAAAGGCGCTCATGCGGCCTTGGGGAGAAAGCATAAAAACCGACACGGCTTTTTTATCCCGTATCGCATATTCGGCGGCACTGCCCGTATCTCCCGATGTCGCACCCAAGATATTGAGCCTTTGCCCGCGCTCGGTCAGTACATGCTCAAACAATTGGCCCAGCATTTGCATAGCCATGTCTTTAAATGCAAGCGTGGGGCCGTTGGAGAGCTCAAGAATGGCAAGATCAGCGCCCTGCTCTTTTCCCAGCAATGTTAACGGGGCAATCTCGCTTGAGCCGAATTTTTCAACCGTATAAGCCTGCGCACACAGCCGATCGATCACCGAACGATCAATGTCGGTTGCGAACCGAGAAATAATTTCAGCAGCAAGCTGCGGATATTGCAGGTTTGCAAAGCGCTGGAGCTCTTGTGCGGAAATTTGCGGAAACTGCGCTGGCATGGCAAGCCCGCCGTCTTTGGCTAGGCCTTCCAGCAAAATGTCTTTAAAGCCGCCCATTTGGACGGCAGCGCCGATGGATCGCGTCGAGATATATCGCATTAGTCGTTCGCTAGATTGCCACGGGCCCTCGCAATGACGGCACTACGCGAACTCCTCCATTCGCAGCATCACCACTTCCGATACGACCGTAGGCAAAGCCTCAATGCGGGCAATCGCAGCGCGCATCTTCTTCTCAACACACTGATGCGTAATCAAAATCACATCGGTTTCCGAGGCGCCCTCATCGGGCTCGCGCTGGAAAAACGCGTCAATGGAAATGGCGCCATCGGCCAAGGCCCGGGTAATATCCGCCAACACGCCCGGCTTATCTTTCACCCGCAGGCGCAGGTAGTACCCCGATTCAATTTCATCGATCGGCAATATCGAAAGGTTCGAGAGCTGATCGGGCTGAAACGCCAGATGCGGCACACGGTTTTCGGGGTCTGCGGTGATGGTTCGCGCCACATCGACCAAATCGGCAATCACTGCACTGGCAGTGGGCTCAGCACCTGCGCCCTTGCCGTAATACATGGTGTGGCCCACCGCATCACCTTTGACCCACACGGCGTTCATTGCGCCCTCCACATTGGCAATCAATTTCTTGGAAGAAATCAATGTCGGGTGCACCCGCAGCTCAACGCCATTGGCATGCCGCTTCGTAATGCCTAAGAGTTTGATGCGATAGCCCAGCTGCTCGGCATACGCAATATCTTTGGCACTGAGTTTGGAGATGCCCTCGATATGGGCCTGATCAAATTTCATGGGAATGCCAAAGGCAATGGCGGCCATGATGGTGGCCTTGTGTGCGGCATCCACTCCTTCGATGTCAAAGGTGGGGTCGGCCTCGGCATAGCCAAGCTGTTGCGCCTCCCGCAATACATCCGCAAACGGCAGGCCGCGATCGCGCATTTCCGACAAAATAAAGTTGGTCGTGCCATTAATAATTCCGGCGATCCACTCAATGCGATTGGCAGTTAAGCCTTCGCGCAGCGCCTTGATAATGGGAATGCCGCCGGCCACCGCCGCTTCAAATGCGACCATGACTTTTTTTGCCTGGGCCGCAGCAAAGATTTCATTGCCATGTGTAGCCAAAAGCGCCTTGTTTGCAGTCACTACATGCTTGCCATTGTGAATGGCTTCCAACACAAACTCTTTGGCAAATCCGTAGCCGCCAATCAACTCCACCACCACATCAATTTCGGGGTCTCGGGCCATGGCCATGGCATCGGGAACAACGCGGGCCTTGCCCGCTACCATCTTCTCGGCCTTTGCAGTATCCAAGTCGGCAACACAGGTGACACGAATCGAGCGGCCTGCTCGGCGCGAGATCTCACTGGCGTTGCGATTGAGCACCGCCCAGGTGCCGCCTCCCACAGTGCCTAAGCCCGCAAGGCCCACACGAATTTCTTTTTCGCTCATGCGGCCTCCCCGTGCGCCGCTGGCGGCTGAATCAGGCCATCTTTTCGAAACATTTCCTTAATGCCGCGAACCGCCTGGCGGGTGCGCTGCTCGTTTTCAATCAAGGCAAAACGCACATGGTCATCGCCATATTCCCCAAAGCCAATGCCCGGCGACACCGCAACCCTGGCCTCATGCAATAGTTTTTTCGCAAACTCCAGCGAACCCAAATGCTTGTAGGGCCCAGGGATCTCTGCCCAGACATACATCGATGCCTTGGGGATTTCCACATTCCAGCCTGCTTCATGCAGGCCCTTGCACAGCGCATCGCGGCGCGACTGGTATTTCACACGCACCTCCTCAACGCAATCTTGCGGGCCTTCAAGTGCGATGACAGATGCTACTTGAATCGGCGTGAATGTTCCGTAATCGTGATAGCTTTTGATTCGCGCCAAGGCGCTGACTAAGCGTGCATTGCCCACCATAAAGCCCACGCGCCAGCCCGCCATGTTGTAACTCTTGCTCATGGTGAAAAATTCCACCGCATAGTCACGTGCCCCCGGCACCTGCATGATGGATGGCGGCTTAAAGCCATCGAAACAGATATCGGCATAGGCCAGGTCGTGCACCACCAAAATATCGTACTGGCGAGCGAGCGCGATGATGCGCTCAAAGAAATCAAGCTCCACGCACTGCGCCGTTGGGTTGCTGGGAAAGCCCAGAATGATCATCTTGGGCTTGGGAATGGACTCGCGAATGTTGCGCTCAAGCTCTTCAAAAAAATCAATGCCGGGGCTCATGCGAAACGACTGAATGCTTGCGCCCGCAATAATTGCACCATAGATATGAATTGGATAGCTGGGGTTGGGCACCAACACCGTATCGCCAGAGTCGAGGGTGGCCAACATTAAGTGAGCCAAGCCCTCTTTGGAGCCAATGGTCACGATCGCCTCGCTCTCGGGGTCGAGCTCGACGTCGTAGCGGGTTTTGTACCAGTTGCAAATGGCGCGACGCAGGCGCGGGATGCCCTTGCTAACTGAATAGCCATGGGTATGTTCCTTGGCAGCAGTCTCCACAAGCTTTTCAACGATGTGCTTGGGCGTGGGGCCGTCGGGGTTGCCCATGCTCATGTCGATGATGTCCTCGCCACGGCGGCGGGCTGCCATCTTTAGCTCGCCAGTGATATTGAACACATACGGCGGGAGGCGCTCGATTCTTGGAAATGGCTTCATAAAGGGATTTGCCCAAGCCCCAAAATGGGGAAAAACCTTAACTTTAACTTAGGCAGACAGTTGTAAAAAACTAAAGGAAACCTGTTAGTCTTGACTCTCGATGGCCCTGTCCCCTGTGACCACGACCTTCGCGCAAGAGCCACCCGGCGCTGCGTTCGGAATTAACGCCTACGGCCCCGGATACCTCGAGGTCAACGGCGTAAGGCACACCGCCCCCCTCATTCTTCATCCCGAAACTGGCGCCGAGCCTCAGCCCGGCCTGTCATTGATGGGCCTGACGGCAAAGTGGCTCGAGCAGCTTCGGGGCCAAGGCCCCGAAATCGTTTTGATTGGCACCGGAGAAAAACAACGGTTTTTGCCGGCCGCGGCGCTTGCGCCACTCATCAGCGCGCGCATTGGCGTGGAGTGCATGACGCTGGGCGCCGCATGTCGCACATTTAATGTGTTGGTTTCAGAAGGCAGAAAAACAATTGCTGTTTTTTTATTTGACTGAAAGGCCCAAGTAATGCCCCTTCCCAAGGCCCCCACCAAGCCCGCCACCTTGCTGCAACCCAGCGATGCCTTAATTGCCAAGCCCTCGCGAGCGAGAAAAGGCCAGACCGAGGCAGGACTTGAGCTTGAAGCTGGCGCAGCCACGATCGCCCCTGCAATTGCGGCGGCTGCCAGGTTGCCCTATCCGGCGCAGCGAAACATATCCCCGACAGCGGCCGTGCCGCAACGCCAACAAATCCTGCGCGAGCCACGCCGCAGAACCGACCCCGATGTCGCCAAGACTTTTGTGCTCGACACCAATGTGCTCATGCACGATCCCACCAGCATTTTCAGGTTTGAAGAGCACGATGTCTTTTTGCCCATGATGACGCTTGAAGAACTCGACAATCACAAAAAAGGCATGTCGGAGGTGGCGCGCAACGTTCGCCAAGTCACACGATCGCTCGATGCGCTGATCGATGCAGTTTCTGAAGAAGTTGGCGGGAAGGCAAAAATTGGCGAGGGCATTCCCCTTGCGGCACTTGGCAATAAAGATGCAACGGGACGGCTGTTTTTCCAAACTGGCCCAATCTCACAAGAGCCGATCCAGCGCATTGAGGGCTTTGAAACCGGCAAGGCCGACAATCAAATTCTCGCTGTTGTGAAGGCCTTGCAGGCCAGACAAAAAGACCGCGTGGTGGTGCTGGTCTCCAAAGACATCAACATCCGAATCAAGGCCCACGCGCTGGGGCTTCCTGCAGAGGATTACTTCAATGACCAGGTCATTGACGATGCCGACTTGTTGTATTCGGGCGCCATGCCGCTGCCCAAGGGCTTCTGGGACAGCCATGGCAAAAAGCTTGAGTCCTGGCAGCAGGCTGGCTACACCTTCTATCGCATCACAGGGCCGCTCTGTGCAGCTCTGCATGTCAATCAGTTTGTGTATGAAGAAGGGCCCAACCCGCTCTATGCAATCGTGCAGGAAGTGCAAGGCAGAACTGCGGTCTTGCGCACGCTGCGTGATTTCACACACACGAAAAATGCTGTCTGGGGAATTACTGCGCGCAACCGAGAACAGAACTTCGCCCTGAACTTATTGATGAACCCGGAAGTCGATTTCGTCACGCTCTTAGGCCAAGCGGGAACGGGAAAAACATTGCTCACCTTGGCAAGCGGGCTTGCACAAATTCTGGAAACAAAAATTTACAACGAGATCATCGTTACGCGGGCGACCGTGCCCCTGGGCGATGACATTGGTTTTTTGCCGGGCACCGAGGAAGAGAAAATGCAGCCCTGGATGGGCGCACTTGAGGACAACCTTGAAGTTTTAAACCGCGGCATCGATGGCGGCGGCGATTGGGGCCGATCGGCGGCGGCCGACCTGATCCGCACGCGCATCAAGATCAAGTCGCTGAACTTCATGCGCGGCAGAACCTTCATCAGCAAATTTTTGATTATTGATGAGGCGCAAAACCTGACACCTAAGCAAATGAAGGCCTTAATCACCCGGGCAGGCCCGGGCACCAAGGTTGTCTGTTTGGGCAACATCGCCCAGATCGACTCGCCCTACTTAACTGAGGGCTCTTCGGGCCTGACCTACGTGGTGGACCGATTCAAGGGCTGGGGCCACGGAGGCCATGTCACCCTTCAGCGGGGGGAGCGCTCGCGGCTTGCCGATTTCGCAAGCGACGTGCTTTGATTCGCCCACTGCAAAACGGCTTTCGAAAGGTCTTTTACAAGCTTATGCCCGCGGTCTGCGGGGGAGACAATCCGGCGCCGCGCATCAACAGGATCGACTTGAATCGAAATGAGATCGGCCCTCTCTAAAACGGTCAGGCTTTTGTGGATTGTCGCGGGCGAGGCTACTTCAGACTCCATAACCACAGTCTGCACGAAGATCGGGGCCTCATTGGAGATGCTACGAGCATAGATCCAGTCAAAGACCCTTGCAGACATCTCGTCAACCCTATTGAGGTCGCTCGACGACTCGATGTCGTTAAGAAAACTGCGAAGGGAAATCCAAGGGTTGGCAGCTTGTTTCATGGCGGGGAGTTTAAGAAACTTTGATCCTCTGTCGGGTTATTTTATAACTCAAATAATGAGACAATTTATAAGCTACCTATTATTCTTAAAATAATCGCTTAATCATCAAAATAATCCGGTGAAATTTCTCCTCATCCAATTTTTTTGCAAGATATCAACAATTTTGGGTCCACTTTTTGAGATGAAAGTTCAAGGTTTTAGTAAAAACCCGTAAATGGCAAAGCCCCAGGAAATTGAGGGTGCCTCCGGCCCTTCAAGTCGACTTTTCGCAGTTCTGGAGCTCACCGCCGACCTGGGCATGGTCTCAGTATCGGATCTGGTGAACCTGCTTGAGCTGCCCAGGCCAACCGCCCATCGGCTCTTGATTCAGCTTCAAGAGATGGGGCTTTTGCAGAAAATGCCCTACCCCTCGAAATACGGCGCCTCGCCAAGGCTGAATCGTTTAGCAAGCGGCCTCATGCGATCGACCATGGTGCGAGCGCCCATGCGGTCTCTGCTTGCCGGATTGACGCGAATCACTGGCCAAAACCACCACATTGCAATGTTTACTGGCGGCGAAGTGGAATACTTTGAAGTTTTCGAAACAACTGCGCTGCCTCTGACTTTCCCCTCTGGTAAACGCGCCCCGCCCCACTGCAATGCTTCGGGGCAGTATTTCTTGTCGCAACTCCCAGAAAAGCTGCTCAACGACTTTCTGGCTACCGCTCCCTGGCAGCCCTTCACACCCAAGACCATCACCGAGGCCTCAGCCCTGCGGCAGCGAATAGAAGATGTTCGCAAAAGAGACTATGCCATTCAGGACTCTGAATATGTAGAGGGGATCATCGGCCTGGCCGTGCCGATTAGAAACAAAAAACGTCGTCTCGCTGCGGTGCTGGCCATGCGAACTCACAGCTCACAACGAACACTTGAGCAGGTCGAGAACTTGGTGCCTGTGATGCGGCGCTGGGCAGCGAAAGCTGGCGAATTTTTTTAGAAAAGATGGCGTCCCCTAGGGGATTCGAACCCCTGTACTCACCGTGAAAGGGTGATGTCCTAGGCCTCTAGACGAAGGGGACCCGGCGCTGCACAGAAACAACTTACCAGAGATTGGTGGAGCTAAGCGGGATCGAACCGCTGACCTCTTGCATGCCATGCAAGCGCTCTCCCAGCTGAGCTATAGCCCCTTGCTTGTGCTGCTACACCGGTCCAAGCAAGCCTGCTAGTTTAGGGGAATAATTCACAAAAGTCCAACCCTGAGCACTCCCGCTGATGACAGCACATCGAATCGACGGCCTAGCCCTGGCCAAATCCCTTCGCACCGAGGCGGCCACTCGCGCTGCGGCGCTCTCGCAACGCGCGCGCTCCGCCGGTTTAGCAGTCGTGCTAGTTGGCGAAAATCCTGCAAGCCAGGTTTATGTGCGCAACAAAGTGAAAGCCTGTGAAAACGCAGGGATTCGCTCAACGCTGATTCAAAAACCCGAGAGTTTGAGTGAGGCAGAGCTGCTTCAAATTATTGCAGCCCTCAATGCGGATGCGTCAGTTGACGGGATTCTGGTGCAGCTACCCTTGCCCAAACAAATTAACAGCCAACGCATCATCGAAGCGATTGCCGCAGACAAAGATGTGGATGGCTTTCATGTCAGCAATGCTGGGGCGCTCATGACAGGCGCACCAATCTTTCGGCCTTGCACACCCTATGGCGTAATGAAAATGCTGCATTCCATCAAGGCAACTATTTGGGGGGCAAATGCCGTGATTGTTGGCGCAAGCAATATCGTGGGTAAGCCCATGGCCATGATGCTGCTTGCTGAAGGCGCAACGGTCACGCTTTGCAACAGCAAAACGAAGGATCTGGAAGAGCACACGCGGCGCGCTGATATTTTGGTAGCGGCCATTGGCAGGCCGCGCATGATCACGGCCGACATGATCAAGCCCGGCGCCGTGGTGATTGATGTTGGAATTAACCGACTGCCCGATGGCAAGCTTGTTGGCGATGTGGATTACGAGCCGGCAAGCCAGGTGGCGAGCGCCATTACGCCCGTGCCCGGTGGGGTGGGCCCCATGACCATTGCCATGCTGCTCATTAACACCCTTGAATCTGCGGAACGCAGGCTTCATTTAACCGTCTCATAGCCTTTGAGTTTTTTTGGAGAATTTCTAACCCATGAGCGCTTCGACCCTGGACCAAAACCCGTTTCTAACTGGGCTTTTAGATTCCAAAACCCTGCCCCGCTACGACCTCATTGCGCCCGAGCATGTTGCGCCCGCTATTGATGAGTTGCTGGCACAAGCGCGGGCCACATTAGCCAAGGTCACGGCCGCTGAGGTGCCCAACACTTGGGACGCGGTCATGGAGCCGTTGACCGATGCCACCGAGCGTTTAAGCCGGGCCTGGGGCGCAGTGCATCACATGTCGGGCGTGATGGATTCTCCGCAGTGGCGTGAAGCCATTAATGGCCGCCTAGCGCAAGTCACCGAGTTTTGGACGGAGCTTTCACAGCACCCCGAGCTGTTTAAAAAAACTAAGGCCATTGCAGCAGCGTTTGAAAAGTTGACGATTGACCCTTCTGATTCATTGGCGCTGGCCCGCAAACGCGCCTTGTCGCTTTCATTGCAGGCCTTTCGTTTGGGCGGTGCGGAACTGCCCGATGAAAAGAAAAAAGTGTTCGCCGAGTTATCAGCACGTCTAGCCCAACTCAATCAAAGGTTTTCAGAGCAGCTGCTCGACAGCACCAATGCCACGATCATTCATGTCACTGATATTGGCAGGCTTGGGGGAATTCCCGAGCACGCCATTGAGGCAGCAGCTGCCGAGGCTCAGCGCCGCGAGTTGCAAGGCTGGGTCTTTACATTGCAATACCCAAGCTTTGGCCCGGTGATGCAGTTTGCCAAAGACCGTGCGCTGCGTGAAGAGATCTATCGCAAGCAGGCCGTGCGCGCCTCCGAGATTGCATCAGAGGGCACGAAAAACGATAACGGCCCTGTGATGGGTGAAATTCTGGCGCTACGCCAACAGCAAGCAGCCTTGCTGGGCTTTAACGATGCAGCCGAAGTGTCGCTGGCACCGAAGATGGCCGACAGACCAGCCCAAGTCGTTGAGTTTTTAATGGACTTGGCGGGCAAAGCACGGCCAGCAGCAGAAAAAGATCTGGCAGAGCTTCGCGCGTTTGCGAAAGAGGCGCTTGGCATAGCCGATCTCCAGGCCTGGGATATTGCATACGCAAGCGAACAGCTACGCCAGTCGCGCTATGCGTTTTCGGAAGATGAAGTGAGGCAGTATTTCCCTCTGCCTCGTGTGCTGCAGGGCTTGTTTAAGGTAGTGAAGAGTTTGTTTGGTGCAGAGATCAAGCCTGCCATTGGCATCGCCCCCCTGCCCGTTTGGCACACCGATGTGCAATTATTTGAAGTGCATAAACATGGCGCCGTGATTGGCCATTTGTATTTAGATCTCTATGCTCGCAGCACCAAACGTGGCGGCGCCTGGATGGATAACTCGCGTGGCAGAAGACGCTTGCACTCGGCCGTGCAAACCCCGGTGGCCATGCTCACCTGCAACTTTGCCATGCCAGTAGGTGGCAAGCCCACAACGCTTACCCACGACGATGTCATCACCCTATTTCATGAGTTCGGCCATGGCCTGCATCATTTGCTCACACAAGTTGATGAGTTGGATGTCTCGGGTATTAATGGCGTGGAGTGGGATGCAGTGGAGCTGCCCAGCCAGTTCATGGAAAACTTTTGCTGGGAGTGGGAAAACCTCTCCCACATGACTTCTCACATTGAGACAGGCCAGCCCCTGCCGCGTGATCTCTACGACAAAATGATTGCAGCAAAAAACTTCCAAAGCGGCATGTTCATGCTGCGCCAAATTGAGTTCTCGGTGTTTGATATGGAGATTCATCGTGGGGTCGGCAAAGGCGGGGTTCCCGTTGGTGATGCGAACGCTTCTGGCGCGACAAGCAGCACGGCTGCCGACTACGCTGCAATTGGCAAACAAATTGAATCGCTGCTATGGGATCTGCGCAGGAAAATTGCCGTGCTGATTCCGCCTGAGTTCAATCGCTTTGCACAAAGCTTCTCGCATATTTTTGCGGGTGGCTATGCGGCAGGCTATTACAGCTACAAGTGGGCCGAAGTGCTCTCTGCCGATGCCTATGCTGCCTTTGAAGAGGCGGGTCTTGATCACTACGCCGATGTGGGCGAGAAATTCTGGAAAGAAGTGCTCTCGGTGGGCGGCTCACGCCCCGCAATGGAATCGTTCAAGGCGTTTCGCGGCCGCGAACCGAAGATTGAGCCGCTGCTGCGTCACAATGGACTTTTGTGAAACTCGTCACCTGGAATGTCAACTCCCTACGCGTGCGCTTGCCGCACGTGCTCGAGTGGCTTGAGCAAACCAAACCCGCCGTACTCGGCCTGCAAGAAACCAAGCTGATTGACGAGAAATTTCCCAAAGCGGAAATTGAAGCGGCCGGCTATCACGTGGTGTTTGCAGGCCAGCCCACGTATAACGGCGTTGCAATTCTCGCGCGCAAGGATTTGTTTGATGCACCAAGTGCTGTCGTGGTGAACAACCCGTTGTTTACCGACGAACAAGTGCGAATTATTGCGGCGACATTGAAGCCATGCGCCGATTGCCACGCCGCTGTCGCGGCTCGCAATGACGGGGGTTCGGGGCCTGTGGCAGTCCACCCCTTACGTTTCATCAGCGCCTATGTGCCCAACGGCGCAGCCGTGGGCACCGACAAATACGATTACAAACTTCACTGGCTCGAGGCTTTCAAGAATTATCTGGCCGATACATTAAAGGTCCACGAATACGTCGCAGTCGGCGGCGATTACAACATCGCGCCCGAAGACCGTGATGTGCACGACCCCGACAGGTGGCGTGATGAGGTGCTGTGCTCAACACCTGAGCGCAATGCGTTCCAAGCACTGCTCCATCTTGGCTTGAAAGATAGCTTTCGGCTGTTCCCGCAAGAAGACAAAATCTTTTCCTGGTGGGATTACCGCCAGGGCGGCTTTCGCCGCGGCCACGGCCTGCGTATTGACCACGTATTGTTATCTGAGGCGTTGGCAAAGCAGGCAATCGCTGCTGGCATTGACAAAGAGCCGCGCAAAAAAGAACAGCCCTCGGATCACGCACCGGCTTGGGTGGATTGTTAAAGTTTGATTGGCGAATGGCGTTTGAGCCAATCGCGCAGCGCATTGTTCATGCGCGTTTGCCAGCCGGCGCCCGTTTCTTTGAATTGCTCGACTATTTCTTTATCAAGCCGAATGGTGATTGGAGTTTTATTGCCCGACCCAACAGGCCGCCCACGGCGCAACAGCTTCTCGCCCTGATAAACATCAGCAGAGTCAAACCACTCCTGATCGAGCGCGCGCGCCTCGCCCCGCTTAGTGATGTATGACTTGGTAGGCTTTCCGCTCACGTTTGTTTGCTCTCCGCATTGAAATTACATGTATTGATGGAAATCGATCTGTCCAAACTAAAACGATCAAGGCACCCTCAAGGGCCCCAAGGGTGACAAACCGCCTTTCCCCATAATCTTTGCGTGTGTCCTCACGCGTTAAGTGAAATCCTTCGAACACCTTGTAGGCATTTGCGAAATCAAGCACCCTCGATAAAAGCGCTTCTTCACGCTTTTTTGAGTTGCACGTGATCTCCGTAAACTCTCGATTTAATATACATACATTAATTCGGAAAATCAATAGCCATGGTGCGATCTCTTTCATTACGAAATGATCAATCGGCGGCGCAACGACAGCTATCCAACCTTTGATCTAGCCATTCAGCCGACCCGAGACGAATAAAATCCCCGCATGTCATCGCTTCCGATCAGCGCGTTTTTAATCGGCATTTGGTCTACGGGCCACTGCCTTGCCATGTGCGGGGGGCTGGCCATGGCCGCTGGCCAAACCAATCGGCAAAATCTTAATAACACGCCCACGCAGCGCGGCATTGAACTGGCGAGCTGGCAATTTGGCCGCGTTGCAAGCTATGTGTTGATGGGCGCGCTGGCTGGTGCATTTGGCGCATTTTTTCTTTCTGCCGCTCCCCTTGCGATCATTCGTGATTTCGCATTCATCGTTGCGAATTTGATTTTGATTGCCCTGGGCCTGCATGTTGCAAGACTCTGGAGCGGCATTGTTCAGCTCGAACGCATCGGCCAAGTGATCTGGACATTCATGGCGCCTTATGCCACTGCAACCCTTGTTCCACAAATCCCAAAACATCGAAACGCCACCAAGCAAATTATCAGCGCACTGCGCACCGGTGCCATCTGGGGCTGGCTGCCTTGTGGCCTGGTCTACAGCATGTTGATTACGGCCTCGGTCTCGGGCGGGCCAGGCCAAGGCGCTTTGTGGATGCTTTTTTTTGGCTTGGGAACTATTCCTGCGTTGTGGATCACCTCAATGGCCTCTGACCAGGCTGCCCACTATCTTCAAAACATCACGGTGCGCCGAGTGGCAGGGCTACTCATCATCGCCTTTGGCCTTTGGGGATTTCTGCGGATTGCCGGCCTGATCAAGGTAGATTGGCTCGATGCGTTTTGTATTGGAACAGGTGCCTTGTGAGCGATTGTTTTCATTGTGGTGAGCCCGTTCCTGCAGGCACAAATTGGCTCACCACCATTGATAGCAAGCCGCGGCCCATGTGCTGCATCGGCTGCCAGACAATCTCAAAAGCGATTGTGGATGCAGGCGCGACGAGCTATTACCAGCAGCGCACCAGCAAAGCCCTCGATATTGAAACACTGCAGTCACTTTCGCCATGGGCCTCGCTTCTAGAAGATCCGCAATGGACACAACAGCATGTGCAAGCCGATGCGAAAGAATCAAACACAACGCTTGCCATAGAGGGCCTGCGATGCGGCGCCTGTGCATGGCTAATTGAAAAGCTATTGGCCCAAACGCCTGGGGTCTTGCGGGCCACCGCCAACTCAAGCACCGCAAGGCTTAACCTTCGCTGGCAGCCGCAAGTAATCTCTCTTTCCGAGATCGCTAAGCGCGTTTCGGCCATCGGCTATGCCCTGCTTCCCATTGGGTCTGCGCCAATCGAAGCCTCGCGCAAGGCAAGTGACCGAAAAAGCGCTCGCAGGCTTTTTGTCGCAGGGCTTGCCTCAGCCCAAGTCATGATGTACGCCTACCCCGAATACATGGAAGGCGGCGGTCTTGATGATGACATCCGCTCGCTGATGCGCACGGCGAGCCTGCTCATCACCATTCCCGTGATGGCCTACAGCGCAACGCCCTTTTTTGAATCCGCCTGGCGCATGCTCAAGCAAAAACGCCTGGGCATGGATGTGCCCGTAAGCCTCGGGCTCTGGATCGCCTTTATCGCGAGCGTGTGGGCCTGGTGGACTAATACCGGCGAGATTTATTTTGACTCTGTTTCAATGTTTGTGTTTTTGCTCTTGGGTGCTCGGTGGGTTGAGGCGCGCATTCGCGCCCGCACTTCGTATCAGCGCGAAAGGCTCACCACCGCGCCGCCTTTGTTGGCCCATCGCAGCTCACCAAACCCTGGCCATGTTGCGGCATGGAACCTTTCGCCTGGTGACCGTATTCGGGTGAACTCAGGTGATCGGGTGCCTGCCGATGGCGCGCTGGAGTCTGCCGCCACCGAGCTTGATAACTCATGGCTAACAGGCGAGTCATTGCCGGTGAGCGTTCATCGCGGCGACCGAATTGCCGAAGGCGCCATTAATTTGGGGCCTGCCATTGAAATTCTCGTAGACACACGCACCGCAGAGGGAACACTTTCACGGCTCTCCCAATTGGCGGAGGCTGCCGCAGCCGATCGCCCGCATTGGGTTGCTTGGGCCGATCGTGTCGGTGCAATGTTTACCGCAGGCATTTTGTTAATTTCATTGACCGTCATTGGTGTGTCGATCGCAATGGGCATTCCCTCTAACCAGTGGATTGCATCGGTCATTGCCGTATTGGTGGTCACCTGCCCATGCGCATTGTCCATGGCCGGGCCTGCCGCCTATGCCGCAGCGCTTGCAAGGCTTTTAGAGCGCGGCATTGCCATCTCAAGCTCTCAAACCATTGAGCGACTCTCGAAAATTACCGATGTGGTGTTTGATAAAACCGGCACGCTCACCGACCCTTCCCGCTCCGATGTGGAGATGAGCTTTGGCGAGCTGCTGCTATGGCCCGCTATTGAAAGCCTTGCCCGTGAAAGCAGACACCCCCTAGCCAAGGCGATTGCGCAAAGCGGGCGCGAGAAAATTAATGAGCTTGCGCTTGCCCCCGACGCGCCAGCAACACAAGAGGCTACGCAACACGCAGGCCTGGGCATTGCAGGGGTCTGGCAAGGCCAGCGAATCCAGCTTGGATCAAGGCGCTTTGTCGACCCCCGAGGGCTTTATGCCCACTTAATTGATCAGCACCCACAGGCAACAGTGTTTTTCGCAGTTGACGGTGTGGTGCGTGCTGGCTTTTCCATTCAAGACCGCGCACGGCCAGAGACAATTGGGCTGCTCGCCGCGCTCAAGCGCGCCGGCTTAAAGCTGTGGTGCTTTAGCGGCGACCAAAGTGAGCGTGTCGAGCGGCTAGCCATTGCGGTGGGGCTTAACCCACAACAGTCGATAGCCCAGTGCACGCCCGATATGAAACAGCAGCGTTTGCAAGCCCTTCAAAATAAAAATTCAGTGGTTCTGATGGTGGGCGATGGCCACAACGATGCGCCCGTGCTCGCGCAAGCCGATGTCTCCATTGCCGTCCAAAGTGCCGCACCGCTTGCACGGCAAAAGGCCGATGTGTATTTGCTGCGTCCAGGCCTAGGCAGTATTACCCAGGCCTTGCATATCAGTGATCGCGCAAAAAAGATCCTCAACCAAAACCTTATCTGGGCATTGGGCTATAACCTGGTGGCTGTGCCCTTTGCAGCCCTGGGATACATCAGCCCGCTGCTTGCCTCCATTGGCATGGCGGTCAGCTCGATGCTGGTGGTGTTAAATTCAGCAAGACTATTGAGAGACTGAAAGAATGAACCGCTGCAGCGCCTCGCGCCTTGCGGTCACCAATAAATGGAAGTTCTACCCCTTCTAATTGTCATCAGCCTCGGCGTTATTGCGCTAGCCGTTTGGATTTTTTTTCGAATGTCCGACTCCGGCCAGTTTGATGACACTGAAAGCCCCGCGCAGCGAATCCTGATGGATGACGATCGACCTCCAGAGGACAAAAACCCTTAATCTGCAAGTAAGGCTTTGATACAGATCAAGCCTTATATACACCCGCAGGCATAGAATTTCCCGCAAGAAATAAAACCTTAAGGGGAGCGCCATGTCCGTCGCCATGTCGGGTGAATACAACTACAAGGTCGTCAAACAGTTCGCTGTGATGACGGTCATTTGGGGGGTTGTAGGAATGCTGGTCGGCGTGATCATTGCAGCCCAACTGGCTTTTCCTGACATTCTCCCGTCTTGGTCATTTCTCTCCTATGGGAGGCTTCGGCCCCTGCACACCAATGCCGTCATCTTTGCATTCGGCGGCTCGGCGCTTTTTGCCACTTCCTACTATGTTGTGCAGCGTACCTGCCATGCCCGATTGTTTAGCGATGGCCTTGCGGCGTTTACCTTCTGGGGCTGGCAGCTCGTTATTGTCCTAGCAGCGGTCACCCTGCCATTAGGCATTACCTCGGGCAAGGAATACGCCGAGCTTGAGTGGCCCATCGACTTGCTGATTGCCGTGGTCTGGGTGTCATTCGCCATCGTATTTTTTGGCACTATCTTTAAGCGCAAGATTCAGCACATCTACGTGGCCAACTGGTTTTTTGGCGCCTTTATTCTCACAGTAGCTTTACTGCATATTGTGAACAGCGCCGCTATGCCTGTGAGCATGTTCAAGTCTTACTCAGCGTATGCAGGCGTTCAGGACGCCATGATCCAGTGGTGGTATGGGCATAACGCGGTGGGCTTTTTTCTGACTGCGGGCTTTCTGGGCATGATGTATTACTTCGTGCCCAAGCAGGCTGAGCGCCCAGTGTATTCGTACCGTTTATCCATCGTGCATTTCTGGGCCTTGATTTTTACCTACATGTGGGCAGGCCCTCATCATCTGCACTTCACCGCCCTACCCGACTGGACACAGTCGTTGGGCATGGTGTTTTCGCTCATTTTGCTTGCTCCTTCTTGGGGCGGCATGATCAATGGTGTCATGACGCTTTCAGGCGCATGGCACAAGCTTCGTAGCGACCCCATTTTGAAGTTCCTGATTACCTCGATTTCCTTTTACGGCATGTCGACCTTCGAAGGCCCGATGATGTCCATCAAGACCGTCAATGCGCTGTCGCACTACACGGACTGGACAGTAGGCCATGTGCACTCCGGCGCGCTGGGCTGGGTGGGCATGATCTCCATGGGTGCTATCTACTTCCTACTGCCACGCCTGGTGGGCAAGCGCGAGATGTATAGCGTCAAGGCCATCGAGGTTCACTTCTGGGTGGCCACACTGGGCATTGTGTTTTACATCGCCGCCATGTGGATTGCCGGTGTAATGCAAGGCCTCATGTGGCGCTCGGTCAACCCCGATGGGTCGCTGACCTACTCCTTTGTGGAAAGCGTGAAAGCCACCTATCCCTATTACGTGATTCGCTTGCTCGGTGGCGTGCTTTACTTAGGCGGCATGCTCATCATGACCTGGAACATGTTCATGACCATTCGCCAACCCAAGCCCTTGGATGCGCGCATCCCCGAAGTGGCCCATGCCTAATCGATTCTCGAGCACAGGGAGAAAAAATGTCAGGCAACCATGAAAAAATTGAAAAAAGCCCGGGGCTGATGATCGTGCTGATTTTGATCACGGTCGCCATTGGCGGCCTGGTGGAAATCGTGCCGCTCTTTTTTCAGAAATCCACCACCGAGCCGGTCACGGGCCTAAAGCCCTACACTGCCTTGCAGCTCGCAGGCCGCGACATCTACATTCGTGAGGGCTGCTACAACTGCCACTCGCAAATGATTCGGCCCTTTCGCGCAGAGACCGAGCGCTATGGCCATTATTCGGTTGCCGGTGAATTCGTTTACGACCGGCCTTTTCAGTGGGGCTCCAAGCGCACCGGCCCTGATCTTCACCGTGTCGGTGGCCGCTACAGCGACGAGTGGCACCGCGTGCATCTGATCAACCCGCGCGATGTGGTGCCGGAGTCGAACATGCCGGCCTACCCATGGCTGGATAAAAACATCGTCAATGCAGACATCATGCCCAGAAAATTAAGCGCCCTGCGTGCCTTGGGCCACCCCTACACCGATGAAGAAATTAAAACCGCTGCCGATGATGTAAAAGGCAAGACTGAGATGGAGGCATTGATTGCTTTCCTTCAATCGCTTGGCCTGGCACTTAAAGACAAGCGCAGCTAAACCATTTAGGCAATCAGGGAGAGCGCCCCGTGTCCATCGCAAACTTTCACTCACTGCTCACCATTGTGGCCGTGATTGCATTTATTGCCTTGGTGATCTGGGCATTTAGCAAAAAGCAAAAGCCCACCATGGACCGTCACGCCATGATTCCATTACAAGATGACGAGCCGGTGGCACAAGAGAAGCGAGATCACTATGGCTGACTTCACAAGCGAATTCTGGAACCTCTGGGTCATTGTTCTGACCATCTTGTCGATTGCGTTTTGCATTGTGCTGCTCTACGGCCTGTCTCGCTTCAAGGTCAAGCCTGGCCAATATGTAGGCACCACGGGCCATGTCTGGGATGAAAACCTGCAGGAGTACAACAACCCCTTGCCGCGCTGGTGGATGATTCTGTTTTACGTGACTATTGTTTTCGGTGTGGTTTATCTGGTGCTCTACCCCGGCTTGGGCCGCACTACAGGCATCTTGGGCTGGTCTTCCACCGACCAACACGCTCGTGAAATGAAGCGCGCCCAGGATCAGTACGGCCCGATCTACACCAAGCTGGCTGCCATGCCCTTTGATCAATTGGTCAAAAACCCTGAAGCCATGGGAATTGGGCAGCGTTTATTTTTGAATAACTGCGCACAATGCCATGGCTCCGATGGCCGCGGTGCCAAAGGCTTTCCCAATCTGGCCGACAAAGACTGGCAGTGGGGCGGCAGCCCCGAAGCGATTAAGGTCAGTGTCCTTGAAGGACGCCAAGGCGTGATGCCAGCCTTGGGCGCAGCCCTTGGCAGCCCCGAGATGGTTGAAAACGTCTCCCACTATGTGCTGAGCTTATCGGGCAGCACGCATGACGCCGCCAAAGCCGCTGCAGGCAAGCCCATGTTTGCCGTTTGTGCCGCTTGTCATGGCGCAGGCGGTGAAGGCAACCAGGCCTTGGGTGCCCCAAACCTCACGGATAAGACATGGCTCATTAGCGGCACGGTTGCAGGCATTACGGGTGTTATCAATAACGGCCGCCATGGGGTGATGCCCGCATGGAAAGACTTTCTCGGAGAGGAGCGATCGCACATCGTCTCTGCTTATGTCTATAGCCTGTCTCAGCCCAAGTAAGCGCTACAAGCTAATGTCTGCATGAGCTCAGAAGGCGCGGGCTGCGCCAAAGAACAAACGATTCTTTTATACGCGCCTGCGAAAAAGCTCTACCCGCGGGCGATTGAGGGAAAATTCAACACCTGGCGCTGGGCCATGGTGTTACTCACGCAGCTGCTTTATTACGGCCTGCCCTGGCTTAGCTGGGAAGCCCGGCCAGCGGTTTTGTTAAACCTGGTGGAGCGCAAGTTCTACATCTTTGGCCTAGTGCTTTGGCCACAAGACTTTATCTATCTCACTGCGCTGCTTGTTGTTAGTGCTTTTAGCCTGTTTCTATTCACCGCCGTTGCAGGCCGATTGTTTTGCGGCTATGTCTGCCCGCAAACGGTCTACACCGCAATCTTCATGCAAATTGAGCGATGGACTGAAGGCGATCGAGCCAAACGCATGCACTTGGATGCCAAAGGTTCTGCCAGTGAGCGCGCAACAAAACGTTTTCTAAAGTATTTCGCTTGGCTTGCTGTGGCGCTGTGGACAGGCTTTACCTTTGCAGGCTACTTCACGCCGATTCGCGAGCTTATTGACTTAACGCTTGCCGCAAGTCTCGGCCCATGGCAAAGCTTTTGGATTTTGTTTTACTCGGGCTTTACGATTTTGCAAGCAGGTTTTATGCGCGAGCAGGTCTGCAAATACATGTGCCCTTACGCACGCTTTCAAAGCGTGATGTTTGACCGTGACACCTTGATCGTGACTTATGACGAGCAAAGAGGCGAGCCCCGTGGATCGCGCTCGAAAAAAGAGGACCACCGGGCAGCAGGCAAAGGCGATTGCATCGACTGCCGTGTCTGCGTCGATGTCTGCCCCACGGGAATCGACATCCGACAAGGCCTTCAATATGAGTGCATCGGCTGCGGGCTGTGTGTTGATGCCTGCAATCAGATCATGGACAAGATGCGCTATTCCCGTGGGCTGATTCGCTATTCCACCCAAAATGCACTGGCCCAGAACTTCTCAGCCAGGCCATTGTGGGCCCAAATCTTTCGGCCGCGGGTGCTCATCTACACCGCGATTTTGTCGGTGATCAGCGCGCTGGTACTCGGCGCCCTGGCCCTGCGCGAGCCGCTGAAAGTCGACATCATGCGCGACCGTGGCGCCTTGGCCCGCGAAGTGGAAGGCATCTGGATTGAAAATACTTATCAGTTCCAGTTCATCAACGTCGATGAAAAGGCCCACACCTATCGGGTCAAGGCTTCTGGGTTGCCGGGCCTGGCCATTGCCAGTGAAGATGAGTTCGATGTTCCTGCAACCTCGGCCAAGCTTTATGTGGTGCGCATGCAAGCGCCCATTGCAGCCCTTGAATCGTTTGAGAGGGGCTCACATCGCATTGTCATTCGAATTGAGTCGATCACCACCCCAGGAATTGGGGTGGATGAAAAAGCCGCTTTCTTTATTCCGAGATAATCATGCACATGACAACCCCCGCCTCTTCTGAACCCTGGTACCGCAACGGCTGGGTCTGGTTCATCATTGCCATTCCCGCCACTTCGATTGCGCTGGGCATTGCCTTGCTAACGATCGCCATCAAAAATGCCGATAGCCTGGTGGCCGATGACTATTACCGCGAAGGCCGTGCCATCAACCAGCGGCTTGAGAAAGACCAGGCCGCCACCGATCAGGGAATTGCTGTTTCCGCATCGGTCTTGCCACAGGGCGATGGCAGCCAGCGAATCGAGGCCCGCTTCACTGCCAAGCCCGGAGTGCCCAGCCCGCAGTTCATGCGTGTGCGGCTAAGCCACCCTACATTGAATGAACGTGATGTGCTGTTAACGCTGGCAAAGACTGATCAGCTAGGCGTATACCGCACGCAGGTGCCGGAGATTTCCTCGGGCCGCTGGTATGTGATGATCGAGGATGAAAATTCACAGTGGCGCGTGCGGGCCACCTGGACCATCGAATAAAAATCACCGGGAGCAATTCATGGCAAGAGACCCTTACGCCCCGCCCCCACCCGTGCATATTCCCTCGGGAAAAGCCAAAACGGCCATGGTGGTGCTATGGCCAGCATTTCTTGCTGCCGCGGGATTAAACGCCTTGTTCTTTTCGATGTTTGACCCAGCCGATCTGATGGTCGATGGCCTTGCGCTTGAAATCGACCGGCTTGCTGCTTATGCCATCGGGTTTGCAGTGTGCTTTGTGTTTTGCGCGATTTCGAGCTTTATGACCTGGTCGCTGATGCGGCCTGCGCAATCGCAGCCCATTGAGCGCCGCTCACCATATTCACTCTAGAAACCGTCATCGCGAGCCCCGATGGGGCGTGGCAATCAGCCCGCGCAGAGCTCCTTTAGCGCACCCTTATCCAGAAGCTTCACATCGCGCGGCGAGCCTTCAATCCAGTCGTTCTTTTTAAATCGGCTAAACACGCGGCTCACACTCTCAATGGTGAGCCCCAGATAATTGCCAATGTCTTCGCGCGTCATGCGCAATACAAAGTGGCTGGGCGAAAAACCACGCACCTCGTAACGCTTTGACAGATTCAGTAAAAACGCCGCCACGCGCTGATCGGCGCTCATGGAGCCCAAGAGCAGCATCACCTGATGCTCGCGCTCAATTTCGCGGCTCATCATGCGGTGAAAATGCGCCTGCAGACTTGGTATCTCCGTTAAAAGCGTTTCCAGCCGTGAGTAGGGAATTTCACAGACCTCGCTGTCTTCCAAGGCAATGGCGCTGCACTTGTGGCGGGTCTGGCCGATGCCCTCCATGCCTAAAATCTCGCCCGACATCTGAAAGCCTGTGATCTGCTTTGTGGTGGGGCCTTCTGAATAGACCGTTTTGAAGTGGCCTAAGCGCACGGCATACAGGCTGGCAAACACATCACCGGCGCGGTAAAGATCTTCTCCCCGTTCAATGCGGGTGCGCTTGGACATGATGAGCTCGAGCCGATCGAGCTCTTCGTTTGAGATGGTTGCGGGCAGACACAGCTCGTGCATGGAGCAGTCGGCACAGCTTGATGTGAGTGATGCGATTGAAATTGGGCTTGAGCTGCTCAGGCCCGATTGCGAATTTCTCATACGCTTGATCCCTCCCCGGAGTCGCGCCTCGATTCGTCTATAGGGACTGAGGATAATCAAAAACCTATGGCCTGTCACCCTCCAGATTTAAATCCGCAATTTTTCGGGTCATTGTGTTTCGGCCAATTCCCAAAAGCTGTGCCGCCTCCATACGCCTGCCACGCGTGTGTTTTAACGCCATGCCCAGCACGGCAGCCTCAAACTGGCGAGACCACTCATCCATTCTTCCCCTGCTTGTGACAGGGGAATTTGACATCAACGACTGGGCAACCTCCTCACGCAGCAAAGCCTGCCATGAGCCTTTCATCTCAAAGCTCTCCAATCGGCCGGCATACGCAGGCTCTGCTGCATTCGCAGCGACAATACTTAAGGCACCCTCTGAGTTTTGTCTGAGTTCTGAGGGCAGATCTTCAACCTGTATCACCTGGCTTGGCGCCATCACCGTCATCCAGTGGCAGAGATTTTCAAGCTGCCGCACATTGCCTGGAAATGGTAGGCCCACCAGAACCTGCATGGCAGCAGGCGAGACCTGTTTTGGCTCTACCTGCAGATCGCGCGCGCTTTTTTGCAAGAAATGTTTGATAAGCAGCGGGATGTCTTCCTGGCGATCACGCAGCGGGGGCAGCTTAATGCGAATGACATTGAGCCTGTGAAACAAATCTTCACGAAACTGCCCTGCACGAACGCGCGCTTCGAGATCTTGATGGGTTGCTGCGATTACACGGACATTGGCCTTTAATGGCTGATGCCCGCCCACGCGATAATAATGGCCATCGGAGAGCACACGCAGCAGACGCGTTTGCAGATCCAGCGGCATGTCGCCAATTTCATCTAAAAAAAGCGTGCCGCCTTCGGCCTGCTCAAAACGGCCTCGGCGCGTCGACTGTGCACCGGTAAACGAGCCGCGCTCATGGCCAAACAATTCCGACTCTAAAAGATCACGTGGAATTGCAGCGGTATTGAGCGCCACAAAAGGCATTCCGGCTCTGGGGCTATGACGATGCAGTGCATTGGCAATAAGCTCCTTGCCGGTGCCCGATTCACCGGTAATAAGCACCGTTGCACTCGATTGGCTCAGCCGGCCAATGGCCCGAAACACCTCTTGCATGGAGGGAGCGCCGCCCAGAAGCTCTGGCAAGGCCTTGACCTCAGGGTCTTTTAGCGCCGCGCCGCTCGCACTCTCTTCAACAGCACGCTTGATCAATGCAACTGCCGCATCCACATCAAAGGGCTTGGGAATATATTCAAAGGCGCCGCCCTGAAAAGCGGATACGGCGCTGTCGAGATCGGAATACGCCGTCATGACAATGACGGGCACCTGCGGGCAACGGTGCTTGACGCGCTCGAGCAGCTCTAGGCCACTTTCACCCGGCATGCGAATGTCAGAGACCAGCACCTGCGGCACATCGTGCTCAAGGGCATCCATGACCTGCACTGCATCTTCAAACACGCGGCAAGGCATTTGCTGTTTGCTCAGTGCCTTTTCAAGCACCCAGCGAATTGACTGGTCATCATCCACAATCCATACGGGCTTCATTGCACGCTCCATTTCAAATCAATGGGTATGCGAATTAAAAAATCCGTCATCCCGGGGCGGCTTTCCACATCAATGACTCCGCCATGCTGATGCACAAACGACTGCGCTAGCGTAAGCCCAAGGCCGTGGCCTTGTTGATGCCCGGTAACCAGGGGGTAAAACACGCGATCACGAATTTCCTCTGGTATTCCGGGGCCGTTATCAATGACATGCAAATCTAATGCCAGCTTGTGTCTGCGCTTTGCGATCGTGACCTGACGGACTACCCGCGAACGCAAAACAATTTCCCCCTTGCCCTCTAAGGCCTGGGCGGCATTCCTCACCACATTAAGCACCACCTGAATCAATTGCTCGCGATCGCCACGCAAGGGCGGCAGGCTGATGTCGTAATCCCTTCGAATCGAAAGCCCGGAAGGAAACTCCGCAAGCATGAGGCTTCGCACACGCTCGCAGACCTCGTGAATATTGACCGCCTCACTGGCCTTGGGCTTGCGATGCGGCGCAAGCATCTGATCAACCAAGCCCTGTAAGCGATCCGCTTCCTTGATGATGACTTGGGTATATTCACGCAGATCGTCGCTGGGCAGCTCCTGATCTAAAAGCTGGGCAGCGCCCCGCACACCGCCGAGCGGATTTTTCACTTCATGGGCGAGGTTTCGCAGCAGTTCTTTGTTCGCCTGGGTTAGATCGGCCTGTCGTTCTTCCCGATCTTGACGGCGCTGCTGATCAATCTCGCGCAGCTCGAGGCAGACTACACTGGCGTCATACTCTCGGTGGGTTGCCACGGTTGTCTCAAGTTCCACAATACCCTTCATGGGGAAGTTCCATAACAGGTGAGACCGCTTCACATCGAACTCATGGGCCAAGGCCTGCTGCAAAATCTCTTCAAGCTGATCACTGTCTTTTAGCAGCTCTGTAAGGCGCTGGCCTTCGAGCTGCTTGCTCGAAAGCCCAATGATTAGCTCTGCAGCCTGGTTACAAAACACGACCCGCAGCTCCGGATCCAAGACCACCACCCCAGTGGCCAGCAGATCGAAGCTGCGAAGGTCGTGCCGTGTCACAGCGAGTAGTACATGTCGAACTCAACCGGATGGGTGGTCATGCGGAAACGCGTGACCTCTTCCATCTTCAGTGCGATATAAGCATCGATCATCTCGTTGCTAAACACACCGCCACGGGTCAGGAACTCACGGTCCTTATCGAGGCACTCCAGCGCCATGTCCAGCGAGGAGCAAACGGTTGGGATCGCTTTTTCCTCTTCGGGCGGCAGGTCATACAGGTTCTTGTCAGCAGCATCACCCGGATGAATCTTGTTTTGCACGCCGTCTAAGCCTGCCATGAGCATTGCTGCAAAGGCGAGATAGGGGTTTGCCGTTGGATCGGGGAAGCGCACCTCAATCCGGCGGCCCTTGGGGTTACTCACATAAGGGATACGAATCGATGCAGAGCGATTGCGCGCGGAATAGGCCAGCTTCACAGGCGCCTCAAAGCCAGGAACCAAACGCTTGTAGCTATTGGTGCCAGGGTTGGTGATGGCGTTGAGCGCACGGGCGTGCTTGATGATGCCGCCGATGTAGTAGAGCGCAAAGTCGGAAAGGCCCGAATAGCCATTGCCTGCAAACAGGTTCTGGCCATCTTTCCAAACCGACTGGTGGCAGTGCATGCCAGAGCCGTTATCGCCCACCACGGGCTTGGGCATGAAGGTTGCGGTTTTGCCGTAGCTTGCGGCAACGTTTTGCACAACGTATTTAAGAATCTGGGTCCAATCAGCACGCTGCGTGAGCGTTGAAAACTTGGTGCCGATTTCGCACTGGCCTGCACCGGCCACTTCGTGGTGATGCACTTCTACAGGCACGCCCATTTGCTCGAGAATCAAACACATCTCAGAGCGAATATCTTGGAAAGAATCAATTGGAGGCACGGGGAAGTAGCCGCCTTTTACAGCAGGACGGTGGCCAAGGTTGCCGCCATCGTAATCAATGCCAGTAGACCAGCTCGCCTCTTCCGACTTGATCTTCACGCCACAGCCGGACATATCCACGCTCCAGGTGACGCCATCAAAAATGAAGAACTCGGGCTCGGGGCCAAAGTAGGCAGTGTCGCCCACGCCGGATGATTTCAAATAGGCTTCTGCGCGCTTCGCAATGGAGCGCGGGTCGCGATCGTAGCCTTTGCCATCGGAGGGCTCGATAACATCGCAGGTAAGGTTCAAGGTCGACTCTTCACGGAAGGGGTCGAGCACTGCGGTGTTGGCATCAGGCATGAGCAACATGTCAGAGGCTTCAATGCCCTTCCAGCCCGCAATCGAGGAGCCATCAAAGGCGTGGCCGGATTCGAATTTGTCTTCGTTGAAATGGCTGATAGGCACCGAGACGTGCTGCTCTTTGCCGCGGGTGTCGGTGAAGCGAAAGTCAACGAACTTGACATCGTTATCGGTCACCATTTTCATTACGTCTTGTGGGGTGGGCATCCGAAGTTCTCCTTAAGGTAGTTGTTCAAAAAGTAAACCCGCGGAAAAAGAAGCGAAAACCATGCCTGAATTGCTAGGGTGGAAAATCAAGGGCTTGTGGCGGATTTATGCGCTTCTATGGCGCTTTACGCACAACTATAGTGCATAAATTTAATTATCTTGGTGCAAATAGGAAAATTATTTGGTTTTTGCACCAAGATAGGACAAGGTGTCAGACACCGAGGCGAGGTGCCTGACACCCTCAGAGGAAGATAGCCTGGAGGTCGTTAAGTAGCTCAAGACCCCGCGGGGTAGCCTGAAGGCGGCCTGGGAGGCGCTCTAAAAGGCCGCTGGCCTGCGCCTGCCCGATGCGATCAAGCAAGAAGGGGTGATCGGCAATCGCCATGCCCGTGGTCTGGCGCCAACGGGAAACGGGCACGCCTTGAATCAGCCTCAGCGCATTGAGCATGAATTCGAACGGGAGGCCCTGGGGCTCTATGGCCGCCACCCCCGGGGGGCCACATGGCAAAGCCCCCGTGGCGATCCACTCCATATACGCCCCAGGGTTCTTCATCTTCTGGGTCCTCACAATGCGGTCCGCAAAAGAAATCTTCCCATGCGCCCCAGCCCCAATGCCCAAATAATCGCCAAAGGTCCAGTAATTCAAGTTGTGCTGGCACTCCTGCCCTGGCGCTGCAAATGCAGAAATCTCGTAGCGCTGCAGCCCCGCATGCGCAAGTGTTTCAACAACGAGCGATTGCATGTCGGCAAGTAAATCATCGTTCGGGAGCCCCGAAGGTGGCTTGATTGCAAACCGCGTGCCCGGCTCCATGGTGAGTTGATAGCACGACAGATGCTGCACGCCAGTGTTGACGGCGATATCAAGCTCTTGCGTTAATGCATCAACTGACTGCGAGGGCAGGCCAAACATCAGATCTAAATTCACACGCGGGAAAATTTTCAATGCATGGGCAACGGCCTGCAGGGCCTGATCACGATCGTGCACACGGCCAAGCACATTCAACTTTTCATTATCAAATGACTGCACACCGATGGAGAGCCGATTCACACCCGCTTTGGCAAAGCCCTCAAAGCGCTCAATTTCAAAGGTGCCTGGGTTGGCCTCGAGCGTGATCTCGGCACCGGGCAAAAGCTTCACGCGCGCGCGAATTTCAGAGAGTAGTCGTGCGATTGCCTGCGGGGAAAACAGACTCGGTGTGCCACCCCCCATAAATACACTCACCACCGGCCTGCCCCAGACCATGGGAACGCTATGCTCAAGATCGGCAATTAGCGCATCGATGTACTGATCCTGCGGCAGATCTCCGCGTGATTCATGCGAATTGAAATCGCAATACGGGCACTTACGAATACACCAGGGCAAGTGAATGTAGAGCGAGAGCTCGGGCAACTGTTCAAACCGAATCATGTCTGCTTTGCTCGAACCATCTCGTGCATGCGGATATTTTTCGCAACACCTACCGTACCGCCTCAAGAAGCTTTCTCAAGGCTTTGCCCCGGTGGCTTACCGCCTGCTTTTGCTCGAGGCTCATCTGCGCAGCCGTCATTTTTAATTCGCGATCGAAAAAGATCGGGTCGTAGCCAAAACCGCCCTCGCCTCTGGGCTCGGTGATGATGCGCGCGTCCCACACACCCGTGACGATCACGGGTACTGGGTCGTTGGCAGATCGCACAAAAGCAATCGCCGCATGGAAAGCGCAATTCCAAAATGAATCGGGCGGCTCGGCGTTGGGGAATTGCGCATGTTTTGCGTGTTGCAGCTCCGACAAAAGCCAGCGAAGGTTCGCTTCATCAGTGGTGAGTTTTTCCAATGCGGGCTTGGCTGCTGTAATTCTCTTCAGTAATTGAAGCCTTGAACCTTTTGCAGATTCGATATCAGCAGACAACAGCAAAGACAGGTTATCGGGCCAATACCGCGCCGAGCGCACGCCGGGTGCCCCGTTTAAAGCAGCAACGCTAATGCCCGAGTCATCCGCAAAGGCGGGCGAGCCGCTGGCAGCACTGGCATGCCGGGCTTTGGCCAATGCATTTTCTTCAAATGTTTCGTGCGGTTCTTCCGCACTTGGAATACCAAGCTCGCTTTGATTGACGAGTGCCACGCCGCGCGCGGCCAGCACGGGTTTAAGCGCGTGCTGAAACTCTCTCAGTTTTCCCGGGTTGGAAGAGGCCAAAATCCAGCGGTTCATGTTTCGTCAACTAGTGCGTACTGCCACGGCCTGCAGCCTCGTAATGACGCATCTCTACTCAACCGTCACCGAAAGCCGCTCGGGGTCGTGAATTAGGCACTGCTGAAACTCATGCAGCTGCGAAATACCCTGTGAGGCAAGCAGCAGCAATTCATCCAACTGTGCTCGGCTAAACGGCTCGCCCTCGGCTGTACCCTGCACTTCCACAATGCCACCAGAATCTGTCATCACGACATTCATGTCGGTGTCGCAGTCGGAATCTTCCAGATAATCCAGATCCAGCACGGGCACGCCCTTCCAGATTCCGACTGACACCGCCGCGACTGACTCACGCAAGGGATTGGCTTCAATCAAGCCATTGCGTTTTAGGCCGTACAAAGCATCGGCCAGTGCAACGCATGCGCCCGTGATGCTTGCTGTGCGCGTGCCGCCATCGGCCTGCAGCACATCGCAATCAATGGTGATTGACCGTTCACCCAAGGCCCGCAGATCAGTAACCGCACGCAGCGAGCGACCAATCAATCGCTGAATCTCAAGCGTTCTTCCGCCCTGCTTGCCTTTTGCGGCCTCACGATCAGATCGCGTATGGGTTGATCTCGGCAGCATTCCATATTCAGCCGTGACCCAGCCAGTTCCCTGGCCTTTTATAAACCCTGGCACCCGCTCTTCCACGCTTGCTGTGCACAGCACTTTTGTATCGCCAAAGCACACCAGCACCGAGCCCTCGGCATGTTTGGTAAACCGACGCTCAAGGCTCACTGCCCGCATCTGGCCTGGGCTGCGGCCACTGGGCCGCGAGAGATCTGGTTTTGACATGTGCGTTTTCCTTTCAGAATGCCCCGTACAATACCGCGACTTGGCCGACCCAATGGAATTGCCCATGCAACACTGCAGCATGACTGGTTTTGGAAGCGCGAGCGCCGACTGTGCGGTTGGCAAGCTGATCGTTGAAATCAAAAGTGTCAACAGCCGATTTTTCGAATTCAACCCTCGCCTGCCCGATGATTTCCGATGGGCCGAATCCATGTGCCGGGAAAAGGTTCAGTCACAGGTGCTTCGAGGCAAGGTGGACTTTCGCCTCGCCCTATCCCGTAGCGAACAAAGCCTCTCGCAAACCAAGATCAATTCGGCTGGCTTAGCTTCGGCGCTGCGTCTGGCTCATGAGATTCGCGCCGATCACCCGGAGATCGTGCCGTTTTCCGTCAACGATTTGTTAAGGCTTCCGGGCGTGACGCAAGAGTCGCAGCTTTCCCAAGAGGAATGGGTCGCGCAGATTGGCCCACTTCTTGATCAGGCGCTTAAACAATTTTCGGAAAGCCGCGCCAATGAGGGCAAACGGTTAGTCGCCACCATTGTCGTAAAACTGGGCGAGATTGCTGCGCTCGCCGATCAGGCCCAGCGTTTGTTGCCCGCAGCGCTTGAGGCGCAACAGGCCAAACTCACAGACCGACTCAAGGAGGCGCTCTCGGCTGCATTGACTGCGAGCGGACAGGCGCTCTCGCCAGATCAAATCTCAACGATTGAAGATCGGGTTCGCCAAGAAGCGGCCGTATTCGGCCTTCGTATTGATATTGCCGAGGAGCTTGATCGCCTGCGCTCGCATATCGAGGCGGCCCGCAAGACGGGCTCGGGCAAGCGCTTGGATTTTCTGGCGCAGGAAATGAATCGTGAAGCCAATACCCTTGGCTCGAAGGCCGCCTCAACGGAATTGAGCAATATTTCAATCGAGATGAAGCTCTTGATTGAGCAGATTCGCGAACAGGCGCAGAACCTAGAGTAAGGTCATCGCGATGGCCCGTGGCGATCCCGCAATGACGGTATAGTTTCCTCATGCAGACCGCTGGCAAACTCCTCATGATCGCCGCGCCTTCCGGGGCGGGAAAATCGAGCCTGACCAATGCATTTTTAGCCAAGCATCCCGATTGGAGCTTGTCTATCTCCACCACCACCCGAGCGCCTCGCCCCGGCGAGCTTCATGGGCGGGAATATTTCTTTACCGACCGCCAGAGCTTTATTGCGCAGCGGGACAGCGGCGCGTTTCTGGAGTGGGCCGAGGTGCACGGCAATTTCTACGGAACCTCGAAGCAGTGGGTTTTAGATCAGCTGGCAAAACACAGAAATATCTTGCTGGAAATCGATTGGCAAGGCGCGCAGCAGATTCGGCAGATTTTTGAGCAAGGCCCGATCAAGCCGCAAAGCGTTTTCATCATGCCGCCAAGCATCGAAGAGCTTGAACGCAGGCTCAGAGCCAGAGGCCAAGACAGCGAAGCGGTGATTCAAGCCCGGGTTGCGGCAGCCCAGGCGGAAATTTCACACGCGCAAGAATTTGATTATGTTATTATAAATCAAGAGTTTAGCCACGCTTTGCATTCGCTTGAATCGATTGCATCAGGGCTTGTTCAATCAACCTAACCGGAGATTTTTATGGCCCGAATCACTGTAGAAGACTGCTTAAGCGAAATCCCCAATCGGTTTGAGCTTGCCTTGGCTGCAGCCTATCGCGCACGCCAACTTGCACAAGGCGCATCACCAAAAATTGAGAGCCGTGACAAACCCACGGTCACTGCCTTGCGCGAGATCGCAGCCAAACAAGTGGGCCGCGAAATGCTAAGGAAAGTGCCCATCTAAATGAACAGTCCCGCGCTGCGGGCTGTCTCAGTAGGCCCGCTGATCGATCTTGCCAGGGCTTACTTATCAAAAGAAGATTGCGAGCGGCTCAAAGCCGCCTATCGCTTCAGCGACGAGGCCCACTTAGGCCAGTATCGAAAGTCGGGCGAGCCTTACATTTCCCACCCGCTCGCTGTTGCCGAGCTTTGCACCCAGTGGCGGCTAGACGCGCAGGCCCTGATGGCCGCCTTGCTTCACGACACCGTTGAAGACACCAAGGCCACCACCCAAGAGATTGCGGAAAAATTCGGGCCGCAGGTTGCCGAACTTGTCGATGGCTTAACCAAGCTCGATGCCGTCGAGTTTCGCAATCGCGATGAAGCGCAGGCGGAAAACTTTCGCAAGATGCTGTTGGCCATGGCCCGCGATGTGAGGGTCATTCTGATCAAGATCGCAGACCGGCTGCACAACATGCGCACGCTTACAGGCATGGGCCCAGAAAAACAAAGGCGTATCGCCAAAGAGACCCTTGAAATCTATGCGCCGATTGCCCATCGGCTTGGCTTAAACACTGTGTTTCGTGAGCTGCAAGACCTCTGCTTTGCAGGCTTGTACCCACGGCGCTACATGGTGCTCGCCAAGGCGCTGCTCTCGGCTCGGGGCAATCGACGTGAAGTAGTAGGCCGGCTGCAAGACGCCATTGAATCGCAGCTGCCCAAGTTTGGCATCAAAGCGCAGATTGAAGGCCGAGAGAAAACCTTGTGGTCGACCTATAACAAGATGATCGAGAAAAAGCTGAGCTTTGCCGAAGTGCTCGATGTCTACGGCTTTCGAATTCTGGTGAAAGATATTCCCGACTGCTATCTGGCGCTTGGCGCCTTGCATGCCCGCTACAAGCCCCTGCCCGGAAAATTCAAAGATTACATTGCCTTGCCGAAATCCAACGGCTATCAATCGCTGCACACCACGGTGCTGGGGCCTTATGGCACACCCGTTGAGTTTCAGATTCGCACCGAAGAAATGCATCACGTCTCAGAAGTAGGTGTTGCGGCGCACTGGCTCTACAAGGAAGCGACAGAGGCAGAAATCTCGCCGCTTCAAGCGAAAGCCCATGAGTGGATGCAATCGCTCGTGCAAGCCCAGTCGCAAACCAGGGATCCTTCTGAGTTCTTAGACAGCGTCAAGATTGATCTCTTTCCCGATGTGGTCTACGTGTTTACGCCCAAGGGCACGATTAAAGAGCTGCCGCGTGGCGCAACACCGATTGACTTTGCCTACAACGTACACACCGACATTGGCAATCACTGCGCTTCAGCTATGATCAATCAAGCACCTGCGGGATTGGATACGTCGCTTCGCAATGGCGATGTCGTAGAGATCACAACTGATCCCAATGCCAACCCCCACCCCTCTTGGCTAAGCTTTGTGCGCACGGCCAAGGCGCGTGCCGAGATTCGCCATCGGCTGAAAACCACAACCCGTGAAGAGGCCATTGAGTTTGGGCAGCGGCTTTTGGAGCAAGCGCTCAGGGGGCTGGGTGTAAGCGGGCTTGATGACCCGGCCCTGGAGTGGGCGCAGTTTCTTGCCGAAAATACCGCTACTGACAAGCTTTCTCTGTATGAAGACATTGGCCTTGGGCTCACCCTTGCCAACGTTGCCGCGCTCCGCTTGGTGCCACAGCCCGAGGGCGTCAAGAAACTCTCGCCCTTGGCGCAAAGCACCTTGGCGGTCTCCCAATCGCATTTTGCTGCACGCATCGAGTCGATCACCGTTGATGGGTCGGAAGGCTCCACCGTGCAATACGCAAGCTGCTGTAATCCGATCGGCGGCGATTCCTGCATGGGCATGATGCGCGGAGGTGCAGGCCTGGTGGTTCACCGGGCAAACTGCGCGCACGGCAAAAGACAGCGCTCCAAAGATCCGTCGCGCTGGGCCGAAATCATTTGGGCAGAGGACTTAAAACGATCGTTTACCTGCAACCTGGTGGTTGAGACCCAAGACTCACGGGGCATTCTTGCGCGGGTGGCCTCGGCGATTTCTGCAACCGAGGCGAACATTATTGAGGCCAATACAGCGCCAAAAGACCAGAACCTGGCGCTGATGCAGCTCAAAATTGAAGTGCGCGAGCGTCAACACCTGGCCAACATTTTGCGAAGAATTCGTCGCGTTCCCGGTGTGATCAAGGCCGTGCGGCTCGGGCCTCAGCGGCTTGAAGAGGCCCCAGAGATTTAATCTCCGGCAATTGTCATTTCGTTAACGAGTACCGAGCCAATGGTTTTCGTGCCACGGCACAACACATCGCTTCCAATTCCCACAATGCCTGCAAACATGTCTCTCATGTTGGCAGCAATCGTGATCTCTTCTACCGGGTAAGCAATCTCGCCGTTTTCCACCCAATAGCCAAAGGCGCCGCGGGAATAATCGCCCGTGACATAGTTCACGCCCTGGCCCATGACTTCGGTGAGCAACAGGCCGCGGTGCATCTTGCGCACCATGGCCATCAGATCATCGTTAGGACTCGTCAATGTGCTGCGCATGACAAGATTGTGCGAGCCGCCGGCATTGCCGGTGGACTCCATGCCAAGTTTTCTGGCGGTGTAGCACGACAAGAAATATCCCTTGACCACGCCATTGCGCACCACATCACGCGCCTGCACACGCACGCCTTCATCATCAAAAGGCGTGCTGCCCATTGCGCCATCAATGAGCGGATCTTCTTGAATTTGAATGTGTTTCGGGAAAACCTCTTTGCCCAGGCTATCCAGCAAAAAACTGCTCTTGCGATAAAGCGCAGAGCCACTCACGGCCTGAACAAATGCACCCAAGATGCCGCTTGCAAGCGGCGCCTCGAACAACACAGGCACTTTCTGGGTTTTGAGCTTGCGCGCGTTAAGCCTAGCCAAAGCCCGCTGGGCGGCATAGCGGCCCACACTCTGTGGGTCGGCAAGTTTCGTGGGGTCGCGATCTGAGGTGTACCAGTCGTCGCGCTGCATGGATTCGCCCAACTGGGCAATCGGCGCCACCGAAAGCCAATGACGGGAATACGGATAGCCCCCCTCAAATCCACGGGTGTTGGCTGAAAAAAACTGGCCGTGGCTCGCCGACAAAGAAGCGCCTTCTGAATTACGAATGGCGGGACTGGTTTGCAGGGCTGCTTTTTCGGCAGCCAACACAAGTTTTACAGCCTCTTGAGCAGAGATCTCCCATGGAAAATACAAATTCAAACGTGGAGGTTTCTTCGCAATCAGGTGCTCTTCTGGCAGGCCTGCACAGGTGTCTTCGGCCGTGTACTTCGCGATATCCAAGGCCTTGGCCACCGCATCTTTTAGCGCCTGATCCGAAAAATCAGAGGTGGTGGCATGGCCTCTCCTAAGGCCGCTGTACACCGTGACTGAGGCTGCGCGATCGCGCGTGCTCTCCAGGGTTTCAATGTCTTGCTTTCGCACTGTGACCGATAAACCGCTACTCTCCGACACCTCGGCCGAGGCATCGGTGGCCCCAAGATCTCTGGCCATTTGCAAGATCTTTAGTGAAAGCGCACGAAGCGCATCGGGCGTGTAGACGAGCGGCGAGGACTTTGTTTGGCTTGATTGCTTCATAGCGGCAATAATACCGGCATGACACAAAAGAGCGCCCGCATCGGGCTTGTTTCCATCAGTGACCGCGCGAGCCAAGGGGTCTATCAAGACCTCGGGCTTCCAGGCCTAAAGGACTGGCTTGGCAAAGCACTTTGCAGCCCATGGCAGGCCATCGAGCGGCTCATTCCTGATGAAAAGGAAATCATCTCTGCAACCTTAGTTGAGCTTGTCGATAAAGAGTTTTGCGACCTGGTTTTCACAACTGGCGGCACCGGCCCTGCCGCCAGAGACGTAACGCCCGAGGCCACGATGGCCGTGGCTGATAAAGAGCTTCCGGGCTTTGGGGAGCAGATGCGGCAGATCAGCCTGCACTATGTGCCCACTGCGATTTTGTCGCGACAAGTGGGGGTGATTCGTGGCAAGGCCATGATCGTGAACCTTCCCGGCCAGCCGAAGTCAATTGCAGAGACACTCGGTGGTGTGCGCAATGAAAGCGGTGAAGTGGTCGTGCACGGCATTTTTGCGGCAATTCCCTATGGCATTGAACTTATTGGGGGCCCAAGCCTTTTCACGAACGAAGAAGTCTGCAAGGCCTTTCGCCCAAAGAAGAAATAAGCGCAGGCCATGGACTTTGCACAGATCATTCAAACAGTAACGGTGTATGCAATTCCGGTGCTTTTTGCCATTACCGTGCACGAGGCAGCCCATGGCTATGCGGCCCGATACTTTGGCGATAACACCGCCTATGTCATGGGCCGCATTACCTTAAACCCCATCAAGCATATTGATCCGATTGGCACCATCCTCGTTCCTCTGGGACTTTACTTCGCAACAGCAGGCGCATTTTTGTTTGGCTATGCCAAGCCCGTGCCCGTTGATTTTGGAAGTCTTCGCAACCCGAAAAAAGACATGGTCTGGGTGGCGCTTGCAGGCCCTGCTTCAAACCTCGCCCAGGCCCTGGGCTGGGCCGTTGCGTTTTATCTGATCACCAGCGCGGGCATTACTGAAACCTTCTGGGTCTCCATGTGTAAGGCGGGCATTTTGGTCAATGTGGTGATGTTCGTTTTTAACCTGTTTCCACTGCCGCCCATGGATGGCGGCAGAATTCTGGTGGGCCTGCTGCCCTGGCGCCAAGCCAATGCCGTTGCGCAAATCGAGCCCTACGGCTTTTTCATTGTGCTGGCGTTGTTGGTTGCAGGCATTATTACCAACCTGTGGATGCGGCCGCTGATGAACCTCACCTATGGCGCCATTGATGTGGTGCTTGCGCCGCTACGCTGGCTTTTGGGCGGCTGATTATTTACCAAAGACAACGATCGCGCACTCAAAAAGATTGATCATGCCTTATGGCCAGAATCAAGATTGAGCTTCCAGACCATTTTATTTTCAGCACCGAGGTGCCAGTGCTGCTTGGCCACATCAATTACGGCAATCATTTAGATAACGGCGCTGTGATTGATATCGTGTCGGAAGCCCGCATGCGATTTTTCAAATCGCTGGGTTTTTCAGAGGGCGATATTGAAGGCGCTGGCATTATCGTGGCTGATGCCGCGATTCAATATAAATCCGAAGCCTTTCACGGCGAAGTGCTGGTGGTGGAGTACAACCTGCGGGATTTTTCCCGTGTCGGGTGTGACCTGGTCTACCGAATTACTGAGAAAACCTCCGGCCGTGAGGTGGCCCGTGGCAAGACAGGTGTTGTGTTTTTTGACTATGAAAAGCGCGAGACCGTGCCGGTGCCGCAGGGGTTTAAAAGTGCGACATCATCGCGAGGGCCTTAGGCAGCCGTAGGCCCGTGGCGAGCCCCACGCCCACCCGCAGCGGGCTCGCATGACAAACTAGGACCGATCAGCAGCCTGGCAGGTGCCCTTCGTCATGGCCGCCTGAGGTAGTGTCACCACAGTCAGTAGATTGGGGGCTACAAACATGCCATCGGGGTCGAGGATTGGATCCAAATTGCGGCATCGCAAATGCAGTGGCTGAGTCAGCAAGGTGCTCAATCGGCAAGCGGTTAACTGCGGCAGGCGGCCCTTATCGTTGTAGACGCGCTCCATACACAACAAGTGCCCATCTTCAAATTCCCGGGAACGCTTAACATCGTCGTACTCAATCAGCCTTGCTTGCGCTTCGCAAGTGGCTCGCTCTTGTATGGGCAGCTGTTCTATCTTTGAAATACGAACCCGGAAATCATCTTGCGGCTCGACCTCGAATGACCCTGCAACCCACTTCTCAGAGCCCGGTGGCTTTAGCACCCCGCCGGCAACCTCTGCCTTGCAGCGCGACTCAAGCGGCAGGCGCTTTAAAAAATCTTGGCGCTTCACATCGCGCTTATCCGCCTGCTCGCGCGGGCTTTCAGCAAACGCTGCGCCGCATATAAGCACCGCTATCAATCCTGCCAAAAAACTCCTGAAACGCATGGCGTATTCCTGTGTGTGTTGTGCATAGGATAACTGCAAAAACAACGCACCATGTGCTGCAATGCGCCAGATTCCCGCGTTACATAAAGCACCCACCCCACCATGAAGCGAGACGAACTGCACACGACCGGCATGGCCTTGGCGCCCCAACAAATCTGCCTTGACGTGCTGCGAGAGAGATACCTAAGAGCTGGTGAGCACACAGCAGACCAGGTGTTTGCCCGAGTCGCAAGGGCACTGGCCTCCGTTGAAAAAGCAAATCATCGAGAAGAATGGGAAGCGCTATTTTTAGAAAATATGCACCGTGGCGCTATTGGCGCGGGCCGCATCCTGAGCGCAGCAGGCACCGATACTGCGGCAACCCTAATCAACTGCTTTGTGCAACCCGTGGGCAACTGTACGGGAGGTTTTGATGAGGAGGGATTCCCGGGCCTTGAGATAGCGTTGCAGGAGGCAAAAGAGACCATGCGCCGAGGGGGTGGCGTAGGCTACGATTTCTCAAGGGTTCAACCCAAAGACGCGGCGGCGACATCGCCCACCACCCTTGGCCCGTGCGCTGCCATTACTCGGTTTGATCAGACCTGTAGCGCTATAAAGCCTGCGACATCGCGTCGCTGCGCGCAGATGGGAGTACTAGGAGTTGACCACCCTGACATTCTGGAGTTTGTTACTGCCAAACGCACTCCTGACCACTGGAGTAACTTCAATGTTTCGGTAGCTGTGACTGATCTCTTTATGCAAGCCGTCGAGCAAGGCCAGCAGTGGGATCTTGTGCACAAATCAGCGCCTGCTGTGTCAATGGTCAATAAAGGCGTGCGCCAGCGTGAAGACGGCCTGTGGATTTACCAAACCCTTGCGGCGCGTGAATTGTGGAACACGATTATGCAATCGGCGTATGCGTTTGCCGAGCCCGGCATATTGTTCCTTGACCAGATCAACCGTGATAACAACCTTCGTTACTGTGAAAAAATCACTGCGACAAACCCCTGCGGTGAAGCGCCCCTTCCACCCTACGGCTGTTGCGACCTTGGCCCCATCATCCTGACCGAATTTGTACGTCACCCATTTGGGTTTCAAGGCTCCGTCGGGTTCGATTACCTATCGTTTGAGCAAGCCGTAAAAATACAGGTGCGTGCGCTTGACAATGTTCTTGACCTTACCCCGTGGCCCTTGCCGCGGCAGCGGGAAGAAGCTATGACGAAACGTCGCATTGGCGTGGGGTTCACAGGCTTAGGCAATACACTGACTATGCTGGGCCTGCGTTACGATCGGCGCGACGGAAGGGTCGTCGCTGCTGAAATTGCAAAGCGCATGCGCAACGCGGCCTATGAAGCTTCGACTGAACTAGCAAAAGAAAAAGGCGCGTTTCCTAAATTTAATGCTGAAGGATTTTTGGCAGCAGGCACCTTTGCAAGCCGTCTGTCTGCAGCACTGAAAGATCAAATTCGCAGGCATGGCATTCGCAATAGCCACCTGCTCTCGATCGCGCCTGCAGGCACGGTTAGTTTGGCTTTTGCCGATAACGCTTCGAATGGAATTGAACCCGCATTCTCATGGTCATATCTTCGCAAGAAACGTGAGTCTGACGGTGCGACCAAGGAATACATGGTGGAGGACCATGCCTGGCGCGTGTTTCATCTGCTTGGCGGTCATGCCCACCAACTGCCCGAGAGTTTTGTCTCAGCGTTAGGCATGAGCGCCTCTGATCACGTGGCCATGATGAGAGCCGTGCAGCCCTTCATAGACTCGGCGATCTCAAAAACCGTCAACGTGCCGGGCAACTACCCTTATCAGAATTTCGAAGATCTTTATTTCCGGGCCTGGAAGTCGGGCCTAAAGGGGCTGACGACCTACCGGCCCAACGCGATTTTGGGTGCTGTTTTAGAAAGCAGCACGAAAGCCAAAACGGAATGCTAACGCACATCGATGGCAGTTTTTACGGGATATCAGCGAATAACCAATACTCCTAGCCAATGAGCTCACGAAAGCGTTTTGATTCGGAGAGTGCCTTAGCCAGCAGTGAAAAACCTGAGGCGTGTGACACCTCATTCACGTTTCTAAAGTGGATAAACTCAGACTTGGCCATGCCAACAAGATCGATCAGCATCTGTAGGTTTAACTCAAATTGATTCGGTACCGGATTCCAATGAAGCGGGACATTCCCATCATTTGAAAAATTTGAAAGAATAAAAGTTTTGCCAGCAAATTTTTCACGCGCGTAATCCAAAACTTCGCGACTATCGGAGCAAATCAAAACAGGCGCTTTTGCTTGCTTTAGAACGGCATCAAGGAATGCTTTGTAGTCGGTGGTGTAGTCAGTATTCCGAATATGAACAGATGCATAGCTCGAAGGCACTTTTTGAAGCCTGCGATTAATTTCCTTCAAAATTTCATCTTTAAACCAGAAAAAGTTGAAGAAAATTGGTGAGGCCATCTTTCCTAAACGATGCTGTTCATGAACAAGCAATTCCTGCTCGTAGTCTTTATAAAAGTCAAAAGAAATCGATACGCCTGTGTCGGCATGCCTGCACTGCGAGGTCACCCGATCATAGACTACTGCATAATTTGGAAAGCTAGCGGCTAATTCTGGGGGGAAAATACTTTCTGCCTTAAACCGGCGCTTACCTAACACGAAAAAGTCAACATTTTCGATTCCAGACCTCGTATCGAAGTACCTCCCAAGGTCGTCATGCAAGCTTGATTTCGAGGTGTCAATAATTAGTCTTCGTGAGTACTTGATCGCATAGAGCATACACTTCACGATCTCACAGAGACTGTCATTGAAACCTCCCCGCGGACGCACAAAAACCGACCTCATTGTTCAGCTCCCCTGTCCCACGCCCAGTTCCTGTTCGATCTCAGCCGCAAAGTTCCAGCCGGCAACTTCGGCCTGTTTGATCAGGCCAGCAATTAGCCGCAATACCGACTGCCTTGGCAGCGACAACACGTAGCCGGTTGCAACCCCCGGAACCTTCCAAATAAATACCCAAGGATGATTAGCGTCTTTCCCAGGGCGGATATCGACACTGGAGCAAAGGCCCCCTTTTGCCTGCTTAACGCGCCCAGACTCTGGCGGCGGAGGAGCCTCACGGTCAGACGGATTGGCCTTCGCCTGCTGATAGTCAGCTGCGAGTTTGGCTTTCTGAATGGTGCCTGCCAACTCGGGGAGAAGATACTGGCTGCTTGCCGCAGGGGTTTTAACGATGAGTTCCGAGACTCCTTTAACGATTCTTAGTGTGAGTGAACGGGTAAGCCAGATCTGGGCCTCCCTGGGGGGTGCCAGTACCGCCCTCACCCCGATGCAGCCCTCACCGTCGGCATAGCCCATAGTGAGAGTGCTAATGGGCTCGGGGTTAGCAGATTGGCCTGTTGACATCGTTGAAAGGTTATTTCTTTGTCTTAGCCTCGAAGTTTAACGGCAGCCCCCTTTATAATCTCGTCAAGACGAACCGAAGCCAATCCTTCCAGCTAAATTCAAGGCTAGCCAAGCGCTCAAAGCCCCTATTCCACCATGCCAGATCAGCCAGAACAAAAATTCTCCCTAGAAAAGTTTGAGTACCTCTGCTACTCACGCCAGCATGAGCCAGCCGCCAGAGAGCTGGTTCGGCTACTTGGCCTTCTGGATAAGCAATACGGCAGGCTTGGTGCTAACTTTCAGGTCAAGCCGCTGGCTGGCGTCAATCCGGCCGATATCGACCAGCACGTGCTCTCCCGTATGGCGGGCGCCATCTCAACGCTCTTCGCCGACCCGAATTTCAGCATCTCGGAGCCAGGTTTTTTACTGCTGATGCCCTACCACCGATGGATCTCCACCATCTTCGCAGCCGGCCCCTACCGAAATGCAGACCATGTCATTCGCTCTCTGAATATGGAGGGACCGGCTATCGAGGGTGAGGCACCGAAATCCTTTCTCGTAGCGCCGCAAAATTATTTCAAGTTTTGTCTGCTCTACTCGCCCGAGTCGGAAATTCCCCTGGATCTCGCATCAGTGTGGAATCACAACAAAATCATCGCCGCATCATTGTTTCTCACGCTGATGTCCCCCCGGTTTTTAGGAACCCCCGCTGCTCATTCAAAACGCGAACTGCTACTAAAGTGGCTGCCTGAGCGGTTGCCCGAGGTGCCAAGCCTCGACACCTTGCCCCTGGGAATTCTGCACGATGTCTACATGCACTGTAGCTATGCCGATTTACCACAGCGGCACGAGATAAAAGCAGCAATTAATGTACTGATTCGCAGAAAACTCGATTCCCTGAACATCAAAGATCGCCCGCAAGAGTCCCTTACGGCAGCCCGCGGTCATCGGCATCCCAAGAAGAAAAAACCTGTCATGCTGGTTTTAATGGAATGGTTTACGGGCGGGCACTCTATTTACCGCACACATTCGCTCACACTCGAGGGTGCGCGTGAGTCATTTCACACAATCGGTATGGGATATGAAAATACTGTTGATGAGCTTGGCAGAGACGTTTTTGACGAATTTGTTCCGATCTCCAGAGGCGCCGACTTTTTCTCTGCCCTTCGCATGATTATCGAAACGGCTGATAAGCACAGCCCAGCCGTTTTCTACATGCCAAGTGTGGGCATGTTCCCGATTACCATGTTCATGTGTAATCTACGGGTCGCGCCATTGCAAATCGCTGCGCTTGGCCACCCCGCGACAACACGCTCCGACAAGATAGACCTGATTAGCGTTGAAGATGATTTTGTAGGCGATCCAAAGTGCTTCTCGGAGGCCTTGCTTCGACTCCCGAAGGATGGCCAGCCCTATCGCCCGTCCGCCTCCTCGCAGGCCGAATACCCGGAAATCAAAAAATCTACCGAAAAAATAAAGGTCGCTGTGGCAGCAACCACCATGAAGCTAAACCCAAAGTTTCTAAGGGCCTGCCGAAAAATAGCCGATACCGCTACCACCCCCATGGAGTTTCATTTTCTGGTGGGCCAGGCTCAGGGTCTTGTCTACCCACAGGTGGTAAGCCTGATTAAACGTTTCTTGAATAATGCCGTGATCTACCAACACCAGCCCTACCCGCAGTACATGGCCACCATGAACGAGTGTCACCTGTTCCTCTGCCCCTTCCCATTTGGAAATACCAACGGCATTGTGGATGCGGCAACACTGAACCTGCCTGGCATAAACCTAAGTGGCCGGGAGGTTTTCGAGCATATCGATGAAGGTCTGTTTGGCCGCTTGGGTATGCCGGACTGGCTTACCGCAAAAACGACGGAAGACTATATTGCCGCTGCGGTCAAGCTGATTGATGATGCAAAGGTTCGGCAAAAGATTGCAAAAGATCTTGCAAAGCGCAAGGCAATTGATAATCTGTTCTTAGGTAGGAAAGAAGTCTTTGGACAGATGTGTTTAGATCTCGCGAAACAAAAGCTCTAAGCATCAAGCTTTTCCCTGGGCAACCCAAGGCAAATTTCCTCCAAAACGCGACAGCATCTCTGCATTGCCTCGTTTGAAAAAATCAAGACCTACCGAGCGTGGCGTGTTTCCGACCCGGTAATTCACAGAGTATCGGCCATTCGAGCTGTAATTCGGAGCAATTTTCCGCAGGGTCTGGCAAAGTGCACGATCCACTTCGACCTGGTTTGGTTCACGGAACTTGCGATACCACAGCGGCGCAATGGTGACCGCTAAATGTCTTGGTAAAAAGTAGCAGTTGGCATCAATAAAATAGTCGTCAGGGCCAAGCACGCTTGGCCACTTTCCAAGGCTTTCACAATCGTCATTGCACTGATGATCACCATCCGTGTCAATAATTTTTCGAAAGGAGTAGGCCCAGGTGGCCCCAGCCCGGATCGCATCGATGCAGCTCTGAATGTGAACCTCGTCAAAAAAGTTGTCGTCATCAAGGAAACAGACATATTCGCCTTCACACAAAAACGATCCAGCGGCATACATGCGATGACCGTTCCATCGATCCTTTCCTACCGAGTAAGGCAGATCAATGACTTGAATCGTCTTTGCGGGAAATTCGGAAAGCTGCTCATGAAGACAATTCGCGATACGAACGCTTGCCTGTGGACCATCGGCGAAAACGAGATGCTGAACCTTTGGGTAAGTTTGGCGGGCGACAGAAGAAATGCACTGAACCAACGCGGAATGGCCAACCGAGGCTGTAATTACAGAAACAAGGGGTAGGTCTCGCACATCAACCTCCAACCCGCAAATTTCCAAGGCCATCAAGGAAGACTTTTGACCCGTTGAGTTCCCCAGAAAAGCTTGCGAATCCACCGTCTCTCTTCGCCCCAAAGAGTGCGTTCCGGATTGTCGAATACTTCAAATTAAATTCATTGACCGCTCTCCACCGATCTTCCGCAGACAGTCCATGAAGATCGGGCACCCCCTTTACTCGGGTCTCAGTCGGATGCTGAAGTGCGGATTTGCTGGGGCCACCACCCTTGACTGTTTTGAGGCCAACCATCTGGATACGCCGCAAAAGATCTATATCCTCGCCACCCATTGGCAGAAATGATTCATCATACCCTCCGAGGTCAAAAAAGGTAGTCCGTGGCAGGCCGATGCGGCCACAAGACCCGTCATCCCAATTGCCGGAGAACTGATGAACGGCATAATTTGTGACAGAGGCCTGGGCGATGAAATCAATATCTTGTGGAGCTACGAAATTATCGGCATCTAGAAAGAACAAATAATCCGCAATGGCCAAACGAGCACTTAAATTCTTTGCGCGGGCCATATGCCACGAAACTTGATTGGTCACGCGGAAAAATCTCAAAGTACCCTCACGAATCTCTGCGGAAAACCGCTCCCAGACCCAATCGTTTAAGCCATCTTTCGACCCAAAATCAACCAGCACAAATTCAATCGCTGCGCTTTTGAATTTAAGGTTTTCTGGTAATGTCTCAGCGAGGTGGCTTAGCCGATCCCGGCAAGTGATACAAAACGAAATCTGCTTCATAGCTAAATAAGAGGATCGGCCTATTTACGCGCAACAAGGCTTTTGTAGATGCGCACAGCTGACTTGTAGTCTCTAATTCTCTCACAGTACTCGGCAACATGGAGAAGCTCCTGCCGCGTCCTTGGCTTGCTGATGGTCTCTGGCGCTCTAAGCGACAAATCGCGGTATTTCTCATAGAGATTCCGATAGGGGCTCCAACACCATAAATGCCATGCCTTTACTGCAGCATTGAAATGAAAAATTCCGCGAAAACCCTCAACGCCACCAGTGAAGAAACTGTCTTTAAGGTGATTTTGTGTCAGATCCTGATACAAAACGTTATAGCTAGACGACGTTCTTGTTTTCATGCCGCGCAAGGCGCCATTGATCGTACATTGATCAAGCCACGAGAGTCTCTCGTAGTGATGCTTGTAATAATCCTTTATGCGCGACTGCAAATTTAACTTCTTCCACAAGTCGACATCAAACGCTAACACGCCGGTGTTGAAATACGGCTCATCCTTATCTAGCTGAAGCCTAATCCGCGCCTCGGCAGTGCCATGCAGGTCATCGACACCGACGAGGGCTTTCCCGGCGGCTTGCACCAGCAGTGGGCCGACATCACACTGCACGATAGTGTCACAGTCAAGATACAAAACGACACCCTCAGAGACTACCTCAGGTATGAAAAATCGTAGGTACGTTGCCTTGCTTATGTGGTGCGCCTCGTGATACTCCGAGAGGCGACTTTCATCAATTTTGTGACAGTTTATTTTTTGATTATAAGTGCTGGATAACTTCGATACCCATTCGTCATGAATATCATGAGTTGAAAGAATCGCGGTTTCAAAATTCGTAAACGGATTGTTGATATACAGAGAGGTCAACGTTACACAGGCGGCCGCTTCAAAATTTTTATCAAAGCAAACGACGACGGTGGCTTTCACTTCCATCGGCCGATCTCGTAATCGCTCTGATGAGGCATTCTTGAAAAGATTGGCACGATTGACGCTCTTTTTGAAACGGAACAAAGACTGATTTGGCCGGAGGGCTGAAACTCGATTCTCCGGCCAACCGCTGCCGGATCCGGGAATAGAATTGGCGAAAAATCGCCAGATTCGCTGTAAATAAAAACTTTGGTTTGCGTAAATCCGTTCTCTTCCGAGAGTGCCCGATAAAAAAACTCCGGGCTAAACTGATAAAAGCCATGCCCTGCCCATCCATTACAGGGCAAACAAGAAATCAGGTGTCCGTTTCTCTCAATCATCGACATCATATTTTTAAGCGCAACGACAACATTAAAAATATGCTCTAGCGAGCCGCCGTCAAACAAAGCGCTATAGCGTTCATGATGCGCTCCTTCCACTTCAAGATTTAAGTCGAGAATCCTGGTGGCACCCTCGTATGAATTTGCGTCAATCGACTCAAGCTTACTTGCGCCAAGCCACTTGAAAAACTCATCTGATACCTGTCCGTCCGACACATCGAAGTTTCCCTTTAGTTCAACGTTAGAGCCCAAGAATTGAGCGACCGCCTCCTCGTTGCAACGCCAAAACATTTGTCGACCCACAGTGCCCGTCCGCTCGTAAGAGACACCCTGAGACTGAACAGCCTTAAGCATTTTCATTGTGTTTAGGGTAATTCCCATGGTCCATCAGAGTGTGTATTTTTCATATCAAAAAAAAGCGAACCGCCTCCACCGCCCACGTCATCGGTAGCCAGTCTGAAATAGCGATGGCAAATCCTGGCAACTGCTCTCGGGGGAAATATACCCCAGATAAAAATGCCATTGGCGTGATCACCAGGCTGAGATAAAACACGAAAGTTTCCCAGCCCTTGGCATAACAGCCCACCACCATGGCAAGGGCTGAAAAAATCAGGCCACTAAGCAAAAGTACCGGTAATGCAAGCAGCATCTTGGGGGTTTGGAAAATGCCCAAGGCAAACATCACCGCCAGGATCACGCAGGCCGCAAACAGCGCCTTAAATGCTGCCCAAACAATCTCTGCAAAAATAACCTCGGTCAGGGTAACAGGCGAATAAGTAATGCCCTCCCAGGTCTTTTGTGGAACGCGCCGTGAATAAGCCGAATAAAGCGCCTCAAAGGTCGCTGCATTGGCTGTGCTCATGCAAAGCGCACCTGTTGCCAAAAACTGCAGATAAGGCACCTGCTGGCCGTGATAGTTCACCGAGCCCACCAAGCTTCCCAGCCCGTAGCCAATGCCTAACAGCACGATCAGGGGCTCAATGGAGTTTCCAACCAAGGCTGTCCAGAACTGCTTGCGCCAGACCAGAAAATTGCGGGCGAACACCGCAGTCCATCGCCAAGTGATTGGCGGCTGCCAGCTCCCGGCCAACTTAGTCGCCATCTCTTAGATGCTTTCCTGTAAGCGCAAAAAACACATCCTCTAGAGTCCCTCTTCCATCGCTTGGCCCATGGGCCGCGATGAGCGCCGCGGGGCTTCCCTCCGCGAGCTTTTTGCCATGGTCCATCACAATCACCCGGTCGCACAGCACCTGGACCTCCTCCATAAAGTGGGTAGTGAGCAAAATTGACTTTCCTGCCTTAGTGAGCTCGCCGAGTCTTTCCCAGATCATGCGCCTTGCCTGCGGATCAAGCCCCGTGGTGGGTTCATCGAGCACCAAGAGCTCAGGGTCATTGACCAAGGCTCTGGCTAGGCTCAGCCTTCGCCTCATACCGCCCGATAACTCAGAGATTCTTGCGTCTGCCTTGCTCGTGAGCTGCGCGAACTCCAGAAGCTTTGGAATTTGTGCATTAATCTCGCGCGACCCAATGCCAAAGTAGCGGGCATAGACACGAAGGTTTTCCCTGCAGGAAAAGTCGGGGTCCAGGCTATCGAATTGGGCAACCACACCAATTTTTTCTCGGGCCTGACGACCCTGCCCGGGAAGTGAGAAACGCAGCACTTCAATGCTGCCCTCGTCAGCGGCCTCAAGCCCTAAGCAGATCTTAATGGCCGTGGTTTTCCCAGCGCCATTGGGCCCAATAATGCCCAAGCACTGGCCTCTCTCTAGGTGAAACGAAAGCCCATCAAGGGCAAGCTGCCCAGATGGGTAGCGCTTGCGAACCAAGGAAAAATCAAGCAGCCGGTCTTGCACGCAGGGCGGCCAAGTTTTGCTGTGCGGCTTGATGGTCAGGCTTAAGCGCCAAGGCCCGAAGATAATTTTGCTCGGCTAATTTCGGCCTTCGGGCCGAGGTGTAAATGACGCCAAGGTTGAAATAGGCTTCAGGGTCCTGAGGGCTCAACTTTGCAGCTGCCAAACCCGCCTCCACGGCCTCTTGCAGCCTGCCGCAGCGCCTAGAAAGCTCACCAAGGTTTCTTAAATAAAGCGGATTAGCGCCATCGATCAGGCTTGCGTGCCGCACAAAATCGGCCGCCTGTTCAAGATAATTTTGCTGCAGGTAAAAGATTCCAAGGTCATGCCAGAGCTGAGCGTTCTCCGGATTCCCATCCAAGGCCTGGCGCGCCTTCTTCTCAGGCTCGGTTGCCGTCTCTAAAACCGGGTACCGAGTCAGTGTCTTTTGGGCTTCATGCCTGCGCAGGGCAAGGCCTGGGGAAACGCCTGAGGAAGGTCCCTGCGTCGTTGCAGCACCACCCCCCTGATTTTGCTGGTCGGCCAAGTCTGCCGATTCTGACGGGGACTCCAACTGCGCGGGGCTAAACGAAAACACATCCCTGGCGTGACGCGATAGCAGCAAATATGATAGGGGGAGGATGTTTATCGCCAAAACGAATAGGCTCCAGTAGTGCAGCCGGTGGCCTGGCCAAGTAATGATCCCCCAGTGCAGTAGCACGAACCCAGCCAGGCCGATGACATAGGCTGCCGTTAACAAGAACCAACCCGCCCGCCATACTTTTCGCATGAACTGCAGGCCGCCCCCAGACATTCGGTGGCCCATGCACAGAAGCAACAAAACGACCAGCAGGTCATCGGCAATCAGCCATGCAGAGAGCTGTAGCTCTCCGAGCTCCGGGAGGACCTTATGAAGGGTGGGCGCAAGGAAGAGCAGGTGCTGCAAGCCCAAAGCGAGTGTCAGCCAAAGCGGCGCGGGTACCTTGAGCCAGCCTTGGTCGTTAAAAAAATGAAGTGGATAGGGCCGCACGAAAACCGTCATGAAAAAAAGCCGGGGTGAATAAACACCCCGGCTTCACATCAACCTAACTTCAGGGCCCCTTAGAAGAGGCCGCTGAAGGAATTACCAATGCCACTTGAGGCCACCACTCAAAGAGTAGCTCTTAGTATCAGAGTTGCCGGTGTAGGCCGCACGCACAAAGCCATGCGAGCTCTTGGAACCGAAGACCCTCAGACCCACAGCGACCTGGCCGAGCGTTCCAACCTCGTCATCCTGCACAGTGACCGCAGACTGGCCACCACTAATCAAGCGCACAGAGTTCGTAGCGTCTGACTCGTTGATCAGGCTCACCTGCAGGTAAGGCTCTGCCTTCGAGCCATGCCATGTGGTGGTGTAGCCGGTGGTCAAGCTTACGCTGGAGCGTGTGGACTTGCCATCGCCGAAATCGACATCCGTCGCCAAGAAGTTCTTATCCTGAATCTTGGCTTTGGCCGTAGCGATTCGAACGGCAGGCTCGATAAACCCATTCGGGCTTAAGAACCGGTAGCCGAGCTCAAGCGAGCCACCAAAAACCTTGGTGTCAAAGCTATCGCTGTAGCTGATCTGGCCGTTCGGATTCACCTTGCGGTTGCTCATTACGTAGTCGGTATCGCCTGAATCCTGCTTAATCATGGCGTTCACAAACAGGCCGTCTGAGATGTATGAAGCGTAAACACCCAAGGCAGTGATCTGGTTCTTCATGGTGGTGCCAGTGGTGCTGAACTTCGCGTTCGACCGCACTGACCCTGCAGAAAGACCCAACAACCAGCGCTTTTCATCGCCAGTGTTGATCACATGGTCAAGACCCAGTAACAGACCATAAAGATCCTGGTCGTAATCGGTGTTGAAGGATAGCGACCCACCGGCACCGGCGTGACCCGCAGGCATGCCGTATGTGTTGCGCAGATCACGCTCCTGTTTACCGCCAATCACCTTCGCCCACAGACCAGACTTCAGCGAGCTGTCATCTTCCTTCTTGGCGCGGAGTTCCGAGAAACGCTCGGTCATCGCCTGGGCTGAGCGGTGCCATGCCTCTTGGGCCGCCGTCATCATGACGGGCAACTCAAATGCGTGGTTACTTGGGGTGGACGCAAGACGCCAAACCTTATCCTCGCCTACTCCAGCATCCACACTGCCCGAGCTGGTGTTGAAGTTGACATCGTCCTTCGCAAACAGGTTGTACTCCCAGAGGCCTTTGTTGATGCCTTTGTTAGGCGATCCGCCATCGAAAACGAATGCACCATTCGGTGTCCAGCCGTCGTCATCGACCGAAGCAATCACCACTACACCGGTCGGATTGTTGACGCCAGCCACCGAAGGCTCGGCATCGACAACCTGAATGGTCGTGGTGCCAGTGATGGTCACGTTGTTGGGCGCACTGAACACAAATCGATCAGACTCACTCGCAGTGGCATTACCCAAAAACGCATCAATCACGAAAGTTGAGCCAGCCTCGGCAGTGAAGTTAGAACCGCTGAACGTAAGGTCCACCACAGAGAAGTCTCCCCCATCGGCCGTCACGTTGACCGTACCAGCGTTAAAGAAGTCGTTCATTCCTGTGAGGGTTGAATCCCCGTGGATCTCGATTACACCGCCCGCACGGTTTCGGATCGTTACCTTTTGATCAACGTCATCAGCGTAAAAGGCATCACCGCTGCCGTCCTTCACCTGCCAAACCCCGCTGTTATCAAAGGTGAACGCACCTTCGATATCCGTCGCAGTCACTCGACCTCTAATCAGCCCTTCGTTTACGACGGTGGCCGTAACGTTCACCACCCCCCCAACCTCAATGTCATCGATCCTGATGGCTCGTTCTGAAACCGATTTGGCCAAAATCTTTGAGTCTGAGCCCAGGTTGTTGATCGCTACGGTTGTCTTATTCACCCCACTATCGCCAATATCTTCGATATTAATTGCGGCGCTGGAGGTCGAATTCGAAGAAATGGTTCCGGAGTTCGCGACTGTGACGTTGACCGTGTCCGCAGCTCCGTCTTCAAATACCTCATCAATAAAAATTGTGGCGCAAGAGGTCGCATTCGACGAAATGGTTCCGAAGTTTGTGACTGTGACGTCAACCGTATTTGCATCATCATCATCAATGATCTCATCAATGCGAATTGCATTCGAGTTCTCAGAAGAAATCGTTCCATTGTTCCCGATGGTGACTCTAACCGCATTTGCATCATCGTCGTCGAGCACCTCGTAAATGTTGATGGCGCGTCCATTCACAGACGATATCGTTCCAAAGTTATGCAAACTTAACGTGACATTGTTAGCGTCACCAGCATCTTGTATCGCATAGAAATACACAGCGTCAGAGTTTTCGGACCGAATAACACCACCTGCCTGGTTGACAAGTGTGAACGTCACGTTACCGCTAGGAGTCTGGGTATCAATATCCGTTAAATAGACACCACGATTAGCGGAGGTGATAGTACCGTTATTGGTCACTGTCACAAACACATCATCGTCTGCCTCTATATTCCTGATATAGATACCATAGGAGTCATTACCGGTAACATTTATGTTTCCGTTATTGGTTATGGAAACGTCTGTGTTCGCGACAGGACCGATACTTCGAACATCTTCCACCACAATACCGCGTAGCGCGTTGAAAATTCCATTACCAGCAATTGAGCCGTTGTTGACAATCCCTATCGTAACGTTTGCGGTACCGGCGTTAGACTCGGCTGTAACATTCCCGATCGAGATGCCGTTCTCAGCGGTGACGTTCATATCGTTGATCACGGATACAGCGACGTTTGCTATCGAGTCATCGTTGACTTCCGCCATCACTGAAGTCACCTCAATACCCGTACCACCCGGCGCATACACCGAAATGTTTCCACCGCCGGCAACAACCCCCACGGAGGCTGACGCATTGGCAAACGAGGAGACTGCCATAACGTCCCCAACAACAATACCTCCGCCAGCATCCTCGCCAGTGACCATGATGTCGCCACCGATCGACTGGACAGAAACGTTCGCGTATGCCGGAACAGAATCCCCTCCGAGGAATCCAGCGACAACGTTGTTCACCACGATGCCGTAGCCCTCAGACGGCCCACCAAAAAAGCTGCCGCTGATGGTGATCGGTGCTGAATTAACCACCTGCACCGTCGCTGAGACGTTGCTTAGGCCCACCGTATCGGCGGAGAGGTCGGCGGCAATTACATCCGTCACCACAATACCCGCCGCTAAACCGTCGACTGTTGAGACGCTTATCGCCCCACTGTTGTTGACGACAACTCTAGCCTCTATGTTTCCTGAGGATGCAATAGTGTTGTTGGCGCTTGGAAGACTTGGACCGAGAGTTAGACCCTCATAAACCGCAAGCGCAGCGACGCCAGTGACACGGATACCAGCCGCTTCGAAAGAGTCTTCACCGGAAGGGCCGACATTATACAAGTTGACGGTGATGTTGTTTGTGTTCTGAATGGACACCGTCGATGAGATATTCCCAACGCTTACGGAGACATTCGGAACGACTGCAGCGAGGACATTCGAAACAGAGATTCCATATGCGAGGCTGTCTTCCCCTCCAAACCCTATACTGTCTGCGCTCCTATCTACGAAGATCTCACCAGAGTTCCGAACGCTTACAGAGGCTTGTATGTCACCGACGGACAAGTGACCTGAGCTATTGCCACTGGCTGCAACCAAGGCGCCCACCCCATTTACTCCAATGCCTACACCAGGCGTGAAACCCGTGGGGCGGTCAACATCCTCGCCTTGCACAAAGATATTTCCGGAGTTGGTAACGTCAACCGAAGCCCTTAAATTCCCAATCTCAGCCGAACCGTTCGGCACGGTGACGTCAGCAAATGCCACAATTGCTTCTCCGACCAATGCGGACTCAATGAGGGACTCAAGTGGGGAATCGCCTAGGGAGGGGCCGAACAAGGAGGAGACGCCTCCCACCGAATTCGGAATATAGGCCGAGCCAACGAAGATGCCCGCTGCCCCGTCAACAGAGGTGACATTAATCGTCGCCTGGTTGTCAACTGCCACCGCAGCGGTCAAATCGCCAATGCTGATCGATCCGTTGGCATCCGCTAGCTCTACGCCAATAGACGCCGAAACGTCAGAGACTCGAATTCCGGCGACCGAAACCTGCGGCTCGGGGATGAAGAAGGGTATAGGCGCTGAAACCGATTCAACCGTGATATTTCCGGTGTTAACGATATCTACGCCTGCCGATCGGCCCAAGAAGACCACATCGGTGTAACCCGCATGGTCAAATTCTCCGCCAGCAGGCAGTGTGTTGAAATCCTCACCACTGGAGACAGAATTCACCGAAATACCGTCCATACCGGAGCGCAGCTCGCCCTTGTTCACGACCACCACACTTGCCGGACCAGTTTCCGACGAAACGTAGGCAACCCCGATCGCAACTGAGCTACTCGAGATAATCTGGCCGCTGTCACCAGTACCATTGCCGTTGAACACTTCTACCGCCGCAGCATAGGCGTTTGCTTGCTGCCAGACGGACGGACCAGAGTCAATATCGTCCGTCGTCACCGGAGACCCCCCCGCGATCACCTCGTAAATACCAATTCCGCCTCGCAATGTTCCATTGTTCACCACAGAAACTGCGGCATCACCACCGAAGGAACTATCGAAATAACCCGTCTCGACGGACTCAATACCCAAAGCGATAGAACCATTTGTCTCGATAGCCCCGGAGTTATCGACCCGTACAGTGGAATCTCCGCGCGCCGAAACAACCGTCGAAATTCCTAGCGCGACGCCATCTGCAAGGTTTCGAATTGTGCCCGTATTGACGACATCAACGACTACGTTCTCCGTGATAACAGGCCTCAATCCTCCCTCGTTGGCGATGCTACCAATCGAGGTAATTTCGACCGCGGCCTCCGAGATACAGCCACTGATGTTGCCCTCGATAAGGCCTTGGTTAATCAGCGTAACCGAAGTGTTCCTTGATTCGGAGACCACGTTCGTTATAGTGACAGCAGACCCCTGGTTACTGCTGATCTCGCCATAGTTACGGACATCCACTGAAGCGCTCTGCCCAAAAGTGTTGTCGAACTGAGCTCGAACGGTATCGATATTCAAAGCCGTACCGTTACTGGTGTGAATGCGAGAATCTGAACCCCAGTTGTATACAGAGACCATCGCAGAACCGACATTGGACTCGATGCGTTCAACACTCACACCCTCGCCGTTGCTGGCCAGGATACCACCGTAGTTGTTAATCCTTACACTTGCATCGCCGTATGAAACGAAGTCCTCACCGTCTCCCGGATCCCCAACAATACGAATACCAGCCCCCGTCGTTCCGGTGTTCTTGATCGTTCCCGTGGCTTCATTATTGATCCGAAGATTAAAATCACCCGACTCAGCAAATACCTCTTCGATGAGCACAGCCGCGGGAGAATTTTGTGAGCCCGATAACGCTCTCGATGTCGTGTTCGCTTCAATTGTTCCGCTGTTCAATACGCGGATGGTTATATCGCCCTTTTGTGAGTACACCGAAAAAGACTCAAGCGGCTCTCGTTCCGATGTCTGCTCGGTCGTGCCAAAGAACACGCCACCCTCTTTACCGAAGATAGTTGCGCCCACTGAATTGGTGATGTTGACCGTCACATCATTTTCTGCCCAAAGAGCGACCGCCTTCATGGTCTGAGCGCCGTCTACGCTCGCATTCGCATCCGCAAAAATCGCAATACCCCGACCCGCCGATGAGGAGACGTTTCCATCGTTGGAGATTTCCACAAGAATGTCTCCCCTTGATGCCCCCCCCGAGTTGTTCTCAGACCACGAGCGCACGCCATAGGCATTAGCCCCACCCCCCCCAGCCGTAACCGCACCAATAGCAATTCCGTCGCCTACAGACGTGATGTTCGACGCCGAACCTCGATTGGCGAGCTGGACTTTGGCAAGGGTCGCCCCAGCGTCTACAGTTACACCGCCTGAACTAAAGTAGGTTTCTTTGTTATTTACATGCAGACCGTAAGCTGAAGTGGTGTTCGCAAAACCGATGACGCCTATACCACCGCCAACTGTGTTGGTGATGTTCAAGGTGTTGGTGATTTCAATCGTTCCGTTTACTGTCCCTACGCTCGCATTGGTATTGGAGAGCCCGGCGGCATAGTCCTTATAGCCCAACACCTCGATTGCGAAGGTGCTGGGGTCATCGTCAATGTCCTCGGGGTCACGAAATGCAGCGCTGGTGATGTTGCCATTGTTGTTGACGACTACCGAGATACTGCTGGAAATATTATTACCCGTACCGGTTATGAGAATGCCACTGTCTGCCGCGCTAACTGTGCCGTTGTTGGTGACAGTCACCCCACCTTTAACGTTGCGGATATCTAGGCCATCGTCTTCGTCAGCGCCTGACGCAGTGATTAAAGCACCCTCGTTGATCGTCACTGTCGCCGTCGATGCGAGCGTGGAGTTGCCCACGTCTTGGATTTTGATCGCATCGTGCCCCGCGGTAATGTTGCCCGAAATACTCATGCTGACAGTACCGTTCACATCAGCGACCACTATTCCATCATAGCCGGCCTTGATTTCTCCGCCGGACAGTTGATTCACTATGACGCTTCCAGAGACTCCATCAATCACTACGCCGCTCAATGACCCGCCTGTCGTATCGATCGATCCAGCGTTCGTGAAGGTAACGTTGCCCAGAACATCCAGTATGCCGACCCCGGTTGAGCTCGAGAGGATTTCTCCTGAGGCATTCACCGTAGCCACGACATCTCGGCCAACCCCGTCAATCCTGACGCCATCGCCGTTCGCGTCGATTAACCCGGAGGTCTGAAACGTAACGTTACCGGATGCCCCTTCAACAACAACTCCGTCGCCATCGACACCAAAAATGCGTGGGGAGTTCGGACCGAGTTCGCGGAGTTCGATTCCAACATTCGACATGTTTGCGACATATACGGCGGCAACAGGGTAATCACTGAAGTCCTCCCCAGCAACGGGTCCAGTCTGAGAGATCCGACCTTGGCTACCCAAAATAAGAGTGAAATTGTCTACGCCTGAGACATTCCCCTCGGCCCACAACCCCGTGGTGTTGCCCTCTATCGTTCCCGATACTCCAGTGACGGTTAGATTAAGGCTGGTGTTGGTGTCCGACGTCATGTCAACGAAAAGACCTACTACTTCGTTGCTGTTACCAATGGTCGCGTTTTGCTCCACATCGCCGCCGCTAATCATGAAACTGGGATCCGAAGAAGTGAACGGCGTCCCTTCCGTCAACGTCACATCAGCCGCTACCTGAGCGCTCGCCTCACTCATGACCGACAAAGTCGCACCAACCGAAACAGCACCTGAGATGAGCACTGGCGCCGACATGGCTACCGTGGCGCCTTTCGAGACCCTGAGCGCCCCTGAGAGCGCACTTCTAATCGCATTCGCTATCGCTGTAAGACCAAACTCTCGAGGTGCGTCAGCTGTAACGGCCTGGGAGCGTTGGCCCCCCTTGCCGCGGCCTTTTGTTATTTCGGAAACAACAACCAAGGCGTTGAGACTTTTGCTCCAGACTAGGCGAAAGGCACGATTCATTTGAACTATCTTTCATTCAAGGGTTGGTTTACAGGTAAACAAAATCTCCGGATTTCTCCGCAGTTAATCCGAATAGTACACACGATCCAAATGGCAACCAAATCGCAACATCGGGATTTCATACACGCATCCAGCGCGAACCGGGTAAACCCTAGTCCCTCGCGTGAAAATGTTGTAAAAAAGTTACACGGCTGGGCTGGGTGCCGAACTGTGCAAAACAAGTGCGTCTAGGTCGGGGCGGCACAAAAGAGAGCGAATCCGATCATTCCAGCCCGCCAAAGCAAGAGCTATTTCAAGGCCACGCGGGTCAATGACGGCCGACTCCGTTAGCAAAAAGCAGCGCAGACCCTTCTTGTTTGTGTCTTTCCAAGCCCTACGGGCTGGAGTCTCTTTGTCGAGAGTAATCACACTAATCGCTCCAGACGTTGGCAGCAGGCGGGAGAAAAATTCGGGCAGGTAAGACCGCGAGATCGCTGCACCCCCCAGAAGGGGCGCGTAGTTCACTTCGTTAATGATGGCGCCGTTTTCATGCCAGGGTCTCGAAATATCCTGGCTAATGATGTCGATGCCTGCAACCTGCAAGCCAAACTGCTGGGCGGCATCGAGCGCAATCTGAATGTTGTCGGGGTGCATGCTGTGGGTCACATCCTCATCCACCCCACCCCATTGGGTGGATTCAATTCGCCGCAGGGGTACCCAGGCGCCCTTTGAGGGAATCGACTCCGGGGAAAGCCCAACTCGCCGAAGGTTAACCAAGGCCAAACTGTCAATGGGTCTGATTTCGGAGCGCAGCCAAGGGGGCCGCTGGGCCTGAAGGCTCACCTCGTCTTTCACCAGTTCACCAACGGTTCGCTCGCCATCGGCAAGCACCGACATGGGCAGGCGTTTTACGGCGTAGAGCACGCGGCCGCCTGCCACAAACACGCGGTGACAAACGCCCTCGACCTGCCGCTCGACAATGACCTGCTTCGACTGAGAAGCATCAAACGCTACATTGAATGCCTGTTCAAGCGTTGAGGAGTCGTGAATATCAACGGTTACACCCTCGCCTCGATCTTGATCCACAGGTTTTACAACCAAGGGAAAGCCCAACTGGTTGGCTGCCGCATTTGCCTCGTTAAGCGTGCCGGCAACACCGTGACTTGGCGCTGGCAGGCCTGCCATTCGCAGCAGGTTGGCCGTTGAGACCTTATTTTGCGCAAGCCTCGCCCCACCTGCCGAATCATGCCAAGCAGAGCTGCGGTCTAACCTGACTGCTTGACTTCCAAAGCCAAGTTGGTAGATGCCCATGCCAAGGTGAATGAATGGGATGCCCAGAGCATAGGCCTGACGAAGCACTGGGATAGTCGATTTTCCAGCAGGCACCAACTTGAAAAGAGTCTGGACAACATTTTTGTCAATCGAATCGAAAAGCTTCTCCCGATTTGACGCGTCAGGGGCGTTGATTGACATAAATTCAGTGGCCTGAAGAGCGGCCTTGAACACCACCTCATAAACCATCTTCGGCATTAGATGCACGGCCGAGGCCGTCACCTGTAGGCTTACTTTGCGAGCGGACTGATCGGAAATGCTTAGGGATTTGATCTCGGCCGCATCAAAACTGGGAAGGCGCCCAAGCTGCAGAAAAAAGGGTACTAACTCAAGAAAAGCAGCAACGCAGGCCTGTTCCCCCACCTGCAGGCCCTGCTGAAACTCTAGTGGTAATTCAACGCGTTTTGCCTCAGGGCCCTGGAGGCAATCAAGCCAAACCGAGAGGAACTCTGCAGAGACACCATCTCGCAGACCCAGAGCTACCGACGCATCAACTCTCGGGCGCCAAGCATCCTCTAGAAGCCGGTCGGCCGCAAGCAAACCTTCGCTTGGCAAAACTGAAATGTCTTTTTAGAGCGCACCCGGGGCTGGCGGGCCACAAAGAGTGCCACAGACACTATCGGTTGGTTCGGGAGGCCCACCAAAGTCTAAAGCGTCGGGCTCCGGGGGACCATCAGCCAGTGTCTTGGGGTGCAAACGCATCAATTTTTGCACTAAAAATTTCATTTTTTTATCTTTCTTAAGAAAGGAATCCAGCCCGCATAATAGCGCCCAGACAGGCATCAGACAAATATTCCCAAACGTGTTGAACCTTCTTGCCGCCTCAAGCCAGCCGCGCCAAAGGCTGGAACTGGCGTTTCCCCTTCGCTTTAAGCTTGATCTTGCACTGCTCGACTCACGACTTAGCGACTGTGATCTGCTCGAGGAAAACATAATTCAGCCCGGGCCAATGCCAAGGTGCGAAGCCGAGAATGAACCCGAGGCCCGTCATGTTCTCTGGCGGGCGATGCAGGTTTGTGCAGCCCTTCAACAAGCGGCACAGCTTCCATGTTTTGAAGCTGGAGAAATTATTTCGATTGCGCCAGCCGGCGATGCCAAACCCGGCTGGCAGGCCGTTATCGATGTAGTTGTGCTGCACGGGTTTCCTGTTGAGCGTATCCACGGCGTGGTCAAGTCAGCGTTTCAAGCCATCGATATTCTCGGCAGCCCTGAAACCCAGTACCAGGAAAATCGGCAAAAGCTATTTGAATTCTTACAATCAAGCGTGATTGATCCAATTCGATCAGCGCTACCAACAGGGAAATCGACACTTTCGATAGTGTCTGGCGCGTATCGCAATGGTGTTCCCTTCGCTTTGATTGGGCCCGGGATCTACCAGCTGGGCTGGGGGTCGAATGCCGTATTGATCGACAGAAGCAATGTTGATCAAGACTCAAGAATTGGCGCGCGCTTATCGCAAAATAAGGCCCAAGGAAACGCTTTCCTAAAAAGCTCAGGCCTACCAACGGCTGAACATTTTCTCGTGAACGACGAGGTATCCGCCCTCGAGGCTGCTCGGGCACTGTCGTGGCCGGTGGTGGTCAAGCCTGCAGACCGTGATCGAAGCGAGGGCGTCACAGTCAGCGTGACAACGGAAGAACAACTGATTCAAGCCTTCGAACATGCAAGAAATTTTTCTCAGAACATCCTGGTAGAAAAACAAATTCCTGGCGAGTGTTATCGAATTCTGGTGGCCAACGGCAGCCTAATCTATGCGCTTCGACGCAACCCGATCGCTGTCACGGGGAATGGAAACAGCACGTTGCTAGCATTAATCAACAGCGAACAGGCCAATGAATCACGGGTTGTTCCTTGGCGAAGAAAAGTTGTACCAATTTGGGATTCAATTTCCCAGGAGCTCGCTCAGGAGCAGGGCTTTCAGGCCGACTCGGTCATACCAAAGGATACGCAAGTCAGGCTGCGCCGCATTGAGTCTGCGCAGTGGGGCGGCAGTTCTACCGATATGACCGCCAACATTCACCCCGAGAATGTGTCGCTTGCAAAAAGAGCAGCGGCGTTATTAAGGCTCTCGGTTTGTGGCGTTGACTTAATAACAACCGACATTGAACGGCCTTGGCACGAAACGGGCGCCAAAATTTTAGAACTCAACTTCGCCCCCCTATTTTCGGTCATGTCAAGAAAAGACTTCCAAGACAGGTTCATCGGTGCCTTCTTCAATGATTCGGGCCAGATTCCAATCGAACTTTTCCAAGGCAACGATGAAAAGATCAAACGCAAAGCAAAACAGGCACAGGCAAAACGAGTTAAACATGGGGAGCGGTGCTACCTATTGATGGAAACAACGGCTAGCGACCCCGAAGGTGCACACTATCCATTTACCGGAACGCGCCAGACAGACCTTATTCGCGGATTGCTGCGAGACCGATCGGTTGACTCGCTGGTCATTGTTCAAGGTACAGCCGAGGCCCAGAAGCAATTATTCGACGCTTGAACTATGTTTAATGGCCTCCTCCGTTCTTAAGCTTTTTTACCTGCTCAATAACCCAAGCGAGGTGGACCTCTCGCTGCCGTTTGTTGAACTCGACAGCTTGTCACCCCCCACGCTGCTCATTACAGACCCAGAGCTTGCAAAGTCGATTTTGAAGGCCGATGAAATTCGAAGCTTCGACCTTGTCAGCTATTGGCAAAGCATTACGCAAAGCACCGACACCCTGGTCGAACCCGTTAGAAATCATTTCAAACACTCGCCTGTTTTACTACACGGCCAGGCACATCGCAGCGCCCGCAAGGCGATCTTGCCCATCTACAGATCGGTCGAGGAGGATTTAGCGAGCTGGATACAAGAGATGACGCAGGATTTTTTCCGGGCTGGCGCACGGACGAACGAACGGCTTTCAGCAAACCAATTTGCAACGGATTACATCACCCGAGTGTTTCGCAAGATGATTTGCAACGCATTGAGCGTTCAGGAGAAAGACTTTCCCGCCCTGCCTGGCCACTTGTTCTCATTCTTTTTGCGGGCCCATGAGCTGCTCGCATACTCAAATACCTTGAGAGCACTCAGGGAGTGGGTTGCTGAAAATACCCAAGGCCAGCTGGCAGAACAAGCCGATGGTCTGCTCTCCATTACCGTGATGGGGCGCGAGCCCATGATTGGCGCTTTAACTTACGGCTTAATTCAACGATGCGACCGTAATGGCCAGCCATGGACAGGCGCATCGCTTATGGATGAGGCCTCGCCGGTAAGCGAGCTGATTGGAAGAGAAGTAATGCAAGACATTTCGCTTGAGGGCATAAGCTTGTGCGAAGGGCAGATATTGCATTTATCGCCCTTTCTATTGGATCAAAGCCTAGCGAGTTCTGAAAGCCGTTTCACATTCGGGCATGGCCCCCATCTCTGTTTGGGGCGTGCAATCGTGCTTCGAATCGCACAAGCCTTTGTGGAATCATTGGCCCTGATTCCCGAATCGAAATTTATTTCTCCCCGCCTTATGCGGGATAATGTGCTGACATTCAAGGAAAAAAAACGATGACCAATTCAAATCAGGATAGCGCAGCACTTCTGCAATGGCTTATTAATCGTTGCGAGATCAAATCCACACAGGCTCAGCCAGAAAAGCTAAGCATCGCACAGGCTGGCGTTGATTCTTTGGAAATAGTAAGTATCTCAATGGATTTTGAAGATCAATTTGGCCTACGAATTGACTTAGCGAGCCTGACAGCTGACACGACGCTTGAAGAAGTGATTGCCAGGCTTTTGCCGGCGGAGTGAGCCAGGGGTCTTAACTTGGCTGCCGCAAAGCCCGAACACCAGATTTTCTGGATCAATTCAGGCGGGCAACTCGCCTTCTGGAAGTTAGGGCCCGAATCAAGGCCAGGCAAGCAAGCCAACACGAACACGGTTTCCGCGCTGGCAAAAAAATACCCGAAATTCGAGCTCTATTTAAGGTTGTGGGCAGGCCACCCTCGGGGTAAAGCGGCGACCTTCATGCGCCGATTACCGCTTGCCGATCCGGCGCTCGATAAACGTGCCATTGATCGCGCCGTGGTTGAGCTCGTAACGCTGGGAGCTGGACAATCGCTTCGTTTCTTACAAGCGAACTGGAATGCCATTCGCAACAGCCTAACGCCCCAGTATCAAGAGCTTATCCGGGTGCTTGATTTTTCCATTCCTGCGCGAAACGAGTTGATTTTCCACTGTACTGAGCCAGACCTCTACCTGTATCGATCTGCGCAAAGCACGTATTCCGAAAGATCCCTGCTGGTGTGTTTTTGTACCAAAAAGAATACTCTGAACGCACCTTTGCCTATTGCGCACATGGCACTTCAGCGGCATGTAAGCGACATTTTGTATGTGCGTAACCGCAATGGCGCCAACCCTGCAGATGGGCTTGGCAGCCTTAGTTTTGAAGAGACTGCTTCGATGTTGAATCAGTTGATTAGAAAGCGGCTTGGTTACCAAAAGGTGTTTGGCCTAGGAACTTCGGTAGGCGGTTATGCGGCTTGCGTATACGCGAATCCGCTTGGGTTTGAGGGAGTTTTGAACTTCTCAGGGGCGCCAGGCCTAGAGGCCCAGAATGAATTGAATAAACAGCCACTTGGGTTGCGAGCGAAGGACTATCCCCTGAAAAAGATTTTATCGGTGCTCTCGGCCCGAGACCCAACCGATCAAAAGATACTGCGGCGCTACCGCGAAAGCGGTTTTGACTCTAAACTCACGCTTGTCGATTCGGCAACGCACGGGTCATTCACTGCGGCGCTGCTGGAGGGGAAGCTGGGGGGGGTTGTGGGATGGTTAGGTTTAGCTCCCCCGGTCATCGAGGCTCATTACGCCCGTCGAGTTTATGCCCACAAGTAATAAAACAAGTTAAAAGACAACGCTTGTAGTAACCGTCTAAGTCTTAAACTACGGCCCGCGAGTTACCAACAAAGGCAACTCTCGCTTTAGTATCTTTCCCATTTGATTCCTAGGAAACTCTTTCACTACAAAAATTCGCTTAGGGCTCTTGATTCCGAGCGGTTCTCTGCAGAACCTAATCAAATCTTCCTCCGAAATAACCTTGTTAAGTGTAACAGCTGCTACAGGCACATCCTGAAATCGCTCGTGACTAATGGAGAAAGCCGCAACCTCTTCTACTGCGGGATGCGACGATAGAACATTTTCTATCTCTGCTGGATAAATGTTCATTCCATCAAAGATCAGCATATCGTCTTTCCGACCCTGTAATACGAGCGCACCCTCTTGCGTCAAATAGCCTAGATCGCCTGGGTAAAACCAACCTTCTTTAAATGACTTTGAAGTTGCTTCTGCGTTGTCCACATAGGCGCTCACGACTCCCGGCCCTTTGACTCGTACCTCACCCGTCTCAAGTGGCGACATTTTCACACCTTGGTCATCGACTATCTCAATACATATGGATTCTGTCGCCACTCCCACCGTATCCAGCACTTGAACTTGAAGAGCTGGATCCGCAACAGCAAGCGCCTCCCCCTCATTAGTTCCGTAGACAATATAAAGATTCTTGTTTATCTTTGATTTGAACTCTAGGCGCAACTTCTCTCTTATGAATGCTGATCTCGCCTCGAAGGCTCGCAAAGTTGGAATTGGCTCCCCTAGGGTAAGTAATTGGTGAAGATGGGAGGGCGTACCACATGCGAGGGTGACTCTATATTGATTGAGACGTCCAACAAGATCTCTTGAAATCGTATTCACAACTGGTAGATAAAGAGCTGCGCCCGCCATCAAACAAAAAGTCAGTCGCTGCTTTGCCACTACGAAATCGGGACGTGAGGCCGCCCAGAAAATATCTCTCTCATTACAACCAAAGAGCCGTAGAAATCGTTTAAACCTTTCGCTCGCCACCTTGTGGGTCAATTCAGCAAACTTTGGGTCTCCAGTAGTCCCCGAGGACTGTAAAACAAGCCAAGTCAGTTGATCGTCCGTCACCGTAAGCTGTTGTTTTTGAATCTCACTGATATCAAATTCAACAAGCTTGTTCAGCAGTAGCGCACTCGGAGTCGAGGCAACAACCTTTTCGACGTCTGAGATGACACTTCTTAGACCCAATTTCTTCGAGATCTGGTTTCTTACCAAATCGCTTTCCGACGCTGAAACAGCAATGTGAGCAACTCCTATCTTGGCAAGGGCAAAAGATGTTACGAGGTGTATCAATGGATGTACGGTAGATATCGCGACCCTATCTCCGGGTTTAAGGCCGTGCTCCATCAACCTCGCAGCTAAGGACCAGATTAAAATATCGAGCCGAGACCAAGAAATGTTACCCTCAGACGAAATAATGGCAATTTCGCTCGGTCTCGCCTTAGCATGCTGATGAATAAAATGTATCAAGTTCATTATTTGTTTGTTTTACCTACCAATTAATGCAAAAAATATGAATTTGCATGTGAGTGTCGGAAACGCTTCGCGTAATTTGAGGATCGAGATGCCATCTCAATTTTATAGCGATTTTTCGTGAATTAATTCCGGACTCTAATTCAGCGTGGACATGGAAGATCTGCCTCAAAAACCACCCAAAAATTTACAGGTCGAATATCTAAGTGCCGACAACACAGAAGATCCAGCTCAAACGAACTAAAAACTCATGGATTCCCTTCAAGGGTAATTTTTGCACGCCTTTCATTACATGGGAACTCGAGATAGAAGCCGTTGGTCAATTCTTGACCACTGATAGCACGAGACGCATCGCGAGTTACTTGCTTGAAGATTCCGCGATAGATCCTCAGCGCTTCTCAGAGGTTCACAGCCTTTTAGCGCTCACAGCCGCCAGACTGCAATCCTGCGGCTCAAATTATATCTTCCTCTGGCTCATGGAGCTTAGCTCGCGCCAGCCGAGCAAAAATTTTTGTTATCCATTTCTGGACGAAAAAGTTGCCGCCAGTATCGGGCCCCTGATAATTGAATTCATCTTGAAGGCGAATACCATACTCAACGTCCAGACAGGTACGCCACTCTCAGCAACAGAGCTACCTAATCTTTTGAGCTTCTATCGAAGACAGCTCAATCAACTAATACCTTATCCTAGCTCGCTAAGACTCCTTGTTGAGGCTACTAACAGATGTATTCCAAGCAGACGGTATTCTGACTTGCCTAGCTACCAATTAGGATACGGCTCTCAACGTAAATTTTTTTACAGAGGATACACAAGCCATACAAGTCAAATGGCTTCAGCAATCGCAACTCACAAGCACCTTGCATCTCAAGCTCTCAGGGACGCTGGACTACCAACGCCCAAACATTTTGTCGTTGGAAATCTCGAAGAAGCCATTACCGCAGCTCGGCGCCTCGGTTACCCCGTCGTGATGAAACCGACAAGTACTGATAAAGGCGTTGGTGTGACGGTTGATATACAAAATGAAGATGAGTTAAGGCTTGCATGGCCGATCGCGTCCCCCTACGGATTGGTCTTAGTCGAGGAAATGATTAAAGGATTTGATCACCGGCTTCACATTATCGACGGCAAATGCAGGTACGTTACTCGTCGCACTCCGCCCTACGTGTGCGGCGATGGCCACTCCACAGTCAAAGAGCTAATAAACATTCATGCGGAGATACGTTCACGAGATCCAGAATACAATCATTTCCCATGTGTAAGCGCAACAGATCGCGCCGTTGTCGAGTATCTTGAAAAACAAGGCTTATCACTGGCCACTGTGTTGCCCGCCAGCCAGGTTGTATATCTTCGTTCGAATGCAAATGTATCTACTGGCGGACTCGCTGAAGAGGTAACTTCACAGTGTCATCCTGAAAACCGCTTGCTTGCGGAGTGCGCGGCACGCCTTATTGGATTAGACAATGCAGGCGTAGACTTTATAACAGCGGATATTCACGCCCCATGGACCACCTCTGGCGGAAAAATTACCGAAATAAACCCGACCCCCGCATTTGGAAAAGAAATCGCTTATGGCGCTTTAGTAGACTACCTCTATCCTGTAAAAACACCCAAGCAGATCCCGCTTCTTTTGTTTGTGGGCGAGTTTGAAGTCGTCAGAGCTCATCTTAAACTCGCTGAGGAAAGACTCAAGACAAACAAAAAAACACATGCATGTTTGGCTAATCAACAACTATCCGTTACCTCGCACTCAGGCACTCTCAGAATACCAGGAAAGAGTACCCAAGAATTAGTTATCATTATGCTTTCCGACCCTGTAGTCGAATGTGGGCTTATACAACTTACCGTGAAGGAACTCGACCTAGGATTAGACATAAACTACCTAGACCTGCTAGTTTTGTTGGGTGCGCCCAGCGAGACATCCAATGTGTTGAACTCAGATATCGTCTGCAGGTGTGAACGAAGAAATGTGTTAATCAATCCTTCTATTGATCAGTACCTCGCTGCCCTCGAGGCTTTACGCTTAGCCTGATCGAAATTTCTTGCTCAAGATAGTTTGGTGGAGGTAGCCATCTATTCACGACGCCGGTAAAGCTAACAGTCTTCCCGGTCATTTCGTTGAAATCATTACCCAACTTTAGGTTGATCTCCCCCCAAATATCCCTCCTGGTTTGAAGCGGAAGTTCAAAAATCTCAGGGGTCATTGAGAGGTAAATTTGTTTAACGTAACGGTAGACTCTGTTGGTAGTAGCCGAGACTTTCTTGTCCTTGGTCAAATAATTTTGTGTTCGTTCTGTATCGCTATGTGTTATTCCACGTATATATGACTTCGGAAACTCGATTTTTTGACACCGTGCCCGAGTGAGCTTATCCAAAAAATCATGGTCCTCACCACCATACCCTGCATACACCTCATCGTAGCCCCCGACCCGCCTAAAGTTGTCTTTTGACACAAGGATCGTGCCTTGCTCGTTGATGCCATCTTCTGCACTCTCGCGAAACCTCACTGCATATCGATCGGACAACATATGAGTGCTGAACCAATCATGCAAACCCCTCTCGAGAGTGATGTCAGCATCAACAAAGAACAAATACTCACCGGTTGCATATTCGGCCCCAACGTTTCTAGCTTCCGCAAGGTTAAATACATCTCTATCTAACACGCACACCCGAATGTTCGGGTGATTACTCGCTAGCCAGGAGCCTAGCCCATCAGGGGATTTTACGTCCACTACGACGATCTCATACGCCTCAAACGTGAGCCACGAATCAATTACTTGCTTGAGATGATGCAGTCTTGATTTGCACGTTGTTACTATGGAAATTCTCATGCTGGTGATTTCGCTATTCTTATGTACACATTTTAAGTTATTGAGTTTTAAATAACTGAGATAACATAAAAGTAAATATTACCCCTAGACGAGCATCGTAAGTTCTCCGAAGTATAGACTTTATGACCATAGCAAGAGTGCCAATCATAATTCGCCCGAGAGGGAGATTAGCCAATCAAATGTTTCAGTTAATGTTGGCAATTGAGTTGTCGAGAAAAATCGGGGAGGCGCCTATTTACGGTTATGGTCTTCCCGAATGGGGGTTGATAGGGCCGCCCGCGCCAAAGATTTTGGCCACACCGGACGAAATGTTTCTAATAACAAGGCATAGGTTCCGCCTAGAGAATTTACTCTTCCTACTCGAAAGAGGATTGACGAGCGGAGTTGTAATTGAAGGGTGGGGAATGCGCCATGAGTATTACAGCGATCTTCAGTTTTATCGGAATTTGTTTCAATCGAAGCAGGAAACACCACACATCTCCGATACTGAGTTACTCATCAACGTCAGGGCCGAAGATATTTTGTCTGGCTTTCATCCTCACTATTATCCAATGGCTTTTTCATATTTTGAAAAGGTAGTCGCTGTATCCGGGTTGACTCCCGTGTTTATGGGTCAAATTGGGGAGGACAATTACTCTCTGGCGTTGAAAAAGAGGTTTAAGGGGGCACGTTTTTTACCCCATATATCTGCCATCGCCGACTTCCAAACGATACGCAAGGCACATCATATTGCCCTTGGCGTAAGCTCCTTTTCATGGCTTGCCGCCTGGCTTTCAGAAACAGCGCAAACAATTCACATGCCTGTTGTCGGGCTATTTGCACCACAGTTATCAGGTGAAAACCTACTACCAATTGGAGATCGTAGATACCGCTACTACAAGGTGCCATTCCCAGGCTACGCTCAGCGCAAAGAAATCAACTTAGTTGCCTGGGCTGAGCGAGAAGGGCCTGCGTATGAGCTGGCCATTGTGAATGAACGCCTCGAATCATAACTCGAGGAATAGATCTAATTTTTCACCTTTGTGGATTGCATATTCTTGAAGCTAACAGACCTTTTTAAAGCGGAATTCGAATAATGCCTTTTTTCGACAAGAACGGTTACAGATACTTGTTCATACACGTTCCAAAGACAGGAGGGACATCAGTCGAAATGCATTTACAGAAGTACTCAAAGTTTTATTTCCACTATAACGGCTACCCCCTACCTGATCCGATAAGGGTAAGCCCTCAACACTGGACGATAAACAATGTGAGGGCTGTTTTTGGTAGCGGGTACTGGAAGGCGGCGTTTTCTGTAGTGCGGAACCCTTTCACTCGAATTGAAAGCGAGTTCCGCTTTCAGAAACGTTTTTATCGCAGAGCTATCAAATCTTTCGATTTATGGTTGCCACATGCGCTCGATTGTTACCGCAAAGAACCATGCCACGCAGACAATCACCTCAGACCACAGTATGAGTTTCTCGATGAAACAGTACGGGTATTTAAATATGAGGATGGTCTTGATGTGGTGATCCGACAAATTGAGGAATTAATGGAATTTCAATCGAATCAAATGCCGCCACGCATGCTTTCTACTGATTCCGAAAAGATTGTATGGACAGAAGAGAATATGTGTTTGGTAAGATCCGTTTATAAGAGAGATTTCGAATATCTGGGATACCCGGAAACAGAGCTACCCATCCAGACAGGCCCAGCGTCGCAATAGTACGCGTGATGGTGAATAGACTCCGACCGAGGAATTGCAGGGCTTCGAAAGATACACGTCGCATAAATTTGAAACATGTTACAAATGAACGTGCTCAATAAAGAAGGTGCCCACAAAAAGGTCCATATGTTTTGGGCCTACGGTGATCTTACAATGCTTGAAAGATTGGCGGCAATTAGTTTTGTTGCGAACGGGTTCGATCTTAAATTTTGGACCTACGAAGCATTCCTAAATTTACCGGAGAATCTGCAGCAATGCGATGCTCGAGAAATTATTCCCGAACATCGCGTCTTCCAATATAAAAACGGTTCTTATGCCGGCTTTTCCAATTTTTTTCGCTATGCCGTTTTATCCAAACAAGGAGGACTTTGGGCTGACACGGATGTTGTGTGTTTGACGTCATTCGCTATGTTTAAGGACATAGCCAGAAATGGTTTCCTTGTGACAGAGAGAACAAAAAATTCAATAAACGTAAACAGCAACCTTATATATCATCCGCATCCCTCGGCTGGCGACATAATTGATCTTGCCCTCGCAGTTACTGACCGATTTCCAGTGGATAAACTAGAATGGGGCGACTGTGGTCCGAGATTACTAGCAACCTTGGTAAAAGCCTACCCGAAACTTGCCCCTCGTATTATGAAGCCCGAATTCGCCAATCCAATTCCTTGGCGGGAATGCCCAGACGGATTGCTTAACGACTCGAACGTATTGCCAACCGAAACTTATTTTTTACATTGTTTCAACGAAATGTGGAGAAAATCCGCCACAGATAAGAATGCTCCGTATCCGCCTGGCTCTATCCTTGGAAAAGTGTTTGCCAGATACGCAGATAGACTCGGCTGACAGCAAGGTCCACCCTATACACAATCGACGAGATCGCTCAAGCGGCTGATTCACCTCGATTGTCACTCATAAGCTAACTATCAAGTTTTTGTAGCTGCATTTTTGAAATATTTTCAGCGACAATTAAACTTGTTGATCTTTGCCCTACCAACCAGACGTCCAACTGATGGCTAGGAACTTAAACCCGAACGTTTTCTCAATCATGTATTCGGTTTTACTGATCCAATTAATTTTTCTTATAAATTCAACGATCCACGATGCTGGGAAGAGGATACTTGAGCTTTTCGAAGTCATCTTTGTAATATTCCACCATCCTGTCTAATTGCCTCTGGTTGAAATAGGCAGTGTACGGCTTGGAATTTGTGAAGTGTATTCGGGGCAGTTGACTGTCGTTCAGACCGATTCGGGCGGCGATATCGCTGAAATCATGCTGCAGCCGTTCGTAACGGCCGATCAAGTCAGCCTCTCGAAGGGCATTAAATGGATGAGTCTGAGGAATTGTGTGATGCCTGATCTTTTCTTCAAACGTTTTTCGACGATGATCGAAAATGATAGAGTCATCGAGTACGATTTCCAAGAATTCCTCGAATCGTAATGTACGCGCATCTGCTGGCAAATTCCACGAGGGGTCACCGATCGCCCCTTCCGTGAACATGCGGTAGGCAGAGGTCAGGCGATTAAGCGGATGCCTCACGAATGCAAATTTGAATTCACGCCCCCACTCTTTAGGCACAGAGCCAAATGCAGGTCCTTCGTACCTCCCCCCCCATACACCTTTACGGATCGATGTCCCGCCTGTTTTGGGGATGTGGATGAGCACGCAGCGAGGCTGCAGAAGAAGAAAAATGCTCACGGAGTCCAGCGCGTACTTTCAACGACATGGTGTTGCAAGAAACGCTTGAATACAGTATCGTTGATATGGAGTCTCCGCAACACCTCCTGAAGAATTGACCCCGCCACGCCACCATTTTTGGCAACTGTGCTGACACGCTTCATCAAGTTCGACACCGTATCACCGTACCCGATTGAGAAAGTTGTAAGTCCATCAAAAAGTGGCTGAATGTTTATGGTCCGGTAAGCTCGAGGTTCCCACTGCGGACAGAGGGCTTTGTATTCTGACTCGTAAAGTTTAACCGATGTAGTTAGCAACGAGGCTGACAGGGCAAACGCCCTGTCAGCCGGCTCAAATAGTTCGCTATCGACGATAGTGTCGCAAGCCGAAACAAGCCACCTGAGGCTCAGTGCTTTGATAAGAAACTCTCCCTCGGCAACCCAGAGTTCTCTAAAAGTTGTCCCTAGTTTTTCCCCTCGCCGAATTCGAACTATCAGTGATGCATGATAAAAAGAAATGAGCGGCGATCCGCTGAACTCATGAAAAAGAAGATCCAAGTGATCGCTGAGATCATATTTGCGCCCGACGAGTATTTTTTGCTGTCCGCAAGATATCACCGATGACTTCAGGTACCCATGGTCGATCGTATCGCCAAACTCTGGTCTTGAGCGAATGATTCTATCTTCGTTATTCTGCGCCACCTTCAGCAATTCCCCATTTTGACAGATGTTGCATTTCCACATCGCTCAGCCTTGAGCGAATGTAATTCCAGAGTGAAACGATTTCCTTCAGTTCTAAAGATGACTGATGAAAATTAAGAAAATCCGGCCTTCCCTCGGTCTGCGAGCGAGACGGTTGTTTTTCATTGTACCAAGCGACTGATTCGCGTCGAATGTCATTCATAAGCGACGCATCGAATGCGTCTCCAATGCCTAGGAAGCTAAATATTTGAGCGATTGCGTGATTCGAGGTAACTAGATCATCATAGGTCACGAGCAGTTTCTGCCCTGGAAAGGTTTCGAACACGCTGATATTGTCGCAATAGTGAACCATTCGAGATAAGTCCTTACCGTATGCTCTTACGAATATCTCCCGTGGATCCCTGAGCAAAAATATCATTTTCTCGTAAAGGAATCCCCCCCCCTTATGGCTTACTAATCGGGTGCGGGCGGGTTTAGCTTCCCCCATCCACTTTGCATTATGAGTTCGGTGGAAAAGCAGAGGGCCGGATGTTAATACGTGTGTCTTACCGGGCGTGCGTTGCCTCGCCATGACTTCAATGCAGTGGCGAACAAGATTACAGCCAGACCGTTCTGTAGAGACCAAAACAGTTTTTGGATAAGGGGGCCTTCCGTTCTCGTGTAAATCTATGTTCATAAGCTGATTAGCCATACATAAGCCTAGTTCTTAAATTTTGGTAAAAATTACTGCTGTTAATGTCTCTGCAGCGTGCAATTATAATTGCTTCAGGCTAACGACGTGTATAAGGAAGTTGCCGAATTCTGACCTGCCCGTGCTGGCTCGGGCGGTTCAAGAAAAAGTCCTCTCGGGCCCTATTGTTCGGAGCACCCTTACGCTCTGTTCGCCGAGATCACCCCAGGCACCTCGCCCAACATCGCCAGGGCCCGCTTGAGCTGCTCACCATCGGAAACTTGTAAGGTGAGCATCAGTGTGACGCGGTCGGCCTTTGGAAAAGTATCCATCTTGGCCATAGGAATTTTTTCTCGCGCGAGCACTTCCGCAATATCTTTAAGCAGGTCCGGCCTTGCCCTGGCAACAACCGCGGCATCAACCAAATAACGCGATTCAAGCGGATCTTTTGGCGTGCCCCAGTCGGTTTCAATGACACGCTCGGGCGATTGATCCAATAGACGCTGAAACGTTGGGCAGCTTTCCCGATGCACGCTCACACCGCGGCCCCGCGTCACGAACCCCTTGATCGCATCGGGCGGTGCGGGCTTACAGCAGCGTGCCAGCGCAGTGAGCATGCGATCCACGCCCACCACGAGCACCTGGCCTTTTGAAGCCGCCCTCGGCTTTGCAATTTTCGAAAGAATCAGCTCTTCAGCAGTGATCTCCGATCGCTTGAGTTTTTCTGCATCGGATGATTCGGTCCCCGATCTATCGACTGATTTTTCGACCTGTTTTTCCTGCGTTTTGTCTTCAATTCGGCCTTCGGCCAAATCCAGGGCATGAAACCAGGTGCGCACCTTCTGCCGGGCCCGAGGGCTTTTCAAATATCCCGCCTCGGGGTTCATCCAGTCGCGGCTTGGCCCGCCCTGCTTCACGGTCATGAGCTCCACCGTCTGACCCGTTTCAAGCGCGGTGGTGAGCGGCACAATATGGCCATTTACTTTTGCGCCCCTGCAGCGATGGCCGATATCGGTGTGCAGGTGGTAGGCAAAATCCAGAGGCGTTGCACCCTTGGGCAGTTCAATAATTCTCGCCATCGGCGTGAGTGCATAAATACGATCGTCCGCAAGCCGTACCTTGGCAGAGGATCGGCCCGTATCATCGGCCGCCTGGCCCCAATCCAACATTTGCCGAAGCCAGGCAATACGCGAGGCGTAGTCGCCGCTTGCGGCCTGACTTGCACCAGCCTCCTTGTATTTCCAGTGGGCGGCCACACCCAGCTCAGCGCGGTGGTGCATATCGTGCGTGCGAATCTGCACCTCAAATGGCCGACCCTTTGAATCTAACAATACCGTGTGCAAAGACTGATATCCATTGGCCTTGGGCCTCGTAATGTAGTCGTCGAACTCGGAATCCATCGGCCTGAAGTGATCATGCAGCAGGCCCAACACGTTGTAACACTGCGACTCGGTGGCCACGAGAATTCGAAAAGCACGGAGATCCATCAGCTGATCAAGCTTGAGATTTTTTGCCCGCATTTTGTTGCTGATGCTAAACAAGTGCTTGGGCCGGCCAGCGACTTGCGCCTCAATCTCCGCCTCTGCCAATAGCGCCTTGATTCGCGAAATTGTGGTGGCAACGAAGGCTTCTCGTTCCTGCCGGCTTTGAGCCATCTGCACAGCAATCGCCCGATACGCCTGCGGCTCGGTCATGCGAAACGCAAGATCTTCTAGGGCCCACTTGATTTGCCAGATGCCCAATCGATTTGCCAAGGGCGCCTGCACGCGCAGAGTCTCCAAGCCCAGGGCGTGGCCGGTTGCCTGGGCATCGGAATCGCCCTCATCGATGGCCTTGGCGCAGTCCTCGAGATTGGCCAAGTGGATGGCCAGCAAAACCACCACCACACGAATGTCATCGGCAAGCGCCAACAACAGGCGACGAAGTTTTTCTACCTGGGCAGGGCCTTCCTCTCCCGGTGTCCCCACGAGCCGCTCGCCCATGCGCGAGACACGCCGCATCGAGGCCAATAATTCCGCCAGCTCATCACCGTGTGCTTTTCGCAAGGCCTCGGTGGCCTTTGCCGAGCCATCAAACTCAGAAAACAGGCGCGCGGCTTCAAGGCTCGTTTGATCGAGCCCCAAGCCTTGCAGAATTTCTACAGCCCGCTCTCCACGAGCCCGCATAACAAATGACCAAGGATCAAGTGCCCCTCTTGTATCTGGGGCGTGTGGGTCGAAGGCACCTTTAGCGCAATATCAGCCAAGGGCAGCATGTCTCGCGGGTGCAGGCCTGTGAGTGAAATCGTCGTGATCTTTTTTTCGCGGGCGGCTTGCATGGCCTCGATAATGTTTTTGCTTCGGCCTGAGGTGGACATGGCAATCAGCACGTCGCCTTCGCGGCCTAAGGCATGAATCTGCCTTGAGAACACATGGTCGTAACCATAGTCATTGCCAATTGCGGTAAGCGCTGAGGTGTCTGTGGATAGTGCAATCGACGGCAGCGCCTTGCGTTCCTTCAAATAGCGGCCTACCAGCTCTGCGGAAAAATGCTGAGCTTCCGCAGCGCTTCCGCCGTTGCCCGCAAACATGAGCTTGCCATCCAAGTTGATTGATTTCAAGCAGGCCTCCACAGCCTGGCGCAAAGCATGCTGCAGTTCGGCATTGCCCAGCATGTCGTCCACCATTTGGCGAGTGGCAGTGAGAGAGATTCGAATTTCGTCTTGCATATCTAAGTCCTTAAGCCGCTTGCTCGCGGTCAGCCTTTTTACGTTCATGTTCCTTCAAGTACCGCTTGCGCAAACGAATGCTGCCGGGCGTTATTTCAACAAGCTCATCGTCTGCAATAAACTCCACAGCCTTTTCCAGGGTGAGCTCAATGGGCGGCGTTAAGTCAATATGCTCGTCTTTGCCCGAGGCCCGGACATTGGTGAGCTTTTTTTCCTTGACGGGGTTGACCACCAGGTCGTTATCGCGGCTGTGAATGCCAATAATCATGCCCTCGTAGAGTGCATCACCGGGCTTTACAAACATGCGGCCGCGCTCTTGAAGCTTCCACAGGGCATAAGCAACAGCATTGCCGTCGTCTTGCGAAACCAATACACCATTTCGACGCTCAGCAAGCTCACCCTTATACGGGCCGTAATCGTCAAAGATATGACTCATCAAGCCTGTGCCTCGGGTCAGCGTTAAAAACTCGCCCTGAAAGCCGATGAGCCCGCGGGCGGGCACTCGATACTCTAAACGCACACGGCCTTTATCGTCGGGCACCATGTCCAAAAGCTCGCCCTTGCGAAGCCCAAGGTTTTCCATCACCGGGCCCTGATGTTCTTGCTCCACATCAACTGTAAGCATTTCATAGGGCTCGAGACGCTCACCGTTTTCATCTTTTTTAAACACCACACGCGGGCGTGAGACTGCGAGTTCGTAGCCCTCTCGGCGCATGTTCTCAAGCAAGATAGTCAAGTGAAGCTCGCCTCGGCCAGACACCGTGAACGTATCGGAGTCTGCGCCAAACTCAACCCGCAGGGCCACGTTCGATTTCAATTCACGCTCTAAGCGCTCGCGGATCTGACGGCTGGTGACAAACTTTCCCTCACGGCCGGCCAATGGCGATGCGTTCACCATGAAATTCATAGTGAGCGTGGGCTCATCGACCTGTAGCATGGGCAGCGGATCAACGCGGTCGATCTCACATACCGTGGTGCCGATATTTAAGTCTTCAATGCCATTGATGAGCACAATATCGCCCGCCTCTGCGGTGGGCACCACCTCACGCTCAAGCCCTTTGAACTTCAGAATCTGGTTAACACGGACTTTTTTGGGGACGCCTTGCGGGCCGTCTTGAATCATCACATCCTGCAAAGCTTTTAAGCGACCACGATTAATTCGGCCAATGCCAATTTTTCCTACATAGCTCGAATAATCGAGCGAGCAGATCTGAAGCTGCAAAGGCCCGTTGGCGTCATCAGCCCGCTGAGGCACATATTTCAAAATGGCATCAAACAAGGGGCGCATGTCGCCGCTAAGCTTTTGATGATCCAGTGTCGCAAAGCCATTGAGCGCAGACGCATAGACCACCGGAAAATCGAGCTGCTCTTCGGTAGCGCCGAGCTTGTCAAACAAATCAAAGGTGGCGCTTACCACCCAATCGGGCCGCGCGCCGGGGCGATCAATTTTATTGACCACCACAATGGGCTTTAGGCCCTGTGCCAAGGCCTTGCGGGTGACAAACCGGGTCTGTGGCATGGGGCCCTCGACCGCATCGACGAGTAATAACACGCCATCGACCATCGACAACACACGCTCGACCTCGCCACCAAAATCGGCATGGCCCGGCGTGTCAACGATATTGATATGCGTGCCCTCGTAATCAACCGCGCAGTTTTTGGCGAGAATGGTGATGCCGCGCTCTTTTTCCAGGTCATTGGAATCCATCACCCGCTCGGAGAGCTGCTGATGCTTGGCAAATGTGCCCGCTTGTTGCAAGAGCTTATCGACAAGGGTTGTTTTGCCGTGGTCGACGTGGGCGATGATGGCGATATTGCGCAAAGCGCGCATAAAAACTCCTAAGAGAGTAATACCCGAACCCGTTCCGGGCTGAGGGTTTGATTAGAATCGAGGAAACCGGTGCCTAGAAACACGCCCGATTGATTTTTGACACGAACCCGAGTGCTGCTAAGCGCATTGCTCATCGCCTTGCTGGGGGCGACATCATGCAAGGGTCTGGGCAAGCTACGCAAGAACTTGATATTTTGGCCGTGACGGAATTTTTCAACATCTGCGCTATCAAGCTCAAGCTCAGGCAGTTCACGCAATAGCCAATCCACAGGCTTCACCGCTGCTAGTCGCTCATCAGGCCTTGCGGATTCAATATGATCTAGGGCCACCATGTCGACGCCCACAAGCCTGCCTACGCCAATTCGGCGAAGGGCTTGCAGGTGTGCGGGCATGCCCAGGGCTTGGCCAATATCTTCCGCAAGCGTGCGCACGTAAGTGCCCTTGCTGCATGAAACACACACGGTTAGCAAAGGCATTTGAACACTGAGAAGCTTTAGCTCGTAAATACTAATGGTGCGGGGTCTGCGCTCCACCTCTTGGCCAGCCCGCGCATAGGCATACAAAGGTTTTCCATCTTTTTTCAATGCGGAAAACAGCGGCGGCGTTTGCTGCTGAGTGCCCAGGAATTGCGCGAGCACCGCCTCGATGCGCTCTTGATCAAGGCCTAAGGGAATATCGGAGGTTTGAATGACTTCGCCTTCAGCGTCACCCGTGCTGGTCTTGACACCCAATCGGATAGTGGCCTCGTAGACCTTATCGGCATCAAGGCCATCAGCCGCATATTTTGTTGCCTCGCCAAACATGATGGGCAACAACCCGCTGGCCATCGGATCGAGCGTGCCGCCGTGGCCTGCTTTTTTCGCGTTGAAAAGTTTTTTCACGTGAGAGAGCACGCGGGTCGAGGATGGGCCCACGGGTTTATCAAGCAGCAAGACGCCGTCGAGTGGGATTGCGACATCACCCTTGCTGGGTTCTCGCAATGAAAGTGCCTCAATCATCACTGCCCTTCCCTGAGACCGCCCGATCAATCAGCGCACTGATTTCCATCGCCCGTGCCGTGGTGTCATCGAGCACAAAGTGCAGATCCGGCGTTGCATGAATTTTCAGCATGCGGCCAAGCTTTGAGCGAAGGAAACCCTTGCAAGCCGCCAGGCCTTCAGCAGTTTTCTTTAGCTGCTCGGCATCATCGGGCAGCACGCTGTAAAACACCTTGGCACGTGCATAGTCCGGCGTGACTTCTACGCCCGTGATCGTGATGAACCCAATACGCGGGTCTTTCACCTCAAGACGCAAGAGCTCAGACAAATCACGCTGGATTTGATCCGCAACCCGAGAGCCCCGATCGCCGGGCTTGGAAGATTGACCGCGCATTGCAGACTCACGCCTCGCAGGCATTACAGCGTGCGGGCAATCTCCTGAATCTCAAAGACCTCGAGCTGATCGCCTTCCTGAATATCGTCGTAGTTTTTCAAAGTAAGGCCGCACTCAAAGCCCTCTTTCACTTCCTTGGCATCGTCTTTAAAGCGCTTCAAGGAATCGAGCTCGCCTGTCCAGACCACCACGTTATCGCGCAGCAATCGCACCTGTGCTCCACGGCGCACGATTCCCTCCAGCACCATACAGCCAGCAATATTGCCAAGGCGTGACACCTTGAACACCTGACGAATCTCCACCAGCCCAATGATGTTTTCGCGACGCTCGGGCGCCAGCATGCCCTGCATGGCGTTTTTCACATCATCCACCGCATCGTAGATGATGGTGTAGTAGCGTAGGTCAATGCCATTGCCTTCGGCAAGCCGCTTGGCCTGTTGATCGGCACGCACGTTAAAGCCAATCACCACGGCCTTCGAAGCGATGGCGAGATTGATATCCGACTCGGTAATGGCGCCTACTGCAGCATGCACAATGTTGACCTTCACCTCTTCGGTGGAGAGCTTTAACATGGCTGTCGACAAAGCTTCTTGCGAGCCTTGCACATCGGATTTGATGATGAGCGAAAGGGTTTTCACGCCATCGCCCATGTTTTCAAAGATGTTCTCAAGCTTGGCAGCCTGCTGTTTGGCTAGCCGCACATCGCGAAACTTGCCCTGCCGGAAAAGCGCGATTTCTCGAGCCTTGCGCTCATCGCCCAACACCATCATTTCGTCGCCCGCCTGCGGTACCTCGGTCATTCCCAGAATTTCCACCGGAATGGAGGGGCCAGCTTCATCGACCTGCCTGCCGTTTTCATCGAGCATGGCACGAATACGGCCAAAGGCAGCACCCGCCAAAAGAATGTCGCCTTTTTTCAAGGTACCGGACTGCACCAGCACTGTGGCCACGGGGCCTCGGCCCTTATCGATTCGCGCTTCAACAATCAAGCCCTTGGCAGGGGCATCTTTCGGTGCCTTGAGTTCTAGCACCTCGGCCTGAAGCAGCACGTTTTCCAAAAGCTCATCAATGCCTGTGCCGGTCTTCGCTGACACCGAGATAAATGGTGACTCACCGCCATATTCCTCGGGTACCACCTCTTCAGCAACGAGTTCGGTTTTGACACGCTCTGGGTTGGCCTCAGGCTTATCAATCTTATTGATCGCCACCACAATCGGCACCCCTGCAGCCTTGGCGTGATGTACGGCTTCTTTGGTTTGCGGCATGACACCGTCATCGGCAGCGACCACCAAAATAACGATATCGGTTGCATTGGCACCCCGAGCACGCATGGCCGTAAACGCCTCGTGGCCTGGCGTATCTAAGAATGTAATCACGCCACGCGGTGTCTCCACATGATAGGCACCGATGTGCTGGGTAATGCCACCGGCCTCGCCTGCAGCAACTTTTGTACGACGAATGTAATCAAGCAAAGATGTTTTTCCATGATCAACGTGGCCCATGATGGTGACCACGGGCGGGCGATTCACTGCCTGAGTCTGGGCGATCTTTTCAGCCTCGGTCTCTTCAAGGAATGCCTCGGGATCATCGAGCTTGGCGGCAAATGCCTTATGGCCCATCTCTTCAACAACGATCATGGCGGTTTCTTGATCGAGCACCTGGTTGATGGTGACCATCTGGCCCATTTGCATGAGGGTCTTCACCACTTCGGCACCTTTGACCGACATCTTGTGGGCTAGGTCTGCCACTGAAATTGTTTCAGGCACATGCACCTCGCGCACCTGAGGCTCGGTGGGCGCAACGAAACTCGAAGCCTCTTGATTGCCCGATGACTTCGACCTTGACTTTGGCCCTGCACGCCAGCCCCCTGCGCCGGCTAGCACATCGCCCCGGGTTTTGATGGTGCGCTTTTTCGCCGCATCTTCTTGCCAGGTAGAAGAAAGCTTCGAAGACTTGAGCTGCTTTTCAGATTTCTTTTCTTTGGGCTTTTCTTCCTCGGTGCCGTCAGATTTTTTCGCTGCGGGCTTATGAAGCGTGGTGGAGCCCGGCTCGGCAGGTTTTTCAACCGGCTTTTCGGCTGCTTTGGCCGTTGACGCAAGCTTGCCCGTGCGGGCAGCGCTCATGAGCTTATTGATGGCGGCCACTTCATCTTCAACAGCCCTTCGGGCCTGCTCAAGTTTTTGCGCTTCTTTTTGCGCAGCCCGAGCGCGCTCCTTCATTTCTTCGGAGCCTGACTTCTCTGCCGCCTCTTCAGCCTTTCTTGCAGCCTCTTGAGCCTGCTCAACAGCGGCTTGTTCGCGTTTGCGCTCAATTTCCAGCCGTTCTTGTTTTTCACGAAGCTCTGACTCTTGTCTGGCTAAGAGCTCCGACTGACGGCGGGCCTCGGCTTCGCGCTGGGCAAGCTCCTCGGTGGAGACCACGGGGGCCGCTGGTTCGGCAGCCACCTCTGGCTCGCCGCCTTCGACTGCATCGCGCTTCACAAAGACACGCTTTTTGCGCACCTCCACCTGAATGGTGCGCGACTTTCCAGAGCCATCCGCCTGCTTGATCTCTGAAGTTTGACGCTTGGTGATTGTAATTTTTTTGCGGGGCGCATCGGTTGCGCCATGCGCCTTGCGCAAGGCGCTTAACAAATGCTCCTTGTCTGTTTCGCTCAAGGCGTCAGAGCCCGACTTTTTTTCAACCCCGGCCGACTTCAACTGCTCAAGCAGCGTATCGACCGGTAGTTTTAGCTCAGCAGCAAATTTTTCGACATTATCAGCGGCCATCAGCACTTCCTCCTGCCTCGGCTTCTTCAGAAGCAAACCAATGCGCACGCGCTTTCATGATCAGATCCTTGGCTCGGCCTTCATCGATGCCTGCAATCTCGACAAGCTCGTCCACGCCAAGATCTGCAAGATCGTCGCGGCTAAAAATCTTGGCATCGGCAAGCTTGACTGCCAGGTCGCGATCCATGCCCTCAAGGTCTAAGAGATCTTGGGCGGTGGTCTCAAGCTTTTCTTCTTGGGCGATTGCAGCGGTCAGCAGCGCATTGCGTGCGCGATTGCGAAGCTCATTGACGGTGTCTTCATCGAAGGCTTCGATTTCCATCATCTCCGCAACGGGTACATACGCCACCTCTTCAAGCGTTGAGAATCCCTCGTCAATCAGAATATCGGCGACTTCGCCATCGACATCGAGCTTGGCCATGAAGGTCTCACGCAGGGTATGCCGCTCAGTCTCACTCTTTTGAGCCGATTCATCGGCGGTCATGATGTTGATCTGCCAGCCCGTAAGCTCTGAGGCTAGGCGCACGTTTTGTCCGCCACGGCCAATGGCTACAGCAAGCTCAGATTCATCGACCACCACATCCATGGCATGGCGCTCTTCATCCACCACAATTGAAGAGACATTGGCAGGCGCCAAAGCGCCGATCACAAACTCAGCTGGGTCTTCTGACCACAGCACAATATCCACACGCTCACCGGCTAGCTCATGGGTGACGGCCTGCACACGCGAGCCGCGCACGCCCACACAGGTGCCGATGGGATCAATGCGACGGTCGGCCGTAAACACAGCTATCTTGGCCCGAACCCCTGGATCGCGGGCAGCCGACTTGATGATCAGCATGCCTTGTTCGATCTCCGGCACTTCGAGCTCAAAGAGCTTCATGATGAACTCAGGCGCGGTGCGCGAAAGAATAATTTGCGGGCCGCGCTGGGTGCGCTCAACACGCAGCATATAAGCGCGAACGCGGTCGCCGGGGCGCAGGTTTTCCTTGGGGATCATTTGGTCACGCGGCAGGCGTGCTTCGATCTTTCCGGATTCCACAATTACATCGCCACGCTCGAGCCGCTTGACGGTGCCATTGATAATCACTTCTCCGCGCTCAAGAAAATCTTTGAGAATCTGCTCGCGCTCGGCTTCGCGAATGCGCTGCAAGATCACCTGCTTGGCTGCTTGGGCGCCAATGCGGCCAAACTCAATGGGCTCAAGCTCTTCTTCAATAAAGTCGCCCACTTCAATATCGGGGATCTGCTTTCTTGCTTCAGTCAGAATGATCTGCAAATCGTGGTCTTCGAGCTCGCCATCGGGCACTACTTGCCAGCGACGAAAGCTTTCATAGTCGCCCGAAGTGCGATCAATCGAGACGCGAACATCGACTTCATCGGGGAATCGTTTTTTTGTGGCTGATGCCAAGGCGCTCTCCAAGGACTGGAAAACGATCTCTCGCTCCACGTTTTTCTCGCGGGCCAGCGCATCGGCAAGCATCATCAGTTCACGGCTCATCTTCGACTCTCCTTAATGTCGGTTCGACTTGAACGGGTACTGCGGCACCAACCGCGCCCGCTCGACTTCGTTAATCTCAAAATTCAGCTGCAGCATTTCGCCGGCTTTTCCTTCATATTCCAACGACAGCCCGCCTTTCGGATCAACCGAGAGCAGGCCTTCAAAATTCCTTCTTCCCTCAAGCGGCATGCGAAGCCGAAGCTTGACCCGCTCGCCTGCAAACCGCACATAGTGCGCAGGCTTGGTAAGCGGCCGATCCATGCCGGGCGAAGACACCTCCAGGCGCTCAAAATCAAACCCCTCCACCGGCAAGGCATGCACCAACTGTCGCGAAAGCAGTTCACAGTCCTCTACCGTGATCATCTTTTCGACATCAAGAGAATCGATAAAAACGCGCACAATTCCGCCCGGAGTTCGCTCCAAGTCGATGAGCTCGTAGCCCAAATCCTGTGCGGCTGTCTCAACCGCGTGCCAAAAATCTGTCATTTCGCCAAAACCCGCATTGCCTGCGCCAAAAAAAAATGGGCTTTTGTAAAGCCCATTTTTTCTCTTTTCGCGAAGCTTCCGAAGTTGTATTGCTTCGGAAATTTCACGTAACTTTTTGATTTTACAAGGAAGTTTTCCCAAACACAAGCTAAAGCTCACAGAAATCAGCGTGCGGGGCGCTTGCCTCTGCGCTTTTGGCCACCACCTGGCCGCTGGGGTGCCGATAAAGCCCCGCTCACAGGCTTGTGCGCGCCCCAGGAAGTCTGCAAGGGGTTCGGTTTTTTCGCCCCTTGGGCCCCGCGTTTTTTCACGCCGCCTAAGTGCGATAGGTGGGCATCTGGCCCGCTGGGCTGCCACTCATCGTCAGGGTGGGGTTCATTTAAGTTTTCATCATCGACCAAAGGCCGGTCATCGTTTCGAACGCGGGGCATGCTGCTGGGCGATTGCCATTCCTGGGCTGGCCCACGGCGTTTGCCGCCTGGCCTTGCGCCCATTGCGGGAGCCCCCGGCCCCTTGCCGTTTCGGCGGCCTTTACCTGCAGCGCGCGGCCCTGGGCTTTCGCCAGGAGCCCGAAGGCCTACTGATTTGCACAAAGCGGCGACCTCTTCTTCGCCCAAGTCTGCGGACTGGCCACGACGCAGGCTGGAAGGCAATGCAATTTCGCCGTAACGAATTCGGATCAATCGGCTCACGGTCAGGCCCACTGCTTCAAACATGCGGCGTACCTCTCGGTTACGGCCTTCGGTAATGACCACCCGCACCCAATGGTTGGCGCCCTCACCGCCCGCATCTTCAACACTTTCAAACTTGGCAGCGCCGTCTTCCAACTCGATGCCCTGCAATAACCGCTCACGCGCCTCAGGGGTGAGCTCGCCCAGAATGCGCACAGCATATTCACGCTCAACCTGTGAGCGCGGGTGCATTAGGCGATTCGCAAGCTCGCCTGATGTGGTGAAAAGCAACAAGCCTTCGGTGTTGAGATCGAGCCTGCCCACAACAATCCAGCGGCCAAATTTTGCGGGGGGAAGTTTTTTAAATACGGTGACCCGATGCTGCGGATCATCACGAGTCACAATTTCCCCTGCGGGCTTGTGATACACCAGCACGCGAACCGGCGGTGGCGCTACGCGAATGCGAATGGGCTTGCCGTTGACTTTGACTTGATCGGAATGAAGAATGCGCTGGCCGATGTGTGCAGGCGTGCCGTTGACTGAAACACGGCCAGCCAAAATAAGCTCTTCCATTTCACGGCGAGAGCCAACGCCCGCATCGGCTAACACCTTGTGAAGCTTGGGCGGGTCGTAATCTAGCCCCGCCCTGGAAGGGCCGCCAATACGCGGGGCTGAGCCCTTGGCAGCGAAAAACGGAATGGGGTCTGCTTCGGGCTCTGATTCGCTGGTTTTTATCTGTTCGGGATGCGCTTCAAGATTCACTTCGAGCGCTACTTCAAGAGGCGTTACAAGAGGCTCGTCTTCTGAGTGGAGCGGCTCTTTTTGTTCGATGGACTCGCTCACGATGCCGCCTGCTGTTGTGGCTCAAGCTCAGGCATCAGCGCTGCGCCTGTGTCGTTCCAGTTGGCGTCAAGTGCAGGAAGCTCTTCCAAGGAGCGCAGGCCGAGATCATCCAAAAAATGTTTTGTGGTGGCATAAAGCGCTGGGCGGCCTGGCGCATCGCGATGACCAATGGCTTCAATCCAGCCGCGGTCTTCTAGCGATTTGATGACTTGGGTGGCCACAGCAACGCCGCGGATGTCTTCAATATCGCCACGGGTCACGGGCTGACGATAGGCAATGATGGCCAAGGTCTCCATGGTGGCGCGGGAGTAGCGCGGAGGTTTTTCGTTTTTGAGTTTGTCTAAAAACTCGCGCATCTCGGGACGCGTTTGGAAACGCCAACCAGAGGCCAGGGGAATGAGCTCAATGCCATGGCCCACCCATTCGCGCTGCAGGTCTTCAAGCAGCACACGAATGGTGTCGGAATCGAGCTCGTCATCAAAAAGCCGCTTGAGCTCCGTAATCGAAATAGGCTCGGTCTGCGAAAGCAGAGCAGCCTCTAAGACTTGTTTGGCTAACGCCGTGTTCATAAATTAAATGGCTAGAAAATGGCGGAGAGAGGGGGATTCGAACCCCCGATGGGCTATTAACCCATACACGCTTTCCAGGCGTGCGACTTAAACCACTCATCCATCTCTCCGCGAGATGAAGACTAAGCCGCAGCCTGATGTATTGGGCTAGGCGGGTCAAGCGCTGCAAGTGTACCAGAGCCCCTCGCGGATCGCCACGGGGCCCCGAAGCGCCCCTCACGATGACGGTTACGCCGAATGTTTCAACTGATCCAGAATCGCCGGGTTTTCAAGCGTGGAGGTGTCTTGCGTGATCTCCTCGCCTTTGGCCAAGGTGCGCAACAATCGACGCATGATCTTGCCCGAACGCGTCTTGGGCAGGTTATCGCCAAAGCGAATCTCCTTGGGCTTTGCAATCGGGCCAATTTCCTTGCCCACCCAGTTGCGCAAATCCGTTGCCACTTTTTTCGCATCGTCGCCTGCAGGCCGAGCGCCCTTTAGCACGACGAAGGCCACAATCGCTTCGCCCGTGGTGTCATCGGGCCTGCCCACAACAGCTGCTTCTGCTACCAAGGGGTTTGCAACCAGCGCAGATTCGATTTCCATCGTTCCCATGCGATGGCCTGAGACGTTCAACACATCATCAATGCGGCCCATGATGGTGAAGTAGCCAGTATCTTTATCGCGAATGGCGCCATCGCCTGCCAAATACAAACGGCCGCCCAACTCTTCGGGGTAATAGCTTTTTACAAAACGATCGGGATCGCCCCAGATGGTGCGAATCATCGAAGGCCATGGTTTTTTCACCACCAGAATTCCGCCATTGCCATTGGGAACATCATGGCCGGCTTCATCCACGATCGCTGCCTGAATTCCAGGAAATGGCAGCGTGCATGAGCCTGGCACCAAGGGCGTTGCGCCGGGCATGGGCGTGATCATGTGGCCGCCTGTTTCCGTTTGCCAGAAAGTGTCAACAATGGGGCACTTACCGCCGCCGACATTGTTGTAGTACCACATCCAGGCTTCGGGGTTGATCGGCTCGCCAACGGAACCCAAGAGACGCAGCGATGAGAGGTCGTAATTTTTCGGGGCAGTTGCCGGGGCAGCCTCGCTTGCCTTAATCAGCGAACGAATAGCGGTGGGCGCAGTGTAGAAAATCGAGACCTTATGGTCTTGAATCATCTTCCAAAAGCGGCCTGCATCCGGATAAGTGGGCACGCCCTCAAACACAATTTCAGTTGCGCCACAGGCCAAAGGGCCATAGGTGATGTAAGTGTGGCCCGTGACCCAACCAATATCGGCCGTACACCAAAAGATATCTTCAGCCCGGATATCAAAGGTGTACTTCATGGTGAGAATGGCATGCAACAGATAGCCTGCCGAGGAGTGCTGAACGCCCTTGGGCTTTCCGGTGGAGCCTGAGGTGTACAGAATGAACAAGGGATGTTCAGCTTCGACCCACTCGGGCTCGCAGGTATCGGGCTGGCCTTGGGTGATTTCATCCATATACACGTCACGGCCGGCCTTCATGGGCACATTGCCGCCTGTGCGGCGATAGACAATTACATTTTTCACGCCTTCACAGCCACCCAAACTGAATGCTTCATCAACAGCGGGCTTTAACGGAATGGCCTTGCCGCCCCGGCACTGCTCATCAGCAGCAATGATTAGCGTTGCGCCTGCATCGACCACACGCTCTTGCAGGCTCTTGGCAGAAAAGCCGCCGAATACCACCGAGTGAATCAGGCCTAGACGTGCGCAGGCCTGCATGGCCACAACACCTTCGACCGACATGGGCATGTAGATCAGGGCGCGATCGCCTTTTTTGTAGCCCATGGCCTTGATGGCGTTTGCGAGACGGCAGACCTGGCCATGTAATTCCTTGTAGGTGACTTTCACCGCCTGGCCGCCATCGGCTTCAAATATTAGTGCGGTTTTATTCGCATTGCCATTTTCCAAGTGCCGATCCAGGCAGTTGTAAGAGACATTCAACAAGCCATCATCGAACCATTTATAAAAAGGCGCCTTGCTGTCATCGAGCGCACGCGTAAATGGCTTTTTCCAAATGATTTCTTCGCGGGCAAGCTTTGCCCAGAACTCTGCGTAGTTTGTCTCGGCCTCTTTGCACATGGCGTTGTAGGCCGCCATGCTGCCGATGCGCGCCTTGGCGGCGAAGTCTGCTGGAGGTGGAAATACACGGTTTTCTTGCAATACCGACTCGATGGCCATTTGCTGCTCTCCCCTTCGAATTTTTTGACGAGTTAGAATTCTTATGTTGCGGCGCCGCACAATTGGCGCTGCGAGACGTAAAATCTACCGTAAAAACGGAAGGTGCGCCATGACCGCAATCAAGCAATCAGACTTCATTCAAAGCATCTCCGATGCTTTTCAATTCATTAGCTACTACCACCCGCTTGACTACATTCAAGCGCTTGGCGCTGCCTACGAACGTGAACAAAACCCGGCGGCAAAAGACGCCATCGCTCAGATACTCACCAACAGCCGAATGAGCGCCGAGGGGCACCGGCCGATCTGCCAAGACACGGGTATTGCCACTGTATTTCTGAAAGTCGGCATGAATGCGCGCTGGGAAGGCGCCACGATGTCAGTAACCGACATGGTCAATGAAGGCGTGCGTCAGGCCTACAACAACAAAGACAATCTCTTGCGTGCTTCGGTGTTGGCCGACCCCGCAGGGGCTCGTAAAAACACGAAAGACAACACGCCTGCAGTGATTCATTACGAAATTGTAGGAGGCGATGAGATCGAAGTGATCTGTGCTGCCAAAGGCGGGGGCTCCGAAGCGAAGAGCAAACTCGTCATGCTCAACCCCAGCGACTCCATTGTGGATTGGGTTGTAAAAACTGTGCCCACCATGGGCGCAGGCTGGTGCCCGCCTGGAATTTTAGGCATTGGCATTGGCGGTACGCCAGAAAAAGCAGCGCTGCTGGCGAAAGAATCTCTGATGGATCCCATTGACATGCCCCAGCTTTTAAAGCGTGGGCCCAAAAACAAAATCGAAGAGCTTCGCATCGAGCTCTACAACAAGGTCAACGCGCTGGGAATTGGCGCGCAAGGCTTAGGCGGCTTAACCACCGTTGTCGATGTGAAGATTTTGGATTACCCCACGCATGCAGCCAACCTTCCCGTGGCCATGATCCCCAACTGTGCGGCCACTCGCCATGTGCACTTTCATTTGGATGGCAGCGGGCCTGCACATTTACAAGCGCCTTCTTTAGAAGACTGGCCCAAGGTTTCCTGGACAGCCGATGTTGAAAAATCAAAGCGCATCAATCTCAATACGCTGACCCCACAGGAAGTCGCCTCCTGGAAGCCAGGCCAGACACTCTTGCTCAACGGCAAGATGCTCACCGGCCGCGATGCGGCGCATAAGCGCATTAGCGACATGCTGGCCAAAGGCGAAAAGCTTCCTGTCGACTTCACCAACCGCGTGATTTATTACGTAGGCCCCGTTGATCCAGTTCGCAATGAAGTTGTGGGCCCCGCAGGCCCCACGACTGCAACGCGCATGGACAAATTCACCGAGACCATGCTTTCGAAAACTGGCCTGATTGCCATGATTGGAAAAGCCGAGCGCGGCCCTGCTGCCATTGAGGCCATTAGAAAACACAAATCGGCTTACTTGATGGCAGTGGGTGGCGCGGCTTACCTGGTGAGCAAGGCCATTCGCGGCGCAAAGGTTGTGGGCTTCGAAGACTTGGGCATGGAAGCCATTTACGAGTTCGACGTGAAAGACATGCCCGTGACCGTTGCGGTCGACTCCAATGGCACCTCAGTGCATGAGACCGGCCCCAGAGAGTGGAAAATCAAGATCGAAAAGATGGTGGCTTAAGTGCATGACACCGGCATGACGGTGACAGCAACTTTCAGCGTGTGATTCGCACCGCCATGAATGACGCCGCGAATCGGGGAGACATCGGCGTAGTCGCGACCGTATGCAAGGGTGACATAGTCCTCTCCCGGTGACTCAAGCCCCCAACGGTTATTGGTGGGGTCGAGGTCGATCCACTGCCCGCCTGCGGCAAGCCCGCTTACAGAAATTTTCGGGAGATAAACCGAAATCCAGGCGTGTGAGGCATCGGCCCCAATCAAACGAGGCTTGCCTGGCGGAGGCTGGGTTAAAAGGTAGCCGCTGACATAACGGGCTGGAAGCCCTAGGCCACGAAAACAACACAGCATGATGTGGGCAAAGTCTTGGCATACGCCCTCACGCCGATCAAAGGCTTCGAGCGCAGTGGTTTGCAAATCAGTGCTGTGGGAGACATAGCGCATGTCTTCATGAATGCGCTGCGTGAGCTCAATTGCCCCTTCCAAAAGACTGCGATCAGACTTTAGGCTTTCAAGCGCGTAGCGACGAAAATTTTCAGCAGGCAAAACATAGTCAGAGGGAAAGATAAACTCCACCGCGCTATCCCACGGCGCACCTTTCCGATATTGAAAATAGGATTGCACAGCCTCGCATGAGGAATAAGGCATTCCAAGCGTTTCGCGCCTGGCGGGATGGAGCGTGGTTCTGACACGGCTTTTTGCACAGACTGAGAGCCTGTCATGACGCGTGGCCATTGCAAAAAAGAATCGACGGTTGCCGAAAATATCCGTGTGCTCACGTGTCTGCGCAGGAAGCGGCGCAATTTGCAAATCAAAGCCTTCTAGCTGTTGGCACGGAGAGTGACGAGGCTGCAAATGCACCACATGCTGGGCCGTATCGACAGCGGTCGAGTACTCATAATCGGTTTGGTGGGTGACTTCCAGCAGCATGCCTAAGCCCCAATGCTCACATCTTGCGCATGGATGTGGCTGAAGTAACGCGCACTGGCAATATCGGAGACCTGCCATGCGGCCTGCCTGCTGCGCTCAAGCACGGCCATGAACTGGCCGAGATCGGCGCTGGCTTGCAAGGGCCGCACAGAGAGTTCCTGGGAAGACGGCAAAAGCCTGCGCACTGCATCGAGGTCGGCATCAACCCCATGATGAGCGAGCGTAATCTTTTCAAACCGGTGACGCAGGCTCTGGGCAACCCAGGCCAGCGACCGTGGGTTTTCAGAGTCGGCCACCAACAGTTCCACAAGCGCAGAGATCTCGCGGCTTTGCTGATACTGGGCGCGAAAAGTGATCGTGCTGTCAAAGAGCACCAGAAGGCCCAGAAAACAAGAGTCATCTTCTGGAAGGTTCACAAGCGCTTGATGAACTACAGCTCGCTCAAGGCATTCTGACAAAAAGCCAAGCCGCTCAACATGGCGGCCGAGACTTAACAACTGCCAGCCAGCATCGCGGGTCATGCGGTCGACCTGGGCTCCTGTAATTCCGGCTAAAGATGCACTGGCACGAAACAAGCCTCGCAAGGCCTGCGCTGAGGAGAAATCAGGCTGATTGACTGCGAGCTGACAATCGTTTGCGAATTCCTCACGGGTTCGGGAAATATTGTTCCACTGCTCAATTGAGAGCCGCTCACGAACCACAGAGGCTGAGCGCTGCATGGCGCCCAGATTAAATCCAACGCTTGTCGACCCTTCCACACCATCCAAATAACGAATCAACGTACGCTCAAACACACGCCTTGATGCACCAGAAGGCACTTCCCCGGGGATCATGCCCTGCTCGCGAATCAGCGCATCAAGCCAGCTCCAAAATTCCTTTGATGCGGGCTTTTCGCCGTTAAGCGACTCCAGGCAAAGCCTTGCCAAGCGCACCGTGTTTTCTGCCCGCTCGGTGTAGCGGCCAAACCAGAAAAGGTTTTCCGCGGCACGGCTTGTGACCACACGCTTTGGCGCAGAAAAGAGCTGGGGCACTGCGGCTTTTGGCCTTCGCGGAATTGTCTGCATCTCGCCCGAGGCCCGCGCCTGGACCACCCAAATATCAGCGCTGCTGCCACCGCGCTGCATGCTTGCAATATCAGGCACCGCCTCGCCCGCAAGTCTAGCAAGCCCGCCAGGCAACACACGCCATTGATGCAGGGCATCCCGCAGGGCAAAGATGCGCAAGACCGCAGACCGCGGCTCAATTGAAACTTTCGATGCCGCGCCCTGCTGTGATTGCCAAACAGGTGTCTGAGAAAGCGGCATATAGGCTTGAATAGTATGGGCGCCGGGGTCGGCCGCAATACGGGCGCGCCACTGTTCAATCTGCTCGGGCGACAAATCCCTTCCCAGCAAGGTCTCAAAACGTTTACGGCTTCCCGATCGAGGGTACGTCGGCTTGATCACACACTCTTTTAGCCTGGGTAGCGCAAGTTCCATTGCAGCGGGCTCGCCACACCACCAGGTATCCATGGCAGGAAGCTTGAGTGTCTCGCCCAAGAGGGCCTCGCTCATTGCAGGCAAAAAACCCAACAAGGCGGGTGACTCCAAAAAGCCAGAGCCCGGCGCATTGGCCACCACCACATTGCCAGCGCGAATTGCCTCTAAAAGGCCTGGCACACCAAGTGTGGAGTCGGCGCGCAGCTCGAGCGGATCGAGAAACTCATCGTCTAATCGCTTCAGCAACACGTGTACAGGCTCAAGGCCATTGAGCGTTCGCAGGTATACCTTTTGATCGCGCACAGTTAAATCGCCACCTTCAACCAGAGTAATGCCCAAATAACGCGCAAGGTAGGCGTGCTCAAAATAAGTTTCGTTGTATGGGCCCGGCGTCAATAAGGCCACATGGGACTGAGCACCTGCAGGGCTTAAATTTTTAAGCGAGCCCATCAGCGCCTGATAAGCACCGATGAGTCTTGCAACCTGCATCTGCTCGAAGGCTGCCGAAAAATGCGCCGAGATCAGCAAGCGATTCTCCAGCAGATAGCCCAAGCCCGAAGGCGCCTGCGTGCGCTGCGACACAACTGCCCAGCCATTGTTTGGGTCACGTGCCACATCAAAGGCCACAAGCTGCAAGTGCTGGCCGCCGATCGCATTGATTACGCCATGCATGGGCCGCAGATAACCCGGATGGCCATGGACCAAGGCGGCTGGTATCAAAGCCTGCGAGAGCAGTTTTTGTTCGCCATAGATATCGGCCATGATGGCTTCGCATAAACGGGCGCGCTGCAAAACTCCTTCCTCAATCTGAGCCCAATCAGACGGGGGAAGTAAAAAAGGCAGCAAGTCGACAGACCAGGGACGCTGAGGCCCACTTTGCTCGGCGTACACGTTATAAGTCACACCGTTGTCGCGCACCTGTCTTTCAAGCTCTTGATGCTTGCGAGACAGCTCGCCAATTCCTGCAGGGCCAAGACACTCGAAGAACTGTGTCCAATGATTCACCAAGGAAGCGGCGGCGCCCGCATCGCCTTTTGAAATCTCTGCCCGCAGCTCGTCAAAGTGGCCAGCAAAGGCAGGCTTCGCAAGGTGCGCGAGCGCATCCGACAGAGACGGAGCGGCATTCTGGGGCTTGGGCTGCATTTCCTGATTCTTCAAGCTAGCTTTCAGGTGACATTGAGCACGCCTGCAGTATGCCCCATTCAGAGAGAACATGAACCAACATGCTGAGCTTGCTCAGGCGGCGGAGGCGCCCAGATATTCATGGCTCACCCGAGTGCCAAGCTGATACATCTGCTCGAGGAAATGCTCAAGAAATACATGAATGCTCTTCTCAAAAGAATCATCAATTCGCAAGTACTGCAAGTCGGCCTTGAGCCTGCCGGCAATGCGGTGCGGCTCGCCAAACTCGCCAGCACTCACCTGATCTAGGTTCAGGCAGACCTCGCTTAAGCAAGCCAACAAGGAGCGGGGCATATCGCCGCGCTGAATCAAGAGCTCGGCCACCCGGCGCGGCGTGATGGAGTCTCGATAGACCTTGCGATAAACCTCAAGCGCAGAGACAGCGCGTAGCACCGAAGCCCAGTAGTAATAATCTGCCCGACCTTCAGCGTTTGCACTTTCCGCGTCGAGATAAAACTTGGCATCGAGAATTCGTGCGGTGCTGTCGGCCCGCTCAATAAAGGTCCCCAAGCGCATGAAGTGAAAGGCTTCATCTTTGAGCATTGTGCCAATGGCCACACCGCGGAAAAGATGGGACCGCAGCTTGACCCACTCCAACAACTCAGTCGGATCGCGGCGCCAGCGGTCTTTCGATAAGATAGAGCGCAGCTCAAGCCAAGTGGCGTTCACAGTCTCCCAGATTTCAGTGTTTACCGTGCCACGCACGATCCGACAGTTCTCACGGCCTGCCGAAATGCAGCTAATGATGCTCGAAGGGTTTGCAGCGTCGGTGACAAGATCGGCAAGCGCCTGCTCATAGCCCGCGCTTTGCACAGCAAAAGCGCTCGGCAAAAGCACCGCCTGCCGCTGCACATCCAAAAGCCGTGCAGTATTTTCTGCCCGCTCAATGTAGCGGGCCATCCAAAACAAACTATCTGCGGTACGGCTTAACATTGCAGCACCCAGGTGTCTTTGGTGCCACCGCCTTGCGAAGAGTTCACGACCAAAGAACCCTCGCGCAGGGCCACGCGTGTCAGCCCCCCCGGAATGATCGAGACCCTCTGGCCACTGAGAACAAAAGGCCTTAAGTCGATGTGCCTTGGCGCAATTCCTGACTCCACAAAGGTTGGACAGGTGGAAAGTGCAAGCGTGGGCTGGCCAATGTAGTTGCTTGGGTTTTTCTTAAGCAAGCCACGAAAATTTTCAATTTCTTTTTTGCTGGCACTGGGGCCTACCAGCATTCCATAGCCGCCGGCGCCGTGCACCTCTTTGACAACCAGCTCTGGCAAATGATCCAGCACATAGGCCAGATCGTCTTCCTTGCGACAAACGTAAGTAGGCACATTGGAGAGCAGTGGCTGCTCTCCGAGATAAAAACGGATCATGTCTGGAACATAAGGGTAGATCGACTTGTCATCGGCAATGCCTGTGCCCGGCGCGTTGGCCAGTGTGACGCGGCCAGCGCGCACTGCCGACATGAGCCCAGGGACCCCAAGCGTTGAGTTGGAGCGAAACACCAAGGGGTCAAGGAAGTCATCATCGATGCGCCGGTAGATCACATCCACACGCTTCGGCCCGCGTGTGGTGCGCATGTAAACACGATTTTCAAGCATCATCAGATCCTGGCCTTCAACAAGCTCAACACCCATTTGCTGCGCCAAGAACGCATGCTCAAAATAAGCGGAGTTGTAAACGCCGGGGGTTAGCACCACGACCGTGGGGTCATCAACACCTTGCGGGGCCACTGATCGCAGCTGGGTCAACAACATGTCGGGATAGTGCTCAACGGGCGCTACCCGATGCATCGAGAAAAGCTCGGGGAAGAGCCGCATCATGGCCTTGCGATCTTCAATCATGTACGACACACCCGAGGGCACACGTAGATTGTCCTCGAGCACATAAAACTCGCCCTCACCCGCGCGAACAATATCGATGCCACTAATGTGTGCATAGACATCTCTGGGCACCGAGACGCCCTTCATCTCAGGCCGATATTGGGCGTTGCGCAGCACAAGCTCGGGGGCGATCACGCCGGCGCGCAAAATGTCCTGGTCGTGATAAATGTCGTGAATAAAACGATTCAGCGCAGTGACTCTCTGCTTAAGGCCTGCCTCAAGCAGAGTCCATTCCTCTGCCGCCAGAATTCTTGGAATCAGATCAAACGGAATGATTCGTTCGGTGCCTGCCTCATCGCCATAGAGATTAAACGTGATGCCCACCCTGCGGAAAAACAAATCGGCCTCGATCTGGGCACGCTCAATCACTTCCTCAGATTGTTCACAAAGCCACTTCCAATAGGGCTCGCAATGGGCCTTGGGCTTGGCTGACTCCCCCAAGCCCGAAAGCCCAAAAAGTTCGTCCACGTAACGGGGCTCTTTTTTCGCTGGCATACCCACGAGTGAAGCATGGACCGTGCCAATCCGGCAGATACCGCACGCGCTAAAAGGAAACCACCCAATTTACGGCAAATTTTTGGGCCATTCCGCACGGCTCAGGGGCAAAACCCATATCTGCAAGCACCAGAAGGTGGCGTTACGCCCTAATTCTGGGCGATTAGCCGCCGGGCCTGCTCGAAGCGACGGGACCAATAAGCCTGATTCAGAGACTCAATACGCACTACCCCCCGGGAGGTAGGCGCGTGAACAAACCGGCTCTGGCCAAGGTAGACCCCCACATGGGAATTCGGCCTGCCCGTGGTGTTGAAAAAAACCAGATCCCCGGGACGAAGCGATTGCCTAGGCACGGAAATCCCGACAACCGCCTGCTCTTGCGTAGTTCTTGGGAAACGAAGCCGAAAAGCGTCTTGCATGACATGGGCGACAAGACCTGAACAGTCAAAGCCCTCTTTAGGGCTGCTGCCGCCGAGACGATAGGGCGAGCCCAACAATAAAACGGAGCGAGATGTAATTTCAGAGATTGCTTGCTCAACGGTCATGCCCACAGGTGGTTGTATGAGGCCTCCGACAGGAACATCTGCGCGCCACGGACCCAGAGTTGAAGCTTCATTGCGAGCCGCGGCACCCTCGTCATTGCGAGCCGCGGCACCCTCGTCATTGCGAGCTGCCGAAGGCGGCGTGGCAATCCCTCCCGACGAGGAAGTCAACGTGCCGCAGCCCGCCATCAAAAGAGCTAATAAAGCCGGCAAGAGCCAGAGGAAACGCTCCAGTATCATGGAGTGAATATTAAACAAAGAGGAGACGAAATGATTCAAAAACCTGCCCTCACGGAAGCGGATGTTCAGCGTATTGGCGAAGCTGCAGTGGCAGAGGCCAAAAAAAATAATTGGAATGTCGCCATTGCAATTTGTGATGAGGGCGGCCATCTGCTCTGGCTGAAGCGGCTTGATGGAACGCCGCCTATTTCTTCCTATATCGCTACGCAGAAGGCGCGCACCGCTGCCCTTGGAAGACGCGAATCAAAAATCTATGAGGATGTGATCAATAACGGACGCACTTCCTTTCTCTCTGCCCCTGAGCTCCAAGGCATGCTAGAAGGCGGCGTGCCCATTATTGTCGAAGGCCATTGCATTGGATCGGTGGGCGTATCGAATGTGAAGTCTTTTGAGGATGCACAGGTTGCCAAGGCGGGCATTGCAGCGCTCTAACCACGCAGGAATTGTTGAACCGGCGTGACCTGATCGGCATGCATGAGCGTGGGCGCATGGCCCACGCCAGCAAACTCCAGGCCCTTGGCCTGCGGCCCGCGCCGTTGCATTTCTTCAAACACCTCCAGAGACACCAAGTCACTTTCCTTGCCGCGAATCAATAATGTCGGGCAGGTGATTGCATCGTAATACGCCCATAGTTGCAGATCGGGTGCCGTATTCCCAGAAAGATAAGCCGACTTAAACGGTGCTGCGATGCCTGGGTCATAGTGCAGCCTGAGTTTCGATGAACCCTCAAGCGGCAGCAAAACAGAATCTAAAAGCGCGGCCCATTGATCAGCGGAATGCGGGCCAAATCCCGCGTAGATTTTCTTTAACACCCCATGGGCCTGCTCACGATTCTCAAAGTCAATGACCTCGCCCACATACTGCGCAATTCTTTGCAGAGCCTGGCCGCTTAACACCGCGCCTACATCGTTGAGCACCAATCGCTCAATGGGCGAATCCTGCATTGCTGCTAACGCCATGCCAATAAGCCCGCCCATCGAGGTACCGATCCATTTCACTTTGGGAACATTGAGCCTTGCGATCAAGGCCACCATGTCACTGGCGTACTGCGGCACGCCGTAGTGCAGCGGGTCTTTCAGCCAGCCCGATCTTCCGCGGCCCACCACATCGGGGGCAATCACCCGGTATTCGCCACTTAAGGCCTGTGCAATGACTGAAAAATCTTCGCTGGTGCGGGTGAGCCCATGCACACAAACAACGACATCAGAGTTTTGGGGGTCTCCCCATTCCTGATAGGACATGCGGTGCAGGCCGCAAGGGCTCATGCACATCAACTGCGACCAACGGCTGCGTGCGGAGGGTTCAGAAGAAGCGCTTATCATTGACATTTGAAAATGCTAACACCTCAGGAAAGAACGCTATGAGCAGCTCAAAACCCCTCTCTGGCAAAGTCGCTTTGGTTACCGGATCCACCAGTGGTATCGGGCTTGGAATTGCCCAGGCCCTTGCCGTCCAAGGCGCCGACATTATGTTGAATGGCTTTGGCGATGCAGCCTTAGTCAGCTCTCTGACCAAAGCAATCTCCGATGAGCACGGTGTGCGCAGCCTGCACCACCCCGCCGATATGTCCAAGCCTGTTGAGATTGAGGAGATGATCCGTTCTACTGAATCACGGCTGGGACGAATTGATGTCTTGGTGAATAACGCCGGCATTCAGCACGTGGCGCCTGTTGAAGACTTTCCGGTCGATCGATGGGATGCCGTGATCGCCATCAATCTCTCTTCGGCTTTTCACACCATTCGCACCGCATTGCCTGGAATGAAAAAGCGCGGCTTTGGCCGCATTATCAATATCGCCTCAGTGCATGGACTTGTTGCCTCGGCCAATAAAACCGCCTATGTTGCAGCCAAGCATGGCATTGTTGGCTTGACCAAAGCAGTGGCGCTTGAAACCGCACAAACACCGGTGACTTGCAATGCAATTTGCCCCGGCTGGGTGTTAACCCCCCTGGTTCAGAAACAAGTCGACGCAAGAGCCGAGTCTAAAAAGCTTTCCAACGATCAGGCCAAGCACGACCTGTTGATTGAAAAACAGCCTTCTGCAGAATTTGTTACGCCCAAACAGCTGGGCGATCTCGCGGTGTTTCTCTGCTCGGATGCGGCAAGCCAGGTGCGCGGGGCAGCCTGGAACATGGATGGCGGCTGGGCCGCACAGTAGCTTGGCTCTGAATTATTCAACCGGGCCGCTTGCCGCAACCCGGTTGAGATGCCAGTAGCGCCGATTCTGTTGCCAGAAATCTTCTATAAATCGCTCACCTTTTCGCCACTCAATTTCAATGGCGCCCTGCAAGTCGGTGCGAAGCACGTGCAGGCCCCTGGCCTGCAGGCGGCCCAGCACTTCTGCATGAGGATGACCGAAACGATTTTTATAGCCTGATTGCAGAAAGACCAGCTGCGGCAAAGTAGCCGTAAGCAGATCATCGCCCGTTGAGGTTTTGCTTCCGTGATGGGGAGCCATCAACACTTGCACTGGAAAAAGCGAGAGGGTTTGTTCTGTTTTCACCGGTATGTCACCGGTGAGCAATACGCTTGCACCATGCGTATCCTGCACACGCAGCACACACGACTCGGCATTACGATCAGGCTTTGGCAGCTGGCGTGGCCACGGCTGAGGCAAGTAGTCAAACACAGGCTCGATTAAAGGCGGGTAGATGGGCTGATTTCCAACTGGGTGTAACACATCGAACTGCACGCCATCCCACTGCCAAGACTGGCCAGCAGTGCAAGGCATAGCCACCAGGTCCGGATTGCGCCACGTTGGGTTAAGCATAAGTTCGGAAGGCCAACTCGTGCGCAAATCTTTCACCGTAATGAGCTCGGTGATAGAGGCCACGCCCCCCGCATGATCGCTATCCGCATGCGAGACCATCAGCTGGTCAATTGCGCGAATGCCCTTGCGGCGAAGCGCAGGCATGACTATGCGTGCACCCGCATCGGCACTTCCCAAGGCGGGGCCTGTGTCGTAGAGCAAGGCATGGTTTTGTGTACGAATCAGCACGCTGCTGCCTTGGCCAACATCAATGAGAGTGACGGCCATATCGCCAAACGCAGGCGGAGCGGGCGCCACGCCCCACAAGGCCGCAAGGCCAAGCCAGCCCAAATGCCGAAAGCCTGCATAGGGCTTGGGAATGATTGCGCCCAAGGCGACCGCCATGCCCACAGAGGCAATGACGGTGCGCACCACGCCCGGTGATGGCCAATCAAGGGCTGCGAATTCCAAGCCCGAGCACCACACAAGAAACGCATGCAATGACTGCTGTGCCCAGGCGGCAGCGATCAAGACAGCTTCGGTATGAAAAAACTCTGCAAACAAAAAGCCTGCCATTGCAAAAGGCGTGACCAGATAACTCACCACCGGGATCGCCACTGCATTGGCTAAAGGCCCTACCAGCACAATTTGCTGAAACATCAACACCGTGACCGGCAATAGCCCAAACGTGATGGCCAACTGGGCATGACCTGCTGCCCGAATCATGGCAACTGCTCTCTCGATGCGGGTTTTCTGATAATTCCGCTGCTGCAAATCGGGCAAGGTAAACAGAAAACCCACGGCCATAAACGAGAGCCAAAAACCTGGAGCCAACACAGCCATTGGATCGCTCACCAGCACCACACAAAGGGCAATTGACAACACCGCCCAAGGGTTCGCCTGAACTCCAAAGAGTTTGGCGCCTGAAACCACAGCAACCATCCAGGCGGTGCGCTGGGCAGGAATTGCAAAGCCTGCAAGCAAGGTGTAAGCGATCGCGGCGAGAATCGCGAATAATGCGCCAACCGATTGCGCAGGAATCCACAGCCCTACTGCCAAGCGAGTGCGCGAAAGCAGCCGCCAAAGTGCCGAGCCAAGCCAGCCGAAAAGCGCCGCTAGCATGGTGACATGTAAGCCTGAGATACTCATGAGGTGAGATACCCCGGTTCTTTGAAATACGGCCCAATCGGCTGCGGCGATTGCTCGCTGATCGCCTACCACCAAGGCAGCGAGCACATGGCGTGATTCCCAATTCGGCAAAGCCTGATCGATACGTTTGCGAATACGATCACGCAGCTGATCAATCGAGATTTGAAAGCCGCTTGCGTCTGCAATTTTCCGAGGCTCACCGTGTTTCTTACCTTGCTGCACGGTGGCGTTAAACGACAAGCCTTTTTCCAGCATCCAGGCCTCGTAATCAAATCCGCCTGGGTTTAAGGTGCCAGCAGGCTGTCGCACCCGCGCCTGCAAGGACCAGATCTCACCGGGGGCAACCATTACCGGTGCCGAGGACTCCTCCTCGAAATACCAATGCACGACGCCGCGCTTGGGAAAATTCGCCACTTCTTGATCAAAGCCCTCATGCGTTTTACGGGCGGATCGAACCTCTACCTCAAAGCGCAAGCTTCGAAGGTCTTGCGTCGGCAGATCCATCACCACCACTTCAAGCCGCAGCGACTGCCGATCCAAGGCTTCTGGCAAGCGTGCATCTAAAGACTGCTGTGCTTTTAGGCTTGCATAGCCTGCCGCAGCAAACCCCACAGCGATTAACACAGAGGCATTGAATGAATACTTCGCGAGTAAAGCCCCTATCCCTACTTGAGGCCACAGACAGCGCCGCGCGGCAATTGAGATGCTCAGTGCAAGAATTACAAACCCGATGCAAGGCAAAATAAAAAAACTGGCGGGCGTTAACGAGGCCTGCAGTTGCACCCAGACAATGCCACCGAGCAGGCCCAAGGCCAAAAGAAAAACCACAGGAGTCTCGAATGAAGGGACGCGAAGCGGGGCTTACAGCGCGATGCCGCCAGCAAGCCGCGGCAATGCGCTGGCAGCATTACCGCAGGTCACCGTTTTGATGTGATCCACTGAGACGGCGCGAAGCTGGGCAAGGGTCTGCGCAATGCCCTCTAGTTCACAAGGCTCATTGGCTTGGCCTTTTTCCTTCCAGGCCGGAGCAATGTCGGGCGAATCCGTTTCCAACACAATGGCATCCAGCGCAAGCTCACAGGCTAGCCTACGAATTTGCAAAGCGCGTGTGAAAGTCATCGCGCCGCCAAAGCCAAGCTTGAGGCCCTGCCGAACAAAGGCTTCGGCCTGGGCATTGCTGCCGTTAAAGGCATGAGCAATTCCTTTGGTGATGCCAAATCGCCGCAGGTTTTTAATCACATGATCCTGGGCCTTGCGAACATGCAAAATCACAGGCAGCTCAAAGTCTCGCGCGAGTTTGCATTGGGCCACATAGAAGCGTTCCATTTTTTCCCGATCCAGATTGGGCACATAGTGGTCTAAGCCAATTTCCCCTACCGCAACAAGTTTGGGGTCGTGCCGATTGCGGCTTAGGGCATTTTGAAGCTCGGTAAGCGCTGTGTCGCCTAGATCTTCGACATAGATCGGATGGATGCCCAAGGCATAAAACACTTCCGGATAGACATGCGCCAACTGGGCCACCCGCTCAAAATTCTGAGGAGCGACGGCAGGCAGCACGATTGCACGAACTCCAACGGCCCTGGCCCTGGCAATGGCGCCCTCAATGCCATTCAACACCGCAGGGGCGTTGAGGTAATCAAGGTGGCAGTGGGTATCAATCAGCACAGATAAAATGCCTTCCCATGGCAAGAAAGTTTCTTAAGCGAATTCTGCCCGACCAGGCCGCGATTAAACAAAATCGGTGGCTGCGCGGGCTCGGGCCTTGGCTTGCACACCCAGGCGTGTGGAGCCTGAACCGAAAAAGTGTCGCTGGCGGGGTTGCTGCCGGGCTATTTTGCGGCTTGCTGCCTGCGCCCTTTCAGATGCTCACTGCTGCGCTTGCCTCTTTTTTATTTCACTGGAATCTGCCCGTTGCTGTATTTGCAACGCTGTACACCAACCCATTTACCTTCTTTCCGCTTTATGCACTGGCGCTCGCTATCGGCCGCGTGGTACTCAACACGCTATTTTCAACAACGAATGAAAACGGAGACGTTCAGGAAACAGCTTTTCCGCCACCGCCTGATTTTGAATGGACTGCGCCGATCGATTCCTTCGCAGCGCTCGGCCAGTGGGTGCTTGGCATGGGCTGGCCCTTGGTGATTGGGGTGTTGACCCTGGGATCAACGCTTGCGATCACGGGTTACTTGCTGACACGAATTGGATGGAGCCTTTGGATAAGACGGGAAGCAGCAAATCGCCGCGCCCGACGCAATGGAAATTAGCTCAAGTGAAGAATCGAATCACAGCGCGCCGCTAATTCAGAATCGTGTGTCACCAACACCAGGCTGCATCCCGACTCTGCAACACTTTGGATCAATACATCGAAGACCTTGTTGGCCGTTGCTCGGTCAAGGTTTCCAGTAGGCTCATCGGCCAAAATACATTTCGGCTGTGTAATTAACGCTCTTGCAATAGCAACCCGCTGACGCTCCCCGCCCGAGAGCATGCCGGGCGTATGGCGCAAGCGGTGGCCTAATCCTACTTTTTCCAGAATCGCTTGCGCTTTGGCAAGGGCCTCGGGCTTTGGGTCGCGCCGAATTAAAAGCGGCATGGCCACATTTTCCTGGGCCGTAAATTCCCGCAATAAATGATGGAACTGATAGACGAAACCAAGTGATCGATTGCGAAACTCGGTACGCTCATGATCGGTTAATGCATAAAGCGAGCGGCCGTCGAACAAGACTTCGCCCGATGTGGGCTTATCGAGCCCGCCTAACAAATGCAGCAGCGTGCTTTTGCCTGCGCCTGAGGCGCCCACCACCGCCAGTGTTTTACCCGCCTCCAAGTTAAAGGAAATACTCTGAAGGGCAACCACCTCCCCTTCACCATCGCCGTATACCTTGCAAAGGCCAAGGGCTTGCAGCAGAGGTGTTGCAGTTTCACTCATAGCGCAAGGCCTGTGCAGGATCGAGGTTTGCGGCCCGCCAGCTTGGATAAAGTGTGGCCAGCAAAGAAAGTGCTAGCGCGCTTAATCCGATTTGAATCACATCAGCTGTGCGCAGATCAGAGGGCAACTGGTCAATGAAGTAGATGCCTTTGGGCAGCACCTGAAACCCAAAGACCGCCTCAATTGCAGCCATGACGCTATCGATATTGGCAGCAATCAATACCCCGCCGATCACGCCAAGCCCAACCCCCAGAAAGCCAAGCCAGGCACCTTGAATGACAAACACCGAGAGGATTGATTTTCGCTGTGCGCCAATCGTTCTCAGAATGGCGATATCGCTGCGCTTGTCAGTCACCGTCATCACCAGCATGGAAACCAGATTGAACGCCGCAACCGCAATGATCAGCATCAGAATGATGAACATCATCCGCTTTTCAACCTGTACGGCCGCAAACCAGTTTCGGTTTTCATAGGACCAGTCGCGCACCATGACCGACCTTGGCAACGCCTGGGCCAGCTCCTGCGCCACGACCGGCGCCTTTTGCATATCCGAGAGCTTTAGGCGAATGCCAGAGACTGCCTGTTCACGAAAAAAACGCTGGGCATCCTCGGTATGCATCAACACCAGGTTACTGTCGTATTCAAAGTGGCCGGAAGAGAAAATTCCTGACACGACGAACTGACGAAGCCTGGGTGTGACCCCTGCCGGCCCCACCGAGGCATCCGCGCTAATCAACACCACCTCATCGCCAACGCGAGCACCCATGGCAATAGCCAGCTCACGACCAAGGATCACTCGAAAACTGCCGGCCTCAAGGCTTTCAAGCCTGCCCGACAAGAGTCGTGCAAGCGCATCACTGACCGAGGGCTCCTGCAACGGGTCAATGCCACGGGCCAGAATTCCGCGCATCTGCCCCGCATGCGAGACCATCGCCTGGCCCGAAACAAAGGGAGCCGAAGCAATGACTTGCGTGTTCTCACGCATCTTGGGCACAAGGGGCAGGAGCGACTCAAGGCTCTGGCTCGGGCCAATTACTTCAATATGCGAAAGCACGCCAAGCATTCGGTCGCGGACTTCCTTCTGAAAGCCGTTCATGACCGAAAGCACCACAATCAATGCGGCAACGCCTAGCGCAATGCCGGCCGTGGCAAGCCCCGAGATAAACGAAATGAATCCTCTGCGGCCCGCACGGGTATAGCGCAGGCCAATCATGAGTTCATAAGGCAGCATCATGCCGGGAGTTTGCCATACTAGGCGCATGATCATTCGCCAACGTCAAGGCAACCCGCTTGCCGAAGCGACACTCACACAAGGCGGCGTACACCCCGTGCTTGCAAGGGTATTTGCGGCGCGCGGTGTGCGCTCGCGCGATGAGCTCAACGATAGCCTGGAGGCTTTGGCGCATCCGAACGAAATGGCCAACCTCGCACAGGCTGCAGCCTGGCTAGGCGAGATGATCCTGGCCAATAAAAAAATTCTGATCGTGGCCGACTACGATGCCGATGGGGCAACTGCCTGCGCAGTGGCGATTCGAGGACTTCGACGATTTGGCGCCCGAGTCGATTTCCTCGTGCCCGACCGCTTTACCTTCGGCTATGGACTCACCCCCGCGCTCATCGATCACGCAGTCAAGCTCAATTTACAAGAGCCGATTGACCTGATCATTACCGTCGACAATGGAATTTCAAGTATTGCCGGTGTTGCGCATGCCAAGTCGCTGGGTGTTGAAGTGCTGGTTACCGACCATCACCTGCCCGGACAGCAGCTTCCCGACACGCTGATTGTGAACCCCAACCTGCCTCAATGCGAATTTCCAAGCAAAAACCTCGCAGGTGTGGGCGTGATGTTTTATTTGCTCATGGCGCTTCGGGCCTGGTTTCGCGATCAGTCCAAGTGGCCAGCCGAACAGCTGCCACGGCTTGATGACCTGCTGCCCATTGTGGCCTTGGGCACGGTTGCTGATGTCGTGAAGCTCGATGCCAACAATCGCAGACTGATTGCCCAGGGCCTGCGCCGGCTACGCAAGGGAAATTCCTTTGCCGGCCTCAATGCACTTTTTCAGGTCTGCAATCTCGAGGTTCGTCAGGCCAATGCCAAACACTTTGGTTTCATGATTGGTCCGCGTATCAATGCAGCGGGCCGCCTAAGCGATATGTCAATTGGAATTCGCTGTCTGCTAGAAGACGATCCGCAAACAGCTGTTGAGATCGCAAGCGAGCTTGATCGTCTTAATCGGGAGCGACGCGAGATTGAGGCCGAAGCAAGTGAGACCGCCGCAACTCAGGCTATCGAGATCTTCGAAAACACAAACCAAGCATCACAGAACCAATGGTCTTTAGTGCTGCACCACCCCGACTGGCATCAGGGGGTGATTGGCCTGATTGCTGGAAGGCTTAAAGAGCGTTTCTACCGGCCAACCATTGTGCTGGCCCAAGATAGCGATAGCGCATGGCTCAAAGGCTCGGGCCGCTCCATTCCCGGAGTGCATCTGCGCGATGTATTGGAGCGCATCGATACCCAGCATCCGGGGCTGATGCGTGCTTTCGGGGGGCATGCCATGGCCGCGGGGTTGACACTTGCCCGGGATCATCTTGCAAAGTTCACCGAACTTTTTGAAGCTACGGTCCGTCAATTCGCCAGCCCCGAAGATCTGCAGCAGACCCTGGAGGTCGATGGGCCTCTTTCAAACGAATTTATGCGAATTGATGTCGCGCAAATGCTAAGCGATCAGGTCTGGGGCCAGGGCTTTCCGGCGCCCGTGTTTCTCAATGAATTTGAAGTGCTGGGCCAGCGGCGGCTCAAGGAGCAGCACATCAAGCTCACACTTCGACTCATTGACGGCAGCCCAAAACAGGCGCCCATTGAGGCCATCTGGTTTAACGCAGAAAAAGATCTCGGGCCGCGTGCAACCCTTGCCTACCGGCTTGCCATCAATGACTGGCAGGGCCGTTCAAGCGTACAGCTCGAAGTGGTGGGGCTAGCGTAAAATCTGGGCTTTTGACCGGAATCACAATGGAAGCCGAACGCATCAATCAAATCGAATTCTCCTTGCAAGACCAGCGCAAGCGGGTCAATGAGCTTCGGGGGTTTCTTTGACTTTGATGTCAAGGCCGCGCGGCTAGAAGCGGTCACGCAGCTCTCCGAAGACCCGAGCCTGTGGGATGACCCCAAGCGGGCTCAAGAAATTGGCCGTGAGAAAAAATCGCTTGAGCTCGTGGTCGATACCATTCGCTCGCTATCGGCACGGATCGATGAATCGCTTGAACTGCTTGAAATGGCCCGCGATGAAAACGACGATGGCACCTTCATAGCCGTTGAACAAGACAGCCAGAAGACCGAACAGGAACTCGCCGATCTTGAGTTTCGTCGAATGTTTTCTAACCCTGCCGACCCCTTGAATTGCTTTATCGATATTCAGGCAGGGGCAGGCGGCACCGAAGCCTGTGACTGGGCCTCCATGCTTGAGCGTCAATACCTGCGTTATGCCGAACGCAAGGGCTTCAAGGCAGAGCTCTTAGAGGAGTCTCAGGGTGATGTCGCTGGCATTAAGTCGGCGACGATCAAAATAAGCGGCGATTATGCTTATGGCTATTTGAGAACTGAGACTGGTGTCCACCGATTGGTGCGCAAATCGCCCTTTGACTCAAGCGGCGGGCGGCACACTTCGTTTGCTTCGATCTTTGTCTACCCGGAAGTGGATGACTCATTAGAGATTGTGATCAACCCAGCCGATGTGCGCACCGACACGTATCGGGCCTCAGGCGCCGGCGGGCAGCACATCAACAAGACCGACTCTGCGGTTCGACTTACCCATGTCCCCACGGGCATTGTCGTTCAGTGTCAAAATGACCGCTCGCAGCATAAAAACCGCGATGAAGCCTGGAAGATGTTGAAATCGCGCTTGTATGAGCATGAGATGCGCAAGCGACGAGAAGAGCAACAAAAACTTGAAGACAGCAAAACCGATGTCGGCTGGGGCCATCAGATCCGCAGCTATGTGCTGGACCAATCACGCATCAAAGATCTGCGAACCAATGTCGAGATGTCAAATACCCAGCGGGTGCTTGATGGCGACTTAGACCTCTTTATTGAGGCGAGCCTGAAAAAAGGACTCTGATATGGAACCTAATAACGAAGCCGCAGCACCAGATGACAACCAGATCATGGCCGAGCGTCGTGCCAAGCTCGATGCCTTGCGCAGCCACGGCCAGCCCGCCTTCCCCAATGACATTCGGCCCACGCATCGCGCCCATGCCTTGCACGAGCGCTATGAATCCCAGACACGTGAACAGCTAGAGGCCCACCACGTAGAAGTCAGCATTGCAGGCCGCATGATGCTCAAGAGAATTCAGGGAAAGGCCAGCTTTGCTACCTTACAAGACGCCACAGGCCGAATTCAGATTTATCTCAATGATGAAGGCGTGGGCACCGAGCAGCATGAGTCCTTTAAGCACTGGGACTTAGGCGACTTTGTCTACGCCCAGGGCGTATTGTTTAAGACCATGAAAGGCGAGCTTTCAATTCGCTGCAAGTTCGTTCGGCTTGCCGTGAAGTCGCTGCGGCCTTTGCCCGATAAATTCCACGGGCTGCATGACACAGAAACCCGCTACCGCCAGCGCTATGTCGATCTGATTGTGAACGGCCCCTCGCGTGAGGTGTTTTTAACCCGCTCCAAGACGCTGTCGGCCATTCGCCACTTCATGAAAGACCATGAGTTTTTGGAAGTGGAAACGCCCATGCTGCAGCCGATTCCCGGCGGCGCTGCAGCCAAGCCTTTTATCACCCATCACAATGCGCTTGACCAGCAGATGTATCTGCGCATCGCACCTGAGCTCTATTTGAAGCGGCTCATTGTGGGCGGGTTTGAACGGGTTTATGAGATCAACCGCAATTTCAGAAATGAGGGGTTAAGTCCGCGGCATAACCCTGAGTTCACCATGATGGAGTTTTATGCGGCATACACCGATTATCAGTGGCTGATGGATTTCACCGAGAGCGTGCTGCGACACGCTGCAGAAACTGCAACGGGGTCTGCAACGCTCACCTATCAAGGCAAGACCGTAGACTTTGCCAAGCCCTTTGCCCGCATGACGATTGTGCAGGCTATTGCCGCCCATGCACCGCACTACACCCATGATCAGCTGCACAGCATTGATGCGCTCAAGACGGCCCTAAAAGCGCTACGTGTTGATGTGAATGCGCCAAATCTGAAAAACGCCGGGCTTGGCGCCTTGCAGCTTGCGTTATTCGAAGAGGTTGCCGAGGATAAACTCTGGGACCCGACCTTCATCATTGATTACCCTGTTGAGGTATCGCCCTTGGCCCGGGCTTCCGATACACGGCCTGAGATCACCGAACGCTTTGAGCTCTTTATTACTGGCCGGGAAATCGCCAACGGATTTTCCGAGCTCAATGACCCCCAAGACCAGGCCCAGCGTTTCCATGCCCAGGTCGCCGCCAAAGACGCTGGCGATGAAGAGGCCATGTACTTCGATTCAGACTACATCCGCGCGCTGGAATACGGCATGCCACCGGCAGGGGGCTGCGGCATTGGAATTGATCGCTTGGTGATGCTGCTGACAGATAGCCCTAGCATCCGGGACGTAATCTTGTTCCCGGCGTTAAGACGAGAAGAATAAAAAAACCAACGGTAAGCCCCGAGCTTTCGCAAGCCTACTCTACCTCATCGATCCACTGCATCTGAATCGCTTCCAGAATCTTTTCATTCGAGCGATTCGGGTCGTCGTCAAACTCCGGCAGCGCCATCACCCACTTGTGAAGATCGGTAAACCGGATCGTTTTCGGGTCGACCTCGGGGTGAGCCTCACTTAATTGAATTGCAATCTCTAGCGTGTCTGTCCACTTCATCGTCACCTTCTCCGTGCTTGTGGCGTTTTCAAAACCCGTGCAGCCCCGCAAGACTCAATGGTGTTCTCGTGCGTAATTGATGGTGTACTTTGGAAGCTCCACCACCAAGTCCTGGCCATCGATTTCCACCTGACAAGACAGCCGCGACACGGGCGTTAATCCCCAAGCGCGATCGAGCAAGTCGTCTTCATCTTCCGAAGAGGCCCCAAGGCTGTTAAACCCCTCTCTTACAATGACATGGCAAGTTGTGCAGGCCCGTGACATCTCACAGGCGTGCTCAATATCAACGCCATGATCAAGCAAGGCCCTGCACAGGTTGTCGCCTTGTTTCGCCTCAAACTGCGTGCCTTGCGGGCAGATCTCAGGGTGGGGCAAGACTTTAATCACTGGCATTTTGTAAAACTCCATCAATTTTCTGGCCCGCCAAGGCCCGCTGAACCGCACGGTCCATGCGCCTTGCGGCAAATTCATCGGTCAACTCGCCCAAGGCCTTGGTGCGATCGCGAAGGCTTTCTAGGTCGCTGCCGCCACAAACCCCACGAAGCTCATCCACCGCCGCTTCGATCTTGCGACGCTCATCGCCACTGAGCAAATCTGCGTCCTCCAAAAATGCGGAGTGAATCGCCTCAAGCATGCGCTGGGCATCGACCTGGGCCTCACGCAGGGCGCGCACATTCATGTCCTGCGCAGCACAGGTGAAACTCTCCTGAAGCATCTGTGCGATTTGCGCATCAGACAATCCATAGGAAGGCTTCACCGCAACCGAGGCCTTCACTCCGGTGCTTTGCTCTTTCGCAGTCACTGAGAGCAGGCCATCGGCATCGACCTGAAACAGTACTTCAATGCGTGCAGCCCCTGCCACCATCGGTGGAATTCCATTGAGCTCAAAACGGGCAAGGGATCGGCATTCAGACACAAGCTCACGCTCTCCCTGCACCACATGAATCGACATTGCCGTTTGGCCATCTTTGAATGTTGTAAATTCCTGGGCACATGCCACGGGAATGGAGGTATTGCGGGGAATAATTCTTTCAGCAAGCCCCCCCATGGTCTCAAGCCCAAGAGAAAGCGGCAGCACATCCAATAACAGCCAGTCATCCCCATCGGGCTTATTGCCTGCGAGCAGGTTTGCCTGCAATGCCGCGCCGATGGCCACCACCCGGTCGGGATCGATATTGATCATGGGGTCTTGCTTAAAAAATTCCTTCACGGCAGCTCGAATACACGGCATGCGGGTGCTGCCGCCTACCATGACTACGCCAGCGAGATCGAAAGGCGAAAGCTGTGCGTCATCCATGACCTGTTGGGCCACGGCAAGCGTGCGCTGGGTCAGAGTATCCACCACATGATTAAACGTGACACGGTCAATAACTGCTGCATGCCCTAAGCCTTCGTGGTCTTCCCAATTGGCTTCGACCTTCGCAGTATCTGAAACCTGATCGGTCAAGCTCTCTTTTAGTCGACGCGCCAATTTCGACAAACTGCGTTTTTCAGCGGCCTCCAACTGCTCGTAGCTACGATCAAGCTTCCAGTTAGAGAGCCAATGCTCGGCCAGCAGGCGGTCAAAATCGTCGCCCCCTAATGCAGTGTCGCCTCCGGTGGCCACCACCTCGAACACGCCCTTCGACATACGAAGAATGGAGACATCGAAGGTGCCGCCGCCAAGATCAAACACTGCATAGACCCCTTCAGCGCCCGTATCCAATCCATAAGCCAGTGCTGCTGCTGTAGGCTCATTGATCAAGCGCAAGACTTCGAGGCCCGCAAGGGTTGCGGCATCTTTTGTGGCCTGACGCTGGGCATCATCGAAATAAGCAGGCACCGTGATGACCGCGCCTGCAAGCTCATCGGCAACGCCTAAGCCAAAATGTGCCTCAGCTCTTTCTTTCAGCACACGCAGAATTTCCGCGGAAACCTCTACCGGCGAAACATCGCCCGCGGCAGTGCGAATGCGAACCATGCCGCCGCTGCTCTCTTCAACAAGACGGTAAGGCGTACGCTGCGCAGTTGCATCCTCAAGGCCTCGGCCCATCAATCGCTTAACCGAAATGATGGTGTTAAACGGATCTTTTGCGCTGCCCTCCAACGCCTGTTCGCCAACACTGACCACGCTTTTTTCCCTGTACTGAACCACAGAGGGCAAAAGCACTTCTCCGAGTTCATCCTCAAGAACATCGGCACTGCCGCTGCGAACGGCCGCCACCAAAGAATGGGTGGTGCCCAGATCGATGCCGACCGCAATGCGGCGCTGGTGCGGCTCTGCCGACTGGCCTGGCTCAGCGATCTGTAGCAGCGCCATGAGATACCTTTTTTTGCTCGTACATGAGCTGGGTTCTGAACTTCACTAAAAACATCATTCGGCGCACTTCCTCGGCCGCCTTTGCATGATTGGGAGACACGCCATCGAGCAGATGCTCCACCAAGAGCTCAGTCTCCGACAGGCCGGCATCAACCTCTTGCAACAGCTGTGCCAGGCCCTTGAGATTATGCGCCGCCACAGCATCTTCCATGGACTCTCGCCATTCCATTTGCTGGATCAGAAAATCCGCGGGCATGGCAGTGTTGCGTTCGGCATCAATCTCAACGCCATGGAGCTTGCACAGATAACTCGCCCGCTTGATCGGGTCTCTGAGTGTCTCGTGGGCTTCATTGACTTGTGTGGAGTAACGCAGGGCCATGAGTTTTTGCGCATCAGTGCCTGCTGCAAATCGATCAGGGTGGACTGCGGCCTGCACCGAACGCCAGGCGCTTTCCAGCGAGCCCAGATCAATTGCGAAACGCTGCTCTAAACCGAATAAGGAAAAGAAGTCGCGGGATGCGAGCGGCGCATCGCCGCGAACAGACTGAGACACCGGTCAGACCTTAAATGACTCGCCGCAGCCGCACTCACTTTTGACATTCGGGTTGTTGAACTTGAACCCTTCGTTGAGGCCTTCTCGGGCGTAATCGAGCTCGGTGCCGTCGATATAAGGAAGACTCTTGGGGTCGACGACTACAGTAACGCCGTGGCTTTCGAATTTCACATCCTCTTGGGAGGCCGAGTCGACAAACTCCAGCTTGTAAGCCAAGCCCGAGCAACCCGTGGTTTTCACGCCAAGCCGAACGCCTAAGCCCTTGCCCCGCTTCTCAATGAAGTGGGCCACATGTTGGGCTGCTTTTTCGGTGAGAGTAACGGCCATGAGGACCTCCCCTTCAGGCAGCCTTCGCCTGGGCAAGCTGGCCTTCGCCATGCTTGGCTTTGTAATCTTCGATCGCAGCCTTGATGGCGTCTTCTGCAAGGATTGAGCAATGAATCTTCACAGGCGGAAGCGCGAGCTCTTCGGCGATCTGCGTGTTCTTGATCTCCATCGCCTGATCAAGGGTCTTGCCCTTCACCCACTCAGTAACAAGCGAGGAAGAGGCAATGGCGGATCCACAGCCATAGGTTTTAAAGCGTGCATCTTCAATGATGCCTTGATCATTGACCTTGATCTGAAGCTTCATCACGTCACCGCAGGCGGGCGCCCCGACCATGCCCGTGCCAACCCCTGGATCCGCCTTGTCAAAGGCGCCCACGTTGCGCGGATGCTCGTAATGATCAATTACTTTTTCGCTATAGGCCATTTTGCTCTCCCCAACACTTGATTACGAAAATGCTTACCCTCACCGAGCTGCCTAGTGCGCAGCCCACTGAACCGTATTTAAGTCAACACCTTCATTGACCATTTCCCAAAGCGGCGACATCTCGCGCAGCTTGGCCACTTTTTCTTTCAATAGCTTCACCGTGAAATCAACGTCTTCTTCCGTAGTGAAACGCCCCACCGAAAAACGGATCGATGAATGAGCAAGTTCGTCGGAGCGGCCAAGGGCACGCAGCACATACGAGGGCTCAAGGCTTGCCGAGGTGCAGGCCGAGCCTGAGGACACCGCAACATCTTTGATGCCCATGAGCAAAGACTCGCCTTCTACGTAATTGAAGCTCACGTTCAGGTTATGCGGCACGCGGCTCTCCATATCGCCATTGATGTAGACCGCATCCATTTCTGAGAGACCCTTCCAAAGACGATCACGCAGGGCGCGAATGCGCTCGTTTTCCTTCGCCATTTCGAGCTTAGCTAAACGAAAAGCTTCGCCCATTCCCACGATTTGATGGGTGGGCAATGTGCCTGAACGCATGCCGCGCTCATGTCCGCCGCCATGGATCTGGGCTTCAATGCGAATTCGTGGCTTGCGGCGAACAAATAAGGCGCCAACGCCTTTGGGCCCATAGGTCTTATGGGCGGAGAAAGACATGAGGTCAACTTTCAGCTTTTCGAGATCAATCTCAACCTTGCCCGTAGCCTGTGCGGAGTCAACATGAAAGATGATTCCTTTTTCCCGGCAGAACTCGCCAATGCGCGGAATGTCCTGGATGACACCAATCTCGTTGTTCACATACATCACGGAAACCAAAATGGTGTCGGGCCGAACTGCAGCTACAAATGCGTTCCAGTCAATCAGGCCGTTATCTTTCACATCAAGATACGTTACTTCGAAGCCCTCGCGCTCGAGCTCACGGCATGTATCCAATGTCGCCTTGTGCTCGGTTTTCACCGTGATGACGTGCTTGCCCTTTTCCTTGTAGAAATGAGCAGCACCTTTGAGCGCAAGATTGATCGACTCCGTTGCGCCGGAAGTCCAGACAATCTCTTTCGCATCGGCATTGACGAGCGCTGCAACGTTCTCGCGGGCAGCCTCCACGGCCTCTTCAGCCTTCCAGCCATAAGCATGGCTACGCGAGGCGGGGTTGCCGAAATCTTCACGCAAGTAAGGCAGCATTACATCAACCACTCGAGGATCAACGGGTGTGGTGGCCGAGTAATCGAGATAAACCGGCTTTTCCATTTTTTTATGCTGCCTTTGTATCTGCGATCGCGCGTGACTCTTGGAACATCACATGGCGACGAATCGGGGCCGTCTCCGCAACAGGAGCAGCCCGCTTGTTGCGCTGCTCTTCCACCAGATCGTGCAGGCTCACCGAATCAAGGAAATCGACCATGTGCCGATTTAGGCTGGCCCAGAGTTCGTGGGTCATGCACTGCTGGTCATCATGACAATTCTGTTTTCCGCCACACTGGGTCGCATCCAGCGGCTCATCAACCGCATAAATGATGTCGGCCACTGTGATGTCCTTGCCGTCGCGGGCGAGTTTGTAGCCGCCACCTGGGCCCCGCATGGACTCAACAAGCTCATGCCGACGGAGCCGGCCAAAAAGCTGTTCGAGGTATGAGAGAGAAATTTTCTGGCGCTGGCTGATGGCCGCCAGCGTGACGGGCCCTTTGTCTTGGCGCAGGCCCAGATCGATCATTGCCGTGACAGCGAAACGTCCCTTCGTAGTCAGTCGCATTGAATTCTCCGAGTAATTGAGTGAATCAGTCGGAATTTTATCGATTCCGACCGAAATACTCAAGAACTCAGGGAATTAAACCCCTCTCATAAAGTGGTAATCGTCAAGCGGCTCGCGCCGCTCGTAATAGCAGTTTAGGCTGCGGCCACCATCGTGGCGCGGCGACGCACCACCTCCATCAGGCCATTACAGGCGTCCTCAATGTAGTCGAGCGCCTGCTCAAAGCCCTGGGGGCCGCCGTGATAGGGGTCGTTGATAGTCGCCGCCTCATATTCCGTAGCAAACCTCATGAGCAGCTGCAGCTTGTGCTGCAAACCACGCGGGCACATGCGCTGAAGCAGGGCCAGATTTTCCCAGTCCATCGCCAAGATGTAGTCGTACTCAGAGAAGTCAGACAGCTCGACTTTACGGGCAACGAAACCGTTGAGCTCGTAGCCGCGTTTGGCAGAGGAATTCACCGCACGCTGGTCAGGCGCCTCGCCCACATGAAAATCATGCGTGCCCGCCGAGTCGCACACCACGAAGTCTTGCAGGTTTGCAGTCTTCACCAGATGGTTGAATACGCCGCGGGCCATCGGTGAGCGGCAGATGTTGCCCATGCAAACGAACAAGATCTTGGTCTTTGCGCCAATCGGCACTTCCGCTTTGCGTGGGGCACGCGCGGGCTTGGGCTTTGCGCCGGAGATGGCGGAATCGAAGGGAGTGGTTTCCACGATGTCTTTCTCGCTTGATGTGGTTGTGTCAAAAGTTGTCATACCAATGCCTTTTCAATGGAATCATGCAGTTTGTCTACCCCAAAAACCTCTTCTTTTAATCGCGCAAGCTGGTCTCTCAGTTGCGCCGCTTTTTCAAATTCAAGATTGCGCGCATGCTCAAGCATGGCTTTCTCCAGCCGAGCAATTTCCTTGGCCGTGTCTTTCGCGGAACGCGCCGACGAAACCGAAGACTCGGGATCACCCGCCTCCGATTCCATCACCGGCCCCGAGGCTACAACGCCATCGATCAGATCCTTGATGCGCTTGATCACACCAATGGGCGTAATGCCGTGGTCCTGGTTAAAGGCTAGCTGCTTGGCCCGGCGACGGCTGGTCTCTTCCATGGCACGCTGCATGGAATCCGTGATGCGATCGGCATAGAGAATTGCAGCGCCATTTAAGTGCCTTGCTGCGCGGCCAATGGTTTGAATGAGGCTGCGCTCTGAGCGCAAAAAACCTTCCTTGTCGGCGTCGAGAATTGCAACTAGCGAAACCTCAGGAATGTCTAAGCCCTCTCGCAAGAGGTTGATGCCCACCAGAACATCGAATGCGCCCAAACGGAGGTCGCGAATGATCTCGACCCGCTCCACGGTATCGATATCGGAGTGCAGATAACGCACCTTCACGCCGTTATCCGACAAATAATCCGTCAGGTCTTCTGCCATGCGCTTGGTCAATGTCGTGACCAGCACACGCTCTTTTTTTTCAACACGCAGCTTGATCTCGCCCAGCAGATCATCGACCTGAGAGCTTGCGGGCCGCACTTCCACGTTAGGGTCCACCAGCCCCGTGGGCCGCACGACCTGCTCCACCACCGCGCCGCCCGAGCGCTCAAGCTCGTACTTCGACGGCGTGGCCGAGACAAAAACAGCCTGGCGCATCTTGGGCTCAAACTCTTCAAACTTGAGTGGCCGGTTATCGAGGGCCGAGGGCAAACGAAAGCCGTAATCCACAAGCGTTTGCTTGCGGGAATAGTCGCCGCGATACATGCCGCCTAACTGTCCAACAGTGACGTGGCTTTCATCAATGAAGATCAGCGCGTCGTTGGGCAGATAATCGACCAGCGTTGGCGGCGGCTCGCCGGGCGCTGCGCCCGACAAATGCCGTGTGTAGTTCTCAATGCCTTTGCAAAAGCCAAGCTCGGCCAGCATTTCAACATCAAAGCGCGTGCGCTGCTCAATGCGCTGGGCTTCCACCAGCTTGTTGTGATCGACAAAAAACTTCACGCGTTCCACCAGCTCTTGCTTGATGGTCTCTACAGCGCGTAACACCACGTCACGCGGCGTGACATAGTGCGACGAGGGGTAGACCGCAAAACGCGGGATTTTCTGACGAACGCGGCCTGTGAGCGGGTCAAACAAAGACAGTGACTCCACTTCATCGTCAAAGAGTTCTACGCGAAGCGCAAGCTCAGCGTGTTCGGCCGGAAAAATATCGACGGTGTCGCCACGCACACGGAATGCACCGCGCGAAAATTCAACGTCGTTGCGCTGGTACTGCATGCGCACCAACTGGGCAATGAGGTCGCGCTGCGAGAGCTTGTCGCCCTGACGCACGATCAGCACCATCTGGTGATAGTCGCTCGGGTTGCCAATACCGTAGATGCATGAAACAGAGGCAACAATCACGGTATCGCGACGCTCAAGCAACGACTTCGTGGCCGACAAACGCATCTGCTCGATGTGCTCATTGATTGCGGAATCTTTTTCAATAAACAGGTCGCGCTGAGGCACGTAGGCTTCGGGCTGGTAATAGTCGTAATAGGAAACGAAGTACTCCACCGCGTTGTTGGGGAAAAACTCCCGCATTTCGGAATACAACTGGGCGGCCAGGGTCTTGTTGGGCGCAAGGATGAGCGCAGGCCTGCCTAAGCGTGCAATCACATTGGCCATGGTGAAGGTCTTGCCCGAGCCGGTTACCCCGAGCAGGGTTTGGAATGCCAAGCCATCGCTCAGACCTTCGACTAAGCGAGCGATCGCCTCCGGTTGATCCCCGGCGGGCTCAAACGGCAAGGCAAGCTCAAAAGGACTTCCCGGGAAGCGCGCTACCCCGGGGTTTTCACGGGCGCCCATGCTAGACTTTTCACTTCAGTTGTAATGTTTGTGCAACCGCGAATTTTCGCCGTTTGAGCCCTGAATTTCCAGAACTTTTTCTTTCCCCAAACCCTTGACAAAAGGGTTTTCATTCGATCATGAGCCCAGCGACCCAAGCCCTGTTTTCCGCCGTTGAAATGGCCCCGAAAGACCCCATCCTGGGTCTCAATGAAGTATTCCAGGCCGATGCCAGACCCGACAAGATCAACCTGGGGGTCGGAGTGTATTACGACGATAACGGCAAATTACCGCTACTTAGAGCCGTAAAGAAAGCAGAAGACGCCAGGGTCGCCAAGGGGCTTCCCAGAGGATACCTGCCCATCGACGGGCCGGCGGCCTATAACAAGGCAGTTCAGGTCCTGTTGTTTGGGGCAGATTCCGAGGCCGTGAAATCGGGCCGAATCGTCACGGTGGAGGCCCTGGGTGGCACTGGGGGGCTGAAGGTCGGGGCCGATTTCCTCAAGAAGCTTTTGCCTTCAAGCCAGGCCGCCATCAGCGAACCCACCTGGGAGAACCATCGTGGCGTTTTCGAAAACGCAGGTTTTGAGGTGGTCAATTACGACTACTACGACCCCGCGACCCACGGTCTGAATTTCACCAAAATGGTGCAAAGCCTCTCGCGGCTGCCGGCGGGCTCAGTGGTGGTGCTCCACGCTTGCTGCCACAACCCCACAGGAGTAGATCCGACCCCTGCCCAATGGGAGGAGTTGGTTGCCCTGTGCAAATCCAAGCAACTCGTGCCTTTCCTGGATCTGGCCTATCAGGGATTTGGCGATGGCATCGATCCCGATGCCCTAGCCGTTCGACTCTTCATGCAATCCGACCTGCCCTTTCTGGCCGCGAGTTCTTTCTCCAAGTCGTTTTCAATTTATGGCGAGCGCGTAGGCGCGCTCTCAATCGTGACCCGCAGTTCGGATGAAGCCGCGAAGGTTTTAAGCCAGGTCAAACGAATCATTCGAACCAACTACTCAAACCCACCCACCCATGGGGGTAGCATCGTCACCGATGTGCTCACCAGCCCAGAGCTTCGCAAGCTATGGGAAGAAGAGCTCTCCGAGATGCGCAATCGAATTCGCACCATGCGTATGGCCTTCGTTGAGAAGCTGAAAAGCCTGGGGGTTTCGAAGGATTTTTCTTTTGTGGCCCAGCAGCGCGGCATGTTCAGTTACTCGGGCCTGAACCCGCAACAAGTCGACAGGCTGCGGGAAGAATTCGGCATCTACGCCATTCAATCAGGCCGCATCTGCGTCGCCGCGATGAATTCCTCCAACATCGATCGAATCGTGAAAGCCGTCGCGGCCGTCCTGTGACCAAGAATTAAGACTAGCCCTTAAGGACTTCCCCGAAGTGATCTTTGGGGACAGATCTGTTCATATGAGGCTCTTCCATTCGGGGGTGCGTTCAGATGAATACGGCTTGGGCGAAGTGCCGGCGATTAGCTTTGAGCGTGCTGTGCTTCGTTCTGGCCAGCCCCGCATGGAGCTTGGCTGCAACAGACTGGCCGGGATTTGCAGTTCGTATTGTGTCGATGCACCCTCTCGGAAGCATCGACGACCCGGTCTCCCGGGCTTTAGTCCAAGAACTAAAAAGTGTCAGCAAATTCCAGGTGGCGCTTCAGCATCATCTGCTTGATGCCCAGCCAAGCGGCCCGGAGGTGTTAGCGGGTTCGGTTCCTAATGGCCAAACTATCGGAGTGCTCGCAGAAAGCGTGCCCCGCTCGGACTTGCGGCCTCTTTCCCTGCTCGCCAAAACGCCTCTCGTTCTTGCTGTCCATCCGTCCCAATCCTTTCAAGGCTTTCAAGATGTGATTCGGGCAGCACGACAGCGGCCCGGCCAGGTGTTGGTCGGCTCGCCAGGCCCACAATCATCGGGCCAGCTAGCCATTGAGCAATTCAACGCCTCACAAGGCGTTGCACTCACAGCGATAGCGTATAAATCAAGCGCACCGCTTATTGCCGATCTTGTCGCTGGCCGCATGGGCATTGGCATGCTTCCGCTTTCCGCGGCCCTGCCTCACGCAAAGGCTGGCCGTATTCGCGTCATCGGCATCAGCAGCAAGGAGCGCGATGTAAGACTTCCCGATGCGCGGCCGCTTTCTTCTCAGGGGCTTGATCAATATGAGCTGCACAGCTGGTGGGGCGCATTCGCTGCTCAAAAAGTTTCGCAAGACACAGCAAACGCTATGTCTGTGCGGCTCGCTAGCCTTGGAAAAAATTCAAAATTTACAGAGTCGATGCGTGCCATTGGCATTGACTGGATTGCGCAAGACAGCGCAGCGCTTGAACAATTAATCGCCAGTGATGCCACCCGTTGGGCCTCAGCCAGGCGACAAGACGATGCGAAAAAGGGAAATTGATTTTAATGGGCACCAAGACGCGAATTGCAATATGCGATGACTGGGAGCAAGCGGCCCTTGGGAGCGCCGACTGGTCGGAGTTGCAGCAGCGGGCAGAAGTTGAGTTCTTCACGGCGCCGTTTAAGTCTCAACAAGATGCAATCAGCGTTTTAAAAGACTTTGATGCGATCTGCCTGATGCGTGAGCGCACTGCGTTTCCAAAAGAAGTCATCGCTTCCCTTCCTCGTTTAAAGCGGCTGTTGTTTACAGGCGAGCGCAATCTCTCGGTTGATTCTGAATTTGCGAAGTCTCGCGGCATTGAGGTGTCTGGCACCCCCGGCGGGCCGAACAAGGCGTCGACTGCTGAACATACATGGGCTCTGATTCTTGCGGCCACCCGACGGATCGTGCCCTCAATGACAGGCCTGCAGGCAGGCCATTGGCGCAGCAATGCAGCCGGTGAGGTCTATCGCCTGCCCGAAACGCTTGAAGGCGATCGGCTCGGCATTCTTGGGCTTGGCGCCATTGGACAGCGGGTGGCGCGCATTGGCCAGGCCATGGGCATGGAAGTTGTTGCCTGGAGCCAGAATCTCACCGATGAAAAAGCGGCGCTGGCGCGGGTTCGTCGCGTCGAAAAAAACGAGCTGCTGGCAACAAGCAAAATTGTGTCGCTGCATCTTGTGCTCTCTGACCGAACCCGGGGCTTGCTGGGCCCAACAGAGTTCTCCCTGATGCGTCGCGACTCCGTGTTGGTCAACACCTCACGTGCGGGGCTGCTCGATGAAAAGGAACTGGCACTCGCCCTGGATTCGGGAAGGCCTGCACAGGCGGCCCTTGATGTATTTTCCGTTGAGCCCGTTCCTTCGGGCCATGTGCTCGTGAACCACCCGCAGGTCACGCTCACGCCGCACCTTGGGTTTGTCGCAACGCGTGTCTATGAAATGTTTTACAAGACAATGGTCGATGATTTACTGCGTTGGCTCGGGCGTAATGCCTAGTGCAATCAAAAATCGCGAGACCATGTTGTACGCGGCGATCACGCCAACGAGTTCTACAAGCTGCGTATTGCCAAGCACCTGCTGAAGCCGGGCCATCAGGGCCTCCTCTACACGAATGCTTTTGGTCATTTGTACCGTGAGCGCGATCACGTCGCGCTCGGTTGCATTAAACACAGACAAGTCAGCGCTGGGTGTGGCAATCATTCGCAAGGCTTGTACCTGTGCCTCGCTGCCGCCTGCTGCAATCAGTTCTGGGGCGTGATGAAAAAACTCGTACTCTGCGCCGTTGACCACGGCAACCCCACACATGGCAATTTCTCGAAGCTTTGGCGAGAGCGACAGATGACGACGCACTTCACCAAGAAATGAATTCCAGCCACGGGCAAACGGAACGCTGTGTAAAAGCATGCGATCCAGATTGATCAGATGCCCGCCGCGGCGGGCTCGAATGGCGGCCACGAGCTCTGCCGGCTCGGCGAGGTCTTCAGGCAGATAGGGAACCAGCGTTTGGTGTGGTGAAGGCATGATGTGCTTTCTAAAAGTCTTCATTTTAGTTCGCGCGTATTGACCGAAAGGTCGGCTTGCTTGCTGGCTAGGAACAACCAAGGTAGGGGGCGTCCGGTGGGCAGCAGACTTTGAAATCATGTAAACTTTCTGGCTCCTTCCTCGATAGCTCAGTTGGTAGAGCACCGGACTGTTAATCCGTAGGTCCCTGGTTCGAGCCCAGGTCGGGGAGCCAAATCAAATAGCGCAAGGACAAAGGGTTGCATGTAAACGCGTGCAGCCCTTTTTTATTTGTGGCGTCAATTCCCATCCGAGGGAATGTGTTAGGCTTCGCCGAATTTTTCCCGCCACTGACGCTGGAGCGTGCCAAATGAGCGCCGTAGTCATCTTCGCATCGACTGTTTTCCTATCTGCATTTCTTCTTTTCCAGATCCAGCCGATCGTCGCAAAAATGATCCTCCCTTGGTTCGGCGGCTCGTCCTCGGTCTGGAGTGTCTGCATCGTCTTTTTCCAAAGCGTGCTTCTGCTCGGCTACGGCTATGTGCATTGGCTGCACGAGAAAGTCTCAAGGGCGCGTCAGCCGCTCGTCCACGGCGTGTTACTGCTGGTTACCCTGGTCACGCTGCCGGTAGCAGCCGATGCTTCCTGGAAGGGAATGACACTCGATAACCCTGGGCTGGCTGTACTCACGGTGCTCGCCGTCGCTTGCGGTGCGCCCTACCTGCTGCTCTCAACCACGGGCCCACTCATGCAGGCCTGGTACGCCCGGGTTGGACTCGGTGGCGGCGAGGGCTCCAGCACCTACCGGCTTTACGCACTCTCCAACCTCGCCTCGATGCTCGCACTTCTGAGCTACCCGCTGGTCTTCGAGCCGATGCTGGCGTTGGAGGCGCAAGCCAACATGTGGTCGATCGCCTACGTCATGTTCGTCGGGCTGGCCTTTTGCACCGTATGGCTCACTTGGCGGGCTACGTCGAGTGAAACTGAAGCGACGGAGGGTGCGACCAACGTCGTCGCGCAGGCCGAGGATGCGCCCAGGCCTCCAGCATCGGAGCTTGCGCTGTGGATCGGCCTCTCGGCGACCGCATCGATCCTGCTGCTCGCAATGACACGGCATCTGACCCAAGACATTGCGCCAGTGCCCTTCCTATGGGTGTTGCCGCTCAGCATCTACCTGCTGAGTTTTATTCTTTGCTTCGATGCGCCTCGATACTATGTGCGCAAGCTGTTCCTGCCGCTGCTGCCGATCGCTTTTATTGCGCTAGACCAGGTCAAGGATGTTTACACCTGGATCCCCGTATTGATTGCGGTCACCTGTCTATCACTCTTTGTATTTTGCATGGTGTTGCATGGCGAACTTGTCCGCCGCAAGCCGCCCGTGAGGCATCTGACGCTCTTTTACCTGATGCTCTCCATTGGCGGGGCATTGGGGGGCACCTTGGTGGGGCTGATTGCGCCAGCTGTTTTCAATGCCTATTACGAACTGCCCATCGGTTTATTCCTTTGTGGCGCATTGACTCTTACGGTGGTCTGGAAAGAGTTGAGCAAGATCTGGCGAGTCATCTTGCTGATATTGCTGGCCCTCTATGGCCTAAGACTCCTTACCTTATCGATCGATTACGTTGATGGCTTTCGCGCAGTAGTGCGCAATTTTTACAGCCAGACTCGGGTCGAGGATGTGATTGACCCCTACTTCGGACCGCGTCGCGTGATGTTGCACGGCCGGATCAATCACGGTGAGCAGTACCTAGACGAAAAACTGCGACGTACTGCAACTGCGTATTTCTGCGAGCGTGGCGGCATCGCGCGCGTGTTTCGCAGCCTTCCCCAAGACCGGCCACGTAAGCTCGGCGTGCTGGGCCTTGGCACCGGCACGCTCGCAGTGTTCGGGCGCCCTGGCGACGAAATGCGTATCTACGAGATCAATGAGCAGGTGCTCGATCTCGCCCGCAGCGAGTTCACTTTTCTCTCCGACTCGGCGGCCAAAATAGTTCCAGTGCTGGGCGACGGCCGATTGATGCTAGAACGAGAGCCTGACCAGCAGTTCGATGTGCTGGCCATGGATGCATTTTCTGGCGACTCGCTCCCGACTCACCTGATCACGGTGGAGGCGATCCGGGGGTACTTTCGCCACATGCGGCCCGACGGATATTTGGTGTTCAACATCACCAATCACTATCTTGATCTAAAGCCCGTGATGGCGGCCGCCGCCGCAGAGCTTGGCAAGGTAGCACTCTCCTACCAGATCACCGAAGTCGCACGCGATGACATCTGCCGCCCCTCGCACTTCGCGATCATCGTCGACCCTAAACAGGCGGAAAATCTGCCCGAGTTGATGCGCGACTTCAAGCGCCTTGAGCCGCGACCCGGCTTCAAGGCCTGGACCGACAACTACTCTAACCTGTTCGGCATCTTGAAGCGGCTCTGACGAGGAGTCAGAAAATTTCTCCAGAGACCAACCTCATCTTGCTTGAAGCCCTGCTCATTGTCGGGGCTGCGTTCGGATTTGGCATCTGGCAGCTTCGGTCTGTGAAAAAGGATCAGGAAAAAACCCGTGCAGAGCGCGAGAGAAAACAGGCTGCCAATGAGGGCAATCAGTGATCGGCTTTGAGAGCGTGAATCCACTGAGATGAAGCGCAGCAAGCCCTGACTCGTTTGTCACACGTGGTGCTGTCGGCCTATGCGAAATGGCGCAGCGCCGTGCAAGCGCCAGTCAAAAATCGGAAACAAAATGCAGCCAAGGCCAATCGCCAAAAAGCCCATGGCCCAGTGCCACGGCTCGCTCCCACCTCCTGACAAATCAAGCGCCAGGCCAAACAAGGCAGGCCCCACCACACCGCCAAGGCCAAACCCAATCAGTGAGTAAAGGCCCATGGCGGCGCCTTTAATCTCCGGCTCTGCAGAGGCCACCAATCCTGCAGTGAGCGTTGCAGAATCCGCCATGATCAACATGGAGTGTGCTGCAACCAAAACAAACACGATCCACCAGCCGCTGCCAGCAAACAAGGCCATGACTACGCCAACCAATGTCGTAATCGTCATGACGATCACAATCCAGGCCCTTCGGCCAAACCTCAATGCCACTTCATTGCCAAGAATCGATGCGGGCACCGACAGCACGCTGACAATCGCTGCGGCCGACGCTGCAGACATTGGCGTGATTGCGCCTTGAGGAAGCAAGGCTGCGCTAAACGCAAGGAAAGCCACAATCCAGGCACGAGACCCAAACAACTCGGTGCAATGCACGCCGTAGCCAATCGTAAAGCCCAGGCAACGCCGATCAGCCAGCACACGACGCCAGCTATCTAACGGAAATAACCTCTGTACGGACCAATGCACTGGCTTTGCGTCCCGCTCATGGGCCAATGGACGGGTTCTGGACAACACGATGAATGCCCCCCCAAGCGGACCCAGGGCGCACAGAAAAAATGTCCACTGCGTGCCGATAAGCGGCAGCGCCTGGCCGGCAATAAACAAAGACGATGCGGCGCCCAGCCCAAAAAAGGCCGTGTAAAACGCCACAAATCGCGATTGCTCTTTACCCTTGGTTCTGTCTGAAAGGATCTTTAAGCCTGGCATATAAGTCGCAGCGATCCCAACCCCAAGCAGTACCTGAAAGAACAATGCAGAAAGAAAACCTTGTGCACCGACTGCAAACCCAATTCCACCCGATGCAGCAATCAGGCTGCCTATGGTGTAGATGCGCCGGGCATCCATCACATCGGTCAGGCTGTTCCAGGTAGAGACCGTCACCACATAGCCAATGAAAAATCCGCTGGCAATCCAGCCCGATTCGCTATTGCTCAAGCCCCACTGGGCCTGCAACTGGGTGAGCGCCACCGCATAGGTTGCAAAACCAAGCAAAGACAGGATGTGGGCAATCAGCAGGGAAATAGCAACACTTCTAACTTGCATGCACAATAACCATGATGATTCGTGGACTTGTTCAAATTCTTCTTTTCCAGGGCTTAGGCGAGATTATCTCTAAAGTGCTGAGCCTTCCGGTGCCGGGCCCTGTCCTTGGCCTAATTCTGCTGCTCGGGTTTTTGTTGGCCCGCGGCCGTATTGACCCCGACCTCGAACTGGTTGCATCCGGCTTCTCCCAGCACTTGGGCCTTTTGTTCATTCCTGCTGCCGTGGGCGTGGTGATGTTTGCGCCGCAATTGGCTGACTATGGATTCACGATTGCTACCATTCTCATTGCAAGCGTCACGCTCGCGGTTGCGGCCACCGCGCTGCTTCTGAAGTGGCTCACGCGTAATGATCGCGCGCCACGTGAAGAGGTGCGGGAATACACGCCCAAAGGCAAGGCAAAGTCATGAACACGGGGCTGCCGATTGCTGATTTGCAGGAAATCTGGGTCTACCTGACAGGCTCACCCCTGTTTTCACTGATTTTGACACTTGCTGCCTATCAACTGGGGCTCATGATTTACGAGCGGTTTGACAAATCGCCGCTTGCCAACCCCGTTGCCATTGCCATTGCGCTGGTGATCCTTACCATTACCGTGTTGGACATGCCCTATGCCAAGTATTTCGAAGGCGCACAGTTCATTCACTTTTTGTTGGGCACAGCAACCGTTGCGCTGGCTGTGCCGATCTACAAAGGCTGGCATCTTCTAGCGGGCCGATTCACGCCGCTTGGCATTTCATTGCTAGCTGGCGGCGCTGTATCGATCTTTAGCGCTGTGGGCCTAGGCATGGCCTTTGGCTTGCCCAAGGATCTCATTGATCCTTTTTACGCGAAGTCAATCACCGCGCCAATTGCCATGGGTGTTGCGCAAACGATTGGCGCCTCACCCACACTGACGGCCGTCTATGCGGTTGCTACTGGAATCATTGGCGCCATCATCGCCCGCTATGTGCTCGACTTTTTAAGAATTGGCCAATGGTGGCAACGCGGCTTTGCAATCGGTGTTGCCGCACATGGCATTGGCACTTCACGGGCTTTCTCGGTAAGCGCCGAAGCCGGCGCCTTTGCAAGCATCGGCATGGGGCTGCACGGAGTCGTTGGTGCAGCCCTGATTCCATTACTTCATCTGTAGATTGCCACGGGCCCCGGCTGGGGCCCTCGCAATGACCTTTACCTGATCTCGAAGTTCGCCATCTTCTCGAGGGCACGAATCATCGCGGAGTGATCCCAGCCCTTGCCACCGTGCGCGGCGCAAGCGTTAAACAACTCCTGCGCAGTCGCCGTATTGGGCAACGACATGCCCATCGCACGCGCGCTTTGTAAAGCCAGGTTCAAGTCTTTCTGATGCAGCTCAATGCGAAAGCCTGGATCAAAGGTGCGTTTGATCATGCGCTCGCCGTGCACTTCCAAAATGCGCGAAGCTGCAAACCCGCCCATTAAGGCCTGACGCACTTTTGCAGGATCGGCACCGGCCTTGGCTGCAAACAACAAGGCTTCAGAGACAGCCTCAATGTTTAAGGCCACGATAATCTGGTTCGCAACCTTGGCGGTTTGGCCTGCGCCATTAGGGCCCACCAGCGTAATGTTCTTGCCCATCAATTCAAACAAAGGCTTGACACGCTCAAACGTTGCTTCGGTCGCGCCAATCATGATGGTGAGCGCCGCATTCTTTGCACCAACCTCACCGCCAGATACCGGCGCATCCACATATTCAGCGCCGAGATCATTGATCTTCTTGGCGAACTCTTTGGTGGCAATGGGGGAGATGGAGCTCATGTCCACCACCACCTTGCCCTTGCTTAAGCCCGAAGCGATTCCATCTTCGCCAAACAAGACCTTTTCGACATCTGGCGTATCGGGCACCATGGTGAAAATAATGTCGGCCTTCTGAGCCACCTCCTTGGCCGACTTGCAGACGATGGCGTTGGTCGAGGCGATCGCCTCAGGCACCTTGCTTCGCGTAGTGACATAAAGCTGGTGGCCCGCTTTGATCAAATGCCCGCACATGGGCGCGCCCATGATGCCTAGGCCAATAAAGCCAAGATTGAGGGATTGAGATGCCATTTCGTCTTCCTTTTTGTTTATGAACACAGGGCCTTGCGCCAGCCAAGGCCTGCCTCAGTGCTGCCCGCAGGCTTGTACTCGCAGCCAATCCAGCCCTTGTATCCAATCTTGTCAATAAAGCCGAACAAGAAGCGATAGTTGATCTCACCTGTGCCCGGCTCGTTGCGGCCCGGATTGTCGGCAAGCTGCAAGTGCGCGATTTTAGCGAGGTTTTTTTGCATAGTTGCGCAAAGCTCGCCTTCCATGCGCTGCATGTGATAGATGTCGTACTGAATAAACAAGTTATCCGAGCCCACGTCTTCAAGAACCTTTAGGGCCTGATTGGTACCCGAAAGGAAGAAACCTGGAATATCAAACGTATTGATCGGCTCGATCAACAACTTGATGCCGGCCTTCTTCAGCTCTGCTGCAGCAAACCTCAGGTTTTCAACCAGTGTCTGGTGCGCCTGCTCGCAAGATACGCCCTCGGGCATCTTGCCCGCCAGGCAGTTCACTTGGCTCACCCCAAGTGTGGTTGCGTAGTGAATCGCTTTGGGCACGCCTGCACGAAACTCTTCAACACGGTTTGGATGACAGGCAATGCCCCGCTCACCCGCATCCCAGTCCCCCGCCGGAAGATTGTGCAAGACAAGCTTTAGCTTGTTTGCCGTGAGCTTGGCCTTGATCTCTTGCGCATCAAAGGCGTAAGGGAAGAGAAACTCAACAGCGTCAAAGCCATTTTGCGCTGCCTTTTCGAAGCGATCCATAAAGGGCACTTCGTTAAACAGCATGGTGAGATTTGCGGCGAACTGGGGCATTGCGTTTCCTTGTTTAGTCTAACAATCCGGCCATCTCGAGGCCCTTGCGGCCCTCGGGGTGACGGCAATCGATCTCTTCAAACTCATTGATCTTGTCGATCTCCACACCCATGGCGATGTTAGTGACTTTCTCCAGAATCACTTCCACCACCACCGGCACGCTGAACTCACGGGCCATTGATTGCGCCTGCTTCAGCGCATCTTGAATCTTTGATGGATCAGTCACGCGCAAGGCCTTGCAGCCCATGCCTTCAATCACCTTGGCATGGTCAACGCCATAGCCTTTGAGCTCCGGCTCAGTCACATTGATGTTGTCAAACGCGAGCTGCACACAATAGTCCATCTCAAAGTTGCGCTGTGCCTGGCGAATCAGGCCAAGGTAGCTGTTGTTTACCAGCACCATGACCAAGGGCAGCTTGAACTGCGCACCCACTGCCAGCTCTTCAATCAGGAACTGGAAGTCGTAGTCGCCAGCAAGGCCAACTACAGTGCGCGTTGGATCAGCCGCCAACACGCCAAGTGCTGCAGGAACTGTCCAGCCCAGGGGGCCTGCCTGGCCACAGTTGATCCACTGACGGGGACCATAGACGTGCAGGAACTGCGCGCCCGCGATTTGCGACAGGCCAATGGTTGAGACATAGACGGTATCGCGACCGAAGGCCTGGTTCATCTCCTGATACACGCGCTGAGGCTTGATGGGAACGTTGTCGTAATTGGTCTTGCGGTGCATGAGCTTTTTGCGCTCCTGACAGCGCTCAACCCAGTCGCTGAAGTTTTTCAGCTGGCCTTTGGCCTTGCGCTCTTTGGCAACCTGCACGAAAAGCTCCAACGCACTCTTGGCATCCGACACAATTCCAAAATCAGGGTTAAACACACGGCCAATTTGCGTGGGCTCGATATCGACGTGCACAAACTTACGGCCCTTGGTGTACACCTCCACCGAGCCAGTGTGGCGGTTGGCCCAGCGATTGCCAATGCCGAATACAAAGTCAGAGGCCAGCATAGTGGCATTGCCATAACGGTGGCTGGTCTGAAGGCCACACATGCCAGCCATTAGAGGATGATCGTCAGGAATGGTGCCCCAGCCCATGAGCGTGGGAATAACCGGCACATTCAAGGTCTCTGCAAGTTCTACCAACAAGTCTGATGCGTCGGCATTGATAATTCCGCCGCCAGCAACAATCAGGGGCTTCTCAGCCGCCAACAGCATATCGATCGCTTTTTCCGCCTGCTTGCGGGTGGCTGCTGGCTTGTAAACAGGCAGCGGCTCATAGGTGTCAATGTCAAATTCAATTTCCGCCATTTGCACATCGATCGGCAGATCGATCAGCACGGGGCCAGGGCGGCCGGAACGCATCAAATGAAAGGCCTGCTGAAACACGCGGGGCACCAAGGCGGGCTCACGCACCGTGACGGACATCTTGGTGACAGGCTTGGCAATGCTTTCAATGTCCACGGCCTGAAAGTCTTCCTTGTACATGCGGGCGCGCGGCGCCTGGCCAGTGATACACAAAATAGGAATGGAATCTGCAATCGCGGAATACAAACCAGTAATCATGTCGGTGCCCGCAGGGCCAGATGTCCCGATGCATACGCCAATGTTGCCGGCTTTCGCACGCGTGTAGCCTTCGGCCATGTGCGAAGCGCCTTCTACGTGACGGGCCAAAAAGTGCGTAATCGATCCACGCTCGCGCATCGAGGCGTACAGCGGATTGATCGCCGCGCCTGGAACGCCAAATGCCTGGGTCACGCCCTCTTTTTCCATCACCAACACTGCAGCCATGCTTGCTTTCATCTTTGCCATGACGTCTGTCTCCTTTGGAATCTGTCTAAGCACTTGCGTGCGTTAGGAGAATTGTCGAGGCTTCCCGATTTGGGCAGAAGTAGTGCAGAATGCATTTCGGTCATTCCAAAAAGGAATAAAGCATGGATCGCATTCAGGGCATCAAGGCCTTCATTCGGGTGGCAGACCTGGGCTCCTTTAGCAAGGCGGCCCGCGAGCTTGGGGTTGGGCAGCCCGCCATTACCAAAATGATTGCCGCAATGGAAAAACAGGTGGGCTCTCGATTGCTGCATCGCACGACCACACGCATCACCATGACCGAGGTGGGTGCCCTCTATTACGAGAAATGTCGGCTCATTCTTCATCATATTGAAGAGGCCTCTAATGTTGCAGCGCTCATGCAATCGCAGCTGCAAGGCAGCCTGCGTGTTTCAACCTCTGTGGCCTTTGGCCGTCGGGTGATCTCCCCCATGGTGATGGCGTTTCTCAAAGAACATCCTCAGATTCAAATCGACCTGACCTGCGACGATCGCTATGTGAACTTGGTTGAACAAGGCATTGATCTGGCCGTGCGCATGGGTAAGCTGGCCGACTCCACCCTCGGGGCCCGTTATCTGGGAAGAAACCCTTGGGTCATTGCGGCTGCACCCAATTATTTAAAAGCAAGGGGCCAGCCGAGAAAGCCTTCCGAACTTCCGAAACACAGCTGCCTGGTTTACAGCACAGTGCAAGGCGACTCGAGCTGGCAACTCACTGGGCTCAATGGGAAAACCGAAACCATCACCGTGGGCGGGCCGCTTCGATCCAATAGTTTGTCGACCATACTCGCAGCAACGCGCACCGGCATGGGTGTTGCTGCGCTGCCGCTCTATGTTGCCCACGAATCGCTGAGAACGGGCGCCATTCGCGAAGTGCTTGCCGACTGGCAACTGCCGTCGCAGGAAATTCACGCCGTGTTCCCTTCGCCCAAAATGATTCCGACCAAAGTCAGCGTATTTGCCTCATGGCTGCAGGGCCAGTTCACCGACCACTGGTGGGAGAAGGCCGCCCCGCGATAAACGCGCGTTAAACCGACTTACGCCGATAGGTCACGAAACGATAAGACAAGCCGCTGGCTTCACTGCGCAGTATGGGGCCCGCCTCACGCTGCCAGATCGCTGCACTGATTTCTGGAAAAAACGCATCGCCCTCCACCTCCAGATCAACTTCAGTGATGTCAAGCGAGTCAGCAAGCTCTAAGGTTTGTCGGTAAATGTCGGCGCCACCAATCACATACACACAGTCGGCATCGAGCTGAAGCAAATCAGAAATGGAATGGGCCACCGTGACCGGACTTTGGCTGGTCGCGCCAGGCACCGTGTCAGGAAACACACTGCGCGTGATCACGACAGAATGTCGATTGGGCAAAGGCTTGCCCAGCCGCGCCATGATCGAGTCAAATGTTTTTCGGCCCATGGCCACCGTTTTGCCCGTAGTAATCTCTTTGAATCGCTTGAGATCTTCCGGCAGATGCCAAGGCAAGGTGTTGTTGACGCCAATCACGCCGCGCTTGGCGATTGCAGCGACCAAAACTAGCCGAGGAATTCTTAAATCGGTCATTACACGGCCACCGGCGCCTTGATATGCGGGTGACATTGGTAGCCCACAATTTCAAAATCCTCAAACTGGTAATCAAAGATGGAAGCGGGCCTGCGACGAATGACCAACTTGGGCAAGGGATAAGGTGTACGCGAAAGCTGCTCCTTCGCTTGCTCAATATGGTTCGAATACAGGTGGCAATCGCCTCCCGTCCAAATGAATTCGCCGGGCTCCAGGTCGCACTGTTGGGCAACCATATGGGTGAGCAGCGCATAGCTTGCAATGTTAAAAGGCACACCAAGAAAAATATCGGCGCTGCGCTGATAGAGCTGGCAGGAAAGCTTTCCATCGGCCACATAAAACTGAAACAGTGCGTGGCAAGGGGCCAAGGCCATTTCCGGAATTTGCGCCACATTCCATGCCGAGACAATCAAACGCCGTGAATCAGGCGTGGTGCGAATGTCGTTCATCAACTGGCTGATCTGGTCAATCACGCGATTGGGCTCCTGGGGTGTAGGAGCGGGCCAGCTTCGCCACTGTTTGCCGTACACAGGGCCAAGATCGCCATCTTCCTTGGCCCATTCGTCCCAGATGCTAACGCCTTTTTCCTGCAACGCTTTCACATTGGAAGAGCCCGATAAAAACCACAGCAGCTCATAAATGATCGACTTGGTGTGCAGCTTTTTGGTCGTGACCATGGGAAAGCCCTCGGCCAAATCAAAGCGCATCTGACAGCCAAAGAGGGAAAACGTGCCGGTGCCGGTGCGGTCTGTTTTCCGAGCGCCGTTTTCAAGCACATTGCGCATCATGTCAAGGTAAGCCTTCATGGGTTTCCTCTCAGGCGTCGACGCGTACTGCAGGCCGGGCACCTGCGGCCTTGGCGATCTTGCCAATCACGCAGGCCTGCCCGAAGCCATCGGCACGAAAATCGGCAAGCACTACATCCACGGCATCGAGCGCAACACAGGCCAAAAGGCCGCCGCTTGTCTGCGGGTCGGTGAGAAGAATCTGCGCGTGCTCTGACAAGCCTGATGCGATTGACACATCATGGCCATAAGCTTCCCAATTGCGAGTAGATGCGCCGGTGTAAAAGCCTTGGGCCAAAAGCTCCATGACCCCGGGCAGTATTGGAAGCTTTGCGTAGTCAATCTGCACATCGAAATTTGATCCACGGGCAATCTCCAGCAAATGGCCGGCTAAGCCAAAGCCTGTGATATCGGTCATGGCATGCACGCGAGCATTCGCACCGAGACGCTCGCCCACAGTATTGAGCTTGGTGGTGCTGCCTACCATCTGCGCATAGAGCTCTGCGGGCAGCTTTCCTTTTTTCAAAGCTGCGGAGTACACCCCAACTCCCAAGCCTTTTCCCAGAATCAAGACATCGCCTTCGCGGGCATCACGGTTGCGCCGAATATGGCTGGGATGTGCCAGCCCAAGCGCAACTAGGCCGTAGATGGGCTCGACTGAATCAATGGTGTGCCCGCCTGCAATCGGAATGCCGGCAGCCGTACAGACTGATTGGCCCCCCTCCAGAATCTTCCCAATCGTTTCTTTGGAAAGGACATTGATGGGCATGCCTACGATTGCCAGCGCAAATATGGGCTTGCCGCCCATAGCGTAGATATCAGAGATTGCATTCGTGGCTGCAATACGGCCAAAGTCAAATGGATCATCGACCACCGGCATAAAAAAATCAGTGGTTGCAATCAAGGCCTGTGAATAATTGAGCCTCCACACCGCAGCATCATCGGCTGTTTCGGTACCGACCAACATATCTTTTGGAAAAACGCCAGGCGGCATCTTCGCAAGAATTTCAGAAAGCACTGCAGGTGCAATCTTGCAGCCGCAGCCGCCGCCATGGGCGAGTTCGGTAAGCCTGGGGGTTGGTGAAGTGCTTGTCATGCCGATTTCCTCAAACCTGTTTTGCTGCTAAGCGCACGAGTCTAACCAACTCGTCGCGTTCATGCAGGGGATCTGCCAGACGCGGCATCAGCGCGTTCACAGCCGTTAGCAGTGAGGCCCGATAGGCCTCGTCTGCAATAAATTTTGTTAGGGCCTGGGCCAAAGAGTCGACATCGCCAACGGGAAACAGGCCCGGGTAAGTTGCGCCCAATTGCCCGAGATGGGCCGCAATGTTGCTGGCAATGATCGGCAAGCGGCAGGCCACCGCCTCGGCCACCACAAGCGCGCCGCCCTCAGAAACAGAGGGCTGAAGCAAGGCATGGACTTGAGTCATTTGCCGCATGGTCTGGGCATGCGAAAGCGTGCCCTCCATACGAATTCCCGGAAAGCGCGACGCAAGCTTTCTCATCTCCGCGGCGAGGCTTTTTTCTTGCTCACCGCCTACCTGAATCAAACGAACGGGCGTGCGGCGCCCATCGGCCTGCTGCGCCCAGCCTTCCGGAAACGCCTTATGAAACGCAAGGAAAGCGGTACGTGGATCCTTCTCCTCGCGAATATGGCCCGCAATCAGGAAACGTACTGTCTTGCTTCGGCTAGTGAGTGGCGGCGCGAAAGGCTTTCGAACTGGCGATGTCTGCACCACACAGTGCAGCCGCTTGGCCAGTTGCGGCCATCGCTGCGCAATTTCCTGCTGAGCCTGCGACTGCAAGGTCATGATCAGCGAGGCACTCAGCATGGCCTGCTCTGCCTGCTGGTAGGCATGTGCGTTTTTTTTCTTGGGCGAAAGCGCGCCGTACAGATCCGTTCCGGTCATCACCAAGAGCACTGGAATTTTTGCCTTCACAAACTCCTGCACCTGCTGGGCGCAACGAAAGGCATTTAAAACAATGGCAACTTTAGGAGAGGCTGAAGGCATGCTGGCCCTCGAGATGCCCGAGGGCTCAAATATCCTGACCTGCATTCCGGCGCCAGCCAGCAGCTCCGAGTATCGGCTCGCCGTTCGCCAATTACCCATGCCGGACTTCGCGCCAAAAGGCGTGAGAATCCGAACATCAATGGGCGCAGCCATCTATTCGGGAACGCCGAGGGCTACTGTATTAAATCCTGCATCCACATAGGTGATCTCTCCCGTAATGCCGGCAGAGAGGTCGGAAAGCATAAAGGCCGCCGTGTTGCCAACATCCTGAATGGTGACATTGCGGCGCAAGGGAGAGCTTTGTTCGACAAAGTCGAGAATCTTGCCAAAGCTTTTGATGCCTGAGGCAGCAAGGGTTTTGATGGGCCCTGCAGAAATGCCATTGACCCGAATGTTTTTGGGCCCCAGGCTCGATGCCAAATAACGCACAGAAGCCTCAAGGCTTGCTTTGGCCAGGCCCATCGTGTTGTAGTGGGCAACAAACTTTTCTGCGCCAAGGTAAGTCAGGGTCACCATGGCGCCGCCCTTTTCCTGCATCAAAGGCAGCGCAGCTTTGGCCAATGCGGGAAAGCTGTAGGCCGATATCTCGTGGGCAATGCGATAGCCCTCACGCGATAAGCCCTCCAGAAAATCGCCGGCAATCGCCTCTCTGGGCGCAAAGGCAATGGCGTGCACCAGTCCGTCAATCTGGGGCCAGTGTTTGGCAAGCGAAACGAAACACTGCTCGATCTGAGCGTCTTCGGCCACATCAAGCGGGAAATACAGCGCGCTGCCAAACTCGGCCGCCATATCGCGAACGCGCTCTTCAAACCGCTCGTTTTGATAGGTGAAGGCAAGCTCGGCCCCCTGGGCATGGCAGGCCTGGGCAATGCCGTAGGCGATGGAACGATTTGAGAGCAAGCCCGTAATCAGGATGCGCTTACCTTGAAGAAAACCCATATCGACTCCTCGGGTGTCAGGCACCGTGCCAGGCACCGCGCCTGACACCTCCATAGGGGCAATTCTAATCGTGGCAGCCTTGCAGCTTCGCTACACTGCCGACATGCTTCGCGCCGCCTTCCTTGCCCTGGCCACCTATGCCAGCTGTCTTAGCCTTGTCTGGGCCCAGCCCGGCGCCTTTGTGCATGGGCTGGCCCTTGGCGACACCCCGCGATATGGGCCCGATTTCAAGCACTTTCGTTATGCCAATCCCGATGCACCCAAAGGTGGGGAGCTCAAGCTTGCTGCCATGGGCACCTTCGATAAGCTCAATCCATTTACGCTCAAAGGCATTGCAGCCCGTGGCGTAATGGACCTGATGTTTGAGTCACTCGCCATCGGCAGCCTCGATGAACCCATGAGCATGTATGGGCTTTTGGCCAAAGACATGATGCTGGCCAAAGATGGCATGTCCATGACTTTTCGGCTTCGGCCCGAAGCGCGATTTTCCAATGGCGACCCAGTGCTGGCCCAAGACGTGAAGTTTTCCTTCGACACCCTTCGCAGCAAATCGGCAAGCCCGATTTGGCGCAACTACTGGGCCGATGTGAAAGAGGCTGTGGTGGTCGATGAGCGCACGATTCGTTTTGATTTCCTTCGACGCAATCGCGAGCTGCACATGATTGTCGGTGCTGTGCCGGTGTTTTCAAAGAAATGGGGAAGCCAGCAAGGCAAAGACAAGCCTTTTGAGCAATGGGTGCAAGACCACCCGATTGCCAGCGGCCCGTATTTGATTGAACGGATGGATCTCGGCAAAAACATTCGATTTAAGCGGCAGGAAAACTACTGGGGCAAGGAGGTTCCAGCTCGAAGGGGCCAGTTTAATTTTGATGTGATCAGCTATCGGTATTACAAAGATGAATTCGCCCGCATTGAAGCTTTCAAAGCGGGAGAGTTTGACTTTGTTCATGAAAACGCCGCCAAGAACTGGGCGCGGGCTTACATTGGCAGGCGCTTTTCAAGTGGCGATCTGATTAAGACTGAGCTTGCCAATTCTAATGCCCAAGGCATGCAGGCGTTTTATTTCAACACGCGCAAGCCGCAATTTGCCGATGTTCGCGTGCGCCAGGCTATTGGCCTGGCCTTGGATTACGAATGGATGAATCGGCAGCTTTTCTATAACCAGTACAAGCGCTCTTACTCGTATTTCACCAACACTGAGATGGCCGCAACGGGCGAGCCCAGCAAAGAAGAACTCAGAATTTTGGAGCCGCTTCGCGCAAAATTGAATCCTGCCGTGTTTGGGCCAGTGCCCATGCCGCCCAATACCGACCCTCCCCACAGCCTTCGTGAGAACCTGCGCGAGGCCCGTACTTTACTTGCGCAAGCCGGCTGGGTCTATCGCGATGGCGCGCTTCGCAACAGCCAAGGCCAGCCCTTTGAATTCGAGGTACTGCTCTCAAGCCGAACCTGGGAGCGCATTGTTGCGCCCTTTGCCCGCAACCTTGCAAAACTTGGCATCAAAGTGTCGGTTCGTGTGACTGACACTTCGCTTTACAAACGTCGGCTTGATAACTACGACTTCGACATGATCGTGCACTGGTATCTCTCCAGCCAAAGCCCCGGCAATGAGCTGGTGTTTCGCTTTACCAGCCAGTCGGCGAAGGAAAATGGCGCCGACAATTACATTGGCCTGAAAGATCCAGCGGTCGATGCCTTGATTCAGCGGGTTCTGTCTTCGGGCTCACGCGACGAGCTCATTACGGCGGCGCGTGCATTTGACCGGGTGATGCGTGCTGGCTTTTACGCTATTCCCCACTGGCACAACAACGCCCATCGGGTTTCTTACAAACGGGGCCTAAAGGGCCCGGAGCAGCTTCCCGACTACTATCACTCTGAAGACTGGGTTGTAAGCAGTTGGTGGTGGGAGAAAAAACAATGAACCCAAGCCTTCTTCAATACATCGCAAAGCGCCTGCTGCTGATGGTGCCAACACTGTTCGGAATTTTGCTGATCACGTTCGCGATTATTCAATTTGTTCCGGGCGGCCCCGTAGAGCAGATGGTGCAAATGCTCAAAGGTGATCATGCTGCCATTGGCGGTGCGGGAGCCACACTGCCCGGTGGCGGCGCTGCAGAAGTTGGCCAGACCAGCAATATCTACCGCGGCAATCAGGGCATGGATGCTGAAAAGCTTGCTGAAATCAAGGCGCTTTACGGCTTTGATAAGCCTGCCCACGAGCGCTTCATACAAATGGTGGGCGATTTCCTTACTTTCGATCTTGGCCGAAGTTTCTTTCATGACCGAAGCGTTTGGGAGCTCATGAAAGAAAAACTGCCGGTCTCCATCAGCCTGGGCATCTGGACTTTCTTGCTCACTTACCTGATCAGCCTTCCACTTGGCATTGCAAAAGCAGTCAGGCACGGCTCACGATTTGACCTCTGGACAAGCACTGCCATCTTGGTGGGCTATGCCATTCCGGGATTTGTGCTGGGCGTGGCCTTGCTGGTGCTATTTGGCGGGGGAAGTTTTCTTCAGCTGTTCCCTTTGCGCGGGCTCACCTCCGATGACTGGGAGTCGTTAAGCCTGGTGGGCAAAGTGCTCGATTATTTTTGGCACCTCACCTTGCCCATCATCTGCATGACACTTGGCAGCTTTGCAGTCACCACGATGCTTACCAAAAACACCATGCTTGAAGAAATCAGAAAGCAATATGTGCTCACAGCCCGGGCCAAAGGCCTGCCGGAAAACAAGGTGCTCTGGCGGCATGTGTTTCGCAATGCCCTGATCCCCATCATCACGGGATTTCCTGCCGCCTTTATCGGTGCATTTTTCACAGGATCACTTTTGATTGAGACCTTGTTCTCACTCGATGGCCTGGGATTATTGTCTTATGAGGCGGTGCTCAAGCGCGACTATCCAGTAGTGATGGGAACCTTGTATTTCTTTTCATTGATTGGCCTGATTGCCAAGCTGCTGAATGACTTGATGTATGTCTGGGTCGACCCGCGGGTTCAGTTTGGAGCCAATAAATCGTGAGTATCGCGGTGCAAAGCCAGGTAAGCCTTTCGCCGGGACAGCGGGCCTGGCAGCGGTTTAAGCGCAACCGGCGCGGCTACGTGAGCCTTTGGATTTTCACATTCGCCGTCGCGGTGTCACTGCTGGCCGAGGTGCTTTCGAACGATCGGCCATTGATCGTTCAGTACAAGGGCGAATTCTATTTCCCCTTGGTGAACAGCTACCCCGAAAAAACCTTTGGTGGTGATTTCGAAACGCCCACAGACTTTCTCGACCCGTTTATTGAGCAAAGCATTCGCGAGGGGGAAAACTGGGCGATTTACCCTTTGAATCGCTATTCATTTAACTCCCTGAACTATTTCGCGCCAAGCCCAAACCCTGCACCGCCTTCTTCGGTGAACTGGCTAGGGACCGATGATCGCGGCCGTGATGTGCTGGCCCGGCTGCTCTATGGCTTTCGTGTCTCGGTGTTATTTGGCCTTGCTTTGACAGCCATTGGCGTGGTGCTGGGTATTGTGATGGGCGCAATTCAAGGCTACTTTGCGGGCAAGGTTGATCTGGTCATTCAACGCTTTATCGAGATCTGGGGTTCGGTGCCTGAGCTTTATTTATTAATCATTTTGGCTTCGGTGTTTGAGCCTGGGCTGTTGATTTTGCTCGTCATCCTCTCGCTTTTTGGCTGGATGGGCTTATCTGATTATGTACGGGCCGAGTTCTTGCGCAATCGATCACTCGATTACGTAACTGCTGCCCGTGCCCTTGGCCTAAATAACTTTCAAATCATCTGGCGCCATGTGCTGCCCAACAGCCTGACGCCGGTGATCGCCTTTTTGCCTTTTCGCATGAGCGCTGCAATTCTGGCCCTCACAAGCCTGGATTTTCTGGGGCTCGGTGTCCCCTCTTCGACCCCAAGCCTGGGAGAGCTGCTGGCGCAAGGAAAGTCCAATCTCGATGCCTGGTGGATCTCCCTGGGCACATTTGGCCTTTTGGTTTCGCTCTTGCTCTTGCTGATCTTCATCGGCGAGGCGCTTCGCGATGCGCTCGATACGCGTCGGGGTTAAAGATGAATACGCCCATGACAAACCCCATTTTGCAGATTCGAAATCTTTCAGTGGCTTTTGACAATGGCGGCCAGAAGAAAATCGCCGTTGACAGTGTCTCGCTTGATGTTTTTGCAGGCGAACGGGTTGCGCTCGTTGGTGAATCTGGCAGTGGAAAAACCGTAACAGCGTTATCGGTCTTGGGTTTGCTGCCCGATGCCCACACCAGCGGCGAAATCATCTGGTCGCCCGCAAATGCGGGCGTAGCCTCGGGCGAAGGGACTGATCTACTGCATTGCTCGGCTCGCAAGCTTCGCGCCATTCGCGGCAAAGACATTGCCATGGTGTTTCAAGAGCCCATGTCTGCTTTAAATCCCTTGTTCACCGTGGGCCAACAGATTGCAGAAGTGCTGGAGCTTCATGAGGGGCTGTCTTCAAAACAAGCCTTCGAGCGGGCTATCGCACTTTTAGAGCGCACCGGTGTCGATGACCCAAAGCGGCGCGCAAACGCCTATCCGCATCAGCTCTCTGGCGGGCAGCGCCAGCGCGTGGTCATCGCTATGGCGCTGGCATGCAGCCCCAAACTGTTAATTGCCGATGAGCCTACTACGGCGCTCGATGTAACGATTCGCGCTCAAGTGCTTGAGTTGTTGGCCGAGCTTCAGCGCGAAGAAGGCATGGCGATTTTGCTCATTACCCATGACCTTCCCCTCGTGGAAAAGTTTGCCCAGCGGGTTGGCGTGATGCAGCTTGGCCAATTGGTAGAGGAAGGCGATACGCACGCTGTGTTCACGAGCCCCCGGCATGAATACACCAAGCGATTGCTCAACAGCCGGCCCAAACGCATGGTCGAGCAAAATGTTGAGCGTAATGTGATTTTGTCCGGCGGCAAGGTTCGCTGCGAATACAATATTCCAACCGGCTGGTTTTCCAAACGACATTTCATTGCGGTTGGCCGCGAGAGCCTCACCCTCTCTCGCGGAGAAACCCTGGGTATTGTGGGCGAGTCGGGCTCAGGCAAAACGACCTTGGGTATGGCCATGCTTCGATTGTCGAGCGCCAATGTGACGGGCGAGGTGCGCTTTGGCAACGAGAGCCTCTACAAGCTGTCTGAGAAAGACATGCGCAAGCTGCGAAGGCATTTGCAAATTGTTTTCCAAGACCCCTTCTCCGCACTATCGCCCCGTATGACGGTAGGCCAGATTCTGGGTGAGGGCTTGGCGCTGCATTTTCCTGAGTTAAGCGAGGGCGACCGGCGTGAACGGATTGCGCAAATGTTGGAGGAAGTGGGCCTGCCCGCCGATTCCGCCAGCCGTTACCCACACGAATTTTCAGGTGGCCAGCGCCAGCGCATTGCGATTGCCCGTGCGGTAATTCTGCAGCCCGAAGTGATTCTGCTCGATGAACCTACGAGCGCATTAGATGTTTCGATTCAGCAGCAGGTGCTGGAGCTATTAGTGAGGCTTCAACAGAGACATGGCATGGCGTATTTGTTTATTACCCATGATCTCGCGGTGATCAAGGCCATTGCCCACCGGGTGATGGTGATGCGCGGTGGCGAAGTGGTGGAGTCTGGCTTTACCGAAGAAGTGCTGTCACGCCCACGTGAAGAATACACCTGGCAGTTGATGAACGCTGCGTTATAACGTCATCGCGAGGCGCGAAGCGCCGTGGCGATCCACGCCCTACGTCTTCGGTAGCGTTACGCCCGTCTGCCCCTGATATTTCCCGCCACGGTCTTTGTAAGAAGTTTCGCAGACCTCATCGCTTTCAAAGAACAACATTTGCGCACAGCCTTCGCCTGCATAGATTTTTGCAGGCAGAGGGGTCGTGTTTGAAAACTCAAGTGTCACGTGGCCTTCCCACTCGGGCTCCAAGGGGGTTACATTGACGATAATTCCACAGTTTTTTACGAAAACACCGCTTTCAAGCGCGAAGTTTCCTGCCTCGGGAACCGTCAAACAAAATACGTCGTGCTCGCCGCCTACTGAGCGAACCGACTTCACTTTGTGGTTGAGGCGACCATAATTCGCGCGTGGTTCTTCTACCTTGTAACCCTTCGACTTACCCTGGAACGCAGCAAGCAACTCCGGGAAACGACGAAACACCGAACGGTCACAGTCCAAAAGACGCGCCGCCGGATCAGCGTATCGAGTGCGATGTACCTGGCTTTGCAGAGCTCTGGTCTCTGGCGAGACATTTTGACGCTGAGCTAGCAGCCGATCACGCGTTTCACGATATCTATCTTCGGACCAAAAGCTTTGGGCCCGCTTACTCTGCGTCTGCGAGTAGGCTTCAGCCCATTCGGGATCGTTCATACGCCGACTAAGTGCTGCCTTGATGGCAGCGCTGTGCTCGCCCGGGTCAAACTCTTCCCCGAAGTTTTTTTGGTTATGAAGAGCCATATGGTCCTTGGCTAGCATGCGCTCAATGTTCCACGGATTGTTGTTTAGACGATCGTGGTCGATATGGTGACGGTGTGTGCCTGCCCGATCGGCGTACATGCCGAAACGAAGATTCCAGTCATCTGCCAAACGATGGGTCGGAATTAAATGGCCATTGAGCGGCTGGTAAGTCATCTCGTAGCCACGAAAGATTGACCGATAAAGCGGCATCAGCGAATCACCGGCGGTGAGCTCCCCGGCAGCAATCCACCGTCCATCCCGAGTCATGAACAAGTGATCGGGGGTAGCATGAATCACCTGGCCGTTATCAAGCTCCACTTCCATCAGATTGTCTCGGCCAACGTAGCGGGGTGCCTCAAGCTGGGCAACTATCAGCCGGCCGTTTTCACCGATGCTGTAACCCCAGAAGCGCTCGCCTGCCTCATAGCGTCGCGCCATCTCCTCGAGCGTCGGGGCTGTACCATCAACTAACGCAACGCGAGTGTCGCCGCGAAAGCAGCGCGCGTAAGTCGATTTCCCCAAACACACAGTGAGCACACTACGCGGAATTCGAAAGTATTCGACGGTTCTTGCCAGCGCAAATGAATTCGGCGGTATAACACAGACATCGCCCTTGAAATCGACAAATGAGCCGCTGTCGAAATTCTTAGGGTCAACAATTGTGCTGTTGATGTTGGTAAAGATCTTGAATTCGTCAGCGCAGCGCACATCGTAGCCATAGCTGGAAGTGCCGTAAGAAACAATTTTATGGTCGCCGGTGTAACGCACCTGATCTGGTGCGAAAGGCTCGATCATTTTATGGGACTGCGCCATGCGGCGAATCCACTTGTCGCTTTTGATGGTCATAGTGCGAAGATTCTCGCACAAGTGGATTGCCACGGCTGCTGCGCGGCCTTGCAATGACGGTCAGGTGCCGACGATCTTGATGCTGGGGAACTTCGCGCTGTGGTCTTCGGAAAGCATGGCCACGCGAGCGCCCACCGTTCGTGCGATTTCACGATAGGCCTGCGCAATCGGGCCTTCGGGGTCTGCCACCACAGAGGGGCGGCCCGAGTCGGCCTGCTCACGAATACGAATGTCCAAAGGCAGCGCGCCTAAGAACTGCACCTCGTATTGGTCGGCCATTTTCAAGCCGCCACCTTCACCGAAGATATGCTCGATGTGGCCACACTTTGAACAGACATGCATGGCCATGTTTTCCACGATGCCCAGTATTGGCACCTTAACTTTCTCAAACATGACCAGGCCTTTTTTCGCATCGAGCAAGGCAATATCTTGCGGTGTGGTCACAATAATGGCGCCTGTCACGGGCACGCGCTGCGATAGCGTTAGCTGAATGTCACCCGTGCCCGGGGGCATATCGACCACCAGGTAGTCCACATCATCCCAAGCAGTTTCGGTTAACAATTGCTCCATGGCGGACGAGGCCATCGGGCCACGCCATACCATCGGTGTGTCCTCCGTGGTGAGCATGCCCATGGAAATTACCTGAACCCCGTGGGCAATCTTGGGCTCGATTTTGTTTTCCTTGTTTGAATACGCCTGGCCCGCGGTGCCCAACATCATGGTCTGCGAGGGGCCGTAAATATCGGCATCCATCATTCCCACTCGCGCGCCCTCGGCTGCTAGCGCCAGCGCCAGGTTCGCAGCCGTCGTGCTTTTGCCCACACCGCCCTTGCCCGAGGCTACCGCAATCACGTTCTTGATGCCGTTGAGCCGCTTCATGGTGCCGGGTACGGCCCGCGCTTTCACCCTTACCGACACATTGACCTGCACCTTGCCATTGGGCGCAACGCCGGCAAGCGCTCGGCTAACGCGGTCTTGCCAAAGGCCAGACTCTCCTTTGGCGGCATAAGGCAAGACGATGTCAACACATAGCACGCCATCTTTCACGGCGACCTCACCCACCATCTTTGCGCTCACGAGATCCTTGCCAGGCGGCGGGCCCATACGTGGATCAAAAACTGTCGAGAGGATTGAAAGGGCGGAAGCCTTGATGTCAGTGGTCATAGTTGGGGCAGAATACAGCCTTCCGCCTTAAAACATGGGCCCAATACCCTCGTATCTTCCCCAATTTCCCTGCAATGCAAGCGCAAAACAAAAGACGAATTTTTGTCACCTCCGCCCTTCCGTATGCCAATGGTGCAATTCACCTTGGCCACCTGGTGGAATATGTTCAGACCGATATTTGGGCAAGGTTTCAGCGCATGCGTGGCCATGAGGTGGTTTACATCTGCGCCGATGACACCCATGGCACCCCCATCATGCTGCGGGCGGAAAAAGAAGGCATCACCCCTGAGGCCTTGATTGAGCGGGTCTGGGCGGAACACACCCGCGATTTTGCCGGCTTTGGCATCTCGTTCGACAAGTACTACAGCACACATTCGCCGGAAAACAGAGCGCTGTCAGAGTCGTTTTACAAGAAACTGAAATCACAAGGCCTGATTGAAGTACGCCGAATTGAGCAGATGTTTGATCCCGTCAAAGAAATGTTTTTGCCGGATCGCTTCATCAAGGGGGCCTGTCCCAAATGCGGAGCTGCCGATCAATACGGCGACTCGTGCGAAGCCTGCGGGGCAACCTACAGCCCTACCGATCTTCAAAATCCGGTCTCTGTTGTTTCGGGCGCTAAGCCGGTTCGAAAAGAATCCGATCATTATTTTTTCAGGCTCTCCGACCCGCGCTGTGTCGACTTTCTTCGCCAATGGGCGCTTGATGAAAACAGGCTTCAGCCCGAAGCAGCAAATAAGCTCAAGGAGTGGCTAGGCCCTAGCACTCCCTCGCAGGCATCCGGTGCCGAAGCGCAAACCGAGTCTGATACTACGCTCGGCGATTGGGACATCTCGCGCGATGCACCCTACTTCGGCTTCGAAATTCCTGACGCACCCGGCAAGTATTTTTATGTCTGGCTTGACGCACCGATTGGTTATTACGCCGGCCTAAAAAAATACTGTGAAGAACAGGGCTTGAATTTTGATGAGTTCGTGCGCCCGGACTCGACGGTTGAGCAGTATCACTTCATTGGCAAGGACATTTTGTACTTCCACACCCTGTTTTGGCCGGCCATGCTGCAGTTTGCGGGATACCGGCCGCCCACCAATGTCTTTGTGCATGGCTTTCTCACGGTCGATGGCGCCAAGATGAGCAAGTCGCGCGGCACGTTTATCACCGCCCAAAGCTACTTGCAGCAAAAACTAAACCCCAGCTGGCTGCGCTATTACTTTGCCAGCAAGCTCAACGGATCGATGGAAGACCTTGATCTCAACATCGCCGACTTTATTGCCAAGATCAACAGTGACCTGGTGGGAAAGTTTGTCAATATCGCCAGCCGCTGCGCAGGTTTCATCAACAAGCGATTTGAAGGCGCGCTGCACGCTGCAATCCTTGTAGACTCCAGCAACGCAATCTCCAAGGCATTCGAGGCGGCCGAGCCTGTTATTGCGGCTGCCTACGAGAATCGGGACACTGCGAAAGTGGTGCGTGAGACAGCCGCCTTAATGGACATGGTCAATGCCTATGTTGATGCTGAAAAGCCATGGGAAATTGCCAAGCTCGCGCAGACAGATGCGGCACTGTTGCCCAAGCTTCACCAGACCTGCACCCAGGCCATTAAGGCCTTCGCCCAGCTGCTGATTTTGCTCAAGCCCGTTTTGCCCGATCTTGCCCAGAAAGCGGAGGCTGAGGTCTTCGGCCTGCAAAGGCCTCTTCAGTGGGCCGATCTTGCAAACCCGCCCATTGAACGCCTGCTGGGCTTTAGCCACCTGATCACCCGAGTCGAGCAGCCTCAGATTGATGCCTTGATCGCCGCCAACCGCGAGTCACTGGGCTAAAATCAAAACATGGCACTCTACGAATCCGAAATCACCCAATTTCTGCGCTCGCTCAAAGAGCAAAAGCCCCACTTGGATACAGCCCAGCAGCAGGGCCGCCTTTTGCTTTGGGACAAAGACCCAATTCAGCTTGAGGAAGTGGGCCGCGCCCAGCAAATCAAGGTTCGGCAAAAGCCTTACGTCTATCAGACTGACTAGGGACTAATCGTCATGACGATGACTGAAGACCAGGCGCAGGCGCTAGCACCCGAAGACGCCGCGCAGCCCAGCCTGCCCCCAGAGACCATTGCCTTGCTCTACGGGGAGCCGCTCACTCAGCTTCCCAAAGACCTCTATATTCCGCCCGATGCGCTCGAAGTTATTCTTGAGACCTTCGAAGGACCGCTTGATCTTTTGCTCTATCTCATTCGCAAGCAAAACTTCAACATTCTGGATATTCCAATGGCCGAGGTCACTCGGCAGTACCTCAGCTATGTAGAAGAAATTCGTGCCCGCAACCTAGAGCTTGCAGCCGACTATTTGTTGATGGCCGCAATGCTCATTGAAATCAAATCACGCATGCTGCTCCCCGTGCGTCCGCGCGAGGGCGAAGAGGAAGTCGATGATCCCCGAGCCGAGCTTGTGCGCAGGCTATTGGAATATGAGCAGATGAAGATTGCCGCCAGACAAATTGACCAGTTCCCGCAGCTAGGCCGCGATGTATTGGCGGCTCAGGTCTATGTGGAACAGGCGATGACACCGCGCCTGCCCGATGTAGACCCCAACGATTTACAGGCCGCCTGGCGCGAGATTTTGCGCAGGGCAAAGCTGACAGCGCACCATCATATTTCTCGAGAGCCCTTGTCGGTGCGGGAACATATGTCGCGGATCTTGAAGTTTTTGCAAGGCCGCCCCTTTGTCGAGTTCACCGAGCTTTTCATGCAAGAGCTTGCCCATGGCGGCGGCGTTCCGATCGTGGTAGTTCATTTTCTGGCCTTGCTTGAGCTTGCGCGCGAGGGCTTGATTGAAGTGACCCAGGCCGAGGCGTATGCGCCGATTTATGTTCGGCTAGGCTACACCCCCTCTTAAGGCTGGTGGATTTACAAAAGCACAACACTTTGGGGCTTGCAGCGCGCAGCTCGAGAGTGATTGTTGTCAATCACGCCAGCGACTTAGCCAATATCACCGAATCATTAGGCAAAGCGCCACGCTGCATCCTTGGCATGGGCAGTAATGTTGTGCTGCATGCCCCGCTATCTGCAACGGTGCTTCGCAACGAGGTTCGAGGTAAGTCAATTGATGACAAAGGTGTGCTGAAGGCCGCATCAGGCGAAGACTGGCACCAACTTGTTTTATGGAGCCTCGGGCAAGGCTACGCAGGCCTTGAAAATCTTGCCCTCATTCCGGGCAGCGCAGGCGCAGCGCCCATTCAAAACATTGGCGCCTATGGCGTTGAAGTGAAAGACCTTTTGATTGGCCTGACGGCATGGGACTTTCAGTCCTCAAGGTTTTGTTCTTTCACAAATTCCGAATGCAGATTCGGCTACCGCGACAGCATTTTCAAGCAGCCCGAGATTCAAGGGCCTTGGGATAACCCGCGCTACTTCATTACTGAAATAAAGCTTCAGCTCAGGCCCCAGGATCAGGCCAATGTCGTGACCCACTATGGCGAGATTTCTGCCGAGCTCTCTGCCATGGGGGCTCACCAACCAACGCCTGCAGATGTGGCCAAAGCCGTGATGTCGATTCGAAGCCGAAAGCTGCCTGACCCTTCCAAGCTTGGCAATGTTGGCAGCTTTTTTAAAAACCCGATCGTCAGCGCCGTCCAAGCAAAAAACCTTGGCCTGCTACACCCCGACCTACCGCAATACGACCTTCCAAAAGAACAGGGGGATAGCAAAAAACTCTCGGCTGCATGGCTAATCGAACGCTGTGGCTTTAAAGGCGCCCGCCGCGGCGATGTTGGCGTGCACGCGGATCATGCGTTAGTGCTCGTAAACTATGGCGGCGGAACAGGCCGAGAAATTCTCTCGCTGGCTCAGGAGATTCAACAGGCCGTAGTGGCCAGGTTTGGAGTGTTCCTCGAGCCTGAGCCCGTGTTCATGCCCGCTTTATAAAGCCCCACCTACAAGCGCTTAGCGATTTCACCGGTTTTGTTAAAGGGAATAGTGATCAACCCATTGCCCGTGGTGACACTGCCCTCAATGCGATAAGGCAGCCCCCCCTGAATCAATGCGCGCAAGCTTTCCTGAACCACTGCGGGCAAGGACTTCACGGTCAAGCTAACTCTTACGGGCAACATCACACTTGAAGAAGCCGCTAAAACGTACCTTAACTGAGAGGGTTCAATGAGCCCTGCCTCAGTATCGGCGACCCAAAACTTTGCCTTGAGATCGGTCAGAGTTATCTCTACCGGGTTGGGATTGCGTACTCTGAGGGTTACGGTGAGCTGCACGCGCTCTAGATCAATGCCCGCAACTCGCACTTCTGCCACGGACACCTCGGGCTTTTTCATAACTGTGCCACAGGCAGCCAATGTGAGCAGGGCTGCAACACCAGCGGCCAGCAGCACAAAGACCCGGGGCCTAATTGAAGCAATTCCTGTAGCAGTCATCATGTCTAAAATAACCTCTTCCTGATCAGACCCGAGGAGCCTGATATGTTAATGGTGATTTCACCGGCTAAGACGCTCGATTTTGACACGCCCCCCACCACGGATATCAGCACGCAGTGCGATTTTTTGGATCGATCCGCTGAGTTGATCAAAATGCTGCGGCCTATGTCTATGCCGCAGATCGCCAAGCTTATGGACTTAAGCGACAGCCTCGCCTCTTTGAATGTGGCCCGATATGAGTCATGGAAGCGGCCCTTTACCCACAAAAATGCCAAGCAGGCGGTGCTTGCGTTTGATGGCGATGTCTATGATGGCTTAGATGCCAAAACCATGAATAAAACCCAGCTGAACCAGGCCCAAAAGCAGCTTCGGATTCTCTCGGGCCTATACGGCATTCTTCGGCCGCTTGACCTGATGCAGCCTTATCGTTTGGAAATGGGCACTGCCTTGCCTAACCCCAAGGGCAAAGACTTGTATCAATTCTGGGGCGAGGCCCTGGGAAAGGCTCTCAATGCAGAGCTGAAATCTCATAAGACAAAAGTTTTAATCAATCTTGCATCTGAGGAATATTTCAAGGCTGTGAAAGGCCTGGACTACCCGGTGATTACGCCGGTGTTTCAGGAAAAAAAGGGCACTAGTTACAAGATCGTCAGTTTTTCAGCGAAAAAGGCCCGCGGCATGATGGTGCGCTACGTGCTGGATCACAAGATCGATACGCCAGTAGGGCTTAAAGATTTCGATTCGGACGGCTACCGATTCGAGCCCAAGGCTTCCAGCGACACAACCCTTGTATTTCGCCGCGGGTAATTCGCTAATTCAAAAGCCACTTTGCCACTCCCGCATAAAAGGGAATGCCAATAATGATGTTGATCGGAAACGTCAGGCCTAGCGAGAGGCCCAGGTAAAAAACTGGCGAAGCCTCGGGAATGGCATGCTTTAACACCGCAGGCACTGCGATATATGAGGCACTCGCTGCCAACACTGCGAAGAGCGCCGCATTGCCCTCGGGCACCTGGAACACCACACACAAGGCCAAGGCGACTGCCGCGTGCACAGGCGGCGCAAATACACCATACAAAATCAGCCTCTTCGGCACGCCGCGCAGGTCGGCCATGCGGCTTGCCGTTGCAATACCCATATCCAATAGGAAAAAAGCAAGCATGCCCTTAAAGAGCTGGCCCGTGAAGGGCTCCATGATTTCCTTGCCTGAATCACCCGTGATCAGGCCAATCAGCATGCTGCCCAAGAGCAGAATCTGTGCACCCTCGGTAAACGACTCACGCAGCACAGACGACATCTTGGCCTGCGGAATGCCCGAGGGCCCATCGGCGACAGCTGCCCTGCTGCGAATCATATTGGCCATCAGCACGGCAAAAATAATCGCGGGCGATTCCATCAGCGCCATGGCCGCAGCCATATGGCCCCCATAGTCAATGCCCTGCTTCTCCAGATACTGAGTGGCGGTGATAAAGGTCACAGCACTCACAGATCCGTAAGTGGCTGCAATCGCAGCAGCGTCAAATCCGCTGGCCATGCGCTTAATAAAGAAGTAGCCCAGCATCGGCACAATAATGGCAAGGACCAAGGCCAGGCCAAGGTCAAGCCAAACCTCAGGCGTAAAGCCACTTGCTGCCAGGGCAAAACCGCCCTTAAGGCCCAAGGCCATTAACAGATAAAGCGAGAGAAAGCGGGCAATCGGAACGGGAATTTCCAGGCTCGAGCGCATGAGCCCAGCGGCAATGCCCACGATAAAAAACAAAATGCTCGGATCAAAAAGTGGGCCTAGTGACATAGACGCGCATTCTACCGAACTAAAGGCCTTTGACTCTAAGCCCCCAGAAACTTCCTCAGCCTTTGAACGCCCTCCTCTAACACGGCGATGGGCTTGGTGTAGGAGACCCGCACAAACCGATGCGATTGATGATCGCCAAAATCCCGGCCAGGTGTCATCAACACACCTGCACGATCACAGAGATCGAAACAAAACTGAAAACTGTCACTTGTAAGTTTTGAAATATCACAGTAGCCATAAAAAGCGCCCTCGGGCCGCGCGGGCAGGGCAAAGCCGAGTCTCTCAAGCTCTCCAAGCAGATACTGGCCTTGACTGCGAAACCTTTGTCGATAGTCTTCTGCGACCTTTAGCGATGCCGGCATAAATGCAGCCAAAGCTGCCTTCTGGGCTAAAGAAGAAGGTGATATAAAAAGATTTTGTGAGAGCCGCTCCAGAGCCGACATCATGGGGGCAGGCGCAACTACCCAGCCTAAGCGCCAGCCTGTCATGGAAAATGTCTTCGAAAAACTATTAATCGAAATGATGTCTTCCCCCAAGGAAGCCAGCGAGACTGGACTTGTATCAAATACAAGCCGCTGATAGATCTCATCAACAATCAATACGCCGCCTTTTTCGCGCACCAAGGCAGCAAGCTCACTCGCTTCTTCGTGAGCAAGCATGGTGCCAGTTGGATTGGCTGGGCTTGCCACCAACAAGGCTTTTGTTCTGGCAGACCAAGCCTTGCGTACCTGCTCCACGGTTGGCTGAAAATTCGTGCTGCCATCAACGGGAATCGTCTTGACCACCCCGCCCATCGCCCCAACAAATTCCCGATTGCATGGGTAACTCGGATCCGGCATGAGCACCTCATCACCTGGGTTAAGCAAGGCCGCCATGACCAAGAGCAAGCCACCCGAGCCGCCTGCGGTGACCGCAATGCGCTCTGTGGGAATTACGAGATTGTCACGCCGCAGGTAATCCTGGGCGATGGCCTCGCGAAGCTGCGGCATGCCCAAGGCGTGGGTGTAATGAACCTTGCCCTCACGAAGCGCCTGCTCAGCAGCCTGCACCACCAGAGGTGGCGGCGGAAAATCCGGCTCACCAACGACCATGCTCACACTGGGGCCCTGGGTTTTTTCCCGCTGCGCCGAACGGGCCAAAAGCTCCATGACATAAAAAGGCCGAGTCTGTCGGGCGCGCTCTGATAAAAACCGTTGATCGTTCATTTCCGCTATCTTTTCGCCTTATGCCAAAAGCCAAACTCTTTCTTGCCTCGCAAAGCCCAAGACGCAAAATGCTGCTTGAAAAACTTGGGCTCTCGCCCATTGTAGTTCCAGCAGATCCAGGGATTGACCCAGAGGCATTGGAAGCAACCCAGACTGACGAAGATCCGATTGCTTATGTTCAGCGCATTGCCCTAATTAAACGGGATCAGGGCTTAGCCAGCCTGAAAAAAATGCTCGGGCAAACTGCAGGCGCAGCAGAGGATCTGCTGATCGCGGCGGACACGACCGTGGCCCTTGATGGACAAATTCTGGGCAAGCCAGAAAATGCCGCGCATGCCAGGCAGATGCTTCGGTCCCTCTCCGGTAGGACCCATCACGTCTATACGGCTGTTTCAATCATTCGGCTTGATGAGCGTCAGCGCGAATCTATCGTTGTGTCCTCTGAAGTGACCTTTGCGTCACTGTCAGAGGAATGGATCTCCCACTACGTTGATACCCAAGAGCCGCTCGATAAGGCCGGCGCCTATGGCATTCAAGGCCTGGCCGAGTCGGTGATTCCTAAAATATCCGGCAGTTTTTCGGGCATCGTTGGGCTTCCGCTTTACGAGACCCGGCAGCTACTTAACGCTTTTGATTTTCGGTAATTCGCCGCAGCGCCCATATGGTTTGCCGGGGCTGGCGGCCGGGGTAGTATTGGCTCTATGGAAAACCAGGCGCTCATAGAACTTTTCGACGAACTCACCCCTTACCTGGTATTGGCGCTGATTGGCTTTATGGTGCTCATTGTGTTTTCCCTGGCCAAAGAATCCAAGGGCGGGAAGATGGCCTACATTGTGCTGAGCATCGCCTTGCTTGTCGGCACAAGCGGCTGGATTGCCAAGACAGTCATTCAGTACTTCATGAAGATCTAGCCGGGGAGTCTTGCACGCATGACAGACCTCCTTGATTTGCTTGGAATTGCAACGCTAACGGGTGCCGCCTTAATTCTTGTCAGCATTTTGCTAGGCCAGGTCACCTCCAAAACCGGGCTTCCGCTGCTGCTGATTTTTTTGGCCATCGGCATGCTGGCCGGAGAAGATGGCGTCGTTGGGATTCAATTTGACAACTACCGGCTTGCTTTCTGGATCGGCAACATCGCACTCGCAGTCATTCTGCTCGATGGAGGCTTAAGAACTCCGTACTCAATATTTAGGGTCGCACTCAACCCATCAATTCTGCTCTCGACACTTGGTGTCATTCTGACCTGCGGCTTTGTCACGCTTGGTGGCGCCCTGATTTTCGGGCTGCCCTGGGCCATCGCATTTTTGTTTGGGGCAATTGTTGCCTCCACCGATGCCGCAGCTGTATTCGGGCTTTTGAACGGCTCAGGCGTAAAGCTCAATGAACGGGTCGCAGCCACACTTGAAATTGAGTCCGGGCTTAACGACCCCATGGCCGTGTTTCTCACGATTCTCGCCATCACGGTAATACTCTCGCAGATTTCTGGCGAGCCGATCTCGGCCCTTGCGATTGGCGTCTCGATCTTTCAACAGATTGGCTTTGCCGTAGTGATTGCCTATGTTGCTGGGCTGCTGTTTACCCGCTTGCTTCGTGCTGTGAAGATTGAACGCTCCCACAACCATGGCATCAATGCCTTGCTGATTATTGCCTGTGGCATGTTTGTCTTTGGGCTAACAACCTATATCGGTGGATCCGGGTTTCTGGCCATCTACATTTTTGGGCTTGTACTTGGGAATAACAAAACCCGCTTCGTGAAAACAATCATCCCCGCCATGGATGGGCTGGCCTGGCTTTTTCAGGCCTCGATGTTCCTGTTGCTGGGGCTGCTCGCCACGCCACACGAAGTGATCGCGGCGCTGGGCACGGGCATTGGCTTATCCTTGTTTTTGATCTTTGTTGCCAGGCCGCTGGCTGTATTTCCATGCCTGCACTGGTTTCACTTCTCTACGAGAGAAATGCTTTTTATTTCATGGGTTGGCCTAAGGGGCGCCGTGCCAATTGTGCTCGCAATTTTCCCGATCATGGCAGGCGTTGACCCGGGCCGCTATATGCTAAGCCTTTCCATCATGGTGGTGATCAGCTCTTTGCTTCTCCAGGGCACCACCCTATCCTTTGCTGCAGACAAGCTAGGAATGGCCCTGCCCAAAGAAAGCGATAGTGCGGCGGTGCGCAAGACATTCGGAAGCTTTGAGCTACAAGGCGTTGCCATGATGTCCGAAGTTGCGGGTTTTTATGGGGTTGCCATTGCCAATGCCGATGGCCTGAGCCTATCGGTCTGGATCGCCCGCGAGCTTGGGAAGCCGCCTGTGATTGGAGACACGGTCTCAACTGACACACTTATCTTCGTTGTTAAAGAGATGCAGGAAAATAATGTGACCAAGGTTGGCATAAAACCCGCTGAAGCCTAAGAGATTTTGCTAAACGAACTGACACCATGAAACTCACCACCGCCAATCGTGCCCGAATTAACGCCCTGTGGGGAACTATTTTCCTGTTTCTGCTGCCCATAACATTAGGCTTTATCTATGTGCTCTCAGAGCTGCAGGGAACGCTGGCACTGGTGCTTTTTGGTTTTGCAGGAATTATCTGCGCCATCGCCGGATTTTTGTTTTTCCTAACCGCCGTGAATCAGCTGCAGCAGGCAAGCAAGGAAAAAGTCGGCAAAAACTAACGCTCAGAAAAAGGAGTCTTTCATGCGAGCCTTGATCAATTCATTGATTTTCTGTCTCTCGATGCCATTGGCCTTGCTTGCCCATGCATCTGCTGAGCCTGGGAGGCCGGCCCCAGCTTTGTCTCTTATTGATCTTGATGGAAAGCCCCTATCGCTTTCCGACCTCAAAGGAAAATGGGTTGCCTTGGAGTGGACAAACCCCGAGTGTCCTTTCGTTAAAAAGCATTACGACAGCGGCAATATGCAGGGCACGCAGCAAGAAGCAGCCAAGAACAACTTTGTCTGGGTGCAGATCAATTCCACCAACCCCAGCCACGGCGAATACAAAACCCCAGCACAAATGAAGGCCTGGAATGCAGAAAAGAAAGCTGTTCCAGCCCACGCAACACTTGACCAACAAGGAAGAACCGGAAAAGCCTACGGCGCAAGAACCACACCGCAAATTGTGCTGATCAACCCACAAGGCGTGGTGGTTTATAACGGTGCTATTGACAGCATTCGATCCGCCAACTCGGCTGACATTGCAAGGGCAACCAACTACGCCAAGCAAGCAATCGCTGAGATTACAGCAGGCAAGCCAGTGTCTGTACCCTCTGCAACCCCATACGGTTGCTCAATCAAGTACTAGATAACTACTGAACCAAGGCCGGTGGCGTAACGGTTCCAAAGATGGGCCCGATTCCGCCAGAGCTCGGGGGTGGGGGGCAGGTCGTCGACATGCGAACTCTGACATCCTTAGGATGATTTGCTTCCAGAATCTCGAGGCATGAAAATGCCCTGATCGTGCGTTTTTCCCCGTTAGAACTGCCCGGTATGCTGTCGACCACCACGACTGTCACCTTTGCACATCGACCATCGCCGCCTTTTTGATTGGTGCATTTTTCAACTTCTTTAAAAGGGGAAGCAGGGCTGCCAAAAATCGGTATTTGGTCTGATATGGCAAACTGCTGTGACGGAATGGGATTGCTAGTCTTATAACGATCGACGATAGTTTTGACTGTATTGGCATTGCTACCCATTCCAAGGCCTGTCCATGCCATCGTGGCAATAGTGCCGTCTGCACAGCTCCCATAACTTCCGGGCAAGAGAAATTCCATCGGCATGCCGTTCGAGCCCAAAACAGGCCCGGGCGGAGTGCTCCCGTAATTCCAGTATTTTTCATACATGCACTTCGTCAATACAAAGGGAAATAAGTCCCGTTGATCAACACTTCCGGGGCCGCCAATTACCGCAATCGCACTAGCGTCCATGTCAAACGAGTCAAACCCAATTACTTTCGAAAAAAATGCTGGTACTGCATTACTGTTACTCGCACTTCTCGCCGCAATCACGCGAACGCCGGGAAAATGATTGACGTTTGGCACTATCGTAGACGGCTCCATCGTTTTGGTGGTGGTATCCCAATAACCAACTGCCACGTCTATGTTTGGGGCGATGCCCGATCCACTTATATTCCTTTGGCCAACCCCTTCTGCGACCAGCTTGGCGCTGCTCCACTCGAGCGCACCGTTCTTCACCAGTCGGCCAGCACCCGCCAAGGCGCCGGCATCTGCCGAGGTTCGCAGCTCACTTCGAGACACGAACAAGTTGCCAAGGTCTACGGCAAAGGCCGAGACAACTAGAATCACAGTCAAGCCAACCCCGACAAAGACCGAAACTGCCCCCCTCGGTTTATTCCATGACCTTTGCTTATTCATATCTCATTACCGCCTGCGAGCTTAGTGTGATTGGAGCCGAAAAGGCTGATAGCAGCGGGGCTAGCATGAAGCCACTAAAACTGTAGGAAACAGAAACGCGCAGCAAGCCGCGTGACCTGCCATCGAATGACTCAGTAGCGGTGCTCACTACGACCGGCGTTGATGACGAATCCGGCGATAGCGACACCAATTTTTCCAAGCAGTAATTTCGAACAAACACTTCAACATCCACCGGAGCTGCGCCAGGGGCACGGCTTAATACGCCAACGCGAGCGCCCTCACGAGCTGCGCTCGTGATCACGGCCTTGTCATAAAGCGCAACACCCGCTTCTACGGTTCCTAAAAAAAGAATAATCAGAATCGGCAGGATCAGCGAAAATTCGATAATCGCAGCACCGTGAGGTCTACTCACTTTCTCTGCCTTGTTACAGCTTTTAAGAAAATCCATTAAGGGCTATCTCCGCTTCGACTTATCGACTTAAGGCACCGCCTGCAATATTTTCGTAAACCGAAATGGCAGCTGGGCCAAGCAGCACGAGCAAAAGCGCAGGGAAAATAAAAAAGATGAGGGGAAAAAGCAGCTTTACAGATACTTTCGCTGCCGCCTCCTCTGCCTTGAGCTTGCGGTTTAAGCGGAGCTGCTCGGAATGCACGCGAACAGCATCTGCAATTCCAGTGCCGAATTTGTCAGCCTGTACCAAAAGCGTCACAAGTGCTTGAACATCCCGCAAACCGGTACGCTCGCCGAAGTTACGAAGACACTGCGTGCGGCTTGCTCCTGCTCTTAGCTCCAGACTTAGCGTATGAAGCTCATCTTGTAGCGGTGGGCAGATCTTTCGAAATTCCTCGCCAACCCGAATAATTGCCGCGTCAAGCCCAAGGCCAGCCTCTAAACAGATGCGAATGAGATCAAGCGCATCGGGAAAGTGCTCCATAAAGTTAGCCTGCCGTCGACGTACTAAAACTCGCAGCATCCAATCGGGGAGGAAAAATCCAACGGCGCCGAATAGAAGAATGAGCGCGAAGAGCATGACGACATTCGATTCCAACTGAATACCCGCCAACAAGCCGGTGATGGCTCCCGCGACCGCCATAAATATCTTGGCGCCAATCACGGTGAGCACTGCGCTATAGGTGCGATACCCCGCTCGAATGCATTGCAAGGAAATATCCGAGGAGCGCCAGTTAATCTCGTTCTGAGCACTTTCCATAAAGGGAAAGCGTTTCCCTTGCACTTTGCGGCCTAGCAATTCGAACTGCTGCGCTATCTCGGAAAGAACTGAATTTCTGGCCATTATGGATGGCCGACCTAACGCTTGCGAAGCGGCTATCAGAAGACCAAACATCAGCACCCCAGTGAATGCAAATACCGAAAGAAGCAGAAGCCACAGGGAAATATCCATGATTCGCACCTACACCTTAAAGTGAACAATACGCCACATCCAGCCAGCGCCGACAAGCATTAGTAACAGCATGACTTGAACTGCCACGAGGCCCGCAGGGTGAGTCCATAAGAGGCCCATAAACTCGGGGTTGACGAAATGAATCAAACCTGCGGTCACAAACGGCATGAGAATGAGAATCCAGGCCGATAAACGCCCTTCGGCTGACAGAGCACGCCCAAGTTTTCTTAAGCGCTGACGATCGCGAATCAGAGCAGAAAGACTCTTGAGCAGATCGGTGAGATTTCCTCCGGTCTGAGCATGGATCAAGACTGCAATAACAAAGTAGCGAACATCCATACTGTCGAGGCGATCTGCCATCGCAAGCAGGCCATCACGGGTTGAGCTTCCGAAGTTAATCTCCTCTGATACCAACCGCAGCTCGCCACCTAAGGGCTCTAATGTGTCACGGCCAACCGCCACCAACGCCCCGGAAAAGGAATTGCCTGCCTGCATGGCGCGGGCAATTGAATCCAGGGCATCAGGAAGCTGTGACTCAATCTGAGACCGACGCTGACGTTTCTTGAAGGATAGAAACAAATCAGGAAGAAAAAAACCGCCAAACCCGAGTAAAACGCTGATGTAGGCGGGCAATCCAACAAGAAACGCAGCGGCAATCGTAGCCAACGCAGAGCCGGCACAGAAGGCAAGCCATGTGTCGGTCATAATGCTCATGCCGGCCTGGGCGATGGCGAGCTGAACCCGCTTAGGGAGCGACCAGCGTCGAAGTTGTTTATCGACGAACCGTGTGCGACTCAGCCTTCTGTCGCGCAGCAGGTAGCCCACAGTCTCCCATTCATCCAAAGCAGAGCTTTTTTTCTGGGCAGCGGAGGGCACTACCTGCCGGGTTTTGAGGCCCAAGGTGCTCAACGCGACATAAGCAATTAGGCTTATCGAGCATAAGATCAGGAAGCCAATCGAAACGGTAATCATGTCCCCACCCTTTCCAATGAGGGGTGTGGATTGAATATGCGCTCAGGCAACTGAAGCCCCCTCACGACAAGTCGATCCAGAAATCTTGGCCGTATTCCAGTGGGCATGAATTGGCCGAGGTACTTGCCATCGGAGCGTACCCCGGTCTGACGAAAGCAGAAGATTTCGTGCATCTCGATGACATCGCCCTCCATTCCAGTCACCTCTTGGATGCTGACAATCTTCCGACTTCCATCTCCTAAGCGTGCCACCTGGATTACAGCCGTAATTGCCGCAGATATCTGCTGCCGCAAAGATTTCAGCGGAACCGTTACCCCCGCGAGGCCAACCATGTTCTCCAGACGAATCATGGCGTCACGGGGTGAATTTGCATGAATGGTGGTCATGGAGCCCTCGTGCCCCGTGTTCATGGCCTGCAGCATATCTAGCACTTCGGGCCCACGAACCTCCCCCACCACTATGCGATCGGGCCGCATTCGAAGGCTGTTCCTGACTAAAGCCCGCTGTGTCACCTCTCCCTTGCCCTCAACATTCGGTGGCCTGGTCTCAAGACGCACCACGTGGGGCTGCTGCAATCGGAGTTCCGCAGCGTCTTCGATGGTGATAATTCTCTCGCTTGCAGGCACGAAAGACGACATCATATTCAGCAAAGTAGTTTTGCCACTTCCCGTGCCACCGGAAACAAGAAAGTTAATTTTCGCTTTTACAAGAGCTTCAATCACCTGCGCCATATCCTGTGTCAAGGACTCCAGCCCCACTAAATCGTCAACGCCCAAGGGAACGGCGGAGAATCGACGAATTGAAAGAATCGGCCCATCTAGTGCTAGCGGCGGAATAATCGCATTGACCCGAGAGCCGTCTGGCAGACGAGCGTCAACCATAGGGCTTGACTCGTCAATTCTTCGGCCTATGCGGGAAACAATCTTTTCAATGATCCGATAGACATGCTCGTCATTGCCAAACTTGACTGACGTTTTTTCCAAACGGCCATGCCGCTCGACATAGACGGCGCCAGGCCCATTGACCAAAATGTCCGAGACAGTCACATCGGCCATCAAGGGCTCAATCGGCCCGAGCCCCATGACTTCATTGTGAATTCCGGAGATAAGCTGTCCGAGCTCGTGGGGCGACAGGGGCAGTTTTTCCTCCCGAACGATGCGCTTAACCAACGTGGAGAGCTCGTCCCGAAGCTCGACAGCTGTCAGGTGCTCGATTGCGCTCAAGTCAAGAATCCTGAGTAGCTGACCATGCACAAAGGTTTTCAACTGCTGGGGGGTCATGAGCGGTGTCATCGGGATGCGCTCCTAGCGTGTCGAAGGAACCGACACCAGGCCGCTTGCACCACTGCCCACCCCGACTTTGAACACATCTCCTGTCGATGGGGGTTGTTCCGAGCTCTTCACATAGCGATCGACGGTTGCCTTAGCCGAGGATCCGTCCATACCCGGCGAAACGCCATCGCGGCCAATGCCAGCAGGATTGATTGTCTGCCGGGCGATGGCATCACGCACTGAGCCGCCGAAATCGGCATTTGCCTCATATTGGTGTGCGCAACCACTGGATATCAGAGCAACAGTGCCTAAACTAACTGCCATTTTCTTTGTTTCATTTTTCATGATTACTCGCTTTGGGATTGGGTCTGATCGTTGGTGACGGTGCCTTGCGACTCAGGAATGTTGATGCGACCCTCGAGCCGACCCTCAAGCAGAAACTCTGACCGGGTCGGTGGCACAAACTTGTCAGTTGGTAGCGCTATTGACGCTGCAAGGGGCTGAACCAGCCTAGGTGTGACAATGAACATCAGCTCGCTGCGGTCGCTGATGAACTCGCTGCTGCGAAACAGCGCTCCGATAATGGGGATTTCACCCAAGACAGGGAAAGCCTTGATCGTCTCAGTGATATTGTTTTTAATCAGGCCACCGATGGCAAAAGTCTGGCCATCCATCAGCTGAACGGTGGTTGATGCCCTTCGAGTAGTGATAGTTGGCAATACATTTGTAACACTGCCCGACTTGACTGTGGTGCCTTCAAGCGCGAGCTCTGAAACCTCCGGGGTAACCCGCAAGTTAATTTTGCCGCTCTCAAGCACCGTTGGAATGAACTTCAAGCCCACCCCATATTCGCGCTCTTCCAGGGTGATCGTGGTTCCAGTGCTGCTCGACTGTGGAACTGGAATGAATATCTTCCCTCCGGCCAAGAAAGCGCCCTCTTGCCCACTAACGGCGATAATATTTGGCTCGGCCAACACTTTGACCAAGCCATTTTTGATTTCCGCTTCAAGCTTGATTGAATCGGTGCCGTTGTTGACCAGATTAATGCCACCGCCACTGCCAGCAGGAATACTTAATGCGCCACCGGTCAAAAAGCTTGACAACAAAGAGTAATTAAAGCCGCCCTTTGAGCCACTCGCCCCGAGCTCCACACCCAACTTGTCTGTTAGCTTTTTAGAGACCTCCGCAACTTTTACTTCCAGTAGCACTTGTGGAACATCGGCAAGCCCCAACATGTTGATGACTTTTTTGCCAGAGAATTTTTCTGCAATCAACACGGCGCTTTGCACTTTGACAGCATCCCGTGCCCTACCGGTGAGCACAAGCGCATCACCCGCAGAGCGAACCTGGATATCGGCCTCCTCTGGCATGAGCTCTTTAAGCTTGCGCATGAGGCCCGAAGTGTCTGCTGAAACAGAGACATCCATCACAGACACTTCTCCCTTTTTGCCCCACATAAAAATATTGGTGGAGCCCACTGATTTGCCGATCACATAAATATCACGCGAACGCAGCAGGGCAATATCCGCAATTTCCGGGTTGCCAACAGAGACTCTTGTGAGCTCTGCCGGCGCTGCAATCACATGTGACTTGCCTGCAGCTATGGCTAGGGGCTCAAGCACGGTTGTCTGCGCTTGGGCAAAGACAAAGAAAGGAAGCGCGGCAACAAGCACGCCGGTAAATAGATGAAGAATTTTTTTCATGATCTTCCTTTTCGTTTTAAGCGGGCTCAGCAGTCGAACGTGTAACCCCACGAATGACCTCAATTCTTGGAACCAGGTTTTGTCGGGCTGATGCCGGCGTGGCAGCTTGCGATCGCCCATTTCCATTGCCCAGAATGTCAGCAATCAATGCCCCTCTTGAGTTCGCGGGAGATAGATCTGTTTGGTTACGCAGAACCATCGAGAGGCTTCCAATGCTTCTGGCCAAATCAAGTTGCTCGGCCTGCGACGGTGAAACCTCTAGGGTTACAGCACTTACTACTCTGGGCTTAGCCTCGTCTTTTACGGAATGCTCCTGTGCCACGGCTAACACAAGAATTTTCTCCAAGACTATTTTTGAGATTCTCTGCCGGTTTCCATCTTCAATCGTTACCAAAATATCTACATAATTTCCCGGCAAAGCGAAACCGGCTACCCCTACAACTTCATTGACCTTCACTGTCATCGCTCGATAGCCCGGTGTAATCAAGGCGTTTAAGCCAGCCCGGCTACCCTGGGGTGCAAGCTTGCCTTCGAGAACCGGCTCACCTGGCTGTATAGCAGTCAAGGCAATGCGCCCGTCTAAGCTGTCTATCCCTGAAAGAGCACCTGCGATAGCAGCACTAACCGGCCAGGACACAGCCTTTAGGTTTGAAGGGCCGAGGCGATCTCCTGCGTTGATTGCGGAAGCAGCGACTACCACTGTCGTGGTGGCACCCGCGACTTGCGCATTTAGCCAACGCATGGCGAGAACTACGGCGAATACCCCAAACAGAAGCGAGATGCTGATGTAAATGAGGTTTTGTCTTGTTGTTTTTAACATCGTTACTGCCTCCGTTACTGAACAGAAAAAAACATATGAGCGAGTACGCCACCCAAGATTGCGACCGCGTAAGGCACTCGAGAATCGACGAGCCCAAGACGTGACAGCGATAGGTAAATGAGTGAGAGCAGGCCTCCAGCGAGAGTTATCAACAGCACAATTGAGAAAATCTGCTCCACTCCAAAAAATCCGCCCACTAGTGCAATCAGCTTGACATCACCCGCCCCGAGCCAGCCGAGAAAGTAGATCGGCGAAAAAACCCCGAGCATTACGATGAGGCCGAGTGCGGCAGCACCGAGTGCTGGCAAACCCCCTGAGGCCGCAAGAGTCGCCACACCCGCCAAGCCAATTAAAACGACTTGGTTGGGGATGCGGCGCTCTTTTAGATCAAGCCGACTCGCCAACGCTAGTATCCCGATGAGAAAGGCAATCGATACCATCTGCCCAAAATCGGAAAGCGCATCTACCACAATGATTCACGCTCCTTTGGCACTTTTGAACTTAACGATCAGCGATCAGACGGCAGATCAGATGAGGCTTTATGGCGCTGCGGGGGGACCACCTGCAGCCGTCACTGCCGTGCTGACTTGGGTGAACTTCGCTGCCAGCGCCCCACCGAGTGTTGTTGCGGCAGCAATAATCGCAATTGCGATCAAGGCAGCAATCAACCCATACTCAATGGCAGTCGCACCACTCTCATCATTCCAAAACGCAGTAGCTTTTCTCAGAAATACTGTCATGACAATCTCCTAAATGAACATAAAAAAACCCGGCGCTAAACCATTTAGAGCCGAACCATTCGCGATTGAAAATCAAACGCGATCGGTACTTTGACTCAGCTAGGTTTTGTTCATTGCATAAGCGGGGTGGAAACCTCCGCTTGCACTCCTCTCTCGGTTTGGAAGCGCCCGTCATAGGGCTCAAATGCATGTGAGGTCAGCACACGGTTTCGGGCCCAGTTATTGAGAAGGCGCACAATACGAAGACTCGCCTTGCCATCTCCAATCGCGCTGTGATTGTTGCCAATCCCATTGCCATTTGCGTGGCCATGCTCGGCAACCGCCATTTCCACTGCATTCACGATGCTGTCTTGGCTAGCGGGGATGGTTTTCATCTCAAGATGTCCTTTATGCATCGATGCTTGCGAATCGGGCTGCATCAACACCACAGGGCGAGCAAGCGCCAAAGCCTCTTCCGCAACATCTTCAGAGTTCGTCAACACCACGGAGGCTGAGGCAAGCGCTTTGAGATAGCTGTAGTAATCACTTGGCGACATCAGCTCCACATTTCGCAAAGCACCCACAATTGAGGCCAACAGGCCCTTGCTAAGATGCCGCATCGGGCTCATGACACGAATCCCTAGCGCTGGGTGGTCGTGCGCCAGGCTTGCCAAAGCAAAGCCCAGCTCACTGCTTGCCGCCCGGCTTTCATCCTCGTCTTTTAAGGCAACGAAGAGCTCTGACTTTATGTCTGCGCCAGACGCCCGCGAGCCAGCCTTCTCGGAATTGCCGTTTGCTAAAACCATGCGCACTGCCTCAACTGCACTGCTGCCCGTGACACCCAGCTCATACGCGGGATAGCCAAGTTGACGCAGCTCCTCAGCCTGCCCGCGATCCGGCACGCAACGAAATGACGAGATTGCTGCAAGCATGCGACGATTTGACTTCGGCATAGAGGACATTTGCGCGAAATGCGCAGCCAGACTATCGACATGGACAACCGGAATCTGTCGCAAGAATGCCTGCTGGCCGGCAAGCATGGCTGTCATAGAGCTTCCCTGGACAATCACCAAGTCGGTTGCACGGGAATCAAGCTCGTGTCCAACAGCATTGGAGATCTGCCAGCTAAGATCAGCAAGGGTCATGGTGTCCTCAGAAATCGCATGCTGACGCTCAGGCACCAAGCCAAACAGCGCGCCAGTTGACCAGACCATCTGAGACTTCTCGCCTGTGTGCATCAGCCTAGGCCGCATGACACTTGCGTACTGATCGCGAATCGTCCGCAAGGCAGGCGCTAATCGGGCAAGCTCCGAACGCGACCCCACCACTGCCAGAATTTGTTTCATCTCCCGCTCCTTATTGCTCGTTGAAATGACTCTCGCAGTGTGGGACTACAAGGAAGGCGTGCTCACAAATTTCGTGTGTAATCACTCCACGGCAGGCGAGGGAAAACTATCGCCGTGCAATTCCTTCACGAGCCCCAGGAGGCGGATTGGGATCGGGAGATACGGGGCGCTTCGCCTGCTTGTTTGCAGTCAGCAGGCTCAGGTCAATCCAGGCTTTTGCATAGTCCAATTTCTCCTTTACCGCCTGTTGTCGTACCGACTGATATTCCGTCTGTGCACGGCCAACTTCCGCGCGAGACACTTCGCCTGCCTCAAAGCCCCGGCGCAAGGCTTCTACCCTGAGCTCTGCAGCCTCCCGGCCAATTCGGCTTGCTTCCATGCGAATCAAAGAGACCTGAATCGCCAGAAAAGAACGCCATGCGCGATCCTGCAATTGCATCTCGAGAGCACTCGCCTCCGCTTGGCTCTGCCTAAAGCGCGCTTCTGCCTGCCGGATCGCTGCATCAAAGGCGCCTGACGCATACAGCGGAACCACAACTTGCACGCCAATTCGATGCTCGTTCTTGATATAGGAGGCAACGTCATTTTCTCCGGCTGTGACACTTGCGAAAGCTTCTACAGTAGGCAGCCTGCTGGCTTGTGCTTTCTCAACCTCGAACTGAGCCGCTACAGACACGTATCTTGCCGCCTCGAGCAAGTAATTTTGTCGGCTTACAATTTCCTCAACCTCAGACCTTGAATCGAAAGGCGAATGCTTGGGAATAGCCGCTTCAAGAGAGAATATTTCCGGCACTATCGCCTGCGGGCCTGCAAGATCCATCAGTGACTTTTCCGCGATTTCCGCTTTTGCGACAGTCTCCACCCAGTCGGCCTGTCGCTGCTGAAGCCTTGCGATTTCAATTCCTACTTGGTCAATAGAAATCTCCCCTGCGTCGTATCGGCGCTGAGTTTCCTGCAGAATTGACTCCGCAAGCTCAAGCATCGTTTGTGAAAGCGACATGGTGTCCCTTGCGCCTAAAATCTCAACCCAAGACATCAGCACACGTCCTGCGACCTCAAGCTCGACTTGTCGGGCTCGAGCGGATGACTCCTGGAATTTCGCAACGGCTTGCTCAATTGCGAGTTGATCGCGCTTTCGATAAATGGGCTGACGTGCTGCAAGAATCAGCTGCCTCGCGACAAAGTCCCTTTGAATATCCGAAGTTGATAAAGCGCCTTGCACCTGTTCGGTTCGGTCGGTATAAAACGCTGACGCTGAGGCATTAATTTTTAGCCGCATGGCCGACTTGGCAAGCTCTACTTCCTGCCAGGCGGCCTCTTTGGCTGCAATCGCTGCGGCGAGTTGCTTATCCCTTGATCGCGCCTCTTCGATGTGCGATTGCATCTGTCGTGACATCTCCTCGGTTAGGCCGAGTGTGGATGCTTGTGCAGGTGCACAAAAGGTAAAAGCGTAAAGAAAAATAGCTGCAGCAAAAAATAATTGGAAATGAATAGAGGTTCGATCAAGACATGCCCTAACGAATGATCCCTGTGGTGTTTTCATGTGCTTAGCAGCCCCCGTCAAAACCCTTCATGCTGCGCCGTCAGCAAGGCAACGCCCATCACACAGTGTGGAAACTAGCCCACCTAACCCCACCATGCTTGTGGCCCGATCCACGTCAGGGTTGGAACAAGCATGCAAAAAGCGCTGAAGTTCCAAATCAGACTTGTTTCGCGCTCAAGCGAAACTCGTAGTCTGGGCGTCTTGGCAATAACGGAGGACCATCAATGAACAAGACCAATGACATCAAGGAAAATTTCGCTGCTTTGCTCAGAGACTCTTTGCGCAGCCGATTTGGCCGAATTCCCTCGGCGGCTGTTGTGGCAAGGGAATTTAATCTCAGGGCATATGACACGCCCCCGATTTCCCAGGAAAGCGCACGTCGCTGGATACGCGGCGTCTCCTTACCTGAAGAACAACGGCTAAGAGTCCTCGTGAACTGGCTTAATCTCGATTTCAACGCGGCTTTGCGCCCGGGCCGGGACCTCAATGGCCACGGGTTAAATGGCCATGGTTTGAGCGGCCAGCATGTCAATGCCGCATCCCAAAATGGAGCTGGACATAATGGGCATGCGATCGATGGGGATGGCAGCTCATCACGACCCCAGCGTCTGTCGCCCGAACATGCCGCTGATCTTGCTGCTGTTGTTCAAAGACTGAATGCCGACCAAAAACAAGTACTCGAGAGCTTTCTGAAAGTTGCTTTCAAAACTCTCCCTCCTCCGTTATAACTACTAGGGGCTCTCATGGGTGCCGAGCAATTTCTTTTCCAGCTCGGCTTTTGACGCCCTGGTGTAATCGCGGACAAGCTCCTGAACCACACGATGACTAACATAGGCGGGCAAAACGGAGCGGAGAATACCCAAGGTGCTCGGCGAAGCGACTATCGCAAGCCGGTCACTGCCCTCTCGCTTCAGAGTCTCTTCAACGCGATGGGCAACCTCTTGCAAAAACCGCACAATCGCTGCGTCATGATGCGAAGGGGCTTCATAGGCTGACCTTGGCAGGCCAGCACGACCTTGAAAACGCCCTGGCCGATCCAACCCACCTTCATGGTCAAGCGCGATATTTCTCTCAAGACTCCAAAGCGTATGAAGATGTTGCCAGCCATTTTTTTGTGGAACCAAACAGAGCGCTCGTCTTCCATCAGCCACCAAAACAAGATTGCAATTTCTTTTAAGCATTCGGTTCCTCCGCTGTAGAGGAGCAGGCTATCGTGCGCGCAGAAAAACAAGCCGATTGAGGCGTGGAACTTTGGTTTTTTTCAAAATCGCTGAGGGGGTCATCCGCTCTTAAAAAACCACGCACAACGACGCAACTTCAGATCGGCACTAATTCATAGTTCAGCCTTGAAATCTACTTTTTCTAACTCAAAAGGAGCGGCTATGAACAATCTCGCACGTGTGCGTGAAAACCTATTCAAGGATTTTTTTGATGACTGGGCGCTGTTAGGCCCCAGGGTGCATCCACTACAGGGAAGGCTCTTGCCCGAGGATTTTCCAGTGGATATTCGCGAAAACGACGGCCAGTACACGATCGAGGCGGAGATTCCAGGCCTTCAGAAAGACGACATCAAGATAGAGATCGATGGCCGGCAGCTCACCATCAGCGCCGAAGTAAAACAGGAATTGGAGTCTAAACAAGAGAGCCGTGTACTTCAGAAAGAGCGCTACTACGGCATGGTCTCCAGAAGCTTCACGCTGGGTAGCGATGTCGACTCAGGCTCTGCGAAAGCCAGCTACCACAGCGGTGTGCTCAAGCTTGCGCTCTCAAAGGTCAGCCCTCCAGCGGGACACCGAATTGAAATTCAATGATGAATCCTTAGCGTTTCAGTGCCGAGGCTTCGAGAGCAGCCCGGCCCTGGAGCAGCGGGTCACGCTTGAACACCAAAAGCTTTCTCGGCTAGCGCCAGCCTTAACTCGCTGTCGCGTCATGATGTCCAAAGAACATCGGCACCATCATCAGGGCTTCACCTATGAGATTCACATTGAACTGATTATTCCAGGCGCCAAGGAAATTGTTGCCGCAAGAAACGCGAATGAGGACGCTTATGTTGCCTTGAGAGACGGGTTTTCCGCCCTGCGTCAGCAACTTAAAGAGCTCGTTGGCCGCAGGCATGACCGATCAAAGGCTCTTAGCGCGAAGCGCGAGCTTGTCTAACCCAAAGACCCCCACTTTTTATTTACTGAGAGAGATGACGATGAATACAGAATTTTCCCCAGACTCAATGGCGAAAATGGCTAAGGCAAATGCGATGCTGTTCAAAAAGATGTATGAGCTCGGATGTACACAGCAGCTGTGCGCACTTGAGAAAACCCAGGAAGCCCTGACGAGCAGCCAGCAAGACTTCAGCCAGAGCATGGCAGAGGCCCTGAATTCCGGTGACAGCGCCTCAATGGCAAGGATGATGGCAACCATGCCGTTATGGGCGATGCGGTCACAAATGCGCCAAGGCCAAAAGATCATGGAGCTCAACAGCCAGGCCTTAGAGCAATTCGGCCAGCCCATGCGGGAGGCGCTGACCAGCTGGCAAACAGAGCTTAACTCCGTGATCCAAGGCAACTCAAAAGGACTTGTTCCGACGGTCCAACAGCAGAGCTGACGTAAAATCCCCCTCTATTGAAATTGTCTCAGTTCAAAGGGGGAGTCAATGCGGGTCAAAAAGCCGATAAGGGCTATTAGGTGGGTTTTTGCGGCAGCATTCGTAACAGGAATCTCGGGCTATGCAGTGGCAAAGGAGTTCAGCAAGGGCAGCCTCGTTATTGAGCACCCCCACGCCATGGCCACGGCGCCAGGCCAGCCAAACGGCGCAATATTTTTTAAAAGCATCTCTAACAAAGGGACTTCGGCAGATCAGCTGATCGGCAGCCGCGCCACAGTTTCAAAAACCATAGAAATCCACCGCATGGAGATGGACAACAACATCATGAGAATGCGAGAGATCTCGGGAATTGAGCTGCCTGCGAACTCCAAAGTCACGATGGCCCGAGGAAGCAAAGACGGTTATCACTTGATGCTCATGAACTTAAAGGCCCCTTTGAAAGAGGGTGAGAAATTTCCAGTGACACTGATCTTTAAAAACGCAGGAGAAGTTGAAGTGACGGTTGCAGTGGAAAGACCCTCAGGCTCTGCGCACGGCAGTCATAAGCACTAGACAACCATCCGCCTAGCCGGCAAGGCCAATCACCACAGCAGACTCGTCTAAGGCTGCCATCGCAGGCTGCTTGAGCTTTAACAAATCACCCGGGTCGGCAAAGCCCACTATTTGCAGGCCCGGCATGAGCTCGAGGGTTAATTGCTGCTCGGCGTTGATCTTGCTTCGCCGCGAAATCTTTCCTCTGAGCAGATTAATGCCGCCGATGGCAATAATTTTGGGCGCAATTTTCACGGCTGCCGCCTTGCAAAGCGCCAGTACACGCTGGCCTTTTTTGAGCTCCAAGAGCTCAAGGCTTTCAGCAGTAACCCTTGAAAAAATCGACTGGCCATCGTCTAGCTCTAATTCCACCCGAGCCGCCGATTGGCTTTTCTTAATCTCGCGTACCCGGCATGGAAACTGGTTTCGCATGCTCGTGCGAAGCCCCAACCCATAAGCGGGCAGCAAACTAGCCGCGCCTTTTTTTCTTGCCCCGGTCAGGCCCAAGATTGCAGAGTGCCTGGCTGCACGAAGCACATCGGCTGCATTCAAAACCCGTAACCCCGCAGCGGTAAGCTTGGCCCCGCCCCCTCCTGAGCCTCCGACCACTTTTTCAATCAGCGGCATGCCCGCGAGATTGCCAAGCGTCTCCACGGCCTGCCAGGCTGCCTTATAGCTCACGCCATTTGCTCGCGCAGCCTCCGAGATAGAGCCAAGCCGATGGATGGCGCGCAATACCTCAACGCGTTTATCGATCATGGCACTGCCCAAAACCTCTTCAAACTGGATTGTTGGCTTACTCATCCTGAATTTCCCCTATCCGAGCACGGTCGTTATTCCTTATATGAATAGCGTGTTAAAGTGCTCTTCCTGTCAAATAATAGCGAGAATCCGTATGACTCAAAAGCTCTTCCAGGGGCTTGCGGCCTGCTTTTTGACCTACAGCCTGGCCGCTTCCCTGCAGGCCTCTGAAGTGAAGGTCGCCGTAGCGGCCAATTTTTCTGCGCCGATGAAGGCCATTGCCCAGAATTTCGAGCACGATACCGGCTATGAAACCTCTCTGGCATTTGGCGCTACAGGCCAGTTATATGCACAGATCAGAAATGGTGCGCCGTTTCATATTCTTCTTGCTGCCGATGACCTGGTTCCCGCCAAGCTTGCAACCGAGGGGCTCGGCCTTGAGAGTTCCCGTTTCACGTATGCAAGCGGAAGGCTCGTGCTATGGAGTAAGACGCCCGGGGTAGTCGACAACAAAGGTGAAATCCTCCGATCGGGAGGATTTAACAAGATTGCCATTGCCAATCCAAAACTGGCACCTTACGGCGCTGCCGCCATGGAGGTGATCAACAAGCTTGGCGTGTCTGGGCAAGTCAAGCCAAAGATTGTTGAGGCTGCCAATATTGCTCAGGCATTTCAGTTCGTGGCCTCGGGCAATGCCGCCCTGGGTTTTGTGGCACTTTCCCAGGTCTATGAAAACGGCCAAATCAAAAATGGCTCGGGCTGGATCATCCCTTCCGAGATGCACCGTCCGATCCGCCAAGACGCCCTCTTGCTCAATGCAGGTCGGGATAGCGCGGCAGCAGCGGCGCTACTGGAATACCTACGCGGAGAAAAAGCCTCTGCCGTGATTCGAGCCTTTGGCTACGATTTGAAAACAAAATGACAAGCCCTATCCATTTAGAGGCCTGGCAGGCGATTGGCCTGACAATTCAGCTGGCAACACTCACGACTATCATTCTGTTAATTGTGGCAACGCCCCTTGCCTGGTGGCTCTCACAAACTGCTTCAAAATGGCGAGCGCCAATCGGGGCCCTTGTCACCTTGCCCTTGGTGCTTCCTCCAACCGTCTTGGGCTTTTATCTGCTCGTACTGTTAGGCCCTGAAGGCTGGGTCGGCATGCTGACCGAATCGCTTGGCCTTGGGCTTTTATCATTTTCTTTTAGCGGTCTTTTGATTGGCTCGGTCATTTTCTCCCTTCCCTTCGCCGTGCAGCCGATCCAATATGCGTTTGAGGCGATTGGCAAACGCCCTCTGGAGGTGGCGGCTACTCTGCGTGCCAAGCCACTTGATGCATTTTTTTCCGTTGCGCTTCCACTGGCCAAGCCGGGGTTGTTGACCGCGACCGTGCTGAGTTTTGCCCACACGGTCGGGGAATTTGGCGTCGTGCTGATGATTGGCGGAAATATTCCCGGGGAGACGCGCGTGGTTTCCACACAGATATTCGGGCACGTCGAAGCCATGGAATATCGGCAGGCCCATTGGCTGGCAGCGGGCATGCTGGTCTTCTCGTTTGCCGTGCTCATTTCCTTGTCATTTCTAAAAAAACGGTCTGATCGAGTGCTGGCATGAGCAAACAGACGCAGATTCAATTGAAGTTATCGCTGAAACGAAATGGGTTTGCATTAGACATCGCGCTGGCGTTGCCGGCGCAGGGGGTCACCGTTTTCTTTGGGCCGTCAGGCTCCGGGAAGACCACCCTCTTGCGCTGTGTAGCCGGGCTTGAGCAGGCTACCGGCAAGGTGATGATCGGTCATGACATCTGGCAAGACAGCAGCAACCGAGTATTTAAGCCCACCTGGGCGAGAGATCTTGGGTATGTCTTTCAAGAGGCAAGTCTTTTTGAGCACATGAACGTATGGGGAAATTTGAATTTTGGTATCAAGCGGGTGAGAACGCCTGGTGCGAAAGAGGCACTGGACCTTGCAATTGAGCTGCTTGGCATTGCGCACTTGCTCAACCGCCCCATCCAAGGATTGTCGGGCGGCGAGCGGCAGCGTGTGGCCATCGCCCGGGCGCTTGCAACCCAACCTCGAATTCTATTGCTCGATGAACCCTTGGCTTCGCTTGACATCGCAAGGCGCCAAGAGATCCTTCCATGGCTTGAAAATCTGCATAGAGAGCTCGAAATTCCCGTGCTCTATGTGACCCACAGCATGCAAGAACTCACCCAGCTGGCTGACCATGTGGTCTTGTTAAACAATGGGGCCGCACAGTTGCACGGCCCCTTGGCAGAAATCTTTTCCAATCCGGAATTTGCCGCAACTGCAAAGCTTAGTCTTCAGCCTGACATTGCGGTTTGGAGTCGAATCAACGCTGCCTCACTCTCTTCTTTATATACCTGATCAAGGCTCTTTTACAGCATGCGCGAGCCGATCCGAGAAAGGCTTAAGCAGATACTGAAAAAAAGTGCGCTCTCCAGTCTTGATCATGACCTCTGCAGGCATGCCCGGAATAATTTGCAGGCCATCTGCTTTTTCAAGTTCTTGAGCGCTCACCACAACATTGGCAAGGTAATACCCCTCAGGATTCAAAGTGTCTTCCCGATTCTGAAACCGATCGGGTGAGACCCAATCAATCACTCCAAACATGGTCGGCGTTCGAGAAGACTCCAGTGCACTGAACCGAACCTGTGCCTGGGCCCCCGGCTTTACTTTGTCGATTAAATGCGGGCGCACCTGGGCCTGAATCGTCATGCGGCTGTTATCAGGCACGATGTCCATCAGTTTTGCGCCCGCAATCACGACCGCCCCCGCTGTATTGACACCAACCCCCATGACACGGCCTGCTACGGGAGCACGAATCTCTGTGCGCGCAAGCTCTCGGTCGGCCGCGGCGAGCTGATCAAAATATCCCCGCTCAAGCGACTTCGCCTCTTTGAGCTGTCGCTCAAGCTCAATTACCCGGTTGCGTGGATAAAAGCCATCGAAGCTCAGCTCACGCAGGCTGGGCAATATTTCCTCGAGCGCCGCAATCTTCGCCTGCGAAACCCGAAGCTGAGAGAAAATCTCCGAGCGATTTGCAAGCTCAATGCTATTCTCAAGCTTGATCAGCACATCACCTTGCTTGACAGAATTGCCTTCTGCGATGAGCACATCGGCAATCACGCCGCCGCGGGGATGCTGAACCACTTTGCGTTGCCCCTCCACCGAAACCATGCCATGAGAAGGCACGCCCGCATCCAAGGGCACAAAGGCGGCCCAGCCCATAAAGCCAACAACCAGCGCGCCTAGAGTCCAAGTGCCGTGCTTAATGGCTGCCTGCATGCTCTGCCTCCTTTTTTGCTGTGCGACGCACCCCGAGCACCTCCGAAGTTGGGCCAAGATTACGAATCTGGCCCTCTTGCAGGAGCATGAGACGATCGGCCAACTTCAACACCGCTGGGTCATGGCTAATGACAACGATCGTGCTTTCCCATGTCTTCATGGAGGTGATTGATTTGGCAAGGCATTTCTTGCCGGCGTCATCAAGATTTGAGCTTGGCTCATCGAGCACGATGAGTGATGGCTTTTCATAGACTGCTCTGGCAAGCGCAATGAGCTGACGCTGTCCCCCTGAGAGCATGGTGCCTGCCTCGCCAATTGACGTGTCGTAGCCTTTTGGCAAATTTAATATCATGCCGTGAATGCCGCATGCGTTGGCTGCCCCAATCACCGCTTCAGAGTTGGTTTCTCCAAATCTCGCAATGTTTTCAGCGATGGTGCCACTGAAGAGCTCAATGTCTTGGGGCAGGTATCCGATTGCTGAGCCCAATAAGGTTGGATCGAGATTTTTAAAATCTGACCCATCAAATCGCAGGGTTCCAAGCTGAACTGGCCACACGCCCACAAGCGCCCTGGCAAGCGTCGACTTTCCTGCCGCCGAAGGGCCCAGAATACCCAACACCTCCTTTGGGCCAAGCTTGAAACTCAGGCCTTTTAGGATGAAATGCTTGTTAATTGGCGAGGAAACAAAAATGTTTTCAGCCAAAATATTTCCCGCAGGCTTTGGAATCTCCATGCCTTTGATGGCTTCCGGATAATCAGCAAGCAGCTGATCCAAGCGGCCCGCACTCTCGAGCGCCCCAAGAAAAGACTTCCAATGGGCAATCACGGTCTCCAAGGGTGAAAGCGCCCGAGTCGCAAGGATTGCAGCTGCAATCATGGCTCCCGGTGTCAAATCGCCTTTTAAAGCAAGCCAGGCGCCAAGGCCTAAGGTTCCCGACTGCAGCATCATTCGAAGGACACGGGTAAAGCCACCTGTGATCCGAATGTGCCCAAGTGCCTGCCTCTGAAAGTCCCTTGCCTTGAGTTGCAGCGCTCGCCAGCGCGAGGCTAATCGCGGAAGCATGCCGAGGGCAAATACAACCTCAACGTTCCGTAGTTGACTTGCGGCTACCCCCGTGGCAGCCATTGAGAATTGACTTGCTTGCGCGAGCGGCTTTCTTGCCAGCCGCTCCGTTGCAAATGCTGTAACAAAGAGCGCTGCTGACCCCAGTAGCACAAACCAGCCCAGCATGGGGTGAAGCATGAACACCGCCGCCAGAAAGATTGGAAGCCACGGAAGGTCAAGCAATGCGGAAAGGCCGCTGCCGGAGAAAAACTGCCGCACGGTTTGAAGATCCCACAACGGCTGGTTTCCTTGATTCCCAGCAACACGAAGCTGCTGAGAAAAAGTGGATCGATAGACTCGGGAAGACAAGTCGTCATCGATCGCCTCGCCAATACCCGACATAACATTGCCTCGCACCGACTCAAGCATGCCTGTGATGACAAAAAAACCCAGCACCAACACAGTCAGCGCGACCAGGGTGCTTTCACTTTGGCTGGTGAGTACCCGATCATAGATCTGAAGCATGTAAATTGCAGGGGCAAGATACAGCAGGTTAATTGCGCCAGAAAATAGGGCAACAGAACCGAGCTGGCGCTTGTATCTCATCAGCGCAGCAAAAATTTCTCCTGACATAAGCTCCCGGAGTGTGGGAACCGCCGCCCCTTTCGGGGCGGCGCTTTGCGCAAGCGACACCATGCCTAGACCAGCTCGAGGTTATTGTTGTAATCGAGCAGATCCTTGACGCCAGCAATGGCCATCTTGCCGGCAGCGAACTCAATCGTTCCGTCGTTATCAAGATCAACAGGCTGGCCAGACAGTGCCTCAGTCACCCATTCCTTGATCTGATCTTCAGTGAACGCATAAGTCACGTCCTCGTCGCGAGCGTTTAACACTGCTGCTACCGCCTGACGAGCCAAAGCAGCCTCACCACCGCCACCAAGGTTAAGTGCCTGCATCAGGGTAATATCTTGCTGAGTAGATGATTTACCGTTGCCGTTGATTTTCCAAGTCAAACTCGACTGTTGGCTACCAAAGAAGAACTGCTCAAAGCTCATGCTCGTGGCCACGCCATCCCAATCTTCGGGGTGATTTTTCCAATAGCCTGGGCTTAGCCCTTCAAAGACCATCTGAGGCTCTAACTCCACTCCCTCTGTGTCACTCTCGGGGTCCGTCTCATCCGTGTCAACTGTTGCAATATTTTCGATGAAATACGGATCCATCGAGGCCATGGCAGCTTCATAATCGGCGGAAGTCACTTGGTATTGCCCGACCCAGTACCAGGTCTCTCCAACATCCAGTTCGCCATCGGCATCGCCATCACCATCAATCACGCCATTGGTGTCTAAATCACGCGGCATCAGGCTATCTTGAATCAGGGTATCGGTGAGCTCGACATTTGTTAGCGTGATGTTGCCAGTGTTCGAAACAGAAATCGTGTATTTGATGATGTCACCAACTTCATCGACCTTTTCTACATCGGCAGTTTTTACGATCATTAGATCGGGGTCATAGACCAGTGGCACCTCAGCCGAGTCTTGCGCCGAGTCCGTCTGCGCCGAGTCGGCCGTAGCGGTGTTATCCATATCGCCATCACCACCCCCCTTGCCATCCAGATCGCCTTGGGTCAGGGTGTAGCTCGTCTCAAACTCTTGCGACTCGCCCGGCGCCAGGTTTACACCCGTGATCTCTTGGCCCGTGAGCGGATCCGTCACCGTCACATCGGTCAACGTGATGTTGCCCGCATTGGTCACCACCACACGGTAATTCAGCACATCACCATCGGCATCCGCAACCCCGTTGCTATTGCCGCCCGTAACATTCAAAAAGACCTTGTCAATGGCAAGCTCAGGGCTATAGACCAATGGCACCTCAGCCGAGTCTTGCACCGAGTCCGTCTGCGCCGAGTCGGCCGTAGCGGTGTTATCCATATCGCCATCACCACCCCCCTTGCCATCCAGATCGCCTTGGGTCAGGGTGTAGCTCGTCTCAAACTCTTGCGACTCGCCCGGCGCCAGGTTTACACCCGTGATCTCTTGGCCCGTGAGCGGATCCGTCACCGTCACATCGGTCAACGTGATGTTGCCCGCATTGGTCACCACCACACGGTAATTCAGCACATCACCATCGGCATCCGCAACCCCGTTGCTATTGCCGCCCGTAACATTCAAAAAGACCTTGTCAATAGTGAGCACGACAATGTCAACAATTCGAGTGTCGACAAAAGTGTCTCGGGTAATCTGCTGGCTATCGGTGGAAAGCGAAGTCACCCCGCCAAAGTTTCGAATGATATTGTCGTTGACGGTGCCAGGGTCTGGGCCATCATAATTACCCCGCGAATCGATGTCGGCCTGTGTAACCTCATACTCGCTGGAAAAAATCCAGGTCTCGCCCACATCCAACAGCCCATTATCGTTATCGTCGCCGCCGTCGCTATCAAGTAGGTTAATTACGCCATCGTCATTTTTATCCATGGATTCCGCGGTGAGCGGATCTACCACAACCACATCCGACAGCGTGACATTTCCGGCGTTTTTGACTTCTAGCTGATACTTGATTACTTCATTTGCGGAGTCAATCGCCCCGTCAGAATCAAGCGATTCGTCCGGGTTGTAGAGAGTCGCAGTCTTCTTGAGCAAGATCACAGGCCGATAATCAACCTCCGTAAACACGGCTCCTGCGCCGGCGATATTCTGATCAATGGTCTCGGTCACCACCGACACACCATTACGAATCACGCTGTCATTGATCGTATCGCCATCTGGTCCGTCGAAATTGCCGCGACTGTCAATATCGGCCTGGGTAACCTCATACTGCCCTTCAAACACCCACTCCTCACCGACATCAAGAACTCCATTGCCGTCATCTCCGCTTACCACGTCTTTGGCATCGGTCACACCATCACTATTTGCATCAAACAACCCACTGACAAAGTCGTCTGTCATCTCGAAGTTATTTAGCGACACGTTACCAATATTTTTAACACTCACTTGATAATTGATCACGTCACCAGCTGTATCAATCACCTCATCCGTATCATCGCCGCCATCGGCATTTCGAAGATCTGCGGACTTGACGACACGCACTTGGGGATCGTAATCAAGGGTGGTGTCAACCTCTGCATCTTCCGTAGCACCCTCAGTGGTGCTGACGAACACCAAATTTCGGATCAAATTATCATTGACTGAATCCGGATCAACCGGGCTGTCGTAATTGCCGCGATTGTCGATGTCTTGCTGAGTCACTTGGTAGGAGCCGGACCAGAGCCAGGTCTCGCCAAGATCTAGAATGCCATTGTCATTATCATCGCCCCCAGTAAGATCATCAATATCAATGACACCATCGTCATTTTTGTCGAGGGAATCCGCAAGAAATGGGTCAGTTAGCTCAACCCCTGTGAGCTCAGTATCGCCCACATTAGTAACTGCAATGGTGTACAAAATGGTATCACCCGCTGAATCAATTACATCATCAAGATCGTCTGAGGTATCAGCATTGACAACATCTGCCGTCTTAAGAACAGTAATTAAGGGATTAATACCAACCTGCTGGGCAATTATGTTTTCATCATTCATCTCTAGCTCCTCTGTGATTTGAACAACATCGTAGGAATGCGTACTTCGCTTTCCCGCCATCACAGTCTGAGAGATTGCCCGCCAACAAGTGCTCTTGGCGTTTGTATTCGCCGCTAAGGCTTATTCACAAAAAATGGCAAGGTTACAAGCGGCCAATGCCAAATCTGCGGCACCACCTATAGGGTTTTGGCCCTCAGCTTTTCCGCTGGATTGGGGATGCGCATAAATACCATGCACAAACCGCGTGGCTACATCGCTAAGCCGACAAACTCGCGCTACTTTTTTGTTGAAAATTCACGATAAACCGAGCGCCTCCTGCCGGCCGATCTTCAAGGGATAAAGAGGCTCCATGCTGTCGACTTATCTCTTCAACAATGGCCAACCCAAGGCCGCTGCCGGAAGGCTTCGACCCGAGGATGCGGTAGTAAGGCGTGAAGATCTTTTCCTTTTCCTCATCTCGAATTGCATCACCCTCGTTTTCAACCAACAAAGCCAACCCGCCTTGTTGGGCAAGGGTCTTGACCCCAATCACTCCTGGCGATGCGCCATAGTTTGAAGCGTTGATCAAAAGGTTGGTAATCAGCCGGATGATGTTTTCCCGATGGCCGTAGATTTCGTCATGGCTTGCATAACTTGTCGAAATAGTCTGATTTTTTTGTTCAAAGATTGGGTCCAATCCGGAAATAGCCTCAGCGAAAGCGCCTGATAACGAAAACTTCTCAAATGCGACGGGCTGAGCATTTGCGCTAATTCTGCTTAAGGCCAACAACTGATCGGCTAGCCGCTCGGCCCTCTTGAGCGATGCCAATGCCTCTTGAATCGACTCATCCCGCTCCTGCGGCGAATTCGCATAAAGAGCATTTTGGACATGAAGCTGTACCGCGGTCATAGGCGTGCGAAGCTCGTGGGCGGCCGCATCAATAAATCGTTTCTCTCTGCTAAAAGTCTCGTGCAGCCGAGAGAGCAAGGAATTGAGCTCTTCAATCACAGGCTGAAGTTCAGACGGCGGGTTTTTGATCGTCATGGGCTCAAGCGAGGACGGGTCTCTTTGGCGGATAGCCGCCGCTAGTTCGCGCACTGGCTCCAATGCGCGTAGCGCCAGCCAGTTCACCAACAGCAACAGCAGAACGCCGCCGATAAGCAAAGGGCTGATGACGCTTAAACCAATCTCGCGAGCAAGTTCCTCTCGGACATCATCACGCTCGGCGGTCATTAGCCACACGTTGCCCGATTGCAGTACAAACACGTGCCACTCGAAGTCTCCGATTTTTTGATCGTGAAAGCCTGCAACTAAGGGGCCAAGCATCGCAGCTGGTGCGGTTTCCGAGCGGGCCAAAAGACGCCCCTCGCTCCAGACCTGAAAGGCGAGCTTGTTTTCATAAGGATGGCCGAAGGGCCGATGCGGGCCATCCGTCGCCTTACTCAGTTCTTCGGGTAGGCTAATCACAAAAGGGTTACTGATTGTGGCCGTCTCAAGCTGCTTGGCCAGAAGCGCCTCCAGGACTCTGGCCGAGGTTGCAAGCCGGGCACTGAATATCTCTTCGGCCTCATGACGGCTGATTCTGTTGGCCGACACCGCCACGGCCCCAATTACGGCCACCATCACCAGGAAAAGACTAAGAAGGAGACGCTTGCGGCTCGAGTAAAGCGGTGGGGATTTCACACTGGCTCTCCGAGCCGATAGCCTATACCCCGCACCGTCTGTATAAGCTCTGGAGAAATCTTCTTGCGCAGATGATGGACATGGACATCGATGGCATTGCTCTCGGCTGTTTCACCCCAGCTATAGAGGGCATGCTCAATTTGCTCTCGCGTATGGACACGAGTGGGGTTTTCCATAAACAATCGCAGCAGCATCCACTCTTTTTTCGGCAGTTCAATTACTGCGCTCTTCCATCGCACCGTCACGGCAGCAATATCCAGAGATAACTCGCCATGCTCAAGCTGATTATTCAAGACACTTGATCGTCTTCTTTGCAAGGCCCGAATACGCGCAAACAACTCGTTGAGATCAAAAGGCTTGGAGAGATAATCGTCGGCGCCCATGTCAAGGCCCTGCACGCGGTCTGCCGAAGCGTCACGCGCTGACAAAATCAGGATGCTCAAATCAAGGCCCGCGTCTCGGGCGTGCTTTAGCACCTCAAATCCATTTTTTCCTGGCAGCCCCAGATCGAGAACCATAAGCTCAAACTGCGCTGAGGACAAATGAGAAATAGCATCTCTGCCATCTGCGACCCAATCAACACTATAGTTAGCCCGCTTGAGGGCAGATAACAGGCCCGTAGCAATCGAGACATCATCTTCCACAAGCAGAATTCTCATGGATGCAACCTCGGGTAAGAGAGGCCCTTACTTCTTTGCGCGAATCTGCTCCAGCAAGGCTTCAATTTCCTGGCGCCTACCCTTGTCTGCCAAAGTGCGCTGCGGCCGATCCGGAGCCAGCAAGGCCTTGCGCAGTGCTTTTTCTGCACCTGCATAGTCTTTTCGCCTGAAAAGAAAATCGCCATAAAAATAATTTGGGTCGATTCCATTCGGATTGATCTTCAAGCCTGCGACGAGATATTCATACGCCTTTTCCTCGTTGCCAAAGCCTACAGGCCATCCCGGAACCTGATAATACAGCGAGCCAAGGCTGGTTAAGGCCGACCCCTCGAGCGTGGCAGGCTGCGCCGCGATCACCGCTTCAAAATCCTTACGCGCATTCTTAACGTGCGAAAGTGCGCCTAGCCCGCCAATAGCGCCCGCATAACTGCTCTCGACAATGCCTCTCCAGACCCGAAGCTCGAGGTCTTGTGAAGCCTGGCTTACATAACGATCCGCTTTTTTCAAAAGCGTCTCAAATTTTAAGGCCTTTAGATCAGCAGGCGCCTCGTACTTGATCTGGGCCCACTCGTTTTGTAGCTCTTGGGCTTGGCTTGAAATAGCCCACGAGGGCAAGAGCCAGAGCATACCCACCAATAGAAACACGAGGTTCAATACACGTTTACACATTTGCAACATTCTGTTCCCCTTAAAAATACCGACGAATCTGTTCGAGCTTTTTTTCCATCGCCTTGTCAACAAAACCTGGCGCGAATGAATTGAGCCAAGCAAAAAATTTCTCGGGAAACCCCAGCTGATAGCGAGAATTTGCGGAGTCTAGGAATTTCAAGAATTCCGCGGCCACCGCCTCAGGGGTGTCCTGTGCAACCTTAAGCTCAGCATTAAGCCTGCGAACCCTCCCGTCATTCATATCAGTTCGTGTTGCGCGCGGTGAAAAGAGCCGAACCTTGACAGAGGTATCGGAGAGTTCGCGAGACAAGGCTTCGGTCCAACCCTTAAGCCCAAACTTGCTTGCACAGTAAGCGCTAAATCCAGGATAGCCGATGGAGCCAAACGCAGACCCTACGTTAATCACCTGCGACTGCCTTTGGCGCAAAGACGGCAACAACATCCTGGTAAGCAGCATTGGCGCAATCAGATTTGTACCGATAAGATCCTCGATGGCCTGGTTGTCTTGCTGGCAGAAATCCCCAAAAAGGCCCGTTCCTGCGTTATTGACTAATAAATCCAGCCCGCCGTTTGCTTGCACCGCCAGGGCTGCCTGCTGCAAAAATTCCGGTTTGGTCAGGTCACCCACCAGAATTTCAACCTCAGCGTTTGGGATCGATGCTGCAAGCCTTTGCAGCGGCTCGGGCCTTCGCCCTTGTAAAAATAGCCTGCGATAACGTTTTGAAAGACTCAAGGCAAGGGCTGAACCGATTCCCCCGCTGGCCCCCGTGATGAAAGCATTACTGAACATAGGCCACGCTTTGCTCGAAAGTAGGTTTCGCAACCCGTGCAGGCATTTCAATTGCGCGAAAAATATCGGCATAGAGCCGATAAAATGACTTTGCACAATTCCTGATGCTTTGCTGATCGTCCTCGTGACTTACCCGATCCATCAAGGCTGCAAAAAAGGCCACGTGCTCCTGGTCGAGGCTTCCGTGGGAACGGAGATAGGAAAAGGCTGAGTCAGGAAGCGCTAGCGACTGCTGAATCGATTCAGCCGCATGGGTGGCAAGCGCAACGCTTGTGCCCTCAAGAACGTGAACCATTCCGAAAAAGCCAATCGGATTGCAACGATCAATCTGATGGTAAGCATAGGCCACCATCAAGGATGTCTCATGCAGGGGTGTAGCCCGATGGACCTGCTCAGGGTCGCCGCCGCAGGCTGCGATATCGCTCAAGATCCAGGCCTCATGCCCGATCTCCTCTTCGATATATTCCGCGATCGCTTGCTGAAGCCACTGCTGCCGCTCCAGAAGCCTTGAGCCACATGCCATCAGCAAGGGCACTGTGTGCCGCACATGGTGATACGCCTGGCCCAAAAATCTCAGATACTCCTGCTTACTCAGGCCTCCACAAAGCGATCTCTGAATGACATTGATGGATCGCAACGACTGTTGCTCTGACTCGGTTGCTTTAGCCAGGCTCTGATAAAACGACATCATGACTGCTCCCTCCCATTGATGGCTCATGAATATCGAGCGGCGCATTGCTCATCCAATGCAAGATCGCCTCTCGACGCAATTTCCCCGTTGAAGTCATTCGTCCATTTCGAGCGCTAAAAGGCGCAAGGCAACGGCGCCAGCTCGTAATCTGGGCATAGTCGGGCAGGGTTTTATTAGCCCGAAACACTGCTGATGCGAGTTCCCGATCGGGAATATGTGGACCGACCGGAACCAAGAGGGCCGAGAGAGCGGGTTGGCCGTCTCCGAACACAAACGCCTGCGCCACCACTGGGAAGGAAGTCAGCGTGGCCTCTGGCCACTCGGGCGAGACATTTCTGCCAAAGCCGGTAATCAACAGGTTTTTCTTTCGGCCCAAAACAAACAAGTAGCCCTCTTGATCGACTTGGCCAAGATCGCCACTTGCAATTTCAAGCTCGGTGTTCTCGCCCGTCATGGGGTCACGGGCGCGTGTACAAACAATGATTTCATTGTCATTGGCAAGCCTCACAGTTAAATGTGACAGGGGCTTTCCCACGCTTCCGACGCGTTTTGCCGATGGAAGATTGACACTCACCACCGAGGCGGCCTCGGATAACCCATACCCTTCATAAACTGGAATTCCAAGGGTGTGGGCGCGATGGATCAACTCGGACGAGAGTTTCCCACCGCCCACAGCGACAAGCTTTAAGTCGTGCTCCGGCATGCCGAAAGCCTCGCCAAACTCGACTATTGCCTTGAGCATCTCGGGCAGCAAAATGAGGCTGTGCGCCCGTAAGTCGGAGATTGTCTTTAGGGCGGCCCGGGCATCGAAGCGCGATGAACCGACAAGACCCGTGCGATCAGGCTTTGCAAAAATGCACTCGGCACCCATGAGAAATGCGGTGTAAAGCCCAGCGACATTTTCCAAAAGAATTGACAGCGGGAGCATGCACAGGTGCCTCTTTATCCCGATGGCTTGAAATTCCTGCGCAAGCGAGTGGGCTACAGCCCATAGCTGCTCCTGAGCAAGCGCTACTGGCTTAGGTGCGCCGGTGCTGCCTGAAGTAAACGTAAGCTTTCCCGACCATGCCCGGTGAAAGCACTCTGGGCGATAGGCTTTGTCAGTCCACAAAACCAGGCCGCCTTTGCTGGGCAGCTCCTCTAGGCTCGGGCCGCCTGTAAGGTTTAAATCTTTTAGCCGGTTTGAATTTGCAACCACAGCGCTGATCGACTGACTGCGAAGCAGATGAGCTTTTTGCTCTGGCGTGAAAAACTCAGGAATCGGCACTGCAATCAGATTTGCAGCAGCCAAGGCAAGATCCAAGACGGCCCAGTCCAGCGAGTTCTCGACATAAACCCCGAAAACCCGATTCGGCGGCGCCCGCATTTTAAGCTGGTCTGCCAAGGCCAGAGAACGTGCCCAAATATCCGCGCCAGAGACACTGTCCTCGCCATCGTCCCGACCACAGGACGCAAGCAGGCCCTCTCTAAAAAAGCGCGGCATATGCTGCACGCACATCTCCGACCATCACCTGAGGGTTTGATTCGTAATACGAACCCCACGAGGCGGGATTCGAACGAAGCTTTTTGGGGTCTGCTTTTGCCAGCGTGCGTGGCTCATAATGCAGCTTTGCAAAAGAATTTGCGAGCGCTTGGGTCGCGGTAAACACCACATGACAATATCCCCTGATGTGCAGATACCGGGTCATGTATCGAATGATGCAACGAGAGGCACCAGGCACTTGTGCCGCAAGATTGCCAAGCTCAACAATCTGGCTTCGGTGATTGGCATGATGACCCGCTCCGTAGATAGCCTGTTCAACCGGCATCTCAAGGTACTGCTCCAAAAACGCGCTTTTTGAGCCGAGTCGAGTAATCCCCAAAACCGCCTGTAATTCGCCATCGGGACCGCCGAGACAACCGACCAAAACATCATGGAAGTGTGAGACACGAGCCCCATAACTGCGCTCATAGATCTGTGCGACAAATTGCTCAAGCCCAGCACGATTCGGATTGGCAGCATCAGCAAAAAAGAAAGAAAGCTCCGGGAGCGAGATATCAGAAGATGGAACCGCTTTGCACGCAATGGCAAGCGCTGAATCAGGATGCACAGTCGGTGGTGTTGAAAAGCTCATGGGCGCACCTTACCGCCCGAAAATTAAGGCGACATTAAGTCTCTGACGAGCGAGGCAGCAAGGCCGATATCAGGCCCGCCAGGGCGGCACTGCCTGCGGCCACCATCCAATCATCAATATGCAAGGGCGTTAAGTGCAGCCAGCCAGAGCCAAAGGGCGATTGGATCAATGCAATTGAACCCAAAACCGATAACCCCGCAATTAAATTCGCCTTGTAATCAGAAAAAGCGCTTAGGGTGACTGTGATGAAACTGCTCGCCAAAGTCAGGCTTGCGAGCGCCATCGTTCTCGCGTGTTCCTCACCGTAGCCGGAAAGCAGAGCCCGCTGATAGCCAAGAACCAATACAAGGGTGAGGATTGCCCCGACGGCGAGAATGACCGCCCACTCTCGGCCCGTAAAAAAACCTGAGTCGCCGGGCCGACGGTAACGATTCTTAAACCCTCTGCGCGCTGACTGCTGAAAAGCAAGCAAGGCAGTGGGATGAATGATCAGCTCGAGCCAGACAATATGCGCTGGCAGATAAAGCAAAGGCAGCCCCATCAGGGGTATCCAGGCAGCAGTTATGACCAATGGAATATGCACCATCAATAGATAGGCAAAGCTGCGCTTCAGGTTATAAAAAAGCTGCTGGCCCTCGGCAATCGCCCGAATAATTGTTTGAAAATTATCGTCCATCAAAACAATGGCTGCTGCCTCACGCGCCGCTTGAGTTCCGCGCTCGCCCATGGCGATTCCGACATCCGCGCTTTGAAGCGCAGGAACATCATTGACACCATCTCCGGTGACCGCCACGATCTCGCCCGACTTCTGAAGCGCTTTGACGAGCGCAAGCTTGTGCGAAGGCATCGCACGGGCAACGACATCCACCCGCGCCAGGTCATCGACCCCATACGTTTGCAAGGCCTTCGTCAGCGTTTCTCCATCAATGACAACAACCGGTTGGGCTTTGCCAATGCCAACCTCATTTGCGATCGCCCGAGCTGTATCGGGGTGGTCTCCTGTGACCATGATGACCCGAATCCCAACACTGTGCGCGTCGATCACCGCCTGGGCAACCCCCTGGCGAACCGGGTCTTCAAAAGCAATCAAACCAAGAAAACCATAGCCCGATTCGGGCTCCTCGCCGCTCCAAGTTTTTATGTTGAGATCACGGCGACAACAGGCAATGACTTTATGGCCTGCTGTTGCAAGCGCCCGGGTTCTCTCGGCCCACCCCGCCTGCTCTGCATGCTGAAAGCCGCACAAGGGGAAGATGGTCTCGGGGGCGCCTTTAGAGACACAAACTGCAACCTCCGAAGTGATCTGGATAATGCACGACTCGCGACGCCTGCTCTCAGTAAAAGGAAAAGTCATCAGAACACTTCCTTGTAATTGCTCACTAGACTCGAGCAGCGCAGCATCAAGCGGGTCGCCGCTTGCCCGCCGGCTTGCCGTTGCGGCCGCCTGCAGCAACTCATCTTGCTCGATACCTAGTTGGGCATCGACATGCGCAAGCCGCAGGCGTCCTTCGGTCAGTGTTCCTGTCTTGTCTGAGCAGACACAGCTCACCCGCCCGATGTTTTCAACGACGACTGCCCTGCGAACAAGGGCTTTTTCTCGAGCGAGCCGGTAAACACCAACGCCGAGAAAAAAAGCGAACACCACTGGAAACTCCTCTGGCAATGCAGCCACGGCAAGAGTTGCCGCGCTCACTACAGCGTCAACGAGCCCGTAGCCTTGCAACATACGGGTCACCGCAAGCGCAATACAGAACACGAGCGCTGCAACGACCAGCCATTGAGTCAGCCATGTGATGTGTTGCTGAAGGGGTGTGCGGCCGCGCTTTCCAGCATCTGCACAGCGGGCGATCTCCCCGTAATAGCTATCTGCCCCTGTAAAGACAACTTGTATCATTGCCTGCCCAGTCAACAGGCGGGTTCCAGCAAAAACCCAGCTCGACTCTTGCACCTCAGGATTAACTACGTCTCGAAGCGAGGGCGGGACGGGAATTTTCCTCACCGGCATTGCCTCACCCGTAAGAGAAGATTCATCCATAAGCAAATGATCGCCAGACACCAAAATGCCGTCTGCCGAGATGAACTGGTTTTCGGCAATGATGGCCAAGTCGCCCGGTACGAGGTCGACGGCAGGGAGCGCCTGCCGGCTTGCATCTCGAAGCACACTAGCCGATGACGCTAACCGTCGCGCTAGCCCTTGCGTCGAAGCCTGCGTTCGACGATACAAAAATGCATCCATGCCAAGAATCGGCACAATCGCAGCGCTGACAATCAAGGCCTCAGTCGAGTCACCAATTGCTGCGAACAATAGCGCTGTGCCTGACAAAAACCAGAGCATCGGGTCTCTCAGCGTGTCACGCAGCAAATCCCGCCAGCCCGATGACAGCTCGGGCAAAACAGCGTTTGGCCCAAAGCGCGCTCTTTGCTCGGCCACTTTGGTGCTGCTCAAGCCGGAGGCGGGATTGGTGAAACCCTGAAACCGATCAGGCGTGAGTGTTCTGCGCATTTAACGGCTCAAACGCCCGCAGCAGAGTGCCCAGCTCCTCTTACTGATACAAACTCAGCTGCATTTAGCGACCAGTGCCAGAGCCCGGCCCTGGACCCCGAGGCTTTCCGTCAGGACCCTTGCCTGCGGGACCTCCCCGGCCATAACCCATTCCTTTCGGGGCAGGGTCATCGGGAAGCGTCACCCCGCGGGATTTCGCTCGCGCCTTGATCTCTTCATGATGCTGGGCACGAATCTTTTCGCGCTCCTCTTGTGTTTTGGCACTTCTCATCTGATTTCGATACTCACTGCGTTCTTGCTCAGTCATCAGCTGACGGCCATAAATCGGCTCATCCTGACTCTGGGCAGACACAGTTGCCGGAAGAGATGCAATCGCGATTATGAGCACAGCCCCAGTTGCAAAACTTTTTGCATTGACGAAATGGATCATCCGTTGTCTCCGAAACCAAACTATTTAAGGCAAGTATCTGCGTCGAGCCGACCGCACACGCCGCGTTATACGTGCAAATTTCCTTTGTCTGGCGCCGGCTATGCTCTGGCCTGGCCCTATCGGGATCGAACGGATAATCTTCAAAAAATTTGATTTAAATCAATTTATTCTATTGATTAACAATTAATACTTAATAACAATACATATTATAATGTTTTTGAGGAGTGGGTGCCATCTCTATCAAAACAAAACTTTCGAGCGAGATTCAGCGCGGCCTGCGAAAACGGTATGGACACATCCCCTCAGCAGCCTTTGTGGCCCGGGAATTCAATTTGCGCGATCACAGCGCGCACTCTGTCACCCAAGAAGCCGTCAGGCGCTGGATTAAAGGAGACTCTCTCCCCCAGCCCCATCGACTCACGCTCATTTTTGAATGGCTAGCTATCGACCCCACAAAAATCTGGCAAACATCGTTATGCGGCAAAGCGCCTAGCGAAATCTTGCGCCCAATTTTTACCGAAGATGAACTGAAAATTCAAAAACTTTGCGCGAGCCTAAGCCCGCAACATCGAAAAGCGCTGCTTCTCTTTATGCAGAGTTACTTTACCCCCCCCCCCCCGAAATAACCTTGTTCTCACCGAGTTGCGACACAAGTGAAACCAGAAGCTTGAAGACAAGATCTTGATTCAGACTAGAGTCTTGCCCTCGCCGAGCATTAAAAATGCTGTTGTAGTCAATATCGAGCCAGCCCGAGAGAACCGAGAGCTTCTCCGGGTCTGGCATAGACCGGCCTCGAATCCATCGACGAGCAGATTCCTGAGAAACTGCAATGGCCGTGTGGTTGCGCAAATTAAACTGCAAAGCCACAAATGATGCTGACGGCAGTCTTCCGTAAGCTTTCTTCAGGGATTCCCGGAAAACAAGCCCAAACCGTTCATTGACTGCAATGATATTGTGCGGTGTATTGTTCATTTTTTATAGCAAACAATATTAAGCAAAGTGTTTGTAGCGCGATCTCTGCAAAGCAATACCTAAGTCATTGATCGAACAATATCGAGGGTGTCTTCAGGAATCCAGTCATGCCGGGGCATATCCGTGTACTTATGCAAAAAATAGATACTAATTTGCAAAATATTGACTATTCTTTAGCGGCATGCTTCGCAAATGTCGTCGATGGTAGCTCGCCAAAGCGTCGGAAATACTGAGACGCAAACAGTGAGCTGTTCGTAAAGCCAAGCCCAAAAAGCACCTCGCTGACTGATCGGTATAGCGAACGGCTCTTTAGCTTGCGATTGGCCTGAAGTAGCCGCTGCTCCCGCACCCAGGCCATAGGACTTAAGCCATACGCTTTCAGGAAAGCGTTATGCAGTGTTCGCCGGGACATATGGCCGATACGCTCAAGATCTGTAAGCGTAATTCTGTTTGCGAGGTTTGCTTCAACAAATTCACAGACCCGATTAAGTTGCCGAGCGCCTGCCCGCAAGACCGGCATCTCCGATTGCTTCGCAAAAACATCCGGTGCAAGGGTGAGCGCCAAATTTCGATAAATGAGGTCGTCAAGGCCCGCGAGAGCCAGCATCTCCTCATTGCCGCTGTAAGCGTCGATCTGCAGACAGATCTGCTGCCAGCTCTGATCAAACGACACGGAGCCAAACTGAAGATTTAACTGGGCGGGGTTTTTGAACCGAGGCATCATCAAAGTACGAAAATCCTCAGCAAGCATGGTTCGGGCTGTCGCCTCAAGCTGAGATTTGTCAATCGAAATAACGACAGTAGAGGGGTACACCGTGTCAACTACCCAAGGACAATGCTCAGGAAAAAAAACCGCGGACAAGTTCGGGCGCACCGCGTAAGCCTTCGCTTCTACCTCAAAAAAACACTCCCCTTTTATGTGAAACACGAACGTAGGCTGCGACTCGCCACCGACTCTGGCCAGGGTCTCAACATTTGGCATAAAAGCGGAGAACATTCTGATGCCATTGACTTGAGCAAAAGATGACCAACAATAAAAGCCCTGCGGCCGCCGCGTATCGTAATCAATGAGGCTCGGCACTGCATGACGGGTGTTTTCCGCAAACTCAAGCAGTGAAGAAGACAAAACAGCTTGGCGCTGACCGAAGGCAAGGGAAATCCTATCTTCAAAAGCCCCAAGGTGCTGTGTCGCCTTAACGTCCCCCGAGCGGTTATCTCGAGCTAGCTGAGCTGTCTTCATTTAATTGCAATGTTGCAATAAAAATTGGCACGTGGCGAGCGGACCGCCCAGCGAAGTAAAACAAATTTGTATTTGGCTTTGGCGTCGACGCAACACGTTCTGACAGTTTTCGTTAAAGGGTCAGAACAACTCGAACTTACCCACGTGACGTGGAGCTCTGCCCAAAGCATTCGATAGCATGAGCGTCTCACCCTTATGAGGCCAGCCAAACATGAACAGCCAAAATATCGATACCCTTCGAAGAGATGTGCAAACCCTGCTGAAAGATGCAGAAACCCTTTTTCAGGATGCCTCGAGCATCGGTGGCGAGAGCGCGGCTGAGCTTGGACACAAAGGGGTGTCTGCGCTTCGCCAGGCGCTTGAGCGACTCCGAGCCCTGGAGCAAACAGCCATGGAAAAAGGCAAACGGCTTGCCGCAGACACTAACCAATACGTACACGAAAAGCCTTGGTACGCAATTGGAATTGCTGGTGCCATTGGCTTCTTGCTGGGCTTGCTGATCGCCCGCCGCTAGAGACCAGTTGAGCCCAAAGAAATGCTTCGGGTTTACTTCATTTTCTTTTGGTCAGCTTTTATTGCGCTTTTAGCAGCTGCAATAGGCTGGGCCTTCATAAATGTGGCCCTAGCTCTTTGGCCAATCAACACCCAGAGCCTTGAGGTCTCAAAAGTTATTGGCACCTTGGGCTTCGTAGTGTTTTGCATACAGGCCTTAGCCCTTCAGCTTCTTACAGTAAGAATTCGCAGTCGCATAAAGACCGTGCGCGAAATTCTGAAGAGCAAACCTTCCCCTGTTTTGGGGATTGCCCTCTTGGCAATGGCATGGGTCATCAGAAACAGGCTAAGAAAAAAGGGTTCTAACTAAATAACGACAATGGGCAGCTGGGACTTGCTCATGACCTCGCGTGTCTCGCTGCCCATCAGCAAGCCGCCAATCCCCGAGCGTTTATGGGAAACCATAAAAATCGCATCAGCCCCCGATGAGGCAGCCGCCTCAACAATGCCCTCGCTCGTATCAGAATTAAAAACATGAATCGAATCTGTCTTCACTGAGACACCCAAGGTTTGCTGTGCTTCTTTAAACAAATGCTTGGCATAGGTGTCGCAAGCCTTTTTATGGTCTGGCACCGTGATGTAATCGCCGCCAAAGCCATTTTGCAAATAGAAAACCGGGGGCAATGGGTCAGAGACATGGATGAAGGTAATACTGGCTTGATCCTTGGCTGCCAGATCCCTCAGGCGAGAAATGGACCCTTTTTCAAGGGTGTACTTATCGATTGGCACCGCGATATGCTTGAACATAGCTTATTTCTCCTTGTGGCACTTTTGATATTGAAGTGACCAAGTAAGCCTATCAATGCCGCGCGAAAGCAGTTGGCGTGATGTGTGGATTTAGTCTTGAGGCGGCCGCCATCGGTTCATGAAATGCGCCGTTCGTTCAAAAGCAAGATCTCAGGAATCAAAAGACCCTCTAACCTTCGTCTTCTAAGCCAAGCTCATCCCTGAGTGCCAGGCTTTATATTGGTTCTTTGTTCAACTTAGGAGTGTTTTCCATGAAATGCTTAGGGTCTATTTATCGCACCGCCTTGCTGGGCTGCATTGCGGCCACCGCACTGCCATCCGTGGCGGCCACCGAGCCACGCGGGTATTACGCCACGATTTATACACAAGCCAGCCAGCTCGGCTCGACCAGCTTTGATGCAATTGACAGCGGCGTTACCGGTTTCGGCTCTGGACTGACGGCCAAATTTGATACAGGGTTTGGCTTTGGCGGTGATATCGGATTTCGCTACGGTAACGGCTGGGCTGCGGAGGTTGAATGGAACTACCGCCGCCACGATCTGAAGTCACTGAGCGGCTCGACTCCGGCAGTCAACGATGGCGACTTCGCATCCAACATTATTTTCATCAACGGTCTTCGCCGCTTCCCCGGTGCGCCTGGAAGCTGGACCCCCTACGTCGGCGCGGGGATCGGTTGGGTTCAAGAAATCGATCTCGACCTCAACTCTGGCAGCACGGAGCGGGCCTGGTCTAAACAAGGAAAGATTGGGTTGCAATTGATTGCGGGCGCCGAGATGCCGATGACCAAGGACTGGAAACTGACTGCAGATGTTCGAATGCTCCGGCTTGGCAGCGTTGAACTACCGGCAGAAGAGGGTGTAACCGGACGACTTTCTAAGCCGGACTACAACCCGGTCTCTATTCAGATAGGATTGCGCAGAATGTTCTGATGGGTGGGATAAACCCCCCCCTTTCAACGCGTCATTTGGGATATGTTTCAATGCGTGGGAAAAAATCCCGTAATGAAACGTCGCGTATTCCTTACCCAATCATTGTGCCTGGCAGCGGGCGCGTCTTGTTTCGCCTTCGTAGGTGTCACGGCGCGATCGATCGCATCGCCAGCAAAAGGGCATCTAACTTCAGACCTGAATTGGATCGACAGTGAACGAGACAGGCCTGTGCCCGCCCGGTTGTATATGCCTCACCAGGCCAGTGCTTCTCAAGCTGTGCCGTTGGTTGTGTTCTCACATGGCCTGGGAGGCTCGCGCATGGGATATCAATACCTCGCAAGCCACTGGGCAGACGCTGGAATTGCGAGCCTACACCCACAGCATATCGGCAGTGACAATGCTGTGTGGCGGGGCAATCCGCTTGAGTTGGTGCAACGATTGCAGGCGGCTGCAGGGGAGTCCGAGGCCCGGTCCCGAGCGCTCGATCTGCGTTTTGCCCTCAATCAGCTCCTATCATCAGAGCTCGCTGCGCGAATCGACACAACGAAAATTGCAGTAGCGGGACACTCGTATGGCGCAAATACGGCGATGCTCGTCTCGGGCGCAAGAGTCGTCACAGCTGGCGGGGATATGGTCAATCTTCAGGATCAGCGCATTCGATCGGCTATCTTGATCTCGGCTCCGCCATTGCGAGACCAAGGGCCGATAGAAAAGGTGCTCGGAGCGGTCAGAATTCCCACGCTGCATATCACCAGCACTGGAGACACGATCACCCTGCCCGGCTTCCGAAGCACGGTAGAGGATCGGATCGCCATTTTCTATGCAATGGGCGAATCGCCAAGGACACTGGCAGTATTCAACGCTGGTGGGCACAGCATCTTCACCGATCGAACCACGCGCAGCGGGCCTGAAATCAGCGCACGCGTTAAAGGCGCTACGCGCGAGCTCTCAACGATCTTTCTTCGTGAGTCGCTTATCAAGCAGCACCAAGTCGCACAGAGTATGCACGAAACAAACCGTGACCTTGACCAGTGGCTTGCTCGGCACAAGGAGTTGTTAGATCAATTCATCATGCCGGATTCGCTGGCGGCTATGAGGTTAGCGCGTTAGGCTTTGAGTGATAACGCGCAGCATTTCCAAAACGTGCCATGACATCCACCTTGCGGCGACGGCTGACCGGCACCTCAAGGCCATTGCTCAACTCGCAGGCTGCACCATCGCCCTGAAGGCGTGTACGAACCACATGTCGCGCGTTTACCCACCAGGACCGGTGAGTCCGAATTCCATCAGGGCCTTCAGTCTCTTCAACCTGTTGTAGAGATCCCAGCACCAGTGCGCTACCTCGAGCAGTCCATACCCGAAGATATTGCAGCTCGGAACCAACGGCGATCAGCTCATCACCAAGCTCGCTCGGCAAAGAAGCACGCCATGCGGGCTTTGCAACGCTGACACCTTTTTCCGGGGGTAATGAAACAACTGAGCGCGATTCGGCAGTCCTCCCCAGGGTTGGGTTTAGCAAGGGCGGCACTAAACGCTGCAGACGTGGCCATGAGATCAAAAGCCAAGCGGCAGTCACTGGCCCAACGACGTCTCGAAACTCATGCCACAACGCGGGCAAGCCAAACTCACCAACTGCGTAGACATCGCCATGACGATCGACAGTTGCAGCAAACCCAAGAACCCGCTCCATCAGACCTTCGCCGATTAGCCAATACAGAGGGGAGAGAAAAGCTGAACCAATGACGCCGCTTGCAATCACAATTACCCATAAAGGCATATGTCGGACGATTTTGGTCCGCGTTATCAAAAACAGGGCAATTTGCAAGACCGTGAGCCCAGTGGCGATCTGCAGAGCCCAGAAAAGTGCCATCCATGGCAGAGGCGCCATGAAACCGACATCAGGCTCTAGCGCCAACACAAGCGCCCAAAGAGCAGCACCAGCCCCCCCGAGGTAAACGCTGATCGATGAAAAGTTTGCTGTCTTAGCTGACATCCGCCCTTGCCCTTCCATTCTTCAAACCCTCCCTACAAAATCCTTAGCTGGTGGCTGCGCAGTACGCCATCAAGGTTCGCCCCGAGCCGTTCAATTATTGACTCTGATCCGCCGCTAATTTTCACAGAAGTTCATACGATATCAACACTAAGAGATCAACTTCCATCAGGTCATCCTCGTAAGCGAACCACTGATAAGTGATAACAGTAGCGGAAATTAGCAGCGCACTAAAGGCGAGCGCCCTGCCCCAAGACGAACCGAAAAATCTCCCTACTTGTTCTGATGCAACGGCCCAGCCTGGCGTGCAGGACGAACTCTCACTATGTTTAGACAGTTGCTGGTTGTATGGCCCGGCGTCACTGAGAAGCGCGTCCGTCAAGCGAGCGTCAAAACCGTGACTGGGCTGCGGGTCTGGCATCATCCGAAGACGCTCTCGCAAAGCATTGTCTTCACTCGACAAGTCAGTCGATTGATGCTTTGGGTAATCTCCATTAATCATGCAATTACTCCCAAATTTTTTCTTAGAGACTGTTTTGCACGATGCAAAAGCTGGTGCGCTGCATTTTCGTCAATCATCAACTGCGCTGCAATCCCGACAATGCCGGCATCAGTATAGGCCCAAAGAACTATAGCGGTGCGCTGACGATCCGACAACTTAAACAGTGCATGTTCAAGAGCCGCTGACTGAGACAGGCTACCCCATGCATCATTTTCTGCGGCAAAATCTTGGCTCTCATACTGTTGGTGTTCAGCAATCTGGGTAAGTGACTCGTGCTCAGTCGTTAGCTCACGGCCACGCTGCATAAGCACCCGCATCGATTCGTTGATAATGATTTTTTGAAAGTAGGTTGACAGCTGGGCTTTTTTATTATCAACAGCATTGCTCTTCCATAATCGAAAGAAAGACTCTTGAACAACATCCTCAGCTTGAGCACGATTTTGCAGCAGACGAAACGCCAAGGCGTAAGCTTTTGGTCGAAGCCTGCATACAAGCTCATTGGCTAAGGATTGTGCCTCACTGCCGCTCGCAGCTTTGGCAAGGGACATCAGCGTCCAATCATCAATTTGGCGATTACCCACTGGGCCTGCGAATTTCAATGATCTGCCCACCTTAGTCTGAGACTCGAATCTTTCCGCCGTAAATAGTCAGGTTTACCGCACGAATCCGGTCCACTTCTCGATCAAAGCATTTCCTTAAAAAGACGCTCGCGCTCCTCAGGAGTGAGCTTTTCCCAGAGGCGCCTACGTTCCTCAAAGAGCTTTTTGCGCTCTTCGGGCGAGAGCTTTTTAATCTGAGCTCTTCTATCCGCCCGAAGTTTCTCCCGCTGCTCAGGAGACATAGAGCGCCATTCATCCCGCGCTTGATTCGCGAGCCGCTCGCGGTCCTCAGGCGATAGCTGCTCGAATCGACGACGAATCTCGGATTTTATTTCGGAGCGCTGTTCAGGAGCGAGCGCCTCGAAACGCTTGCGAAGCTCCCCTCTTTGAACCCTGCGCTCCTCTGGAGTGAGTTTTTGCCACTGCTCCATCGAAGGCAAATCAAAAGTTTGCCCAGGGGTTTGACCCTGAGCACCAATCTGCTGCGCCCAGGAATCCGGCACTGCAAGGATAGCCATGCCTACGCCTGCGGTAAAAAGAACTTGCTGGAATAAACGAATAAAGATGGTCACGGTAGAGGCTCGCTCCGGTTGATTTACATACTGTTTATACCGGGCGCTTGGATGTTTCTTACGGTCCTTAGCAACAAAAAGTCGTAGCCCCACCGCTCCAAAACTCCGAAAATAAGATATGCGCGGGCCAAGCTATTGATTTCATTGGGTTTTAACTGACTCGCTATCGTCAACAAGTTTGAGCAAATGGCTTGTGCAAACTGAAATTTCAGCCGATTTGGGGTGCTGTGACGGGCATTTCTTACCTGCTGGCGTAGCGCAGATACGCCCATCGATGGAAATTCTCGATGCCTGCGGATGAGATCAGACCTCAGGTCACTTTAATAGAGAGAGAAACTCACGTCGAAGCGTCGAGTCCTTCAAAAATGCACCGCGCATCACACTGTTGATCATTTTTGAGTCACGATCCTTGACGCCGCGCCATTGCATGCAAAAGTGATCTGCATCCATCACTATCGCCAAACCGATCGGCTTGATTTTTTTCTCGAATAGGTCTGCAAGTTCAACGACGGCTTCTTCTTGAATCTGGGGGCGGCACATGACCCATTCCGTAAGGCGGGAATACTTCGATAAGCCAATGAGGGCCGAATTTTTGCTCGGCAAAACGCCGATCCAGACCCTGCCCATAATGGGGCAAAGGTGGTGCGAGCATGCGCTTCGGACGGTGATTGGCCCGATGATCATGAGTTCATTGAGGCGACTGACATTTGGAAACTTTGTGAGGTTCGGTGGCTCTTTGTAGCGGCCACTGAAGACCTCTTGCACAAACATCTTGGCAACACGGTAGCTGGTGCCTTGGGTGTTGTGATCACTTTCGGTATCGATCACAAGACTCTCTAGGACAGCCTGCATTTTCTGCGCGACTTCTTCAACCAACCCCTCTAGCTCGCCTGGGCGAATAAAGGCTGAAATGTTGTCGTTGGCATGAAATCGGGCCCGCTGCTCTTGAATTCGACGCCGAATAACCTGAGATAACGGAGTTCCCTCGTCCGGCTGAGCGGACTTGGCAGCCCTGCCCGGGGGTCGCGTTGGCCCGCTTTTCCTGCCTGTCGCGGACGGCGCTGTCTTCTTTACGACGGTGGCTTTTTTGTTTGGCATAGGCTTGATATCCATTATATTTCCGTAACTCAAAAAATCGCGTAACTTTTATGACTCGCCACAGCCTCCAGTCCCTGGCCCTCCTTGGCTTGGCCCTCCCTCTGGGCCTTACTGGGGCGTTTGCACAAACCACTCCCGATGCTGGAGTTTTGCAGCAACAGATTGATCGCGAGCGTCAACAGCAACTACCCAGGCAAATTCACCCCCCGCGCCCCGAGGCACCGCCCGCCATGCAACCGCGGGCGGGCGGCTAGCAGCGGCATTGGCGAGGCCGCGGCGCAAGCTTTCATAAAAGATGGCTGGGCAGTGATCGGCATCTCACGCAGGCCCTGCGGCGTCGCTCGCGTTTTATCGCTGCAATCAGACTTGTCTGCGCCCGACTTTGGTTCTGCGTTAAAGCCAGAGCTTGACCGCGCACTAGATGAATTGCTTGAAGGAAGGAGTGACACTCGCCTGTGTCTGATTCACAACGCGGCGCGCTTGCATCCGGATACGGCCTTGACGATCAATCCAGACGAATTGAATAGAACGCTTCAGCTCAATGTCATGGCCCCCGCTGTACTCAATACGTTGTTGGCACAACGCCTGTCGCCTGGCAGCAGCATCCTGTATGTTGGCTCGACCTTATCGGAAAAAGCCATACCCGGTGCCGCTTCTTATGTTTTGTCAAAACATGCCGTGGCTGGACTTATGCGGGCCACATGCCAGGATCTCGTTGGAAAACATATTCACACAGCCTGTATCTGCCCTGGTTTTGTCGACACGCCGATGCTGCGTGAGCGTGCAGGCAATGATGAGGCCTTGATGAAAAAGTTTGCCAGCATGGCGGCCTATGACCGTGTCGTTCAGCCACGAGAGATTGCAGAACTGCTTTTGCACGTTGCGATGATGCCTTATCTAAACGGCTCAATAATTCACGCAAACTACGGACAAATCGAGCATTAGAGGTAGGGGGTGGGGTAAAACGCCTCTCCCCGAAGGAAACGACGGTCTGCGCGAAAGCACACTTGTGTTTTTTGCAGTGCGAAGGCCGTTCGGTTCGCGGCATTACGCTGACAGTGAACTGCCTACCCCGAGCGCTTCAATAAATTCCGTATCAACTCGAAAATTACTCCGTAAAAGCATCCGACTAGGAATGTTATCAGCAGCAAAGTCGTTGCAAAACCTAGGTTGAATGGCTGCACCTGAAATGGCGAGCTCAACATGTGCAGCTTAAAAATCCAGTCTAAAAGCGGCTGGGCAAACCCTAAGGCCACAATCAGAATCCAAAAGAAATGCAAACTAGCGAGAGACAAGCCGCCAATCAACGCGCTTTTCATAAGGTGCATACGCCGCTCCGAGATCAAAAAATAGTGCTTCGGAAGAATGCAACTGAATTGCAGGATGGTTAGGTAATTCTGCGTGTAAGAGGTCAACGAATAGTGAGGATGTGCCCTACGCCCGATAAACAGGGCCATTGGGAGGTTAGTAAAGTACTGCGTCAAAGGAGTCGTTGGAGACACCGAGAATCAGTTTGCGGAGGACCCAATCATCGCGTTTTCGAAAGAATCGGGGGTCATTAAGCCACTCACTTTGTTAAAAGCTCCAGACCTGCAAGCCGTTCCGGGGGTGTGCAATCTTTGCGGTGAACGCCCTCCAGGAATTTTTTGATAACCCGAATCGTCAGTGCATCGATGTTGCGGGAAAGACCAAGACCCGCAAAGTTCAGATGGGTTGCACCTTCCAAGACGCCAAGCCACTTGCAGCCTGGATGCATATTTGCGAAGGGCTCTTTGCGCGTTTCCCAGGACGCTCCGCCAAGCTCGATGTCGCGAGTGCCGGTGAGCATCAGCACTGGCTTCCTGATGCCCGCCCACGCATTGCCGGGAAAGATCGATCCGACACCCTGGGGCGATAGCGCGACGTAGATATCAAAGGCATCTCCACCCTTAATTCCGAGCTTGTTACTCGCACCAGCTTCGATCATGGCTGTTGCGGCGCCCATTGAGTGCCCAATCAAAATGGCCTCGCCCGCCTTGCATCGATCTCGAGCCCATTGATACGCGGCAACGATATCCAAGAATCGTGCGCGATAAGCATCCGGATCTGTGATGAGGTCAGCGAGGCCCTCGCGCAGGCCGCCGCTACGCATCCGGCTGCGTACGGCATCTCTGCCGCTTTCTTCGTGGCCTACCACCACAGACAGATATCCAAGAGAGGCCATAGCTTGGCCCAGATAACCGTAGCCTTTCTCAGACCCGCCAGCACCCGGAGATAAGACAACGATACCGCGGCAGCTTGCGGCAGATGGAATGTAGGCCGTGGCAGGCACTGCCCCCTGGTCTTGACGGGTCAACTGGATCGCCTGCTGCGCTCCAGCGGCTCCCGCTAAGCCCAACAACAGCGCCCCAAGAGTGAGAAGGCGAGACATCGAGTTCATGAGGAGCCCCGTCTTTCAAGTCTGATCGTGACCGGCTGGCGCGAATGTATTGGCGCTGTACATACCGAGATTACGCAAACAGTTCAGATCCTCTTTTTCTTCTAAACTAGCGCGATGCGCAACTACCTTGAGCTGCCAACACACCTTCCGAAACCGGAGGATGATGGTGCAGCAAATCACCTCGAGGGTCAACGGCTGCCCCCTGTTTCGCTTCGCGCCACAAATGACACATGGATCAATCCTGCCGAGATTGCGGGAACCGTAGTTATCTATTGCTACCCTATGACGGGTCAGCCTGATGTGCCGCTACCGGAGGGTTGGGATCAGATCCCAGGAGCAAGAGGCTGTACTCCACAGAGCTGTGCGTTTCGCGCCCACTATCAAGAGATTCGCTCGCTTGGTGCGGATATCTTTGGATTAAGCGTTCAGAGCACCGACTACCAAAAAGAGATGGCCAATCGCCTGCACTTGCCATTTCTGGTACTGAGCGATATGAACTATGAATTTCAAAAAGCGTTGAACCTACCAACGTTTGAGGTGGCAGGCATGAGGCTGTTGAAGCGAATCACATTGATCGCAACCAATGGTTTGATCAAGGCTGTTCACTACCCGGTATTTCCGAGCGATAGCGATCCGGACTGGGTAATTGATTACCTCGCTAGCCGCAGTTCACAAGCCGATCGAGACGCCAAACCGCTTTAAGAATTTAGCGGCCTCGATGCGTTGTATCGCCAATGGCGGAGACGGAGGGATTCGAACCCTCGATGCGCTTTTGGCACATACTCCCTTAGCAGGGGAGCACCTTCGGCCTCTCGGTCACGTCTCCGGGTGCTGCGCAAGACTAGGATTCTAGCCCAAAGGCCTTGTGCAGGGCGCGCACGGCCAGTTCCATATATTTGTCATCAATCACCACCGAAATCTTGATCTCGCTGGTGCTGATCATCTGAATATTAATGCCCTCTTTTGCCAGGGTCTCAAACATCTGGCTGGCAATGCCCACATGGCTGCGCATGCCAATACCCACCACTGAAACTTTACAAATATCCTTCGACCCAATAATGGAAGCCGCGTTGATTTCAGGCTGCACCTTGGTTTTGATTACCTCAAGCGCTTTATCTAATTCGTTTCGGTGAACCGTAAACGAAAAGTCAGTCATGCCTTCGTGGCTGGCATTTTGAATGATCATATCCACATCGATATTAGCGGCGGCCACTGGCCCAAGAATCTTGTAGGCAATGCCCGGCTTATCAGGCACGCCCGCAATGGTGACCTTCGCCTCATCACGGTTAAAGGCAATGCCCGAGATAACAGCTTGTTCCATGGTTTCGTCTTCCTCATAGGTAATCAGCGTGCCCGAATTAGCTTCCTCGGCAATTGGAATATTGGGGTCTGTCAGGCTAGAGAGCACTCGAGTCTTAACTTTGTATTTGCCCGCAAACTCAACGGAGCGGATCTGCAACACCTTGGAGCCTAGGCTTGCCATCTCTAGCATTTCTTCAAACGTGACCTTATCAAGCCGCTTAGCTTCAGGCACGATGCGCGGGTCGGTGGTGTAGACGCCATCGACATCGGTATAAATCAAGCACTCTTCAGCTTTAAGCGCTGCAGCGACTGCAACGGCAGAGGTATCAGAACCACCACGGCCAAGCGTGGTGATGTTTTGCTCGGGGTCAACGCCTTGGAAACCGGTAATGATTACTACGTGGCCACTGTTTAAATCGCTGCGCACCTTGGCATCATCAATTGATTCGATTCGTGCTTTGGTGAATGCTGAATTAGTTTTTACGGGCACTTGCCAGCCCGTGTAGCTTTTCGCCTTGACACCGATAGCCTGTAAGGCAATCGACAACAAGCCTACCGACACCTGCTCGCCCGTCGAGGCAATTTGATCTAGCTCACGCGGATCGGCACGCTCCGAAATTTCCTTCGCAAGGCCTAACAAACGATTGGTTTCGCCCGACATTGCCGAAGGAACGACTACCACTTGATAGCCGGCGCGCTGCCACTTGGCCACGCGCTGGGCGACATTCTTGATGCGCTCCACCGAGCCCATAGAAGTGCCGCCGTATTTATGAACAATTAAAGCCATGATGCAGTTTTCAAGGTAGATAAGCCCTGCATTATCGCCTAAGCCCAAGCCGATTCCGGCTTCGGAACACAGTCCATCGGGCGTTGGTTACGGGGTCCGCCAAGACCATCTCGGCGAAAGGCTCTCGGGCTTGCTCAACCTGGCGCAAAAATTCTTCGAGCCTGCGCGCGGGGGGCGTAGGCGCACCCTCTTTCTTGAGCCAGGCCCGCACGACCCGGGCTGCCATCGGCTGGCCCAGGGTAGCCAGCTTAGCAAGATCAATTCCGCGAACGCCCTCAAGCTCCACCTCACAGGTTTTCAAGGCCTGCCCAGTCAATGAATCCAAAAGCTCTCTGGCCGTTTGCAAATGGGCAATGCTTCGGGCCATGGCCGCACCGGCTCCTTCCCTCAGGCTTTTGAGCACCGGCATGACTTCCTGCCGAATTCGATTGCGGGCAAATTCTGGCGATGCATTACTGGGGTCTTCCACCCAAGAAAGCCCCTGGCGTTGTGCATAGGCCAGCAAGGATGCTCGGTCTTCATCAAGCAGCGGACGCCAACGAGAGAAGGTCTTGCCTGCCACCGTCATCTCTGAAAATGCCGTCATGGCGCTTAAGCCCTCAAGACCTGCACCACGAACCCACTGCAACAAAGCCGTCTCCAAAAGATCATCGCGGTGATGGGCCAAAACCAATACGGCGTTATTAGGCAAGTGCGCAGCAATCGCGGCATAGCGATGTTTGCGGGCGGCTGCCTCAACACCGAGACTCGAAATCTCTTGCGATGGAATTGTGATCCGAAGAATTTGGAGCGGCATTTCCAACTGCTCACATAACTCTTGGCAGTGGGCTGCAAAATCGTCGGCTGCAGGCTGCAAACCATGGTGAACATGAACCGCCATCAGCTCAAAGGCTTGCGGGTCACTTTTTCTAACTTGAGATAAAAGATGCAGCAATACCGTGGAATCAAGGCCGCTGGATAGGCCCACCACGAGCGACTGCGGCATTTAAGCGGCCTTGATTTCCTTGAACTTACCCAAGCTGCGGATACGCTCTTGCCTTGCGGTCAACATGGATTCAACCGGCACGTTATTGAAAGCACGCAACGCATCGGCGATCGCTTTTTTAAGATTATCAGCCATTTGCGCAGGGTCACGATGAGCGCCACCCAAGGGTTCCGTCACAATCTTGTCAACAAGACCCAGCGACTTTAAGCGTTGCGCGGTAATGCCGAGTGTCTCGGCCGCCTCGGGCGCCTTATCTGCGCTTTTCCAAAGAATTGATGCACAACCCTCAGGCGAAATCACTGAATAAATTGAATACTGCAACATGAGCAAGGTATCGCCAACGGCGATCGCAAGCGCACCACCCGAGCCGCCCTCACCAATAATTACCGGAACAATAGGAACACGCAGGCCCGCCATGACCAAGAGGTTTTTTCCAATCGCTTCTGATTGGCCCCGCTCCTCGGCGCCAATGCCCGGATAGGCACCAGGTGTGTCAATAAAGGTGATAACCGGAATGCTGTATTTCTCGGCAAGCTGCATCAATCGTAAGGCTTTGCGATAGCCCTCAGGCTTAGGCATGCCGAAATTGCGGTATGTGCGCTCTTTTAAATCGCGGCCTTTTTGGTGGCCAATCACCATGACACTTTGGCCATTGAAACGGGCAAGACCGCCAACAATGGCAGGGTCGTCAGCAAATGAGCGATCCCCATGAAGCTCATAGAATTCAGTGAACATCGCGCTGATGTAATCCAGGGTATAAGGCCGCTGTGGGTGGCGGGCTACCTGGGAGATTTGCCAGGGCGTGAGCTTGGAGTAGAGGTCTTTAAGCTGAGACTCGGTTTTAGACCGAAGCCGATCAATCTCTTCGGTGATATCGACTGCCGAGTCACTTTGCACAAAGCGAAGCTCCTCGATCTTGGTCTCGAGCTCCGCCACGGGCTGCTCGAAATCCAGGAAGGTCTGTTTCGGCGTTGCGGTCATGCGGTGATTCTACTCCCCAACCCGCCAAGTCGTGCCTGCCGGGCCGTCTTCCAACACCACGCCCTGGGCGGCGAGACCCGCCCGAATCTGGTCCGCCAAGGCAAAATCCTTTGCCTTTTTAGCAGCGGCACGATCGGCAATCAAAGCCTCAATCTTTCCTTTGTCTAAGCCAGTGCTGCCCGACTGCAACAACTCGGAAGGAGCACGGTTGAGCAGCCCGAGGCTTGAAGCAAGCGCCCTGAGAGTTTTTGCAAGCTGACGCTTGAGGAAATTGTCTTGCGATTTGTTGACCTCTGTTGCCAGGTCAAAAAGCGCAGCGATCGCAACCGGGGTGTTGAAGTCATCATCCATAGCCTGACCAAATGCTGCAATCGCCTCCGAAACATGCGGCATGTCTTCAAACTCAGAGGCCAACAAGGCGCAGTCAACCGCTTGTTCCCAGCTTGCCCAGCCCTCAGTCTCTCCTGCCCCCGCAATCGCTGTGTAGAGCCTGGCCAATCCCTGGCGCGCATCTTCCAAATGCGTGTCGGAATAATTCAGAGGGCTTCGGTAGTGGGCACGCAAAATAAAAAATCGCACCACTTCCGGATCAAATTTCTGCAGCACTTCACGAATCGTAAAAAAGTTGCCTAAAGACTTCGACATTTTTTCATCGTCGACCCGTACAAAGCCGTTATGCATCCAGTAGTTCACAAAGGGCTTGCCTGTCTCTTGAGAATAGGCCCCTTCAGACTGTGCAATTTCATTTTCATGGTGAGGAAACTGCAAATCGGCGCCGCCACCGTGAATGTCGAAATGTTTCCCCAACAAGGCACAGCTCATCGCCGAACACTCAATATGCCAGCCCGGCCGGCCTTTACCCCATGGAGACTCCCATTTCACCTCTTCGGGCTCATCACTCTTTGCGCTCTTCCACAAAACAAAATCCAGCGGATCTTTTTTGCCATCGCCCACCGCCACACGCTCGCCCGCACGCAACTCATCAATCGACTTGCCCGAGAGCTTCCCGTACCCCTCAAAGCCTCGCACAGAAAAATTCACATCACTTTTTTCCCCTGAGGGGAGCGTGGCCTGGTATGCGAGGCCGTTTTCTTGCAAGGCGGAAATAATTTCATGCATCTGCGCAACAAACTCGGTGGCGCGAGGCTCATGATCAGGCGCAAGCACGCCAAGCGCCTTGGCATCTTCGTTCATGGCATTGATGAACCGTTGCGTGAGCGCCGCGATTGGCTCCTTGTTTTCCACAGCCCGCTTGATGATCTTGTCATCAATATCCGTAATGTTGCGGACATAAGTCACCTGATAGCCTTTGGCCCGAAGCCAACGGCTCACCACGTCAAACACGACCATGACGCGGGCGTGGCCGATGTGGCAATAGTCATAGACCGTCATGCCGCAGACATACATGCGGACCTTGCCGGGCTCGATGGGCAAAAACTCTTCTTTGGAGCGGCTTAAGGTATTGAAAATCTTCAAGAATTCACCGTGCTAGACTGAGACGATTCACTGTATTGAACTGCCTGCATTTTATGGGAACGACAAGAAAGTCATTTTTCTTTTGGGTTCGCCTAGCCCCAGCCTTTTTGGCAGGCCTTCTTGCAAGCCACTCTTCGGTGTCTGCCCAGTCGGGAGCAGTCGACATGGCGGAGCCCCCCTCGGGCCTACCCAGCCTGTTTCCAGGCGCCCGGCCCTTGGCGCCTGCTGCCTCACCCGAACTTCTCGAGGTACGGTCCAATATCCTGGCCAAGCGCTGGACAGAGGCGGCAAACCTGATCGAAGCCCAGCTTGAAAAACGGCCGCGGGACCCGCAATGGCGATTCATGCAAGCGGTGCTATTTGCAGAAATTGGCAAACGTAACGAAGCCATCACCGTTTTTGAGCTCTTAACAGAGGACTTCCCCGAGCTTGCTGAGCCGTACAACAACCTTGCCGCGCTTTACATTGAAGGCGGTGAGCTGCACCACGCCAGGCTGTTGCTTGAGCGCGCGATTCAAAACCGGCCCGACTATGCCTTGGCTCATGAAAACTTAGGCGATGTCTATGCGCGGCTTGCAAAACAATCCTATTTACAGGCCACCAAATCCCGACAGCCCGCCCCTTCAGTTGGAATCAAGTTCGACTACCTCGACAAAATGCCAGCGCTGCGATCTACCCGCGTGCTGACCAATCGTTAAACAACAAAACGGAGATCTTGAACATGAATGTACTCTTGCGCACCTCTATGGGTGATATCACCTTGACACTGGATTCTGCAAAGGCCCCCAAGTCGGCAGAAAACTTTGCAGCTTATGTCAGGTCCGGCCATTACGATGGCACCGTTTTTCACCGCGTCATGGATAACTTCATGATTCAAGGCGGAGGCTTTACCGAGAAGATGGTGCAAAAGCCCACTAACAAACCAATTCAGAATGAAGCAGACAATGGCCTAAAGAATTTGAAATACACCGTCGCCATGGCCCGCACCAACGACCCGCATTCGGCAACCGCCCAATTTTTTATCAACGTCGTGGACAACGATTTTCTTAACTTTAGTTCGCCTACCGAACGAGGCTGGGGCTATGCGGTATTTGGGAAGGTCACAGCAGGCATGGATGTAGTCGATAAAATCAAAAAAGTGAAAACCGGCAACAGCGGCTTTCACCAAAACGTGCCTGTTGAGCCTGTCACGATTCTGAAGGCAGAGATCGTCAAATAAGGGGCTTGTTGGTGCCGAACACAGCAGCCACAGAGCTTTCTCAGGCGCCGACAATTTGCCTGCGCTCAGCCCTGCTGTGTTCAGACACCCATTTAAGCCACCACCAGCCTGCGCTAACTCACGCTTTTCTCAGCTGGCTCAAACACGAGACGTTTGGCGCCTCAAAAAAACCAGAGGCGCTGATTATTCTGGGCGATTTGTTCGATGCCTGGATTGGCGACGACATGCTGGATTGCGTCGATGAGGCGGACACCGCTTGTATTTGCGAGGTAATGGAGGCACTCCGAGCAATCTATGCCCAAAATATTGCGATTTATATTGCGCACGGAAACCGCGACTTTCTAATTGGCAAGAAACTTGCCAATCAGTGCGGCGCTCATCTGCTGCAAGACCCTTCGGTATTGGCCATTGAAAATGGCCCGCGCATTGTGCTTACCCATGGCGATGTATTGTGCACGCGGGATATCGGCTATCAACAGCTTCGACAAACCGTGCGCAACCCGAATTGGCAGCAGGAGTTTCTGGCAAAGCCTCTCGAAGCACGCACCGCAATTGCTGCTGAGATTCGTGCCAAAAGTGGCATGGATAAGGCAGAAAAAGCGGAAGCCATCATGGATGTCACGATTGAAGAAGCCCAGCTTCTAACGGATCGCGTAGGCGCTGACATCTTGCTGCACGGCCATACGCACCGGCCCGGCGTGAGCCTGATGCCTAATGGAAAAGCCCGCTGGGTGTTGCCTGATTGGGAAGTGGATGCCAACGGGGCGCTGACAAGAGGCGGTGGGCTGTGGGTTGATTCGGGGGGTGTGAGACCGGTGGATTGCCTCACGCGCTGAGAGGCAATCTACCTGCCTTTTAACTTCTCAATCTCTTCCTGCTGCTTTTTCATCTCACCCACCAACTGATGCAGCACTACATCAATTGGGTCTTGCATTCCTGGAACAACTCCATAAGCAGCAAATCGCTCACCCTCGACCTGCCTTGCCATGGAATCGGCGTATTGCTCATCCACAATTCGTGCAGGAATTCCAATCACCGTCGCTCCCGGCGGAACAGCCTTCACCACCACGGCGTTAGATCCAATTTTTGCGCCCTCTCCGACCGTAAACGGGCCCAAGACTTTTGCGCCCGCCCCCACCACCACGCGAGACTCAAGCGTAGGGTGACGCTTGCTGCCTTTCACTAAGGATGTGCCGCCGAGTGTGACACCCTGATAAATCGTGCAGTGATCGCCAATTTCCGTTGTTTCACCAATGACCACGCCCATGCCGTGATCAATAAACACACCATGGCCAAGCGTTGCGCCAGGGTGAATTTCAATTCCTGTAAGCCAGCGCGAAACCATGGCAATAAAACGGGCCAGCCATTTCAAGGGCCCGATACGGGTAGACCACAACGCATGGGCGAGGCGATGCAGCCATAAAGCGTGTAGGCCCGGATAGCAGGTGAGCACCTCGAAAAAGCCCCGGGCGGCCGGGTCGCGCTCAAGAATGGCGCGAATGTCTTCTCTTAGCGTGGTCAACATAAGCAGAAGATTATCAGGTGCGCCGCTCGATTTCGGTGCAAAGCCCACGAAGCATCTGGACTTCGTCTTCCCACATGTCTTTTCGGGCCAGCAGCCGCCTGAGCCGCTCATCAAACCGGCCAGGGTTGGAAGGGTCGAGGTAGCCCACTTCAATGGCCACTCGAATCAGGTGAGCATGCAGGCCTTCCACCATAGCGTGATCGGCAGGCCTTGCTGTCTCTCGGTTATTGCCTGAAGGCGTCATGCTTAATGCCTCGATTGTTCGCGCCGCGCGACGCAGGGCATAGGCCACCACCTGCACCGCCTGAGACAGATTCAACGAGCTGAATTTCTCTTCGACATCAAGGCTGCAGACATGGCGGCATTTCAAGAGCTGATCATTCGTAAGCCCCGAACGCTCAGGGCCGAATACAAACGCCGCCTGAGCCTCGTAGTCGCCCGCAGCGCTTAACCGCTCTTGAAGATGGGCAACGAGCGAGTCACAGGCCTGCTCCAATGAAAGCCTTGGGGGCTCAAACTCGCGCACCCTCGCGCTCATGGCGCAGCTCCACCTGACCGGGCCCAAGGCCTCCTCCAGAGTGCAGACCCGCGATTCCCCGAGCACGCGCGCAGCGCCCGAGGACAAAGCCACCGCATCGCTGCGGCTTGCAATCTTTGGGTCTTCAGGATTGGCAAGCCACAACTGATCAAAGCCCATCGCCTGCGCAGCGCGAGCGCTGGCCCCAACGTTGCCAGGATGGCTAGGTTCTACCAGCACAAAACGAACACGCGAGAGAATCTCGCGAAAGGCACTAGAATTCGACATAGGCGCAATCATGCCTTGTTTTTTCTCGCTCCTTAAACGATCTGACCATGCACCCATTGCTGAATACGGCGGTGAAAGCCGCTCGCCGCGCCGGAAGCATCATCAACCGCGCAAGCCTCGACCTTGATCTTTTGAAGATCGGCCGCAAGGCCCCCAACGACTTTGTCACCGAAGTCGATCGCGCTGCCGAAGCCGCCATTATTGAGGTGCTCTCAAGCGCCTATCCCGACCATGACTATCTGGCCGAGGAAACGGGCGTTGCCGGTGCCACTGGAAAACGATCAATTACCTCTGACTATGTCTGGATCATCGATCCGCTCGATGGCACTACCAATTTCATTCACGGGTTTCCGCAATACGCAGTCTCCATTGCCCTGTCGCACCGCGGCCAGATTACCCAGGCGGTCATTTACGACCCAGTACACAACGATTTGTTTGTGGCCTCCAAGGGCAAAGGCGCGCAGTTAAACGATCGTCGCATTCGGGTCTCGCAGCGTGACCGCATGGATGAAGCACTGCTTGGCACAGGTTTCCCTTTTCGCGATATTGAGAATCTCGATATTTTTGTCTCCATGTTCAAAGAGTTCACACAAAAAACCGCGGGCCTTCGCCGGCCGGGCGCAGCCGCGCTTGATCTGGCTTATGTCGCCTGTGGAAGGCTCGATGGCTTTTTCGAAATGGGCCTCATGCCCTGGGATGCGGCCGCGGGAAGCCTGCTAATTCTTGAAGCCGGTGGCTTGGTGGGCAACTTCAAAGGCGATGGCGAATACTTGTTCGAGGAAAACATCATTGGCGCCTCACCCAAGATTTTTGGGCAGATGGTCAATACGCTGTCGCGCTATCAACTGCCCAAAGCGCAGAAAGGGCCTGCGTTAAAGGAGCTTTTCGGTGGCTGAAAACCACACTCCCATGATGCGTCAGTACTTGGCTGTCAAGGCCGAGTATCCCGACATGCTGGTGTTTTATCGCATGGGAGATTTTTACGAGCTCTTTTATGAAGATGCGCAAACGGCATCGCGACTACTGGGCATTACGCTAACCACCCGTGGCCAAAGCGCAGGCGCTCCAATCTCTATGGCGGGCGTCCCCTTTCATTCTGCAGAAGGCTATCTTGCCAAGTTGGTGGCAAAGGGCTTATCGGTTGCAATCTGCGAACAGATTGGCGACCCAGCTACTTCTAAAGGGCCTGTTGAGCGCAAGGTGGTACGCGTTATTACACCGGGAACATTAAACGAGGCTGGATTAATTCCGGATCGCGCCCAGGCCTGGTGCTGCGCAGTGGAGCGGGAGGCACAGCAAGCGGCACTTGCCTGGCTCGATGTGGCCAGTGGAGAACTTCTTTGGGCCCAGGTGTCAGGCACGGTGTCTGACACCCTTGCCTTGCTTGAGCACGTTAACCCTGCAGAAACATTGGTGAGCGAAGTCTCTGATCTACGTAATTCTTACCGAGGGCCACTAACCACCCGGCCACCGTGGGACTTCGATGCAGTGCGTGGGGCAGAGCTGCTCAAAAGCCGCTTGGGTGTGATATCGCTCGCTGCCTATGAGCTTGACCAAGCGCCCCTGGCTTTGCGCGCAATCGCAGCGTTAATTAGCTACGCGGAGAAAAGCCAAGGTCGGGCGCTCATGCACTTACGAGCCCCGCAGCAATACCGGGCCGATGACACGTTGGTGATCGACTCTGTTGCCCGCAGAACCCTGGAATTAATCAACCCACTGTTCAGTGACGCAAACCCGCAGGCCACCCTGCTCTCGGCGGTGGATCGCTGCACCACAGCATCAGGCAGCCGAAAACTTCGACAATTGATCGCCGCACCGCTGCGCCACAACAAGCAAGTGCAGACGCGCCAGGAGGCGATTGAATGGCTCGTCAATGGCGAGCGCGACACACAACTACTTGCCAAACTTCGCGATGCGTTTGTACCTGTCTCAGACATTAGCCGCATTGCGGGCCGTATCAGCCTGCGCAATGTTCGGCCGCGTGAGTGCTTGGCACTCAAACAATCGCTTAATGCGGCCGCAAAGATCCACGATCTCCTGACAAGCCAGCTCGCTGCCCATGATTTGCCAGCCATGCGTGAATGTGCATCGCGCTTATCGCACGCTGCGCTCAACAATTGTCATGCCCAGCTTGAGAGCGCCATTGATGAGCAGTGCAGCCTGCAGATTCGAGAGGGCGGCGTCATTCGCACAGGCTTTGATGCCGAGCTTGATGAATACCGAAACCTGCAAGCCGATAGCGGGGCCTTTCTTCTCGAGATGGAGCGCCGCGAGCGTGAACGCACCGGCATTGCCAACCTGAAGGTGGGCTTTAACGCCGTACATGGCTACTACATTGAAATCACTGCAGGTCAGCTCGCGAAAACGCCACAGGATTATCAGCGTCGTCAAACATTGAAAAATGCAGAGCGATTCATTACCCCCGAGCTAAAAGCCTTCGAAGAAAAAGCGCTTTCTGCCAATGACCGAGCCTTGGCCCGTGAAAAGTTTTTGTTTGACCAGCTGTTAACTGCGCTGGAAGCCTATGTGCCGCAGCTACAGTTTGCTGCCGAGGCGCTGGCCCAACTTGATTGCCTAATGGGCTTGGCAAGCTTTGTTACTCAAGACCGTTGGGTGTTGCCTCGTCTGTCTGACCATACAGAAATTCAGATCGTCGAAGGCCGCCACCCCATGCTGGCGCTCACCACACCCGATTTCACGCCTAATGACACCCAGTTAAACGACGAACAGCGCATGCAAGTGATCACCGGGCCCAATATGGGCGGCAAGTCCACCTATATGCGCCAGGTCGCCTTGATTGTTGTGCTCGCGCGCATCGGCGCGCCGGTGCCGGCAAAATCTGCAACTGTGGGCGAAATTGATCGCATCTTCACTCGCATTGGTGCAGCCGATGACCTGGCCGGTGGCCGGTCAACCTTCATGGTCGAGATGACCGAGGCCGCCCTGATTCTTCACCAAGCCACCGAGAAAAGCCTGGTGCTGATGGATGAAATCGGCCGTGGCACCTCTACTTCTGATGGTCTAGCCTTGGCCTGGGCCATTGCCCAATCGCTTGCGGAGAAAAACAAAAGCCTGTCGCTTTTTGCAACCCACTACTTTGAGCTCACAGCGCTTGAAAAACTTACGCCAGGAATTATTAATGTGCATGTGGGTGCAATTGAACATGAACACAGCCTGGTGTTTTTACACAAGGTTGAGCCTGGGCCTGCGAGCCGAAGCTTTGGCATTCAGGTAGCACGGCTTGCCGGCTTGCCAGAGCCCGTCATGGCGCTTGCCCAGGAAAAACAGCAGGCCTTCAATCAAAACCCACCTTCAAAACCACAACTTGCTTTGTTCTAAAGCGCTATGTCCATCAATATCAATGAGCCTACCGCCCTGCTCGCGGGGTTAAGTCCCAAACAGTTCATGCGCAAGCACTGGCAGAAAAAACCGCTGCTTGTGCGCAAAGCATTTCCAAATCTCAAGGCGCCAATTTCAATTGCCAAAGTGTTGAGACTCTGCAGCCATGAGCTTGCTGAATCACGCATGATTAAACAGCAGGGCAAATCGAAAATGTGGGCCTTAGCGCACGGCCCATTTGCCAAAAAAGATCTTCCCGCACTAGACGATCCACGCTGGACAGTCTTGGTGCAACAGGTCAACACCCTGCTGCCCGAGGCAGATCAATTTTTAGATCACTTTCGCTTTTTGCCCGAGGCACGGCTGGATGACCTCATGATCAGTGTGGCGGGGGCCGAAGGCGGCATTGGGGCTCATGTCGATTCCTACGATGTGTTTTTATTACAAGCAGCCGGCAGGCGGCGATGGGAAGTCGCACAGACATTTGACCCAACACTTGAGCCCGATGTACCGCTCAAGATTCTTAAAAACTTCAAGGCGGAAAACGATTGGGTGCTTGAGCCAGGCGACATGCTTTACCTGCCGCCCGGCGTTGCCCACCGAGGCACAGCCGTGGGCCCTGGCTGCATGACATGGTCCATCGGTTTTCGGGCACCCAACCGGGTTGCGCTTGCCGACAGCGTGTGGTCAAGCCATCTCGATTCGCTAGCAGACGCCGATTGGCGCGACCCTTGGCTCGAAGCAACGAGCAAACCAGGCGAGATTCCCCAAAAGCTCCTTAAAGCCCTTGCCAAGCAGGTTGAGCAAAGCCTGCCTAGGCGGGAGGCAATCGAGCGCTCAGTGGCCTGCGTTTTATCGGAACCAGCCCCGTCAGCAGTGTTTAACCCCCCCGCCAAACCAGAAAGCGAGGCTGCTTTTCGTCGCAAGATGGTCAAAATGGGGCTTCAACTCGCTCCGGCAAGCCGGCTTTTGTACTTCAAAGACCGATTTTTCTTCAATGGCGAGGAGATCGCGCTTCAACTGCCGCTGACCAGGAAGCCATCTCTCAGCAAACCCGGACTGACAGAGCATGGTAATGCCTGGCTCGAGCATCTCGCCAACTCCCGGGCCCTGCCCCCCGCGCTTTGTGCAAAGCTGGACGCGGCGCACAAAAATTTCGTCTATCGCGCATTTCTAAGCGGCTGGATCCGCTATGATTCGCAACGCTTACCCGGGAAAACCCGCGGTAAGTGAATCCAACTTTTTTACCTTAAGGAAAAAGCAAAAATGAAGAAGTCTCTCCTAGCTGCCATGATCCTGGCCCTTGGTGTTGTTGCTTGCGGCAAAAAAGAAGAAGCCAAAGCACCCGCACCTGCTCCTGCTCCCGCAGCTGAGCAAAAGCCCGCTGACGCAGCCCCTGCACAGCCCGCTGCTGCCCCTGCACAGCCTGCAGCACCTGCGCAGCCCGCTGCGCCCAAGAAGTAAATTGCTATAGAGCGATTTCTATTGGCCAAAAACGCCAGCAAGTAATTGCTGGCGTTTTTGTTTTCAGGCAAGGGAAATCCAGCCAAAACCCTCTTGCTGATTGGCCACCTGCAATTGCGCTCGTGAATTCAGCACTGGCCGCAGCGACTCGATTGCCAATTCCGGAGTGTTATTGTGCCGGCTCAAATGCGCCGCGATAACGACTTGAAGACGTGACTGATCGATCGCCGACAATAAGCCTGCGGCAGCAGCGTTTGACAAATGGCCATAAGCACCTGCGATGCGAGCTTTCAAAACGGGCGGATAGTCGCTTTGAGCAAGAAGCGCCTCGTCATGATTGGCCTCAAGAAAAAATGCATCGAGATTATTGAGCATTGACTCGATAAAGGCCGTGGATTTTCCAAGATCAGTCAGGACACCTAAGCGTTTGTCTGCGCTTTGAACGACGAGTTGAACGGGCTCGCGCGCATCGTGAGGCACAGGAAAGCAATGCAAAGTCAGTGCCCCAAAATTCAATACCGCATGGCTATCGACTTCGAACGTCTGAACGCCAGCCCAGAAATCTTCGCTACAGCTGCTGAGTGTTCCGTGAGATGAGAGCACCGGAATTCCCGCCTTGCGGGCTGCGCGAGCGACCCCGCCGATATGATCGCTGTGCTCATGCGTGACAAAAATTGCATCAAGATCAGTTAAGGCCAGACCTCGCTGTTCAAGCCGCTCCTGCAAGACCTTCAGGCCCAAGCCACAGTCAATCAATACACGGGTTGGATCTTTGGTGCCAAGGCTCTTACACGACTCTACAACGAGGGCATTGCCCTCGCTTCCGCTTGATAGGCTAGTAAACCGCATCTTCAGAGATGTCAGGCACGGTGCCTGACACCTTACTTCAACTGCTCAAACAACAGGTTGAGCATGCGCTGAGCGTTCGTGTCGTTTACGAGGTTTCCGTTTTTATCAAGCACGCTCAGTGAGGCGGAGTTCACGCCCTTCGCGAGAAGCTGTACGCGATACTGCTCAGCAGACTCGCTCACAGGGCGGGACGAGAAGATCCGCGACAAAAATCCTGGTTTTTCCGCTTCCTGAGAGACGGTTGGGTCACGGTAGCGAACGAAGAAAACACCTTTTGCACGATCACGATCCTCAACCGTAAAGCCAAGGCGGTCAATTGCCACCCCAACCCGGCGCCAGGCGCGATCGAAAGACTCTGAGATCTCGATTGATGAGGCATTGCCTGTGCGAACGATCGTAGCAGCAGGAGTTGCCAAAGGTGCCTGAGCCATCAGGGTTGTGGCACGGGATTCCTCAGCGCCTAAACGCAGCATCAACCTTCTCAAAAACTCCGCCTCAAGCTCTCGGTCTGCGGGCCGATTCGTCCAGGTGGTTTTGACATCGGATGCGCCCGTCGTGGCGATCTCCAACACCCCACGATGACTAATCACAATTTCTGTTTGATTAGCCGAGACACGATCAAGACGCGTTCTGAATTTGTCGCGCTCGCCGGTGTCATAGAGCCGATCGAACACCCTGCCGAGCGTGCGGCGAAGGATGTCTTCAGGAATCTTGGCGCGGTTTTCCGCCCAGTCCGTTTCAATGAGCCCGATGGCTGGATCCTCCACTGAGAGGACAAAACCGTTATCGAGCCAGAACTGGCGCACGACCGGCCAGAGTTTTTCTGCCGGTTGATCCACCACCAACACGCGCTGATCAGCCTGCCGCTCAATGCGCATTCCCGAAACTGCGGGCAGCACGGCCGTGTCAGCTTTTCGAGGCTCTACACGACTGCGCTCAAATTCGGCACGACTGGCACTCCCCGAGGCCGGCATGGTGAAACGGTCATCTCGGCGAGGCGAGACTAAATCCGGCGGGACCTCCAAGGGTTTTGCCTTGGTTTGACTTGCCGATTGATAGTCAATTTCATTGGCCTTCATGATGCCGCAGCCCGCCAATGCAGCAAACGCCAGAGGTGAGGCCAATACAAAGATTCGATGAATGCCCTGCTTCATGCAATAACTCCAAGTGACTTCAAGGCTGACTCTACCACCGACTGGCTGGGCCTTGAGAGCTCGACCAAGGGCAGGCGAATGCCGTGCGCAATCTTTCCCATTCTGGCCAAGGCCCACTTCACTGGAATAGGGTTAGCCTCGATAAACATGGCCCGGTGCAAAGGCAGCAATTTTGATTGCAAATCAGCCGCCTGCTTGGCATTACCCGCCATGGCCAAAGCGCACAACTGGGACATCAAATTGGGTACGACATTGGCGGTGACTGAAATGTTCCCGTGGCCGCCAAGCAGCATGAGCGCCGGCGCTGTGCCATCATCGCCGCTGTAAATCGCAAAATCTTCGGGCGCTTCACGCAACAGCCAGTGGCCGCGCTCAATGTTGCCGGTGGCATCTTTGATTCCCGTGATATTCGGGATCTGCGCCAAGCGAATGGTGGTCTCGTGGGCAAGATCGGCCACGGTTCGACCCGGCACGTTGTAAAGAATCACAGGAATATCAACCCGCTCGGCAATTGTTTTGAAATGCTGATACAAGCCCTCCTGCGTGGGCTTGTTGTAATACGGCACGACTTGAAGACTCGCTTGTGCGCCAAGTTTTGCAGCCTCAACCGTTAATTCAATTGCCTCTAGCGTTGAATTCGCACCTGTGCCTGCGATCACCGGGATTTTTCCTTGCGCCTGATCCACGGTTACACGAATTAGCTCAAGGTGCTCTTCAACATCGACGGTGGGGGATTCGCCCGTGGTGCCTACCGCCACAATGGCGTTGGTACCCTGTTCAATGTGCCAATCAATCAAGGCACGGTAACTTTGAATATCAAGGCTACCGTCTTCATGCATCGGCGTGGCAATCGCCACCAGACTTCCTTTGATCATGGACTCTCCAGTCTGTCTCGGCATTTCGCCTTAGCTGTAATCCAGCCCCATGGCCTCGCGTACATCACGCATTGTCTGTCGGGCAAGCTCGCGGGCTTTTTCAGATCCATCGGCCACAATGCTACGCAATAAATCCGGGTCTTCTTCGTAAGGCTTGGCGCGCTCTAAAAAGATTTTTTGCTCAGCCAGCACCGCATCAATGACAGGCTGCTTGCACTCCAAACATCCAATGCCTGCAGTGGTGCAGCCCTGCTCCACCCATTTGCGACAGGCGTCATCGGAATAGACCTGATGCAGCTGCCAGACCGGGCAACGATCGGGGTTGCCGGGGTCGGTACGCCGCACGCGAGCTGGGTCAGTCGGCATGCGCTTGATTTTGTGCACGATGCTGTCAGGCTTTTCACGCAGGCCAATCGTATTGTCGTAACTCTTGGACATTTTTTGCCCATCCAAGCCCGGCATACGTGAGGCCTCGGTAAGCAAGGCTTGGGGCTCCACCAGAATCAGGCGCCGCCCGCCCTCAAGGTAGCCAAAAAGACGCTCGCGATCATCCATGGTCAGGTTTTGGGCCTCCTGCAACAGGGCCTTGGCAGATTCGAGCGCCTCTTCATCACCCTTTTCTTGAAAGCGGTCGCGAAGCTCGTTGTACAACTTGCTGCGACGGCCGCCGAGTTTTTTCACGGCCTCTTGCGCCTTTTCTTCAAACTCAGGCTCGCGGCCATACAGGTGGTTGAATCGACGGGCCACTTCCCGGGTCAGCTCCACATGCGGCACCTGATCTTCCCCAACTGGCACATGAGCCGCGCGATAAATCAAAATGTCGGCCGACTGCAGCAAGGGGTAGCCCAGAAAGCCGTAAGTGGCCAAGTCGCGATCGGCCAGCTTTTCCTGCTGATCTTTGTAGGTCGGCACCCGCTCCAGCCAGCCAAGCGGCGTGCACATGGAGAGCAACAAATGGAGCTCGGCATGCTCAGGAACCCGAGACTGGATGAATAAGGTTGCCTGGCTGGGATCGACGCCTGCCGCAAGCCAATCGACCACCATTCCCCAGACATTGTCCGAAATGATTCCGGGCTCATCGTAATGCGTGGTCAGCGCATGCCAGTCAGCGACGAAAAACAGGCATTCATACTCGGACTGAAGCCTGACCCAGTTTTTCAAAACGCCGTGGTAGTGGCCCAGGTGCAAGGCCCCCGTGGGCCGCATGCCCGATAAAACGCGTTGTGGATACATTTGAGACGGATTTTATCAGTGCACCCAGTCATGCCAGACGGGACGGGTGGCGTCCGGCAAGGGGGGTACTGCGCCAGCATCAAACCGGCTCTCCCCGGGTGCATGAAAGTCGCTGCCCAAAGAGGCGTGAAGGCCATGTTCAACAGCAAGACGCTGATAGCGCCTGGCCTCGGTTTCGGAATGACTGCCCGTTACCACCTCCAGGGCTTTGCCGCCCAAAGTCTTGAATTCATCGACCAGGGCCCAATGGCCGATTGCCCCCAAGCGATAGCGCGCCGGGTGGGCCAGTACGGCAATACCGCCCGCGCCACGGATCGCACCCATCGCTTTTGAAAGGCTTGTCCACTCATGCGGGGTATAGCCTGGCTTGCCCGGTGTGAGATAGCTCTGAAACACCGATTGCATATCGGGGCAGATGCCCTTGGCCACCAAGGCCCTTGCGAAATGGGTGCGGCTGATCAGATCAGGATTGCGTGCCAGGGCCTTGGCATCTTCCAAAACATCGGGCAGGCCATGGACCACTAGGCGGCTTGCCATTTCCTGCGCCCGGGACTGGCGGCCTTGTTGAATGCTCACAAGCACCTGCTGAAGCGGCTCGTGGGCGGGATCCACATTCAGGCCCACCACATGAATGGTCTCTCCGCCCCAGGTCACCGAGACCTCAACCCCGTGAATGTAGAGAATGCCCAAGCTTTGCGCGGCCTCCTTCGCCTCGGCCTGACCGGCCAATGTGTCATGGTCAGTCAGGGCGAGAATCTGCACGCCATTGCCATGGGCACGGGCCACCACCTCGGCAGGCGATAAAGCGCCATCAGAGGCCGTTGAATGCAGATGTAAGTCAACATTGAGATCGTGTGGAAAGACTGTTGCGCGCATAGCTCCATTTTCCAGTAAATCATGGGCTCATGGTAAAACCCCGATTCCCATTTGTATTCGCACTTTCAAAGGAAGCGGCCCATGGCCATTTATGCCCTTGGCGACGACAAGCCTCAAATCCATGCGTCTGCCTATGTCACGCATGAAGCCACCGTGATTGGCAAAGTGGTGCTCAAAGAAAACAGCAGCATCTGGCCCGGCGCAACCTTGCGCGGTGACAATGAGCCCATCGTGATTGGCGCAGGCTCCAATGTTCAAGAAGGCGCCGTGCTGCATACGGACCCAGGCTCGCCACTTACCGTGGGCGATAATGTCACCGTTGGCCATCAAGCCATGCTTCACGGCTGTACGGTGGGCGATGGCAGCCTGATTGGGATTCAGGCGGTGGTGCTCAATGACGCCGTGATTGGAAAAAATTGCCTGATCGGCGCCTGCGCTCTGGTCACCTCGGGAATGAACATTCCAGACCGATCGATGGTGCTGGGGGCGCCTGCGAAAATTGTTCGCGAGCTCACCGATGCAGAAATCGCCAGCATGCACCGCGGCATTGGCAGCTATGTCACACGGTCTGCGCTATACAAAGAGAAATTAAAAAAGATTGGCTAAGGTGTCCGACCGACTGTTGAAATTAATGTTTGAAGGCGGCGGCGTTCGCGCGCACTTTGTTCGCATTGACAAGGCCTGGCTTGATATTGCAAGCCGGCACAATGAAGCGCCCGAGGTGTTGGCGCTTTTAGGACAGATGAGCTGTGCAAGCATTTTGTTTTCCGCAAGCCTGAAGTATCAAGGCTCGGTCATTTTGCAGATTCATGGCGATGGGCCGGTGCGGCTGGCCGTAGCCGAGTGCAATTCGAGCCTGGGTTTTCGCAGCACGGTGAAAATGTCGGAAAGCCTGCAGGTGAAGCCCGGTGCTACATGGCAAGAACTCGTGAATCAAGGCAAGCTTGGGCGCTTCAGTGTCGTGCTTGACCCCAAAGTGGCTGCACAGCAACCGTATCAGGGAATCGTTCCGCTGCACCAAGAAGGTCTCGCCCAAGCTCTTGAGTCTTACATGAACAAATCAGAGCAGCTGCCGACGCGGCTTTGGCTGGCCTGCGATGGCGAGAGCGCTGCTGGGTTGTTGTTACAGAAAATGCCGATTGCCGCGGGCCCCTCGGGGCCTCGCAATGAAAAAGACGATGAATGGGAGCGCTTAGTGGCCCTTGCCTCCACCGTGACCCCCGAGGAGCTCTTGAAAACCGACCCACAAAAACTCCTGCATCAATTGTTTTGGGAAGAAAAACCCCGTTTGCTTGAGGAGCAGCCCGTTGAATTTTTCTGCCCCTGCTCACGGGAAAAAGTCGGCCGCATGTTGAGAACCCTGGGCACCGAGGAAGTCGCCGACATTTTGTCTGAGCAAGGCAAAGTGGAAGTGAACTGCGATTTCTGCAACGCGGCTTACGCGTTTGATCCCGTCGACTGCGCCGAGCTTTTTAAGGCCGAGCACCCTTCTGCGACGGCAGGCTCGAAGACGCTCCACTAGACGAGGGCTTTTCGCTCTGGGGCTGGCCCCACTGCAAGAATCGCTCCCCTGGCGCAATTAGGCCTAACTCATAGCGGGCGCGCTCCTCGGCGGCTTTAGGATTTTTTTTCAAATCCTGCACCTCGGCTTCGAGCTCGCGAATGCGCTGCTGGCGTGCCAGGTTTTCCTGCTCTTTAACTGTTACTTCCCGCTCCAAGAGCCACACCCGAATCCAACCCCCGCTGCCAAACCATAAGGGAAACTGAATCAATACCAAGGCGATGACCAGAATTTTGGTCAGGCTTATATCCAGCAGTCTTTTAAAAAGCCCTGGAGAACTGGCCATCGGGCAGACGTTCAGTTAATAGCGAATGTTGTAGAAAGCATCCATGCCGGGATAGTGAGCCGCATCGCCCAGATCTTCTTCAATGCGCAGCAGCTGGTTGTACTTGGCCGTGCGATCGGTACGTGACATGGATCCCGTTTTAATTTGCAATGCGTTGGTGCCCACCGAAATATCGGCAATCGTGGTGTCTTCAGTTTCGCCTGAGCGGTGCGAGACGACCGCGGTATAGCTGGCGCGCTTGGCCATCTCGATTGCTGCAAAAGTTTCCGACAGTGTGCCAATCTGGTTGATCTTGATCAGAATGGAATTCGCAATTTTCTTTTGAATGCCCTCGCGCAAAATCTTTGTGTTGGTCACAAACAAGTCATCGCCTACGAGCTGAACTTTTTTGCCGAGCACCTCGGTCAGGTAAGCCCAGCCATCCCAGTCATTTTCCGCGCAGCCATCTTCAATGGTGATGATGGGGTACTTATCGCACCAGCTTGCCAACAGATGGGCGAAGTCTTTTGACGACAGGCTTAAGCCCTCGCCGGCCAGCTCGTATTTGCCGTTTTTGTAAAACTCGGAGCTTGCGCAATCCAGGCCCAACGCCACCTGACGGCCAGGCTCATAACCCGCCGCTTCTATCGCCTTCAAAATCATTTGAATCGCAGCTTCGTGGTTTTTCACGTTCGGCGCAAAACCACCTTCATCGCCCACGGCAATCGACATGTTTTGGTCATGAATAATTTTCTTTAGGCTATGAAACACCTCGGCGCCATAGCGCACGGCCTCACGGAAGGTGGGCGCGCCTACGGGAATAATCATCAGTTCTTGCAGGTCAAGATTGTTGTTGGCGTGCGCGCCGCCATTGATGACATTCATCATGGGAACGGGCAGGCTCATGGGTGCAGAGCCGCCGAAGTAACGATAAAGCGGCAGGCCCGCCTGCTCGGCAGCGGCTTTTGCAACCGCCATCGACACGGCCAGGGTCGCATTCGCACCCAGGCGTGATTTGTTCTCAGTGCCATCAAGATCGATCAATGTGCGATCAATGAAGGCTTGCTCACTCGCATCAAGGCCCATCAGGGCTTCGGAAATTTCCGTGTTGATATGCTCAACCGCCTTGGTGACGCCTTTGCCAAGGTAGCGCGATTTATCGCCATCGCGAAGCTCAATGGCCTCCCGTGAGCCGGTGGACGCGCCGCTGGGCACCGCGGCTCGGCCCATAACGCCAGACTCTAAAAGTACATCGCATTCGACAGTGGGGTTGCCGCGGCTATCGATGATTTCGCGACCGATCAGATCTACGATTGCAGTCATTGAGTTTCCTTTGCGTTATCCGTCATTGCGAGCCGCTAAAGGCGGCGTGGCAATCTATTTAGTCAAAATTCTCTTCTAGAAACGGTCTCGCCTTCACCGTTTGGTCAATCACCACCAACTGTTCCAACAAGTCTTTCATGCGATGCAGGGGCACGGCATTGGGCCCATCCGACAAGGCCTTCGCAGGGTTGGGGTGAGTCTCCATAAACAAACCGGAAATGCCCACAGCCACAGCAGCACGCGCCAGCACAGGCACGAACTCGCGCTGGCCACCGCTTGTGGTGCCCTGCCCGCCCGGAAGCTGCACCGAGTGGGTCGCATCGAACACAACTGGGCAGCCCGTTTCGCGCATGATGGCAAGCGATCGCATATCGCTTACCAAATTGTTATAGCCAAAACTTGCGCCGCGCTCGCAAGCCATGAAGCGATCCGGATCAAGACCCGCTTCCACCGCGGCATCACGGGCCTTTTGCATGACATTTTTCATGTCACCAGGCGCCAAGAACTGGCCTTTTTTAATATTCACAGGCTTGCCGCTTTGGGCCACCGCACGAATAAAGTCGGTCTGGCGGCACAAAAACGCGGGCGTTTGCAGCACATCCACGACCGCAGCCACTTCTGCGATTTCGTTTTCATTGTGCACATCAGTCAACACCGGCACGTTCAGCGTTTTGCGTACCTTCGCCAAAATCTCAAGCCCAGTGTCCATGCCCAAGCCACGAAACGAGCTTCCGGAAGAACGGTTCGCCTTGTCATAGCTTGATTTAAAAATAAATGGGATGCCAAGCGTGCTGCAGATTTCTTTTAGCTTGCCGGCTGTGTCGATTTGCAGCTGCTCAGACTCCACCACACAGGGGCCCGAAATCAGGAAGAGTCGATGCTTTAACCCAGCCTCAAAGCCGCACAGCTTCATGCCGCAGCCTTCTCTTTGGAAGAAACGCTGCGCGTAATGGCTGCTTCAATGAAACTGATGAACAATGGGTGGCCTTGGCGTGGCGTGGAGGTGAACTCCGGGTGAAACTGCACACCCACAAACCAGGGGTGTCCCGACTGCGGCAGCTCCACGATTTCCGCCAACTGTTCGTGCGGTGTTTGGGCCGCTACCACCATGCCGGCTGCCTCAATTTTTGGCCGCAAGATGTTGTTGACCTCATAGCGATGACGATGACGCTCATTGACCGTATCCCCATAAATCTTATGGGCCAACGTTCCCGCCTTCACGGGGCAGGCCTGCGCCCCCAGGCGCATCGTGCCCCCCAGGTCTGAGGACTCACTACGCTGCTCAATCTTGCCATCGGAATTTTTCCATTCCGTAATCAAGGCAATCATGGGCTCCGGTGTATTCGCATCAAATTCAGTAGAGTTCGCCTTCACAAGCCCTGCCTGATGACGGGCGTATTCCACGACCGCAAGCTGCATGCCCAGACAAATGCCCAAATACGGAATCTTGTTTTCACGGGCGTATTGAATCGCGGCGATCTTGCCCTCCACGCCACGACGGCCAAAACCGCCTGGCACCAAAATGGCGTCGTAGCCTTTCAATGACCCAACACCAGCCGACTCCAGCATCTCGGAATCGATGTAATCAATGGCCACCTTGGAGCGGGTATGCATGCCCGCATGAATCAGGGCCTCTGTAAGTGACTTGTACGACTCGGTAAGATCGACATACTTGCCCACCATGGCAATGCGCACGGTTTTTTGGGGGTGCTCTAAACGATCAACAAGGTCATCCCAGACACTTAAGTTAGCGGGCGGCACATCCAAGCCTAAAGAATCACAAATCAAGGTGTCTAAGCCCTGTTCATGCAAGCGGCGAGGAATGCGGTAAATGGAGCTTACGTCTTCCACCGAAATCACCGCTTCGCGCGAGACGTTCGAAAACAGTGAAATCTTGTCTTTTTCTTCTTCCGGAATGGGGCGATCGGCACGGCATAGCAAAGCATCGGGCTGAATACCAATTTCCCGAAGCTTTTGCACCGAGTGCTGCGTGGGCTTGGTCTTCAGTTCACCCGCCGAGGGAATAAAGGGCACGAGTGTTAGATGCACAAAACAGGTGTTACGGCGGCCGACCTTGAGGCTTAACTGTCGAATCGCCTCGAGAAACGGCAACGATTCAATATCGCCCACCGTACCGCCCACTTCTACAATTGCTACTTGAGCCTGATCCGGCTGCCCCATCCGGGCACCCTTGCCGATGAAATCTTGAATTTCATTCGTAATGTGGGGAATGACCTGAACGGTTTTGCCGAGATACTCGCCCCGGCGCTCCTTTCGCAGCACCGAGTCATAGATCTGGCCTGTGGTGAAATTGTTGTACTTGTGCATGCGGGCATTAATAAAACGCTCGTAGTGGCCAAGATCGAGGTCGGTCTCTGCGCCGTCTTCCGTCACAAACACTTCACCATGCTGAAAGGGGCTCATGGTGCCTGGATCCACATTCAGATACGGATCCATTTTGATCATGGTCACCCGCAGGCCACGCGACTCCAACAACGCCCCCAAGGAGGCAGCGGCAATCCCCTTGCCTAGGGAAGATACGACGCCACCGGTGACAAAGACGTACTTAGTCATTCAATAATCGGACAGGCGGTTTTCGCCCGCACCTCCTCCACAGTGACGCCAGGAGCTAACTCGCGAAGCTCCAGCCCCTTCATGGTGACCGACAGCACACAAAGGTCGGTGATGATTTCATTGACCACGCCCACGCCCGTTAAGGGCAGGTTGCACTCCGGCAGAATCTTCATGTCTTCGCTGCCATCTTTTTTCTTCGCTGTATGCTCCATCAGCACCACCACACGGTCAACGCCTGCCACCAAATCCATGGCACCGCCCATGCCTTTGACCATCTTGCCAGGAATCATCCAGTTGGCAAGATCGCCTTTTTCCGAGACCTGCATGGCGCCCAGAATGGCCAAGTTGATATGGCCCCCACGAATCATGGCAAAGGAATCGGCGCTAGAAAAAATGGAAGAGCCCTTTAGCGTTGTGACGGTTTGCTTGCCCGCATTAATCAGATCCGGGTTCACCTCTTCTTCAGTAGGGAAAGGGCCAATGCCCAACAGGCCATTTTCCGACTGCAGCCAGACTTCCATGTCAGAGGGCACAAAGTTGGCCACCAATGTCGGCAGGCCAATTCCAAGATTCACATAAAAACCATCACGCAGCTCTTTTGCAGCCCGTGCAGCCATCTGTTCACGTGTCCAAGCCATTAGCGTGTTGTCCTGTTTTCAATATATTTCGCGGGGGTTTTATTCACCACGATGCGCTTGACATAAATCCCGGGGGTGTGAATCTCGTCGGGATCAAGCTCGCCGTTTTCCACGAGCTCCTCCACTTCCACAATCGTGACCCGGCTGGCCATGGCCACATTCGGGTTGAAGTTGCGTGCCGTCAAGTTATAGACCAGGTTGCCTGCACGGTCTGCCTTTTGGGCTTTGACCAGGGAGAGGTCCGGGACGATAGAGTGTTCCATGACATATTTTTTTCCGTGGAATTCACGAATCTCTTTGCCTTGCGCCACCATGGTACCAACGCCCGTGCGGGTATAGAACGCAGGGATTCCAGCGCCCCCTGCCCGCAGCTTCTCAGCCAAAGTGCCCTGCGGCGTGAACTCCACCTCGAGCTCGCCCGACAAAAACTGCCGCTCAAACTCTTTATTCTCACCAACATAAGAGGCAATCATTTTTTTCACCTGACGCGACTCCAGCAGCAGGCCAAGGCCCTTGCCATCGACGCCTGCGTTGTTGCTCACACAGGTCAGATTTTTTACGCCGATTTCGCGGATTGCGATAATCAGGCTTTCAGGGATTCCGCATAAGCCGAAACCCCCGACTGCGATGGTCTGGCCGTCGCGCAGCACATCATGCATGGCGGAGACGGCGTCGGGAAAGACCTTGTTCATGAACTGCTCCAAAAAAGGCTGGGCTAAACCCTGATAGTGTAACGGCATCAGCATTCGTTTTTGACGGAGGTCCTCCCGTGGAACAAGCCCGTGAGTCGATGGAATACGATGTGGTGATCGTGGGCGCAGGCCCCGCGGGACTCTCTGCTGCAATTCGGCTCAAGCAGCTCGCCGTTGTCAGCGGCCGAGAGATCAGCGTTTGTGTTTTGGAAAAAGGCTCCGAGCCAGGCGCCCACATCCTTTCCGGCGCCATCATGGATCCCATCGCAATCACCGAGCTTTTGCCGAATTGGAAGGCCGATGGGGCGCCCTTGAACACACGGGTTTCGGAAGACCAGTTTTTACTGCTGTCAGAAACCAGCGCTACGGCGTTTCCGCAATGGATGCTGCCCGATTGCTTTAAAAATCACGGCAATTACATGATTAGCCTTTCAAACCTGGCGCGTTGGCTTGCGCAACAAGCGGAAAACGCTGGCGTTGAGATTTTCCCCGGGTTTGCCGCAGCCGAGGTGCTGTATCACGAAGACGGCCGAGTCAAGGGCGTTGCCACCGGCAATATGGGCGTGGGCAAAAACGGCCAGCCCACAGAAAACTTTCAGCCCGGCATGGAGCTGCACGCGCGCTACACATTATTTGCGGAAGGGTCTCGCGGCCATCTCGGCCGACAGCTGATTGATCGATTTGATCTCGATGCAGGCCGTGATCCGCAGTCGTATGGCATTGGCATAAAGGAGCTTTGGGAAATTAGCCCAGCGCAGCACAAACCTGGCCTGGTGCTGCATACCGCAGGCTGGCCCTTAGATAGCAAGACCTATGGCGGCTCCTTTATGTATCACTTGGAAAACAACCAGGTCACGATTGGTTATGTGGTGGGCTTGAATTATTCCAACCCTTGGCTTTCACCCTTTGAAGAGTTTCAGCGATTCAAAACCCATCCTGCGATTCGGAGATATCTCGAAGGCGGCAAACGTATTGGTTATGGCGCGCGGGCCATTACCGCGGGCGGCATCAACTGCCTGCCCAAGTTCACGTTCCCAGGAGGAGCTTTGCTGGGCTGCGATGCGGGGTTTTTAAATGCATCGCGTATCAAAGGAAGCCACACGGCGATGAAAAGCGGCATGTTGTGTGCTGAAGCGGTGGCCGAAGAACTCGCGAAGGAGGCACCTGCTGCCGAGCCTGTGGGCTACACCGAGCGGTTTGAGAATTCATGGCTCAGAGAAGAGCTCTATAAATCCCGTAATTTCAAGCCTGCAATGTCGAAAGGCTTGTGGATGGGAACCCTGCTGGTCGGCATTGACCAGAAACTTTTTGGCGGTAAAGCGCCTTGGACACTGCACAACAGCAAAGCCGATCATGAATACTTAAAGCCCGCGGCGCAGTGTGAACGCATTGCCTATCCAAAGCCCGATGGCAGGCTGACGTTCGATCGGCTGTCTTCGGTTTTTTTGTCAGGCACAGCGCATGAGGAAAACCAGCCCGTGCATTTGACTTTGAAAAATGCCAACGTGCCAGTGTCAGTCAATCTTTCAGAGTTTGCTGGCCCCGAGAGCCGCTACTGCCCAGCGGGGGTTTACGAATATCTTGATTCGCATGGCAATAATGTCGATGGCCCCGCGGAAGGTGCCCGGCTTCAGATCAACGCCCAAAACTGCGTGCACTGCAAGACCTGCGATATCAAAGATCCAAAACAAAACATCGTCTGGGTCACGCCCGAAGGCGGCGGTGGACCCAATTACACGGGCATGTGAGGGAGCGCCTGCAGGTCTCTTTATGGTGATTAAACGCGCCATGCGCTCAAATACGAAAGCTGCACGGCTCTTGGGCGAGCAGCAGGGCCCTCCGCCCCCCAGCTCAGATGCGCCCGAGCCCTGCCCTTTGTGTGGCCGGCCCCTGTTGCCGGGCCCAAGCGTTGATGAGCACCATCTCGTGCCACGCTCACAAGGCGGCAAGGAGAAATTTCTGGTGCATAAAATCTGCCATCAAAAGATTCATCAGGTATTCACTGAAAAAGAGCTTGCGCGAAGCTACTCCAGCTGGGAGCGCCTGCAGTCACACGAAGAGATTGCCGTGTTTGTGGAATGGGTGAAAAAACGCCCTCCGGAATTCCTACGATAATTCGGCCAACAAATTGCCGAATTTTTTGAAACAGATGCCCCTCGATGAATGCCATTGAAAACCTTGCCGAGCACGAGCAACGCGTGCATTTGGCAGCTGCCTATCGGCTTGCCGCTCAGCGTGGCTGGGATGACCTGGTATGGACGCATATTTCCGCCTCAGTGCCCGGCAGAGCCAATGAGTATTTAATCAACCGCTTTGGATTGCGCTTTTCCGAGATCACCGCCTCGAATCTGGTGAAAGTAAATGTCAGCGGAAAAGTGGTGGATGGCTCAAACGCCCCCATCAACCCCAGCGGATTTTCAATTCACGGATGTGTCCATGCAGCCCGGCCCGATGCGGTGTGCGTCTTGCACCTGCATACCTTTTGGGCCCAGGCCTTTGCTGCAACAAAACAAGAGCTCTTGCCCTGCTCGCAGCCTGCGATGCGTTTGTATAAGCGGCTTGGCCGGCACGCCTATGAGGGCCTCGCGTTTAAGGAAGACGAACAGCAGCGTATGGTGCGGGCACTGGGTACCCTTGACGGCCTAATCTTGGAAAACCACGGCGTGCTGTTGATTGGCAGAAGCGTTGCGGAGGCTTTTATCCTAATGCACCTGTTTGAGCGGGCCGTGCAAATTCAACTCACCGCACAATCAAGCGGCCGTGGGCTCGTGCTGATTGATGAGGCTACTGCGGCGCTCACCTACCGGCAATGGGTTGGGCCCCACAACGCCCAGGAAGGCCTTGATGAGTGGCCTGCCTTGCTTCGCGGCTTGCAAAAAACAGATCCCGATTTTTCGCAATAGTGTTTTCAAACAAAGGAGATTTTGAATGCCCACGATTCGCATTGAGCTGTTTGAAGGGCGCACCGAAGAGCAAAAGCGCGCCTGTGCCAAAGCCGTAACGGAGGCCGTGAATAAAACCCTTGGCGGCAACCCCGACTCTGTCGATATCCTGTTTTTCGACATGAAGAAAACAGACTGGGCTACCGGCGGCGTGCTCTGGAGCGATAAAAGCAGTTGATCTACGGCATTACCGACATCACCACCTTTGTGCTGGGCACGATTTTTATCGTGCTCTTGCCAGGGCCCAACTCTCTGTATGTCATGACTCTGGCCAGCACGCGTGGCGTCGTGGCTGGCTATCGCGGCGCTTTTGGAATTTTTGCAGGCGACACCGTGCTCATGCTGGCTGCCGCAACCGGCGCAGCCTCCGTGCTGTACGCTTCACCCGCGGTGTTTACTGGTTTAAAGCTTTTAGGCGCCGCCTATCTGGCTTGGCTCGGAATTGGCTTGATGCGCTCGGGCTTTGCAACCTGGGCGAACCGCAATGCCGTAACCGATGAAAGAAACGTGGCAACTAAGCATTTTGAAAAGCTCCCCAACGCCACTTTGCGCACGCCACTAGACAGTGATTTGCACAGGCCCTTTCAAACTGCCTTGGTTATTAGCCTGCTCAACCCTAAGGCCATCATGTTTGTCGTGTCGTTTTTCGTGCAGTTCGTCGACCCGGCCTATGACTACCCTGCACTCTCATTTTTGATTCTTGGCGTGATTGTGCAAATCGTCAGTCTTTTGTACCTTTCGGGATTGATTTTCGGCGGAGCACGATTGTCGGCGCACGTTGGCCAACGGCCCTGGCTTTCTGCCTCAGGCACTGGTTTAGTGGGGATTTTGTTTGTGGTTTTTGCGGTAAAGCTTGTGCTGTAACGACATCATTACGAGCAAGCTCGGCAATCCACTTCAATCAGTAAACTCCGGTTCGGCCCGCGCAACAGCAATCACGGTTCTCACCAGCAAGCCCACAATCAACACCGTTGCAAAGCCCAGCATCAACACCGCCCAAGCCTGCATAGGCCAAGTCGGCATGAACTGCGCATACACCAAAGTGGCTGTTGCAAACGCCGCGGTTGGAAATGAAAACGCCCACCACGACAAATAAAACGGCAGCTTCGCAAATCGCCTGAACTGGCTCAACAAAAAGATCGCAAAAAACAATGCGACGCCGTAGAGCACATGGCCTGCAGGGCTTAGCTCACCCACACCGGGGTGCTGCCCCGTTAACTGCAGCCATGACAAAAACGACACCGCCGGCGGGGCTAACAAAATGCACAGTGTTGGCATCAGGCGCTGGGGCAATGCGGGCTGCACAAACAGCAAACGATGTAGCACTAAAGTCAGCAGCACGATCCAAAACACAATGCCCACGCCGAAAAACCACCAGGACACTTCAATAAACCCAAGACGCACACCGGCCAAGGGCATGATCACATTGCCCACCGCGGGAATGAACCAAGGCGGCGAGGCGTGGCCCGGCTGCAAGCTCTCCCGATGGACCCAGGCACCCAACATCATGGCCATGGCGATTGCCTGCAACACAGCGCCGGTAATCCAAAGTGGCTCAGCCAGAGGCGCAAACGCGCCCAAAGCCACCGCTGCCATCAAGCCAAACGAGACCGAAATCGCTGCAAAAAAAGAAGATTTCACGGGGTGTTGCCACTCTTCGTAAACCTGCTTTCGACTGCCGATCCATTTGCGGATGTAAAGCGCCAAAAAGGACACAAACACTAAGGTGACCAGGCCCGCAAAAAAAGCAGCCAGAGGATAAGAAATCGAGGGGGTCCAGCCCAGATTTGCCGCCCTTCCCCACAGCAGGGTCAGGCCCGAGAGGCCCATGACCATGGCAAAGGCGGAAACCGGTAATTGCTTGAAAAAAGAGGGGTTTTCGGCAGACATGCGCGTATTGGAATTCGTGAACCAGGAAGGGCTTGAAGTTTATCCCTGAATGGTTTACTGTACATAAAAACAGTGAATACTTTTTCAGTACTTAATTTGGAGCGCCCGCATGAAAGCACTCACCGCCCGGCAACAAGAAATTCTTGGCTTAATCCGCAGCCATATTCAGGAAACCGGCTTTCCGCCCACCCGGCTCGATATCTGCCACGCCTTGGGCTTCAAATCGCCCAACGCGGCGGAAGAACATCTACGGGCCTTGGCACGCAAAGGCGTCATCGCATTAACGTCAGGCGCCTCGCGCGGCATTCGCCTGCTCACCGGGCCCATGGGCGAAGAAGGCTTCCAAGAACAAGGCATTCCGCTTGTGGGCCGTGTCGCTGCAGGCCAGCCCATCTTGGCCCAAGAAAATATTGAAGCACGCTACAGCGTTGACCCGGCGTTGTTCAGCCAGCCGCCCGATTATTTTTTGAAGGTCCGCGGCATGAGCATGCGCGATGCAGGCATTTTGGAGGGCGATTTGCTCGCTGTGAAAAAACTTCCTGGCGGCGCTTCCGAAGCACGCAATGGGCAGATCGTGGTGGCGCGTTTGCACGATGAAGTCACGGTGAAACGTTTTTCCAAACAAGGCAAGCAAATCAGTCTGCTGCCCGAAAACCCAGACTTTGAGCCGATTGTGGTGAGCCCCAACGATGAAGGCTTTGCAGTCGAAGGCTTGAGTGTCGGCCTGATTCGGGTAGGGAAATGAGTACACCGTCATCGCGAGCGCAGCGAAGCGATCCACCGCTGGATTGCCACGGCCCGAAGGGCCTCGCAATGACGAACATGTGGCGTGGCGATCAGCTCGCCCCTTCCACGCCCGGCATGAGCAGCGGCTTTCGCGCGCTTGATCGCGAGCTGCCCGGCAATGGCTGGCCACGCAGCACACTCATTGAGCTTTTAGTACGCGATCTGGGCATTGGCGAGCTGCGGTTTTTAGCGCCTACGCTGCGCACGCTCACACAATCGGGAAAACATGTGGTGCTGTTAGCCCCACCGCACATTCCCTACGCACCAGCATTTCAGGCCATGGGCATTGATCATCGAAAAATTTTGTTGGTGCAGGCAAAGCGGCCTGTAGATCGGCTCTGGGCTGTAGAACAATCCTTAAAAAGCGATCAATTCGGTGCCCTGCTCACCTGGCTTGACACTGAAGAACACGATCGCTTGGTGCGGCCCGAGCTGATTCGTCGGCTGCAATTAGCAGCCTCACGCACACAAGGCTTAGTGTTTGCATTCCGGCCATTTGCTGTACAAGAACATGCATCGCCTGCGCCCCTGCGCATCCTGCTGCTGCCACGCCGCTATCCTGAAATTGCAGCGCAAATTATCAAACGGCGCGGGCCGTTTATGTCTTCGCCCATTGATATCGCCATTCCCATTCCTGGAGCAGGGCTTCGGCCAATTCCAGATCACGAAGCCATTGTGGCAGGCACTCCCCATGCTGTGGATCGCATGTCTCATTCCCGAACGCTACCGGCCACCTTACTGCCAGCCGCTGCCACCCACGGTTCGCCAGCACGCCGCTGAATCGTTCACTCAGGTCGTGCAGCGCATGGGCCAGTGGGCGTTAAAGTTCACGCCCTGCGTTGCAATTGCAGGCCGCAACCGCGATGTCTTGCTGTTGGAAGTACAGGCCAGCCTTCGGCTTTGGGGCGGGCCTGCGCGATTAACTGCACTATTGGAAGAGCAATGGAAGACATTTGGGTGGCATGCGCCTGATTGGGTGCGCATGGCAAGCGCAACAAGTGCGAATGCAGCGTGGTGGCTGGCGACAAGTCGTCATTGCGAGCGCAGCGAAGCAATCTGTCAGGAGCAGATTACCACCGCCTCCTCGGCAGGCCTCGCAATGACGCCGCTTGCCGTCATCGAGCAAGCGCAGCCTCACTTAAACGTGCTCGAACGCATGGGAATTCGCACACTCGGCCAGCTCGAGGCCCTTCCGCGTGCAGGGCTCACGAAACGCTTTGGCAAAGAATTATTGGCAGCCATTGATGCCGCCCACAACCGAATTACACAGCCTCGGCAATGGATCACTGCGCCAGAAACATTTTCAACACGGCGCGAGCTACATATGCGCGCGGAAAACACTGCGCCTATTGAAGTCGTTTTAGCGCAATGTTTTCATGAGCTCTGCGCATGGCTACATGTGCGACAAAGCGGTGTTCACGAACTTGACATACAGCTACATCACGATGACCCGCCCCACACCCTTCTGACCTTGCGCTTTGCAGGTTCCACACGCGATTCGGAGCGTTTTATGCGATTGCTTGGCGAGCAGCTCGCAAAGGTGTCATTAAAGAATCCGGTGTATGAAGTGAGTCTTTTTGCAAACGAAACCGTGAGCCTGCCGCATGCGACCCCGGATTTCTGGGGAAACGCCAGCGATTCACAACAGGCTTTGCAGGCTTTGATTGAACGGCTTCAGGCAAGGCTTGGCCCCAAAGAAGTGCAACAGCTACAGCTTGTTGATGAACACCGGCCTGAACACGCCACTCGATTGGCGCCCTTAAATGAAAAGCCTGCAACGCAATCCAATACAGAGGTGACGATCGCCCATCGGCCTACATGGCTTTTGTACACGCCGATTGCACTGCGTGTATCTCAACATCGGCCCAACTACCACGGCCCGTTGCAGCTATTAGCGGGGCCCGAACGCATTGAAGCCGGCTGGTGGGATGACTCACCCCAAGGCCCGGCACAGCGCGATTATTTTATTGCCCGCGCATCCGACAACAGTCTGCTCTGGGTGTTTCGCACACCGGCTCACGACTGGTATCTGCATGGGTTTTTTAGCTAATCAGTTTGATAAGCCATGGAATTTGCAGAGCTTGTTTGCCGCAGCAACTACTCTTTTTTGTGTGGGTCTTCTCACCCCGTAGAGCTGGTTGAGCGCGCGCATGCTCTCGGCTATCAAGCCTTAGCGCTTACCGATGAATCATCAGTAGCCGGGGTGGTGCAGGCCCATGTCATGGCCAAGTCGCTCGGCCTGCACTTGATCATCGGCGCGCAGTTTGTCTCACCTGAGATTTCCGGAACACTGGTAGTGCTTGCCAAGTCGCGTATCGGCTATGCACAGCTTGGCCAATTAATCACCACGACTCGGCGCCGTGAAGCAAAAGGCCAGTATCGCCTGCAACGGCAGGATCTTGAGTCGGGGTTGCCTCATTGCATCGCTATATGGCTGCCCGGCATTCACGATAGCCCCACCGTGCATCATCAGCAGGCGGGCTGGCTGAAATCCCGGTTTGGCAGCCGGCTGTATCTGGGCTGTGCCTTGCTGCTGCAAGGCACAGACCATCTATGGCGTGAGCATTTGCAAACACTGGGCGCACTGCATCGTATTCCCATTACGGCCACCAGCCATGCCTTGATGCACCGCCGTTCTCGCAAGCCTTTAGCCGACACACTCACAGCGATTCGCCACGGCCTTCCTTTATCGAGCTGCGGAAAAAAGTTTGCGCCTAACGCCGAACAACATCTGCGCACACGCTTGCGTCTTGCACGGATTTATCCGCCAGAGATGTTGGCTACCAGCATTGAGATCGCCCAGCAGTGCCAGTTTTCTTTGGAAGAGCTGCGCTATGAATACCCCGATGAAATTGTTCCGCCAGGATTAACCCCCACGCAGTGGCTTCGCCACTTAACGGAAGACGGTGTGCGCAGACGTTTCCCGCCCGATCGTTATCCCAACGGCCTGCCTGAAAAAGTGCGTAGGCAGATTGAGCATGAACTTTCCTTAATTCACGAGCTGCGCTATGAGCCCTATTTCTTAACGGTCTATGACATCGTGTCGTTTGCACGCAGCCGTGGCATTTTGTGCCAAGGCCGGGGGTCTGCGGCCAACTCTGCTGTTTGCTATTGCCTGGGCATTACCGAAGTGGACCCTGATCGCATGAGCATGCTCTTTGAGCGGTTCATTTCCAAAGAGCGCAACGAGCCACCCGATATCGATGTGGACTTCGAACATCAGCGGCGCGAAGAAGTCATTCAATACATTTATGAAAAGTACGGCCGAGATCGGGCTGCGCTTGCGGCATCGGTCACTACCTATCGACCACGGTCGGCCATTCGTGATGTGGGCAAGGCCTTGGGCATTGATGCTGAAGTTGTGGCCAATGTGGCCAAACACCACCAATGGTGGGATGGTCGCAAGGTGAACCATGCCGCCTTGCCAGAAGAGTTGCCGCAGCCTCTGCGTGAACGCTGGGCAAATCTGTGTAATCAGCTGATTGGCTTTCCACGGCATTTATCCCAGCATGTAGGCGGCTTTGTCATTGCAAGGCACAGGCTCTCCGATCTGGTGCCTGTTGAACACGCGGCCATGCCCGATCGCAGTGTCATTCAGTGGGACAAAGATGACATTGATGCGCTGGGATTGTTAAAGGTGGATGTGCTGGCACTAGGCATGCTCTCGGCCATTCGCCGTGCGCTGGAATTCATTGGCCAAAAATGTGGGCGAGAATTTCAAATGCAGAATATTCCCGCAGAGGATTCAAAAACCTACGACATGATCTGCGCCGCGCAGACGATCGGCGTGTTTCAAATTGAATCCCGTGCGCAGATGTCCATGCTGCCAAGGCTCAAACCCCGCTGTTTTTATGACTTGGTCATTGAAGTGGCTATTGTTCGGCCCGGCCCCATTCAAGGCGGCATGGTGCACCCTTATCTGCGCAGGCGCCAGGGCTTGGAGCCCGTTGATTACCCAAGCCCTGCGGTGCGTGAGGCCTTATCGCGCACTTTAGGCGTTCCGATTTTCCAAGAGCAGGTTATGCAGCTTGCCATTTTGGCGGCCGGCTTTAGCGCAGGCGAAGCCGATCAGCTGCGCCGATCCATGGCCGCCTGGCGGCGCAAAGGCGGGCTAGAAAAGTTTCACGACCGTGTGATTGATGGCATGCTGGCCCGTGGCTACCCCCGAGAGTTTGCCGATCGGGTGTTTCGGCAGATTGAAGGCTTTGGAGAGTACGGATTTCCTGAATCGCATGCTGCAAGCTTTGCCTTGCTGGTGTATGTGAGCTGCTGGATCAAATGCCACCACCCCGATGCATTTCTTGCAGCCCTGCTCAATGCACAGCCGCTCGGGTTTTATTCCCCTTCACAGCTGGTGCAAGATGCCCGCCGAAATAGCGTGGTGGTATTGCCGGTGGATGTGCAATACAGCCATGTAGAGAGCCGTTTGGAATTCAATCAAAGGCGTGAATGCCAAGACAACGAGATTATTGATCGCCGAGACGAGCGATCTCCGGTTCGGCTCGGGCTTAATCGCATTGCCGGCCTTTCAGAAAATGGCATGCGGGCAATTGTTCAGGCACGCAGTACACATGGTCCCTTCGCGAGCGTGGAAGATCTTGCAGCACGTGCAGCCCTAAAACGCGACGATTTAAATGCCTTGGCAGCCGCAGGGGCATTAAAGTCGCTGGCAGGCAATCGACACGAGGCAGTCTGGCAAACCAGCGGCTATCAGCCCTTGCCCAAACTCCTCAGCACAACCCGAGTCAATGAGCCTGGCATTAAATTCATGCCTCCTACTGAAGGCCAGGACCTTATCTCTGACTACGCAAGCCTGGGCCTCACCCTGGGCCGCCACCCTTTGGAGATATTGCGGCCGCAGCTTCAAGCGCTTGGCGCAAAAAGCGCGCGCGAGCTCGCCAACTATCGGCACGGCCAGCTGGCGCGTGCTGCCGGCATGGTCACACACCGGCAGCGGCCCAGCACGGCCAATGGCACCTTGTTTGTTTCCTTGGAAGACGAAACCGGCATGATCAATGTAATCATTTGGCCCGATGTATTAGAGCGGTTTTACAATGCCGTGCTGTATTCCCAGCTGGTACTGGTCTATGGCGTGTGGCAACGTGATCAACATATTGACCCAGCCGCGCCAGGCCAGGTGCGTAACCTTCTGGCGCAGCGGGTGGAAGACCGCGGAGATTTACTGCAAACACTTATCGGCGATTTGCAGATCCATTCTCGGGATTTTCATTAGTCTTTAAGCCGTAAGGTTTGACCAGTTCCCATACATGGGAAGGCACCATACTTTTCATGCGCTTGGGCTCGTGTCTGCGTAGGTGAATGACCGTCTCAACTGCCTTCATTTCCACACGAGCGCGGGCAAATTCCAGGCCACGGGGGCCAATCTTCGGCATGAGCCAGCCCACCAGTGGCCTTAAAAAATTCGGCATGGCCCGAAGCGGCAATCCTCCGGCTGCGCGGATAGTATTTTGCAAAAAACCTTTCACTGGGCCGCGGCGATTGCCCTTGCTGCCAGGCTCCGATAACAACACCTCATCGCCCAAAAGCTCTAAAAGCTCAGCGCCGCGATCATTGCGAACAATCAGCCATTGCCGCCCCTCTCCTCCCATATAGCCTACTGTAATGTCTGACAACGCATTGGTGTAATCCACGCAAGTGCGGCAAGTCAGGGGGAAGAAATCCTGTGGCAGCTTAGATAGCGGCAACATCAAAAACGGAATTCGCCTTTTGCTGCCATTTTCAAAACGCAGCTCAACATGATAGTCGGCACAAAACTCAAGATACGTGATTGAATCAGGGTTCTTGGAGAGCAGTTTTAAAAACTCATGAAAACGCTCGGTAGTGGTGTTGTCAGAGCACGGCGTACCGATGACATAAAGTTTCTCCAAGCCTAGCTCCGCTTCAAGGGCGCGCAATGCATACACCTGGCAAGGAATTCCAATGACAGCTAAGCGCCGATAACCCTTTTGGATTGCCGGCTCGACTAGGGAAATCAACGGCGCATAGCCCATGCGCATGCCTCGGCATTGCGTCAAATCTTCCTTACGAGTCACGACCACCGGCACAGGTTTCCATTTGTCTGCAGGGTCTGGCGCCATGGTGATCACAGCATCGACCCTATTCTCCTCAAGCAGCCGTTCAGCAATTCGGGTGGTGATGCCAGTCCACTGCGCACCGTCAAGCGGCGTCTTTAATGCCGCACGATAAAGACGTTGATACGGGCCAAAAAACAATTCGTCATTTTTCCCGGTATCACGTGGCCGGCCATGTGCGATTGCTTCCATCGCGGGGTAGTCTGGCTTGATGAACTGGCATGCGTAAGCACAGCGCTTCGGATCATTGGTGCGCGAGACACCGCAATCGGTACAAAGGTCGCGATAAGGAGCTGCTTGCGGATTCATTGGATTGCCGCGGCCCTCAACGGCTGCTTCACACCCTCGGGGTGGGGATCAAGAATCAAGGCCTCGCGCAAGATCTGCCTTGAGATCCTCAACGTCTTCCAGGCCCACGGCGATGCGAACAAGGGACTGCTGAATGCCCGCCTTTTGCCGGGCCTCTTCTGAAATGCGGCCATGGGTTGTGGTAGCGGGGTGTGTGATGGTTGTACGCGTATCGCCCAAATTGCCAGTAACCGACATGACCTCGACGCTATTGATCACGCGATAGGCATTGGCACGCTGTTCATCCGCACTGCCGCCTCTTACCTCAAATGAGACAATTGCGCCCCCTGAAGACTGCTGCTTCATCGCAAGCAAGTGCTGAGGGTGAGAGGCAAGCGCCGGATAAAGCACACGGGCCACCCTAGGATGGCCTTCAAGCCACTTGGCCAGATCCAATGCTGAAGCACTATGGGCTTTCATTCGAACCGAGAGAGTTTCAAGCCCCTTGTGCAACACCCAGGCATTAAAAGGAGAAAGCGAAGGCCCGCAGGTGCGTACCACCTGGTAAATCGGATCAAGAAGCTCGGATGGCCCGGCGATTGCTCCACCAAGAACCCGGCCTTGGCCATCAATGTACTTCGTTGCAGAGTGCAGCACGAGATCGGCCCCTAACGCCAAAGGCTGTTGCAATGCCGGCGTGCAAAAACAATTGTCAACAACCAAGAGCACACCCTTGACCTTTGCAATTTTTGAAATGGCTGCAATATCGGCGATCTCGGTCAGTGGATTAGAAGGCGTCTCCAGGTAATAAAGCTTTGTGTTGGGCTTTGTGGCCGCCTGCCATGCCGCGGGGTCGGTCAGCGAAACATAGGTCACTTCAACACCAAACTTGACCAGGTAGTTATCGAAGAGTTGAACCGTAGCGCCAAACAAGCTCGGCGTTGTGACGATATGGTCCCCCGCCTTTAAAAAACCTAAGCACATGGCCAAGACCGCGGCCATGCCGGAACTTGTCGCGACACAGCGCTCGGCGCCCTCAAGTGAAGCCAACCGCTCTTCAAACATTTGCACCGAGGGATTGGTAAACCGTGAATAGACCACTCCCGGCTCTTTGTTTTGGAAACGTCGGGCAGCCTGCTCGGCATCGTCAAAAACAAAACTTGAGGTCAAAAACATGGCCTCAGAGTGCTCACCAAATTCAGAGCGTACCGTGCCCGCCCGCACTGCCCGGGTTGCAAACCCCAGATCTTGGCGGGTGGACGATTTTGGCTTTTTAATCTTTGTCATCCGCCAAGTTTAAGGCCAACTGCCGACGCGTGGCCTCTGCGCCACTGCTGATTCGGGAAGACTCGAGAATATCGAGCAACTCGGCGCTGACATCTCCGGTGATATATCGGCCATCAAAGCAGGAGGCTTCCAGGCCCTGAAGCTTGCCGTTGAGGCTGCGGACATCTTGCTTCATGGATTCGATGTCCTGATAAATCAAGGCATCGGCCCCAATAGCCCTGCAGATTTCCTCATCGGTGCGGCCAAAAGCAATCAGCTCTCCCCGAGTCGGCATATCAATGCCATAGACATTTGGATAACGGACAGGGGGGGCAGCCGAGGCAAAGATCACCCGCTTGGCGCCTGAATCTCGGGCCATTTGAACGATCTCCTGGCTTGTCGTGCCTCGGACGATCGAGTCGTCAACAATGAGTACGCTTTTGTCTTTGAACTCCGAGGCGATGGCATTGAGTTTTTGGCGCACGGATTTCTTTCGGGCAGCCTGGCCCGGCATGATGAAGGTGCGGCCGATATATCGATTCTTGATAAAGCCCTCTCGATACTCCAGGCCAAGCCGCATGGCCAGCTGCATGGCAGCGGGACGGCTTGAATCGGGGATCGGCATGACCACGTCAATGGAGCCACTCGGGAACTGCTTTCGAATTTTGTCTGCCAGAGACTCCCCCATGCGCAAACGCGCATCGTAGACACTGACGCCATCCATCACAGAATCGGGCCTTGCGAAATAGACATACTCAAAAACGCAGGGATTTAATAGGGTGTTCTTCGCACAGATCTTAGACAAGACCTCGCCCTCAGGCGTGATGATGACGCATTCCCCTGGAGCTACATCGCGCACCGTCTGAAACCCCAGGCCTTGAATCGCCACTGATTCGGAGGCGACCATCCACTCCTCGGCTGCTCCTTCTGTGTGCTTGCCCAACACAAGGGGACGAATGCCGTATGGGTCACGAAATGCCACGATGCCAAAACCTGCAATCATGGCAACGCAGGCATATGCACCTCGCACACGCTGATGCAAGGCTTCAACTGCGGCAAAAACCGAGCTGGCATCGAGGATTATGCCGGTGACTGCGCGCTCTAGCTCAAAAGCAAACACATTGAGCAACACCTCAGAGTCAGACTCTGTGTTGATATGCCGACGGTCTCGCCGGTACATATCTTCCTCAAGCTCCTCGGCATTGGTCAGATTGCCGTTATGCCCGAGAACGATTCCAAAAGGCGCATTGACATAAAACGGCTGCGACTCCTCGGAGTTGTACGCATTTCCTGCAGTGGGATAACGGACATGGCCAATCCCCATCTCGCCAAGAAGGTTGCGCATATTGCGCGTGCGAAACACATCTCGTACCAGGCCATTATCCCGGTGCATGTGTATGCGCTTGCCTTGCGCAGTTGCTATGCCTGCAGCATCTTGACCGCGATGCTGCAATAGCAGCAGGCCATCGTAGAGCAACTGGTTGACCGGGGAGTGTCCTACGATTCCAATTACGCCACACATACCAAGGCTTCCTCGCTTTTTAAAACCGATTTAGGAATCTGTAGTCGCTGCTCAATCTCCTGCGGCAACCACGGCGCAGCTGTACGAATTCCCAACTCTAAAAACCCCTTGGTCTTGGCCTTTTGCCAAGCTGAATCCTTCGGCAACGAGGTCATGGCCGCAAGAATGCCCAACACCACCACGATTAATCCCCCACGAGCGATGCCAAAAAGCATGCCGAGCGTGCGATCAATCAATCCAACTCCTGCCGCATTGATGAGCTCCTCTAAAGCCAGCGTGACGAGCTTGCCAACAAGCAGAATCAGCACGAGCACAATGAGAAACCCAATGGTTTGCATGACGGGTGGCGAGAGCCAATCGGGCAAAAGCTCAGCTGCGTAATGGGAGAGCCGGCTCGCCCCCACAAAAGCAACCACCCAGACCGCCAAAGAAGCAACTTCTTTGACCAACCCCCGTATCAATGAGAGCAAAGCCGAGGCAGCGATCACCACCACCGCTACGATATCAATCCAGGTAAGTTCAGATAAAAATGTCATGAGGCCGCCACCACTGCGGCATCGTAGCCTTGTGCCTTGGCCCGGTCTCTCACCTCGAGTGCCTGATCGCGGGTTTCAAAAGGGCCAATTCGAACTCGATACCGCTCTGCACCCTGAGGTGTCTTTATTGTATTCACGGTGACGCGGTGGCCTGATTCCTCAAGCCTTGCCTTCACTCGATTGGCAGCCTCGATAGTGCCGTAGGCGCCTACTTGCACCATAAAGCCCTGGGCTTTCTTCCCTGAGTCTGCCGCGGCATTGGCCGGCTTTTGCAGCTTTGGTGACTCAACTGAGGGTGCTGTTTTTTTCGCAAGCTCCTCTTGCCCAGCCTTCGGCTCCAATAAAAGCTTTGGTTCCGGGGGCGTCACGGGTTTTGAATCTAGCGCAATCGCGGGCTCGGGCGCAGGTTTTGTCTCTGGCGGCGGGGCAGATGCTCGGGGCGAGAGCTCGATCAACAAATCTTTCGAGAGCGGCCTCGCTTGATCCTCAAGCAAAATCGGTGCAACTGCTGCTACAGCCCCAACAAGAATAATGGCACCGAACAAACGCCAGCGTGCGCGACGCTTGTGCTCAGCAATGGGGTCTGATCCCTTCGCATCTTGGTCAGCTGGCATGGCTTGCGGGCATAAGTTGCGCAACAGTGAGGAAGGATCCGAATACGACGATTCTATCATTGGCCTGCGCCAGCTCTTTGGCTGCTGCGAAAGCTTCTTTCGGGCTATCAAAGCATCGGGCTTTCGCATTTGGCAAGGTGTTCAGGAGCACCTGCTGCAGGGCTTGTGCGGACATCGCCCTTGCGCCAGCATCCGGGCCTGAAAGAGTCACCAGATACCAGGTATCAATGCGATCGCCAATCTTTGAAAATATCGCTTCTGCGTCCTTGTCAGCGAGAATTCCACAAACCGCGATGGTGTTCGGAAAAAAACCCATCTGATCAAGATTGGCCGCAAGCACTGCCGCAGCATGCGGATTGTGAGCGACATCGAGCACCACAGCGGGCTGGCCGGGCAGCACTTGAAAGCGGCCAGGCACCTCAACAAGCGCCAAGCCTTCACGCACTGCAGAAGCGGGGATCGCGAGTCGATCCCGCAACGCGGCCAAAGCAGCGAGGGCTGCTGATGCATTGATTAATTGATTCACACCGCGCAATGCTGGATATGCCAGTGCGTTTCGCCTCTGTCCGCGCCCTGCCCAGCTCCACTGCTGCCGATCACCCTGATAGTTGAAGTCCACGCCAAGCTGCCAAATATCGGCGCCAATTTTCTGAGCAACTTTTGCGACAGCTTCTGGCGGCTCCGGATCTGCACAAATAAAAGGCCGGCTAGACCTTGCGATATGCGCCTTCTCCCAACCGATCTGTTCGCGCGTATCTCCAAGATACGCTTGGTGATCCATCGCCACCGAGACCAGCACCGAACAATCTGCATCGACAACATTGACTGCATCAAGTCGGCCCCCGAGGCCAACTTCCAGTATTGCGACATCAACCTGCGCGCGGCGAATAATGTCAAAGATCGCGAGAGTCGTGAATTCAAAGTAAGTTAATGACTGCGCCGCTCTGCCCGCTGACGCAGGCTCACAATGACAATCCACCCGCTCAAAAGCCGCGATCAATTCCTCATCAGTAACTATCTCGCCGTTGACGCGTAGCCGCTCATTGAATTTGAGCAGATGTGGCGAGGTATACATTGCAACCCGATAGCCCGCACGCAACAAAATAGATTGCAGCATCCCACAGGTGGAGCCTTTGCCATTGGTGCCGCCAACAACAATTGAAATGCAGCCCAGCGATATGCCCGGATTCGCTTGTACAAAGCCCATTTGCTGCGCAACGCGACAAACGCGATCCAACCCAAGATCAATTGCCTTGGGGTGGCGCGCAGAAATCTTGTCAAGCCAGTAACTTAGGCTCAATTCGAAAGCGAGGGCTGTCTCATTAACAGGGTAAGCAAATCGGCCAGCTCATCGCGCATTTTCCGACGATCAACGATGCGGTCGATTGCTCCTTTTTCAAGCAAAAACTCTGCCCTCTGGAACCCTGGCGGCAGTTTCTCGCGAACCGTTTGCTCAATGACCCGGGGGCCTGCAAAGCCCACCAACGCTTTGGGCTCCGCAATGACTACATCGCCCAGAAATGCAAAGCTTGCCGAAACGCCGCCCATGGTTGGGTCTGTCAGGATGGAAATGTATGGCAGCTTCACGCTTGTGAGCCGCTGAAGCACCGCTGTGGTTCGGGCCATTTGCATCAACGACAAAAGCCCTTCTTGCATGCGCGCACCGCCACTCGCAGCGATACTGATAAACGGCACGCGGCTTGCATAGGCCGCTTCGGCAGCGCGAACAAACCGCTCACCCACCACCGACCCCATAGAGCCGCCCATGAATTCAAATTCAAAACAGGCCACAACGACCGGCACCGACTTAATGGACCCACTCATAGCGATAAGGGCATCGGTCTCGCCGGTTTGCTCCATGGCCTCTGAAAGACGATCGGGATATTTGCGGCTGTCTTTAAACTTCAGGGTATCGACCGGCAATACTTCCTGGCCGATCTCATGGCGGCCCTCAGGGTCTAGTAATTTATCGAGACGCTCGCGGGCGCGGATGCGCAGATGATGGTCGCACTTTGGGCAGACTTGCTGATTGCCTTCTAAGTCGGCACGGTACAAAACAGACTCGCAGGCGGGGCACTTCAGCCACAGGCCTTCAGGCACGCTGCGACGCTTGGCATCAGAGCGCTGAATTTTTGGAGGGAGGATTTTTTCAAGCCAGCTCATGCAGCCTCCTTCGATGCCTTTACAGGCATTTGATCAAGCGCCCTGCGAATTCCGGCTAGAAACCCGCCCGCTTTTTGAATCGGGTCTTCGCCATTTTTCTGCGCATCTTCCATCAGCCGAATCAAGGCACTGCCAATCACTACCGCATCCGCGCATTGGGCCACCGATGTAGCGGACTGTGCATCACTAATGCCAAAACCTACACCAATCGGCATATTCGTGAATCGGCGAATCAGCTCCACGCGGTCTGCGACCGAGCGGGCATCGAGGTGTGCAGCACCTGTGACGCCACGCAAAGAGACATAGTACAGATACCCGGAGCCAAGCCTTGCCACATCTTGCATGCGTTTTTCCGTTGAAGTGGGAGCAAGCAAAAAGACCGGATCAAGCCCCGCAGCGTGCAGGGCTTTGCTAAAGAGCTCGCACTCCTCCGGCGGATAGTCCACCACAATTGTGCCGTCTATACCGGCGTTTTCTGCGGCGTTGACAAATGCATCAACCCCATAGCGCTCAATTGGGTTGGCGTATCCCATCAGCACAATGGGCGTGGAGGTGTCGGTCTTGCGAAACTCCGCTGCCCAATCCAGGCAATCCTGCAAAGTGACGTGCCGAGACAAGGCCCGCTCGCTTGAGCGCTGAATCACCGGGCCATCGGCCATCGGGTCGGAAAACGGCACGCCAAGCTCCAAGACATCTGCCCCGTTCGCAACTAAGGCATGCATCAGGCTCACGACCGAATCGCGCGAAGGGTCTCCCACAGTGACATAAGGCACCAAGCCTGTCTTACCCTGGCGTTTAAGCCTTTCAAAAGTGGCCTGTATACGCGACATGTCAGAGGGAAAGGCCGCTTTCCTGAGCAACGGTATGCATGTCTTTATCGCCTCGGCCTGAGAGGTTCACAAGAATGACCTTGTCCTTCGGCATCGAAGGCGCGATCTTCGCTGCATAAGCCAGGGCATGGCTTGTCTCGAGTGCGGGAATAATGCCTTCGATGCGGCAGCAAGTGTGGAAAGCCTCAAGGCTTTCACTGTCGGTAATCGCCACATAGCTTGCACGGCCCGTATCTTTGAGCCAGGCATGCTCAGGCCCAACACCCGGATAGTCTAGCCCTGCAGACACTGAGTGGGTTTCAATGATCTGGCCTGCCGCATCTTGCATGAGGTAGGTGCGATTGCCATGTAACACTCCCGGGGTTCCAGCGCTGAGCGTCGCTGCATGTTGGCCGGTTTCAATGCCATGGCCACCCGCCTCAACGCCTACGAGCTGCACGCCAGGAACATTGAGATAGTCGTAAAACACGCCCATGGCATTGCTGCCCCCACCGACACACGCCACAATCATGTCGGGCTGCCGGCCAATCATCTCAGGCATTTGCCACAGACATTCTTTGCCCACCACAGAATTAAAATCCCGAACCATCATCGGGTAGGGATGCGGGCCTGCAACGGTGCCGATGATGTAGTAGGTGTTTTCAACATTGGTGACCCAGTCACGCATGGCCTCATTGAGGGCGTCTTTCAAAGTGCGTGAGCCGCTTTCAACAGGCACCACTGTGGCGCCCAGTAATTTCATGCGATAGACATTGGCGGCCTGACGCGCAACGTCAGTTGCACCCATGTACACCACACACTCCATGCCAAAGCGTGCTGCCACCGTGGCGGAAGCAACGCCATGCTGACCAGCACCTGTTTCGGCGATCACTCGCGGCTTGCCCATGCGACGGGCAAGCAAGGCTTGGCCGATAGTGTTATTCACCTTGTGTGCGCCGGTGTGATTCAAATCCTCGCGCTTAAAGTAAATCTGCGCGCCGCCCAGCATTTCTGACCAACGCTTTGCGTGATACACCGGGCTTGGGCGGCCCACGAAATGCTTGAGCTCCCGATGAAACTCTTCCAAAAATTCGGGATCATTTTTGAAATGCGCATAAGCCTGACGAAGCTCATCGAGGGCCTGGGTCAATGTTTCCGACACAAAACTCCCCCCGTAGGGGCCAAAGTGTCCTCGATTGTCTGGATAGTGATAGGGACCAGATTCAGGAGGAGTAATCGGAAGCTCGTTCGGTTTCATGGCAATTAGTTTTGGCTAGGCTTGCGCTGCTCGCACTGCATCCACAAAAGACGCAATTCTTGCGGCATCTTTAATTCCTCTCAATGGCTTGCCATCTTTCAGCGATTCCACTCCGCTACTCACATCAACACAGGGGGGCGATAACCGCGCAATGGCGCTGCCGACAGAGCCTGATTCTAGCCCCCCAGAGAGCACCCAGGTAGCCTTGCGCAGAGGGAATTGGGCGAGCAAAGCCTCCAAGATGCCCCAATCGAAGGCTTGGCCACTGCCCCCATAACCGGTGCTCTCAGAATCAAACAACAAAGCCTGACAGTCCACATAGGCCCGAACCTGGTCTGAGAGCCTTGAAAGTTCCTCAGACACCGCAGCGCCTTGCAGGGCCGTCTTGACCCGTATCGCCTTAATCACGGGCCGGCCCAGGCCAATGCAGTCCCCAGGCGGCTCGTCGCCATGCAACTGGAGATGCGAGATGCCTGCCTCGTCGGAGATGGCCAACATCTCCGAGCGAGAGGCATTGACGAAAAGCCCTACCGTTGAAACCCAGGCGGGAACCTGACGAATGAGCTCACGGGCACGGCGGGCTGAAACGCTGCGCGGGCTTTGGCTGTAGAAAACAAAACCCAAGGCATCAACGCCAGCCTCAACGGCGGCATCGATATCCTGCTCTCGGGTCAGTCCACAAATTTTGACTCGGGTACGCATAACAAGCTTGAATCGTACTCGACCTTCTCCAGACACAGGCCCTGGGCCGGAAAAGTGCGCGCTGCTTGGGCGCGATCCCGACTGCGCAGAACCTGCTCAATCCATGGAACATCCTGGGCCCCTCTTCCCACTTCGACCACGGCCCCCACGAGATTGCGCACCATATGATGCAAAAAGGCATTCGCACGCAAAGAGCAAATAATCATGCAGCCCTGCTGCTCGATTCGGAAGTGCTCAAGGGTGCGAATGGGCGATTTGGCCTGGCACTCTGCAGATCGAAACGCGCTGAAATCGTGTGTGCCGATCAACAGCGCTGACGCATCGCACATGGAATTTATGTTAAGCGGCTGATAAAACCAAGTCGCCGACCTTGCGGCCAAAGGCGATCGAGTTGGTGAGTGATAGATGCGATAAATATATTCACGGGACAACGCTGAATAACGCGCATGAAAAGCATCGCCCACGGGCGTAGCCCACCGCACGGCAATTGCGTCGGGAAGCAGCGCATTTAAGCCCCGAACCCAATTCCACATTGGGCGATCAACCTCCGAATCAAAATGCACGACCTGGCCCCTGGCATGCACCCCCGCATCAGTTCGACCCGCACAAATCGTTGCATGATGCTCGGTTGTGAACTGGGCAATCGCCGCTTCAAGATGGTCTTGAACGGTATTGCCACCCGGCTGGGTTTGCCAGCCCTTGAAGTTGGTGCCGTCGTATTCGAGTCCGAGGGCTAGGCGCATTTCATTTTGTCACCGCGAGGGGCTAAAAGGCCCCGTGGCAATCACCCCACTAAGATCCGAAGCATTCGGCGCAAGGGCTCAGCCGCACCCCAAAGCAATTGATCTCCCACAGTAAACGCTGCGAGGTAATCCGGGCCCATCGCCATCTTGTGCAATCGACCGATAGGCACTGTGAGCGTGCCGCTTACTGCGGTTGGCGTGAGCTCACGCTCAGATCGCTCGCGCTCATTCGGAATGACACGCACCCAGTCGTTGGCCTTGGCCAGCATGTCGGTAATTTCATCAAGCGGAACATCTTTCTTAAGCTTCACTGTCAAGGCCTGGGAGTGGCAGCGCATGGCGCCAATGCGCACGCATAGCCCATCGATTGGGATAGATCCGGCTGAGCGAAATGGCGGAAGGCCCAAAATCTTGTTGGCCTCGGAGCCGCCCTTCCACTCCTCTTTGCTTTGGCCGTGATCCACTGGCACATCAATCCAGGGGATGAGACTGCCCGCCAAAGGAACACCGCGGAAATTTTCTACTGGCAAACCTGCGCCGCTTCCCGCACGTAAAGTGTCGGTGATCTTACGGTCAATTTCCAAAATTGCAGAGGCGGGGTCGGCCAGCTCTTTTTCGACCACAGCGTGCAAACGGCCCATCTGTGAAATCAGATCGCGCATATTCTGGGCGCCCGCGCCGGAAGCCGCCTGATAGGTCATGGCGCTAATCCACTCAACAAGCTGGTGTTGAAACAATCCGCCCATGGCCATGAGCATGAGACTCACCGTACAGTTACCGCCAATCCAGTTCTTGCCCCCCGAGGCCAACGCCTGGTCAATGACATGACGATTGACCGGATCCAGAATAATCACTGCGTCTTTTTCCATACGCAGAGCCGAAGCCGCATCAATCCAGTGCCCATTCCAGCCCGCAGCGCGCAATTTCGGAAAAACCTCTTTGGTGTAATCACCGCCTTGGCAGGTGACCACAATCTCCATGGCTTTGAGCGCATTGATATCGGTTGCCGACTTCAAGGGTTCATTTGATTTTGTAAACGAAGGCGCTGCACCCCCCGCATTTGAGGTGCTGAAAAAAACGGGCTCAATATTGGCGAAATCATTTTCCTGCTGCATGCGTTGCATGAGCACCGAACCCACCATTCCCCGCCACCCTACAAAGCCAACTTTCTTCATGTTCATCTCTTCTTATAGATTGCTTAAAACAGCATCACCCATTTCCCGAGTGCCTGCCCGCTTACAGCCGTCTCGGTAAATATCACCTGTCGCAACGCCGCTTGCAAGGGTTTTACGCACGGCTGCCTCAATCAAGTCAGCGGCCTGCGCAAGACCAAAGGTATAGCGCAGCATCATGGCCGCCGACAAAATAGTGGCTAAAGGATTGGCCAGATTTTGGCCTGCGATATCGGGCGCTGAGCCATGAATGGGCTCATAGAGCCCCTTGTTGTTGGCATCAAGCGAAGCTGAGGGCAGCATGCCGATAGAGCCCGTGAGCATAGAGGCCTCATCCGACAAAATATCGCCAAACATATTGCCGGTCACCATCACATCGAATTGCTTTGGGTTTTTCAACAATTGCATTGCGGCGTTATCAACATACATGTGCGTGAGCGTGACATCGGGGTAGTGCTTGCCCAGCTCAGTCATAACATCACGCCATAACTGTGTAGTTTCCAAGACGTTGGCTTTATCAACTGAGCAGAGTTTTTTGCTGCGCTTTTGAGCCGCTTGAAACGCCACATGGCCAATGCGGCGAATCTCGCTTTCGCTGTAACGCATGGTGTCGAAACCCTCACGCTCGCCGTTTTCCAAAACACGAATGCCGCGGGGCTGGCCAAAGTAAATGTCGCCGGTGAGCTCGCGAATAATCATAAGATCCATGCCCGACACAACTTCGGGCTTTAATGTGGATGCGCCTGCAAGCTCTGGATAAATCATGGCTGGCCGCAGATTCGCAAAAAGGTCCAGCTCCTTGCGCAGACCCAGAATGGCCTGCTCAGGCCGAAGCTCGCGGGGCAAAGTATCCAGGCTAAAGTCGCCCACCGATCCAAACAAAATCGCATCGGCTGATTTCGCAAGAGACAGCGTGGCCGCTGGCAACGGGTGGCCACTCGCACGATAGCCTGCCCCACCCACGGGTGCCTCTTGCATTGTTAGCTTGAAATGCCCTTGTTCAGAAAGACGCTTCAAGACCCGCACTGCTTCATGAGTGATTTCAGGGCCGATTCCGTCGCCTGGGAGGACTGCGATATTGAGCGTTTTACTTGTCATCGCAAGGGCCCAGCGGATCCGACGCGATCCAATTGGTGAGGGTCGGTGCCAAGCCAAGGCTTTTCCGCCAAGCGCTTGGCCTCGAAGGCCTTGATCTTGTCGGCATGCTGCAAAGTCAGGCCAATATCATCAAGGCCATTGATCAAGCAATGCTTTCGAAAGGGCTCGACATCGAATTTGCGCAGAAAGCTTGCATCGACAGTCGACACCGTTTGAGCTTCGAGGTCTATCTTGAGCTCAAAACCTTCCTTCTGGGTAATCATGCGGAAAAGCTGATCGACATCTTCTTCCGAGAGGACGATTGGCAACAAGCCATTTTTAAAGCAGTTGTTGTAAAAAATATCGGCATAAGACGGGGCAACGAGCACCCGAAAGCCAAAGTCTTCCAAAGCCCAAGGGGCGTGCTCGCGGCTTGAGCCACAGCCAAAGTTGCGACGAGCCAGGAGAATACTCGCGCCCTTGAAACGTGGAAGATTCAACACAAAGTCTTTTTTCAAAGGCCGGGTGCTGCAATCGACTCCGGGCTGGCCCTCATCTTCATAACGCCAGGCGTCAAACAGATTCGGGCCAAAGCCGCTGCGCTTAATTGACTTCAAAAACTGCTTGGGAATGATGGCATCGGTATCGACATTGGCGCGATCCATGGGCGCAACCAAGCCTTGATGTTGTTTTAAAGGTCTCATGAGTGTCCTTTGGCTGCTTGCTTAAAACTTGCGAACATCGACAAAGTGGCCAGCCAGTGCAGCGGCTGCAGCCATTGCAGGGGAAACCAAGTGGGTTCTGCCCCCTGCACCCTGGCGCCCTTCGAAATTACGGTTTGAAGTCGAGGCACTGCGTTCGCCTGCCGATAGGCGATCGTCATTCATGCCCAGGCACATTGAGCAGCCGGGCTCACGCCACTCAAACCCTGCTTCCTTAAAGATCCTATCTAAGCCTTCGGCCTCGGCCTGCGCCTTGACCAGGCCAGAGCCTGGCACCACCATCGCAACCTTCACGTTGCCGGCTTTTTTGCGGCCCTTAATGACCGAGGCTGCGGCACGCAGATCTTCAATGCGCGAGTTGGTGCAAGAGCCGATGAACACTTTGTCGATCTTGATTTCCTGCAGAGGTGTGTTCGGTGAAAGGGCCATATACGCCAAGGCGCGCTCCATGTTCTCGCGGCGTGAGGTATCGGCCTCCTTGGCGGGATCAGGCACTTTAGCGCCAACGGGCAGCACCATTTCAGGCGATGTGCCCCAGGTAACCTGGGGCTCAATGTCTGCCGCATTGAGCTCAACGACTTTGTCGAACACGGCATCGGCATCGGTGTGAAGCGTTTTCCAGTAGGCCAAGGCCTTCTCCCAGTCTGCGCCCTTGGGTGCCAACGGACGATCTTTGACATACTCAATCGTCTTGTCGTCGACAGCCACCATGCCGGCACGCGCGCCGGCTTCAATAGCCATGTTGCAAATCGTCATGCGGCCTTCCATCGACAGGCTGCGAATTGCGCTTCCGCCAAATTCAATTGCGTAGCCCGTGCCACCTGCTGTGCCGATCTTGCCAATCACCGCAAGCACAATGTCTTTTGCCGTCACCCCCGTGGGTAGCTGGCCCTCCACCTTGACTAACATGCGCTTGGCTTTTTTCTGAAGTAAGCACTGCGTTGCCAATACATGCTCGACCTCGGAAGTGCCAATGCCATGGGCTAGGCAGGCAAAAGCCCCATGCGTGCTGGTATGTGAATCGCCGCATACAACAGTCATGCCCGGTAACGTCGCGCCCTGCTCAGGGCCAATCACATGAACAATACCCTGGCGCTTGTCGCTGATATTGAAGTAAGTGAGGTTGTACTTCTTGGCATTGAGATCGAGGGTTTCGACCTGCAGTCGTGAGACCGGATCACTAATGCCTTTGCTGCGATCGGTGGTGGGCACGTTGTGATCCACCACGGCCAAGTTTGCAGAATTTCTCCACAGGGGGCGGCCTGCAATCTCGAGTCCCTCAAAAGCCTGCGGGCTCGTCACTTCATGCACAAGGTGGCGATCGATATAGATCAAACATGTGCCATCAGTTTCTTGATGTACAACGTGCTCGTCAAAGACCTTGTCGTAAAGGGTGCGTCCGGCCATGGAATTGGTCTCCTGTCTGCGGCGAAACCCGTAATTATGCCGCCCCGGGCGCTAGAGCTAAAGAAGCGCGCGTCGATGGATTCTGAGCGCCACGGTGCTTACGCCCGCGCCTGCTGCAGCCGCCATGGCAGCCGCAATAAAACTGAACTCAGGCGAGACCGCATCCCACAGCCAGCCAGCGGCGATTCCGCCAACAGACCCCCCAAGGCCGTATGAGCTCATGGTGTAAAACGCCTGCCCCCTGGCCTGTGCCTTTTGCGGGAACCACTGCCTAATTAAAGACATGGAGGCGCTGTGATGAATGCCAAAGGTGACCGCGTGCAGCAACTGCGCCAAAAGAATCACAATTAAAGAGCCCCCTGAAAATGCAATCATGAGAAACCGAATCGCAGTGATCACATAAGAGGCCACCCAGCAAGCGCCAACTGAAAAGCGGTCAAAAAGCTTGTGTTGAAACTGAAACATCACAATCTCTGCAACGACTCCAAGCGCCCAGAGCAACCCAATTTCAGTTCGACTAAAGCCCTTTTCAAAAAGCCACAAGGAAAAAATTGTATAAAGCGGCGCATGGGCCAGCAGCATGAGAAATGAAGCTGCCAAAAAGTAACGAATTCGCAAGTCTCCGAATATCTCCTTGGCTTTTACAGGCTCCGGAGAAAGATCATGCACTTCCCGGTGTGGCAGCCAGAGCGTAACGATCCAAACCAATACGAGCATGCCAATCAGGGTCGCTGGCAACCAGGCAATTCCCACCCGATCAAACCAAGGCCCCGCAACTGTGACTGCCACAATAAATCCCACTGAGCCCCAAACTCGCATGCGGCCATAGGCTTTTAAACTACCTTGTCCTGCCTGCATGGCCATCGATTCGGTAATGGGTACTTGGCCACTTACGAAAAAACTCATCAGACACAGGGCTAAAAACAACGGCCAAAAGCTCAAATCGATCAGCAAAAGCAAGGCCGATAGCGCCGCCAATAAAGCGGAGATCTGAACAAGCCTGGCCACCCCTCCAGCCCCCTTGGCGTGGTCCGCCATCCAGCCCCAGGCGGGCGGGCCCACCACGCGGGCCCATTGCATGGGAGAGATCAAGATGCCAATTTCCGTGGGGCTAAATCCTCGGCCGCTTAGCCACAACGACAAGTAAGGAGCAAACAAGCCAACATAGGCAAAGTAAGCGCCAAAGAATGTGGAAAGCCTTGTAGAGGGCTTCAAAGTTCTCGCCCGTGAAAAGAAAAGCTACTTGTTGCTGCCTGGAATCGGCGCTATTGACACTCGCACATCTGCGTTCTGCGCCCGGTGGCGTAGCGCATGATCAATGAGCACCAAAGCCAGCATCGCTTCAGCGATTGGTGTTGCACGAATGCCGACACATGGATCATGACGGCCATGGGTTTCTACCACCGTGGGCTTGCCTTGAAGATCAATGGAGCGACGCGGCGTGCGAATGCTCGATGTGGGCTTGATTGCGATAGAGACAGTGATTGGCTGGCCCGTAGAGATACCACCAAGCACGCCGCCTGCATGATTAGTGACAAAGCCTTCAGGGGTGAGTTCATCCCCATGGACTGAGCCTCGCTGTGCAACGCTTGCAAAGCCTGCGCCGATTTCTACACCCTTCACAGCATTAATGCCCATCATCGCGTACGCAATATCGGCATCGAGCCGATCGTAGACAGGCTCACCCCAGCCGACAGGAACATGGTCAGCCTGTACCTCAATGCGCGCGCCGCACGAGTCACCGGCCTTGCGCAGCGAATCCATATAGCTTTCAAGGTCTGCGATCTGTGATTTGTTTGCCGCAAAAAACGCATTGTTGGGAATCTCGTTCCAATCTTCGAAACGAATGGCATGCTCGCCAAGCTGCGTCATATGGCCACGAATCTGAACGCCATACTTTTCTTTAAGCCACTTTTTCGCAATTGCAGCAGCTGCAACGCGCACTGCAGTCTCACGCGCCGAGGATCGGCCACCGCCGCGATAGTCGCGAATGCCGTACTTGTGCCAATAGGTGTAATCGGCATGGCCCGGCCGGAATGTCTCTTTGATATCGCTGTAATCTTTGCTTCGTTGATCGTGATTCCGAATCAACAAGGCAATTGGCGCGCCCGTAGTTTTTCCATCAAATACGCCGGAGAGAATTTCAACCGTATCAGGCTCTTGACGCTGCGTGACATGGCGCGAGGTTCCAGGCCGCCTGCGGTCGAGTTCGGGCTGAATATCGGCCTCAGAGAGCGCTAACCCCGGGGGGCAGCCATCCACCACACAGCCGATTGCGGGCCCATGGGATTCCCCAAAGGAAGTGACAGCGAACAAGTGGCCAAAGGTGTTTCCAGACATTGGAGAATTCTACAGCCGCTCCGAAATCCGCCGTACAACAACCTCGCGGCCGAGCACTGCCATCACCTTGTCAATGGATGGCGTATCGGTGCGGCCCATGAGCATAAGCCGAAGGGGCATGGCTAACTGAGGCATCTTGAGCCCAGCGCCCGAGAGTGCCGATTTGATTGCTGCGGCAATTGCCTCAGGCTGCCAGGACTGCGGCAGGTCTGTTAGAAGAGCCCTCACCGCAGACGCCACCTCGGGGGAAAGCTTTTCTCGAAGCTCTGCGGATTCTCGGGGTGGCTCGCGATAAAACATCGTCACAGACTCCGCAAGCTCGTTAAGCGTATTTGCGCGGTCTTTCAACAGGTCGCAGACCAACGGCAGCGGCGGGCCACTTGCAATCGAAAAGCCCTCCTCCTTGACACGATTGACGATGCGCGCCGCGAGCTCAGATCCTGGCTTGTTTCGCAAATAGTGGTTATTGAGCCATTTAAGCTTTTCAAAATCGAACTGGGCGGCAGACTTGCTGCAACTCTCAAGACTAAACCACTCACAAAACTGGCCTATAGAAAAAATCTCATCATCGCCATGGCTCCAGCCCAAACGCGCGAGGTAATTCAAAAGTGCCTCCGGCAAATAACCGTCCTCGTCGTACTGCATAACCGACACGGCGCCATGGCGCTTTGAGAGCTTTTCCCCATCGGGCCCATGAATCATGGGCAAATGCGCGTAGTTCGGAATTTCCGCGCCCAGGGCTTTCAAGATATTAATTTGCCGCGGCGTATTGTTTACATGATCGTCGCCACGAATCACATGGGTGATCTTCATGTCCATATCATCGACCACGACACAGAAGTTATAGGTGGGCGTGCCGTCAGGCCTGGCAATAATCAGATCATCAAGCTCTTCATTGGAGATGGCGATACGACCCTTGACGCCATCTTCCCAGCTCACTAATCCGACGTCCGGATTACGAAAACGCACGACAGGCCTGGCCCCTTGCAGTGGCTGAAGATTTTTCCTGGATGCGTTTTCGGGGCGCCAGCGGCCATCGTAGCGAGGTTTAGCCCCCCTGAGACGCTGCTCCTCTCGCATCTGCTCAAGCTCCTGGGGGCTGGCATAGCAGTGGTAAGCCGTGCCTTGCGCAAGCATTTGCGCAATCACTTCACGATAGCGATCCATGCGCTGCATTTGATAAAAGGGGCCCTCATCGGCGCTTAGGCCAAGCCATGCCATGCCGTCAAGAATGGCCTTAACGGCTTCGGGCGTGGACCGCTCCAGATCGGTGTCCTCCACACGCAGTATGAAGATGCCACTATGGCTGCGGGCATAAGCCCAAGAATAAAGCGCGGTTCTTGCCCCGCCCACATGCAAATAACCCGTGGGGCTTGGGGCAAAACGGGTACGAACTTTTACTGAAGCGCGCCCATCCATTAACTCACCCCCGACACATACTCACTAATCTCGATGAGATTTTGATCCGGATCACGCACATACACCGACTGAATCTTTCCAACGGCCCCGGTGCGTGCCACGGGCCCTTCCAGAATCGGCCAGCTGCTTGCTCTCAACTGCGCAATCACTTCGGCTAAGGGACGATCCGAAACAAAACAAAGGTCTGCCGACCCCGGGGTTGGGAGACTGGCCTTTGGCTCAAATTCTTTGCCCTTGATATGAAGGTTGATTTTCTGGTTGCCAAACTTGAAAGCCTTTCGCTCTACCGGCGGGGTGCCACCGATGAATGTCTCAAGTCGCATACCGAGAACGCGGATATAAAAATCAAGGCAGGCCTCTTCGTTGGCGGTGGTAAGGACCAGGTGGTCTAGGTGGCTGATCATTTGATATTCCAGCAGTATTGCGCAGGGACTCTACTATAAAGCCCAGAAAAACAGCCCTATCTGGGGAAGTAAAAGCCAAAATTCAGCATGACGCCGGCAGCGCCAAAAGGGATCATCTCTACATTCAACCGACCATGCTGTATGCCGATGGCAGGCAAAATGGCAGGCGCTACCCCAAGATGATTCAACGGAATTTTGTCCCGGAATTCACCGCGATAGCCGTGAAGAAGGCCCAGCGTTACTTTTGCATACGCCAGGGTTTGGTCCCGTTGCCCAAACTCGTATCTACCTCCTCCATAAAGGTAGGTGCTTCTCTGTGAAAATGAATTGTTAAACACCGCACCACCCGCAAGCCATCGAATTTCACTGATCCAAGGTTGGCTTTGAGACCATGACTCTGTGTCGAGGAAGGAGGGGCGATAGCCTCGAGGGGCAATCCACTCGATATTCAAAAGCCTCTGGTTATTGTTGTGATACGGGCGATTTTCAAAATGCTTTGTCAAGACCGACGTCTGAACCAAAATTTGTTCTTGCGCCTGCGATACGCCCATGGCAAACGCAGCCGTTGGCATGAGAATTGATGCCAAAATAACGTGCCTAAACCAACGAGGAAGGAAGCCCATGGCTATTCAGATTAACAAAAAAGATCTCTTATCCCGAAAGAAATGAGAATGTTACAGGGACAGCCAATAAAAAGTTTGTTGGCAAGGCGCTATTTCTGGAATACAGTGTCTGAGAGTACTTCTTCCCGACGGAGGCAAATTTGAACGCCTACTTAATTACTTTCTTCCTGGCGGGTGCGATTTTGGGCGCCGCATCGTTTAGTCACCGCCACCTTTTCAGCGAAGGCCCATACAAACCCGGGAGCTCGGCTGCGAATGACCCGCTTGATAGCCGGATTTTTTGGCTGCTGATTTGCATCTTTCTTTGGCCAGTCTTGCTCCTCACAGGGCTTAACTCCCTCTGGATTTTGGCCAAACGCAAAAGATCGCTCAGTAAGGCAGCCTTAGGCAAAGACTCGCTTTAGACAGACTTTATCTAAGTGCCTTTCTTGCTCTTTTGGGAAAGCTCTCTTTCCCTCTTGGATATTTCATTGCGGATCATCTCTAGTTGCTTTGGGGTCGGATCGACCCACTGCCCCCCTGACTTATTGACGATATAGACCAAAGCAGAGGCAAAGTCCTCTACTGACAGGTCCGGCTTGCCGCCCTTTGCCGGCATGCCCCGAATGCCAACATAGCCATGGGCCGTGAGAATTTCCTGGCCTTCTTTAATCAGGGGCCCCCATGCTTTTTTATCTCCAAGCTTCGGCGAACCAAGAACACCCGCACTGTGGCACGCAGCGCAGACGGCCTTGTAGGTGGTTTCGCCCTTTGATGCCAAGACTGGCCATGACACCAAACTCGCAATTAAAACAGCCAAACACTGAATGTTTCCTCTCATGTGGTTCTCCTTGTTTGCTCTTTATCCAGACTACCAGTTAGGGCAATCATCGCCGCATGAATAGCACAGCAATTTAAACTTTAGCTGCCTGCATTATCCCTTCCGCACAAGCCTGACCGCTTCGCCAGGCCCCCTCGACATTTGCGCTACACAGCCAATCGCCGCAGGCTGCGAGACGCAACCCTGCATCCCAAAGATAGGCCTGATTAGATTTAGGCTGTGCTTTCGCGTAAAGCCAACGATGCGCAATTGCCTCAGCGACTTTTAATTGCGTGATTTTCTGGAACGCATCAACCAAAAACTTTACGATCTCTTCTGATTCGTCGTTCAGATGTGATGCTGTCCAGGCCGCAGTTGCATGCAGGGTCCAGATTGGGCTCGCCGCACGGCCAGGCTTTGATGCATTGTTCGCGATCCACGCCAGCGGCCCGGTGTTGACGAAAGCAGCATCAAACGGAATAGCCTGATTTTCGATGAGCGTTGCCATCACCGCCCAACAGGGAAGCATTTCCGCGCTCAAAGCCAACTGGAGCCATGAAGGCGTAATCGGGCCGAGAAGCTGTAAGACTTGTGGCGCAGGAATCGCAAAAATGACGGCATCAAAAATTTGCTCAAAAACAGCGCCATCCTCACCCTTTAGGGCCCAGCCCCCTTGGCGTCGCTCTAGGCTTTGCACCTTCCAAGAGAGCCTCACATCGAATTGATCAGCAAGAGCGCCTAAAGGCGATGTCATTCGCGGTGTTCCCACGTAACGATCAACGGATAAGGGCTCACCGGAGCTATCGTCACCAATCACACGAAGGCGGGGGCTCCAAAGATCAATGAGGCCCTCTGCCTTCCAACGCCTTAAATCCTCTTTGAACTCGACTGATGTCGCAGTTATGTACTGGGCGCCGTGGTCGCAATAGCCGTTGTCGAGCTTCCGGGTGCTAATACGACCACTTACCCCTCGACTCTTTTCAAAAATTACAACTTCATGCCCAAACTCTCGCAATCGGCTTGCGCAGGTTAAGCCCGACATTCCCGCACCGATGACCGCAACTCTCTTATTCATTTTGGCAACATATGACGCGTGACGCAGGCAACTATCGTGGTTTTTCCACAGAAAATCGGCCGCCATCAATATGCAGCGTCTGGCCGGTCATCCACCCCGAATCATGGGAGAGCAAGAACGCGGCTGCCCTGGCCATTTCTTCTGCCGTTCCAAGACGAGGAATCGGATGCATGCCTTCAATTGCTTCTTTCATTTTAGGATTTTGAGTGAGCGGCTGCGCTAAAGGCGTGTCAGTCAGGCTTGGTGCAATGACATTTATCCTGACATTTGGAGCAAGCTCTGCGGCGAGAGTGCGCGCCAGGCCCTCAACACCCGCTTTCGCGCTGGCGATTGCACTGTGATTCGGGAATCCTCGGGAAGCCGCAATAGAGGAAAATAAAACTATCGAGCCGCGATTTTTTGCAAGATGAGCAGCAGCTTCTTTGATGGCCACAAAGGCACCGACTGTATTGATCTGAAAGTCTCGCAACAGATCTTCAGCCGTTGTTCGCGCAAGCGGCTTAAGTTGGATGGTTCCAACACAGTAAGCTAACCCGTCGAGGCCGTTGACGCTCGCGATTTTCACGGCTGACTGAATCGATTCAAGGTTTAAGGCGTCAACATGGAGGATACGCTCAGCAGGCAGGTGGCTCTCTTTTGACCGCTCAAGCCTTGAAGTTGTGGCATAGACGGAGTGCCCCTGCTCCATCAACAAATCTGAAAGCGCACCGCCGATTCCACCAATGCCGCCAAAAATTAAGATGTTTCTTTGCTTATTGTTCATTCATCGCCTTAACTGTTTCGTCACATTTATGGGTAAGAGGATAAGGGATCTCCCCGACCCTAGGAGTCTTCACTAGAATTCAGAGGGTCTGGCGACGATTTCGAGCCTAAAAATACTCTTGAAGCCGGCTCTTAACACGGGTTCTTCCGTAATTTTATCGACTTTGCTCCTTTTCTTGGTGTACCGTACTTTATGAACCGGTCGTCAACCCCATGGTCACCAAGCGGTAACGATGAAAAAGACAGGTTCCCTTAGAAAGAATAGAAATCGCTGTGCAACCTAAGAAAGGAATGAAAATGAAAAAAGTACTCGTTGGGGCTTGTTTTGCATTGAGCTCGACACTGGCCTTTGCCCACGGATGTCCAGGTGAGATGAAGAGAATTGATGAAAGGCTGCCCGCCGCAAAGGTAACGGAGGCACAAATGTCAAAGGCAAAAGAGCTGAGGGCAAAAGGCGAGCAGCTCCACAAAGAAGGCAAGCATTCAGAGTCAATGAGCACGCTGGCCGAAGCAAAGAAAATTCTGGGGATCTGAGGCAGGAAATGGGCGGACTGAAGAAATTGACGGCAATACTCTTAGTCGCTTTGGCGTTATTCGGATGTGGCGAGAAAGACGAGGAGAAGGCGTCCCAAAACCGTCCTCCCATCCCAGGTTACTGATTTACAAGGGAGGGTTTTTATGGCCCGTCGTTCTGAAGCCTCGATTGCCTTCGCCCTACTTTTAATGCTTCCGGGGTATGCATCATCACAAGATGAGCGTATCTCTGACGGCATGACTGAGGGCTGGCGATCAGTAACGCTCACAGATGCGGTAAGGGCAAAGGGTAAAGCTTCAGAACTCCGTTTTCAAAGCTCCGAAGAGATTACTGGCAATCCGAAAATCGCTGAACTTAATCGGCAGGCAGAGATTCGACTGAGCATCCCCGGAACTCGTGCCGCGTTAATGAGCGAGAACCGACTCGTAATTCTCGAGAAGTACCTCCCGGGAAAGGCAAGCGCACTGTCAACCCCTCTGGGCTACTCCATCTCAAAGAGCCTCGTATCCCTAGCGGTAGGCAAGGCCCTTTGTGATAGCTCAATTAAAAGCATTGATGACAAAGCCGACCAATACGTCAAGGGGCTATCCGGAACATCATGGGGTGACTCTTCGGTGCGCGATCTTCTGCGAATGGCAAGTGGCGCATTCAGGCCTGATTCATCGGCAGGATCTGGCTTTAAGAACCAGCGCGATACCATGGTCAATAGGGCAATCTATGCCAAAGACTTGCGAACGGATTACGTCGAGATGATGAAAGCGCTCGATGACCGTAGCGCTGCTCCGGGGCGGGAGTTCAACTACAACAACTACGATACAAACGCTCTGGCTCTCATTGTTGAAGCTGCAACAAATAAAAAGTTTGCAAAGTACTTCGAAGAGACAATCTGGCAAGAGGCGGGAGCCGAGAGAAACGGTGCCTGGATCACTAACAACCGGGGGCAAGTTGCAGGCTATTTCGGTTTTAGCGCTACGCCTCGTGACTGGCTACGACTTGGCCATTATGTGCTTGATGAACTCAACAAACCGGGATGCTTTTCCGATTTCCTGCGAGACGCAACACGGGAGCAAATACCAGCAAATTGGACTTTCATGAAATCCTACGGTTATCAGATTTGGACAAACTGTACACGTAAAGCGGGCTCGTTTTGCTTTCTTGGGTTCGGGGGCCAGCAACTCGTCATGCACCCCGGTTCAAACACTGTCCTTTATGTTCACGGAACAACGAACGAATCGGCGTTTCCTTGGAGGCGGATCTTTGAAAGTTTCTAGCATCCGCCGTCAACCTCTTAGCGAATGTCCAGTCTCAGCGAGCCAAATTGGGCCCGGGAACTGCTAAAATTTAACGCTCTCCAGAACAGTCTCTCTGACTCATTGGACGCGTAGCTCAGTGGTAGAGCACCGCCTTCACACGGCGGGGGTCGTAGGTTCGAACCCTGCCGCGTCCACCAAAAAACATTCTAGTTTTCAAACACTTACAAAGTTTTCATCAGTAGCACACTGAAGAAAAAGTAGTAGAGAAAAAAGTCTGCTACAAAAATTGGGTTCTAAAGTTTGGTTCGCGAGCAGACCCTGCTCATTTCAAAATGGCAGTCAGCGCGAGGGCCTGCGTTGAGCACACGCCTTCACCAATACGCTTGACTGATTTACAAAGGTTTCTCGATGCGCAAGAAGACACCATCTATGACGTCTAGGCTGAGCTTACACAAGACAAAAAGCGTAGTCATTGGATGTGGTTTGTACTTCCGCAGCTAACACATAATGGACCACGATATGTTACTCGTTCCATTATCCCAGCATTTTTAGCGGTTATCTAGCGTGTCTGCTGAATCGATGATTTACGAAAAATCCACCTACCGAGACTGATCTAGGAAATACACTCCAAACCAGAATGACCAATATCGGACTACGTCGCTCTGTAATATTTGTAGCAGTAGCAAATCTCGCCTATTTCTTTGTCGAATTTGGTGTTGCTCAACGAATCAATTCAGTCTCACTTTACGCAGACAGCGTGGATTTTCTAGAAGATGCTGCAATTAATATTCTTATTTTTATTGCTTTAGGCTGGTCTCTTAAGAACCGTGCGCTTGTGGGCATGGTTCTCGCCAGTCTTTTGCTCATCCCAACAGCAGCCGTCATCTGGACCGCTTGGCAAAAGTTTGGCAATCCCGCACCCCCAGAGCCATGGATACTCTCAATTACTGGTTTGGGAGCGTTGATCGTGAATATTGTCTGCGCTTTCATTCTTGGCCGATACCGCAACCACGATGACTCGCTGACAAAAGCAGCCTTCTTATCATCACGCAATGATGCGCTAACAAATCTTGCAATCATCATCGCCGGAGTCATCACTTTTTTCTGGCCATCGGGGTGGCCAGACTTCACGGTAGGAATAATCATTGCAGCTCTGAACATTACTGCCGCAAGAACTGTTTGGCGTGCGGCCTTCAGTGATCAGGCGATGGCTACTAGCTCCAAAACTTCTTTATGATCGCAGAAAGACAAAAAGCTGAGAAAGCCCGACCTGGAAGTCTTGCGCATTTGACTCCCCAGCCAGACTCGACTCGTCATGTTGTGCTAGCGTCACACCATCCTGCGAACGACTTTGCTCAATAGCGTGAGCGAGCTTTAAGCGAATGGCGGGCACCTGCTCCGCAGTGAAAATTCCACTTGGCGCAAACTCATAGCCTATCGCGGAAAAGACCAGCCGCATAACGGGCTCGGTCAATGCCGGGAGAAACGACAACGCATGAGCGGGTCCCAATACCGCCGCAAAAATGGCAATAAAAATTAAACATGCCCGAGAGATGAGAGAAAGTTCATAAGAGTCATTCGCTTTTCTGGGCTGAGCTGATTTACCAACTCTGCGATATCTATTACATCTCTGGAACATGCTCTTAGATTGTCGCAAGGTAGACACTGAGATAAAACTAATTTGGCCCCTACCACTTCATTCATATCCAAACTCAGCCAGATCGCGAGCGCTTGAATATGATATTGGTTCGGCATGGTTTTTCCGCGCATCCATCTACGCGTCGACTCTGCCGATACGCTCTTATCTGGATCAACGAGACGATTAAACTGGATTGAGACAAAAGCTGCGGAGGGAATCTTTCCATACTTTCTGCGCAAGCTATCGCGAATCTGCTTCGAAAAGTTCTCCAACATTGGCTTAACCCTTTCACCTTGACGCGCAAGAAGACATTACCCACTATGCTGGAGAGACAGTCTGAGGCTTTAAATCCTCAATAGGTGAAATAATTAAAAAAATCCACAGTTTATGTGGATATTAATTTAATAGACCCCTTGACCTCTGCTCGCGTGGTGAAAGCGTTCGGCTCTTTTATCACTCTGCAGTAGGTGTGGACTACCTCTGGTCTGCTAGACGGTCCGGGCCGATGCCATCGCTTTAGAGCGTCAATATGACAAAGACTTAGTTTGTAGACGTCCAAGCCGAAACCCGTTTTTAAGATTAGTGCCCGTCAGGCATAGACAAAACGGAGCTCTGAAAAAGGCGGCAAAGTGGTACGTCTAGCGCAGCGGCTATTTTTGTCAGCACCTCAACACTGGGGTTTGCTACCATTCTTTCGATATTGCTCAACTCTTGCTGGCCGACACCAGATTTGTAGGAAAGGCCTATTTGGGACATCTCTTGCTCTTCTCTCAAAAGCCTAATATTCGTGCTCAGATTCCCTTGAATAATTACAAAACTTACGCCCCAGGGTGTGCCTCCGTTTTTTGTTCTCATGAGTTAAGGCTACTCTTAGATCTTGTAACAACTACACGGGCCACGGGTAAAGTAAAAGCGCATCTCGTTAATTTCAAATTGCGCCTAGGAATTGAACCTTCGAATTTATCGTCGCGTGAACCGACATCACGCGATCAGGGCCTGCTTATGACGAGGTCCTGGTATTGGGCGGAAACGCCAGATGTCTTCATACGGCGGGGATCATAGGTTCGAACCCGGCCGCCTCCACCATCAGATTTTCGATCAGTGAAAACTCAATCGTTCCGCGGCAACAAGAGTTATCTGCCTAGCAAGCCCTGCGCGGCCTGCGGCCGTGAAATGACCTGGCGCAAGATCTGGGCAAAAAACTGGGAAAGCGTGAAATACTGCTCCGATGCTTGTCGAACCAAGAAATTACCCAAACAAGGATGACCGCAGATGACGGAGAGGCTTCGAGTGTTTTTTGATGGCGGCTGCCCGGTTTGCAACAAAGAAATCGGCCTCTACAAAAACCTAGACAAAGCTGGAGCCATCGAATGGCTCGACATCTCCCTGGATGATCAAACCAAAATCCTCCCGCTTCCCCGTCAGGCATTGCTCGCTCGATTCCACGTGCAGACGCCTGAAGGCGAACTCATTAGTGGCGCTCGTGGCTTTATAGAGATGTGGAAAAAACTTCCCGGCTGGCATTGGCTTGCGAAGGCTTGCAGCATTCCCGGCCTGCCTAACATTCTGGAGCTAGGCTACCGTGGCTTTTTGCGGCTGCGGCCAGCCGTGCAACGGGCGTTTCGTTAGCCATAACGCCCGGCCGTTGACTGCCTGTATAACCCGTCTAAACATTCAATGTTAAAGCTCGAACTTAAAATTCCGCCAGCAGCACTATGGTTAGCCGCTGCAGCCTCGATAGGAGTTCTTGCCAAGGTCATTCCCCATCTGTCGTTTGAATTCCGCGGCGATGGCGTCATGGCGATTATGGTGGCGTTCGCGGGGGGTGCACTTGCTTTGGCGGGGGTCATTGAATTTAGGCGCGCAAATACCTCGGTCAACCCACTCGACCCAAACCGGGCATCGTCGTTTGTCACAACGGGGATCTATCGGCACACCCGTAACCCAATGTATCTTGGCATGGCGACTGCGCTCCTGGGCGTCACGCTCTGGGTTGGAACGTTGTTGGGCCTCTTTGTCATTTTTTTGTTCTGTGTTTACCTGAAGCGCTTTCAAATCGTTCCTGAGGAGCGACTGCTAGCGCAGAAATTCGGGCAGGAATTTCACGCTTACCGGTCACGGGTTAGGCGATGGCTCTGAGGTTATTGCGCTGGACCGTTGGCCTGGCACTGCTGGGGTTTATGGCCTATCAAGCGTTTATTTTTGTGCAGGTTGTCTGGTTTCGATGGAATAACCCGCAAACCACCGCATTTATCGAGGCAGAACGCAATCGGCTTGCAGCTCAAAAGTCTGCCGTGACTATTCGCCAAAACTGGGTGCCTTACGCATCAATCTCCACCCAGGCTAAACGGGCGGTCATCGCCGCTGAGGACGCAGGCTTCGCTTCTCATGATGGCGTGGACTGGGAGTCCATCGAAAAAGCGGCGCGGGAAAATATGCAGCGCGGGAAGGTCCGTCGTGGCGGATCCACGATCACCATGCAGCTAGCAAAGAATCTTTTTTTGTCCTCGGACCGCACTTATGTGCGCAAAGCCCAAGAGCTGATTATTGCCGGCATGCTGGAGCTTACATTGAGTAAGCAGCGCATTCTCGAGCTCTATTTGAATACTGCAGAGTGGGGCGTAGGAGTATTCGGGATAGAAGCAGCAGCCAAGCACTACTTCGGTATTTCGGCCTCACAACTTGATTCTATGCAAGCGGCTTGGCTTGCGTCAGTACTGCCATCGCCCAAGCGTTTTGATCGAAACCGGGAGTCCGACTACCTAGCTCTTCAAGCCTTTATCATTTTGGATCGCATGCCAAAAGTAAAGCTTCCTTAATCAATCCCTTATGGATTCCGTTACCCAGTTTGCTCTCGGTGCTAGCGTTGCGCTTGCAACCGTCGGCCGAAAAAGCGTACAGCGCCATGCTGCTTGGAAAATCGTCTTGATCGGCGGAATGGTTGGCACCCTGCCCGATCTCGATGCCTTCATTGATTTCGGCGATGCCATCTCCAACATGGTTCGACACCGCGCCGAGACCCACGGGCTTTTTTACCTAACGCTTGCCTCACCCTTTGTCGGTGCTTTGATCTGCAGGCTTCAGGGCGAACTTAAGTTGTTGCTGCGTTGGTGCCTTGCCGTGTGGCTTGTCTTCATGACCCACGTTGGTATTGACCTGCTCACCATCTATGGCACACAGCTTGCACAGCCATTTAGCGATTATCCATTCGGTATCGGCAGTCTTTTTGTCATCGATCCGCTCTACACGATTCCGCTGCTAATCGGCATACTCGGCACGGTGATTGGCCGAATACCGCGCTGGAGATGGAATACAGCCGGACTCATGCTCAGCACCGCCTACATTGCCTGGAGTCTGGGAGCCCATCAATACGCCACCCAGATCGCTCGACAACACCCCCCAGTCGCGAACGAGACTCTAAATCTGTTAGTCACCGCGGCGCCCTTGAACACCTTTTTATGGCGAGCGGTTGTGATTACTCCTGATGTTTATTACGAGGGGTGGTATTCACTGTTCGATCCCGAGCCCCGCTTTTCTTGGAAGGCCTACCCGCGCAACAGCGCACTGATTGAGCGGCATAAAAATAGAGCGGATGTTGCAACAATCGCTGCGTTTAGCCACGGATTTTTCAACATGGAAGAAAGCGAGGGCCGACTTTTCATTACCGATCTTCGGCTAGGACTCGAGCCCTACTATTCATTCCGGTTTGACATCGGTGATGCCAACGGGCTTATGCAGGAGACATCTCAGCGCGTCGGTGTCAGGCCTGACCTTAAAACAGGGCTGCCTTGGCTTTGGGATCGTATTCAAGGCAACAGGGAAAGTCTCTCCGAAAGAAAGCACCAAGCAGCGCATTTGCCTACAAAATAGTTGCTGCCTCATCGAAAGTTAGGCGGGGATTGCGCGGATACACGCCCTTCGGGTCAGCTATCCCGATATTGAGCAAAAAGTTCGCTTGATAGCGTCCGTCTGGGAAAAACTCTGCATTGACTTTGTGCGCGTCAAACCCTGACATCGGCCCGCAGTCATACCCTAGTGCGCGCGCGGCAATCAGCAAATAGGCGCCCTGCAGTGTGCTGTTTCTGAAAGCGGCCTCCTGCGCAACCGCCTCATGGCCCTCGAAGATTGGCTTGGCGTCATAGGCAGGGAAAAGCTTTGGTAACTGATGATAAAACTCACGATCGTACGCAACAATCACGGTAACTGATGCCGACTCCACCTGCGGGATATTGCCCGGCGACAGGGCGGGGATCAGCCGCTTTTTTGCATCAACACTACGTAAAAAAACAAAGCGTGCGGGACAGGTATTAAATGCAGTCGGCCCCCACTTCATCGTGTCATAAAGCAGCTGCAACTCTTCATCAGAGATGGCATGTGGCACAAAGGCATGTGCAGTATGAGCGCCAGAAAACAGCTGATTAAGATTCGTTAATGCTAGAGCGTGTCGCATTGAAGGGCTCCAATTAAAGTTGATGGCGTTTATCCGAGTTCTTGTAAACCAAGGCATAAAGCGCTGGCAGTGAATAAAGCGTCAAGAAGGTCGCCACAATCAATCCTCCCATAATGGCAGTTGCCATTGGCGCCCAAAATACGCTTGCCTGCAGCGGAATCATGGCAAGCACGGCCGCGGCCGCCGTGAGACATATCGGCCGAAACCGCAATACCGTTGCCCTGACAATGGCCTCATTGATGGTGATTCCCCGAAGCCGTTCCTTCTCAATCTGATCGATCAAAATGACCGAGTTGCGCATGATCATTCCCATGAGCGCAATAAAGCCCAGCATCGCCACAAAACCAAACGGCCGGCCAAATAACAAAAGCGCCCCGGCCACACCGGCGATGCCCAATGGCGCGGTTGCGAAAACAAGAAGGCTTTTAGGCGTACTTTGAAGCTGAAGAATGAGCAAGGTGAAAATAATGAATAACATCACCGGCAAGCCTGCGATGATCGACGCCTGGCCCCTGCTGCTCTCCTCGGCTTCGCCTCCCTCTTCAATGCGAACTCCAGGCGAAAGAGAATCTTTCAGCGGCATCAACGCCTTCATGATTTCGGCCGACACTGCGGGGCCTTGACGATCATTGGCCACCGAAGCCTGCAGTGTCAGCGCATACTGGCGGTTTTTTCGCCACAAAACACCAGGCTCCCACACCACATTCACGGCGGCAACCTTATCCAAAGAAACAAGAGCCCCATTGGCCGTTGGAATGAGAAGGCCTTTTAGGTCTGTGAGTGAGTCGCGCTCCTGGGCTGGCAAACGCATCTCTATGGGCAGCAGTTTGTCGCCCTCGCGATACTCGCCCACTACAACACCAGAAAATCTGGCCTTCAATGTTTGCGAAACTGAATTTGTTGGTACACCCAGCGCGCGGGCGCGCGCCAAATCCAAGTTGATCTGCGCTACGGGCCTTGACTCATTCCAGTTGGTATTGAGCCCGTAAAGGTCGGGGTGGGCACGCATGACAGCAGCAACGCTTTCAACATTTTTCAGCAAGAGTTCCGGCCGATCAGAGAGCATGCGAATCTGTACCGGATACGGCACTGGCGGCCCATTGGGCAAAAGCTTGAACCGAATTCTGGCCTGGGGCACAACGTCGGCAAGCTGATTGTGGAGGGCCTCAAACACACGCTCACGAGAAACATCGGGCCTGGGAAGAACAATCAACTGTGCAACATTGGGCTGAGGAAAAATAATGTCAAGCGGCATGAAAAAACGCGGGGCGCCAGAGCCAATCCAGCTCGTAACACTTTGCACACCTGGCTGGTTTAAGGCGGCTACCTCAAGCGAACGCACAGCCGATTCTGTCGCTTGCGCCGAAGCGCCCTCAGCCAAAAAAACATCCACCAAAATCTCTGGCCGCGACGAGTCCGGAAAGAACTGCTGTTCAACCTTTGACATTCCGACAATCCCCAATGCAAAGGTCACAACCGTGAGCCCAATCACTGACTTCCGGTAACGCAATGCCCACTCTAATGACCGCTTAAAGCCGGCATAAAAACCCGAGGATGAGAAATCGTGGTCATGCAGGTGGCCCGGTGTGGCCTGCTGCTTTAAAAGCCAAACCCCTAGAAAGGGCACGAAGACAATCGAAACTACCCAGGAGATCAGAAGTGCTGCAGCAGTAACGGCGAAGATGGCAAATGTATATTCGCCCACCGCGGATTTCGCAAGGCCGATGGGCAAAAACCCCACCGCGGTAATTAGCGTTCCTGTCAACATGGGAATAGCCGTAAGCTCGAAAGCAGCACTTGCTGCACTCACCCGATCCAGCCCTTCTTCGAGCTTGCGCACCATCATCTCAACCACAATGATTGCATCGTCAACGAGCAGCCCTAACGCGATGATCAGAGAGCCAAGCGATATCTTGTGAATGCCCACGCCCCAAAGCTTCATGATCAGAAAAGTGACTGCCAAGACCAGTGGAATGCTGATCGCAACAATCAGGCCGGGTCGTGGGTCAAGCCGCCAAGGCCTTCGATGAAGGCCTAACGCTAAGAGACTTACACCCAACACCACTGCCACGGCCTCAGCCAATACTTTTAAAAACTCGTTGACAGAGCTTGCTACGACAGCTGACTGGTCTTGCACCTGCTGCAGCTTGGCTCCGAGTGGAAGGCCCGCCCTCACTTCCTTGACAGCAAGCTCAAGGGCTTTGCCCAGCGCCACAATGTCGCCGCCTTTTTGCATGGAAATTCCAAGCCCAACGGCATCTTCGCCGTTAAAGCGAAGCTTGGGCTGGGGCGGATCCACCAACGCTCGACGAATCACTGCAATATCGCCAAGGCGCAAAACTTGATTGCCGGCTCGGATGGGCATGCTTGCAAGCGCATCAATGCTTCCGAACTGCCCCATCACACGAAGTGGAATCTCAAAAGAGTCTGTTTGCAGATACCCCGCATCAACCACCGCATTTTGCTGATTGATCTGTTGCGCAACTTGCGGAGCGCTCAGACCATAGCGGGCAAGCTCGCGTTTTGAAAGCTCGAGAAATACGCGCTCTTGTTGCAGGCCGAAAATTTCCACCTTTCCAACGTCGGGAACCCGAAGCAGGCGGCCACGAATTTCTCGTGTGAGATCGGTAATGTCCGACTGGCGATAGCCCGGCGCAGAGAGCGCGTAGATCACTCCGAAAGTGTCGCCAAACTCATCGTTGAAATACGGGCCTTCAACACCTTGAGGCAAGGTGTGGGCCATATCCATCATTTTTTTTCGCGCAGTGTAAAAGCGATCGGGCACTTCCTGGGGATCAAAGTCGTCTCTCAGCTCAAAAATCACCGTGGTGTGACCCGGCTTGGTAAAGCTGCGGATACGGAAAGCATTGGGGACATCTTGCAAAATCCGCTCTAGCCGATCGGTGACCTGATCAGCCATCTGACTCGCGCTTGCCCCCGGCCAATCGGCCTGCACAACCATGGCACGAAAATAAAACGGAGGGTCCTCGTCTTGCCCAAGAGTGAGGTAGCTCGAAAAGCCGAGCACCATGAGGGAGACCATGAGGTAGCGAATCAACGCCGGGTGCTCGAGGGCCCAACGCGACAAATTAAAACGCATCAACGCCCCCGGGGCTGCATCACCCGAACCGACTGTCCGGATGTCAGAAGGTGAGCTCCCACCGCCACGATCCGATCACCCGGATCAAGGCCTTCCAAAACCTGCACTTCACGGTCTCTCACGGCCCCGAGACGCACAGGCTGCCGCTGCACCTCAAAACGATCTTGGCCAACCGTAACCACCTTCATCACTGCCTGACCATCAATCACCGCAGTAATTGGAATGACGAGGCCTGCACCCCTTGGCCGACTGGGAGTGGAGTGCGCCGAATATGCAGGGCGATCGGGAGCGAGCCGTACAAGCACCTGGCCCGCGAAAACCGGGTCCCGGACCCTCACATCCACCGACTCGACTCTGGCTGACTGCAGGGCACGGCTGCTGGCAACACCGAGTTGGTCAAGCGTTGCCTCAAACCGGGCGCGCGATAACTCAAGCGCTGCACGTCGACGCTCCCACTCCGCCTGAGAGATAAAGCGCTTTTCTTTTAGCTCTGTGAATCGCAAGAAATCTGCCTCTGCGGCCCCAAGCTCTGCCCGTGCAGCCTGCGCTTGAACTCTGGCAGAAGAATCGGCAAGACGAATATCACGCGGATCAATGCGCACCAAGGCCTGCCCTGCATTGACCCGGTCTCCGGCCGAAACAAGAATTTCCAAAACCTCGCCCGCTACCTCTGCAATCGCTTGGCCCGGATTCGTCCGAGCCGGGATGGCACCCTCAACGATTGCCTGGCTTTCTGAAACAACAGGCTCGCCAACGATGAATGCGCGAACAAGTGCAGACTGCTCTGTTGTGGATGTCTCACCAGAGCATGCAGTCACCAAAGTGGCTGCGATTAGGCAGATCGAAAATCGAAGCGCGCGCATGTCCGCTATCTTATCTTTCGCAATAAAACAAAAAGGACACCTGCTCGGTGTCCTTTTTAAAGCCTCTTGCAGACAGGACTACAGCACTGCGTCTTTGAGCTTTTTCAGGGCCCGGATCTTCACCTTCACCGTTGCAGGCTTGGCGGCAAACCACTGCTCTTCGCCCGTGAAGGGGTTTTTACCAAAGCGCTTGGGCTTGGCAGGCACCTTCTGCGCCACCACTTTCATGAGGCCTGGAAGCGTGAACTCTCCGGCGCCTTTTTTGCTCATGGCGGAAAGGGTGGTTTCTTCAAGGGCAGCCAAAACAGCCTTGACCGACTTGGCCTCAAGCCCAGTGGCACCTGCCAAATGCGCAACCAACGCGCTCTTGTTCAAAACCGATTTAACGGGCTTTGATGCTGCCGACTTGGCGGCTACAGGTTTTTTTGCTGCGGTTTTCTTAGCAGGTTTTTTCGCCTTGGCGGCTTTGGATTTCTTCGTTGCCATGAGCTCTCCAGATGGTTAATCAAAAACAAACTGACGCGATTCTAGCAGGCGTGTAGCGAAAAAAAGCAAAATTAGGCAAGATCCTGACTTCATGAATTCATCCCGACCCGACACCCCTTGCATTGCAATCTGCTCTACGGCCCAGGGCGATGATGTCTGCAGAGGCTGCGGCCGAACCTTTGAGGAGGTTACCAATTGGGTGATCCTGACCCAGAAAGAGAAGGACGTTGTCTGGGAACGAATCGAATCTGAGGGTACCGCCCTGCGGTTTACGACCTATAAGGAACGGGCACTCTAAAGCGGGAGACCCTGTGCGCCCGCAGCATTAAAACCGCATAAATTCCCATAGAATCAAAGCCTTCACATTTGCGGAGGCCCAATGCTTTACGCCATCAAATCAGTTTTGTACGCCTCGGATCTGTCGCCAAAATCTCCGATAGTTTTTCGGCATGCCGTAGGACTTGCTCAGAAATTCCAGGCCCAACTCCATGCACTTACGGTGCTGCGCCCGGGAATGAAGATACCGGCAGACCTGCTTGATGATGAAGACGAGCTTCCCACCGAGTTCGACAAACAAGGCGAAGAGCTTTTAAACCGACGGATCAAGACCTTCGACCTCGCCCATCCCGAATATGAGGTTTACAAGTATTTGGCTAGCGCCAAAGCCGTTGAAGGTGAGCCTGCGAAGGTAATCCTTGACTCGGCAGCAGCGGTAAAAGCAGACATGATCGTCATGGGCTCACGAGGCCACAGCGTCATTGATGAGCTTTTGCTGGGCTCAGTGGCCCACAAAGTGACGGTAAAGACCAACATTCCAATCGTGCTAGTGCCCTTCGATCGGGACTAAGAAAAACGGGCCTCAAGGGCCCGTTTTTTTAACCAAAAGCCCTGTTCAGCGGGCCTGCTCCAACATCTGAATGCGCTCATCAAGCGGCGGATGGCTCATGAACAGCTTTTTAAAGCCACTGGCCATGCCGCCCGAAATGCCGAAAGCCTCCAGCTGTTCTGGGAGGTGGGGCTGGTTGATCGACTGCTGAAGGCGCTTGAGCGCTGAGATCATTTTCTGGCGGCCAGCAAGATCGGCCCCGCCGGCATCAGCCCGGAATTCCCGCTGACGGCTAAACCACATGACGATTGCACTCGCCAGAATGCCCAACACAATCTGCGCGATGATGGCCGTGACCCAGTAGGCTGGTCCATGGCCCCGCTCGGTCTTAAAGACCACGCGGTCGACGAGATGGCCGATGACCCGAGACAGGAAAAACACAAAGGTGTTGACTACGCCTTGAATCAGGGCGAGCGTGATCATGTCGCCATTGGCAACATGGCTTACTTCGTGGGCCAATACGGCCTCGGCTTCATCGCGGGTCATTCCGCGCAACAAGCCTGTGCTCACGGCAACTAGCGCGTTATTGCGGGACATGCCCGTGGCAAAGGCGTTCATGTCGGGCGCGTCGTAGATCGCCACTTCGGGCATGCCGATGCCAGCCGCCTCGGCCTGCTTTTGCACGGTGGTGTAGAGCCACTGCTCCATCTCTGTGCGGGGGGTTTCAATGACGCGGCAGCCCGTCATTTGCTTGGCCATGAACTTGGACATTGCCAGCGAGATGAAAGAGCCCGTCATGCCCACGACAGCAGAAAGCACCAGCAAGGCGCCAAGGTCAAGGCCAACGCCTGACTGATCAAGCACTTGGCCAAGGCCGAATACCGAAATGACTACGGCCAGCACCGCCATCACCGCGATGTTGGTCAGAAGAAATAAAAAGATCCGTTTCATAAGATCGAGCGTTCCTTTCGGAAAGTAAAAACAAGTAGAAGCCTAAGACCCGCCTGAGGGTTCAGAGTTCAATCAGGCAGGCTGGCCAATCTGATCAAGCGCCTGGGCGATATGCCCAAGACTTCGGTCGGGATTATGCAGCTTTTCCAGCCCAAATAAGCCAATCCGAAAGGTCATGAAATCCCTTGGCTCATCGCACTGAAGGGGCACCCCTGCCGCCACCTGAAGGCCAAGGGAAAGGAATTTTTTACTGCTCTGAATCTCTGGGTCGCGCGTGTAGCTCACCACCACGCCCGGGGCCTGAAAACCCTTGGCGGCCACGCTGGGATAGCCTCTCGACTCCAACAAGGCCCGCACCCGAGCCCCGAGCTCTGTTTGCTCCCGACAGACCCTATCGAAGCCATAGTCGCGGGTCTCTTTCATGGTTTCATAAAGCCGCACGAGAGCATCGGTTGGCATGGTCGTGTGATAAACATGGCTGCCCGACTCGTAGGTTTCCATGACCTGTAGCCATTTTTTCAAGTCACAGGCGTAGCTCGTGCTAGCGGTTTGCTCAATCGCCTTTCGGGCGCGCTCACTGAGCATAACCATGGCACAGCAAGGCGAGCTGCTCCAGCCCTTTTGCGGCGCGCTAATGAGCACATCCACCCCTGTGGCCCGCATGTCAACCCAGATGGCGCCCGATGCAATGCAGTCCAACACAAATAAGCCACCGGCTGCATGAGCGGCACTCGCAACCCGGGAAAGATAATCATTCGGAAGGATCATTCCCGCCGAGGTTTCGACGTGAGGAGCAAAGACAACGGCGGGCTTTTCACTCGCAATTAAGGCCTCGACCTCCTCAATCGGGCACGGTGCCCAGGCAGCCTGTGAGCCCTGCTCAAGCGGCCTCGCTTTAACCACGACCGTCTGCGCTGGAATTTTTCCCATCTCGAAGATTTGCGACCAACGATAGCTAAACCAGCCGTTGCGAATCACCATGACTTTTTTGTCTGTCGCAAACTGCCTGGCCACCGCTTCCATGCCAAATGTGCCGCTTCCTGGAACCAGAATGCTGGAGTGTGCGGCATAGACCTCCTTGAGCATGCCCGAAATCTCACACATAACTCCCTGAAAGCGCTTTGACATGTGATTAAGCGCGCGGTCGGTGTAAACCACCGAAAATTCAAGCAGGCCATCAGGATCAATGTCTGGCAAAAGTCCTGGCATGAGAACACTCCTAAAACAACGATAACCCTGATTCTATCGCCCGGGGCAAGCTAACATTGCCTCATGATCCGCACGCTTGAGGCCCCCTTTGAAGCAGATCAGAGCTCCCTTCAGCTGAATTGTGGAAGGGTGACCCTGTATCGATCCGGACGCGGCAACCCGGTGCTGCTTATTCACAGCATCAATGCGGCCGCCTGTGCCGCAGAAGTAAAGCCGCTTTTTGCGCATTTCTCGAAAACACGCCAGGCGTGGGCACTGGATCTTCCAGGCTATGGGCTCTCAGAGCGCAGGCCAATCTCCTATACCGTCCGCATCATGACTGATGCCGTTATTGCTGCAGCCTCGCATGTGTTTGAACAAAACGGACAAAAGCCAATTGATGCTCTGGCGTTATCGCTTTCAACTGAATTTCTGGCAAGAGCAGCGGCAGAAAAGCCTCGTTTATTTCGCAAACTCATCATGGTGAGCCCCACCGGGTTTCGTGGACTGCGGGCCTTGCGGGATCCGGCCGGCACAACGCGCTATATGGCCTGGCTTGATCGGGCGCTGCGAGGCCCGGGCTGGGGTGGCGCGCTTTTTCGTGGACTAACAAAGCCCTCGGTAATTCGCTATTTCCTGAAACGCACCTGGGGCTGTGATGAGATTGATGAGGGATTATGGACCTATGATGTGCTGACAACGCGACAGCCCAATGCGGAGTACGCGCCGCTAAGTTTCCTGAGCGGCGGGCTCTTTAGCACCGACATTCACACCCTATACGAGCAGCTGAATTTGCCAATTCTCATGACCCACGGCACGCGCGGAGACTTCACCGACTATCGCGGCTTGACGCTGTTTCAACACAAAACAAATTGGTCGATTCAGGTTTTCAAAGATACCGGCGCCCTGCACTTTTTTGAAAGGCCGCAGGAATTCAACGCCTTGGCAGACCGTTTTTTAGAAAATTCCGCTGAGCAGACAAACACCCGCAACAACTGAGAGCCTGGCGCGAAGCCTTGGGTACCAAGGGGCCACGGCCACCTTGTTGGCAAGCAAGGCGTCTTGCCAATAGGCAAGCGCAAAGCCAGCAACCAACAAGGTAAAACCCAAAGGCGCTGATAACAAGAGTGCAGCAAAACCAATGAGCGCTGGGATAACACTCCACACGAAACGCTGGCTGCGGGCTTGGAGCCCAAGGTCTTTAAGCGTCATCGCAAAGCCCCAATGCAAGGCGCCCACAAAGCTCAAAATCACGGCGCCATAGGCTAAAAGCCACTCCGATAAGCGCGCATCGAACTCTGGCAGCAAGGGTCTTGCCAGCGCCAGCGCCAAAAAGGGAATGAGCCCGCCGTAACCCAAAAGGGCAACCAGGGGTGGCGGATTTAAATCGGGTTTTTGTTCTGCAGTCAGAGCCATGGCGCCTTCAAAAAAACTCAAAGCGCAATGTTACTAGGGGATCAGCACGTAGCGTCCTGGCGCATCATCAAAAGCTGCGCCCGCAATTGAAGGGTTGCCCATGGGCGGCGGATCCACAAAGCCGCCACTGGTTTTGCGAAGCCACTGCTCCCAAGCCGGCCACCAAGACCCGTCATATGCCTCAGACAGCTCAACCCAGGTCTCCGGGTCGATATACCGCGCATCCGAGCTTAAGGTGGCCAACCGATAAGACCGAGGAAAATCAGACTGCCCGGGCGGGTTCACCACCCCAACGTTATGGCCGCCGGAAGTTAAACAGAAGGTGATCTCGGCATCTGTCAGCAGATGAATTTTGTAGACCGATCGCCAGGGAGAAATTGTGTCTTTTTCGGTGCCCAAACAAAAAATCGGCACGCGTACATCTTTGACAACAACAGGCTTGCCATCGACGTGATAGCGGCCCTGCGCAAAATCATTGTTCAGGTAAAGACTATGCAGGTAGTGGCTGTGCTGATGAAAAGGCATACGGGTCGCATCGGCATTCCATGCATTTAAGTCGGAGACCGATCGGCGTCGGCCCATGAGGTAATCATGGATCATGCGGGAAAAAACCAGATCTCGCTGATTGAGCAACGCAAATGCGCCGAGCATCTGTTTGCCATCCAAAAACCCTTGTGCCGACATGATGTCATCTAAAAAAGCGAGTTGGCTTTCATCGATAAACAATGCAAGCTCGCCCGGCTCATCGAAATCGAGCTGCGAGGCTAGCAGCGTTAGCGTATGCGGACGATTGTCACTGTTGCGCGCCATGTAGGAACAGGCAATTGCCAAAAGTGTTCCACCCAGACAATAGCCGACAGCCTGGATTCGCTGGCCCGGAATTACTCCAGTAATCGCATCAAATGCAGCAAGGACTCCATCTTTTAGATAATCGTCCATGCTGATCTCTCGGTCATCGGCTGTGGGATTGCGCCAGGAGACCATAAACACTGTGTGGCCCGAGTCAATAAGAAAACGTACCATGGAGTTTTCAGGCGAGAGATCAAGAATGTAGTACTTCATGATCCAGGCTGGAACGATCAGAATTGGCTCCGCATGGACCTGCGGTGTGGCGGGGCTGTACTGAATGAGCTCAATTAAGTGATTGCGAAACACGACTTTGCCGGGGGTGGTTGCAACCGCCACGCCAGGCTTGAAGTCTTCTACGCCCACCGGAGGCTGATTTGCAGCAAGCCGCGAGGTGTCTTGAAGCCAGTTCTGCATGCCATTAAAAAGATTATGGCCGGCTGTCTTCCAGGTTTCGGCAAGCACCCGGGGGTTGGTCAGAATGAAATTTGATGGCGAGAAAAAATCAAGAAACTGTCTCGCTGCAAAGTTCACCATGCGCTCGTGGCTCTGGTCAACGCCCCGAACACGCTTGGTTGCATCGTGCCACCACTGCTGATTCAGCAAAAATGCCTGATAGACAACGTTGTATGGCCATTGATGCCACTCGGGTGCGGCAAAACGCTTGTCCTGCGGCAAGGGCTCAATGCAGTCCTCGCAAGGCCGGCCCGATGCTGAGCGCATGGCGTAAGTGGATATCTGAGCCGCTTTATCAAGCGCTTTGATTGCAAGCTCTTGCTGTTTGCCCGGAGAGAATGCAAGGTGCGTCCACCAATCCATGTAAGCGGTCATGGCTGACAGCGGAGAAAAGCCCCCCGAGGCCTGGGCAACAGTGGCATGGATCACACGATCAAGATCGTGCTGAGGGGCATCGGAAGCTTTCATAGGGTTAAGATTCTACCCATCGAAAAATGCAAAAAATGCCAGCAATAACCTCCCTCAACATGGTGCGTGTGTGGGATCTTCCCACCCGAGTTTTCCACTGGCTGCTTGCGGCTGCAGTCACGGGCTCTTTTGTCTCGGTAAAAATCGGCGGCAACGCAATGATCTGGCATGGCCGGTTTGGATATTTTGTGCTGACGCTGCTGATGTTTCGTCTGGCCTGGGGTTTCGTGGGCCCGGTGCATGCGAGATTTTCAACGTTCATAAAGGGTGGCAGCGCAGTTCTCGCCGAAATCAGAAGCAAGAACCCAGCCTCAGTGGGGCACAGCCCCCTGGGAGCGCTTTCGATCATTGCGCTGCTATCGCTTTTTTCTGCGCAAGCTTTCTTTGGCTTGTTGACAACCGATGATATTTTTTACGATGGCCCTCTCGTCAAACATGTCAGTGCGAGAGTAGTTGAATTTGCAAGCTGGTTTCACCACAACACTGAGTGGTTTCTGATTGCCTTGGTTGCCCTGCACGTTTTGGCCATTATTTTTTACCGGGTCGTTAAAAAACGTGACTTGATTGGCCCGATGCTGCATGGGGATCAGCCCGTGCCCCAAGGCATTTCGGTACGGGCTTCGCAAGACGACTTGTCGATTCGGCTAAAAGCCCTTGCGGTATTTTTAGGTTGTGCGCTCTTTGTGAGCCTGATTGCTAACGCCTAGTATTGGCTTGGCGTGGTACTGGCTTGATGTTGATTTGCTACACGCCTTTCGACGCCGGGTGAATAATCTCAGCCAGAGCGCTGACCGTATAGTCCACCGCATTGCGCATGGGATAGAGCACGGTAGGAACGCCGATTTTTTTCAACGCAATGCCATCGGATTCTTCTCGGGCCACTACCGCGATCTCACCGGTGTAATGACAGGCTTTCAGTGCACGCAAAAGCATGCGGTTTGCATCCAAATCAGGCAGGGTACTCACCACCCAAAGCTTCTCATGAAGCGGCAGATGGTCCACAAAGTTTTCATCGATTCCATCGCCGTACTGAACCTTAAGCCCTTTGCTGCGTGCCTCTTGAACTGCCTCGGGATCAAAATCCACGCCAAGCACTTTCAACTCAGCCTCTTGCAAGCCCTGGGCCAATCGGCCACCGTAGCGGCCCATTCCAAACACAATCACATCGGGCCGCTCAATGATGTTGAGCTCTGCATCGGCAAGCAGCTCGCGATGCGGCACCTTCCTTTCAAAAACTCCCAGCACCGGCGAGAGTTTCTCGAACAAGGGCTGGGAATACAAGATCATGTAAGTGGAAATCGCAATCGTGACAACGCCTACCAAGGTCGTGAGCCCAAGGGCGCTTTGGCCAACATGGCCCAAAGTAATGCCCATAGCAATGAAAATGATTGAGAACTCGCTAATCTGAGCAACCGTGAGCCCTGCGAGGAATCCGGTTCGCTTTCGATAGCCCATGTAACCCATGATGATCATCACGATGAGCGGGTTTCCAATCAGCACAAAAGCAGAAAGAATGGCGGCTGGCCAAAGCTCCTCGCCAAGTGTTGAGAAATTAAGCTTCGAGCCTAAATCGATGAAAAAAAACAGCAATAAAAAATCACGAATGCCAGCAAGCCTCGCGCTAATGGCGTCGCGATAGCCAGAAGAAGCCAGCGAAAACCCTGCCAGAAAAGCCCCAGCCTCCTTGCTAAAGCCTGCCCAGTCTCCAAGGGCGGCTAAGCCCGTTCCCCAAGCAATTGCAAAAATCAACAAAAGCTCTTGCGATTTGGCCATGGAGGCGACTAATCGCGGCAAGACCCAGCGAATCAGGATTAAAAGCACGACAGTGGCTGCCAGAATGCGGAGAGACAAATTTCCGAGCACCGTTAGGGTGCTCGCCTGCGGATCGCTGACATTGATCACACTCATCAACATCATGGCCACCACCACCGCAAGGTCTTGCACAATCAAAAAACCGACCGCAATTCGGCCATGCAAGGAATCAAGCTCACGCTTATCCGACAAAAGCTTAACGATAATGATGGTGCTTGAAAATGTCAGCGCTACGGCAACATAAAGGGCTTCCATGGCGCCTCGGCCCATCAACAAGATGATGATGAAGCCAAAGATGATGGTGAACGTCAGCTGGCCAAGGCCGGTTGCCAAAGCCACGGGGCCAAGCTGTCGAACCTGATGAAAATCGAGCTTGAGCCCAACGAGAAAAAGCAGCACCGCGATGCCAACTTGCGCCAGGAGATGAATCTCCGCCTCGGACGACACGAGGTTCAATACAGACGGCCCTGCCAGAATTCCCACTGCGATATAGGCAATGATGACCGGCTGACGAAGTTTCAGGCCGACCACTCCTGCGGCAGCAGAGACTAAGAGAATGAGCGCAAACTCGGCAAACACCCCAGGCATAAAACGGCAGACCTCCGGATGACCAAACCTCTAGTGTATGGCTTTCGCGCAGGCATCAGCGCTTGCCCAGGCCCACTGAAAGTTATGGCCGCCCAAGTGGCCCGTCACATCCACGCACTCGCCAATAAAGTAAAGATTCGGAATTTCTTTGGCCATCATAGTCTTGCTGTCTAGTGCCGATGTATCGACCCCGCCGCGCATGACCTCGGCTTTTTTCCAGCCCAAGGTTCCTGCAGGCTTGAACTGCCAGCTCTCAATCAGGCTCAAAAGATTTTGACGCCCAGCCTTCGAGACTTCCGCCCATCGTTTTCCAAGCAGGCCCGCCTGCATCGCCAAAGCCCGAGACAAACGATCAGGCAAAATCGCAGACACCACAGACTCTGTGAGCTTTGACTGCAGCGTTGCATCGCTAAGAATCGCCTGCAAATCTGCCCCGCAGCTCCAATCAATGGAAAGCGCTTGGCCTTCTTCCCAATAACTGCTCGCTTGCAGCACTGCGGGCCCCGATAAGCCCTTGTGCGTAATGAGCAGATCCTCATCAAAACTTGCCACTCCATATGGCGCACTTTTTTGCCCCGCATGAATATGGACCGGCAGGCTTGTGCCGGCAAGCTCAACAATGGGCGCAAACCACTGCGCAGTCAGAGATAAAGGCACCAAGGCGGGCTGCGGCGCCACAACCGGCAAGCCAAATCGGCGCGCAAGCTCCAGGCCAAAACTGCTTGCGCCGATTGCAGGAACCGGAAGCCCCCCTGTTGCAATGACCAGATGCGTTGCGTATTGAGCGCCCATGCTAGAGCCCACCTGCCACAGCGGCCCAGCCTTGCTCACCTCCCCAACCGCAACGGGGTGTCGCAAAACGACTCCCCCTTTAGAGCATTCAGAATGCAGAAGGTCAATAATTTGCTGCGCGCTGTCATCACAAAAAAGCTGGCCTTTGTGTTTTTCATGAAAGCCGATGCCATAGCTTTTCACCAGGCCGATGAAATCTTGCGGGCTGTAGCGCGCCAAGGCACTTTTCGCGAAATGGGGATTGAGCGACAGAAAATGCTGAGGGCCAGACTCCCGATTCGTGAAGTTGCATCGGCCGCCCCCGCTGATGCGAATCTTCTCGCCGATTTTTTCCGCATGATCAAGCAGCAGCACTTTGTTGCCGGTCTGGCCGGCTTTTGCAGCGCAAAACATTCCTGCTGCGCCGGCACCAATCACAATCAGATCCCATGTCATGGCCTCTATAGTGCGCCGCTTAAAAGGCCAGCACCCTCCACAGGCCAACGCCACTGACCAGAATCAAGGCAAACCCAAGGAAACGGAAAAACGTGGGGGTTTCAGCCGCCACGATTCGTTCATGCAATCGATTGCCCAGAATATGGCCTAACCAGGCGCAGGGCAAAAGCCAGAGGTGATGAATCAACTGTAAGTCAACGCCCACCACAACAAAAGATGTGAGCTTGATTGAGGTGAGCACGAACCACAGCACAAACAGGGTATCGCGCAGTTGATGCTTGGGCACATGGGCAGCAAACACGGGAATGACCAAAGGGGCGCCCGTAAGTGATGTGCCACTGAAATATCCTCCGCCTGCAAGCAGCAGGTTATCCACCCACTTGCTTTTATTGCGAATGGGCCGGTTCACGATATAGCCCAACGCGTAAGCGAGCACGATGATAAAAATGATCGTGCTCATGAGCTTAGGCGACAGAGTCAGCAGGCCTACGACACCGAGCAGCTTTGGAATGATCATGGCCTTGAGGGCCTTGCCCAAAAAAGGCCAGTCAATATTGGCTTCAGAGGAGGTGCTGCCCCCCGTGCGGGCGCGGCGGTGATGGCTTTGCCACATGATCCAGCTGGAAAAAACAAGCAGGTGCACCGCGATCAGCGGCAGGAAAATCAGCGGATCATCGACAATGAGCAGCAAAAAAGGCAAGGCCAAGACAGCGCCACCAAACCCCAGGCCGCTTCGCACAAAGCCGCTCCATACAAATACGAGCCCAATGAGCACGTACTGATACCAATCCAAATTCGCCATTAAAAGAGCTATCCACCTAAAAACCAGAGACCTATTAGGGCAAATCAGGGTCTGGAGCCCCCTTATTTTTTCATAAACTTATGGGCAGCCGGCAAAATCATGCTGCTTAAGATCCGGTTCCAACGAAAGGCTCACAAAAAATGAACAAATTCCTCCGCCTGACCAGCGCCCTGGCGTTGACTGCCATGGCTTCCCTCCAGGTTTTCGCAAACCCCAATCTTGGCGATGAAAAGTACCAGCCGAGCGTGGGCCAGCAAGGCAAGGATGTGATCTGGGTGCCCACCAGCGATGAACTGGTCAAGAAAATGCTGGAAACCGCCAAGGTCACGGCTGATGACCTGGTGTTTGATCTAGGCTCGGGCGATGGCAAGATCCCCATCGCCGCGGCAAAAGACTTCGGCGCCCGTGCTGTAGGCATTGAGTACAACCCTGACATGGCAGCGCTGGCTCGCAGAAATGCGACCCGCGCAGGGGTGAACGACAAAGTCAAGATCATCACCGGTGACATTTTTAAAGAAGACTTCTCAAAAGCGACCGTGGTCACGCTTTACCTGTTGCCTGATCTAAACCTAAGGCTGCGGCCAACGATTTTGAAAATGAAACCCGGAACCCGCGTGGTCTCCCACGCCTTTACCATGGGGGATTGGGAGCCTGATCAGAAGATTACGACATCGCTGGCCCAGGGCTACTACTGGGTAGTCCCCGCCAATGTCGCGGGCAAGTGGTCTTTAACTGGGCTTGGCAGCCTGACCGATGTCATGCTTCAGTTAGATCAGCAGTATCAGAAGGTGGGCGGAATCATCACCTTCAACAAGAAAACCCAGCCCGTGCTTGGCGCGAGCCTTCATGGCGACAGGCTCTCCTTTAGTTTTCTTGATGAAGGCAACGAACTGCGTGCCGTGAGAGTTCGTATCGCCGGAAACCAGTTTGAAGGCGATGCAGAAGCTGGCTACAGCATGCACTCGGTCAAAGGCACTCGCCGCTAATCCTGCTCACGATGCAACACGATACCCCGCAGCAGCTGCTGCGGCCCTGGGGCGCCATCGCGATCATTGTCGGGATCGTGATTGGCGCGGGCATTTTCAAAACCCCTTCAATGGTCGCAGGAGTGTCTGGTGATGTTGGCTGGGCCATGTCCATTTGGGTAGCGGGCGCCTTGCTGTCTTTAGCAGGAGCACTTTGCTATGCGGAGCTTTGCACCACTTATCCAAGCGCGGGCGGTGATTACCACTTCCTCGCAAAAGCCTATGGCAAAGAGGCGTCGTTTTTATATGCCTGGGCCAAAGCCATGGTAATCAATACGGGCGCCATTGCACTGCTCGCCTTTGTGTTTGGTGACTACATGACAGAGGTGATCCGCCTGGGCGAGCACTCCAACGTGATCTGGGCGATCGGAATTGTGCTCGTACTGACCTTGATTAACGTGCTCGGCATTCGTGCTTCCGCAGGTTTTCAGGCGGCTTTGCTGGTGCTGGAGATCGCAGGCCTTGCCGCCATCGTTATCGCAGGCCTTTTTCTTCTCAGCCCTACGGAGGCGAATCCTCCTGCGTTTTCCTCTTCGCCGCCTCTTGGCCTCATGGGCCTGGCGATGGTGTTTGTACTGCTGACATTCGGAGGCTGGAGCGAGTCGGCCTACATCTCCTCGGAAGTCAAAGGTGGGCCGAAGGCCATTGTTCCTGTCATTGTGATCAGCCTGGGCATCATTACCGTCATCTACCTGCTGATCAACTGGGCGCTAATTCAGGGGCTGGGGCTTGCAGCACTGGCTCAGAGCAAAGCCCCGGGTGCGCTGATTATGGAAAACGCATTCGGGGCAATTGGACAAAAGCTGATTGCACTCTTTGTTGCTCTGGCCGCCCTGACCAGCATCAACGCCACGATGGTGGTGGGCGCCCGCACCAAGTACGCAGTGGGCAAAGACTGGCCTCAACTGCGCTTTTTATCGCAATGGGAAGGCAACAAAGGGGCGCCGACCCTGGCACTTTTAATTCAGGGAGCCATTTGCTTGGCGCTGATTGGGTTTGGTGCATTGCAGGCCGATGGCTTTGAGGCCATGGTGGAATTCACGGCCCCCGTGTTTTGGATATTTCTCACGCTTATTGGCATCGCCTTGTTTGTCATGCGTATTCGCGATGGCGATACAGCCCGGCCTTTTCGAGTTCCGCTTTATCCCATCACGCCAATTATTTTTTGTGCCTCAAGCGCCTACCTGGCCTATTCCAGCATTGTCTATGCAGCCAGCAAAAGCGCAGTGCATGTGTCGTTGTGGGTCATGGCTGCGGGGCTTGCCGCATTAATTGTCTTGAAGCTAAGCGGCAATCGGAAACAAGACGCATAGGCGGATAAAAGTCAGGGGAAATCTCTGCTACCAGGCCTGCGTGGCATAATTTCATCCATGGCAAGAACCGTTCGCTGCATCAAGTTAGGCAAGGAAGCCGAGGGGCTTGATTTCCCCCCTGTTCCGGGCGAGCTCGGCAAAAAAATCTGGGAATCAGTCTCCAAGCAGGCTTGGCAAGACTGGATCCGCCACCAGACCATGCTGGTCAATGAATATCGGCTTAATCTCTCTGACCCCAAAGCCAGAAAGTATTTGTCACAGCAGCTCGAGAGCCACTTCTTTGGCTCGGGGGCCGACGTGGCCTCGGGCTACGTGCCGCCTTCTAAATAGCCTGTTTGGCTACTTCTTCGACATCTTGGTGTCGAACGTCAAGCCCCTTGACCATGTAGACCACATGCTCAGACATATTTTTGGAGTGGTCACCGATGCGCTCCAAGGCTTTCGCGATAAAAAGCAGGTCAATGGAACGGGAAATCGTGCGCGAATCTTCAATCATGTAGCTGATAAGCAGCCGCAAGGTATTGCGAAACTGGTCATCAACGCTAATGTCTTCACGAATGACATCGGCCAGTTTTGAAGAGTCATTGCGGGCAAAACCATCTAAGGACTGACGCATCATTCTTAGCACCAGATCGTACATGGACGACAGCTCGACGCGCGGCGTAAACGGGGAATTGCTCTCGTGGATATAAAGGGCCATGCGGGCAATTTTTTCTGCCTCATCCCCAATGCGCTCCAAATCACGCACCATCTTCATGCAGGTCAGCACGAAACGCAGGTCATAAGCCGTTGGCTGGCGCCGGGCAATGACGTGGTTGCACTTATCATCGACGTCCAGCTCCATTCGATTAACCTGTTTCTCCCGATGCAGAACATCTTTCAAAAGCGGCACATCAGCCTCTTCCAGGCCACGCAGAGCGCTGCGAATCATGCCCTCGACAAGGCCACCAAGCTCAAGCACATTGGTGCGAATGGCTTCGAGCTCTTTATCAAATTCCTTGGACGTGTGTTGCGGCATAGCAGCCCCCAGGGTGTTGGTAATGACTTTTCAGTCTAAGTGAATTGTGTTTCAGTTTTGTTGCAATCGAATCACGCCTTGGGCGGTGGCCACCAGAGCCAAGTCTGCCCTTCGCAAGGCGAAAATGCCATTGGTCACCACCCCGGGAATCTGGTTAATCGCTGTCTCCGTGGCCACTGGGTCGGTAATTCTCAGGCCATGGACATCCAAAATGGGGTGGCCATTATCGGTAATCACCCCCTCGCGCCGACTTGGCTCGCCCCCGAGCCTGCGCAAGGCCCAACTCACCGGGTTAATTGCCGATTCAATGACTTCTACGGGCAGCGGGAAAGCACCCAGTACCCCGACCCGCTTGGACGAATCCACAATGCAGACGAAGCGCTTGGCAGCACTTGCCACAATCTTTTCCTGAGTAAGCGCCGCCCCGCCGCCCTTGATCATGCAAAGACCAGGGTCGATTTCATCCGCACCGTCTATGTAGAGATCCATGGGCTCGGACAAGGCTTCGAGGCCAATCACTTTAAAGCCAAGCTTTTTTAAACGCTCGGAGCTTCGGACAGAGCTTGAGATCGCAGCCTCAAGGCGGACGCCGGCCTGCGCTAGGGCATCAATGAAACAATCGACCGTCGACCCAGTGCCTATGCCAAGCACAGCACCCTGTGGCACTTCCTTGACGGCCTCCCGGGCCACGGCAACTTTCAGGGCCTGCTGAGATGTATTCATTTAAAATGGGGCGGTTACCAATTAGAGGAATTGTGCCATGGCCAAGGTGAAATACGATTGCAGCAAATGTCCGGGTTATTGCTGCAGCTATCCCCGAATTACCGTCACCAAAAAAGATGTGAAAAGGCTAGCCGAGCACTTTGGCATGACTGAACAAGCCGCGTGGAAAAAATTCATCACTCAATATACCGTTGAAGAGGGCGATGAAAAGGGTGAGGTTGAAAATATTCTTAAGCACAAAAAAGACCATATCTACGAAACCATCTGCCAGTTTTTTGACAAAGACGAGCGGCGCTGCACAATTTATAAGGCCAGGCCCAGCGTATGCCGCGAGTACCCCGATGGCAAAACCTGCGGCTACTACAACTTTTTGAAATTTGAGCGCAAGCATCAAGACGATAAGGAATTTATTCCAAGCGCTTAATCACGTCTTTTGTCGGCAATGACAAGGTAGTGAGCCAGCATATCAAAAGCATTACTGCCGAGCCAGCCAGAGTGGCGGCAAGGCCGCCCCATTGATAAAGCAGCCCAGAGAGTAGCGTGCCGATAAATCGGCCTGCGGCGTTGGCAGCATAATAAAAGCCAACATCCTCGGCTGCTTTTTCCGAGCCTGCATAGGCCAAGATCAAATAAGAGTGCACTGAAGAGTTCACTGCAAATAGAACGCCGAAAACCGAGAGCCCGGCAACGACGATCCACTCAAGGTTTTGAAAATCGAGAAATACAAATACCGCAAGCGCGATTGGCACGAGAACCAGAAACCCGGACCACCAACGGGCGGCAGGCACCTCAGTGCTTAAGCCATCGGCGCTGCGCTTAACTAGGCTTGGGGCGATGGCCTGGACCGTTCCATAGGCGATAGTCCAGGCGGCAAGAAAGCCGCCCACCATCGTGAATGTCCAGCCCGCGGAATATAAAAACACAGGTACACCCACTACAAACCAGACATCGCGCGCACCGAATAAACCAATGCGCGCGAGCGCCAAAAGATTAATGCCCTGATTTTTTGCGAATAACTCTCGTGCTGAGGAAGACGCCTTGCTTTTTCCCATCAATGGGGGCAAAAAAAGTATCACACCCAAAAGCACGCCCCCCAGCATTGCCGCCATCGCCCATAAGGCAGCCCGAAACCCCAGAAACTCCAACAACACGCCGCCCATGAAAAACCCAACGCCTTTCATCGCGTTTTTGCTGCCTGTAAACCAGGCCACCCACTTAAATAACTGCCCAGATGCCTGTGAAGCCGTGACCTTTATCGCGGACTTGCTCGATGTTTTGGTTAGGTCTTTCGCAACTCCGCATACGCCCTGTGCCAGCACTACCCAGGCTACAGATGCTGCTGCTGTCCAGTCTGGGGACAAGGCGGACAAAAATAAAAAACCAATAATCTGTGTTGAAAGGCCCACCATCAGCATGCGCGATATGCCATGCCGGGTGGCAAGCCAGCCGCCAATCAAGTTGGCAAGAATTCCCGCGAACTCATACAGCAGAAACAAAAACGCGAGCGTGAACGGCGAATAACCCAGCTGATAGAAATGCAAGAGCACGAGCATGCGCAAGGCGCCATCGGTCAGCGTGAAGCCCCAATACGCGGAGGTGACAAGGGCGTAATGCCTTGTTGCAGAGCCCATTATGATTTACAAACCTTGGCTATCCAGATAGCAGGCAAGATCGACCATGCGGCAGGAATAACCCATTTCATTGTCATACCAGGCATATACTTTAAGCATTGTGCCGTCAGTCACCATGGTAGACAGCCCATCGATGATGCTGCTTCGCGTATCGCGCGCGTAATCCGCACTCACTAATGGCCGCGGCTCATAGCCTAGAATTCCGGCTAATGGGCCAGCCGCTGCGGCTTCGAACAGGGCATTGACTTCCTCAACAGTTGTTTCGCGGGTCAACTCAAACACGCAATCGGTGAGTGATGCATTGAGCACTGGCGCGCGTACCGCATGGCCATTGAGCCTTCCTTTGAGCTCAGGATAAATCAATGCAATAGCTGTTGCGCTTCCGGTGGTGGTCGGCGCCAGGCTTGTCATTGCGCTACGCGCACGGCGCAGATCCTTGTGCATGGCGTCTACCACTTTATTGGTGTTGGTAGGATCGTGAATTGTGGTGATCTGGCCGTGACGAATGCCAATCGCCTCATGCACAACCGATACCACCGGCGCCAGACAGTTGGTAGTGCAGGATGCTGCGGTAACGATGGCGTGCTTTGATGGATCGTAGAGCCTGTGATTAATGCCAAACACAATGTTGAGCACACTGCCGGTCTTTACCGGCGCCGCAACAATTACACGTTTGGCACCCCGATCAAGGTGGCCTTGCAAAGCCTCAGGCGTTAAGAATTTGCCGGTGCACTCCAGCACAAGCTCTACCCCTAATTCACCCCATTGAATCTGGGCTGGCTCCTCGTGCTCGGTGTAGAGGACTGCCTTCCCGTCAATCGTCATTTCGTTGGGTGTGGGTGCTGCAATTTCGGCGCGCCATCGACCCTGCACAGTGTCAAACTCAAGCAAATGGGCAGCCGCGGCCGCGCCCCCCTTGGTTTCATTGATCTGCACCACATCGAGACGATTGGTGCGGTACGGATCCTTAGCCGGGCGCTCTGCAGCACCCATCGCAGCGCGCAAGGCCAGGCGGCCGATACGGCCAAAGCCATTAATTCCTACTCTCATAAGACTCTTAATTTGAATGTTTTAACAATATCAAATTAAGTATCCGAGCCGAATATGACAGTCGTGTTACAACCGAGCCAAGTAATTGCGCCAGCGCAACTACTCAAAATAGCCCTATGAAAAGACCTCTCGTTTTACTCGCAGTCTTGCTCTACGCGGGTTTGCTGTTACTACCGGTAGGCCTGAGCTTTCTCACGCCTGAGGCCCGCACGCTTGCGTCACGGCCAGTCCTGAATGACCTGGCCTCGGGCCTTGCCATGGTGGGCTTTGCCGCCGTGCTGATGGAATTTTTTCTGCTTGGAAGAATTCGACCCATGTCGACTGTTGTAGGCAGTGATTTTCTGATGCAGGCCCATCAGCTATTTGCGCGCACAGCCGGACTGTTTATTCTGCTGCACCCGTTTTTCTACTCCGTTTTGGGGATGGCGCCAAAGGCCTATGACCCAACCTTTGCCCTATCGACAAGCCTGACTGGCGCCTCATTTTTCTCGGGCATTCTAGGAATGCTATTGCTGTTGGCCATCATTTTTTCTGCCTTGAATCGAAACGTGCCGGAATCGAATTACGATCGGTGGCGCAGATGGCACGCCATTATGGCTGTGGGCGTTGCTGTCACCGGCCTGCATCATGTGTTGGATGGTGGCCGTTACGCGCAGCTGCTCGGGGTGCAAGTTTACTGGTGGGCACTGTTTGGATTGGCATTCGCAAGCCTGGGCACGATCTATTTCATTCGGCCTTTATTGCAGGCAAGGGCGCCATTTCGGGTGAAGGAAATTTCAAAGATCGCATTCAAGACCTGGAAACTTGTGCTTGAGCCTTTCAACAGCCACCGATTTGAGTTCAAGCCTGGCCAGTTCGCCTGGCTCAGAGTTGGGTCAGCAAGTCGGCATGACGATAACCCGTTCTCAATCAGCAGTGCACCGACACCTCGCGGTGAGGTACATTTTCTGATCAAGGAAGTTGGCGACTTCACCTCGTCTTTGCCTAAAACGCCAATCGGAACGCCCGCCTTTCTCGATGGGCCTCACGGGCACTTTCAGGTTCCCAAGAAAGCGGAATCGATCGTGATGATTGCGGGCGGCATTGGGATAGCACCCTTTGTGGGCCTGCTTCAGGAGATGGCGCTCAGCGCTGATTCGAGGCCCGTAAGACTAATCGCGGGCAATCGGCTTCCAGAGCAGGCGGTTGTGATTTCAAGCGTGGTGGATACAGCCAAGTTAAAAGATTTCAAGGAGATTCAGGTTCTTGGCGAGCCAGCGTCGGATTGGCGCGGATTCAAGGGCCAGCTCGACTTTGAAACGCTTCATAAGGTCCTGGGCAATGAGTCTATCGCCCCCCTGCGCAGTAGTGCCGTGTTCATGGTCTGTGGCCCTGCAGCCATGATTGATGCCACCGAAGCGGCCCTGGTCAGGCTTGGAATTCCGCTGGGGAGAATTGTTTCTGAGAAGTTCCAATACGACTTTACGATGAATAACCCACGAAGCCGCAGAACGATGGCTGCCTGGCTGGCGATCTCAATGGGACTGATTGTCGCTTCGGTGCTGGCTCGAATAACTGCCTAGCCAACGGCTGCCTAGGTAATCATCAGGCTATTTCTTCATGGCCTGGTTAGGGTGAAGTCCTTAGCTTGCTTTTTTATTGACCCAATACACTAGCGAAAGCATCAACGGCACCTCGACCAAGACACCTACCACAGTGGCCAGCGAGGCCGCCGACTGCATTCCGAATAGCCCTATCGCAACGGCAACTGCTAATTCAAAGAAGTTCGATGTACCAATCAGACAAGCGGGCCCAGCGATCGGGCGTGGAAGGCGCAACCATTGCGCCATCCCCCAGCCGATGAAAAATATTCCGTAGGTTTGAATAATGAGCGGGATCGCAATGAGAACAATCAGCAGCGGCTGGCCCAAAATGGTTTGCGACTGAAGACCGAACAGAATTAGCACCGTTGCAATAAGCCCCAGGATTGAAAGCGGTTTGACTCGTGCCATAAACAGCATCAAAGCCTTTGGCCCGCTGCGTAACAATACAGAGCGGGTGGCCGCGCCTGCAAGCAGTGGCGCAACCACATAAAGCACCGTTGAAAGCACCAGGGTCTCCCAAGGCACTTCAATGCTGGTGACCCCCAACAATAATCCTGCAAGCGGGGCAAAGGCGAAAATCAGAATCACATCGTTGATCGACACCTGCACCAAGGTATACGCAGCATTACCGCGCACCAGCTGGCTCCATACAAACACCATGGCCGTGCAGGGCGCAACGCCTAGCAGAATCATTCCAGCGATCACTTCTTCGGCGGTCTGCGTGGGCACAAGATCGGCCCAAAAGAATTTAAAAAAGAGCACCGCGATAGCAGCCATGGTGAAGGGCTTGATGGCCCAGTTCACTACGATCGTTAACAAGAGCCCCTTGGGCTCTCGACTGGCCTGGCGAATCGAGGCCCAGTCGATTTGAATCATCATGGGGTAGATCATTGCCCAGATCAGCACGGCGACAATCAGGTTCACCTGCGCAACCGACTGCTCTGAAATCCAGACGAAGACACCGGGGATAAGGACCCCCAACGCAACACCAAAGAAGATCCCTAGGCCCACCCAAAGGGTGAGCCAACGCTCGAAAAGGCCCATGGCTATTTGACTTTTCTACGAGTGGGCAATGCAACCGTGATCGCGCACGGTTCCCCACTGCAACAGTTCTCAGAAAGGAAGCCAATCAGTTCATTGACAAACTGAAACTGTGGCCGGTAGATCAACTGACGGCCATCTCGGGTCGCCTGAATCAGGCCTGCATTGGCAAGCTCTTTCAAATGAAACGACAGCGTTGCTGCGGGAATTCCCAACAGCTCAACAATTTCCGAAGGTGTGACACCCTTGGCTGCGCGCTGGACAATTAAACGGAAAATATTAAGCCGGGCTTCGTGGCCCAGCGCATTGAATGCGGCAGTGGCTTGTGGATTTTTCATGTTAACGGGCCTTGCCAATATCGGTAAGAGACTTTTGCAGCGCGACACGATCTAACTTCTCTACCGGCAAGGCTAACAGCAATTCGATACGCCTGCGAAGAATGCTGGCCACCTCCAGATACTTTTGCTCAATGGTTTTGTTCTCACCTTCTTTCACCGAGGGCTCCTCAACGCCCCAGTGGGCGGTGAGCGGCTGGCCTGGCCAGACAGGGCAGACTTCACCCGCAGCTTTGTCGCACACCGTGAACACGAAATCGAGCTCGGGGGCATCGGGGCCCGAAAACTCGCTCCAGTCTTTACTCCGAAGTGTCTCGGTGGGAAGACGGTTCATGTTCAGAAACTTCAGAGCGTTCGGGTTGACCTCTCCTTTTGGATGGCTTCCAGCAGAGAACGCCCTGAAGAGGGGGTTTCTTATTCCATTAAGAATAGACTCCGCAATAATGGAACGCGAAGAATTGCTGGTGCAAATAAAAAGCACATTGAAAACACGCTGGCTAGACATGATCGACTACTCCGAAGTTGGGATTTTTTAATATTATATTTCTAGTATTATAGAATTGTTACAACACAAATCGCCCAAGAATCCCCGGAGCAACAGATCTGCAGCCCTCACAACGACCAGATTGCTGATCGAATAAACCCGCTAAATTGCATTAAACTCGCGCTTTCTCATAAAAACCGAAAACAATGAAACGAGTATTGTCACTGCTTGCGATCATGGGGGTGAGTCTCACAGTGGTTCAAATCATTCACCGGATTGATTGAAAGCGCAGTAGAGCAGCATGCATGATCGCTCCGAGATACTTTTCGGCCCGTTGGCGGGCTGAGGTGCCCTTCACTCTCCTTTTCTGGAGAGACCTCTTGGTCTGGGGCTCGCTTCTCAACCTTTCAGTTTTCGTTATCGGCCTGATGCTTATCGCGAAGGGCTACCCGACGCATTGGGCTCTCATGGCTCACTTGCTAATTCTTCCCTATAACCTTTTTTTGGTTTTGAGCATCTGGCGCTGGCCAAAAGCACATGGCCTCTTCAAAGGAGTAGCCGGCGGCTGGCTGCTGCTGATGAGCCTGATTTGATTTTGGGCTTTAAGTACCGTGTGTAGGTGGTGGGGTGGCCGATGGGACTCGAAGACGAATTAGACAGCGACGTGGAGTGACGTACGTTGACGAATCAAGGACTTAGATGACGCTGAGTGACGCTGAAAAACATAAAACTGGCCAAAAAAAGATCTCGCACCCAGTGAATCAGGGTTGGGCGTTGATACAGGATATTACGGGGGTTACAGCGCGCTTGGCATCTCATTCGCACATCACTCCCATCAGAGGGCGCAATTAAGCTTTGCGGTTTCAAGGGGTACTCAGGGTGGTGGTGAGACTGCAGTGCGTGCTGGTGTTGGGTGGAGATGGTAGCCAGGCTCGCCGCTTAGTGGAAAAATAAAGGCCCCTTTGCAGGGGCTTTTATTTTTTGGTGGCGATTCAGGCGGCCTAATCATGGCAGCCTGCTGCGTTGTGCTCCAACGCGCCCATCATGGCTTGCACGCGATCACCGAGAATTCCACGACAGCGTCTTCGCCAATTTGAGAAACCTCCACCAGATTTCTGGCCGGCCCTTGAGGCCCGAAGGTGTTTAGAAAGACTTCGTTGACAAGCGGCTTGTGTTCAAGATTCGTCAGATAGGCAAACACGAGCATGATGTCCTCTGCCCCGAGGCCTGCAGCACGGACCAGGCGCAGGCAATACTCCATGCTGAGCTCGGCTTGTTTTCGTGGGTCTTTGGGTATGTGCCCCGTGCTCGCGTCTCGGGGCATCTGGCCGCCCACAAAGACCATGTTGCCGCAGCGCGTTGCCTGCGCGACCGGAGAGGTGGATGAAGGGACATCAGGAGTGCTGATGCGTTGACTCATTGAGAGGCTCCTTTTTTGTTAACGGTTGCCTGGAATTCCTCAATCCCCCAGCAACCGCCTTCTCGCCCGTAACCGGCCTCGCCAAATCCGCCTGTGGGCACGTCGGGTCCTTGAATCTTCGTGGTATTAATGCCGATGCTGCCGAATCGAATCCAGGGACGATGCGCTACGAATGACTCTGCGCTCTTGCCATAGAAATAGGCCACCAGATTCTGGCGATTGGCGTTTAGAAGCGCCTCAAGCGCTGTCTCATCCGTGAACTGACGCATCACGAATAGAGGTCCAAAAGCCTCTTCGTGATCAAGCGGAGAGTTGGCATCAAGACGAAACCCTGTAAGGGGGTAGACGTTGTGGGTTGGCTCTGGGCCGATGACGGCGGACCGAAGAATTAATCGGGCTCCGAGTTCGAGAATCTGTCCCTCTAGCCGTTTGAGTCGCGCAACAGATTCAGGGTGCCGGACAGGACCGAATGCAATACCGCTGAGCTGAGAGGGGCCGCATGGGTAATTCCCTTCAAGGGCTTTCAGCTGGCGCTCAAGCGCTTGTGCAATTCGCGAATCTGCCAGAACCCGATTGACTGCCGAGCAGGCCTGGCCTGCCGCACGCGCCTTTCGATCCAGAATGTCCCGCGCTGCCTTCTCAAGGTCTGCGTCTTCGAATACAACAAACGGGCAGTTTCCGCCAAGCTCCAGCACACTCGGTATCGCTTTTTTGCCAGCACTCTGTGCAATCTGCCTACCTGCCTCTGTTGAGCCTGTCATGCTAATCACCGCAATATCCGACTTTTCAATTAAATGATTTATTTCTGATGGATTTGCTAAGTAAGCAAACACAACATAGTTGCGTAGGCTATCCGGCAGGCATTGCTCAAAGGCTTTTGCGCCCATGAATCCCAACGGCGAGGGCTTGATCACAACGGGGCATCCTGCTGCAATCGCCGGGGCAAGCTTTCGTGCGATGCCGGCGATTGGGTCGTTAAAGGCGGTGATCAACAAGGCTGGCCCGAGCGGGGCTTTCGCGGGAGCGCTCGGATTATTCAAGCGCTCTTGAAGCTGGCTTTGCAGAGCAGCCAATGCCGCATCGACAAACGAGACCGCATACAACACCTCACTGTCTGCTTCAGCCGGCGTCTTGCCAACCTCGTCTTGTATTGCTCGGCTCAAGGCCTTGCCTGACTGAAGAATTTTTTTAGCGAGTTGGCCCAGTACTGTAAACCGCTCTTGTTCGGTAATCACAGTGCTGCGATGCCCTGTGATCCACTGATCAATCTGGCCAGCGTCGCTCAGCATGACTTGCGATAAGGTTTCGCCGTTGTTTGCAGACAGGCAGGGGTAGCTGGTCATAGAGGTCAGAACGAGGAGAGAAGGCCGACAATTTGTTCCAGTGCGCCCGAATCCTGGAGCAAGCACAGCCTTACATAGTCCGGGTCTTCAAGCCCGAAGGTGCTGCCCGTGAGCGCAAAGGCTTGAGCGCTTGCTTGGGCCTCAACAAGCTTTTGGCTCAGGCCTGCTTTGTGCGGAAAGAGATAGAAACTGCCTCTTGCTGGGGCGCATTCGTAGCCTGCGCGTTGTAATGTGTTGAGGACTTGTTTGCGCAGCGTTTCCAGCTGCGCGGCGGGCGGCTGGTTTGCCAGAATGCCCGAGAGACAGCTTTGAAGAACACCTGCTGGCGGTGACACCAGCATGGTCTGGGCCTGTGTATAGACACTGAGCACTGTCTCGTGAGCATGAATCGCGCCAAGCCGCCAGCCCTGGGCCAAAAAATTCTTCGAAACTGAATTAATCACAATGGTGGATGCATTTGGTAACACTCTTGGCGCGAAATACCCTGTGCTGGCCTCGGCTGTTTCGCTAAAACTCTCATCGAGAATTAGCCATGCGCCACTCGCATGGCATGCCTGTGCAAGCGGCTCAATTTCCTCGGGCCTGTACACGCGGCCGGTGGGGTTGCACGGATTGCTCAAGACAACAATGTCCGAGGGTTTAATCTGCGTCGCGTAGAGCGGTGTCTCCAGGTCCCAGCCTTTCGAGAGCCTGCGAGACAGCAGCACTGTCGGGAGCTGCAGTGTCTCGGCCAGCTGCCAATACGTGGGCCAGGCCGGGGTGAGGCATACGAGCCTTGACTGAGGCGTTCGAAGAGCGGCGTATAAACAAAGTATGGAAGCCTTCGCCCCGCCTGTGATCACCACATCTTCTGGGCTTGCTTCCCAGTGATGAAAGAGTCTTTGTGCCATGAGTTCGCGACATTGCGGGTCGCCCCGAGGCGGGGAGAGCCGCGTGTCAACAGGCTTGTTTGGCAGAACAAGGAGCTGATGAGGAAATGTCGGAGTCGAGAGGCTCAGAACAGGCAGGCCGTTTGCTTTTGCTTGCGCAATTTTTACGGCCATGGCTAGAGTGGGTGAGTCTCTCATACGGTCTCGCTAGTAGCGAAGAAGCAGCTCTTTCCCGTCAAGGACTTTTTGGCCATCAAGCTCAAGAACTGCGTCGGTCACAATCGTGTCGTAATGGGCCGCTGCCTTGGTCTTTCCGCCGATATAAAGGCTTGTGCCCAGGGCAAGCTGTATCGCGCCGTACACGCTTTCATCAGAAAGCATTGTTCCATCGAGCTCGCACTCTGGGTTCATGCCAACGCCAAGCTCCCCCAGATTGTAGACGAGCGGATCGTTAAAGCTGGCCAGCAGGGAACGAAACGTCTCGGCCTCTTTGCCGCCTTCAATCGAGACGGCCATGCCGTCTTTAAACTCAATGCGAACAGGCTCTGTTTTAATCAGTGAGACACCCGGAATGCTTGCATTCACGACGATCGTCCCGTTCGCGGTGCCCTCTACTGGGGCGATACTTGCCTCTAGGCAATACCCTGCGGAGACATCGTTGCCATTCGCAAAGCCTGTGAGGGCCCTGCCTTTGCGGTCTTCAATCGAGCAGGTGATGTCCGTGCCCAGGCGTGAGACCACTCGCGCCTTCTTTGCGCTTGTAAAGGCTTTTGCGAGCGCTTCGATCTGCGGGCTTGTGCGCTCAAAATCGACGCTCCAGCCTTTTGCAAGAAAGAAATCCTCGCCGTCGCATTCTGGAAGTGCAATGACATGCACGCCGTGTTTCTGCGCGTCGATTCGAGCGGCGGTATGGGTGATGTTGTAGCGTGTGGCGCCGATTACAAGGTCAGCAGCGGCCATGGCCGCTGCGACTGTTCTCGGCAGCTCGCCGCCATGGTTGCCGGGCTCTGTAATTTGCATCAAGGTCACAGACGCACCAAACTCGTGCGCCGCAATTGCTAAGGGGTCAACGTTATGGCTGGTGTAGAGGTCATACAGTATGAGGATCTGCATTCCGGGTCGCGCATGCCCCAAAAGGGAGACAACCCGCCTGGCATTCTTTAGTTTTAAAAGTGTATGAACCGCCATGGGAAAACCCTCCTCTACTTTTGTTTACAAAATTGTTGACATTTTAGCTAACAAAAATAAAAATGCAACGGTCGTCAATATATGTCGTATTCGCAGTCGCGTTGGCGAGCCCGTTCACACGAGCGGTAACCTAAACCTTTATGGGGGATTTGAAATGAAACGACAGTTTCTTGCTGCGGCGCTCTGTATCACTGCAGGTCTCAGTGCCGCTCTGGTAGGGAAAGAGGCCTCTGCCCAGGCCGTTGGGGTGACATCTGACACCATCGTGATTGGACAGCTGGGCCCGCTTACAGGCCCGAATTACACCTTTGGTGCGTTGGTGATGGATGGCTCCGACATGATTTTTAATCAGGTCAATGAAGCGGGCGGCATCCATGGCCGCAAAATTAGGTCTATTCGTGAAGATGACCAGTGCAATCCGCAACAGGCTGTATCGGCGGTGAAGAAGTTAATCTCTGATCACAAGGTTTTCCTAATCAACGGCGGCGGCTGCAGCAATGCAAGCCTTGCACAGCGCCCCTACATTGAGGAGTCAGGCGTTCCCTTTATCGTGTTTTCGGCTACAAATGACCGTATCACAGTGCCCGTTGCGAAGCCGATTTTTCGGGTTGTCATGAAAGCATCGGAGGAAGGCGCAATTCAGGCACGCTTTGTTAATTCCATCCCGGGTGCCAAGCGTGTTGCCATTGTCTCTCAGCGCGATGCATGGGGTGTTGCGAAATATGAAGGCTTCATGGCCGAGGCTAAGAAAATCGGGCTCAACATTGTTGCTGACGAAGAGATGACTGTTGACACACCCGATGGCACGGCCCAGGCGCTTAAGATCTCGCAAGCAAGGCCCGATGTGGTGGTGACTCTGCTCTTTCCAAAACCCACGCTGACATTTCTGAGAGCGGCACATCAATACGGCCTGACAAAACTGCCTTTGATTGGTCACTCCTCCGTGAGTGACCTGGCTGACCTGGATCAAAAGCTAGGCCTAAAGGGCGCATTGAATAACTTCTACACCATCTCGCTTACGAAGTTTGCTCCCTCTGACAATGCCGCGAAACCCCTTCGCGATAACTTCAGGAAATACTTCCCCAAGGCAGAGTTCACGCAATACGCCATGTGGGGAATCGCCAGCGCTGAAGTTATCGTCGAAGCGTTGCGCCGTGCGGGGCCGCAGCTCACCCGCGAGCGATTTATTGCCGCCATGGAAGACTTAAGGAATTTTGAGACGTCGGTATTCCCAGGAAGACTGTCCTTCTCGCCGACTGACCATGACGGCAACAAAAGCGGCCTGTTTGTTCGGCTCGTGAACGGCCAGACGCAGGTGATCGGAACGTCCTTTAAATAAATCACGTAGGAACACTAGATAGGAACGCCAAGTTATGTTCATCAATCTTTTAATTAATGGGCTTGCGCTTGGCGCTGTCTATGCTTTAGTAGCACTGGGGCTTGTCATTGTCTTTAAGGGCAGCGGGGTAATCAATTTCGCACACGGCGCGTTTTTTACCCTCGCCGCTTTTCTGGGCTACACGCTGATTAACCTGCCCTTGCCTTACCTGGTCGCCCTGCTTGGGGCGATCCTCCTTACTATGGCTGCCGGCGTCATCATTGAGCGGGTTGCCTACCGGCCGCTGATCAAAAATAGAAATCCGCTTATTTTTAAGGCGGCTTCGGTGGCCTGTGCGTTCATTTTGATCGGCATGTTACGGGCGGTCTATGGCCAGAAAGGCGATTTTTTGTCCTATCCGCCAATTACCGAAAACCCGGCGATCGCACTGGGTGATCTGATCGTGCCAACACAGCAAATTTTTATTCTGATCAGCGCTGCCCTTGCACTGATTGTATTTGGAAGCTTTTTCCGATTTACGCGGTTCGGCAGAATAATGCAGGCCGTTGCTGAAGACACTGAGGCTTCAAAAATTGTGGGCATTAACGTCAGCAGGGTCTTTTTATGGATCTGGGGTGCCGGCGCGATGCTCGGCGGCGTGGCGGGCGTGTTGATGGCGCCAGTCACCATGATCTATCCCGATATGGGGCTGTCTATCTTGATCAAGTCCTTTGCGGCTGCCGCACTCGGCGGGTTCGATCACTTAGGCGGTGTTGTTCTGGGCGGATTGATTCTGGGCGTTCTCGAGGTATGTCTTGGATTTTATGTGGGCTCTAAGTACCAGGAGGTCATTGGCTTTGCACTTATCCTTTCGGTGCTGATTTTCCGTCCTCAGGGTTTGTTGGGCAGTGCGCGCATCGCGCGTCTGTAAAAAGAGTGCCGTCATGCAAAAAAGAATTCTTGTAGCCCTTGCGCTTGTATTTCTAGTCGTCTCCTTTTTCGTCAACGAGTACCACCTGCATGTCATGACTATCATGTTGGTCAATATCATGCTGGCGATCAGCCTGAACTGGGTCATGGGTTATCTTGGGCAGCTCACGCTCGCCAATGCAGCGATATTCGGGTTTGGGGCGTATACCTCTGCAATACTGATTTCCCGCTGGGATGTTTTCTACCCTGTGGCCATTCTGAGCTCGATTGCCGTCGGCTCGATCATTAACGCCTTGATTTCGCTGCCCGTGTTGCGCTTGAAAGGGTTTTTTCTCGCCATTGCAACAATGACCTTTGGCGTGTTTGCCCATTGGTTTTTTGTCCATGGCGGAAGCATCACCGCGGGGGCCAGTGGTCTGTCGTTTCCAAGGCCCAATTTCGAGGCCCTGGGCGTTGACAACTCGACAGGTTTGTTTGTAACGGCCTTACTCGCCGCTATTGCCACGGTAATTCTCACATCCCGCCTCGTTGCGTCCTCGTTTGGCAGGAATGCCCTGTGCATTGCGGAGCAAGAGCTCATTGCGCCAATTTTTGGGATTGACGTTGCCCGGCATAAGCTGAAAGTGTTTTTGGTCAGTGGCGCGATTGCTGGGGGGGCTGGCGCTATTTTCGCCGGGCTGCTTGGGCTTGTTGATCCTGAGGCATTCAACCTTGTTCAGATGATCACGCAGTTCATGATGGTGGTGCTCGGCGGGCTTGGCTCGATAATAGGCTCAATCGTTGGCGCATCGTTAGTCACCGGCCTGATTGAGGGGTTGCGAGCCTTTAAGGGCTTCCATGAGATCGCAATGGGCGCAATGCTCTTGTTCGTGATTCTGTTCGCGCCAAGAGGCCTGTACCGACTCATCGTAAGCGGGCGCCCTGAATGGGCAGAGTCACGATTTGGCGGCGATGCGTTCAAAAAAATAGCAGTCGATCCTTCCGCCCAGGCCGGCTTTTTCGCCCGCGCTGTGAATAAAAGCGCGCTTCCGCAGGACGCCGCCGCCCCCGTTTCCAAAAATGCAATCGTTGTCGAAAACGCTCAGAAAGTCTTTGGCGGTCTTGTTGCGGTTGACGGTGTTTCGTTTGCCGTGCGCGAGGGGTCTATTCACGGCTTAATTGGTCCAAACGGATCAGGAAAGTCAACCATGCTTAACCTAATCTCACGCTCGCTGCCGCTGAGCAGCGGAAGTGTTCAGATACTGGGCTCGGATATCTCTGCAATGCCGACTCATTTGGTGTCCGGAATGGGCGTTGCCAGAACATTTCAGAATCTGCAGTTGGTCTCGGAGCTCACCGTTCTTGAAAACGTCATGTTAGGCGCAGTGGCTGGCCAAAATGCCAAGGGCGTTGGCGCACGGGGTAAGCGCCTCAAGGCCTTAGAGTCCGAGGCCGCAGCGATCTCGATACAGTCGTTGACATTTGTAGGTATGGAGGGTTTTGCATTTCGTCGGGGCAATGAGCTCTCGGGCGGGCAGATGCGGCTTGTTGAAATTGCCCGAGCCCTTGCGGCCCAACCGAAAGTCCTGTTGCTTGATGAGCCGGCCGCAGGCTTGAGCCTAAACCGTATCGACACGATTAAGTCTCTGATACTTCGGATCAACCGAGAGCTGGGCGTCACGGTCTTGCTTGTGGAGCACGTGTTGAATCTGGTTCTCGAAGTCAGCGAGAAGGTCACGGTACTCAATGCCGGAAAACTATTGGCCGAGGGGTCACCAAAAGAGATTCGCGAAAATCCTGCCGTTCGGGAAGCGTATCTTGGCAAGCGCCACTAATCTGGGAATTTAATCAATGCATGACAATCAAGCAGTTCTTCTCGACGTTCGCAATGCGGTGTTCGGATACGGACAAAACATTGTTATTAAGGGTGTGAGCGCCTCGATTTCCGTAGGCTCTAAGGTCTGTCTGCTTGGAGGAAACGGCTCGGGGAAAAGTACCCTGCTCAAAGGCCTTATGGGCTTGGTGGATCTCGGAGAGGGCTCGTTGGAGCTCTTGGGCATGCCAATTGATAAGTTGCGCGCGGATGAGCGGCATGGTCTGGGATTGGCCTTCGTGCCGCAGGACAGAAAGCTCTTCTCCCAAAAAACGGTTGGCGAGAACCTTGAACTGGGCTGCCTGGCGAGTTTGAAAAGCGCCCGCGAGCGTGAGGCCAGACTAGCTCGGCTTCTGGATACGTTGCCAAGGCTCCGAGAGCATCTTCGCAGGCCCGCCGGTCTGCTTTCGGGCGGGGAGCAGCAGCTTGTCGCCCTGGGGCGTGCACTGATGTCGCAGCCCCGGCTCTTGCTTATGGATGAGCCCACCGCTGGGCTTGCCCCAGTCTGGATTGACCGGCTCTTTGAGGTGATGGACCAGGTCATGCGTGAGTACTCGCCAAGTCTTTTGCTGGTCGAGCAAAACGTCGAGGTTGGCCTGGCGCTCACCGAGCAGGCTTATGTGTTACAAAATGGTGTCATTGCATTTGAGGGCAGTTCCGCCTCTCTCGCAAAAGATGAACGGCTTGTTCGTTCATATCTTGGCTAGTGGTTAGGCTGTGCGAGAAATGCGATTCGACCTGATTTCTCCCGGCGTAAAAATTTATGCGTTGACTGACACGCCCCCCTTGTTTGTGCGCGGTGACGGGGCGACCCTGACAGACGAAGCAGGCAACGACTATACGGATATGGCCTCTGGCTCTTCTGTCGTGCATGCAGGCTACGGGAATCGGGAAATTTCAAGGGCGATTCTGGAGCAAGTGAACACAGGCATTACCCACATTGGTCCGCACTTCATGGTGCCGGCGCAGATCTCAATGCTGGAATCAATAAAGGCGTTGCTACCGGCGAGTTTAAGCCAGATACACCCGGCGACCAACGGCACTGAGGCCACTGAGGTTGCAATCAAGCTTTGCCAGTATGCAACCGGAAAAACAAAATTTATCTCGTTTCAAGGCTCCTACCACGGCAGAACAGCTGGATCGATGGCGATCTCTGGCGCTCGGGGGAAGTCTGCCTCGTTAGGCCCTTTTCTGCCTGCGGCAGAGGTGTTTCCATACCCCTGCTGTGATGCCTGCCCGCGACGCGGTGCGGACAACGCCTGTTGCGGCCGAGCTGAGGAGTTTCTTCTCGACGCATTGGGCTCTGCAAGCTACGGACTGACTGACCTGGCCGGCATTTTCATTGAGCCGATTCAAGGCACCGCCGGAATGATTGTTCCGCCGAAACGTTTTCTACAGCTGGTTTGTCGCAGGGCTCGCGAGCTGGGTATCCCCGTTGTCTTCGATGAGGTGTTCACGGCTTTTGGCCGCACCGGGAAAATGTTTGCTTACGAGCATTTCGATGTTCTGCCGGATATTCTTGTTTTGGCGAAAAGCTTCGGCGGCGGAATTCCCGCAGGCATGGTGGCTGCCTCTGCGGAGTTGTTTGCACGTGTTCCCGCCGGGGCCATTTCGTCCACTTTTCAGTTGCATCCTGTTGCGGCTGCCGCCGGGCAGGCGAGCCTGAACTATGTCGTGCGAAACAATCTCCCGCAGAAAGCCCAGATCATTGAGGGGTGGTTTCGGGCAGCACTTTCGGGGCTTGCGCAGCGCAGCAGCGTGGCAGCCATACGGGGCATCGGGGCAATGTTCGGGGTTGTCATTCATAATGCGTCCGGTGAACCCGATGCGCAGCACTGCCGAAACATCAGGCGTCAATGTCTTGAGAACGGGCTAATCACATACGAGTGCGGAAGGGCAGGAGAAGTCATTGGCCTGCTGCCGCCGCTCGTGATTAGCCGGGGCGAGTTTGACCGTGGCATCTCGGTTCTTTTAGATGCTATTCGTTAAACCTTAAAATGAGGGCTGCTGTGCAGGTGCGCGCAAAAAAAATAACCGAGCCGGCGACGGTCGGGCCTAATCGCGTGACTGAATTAGTCCGTTTATTGCGAGACAGAATCACTGCACAAGCTCTTCCGCCGCACACGCCGCTCAGGGAAGAGGCGATCGCTCAAGAGTTTGACACCTCTCGAGTTTATGTTCGCGAGGCGTTGTCGGTGCTTGCCGATCGAGGTTTAGTCGAGCGGATTCCCAACATCGGCGCTCGGGTCGCGAAACTTGACTTAAAAAGCGCAATCGAGATCTATCAAACCCGCGAGGCCCTTGAAAGCCAGACTGTGCGACTTGCAACTCTGAATTCAAAGCCGTCGGATTGGAAGACGCTGGTAAAAGAGTTTGAGAGCGCAAAGCGACAAATTAACAAAGACGGAAGCATTGAGCGTTACCTCTCGGCCATCGACAGCTTTCGCCAGCTGACCATGGATTTGGCCGGAAACTCGGTCATTCGTGAGTTTCAAGAGGTGATGGTGGATCGCACGCGGCTTTTGATTCGAAAAGTCGCAATTCTGCCGGGCCGTGCAGAGCAGGGCCTTGCCGAGCATGCGGCCACCTTGTCTGCGATTACAGTCGGCGATGCGGACAAGGCCGCTGAGTTAGCGAGGAAAAATATTCGTTCTGCCTTGAGTTTTATTGTTCGATATAAAGACTTCCTCTTCTGAGCCGCATGGGGAAGAAGCGGCTCTACAGAATGGAGAGCGACAGCCTCGGCAGTCGCAAAGTGCCTGCGGACGCCTATTACGGAATTCATACGCTCAGGGCGATGGAGAATTTTCCGATCACAGGCGAGACCCTGAGTTCAGTGCCTGAGCTGATTGAGGCCTTGGCCGTGATAAAGCTCTCAAGTGCCGCAGCAAATTACGAGTGTGGATTACTTGAATCGAGACAGCATAAGGCCATCGCCCAGGCCTGCGCTGAGATTTTGAGCGGTGCCTTGCACGAGCAGTTCACAGTAGACCTAATCCAAGGCGGTGCTGGAACCTCAACGAATATGAACGCAAATGAGGTTATTGCCAATCGGTCCCTTGAGTTGCTCGGCCATGACAAAGGCCAGTATCAGCGCCTCCACCCCATTGGCCATGTCAACGCAAGCCAGTCGACAAACGATGTCTACCCGAGCGCCTTAAAGCTTGCCATTCGAAGAAAGTGTGGCCAGTTGCTTAAGCAAATGATTGCCTTGAAGGCGGCCGTAGATCGAAAATCCAAAGAGTTTCATGGCATTGTCAAGGTTGCCCGAACACAGCTGCAAGACGCAGTTCCCATGACACTAGAGCAAGAGTTCGGAGTGTTTGCCCAAACCTTGACTAACGATATTGAGTTTCTCAAAGCACAACTCAGGCTTTTAGAGGAGATTAACTTAGGCGGAACAGCGATTGGAACTGGCCTCAATACGCCCAGAGGCTATCGCAGACTTGTGTTAAGACATCTCAAGGCCAATACCGGCTTGAGTTTTCATACGGCGAAGAATCTACTCGAGGCTACTCAGTCGGTCAGTGCATTCGTTACGGTATCGGGCGCACTGAAACGGGTTGCCTTGAATCTTTCGAAACTGTGTAATGATCTGCGGCTGCTTTCGAGTGGGCCAGCGGCAGGCCTTCGGGAGATTCGACTGCCCGAGCGGCAGGCAGGCTCAAGCATCATGCCGGGTAAAGTAAACCCAGTCATTCCGGAGGTTGTCAATCAGGTCGCGTTTCGAGTGATTGGAAATGATTCTGTCGTAAGCCACGCTGCGGAGGGCGGTCAGTTGCAGCTAAATCCGTTTGTGCCGGTGATTGGGTACAGTATTTTCCAGAGCATCACGCTGCTTTCCAAGGCTGCAGGGCTTCTAGAGCAGAAGTGTGTCCGGAAAATAGAGCCGGATCGGGCGAGAATCAAAATGCTGTTGGAGTCATCTGCTGTGGTGGCTGCCGCGCTCAACTCTTCTATCGGCTATGACAACGCAGCCTTGATAGCGAAACAGTCCATGCAGACCGGGCGAAGCGTTCGGGAGCTTGTTCTGGCAAGCGGGCTACTTACACCCGAGGCCCTCGAAAAGGCGCTGCGTCCCGAGGCGATGATCGGGTCAGTGTAGCGGCGGATGGCGTTTGGCACGGGTTGGACTGCCCCTGACAGGGGCAGTCCATAGTGCAAATTAACAACCCCAGTTGATTGAGTGTTTATACTGTTTCAATTAAGTCCTTGACTGACCGAGAGAGTCTGTCAATTGAGACAACATAGAGTTAGGTGAACTTTCTGGATCGTGCTGCCGACAACATCTGATTCAATGCGTCACGATCCCGTTTTTCCCCCGAGATTCCCTTGTCAATGAACTCAGAAACTATCGTGTCTCCGTTGCGTTCTGCGAGTTCACGAAGAACACGGATCTGGTTTTCAGGGAATTGTTCAGTCGTGGAACATCTTGCGTAGATTGATGCGAGTTTTGATATGTGCGACCTCCAGTTGTTCGTTAGAGGAACAGGTCACTTGGGGTCAAAAACTTTTATACATTATGCAGTTCTGTGGGAGATACTGCGAAGAACCGACACCGCCGAGAAAGTATAAAACTCGATACTTTTATACTTTTGACCCTTTGAAAAATCTCTTAAATCGTCTTAGATCATTGTGAGATAAGGGTTTGAGTGGTGGCGATTCAGGGATTCGAACCCCGAACCTGCGGATTATGATGCTCCTCGCGGAAGTTAGTGGCTCTCAACTTTTGAAATGTGGAAGCCAAAAATTGTTTTGGCGCGCGGTCTCCATTTAAAAACCTCTGGGGTTTTTAACCGCCCTACCCCACCAGCGGGATAACACTTCGGACGATATCCATCGAATTGTGTGCGTGCCGCCTCAAACTCACCCACTCCGCTCTGCGATCAAGACCACCGCCTCGCCCTCGCTGGCCCACCCTCTTTGCCGCAGCTAATTCAGCATCCGTTTCCTCGGATGTTAGTTGAGCTTTTTCAGAGGGAGGGGGGCTTGGGGGTATCTGGGGGTCAGTTTCAACCCTATATATAGATTTCGCAGTCTGCGAAACTCTCTGGTAAAGATATGAAAGCCCCCCAAATGCCCCCTAGCCCCCCTCTAACTCAATACTTTTGTAACAAATCCACCCTGAGTTTCTGTCGGCTGCTTGATCGGTGGGCTTCATCGCCGGGCCGGACACTCCAGAGTACTTGCCAAAGAAACAACTTCCTCAGTAGCCCGCTCTTATCCTCATCGCGCTTGGTACACCCTATGTCATCGGCAAATCGCGGCGACATAAAAAGTACTTTTAAATACGCATGGATACAACTCTACGTTGTAAACAGATGTGTACGAAGCGATGAACGAAAAACCAACACCGCGCAAGCCGGAAGTTCTCTTACCGACAATCGAGCGGCCAGAGTACGTCTGGCTTGCGCCTGCGGGCTACGTAACGGTTAGCTTGGCTGCGGCGTTAACTGGGCTATCGCAGCCAGCCATAAGGGGTAAGATCAGAGACGGCAAATGGATCGAGGGACGGGAGTTTGTACGTGCCCCAGATGGCGGAGTATTTATTTCTATAAAGGGATTTGAGGGTTGGGTGTGCGCGGGGTCCAAGTAAGACCTAAATCGATACGAGTTAGGTTCGTCTTAAACGGCAGAATTGTCGAGCGGCGACTTGTTGTCAATGGCAAACCGCTGGCCCCTACACCGACCAATATTAAGTACGCCGAACGGCTACTTGCCGACATTAAGGACAAAATACGGTTCGGGACTTTCAACATGGCCGAGTATTTTGGTGGCCACGTCGAAAACGACAACGCTCCCACTATTACCGTGGTGGCATTCATGCGCTACTGGCTTGATGCCCAACGAGTCGAGGAGTCGACACGAGCGGGCTACTCCACGGCAATCAATTTCTGGAATCAATCTTTTGACAAGATACCGCTTGCCGCACTCAAGCACAGCGACATTTTGCGCGTAGCGGCCAAGTACAAAGATCTGAGTGGCAAGACACTTAACAACTACGTCTCCATTTTGCGGCAATCTCTCAATCTCGCGCTACGCGACGGGATGATCGACAAAAACCCCGCTGACGGCATACCCAAATATAAACACCAAGCACCATTGGTCGATCCATTTTCGCGGGAAGAGTCCGACCGCATCATTGAAGAGATTCGCATCCGGTATCCGGAGCCGGTCTACAACATGATTGAGTTTTGGTTTTGGACCGGTATGCGCACCAGTGAGATTTTTGGATTGCAATGGAGCGATGTGGATTTGGCGAGCAAAACGTTAGTCGTATCGCAGGCCAAGGTGCGCGGCAAACTGAAGGCCACCACCAAGACCAATGTCAGCCGTACCGTGCATTTGAACAGCCGCGCCTATGAAGCGCTTTCGCGTCAACGCAAGCACACTCAAATGGTCAATGCAGGCGTGTTTGCTGATCCCCGGTACTTTGCGGAGTGGAGTGACGAGCGGGCGTTTCGGCGCAGTTATTGGACACCCACGCTCAAGCGGCTGGGCATCCACTACCGGCGGCCGTACAACATGCGCCACTCGTATGCCACCGCGATGCTCATGGCAGGCATGACGCCCGCGTTTTGCGCAAAGCAGCTGGGGCACTCGATTGAGATGTTTTTGCGTACCTACGCCAAGTGGATGGATGGGGCCCAAAACGAGGTGGAAATGGGTCGCCTAGAGATCGCTTTGAAACCAAAAACTGGCCACGAACTGGCCAAGGGAATTTTATTGCCGCGTAACTCTTTGATTTCTAATGAGAAAAGTATGGGGTGGCCGATGGGACTCGAACCCACGACAGCCGGAATCACAATCCGGGACTCTACCAACTGAGCTACGGCCACCACTGTCACAGCAATTTTCCCGCCCGCATCCGCATGGCCTGCCGGGAGGGAATCGAACCCCCGACCTACAGCTTAGAAGGCTGTTGCTCTATCCGACTGAGCTACCGGCAGGTGTCCGAGGCCAGGGCTAGTGCAACCTGGTCGGGGTGGAGAGATTCGAACTCCCGACCCTCTGCTCCCAAAGCAGATGCGCTACCAGACTGCGCTACACCCCGAGAAGCCGGAAATTATAACAGGGGCACCCTACAGCCCCGAGGATAGGTCCCCAATCAAGGAAGACCCGCAGGCCGAGGGAAAATCAACCAAATCGGCCGGTAATGTAATCCTCGGTTTCCTGCTTTTTAGGCTTGATAAAAATCTCATCCGTCTTGCCGTATTCCACCATCTCACCCAAATACATATAGGCAGTAAAATCCGATACCCGCGCGGCCTGCTGCATATTGTGGGTAACGATTGCCACGGTGTAGTCTGTCTTAAGCTCATGAACCAGCTCCTCGACCTTTGCAGTGGAAATTGGATCAAGAGCGGAGGTTGGCTCATCAAGCAAAATCACTGCGGGCTTAACCGCTACAGAACGCGCAATACAGAGCCGTTGCTGCTGTCCGCCGGATAGCGCCAGACCGCTCTGGTTTAGTTTGTCTTTCACCTCATTCCAAAGGGCCGTTTTGGTGAGAGCCCACTCCACGCGAACATCCATCTCGGCCTTCGGAAGATTCTCATAAAGTCGCACGCCAAACGCAATATTGTCGTAGATCGACATTGGAAATGGTGTTGGCTTTTGAAAGACCATGCCAATGCGCGCCCTCAACAAATTCAAATCTTGTTTCGGATCAAGGATGTTTTGTCCATAAAAATTAATCTCGCCCTCGGCTCGCTGGCCTGGGTAAAGGCTGTACATGCGATTCAATGTGCGCAATAAAGTCGACTTTCCGCAGCCTGACGGGCCAATGAACGCAGTGACTTTGTGCTCAACAATGTCAAGGTTGTTGTTCTTTAGGCCCTGAAATTTTCCGTAGAAAAAATTTAGATTGCGAATCTCAATGGCATTCTTTCGAGGCTGTATCGTGGTTTCATTCATGTTTCAGTCTTTCATATGCTCAAAGATTCACTGACGATTGTTAATGCCCAGCTTTTTTCTCGCGGAAAAACACCCGGGCGAGAATATTGAGTACCAACACTGCCAGGGTAATCAATAAGGCGCCACCCCAAGCAAGACGAATCCAGTTGTCATAAGGGCTCATAGCGAACTGGAAAATCACGACAGGCAGATTCGCCATGGGCCCATTCATGTTGGTAGAAAAGAATTGGTTATTGAGCGCAGTAAAGAGCAGCGGCGCGGTCTCGCCACTGATCCGAGCCAGGGCCAGCAATACGCCCGTTACAACTCCACTTTTTGCCGCCCGCAGGATCACATGTGTCGAAACCTTCCACTGCGGAGCTCCCAACGAGTAGGCCGCCTCGCGAAGGCTTCCTGGCACCAGTCGCAGCATGTTTTCAGTAGTTCTGAGCACCACAGGAACGGCGATCAATGAAAGAGCAATCGTGCCGGCCCAGCCCGAGAAGTGCTTCACTTGCGCAACTAAGATCGCATAAACAAACAGGCCAAGCACAATCGATGGCGCACTCAGCATAATGTCGGTCACAAAGCGCGTGACCGAAGCTATCTTGCTTCGGTCCCCAAACTCAGCCAAATAAACGCCAGCAAAAATTCCAATCGGGGTGCTCACTAAGGTGGCAAAGCCCACCATCAGCAGACTGCCAACGATTGCGTTCGCAAGGCCGCCACCCTCAGAGCCGGGCGCTGGCGTTGATTGGGTGAACATGGCCCAGTCAAGTGCCTTAAAGCCATTGATAAACAAAATCGAGAGAATCCAAAGCAATACGAAAAGACCCAGGCCCATGGCTAGCATGGATAAGGCGAGGCCAATCCTGTTGGTGCGGACGCGTCTTTTGTAGAGCTTTGGGTTTTTGATGTCCATTTGCTTAGTCCGATTAAGTCTTCGCGCCTTTCGCACGTTCTGTTCGAATAATCAGAATCTTTGCCGCTGCCAGCACAAAGAAAGTGATCACGAAAAGCAAGAATCCGAGCGCAAACAATGTTGAGAGGTGAAAGTCCGCCGCCTCGCCAAACTCATTGGCAAGCGTTGAAGCAATCGACGACCCAGGTGCGAAAAGAGAAGCAGCGATTCGCTGCGAATTGCCGATTACAAAAGTCACTGCCATGGTTTCACCGAGCGCACGCCCAAGGCCAAGCATGATGCCGCCAATCACACCCTGTTGCGTATACGGCAGCACAATGTAGCGCACTACCTCCCAAGTGGTGCAGCCGATACCATAGGCGGACTCACGAAGAATCGGTGGCACAATTTCAAATACATCGCGCATGACTGCTGCAATGAAGGGCAGGATCATGAAGGCCAGAATCAGGCCTGCGGCCATGATTCCGATGCCGTTCATCGCCCCGCCAAACAACGGGCCGATCAGCGGCATTTGGCCCAGGGTGGACTGCAGGGCTGGCTGGCCATATTCAGCAAATAATGGCGCGAAGATGAAAAGGCCAAACATGCCGTAAATAATTGAGGGCACAGCGGCGAGCAGCTCGATTGCCGTGCCAAGTGGCCGACGCAGCCAGACGGGGCAGTTCTCTGTCAAAAACAGCGCAATTCCAAACGCCAAGGGAACTGCAATCAATAGGGCGATTAGCGAGCTGACGACGGTACCAAAGATTGCAATGGCGGCGCCAAACTCTTCGTTAACAATATCCCACTCAACACGCCACAGAAACTCAAAACCGAACTTCTTAAATGCCGGCCAGGCCGTGATCATCAAGGACACCAGAATTCCCACGAGGGCTACGAGCACGAGCAGCGAGAAAAACAGCGTGACTTTATGAAACAGGAAGTCTTGCAGCCGCTGTTTCTTAACGACTTGCAACCTACGCTGGTCGAGCAGACCGCTGTCAGCTGTGGAGATATCCATGAGTGCTCCGGGCTTTTTTGCTTTTTGAATCGTTGGCGTACTTTACTTCAAAACATGAGGGCGACCTCTCGGGAAAGCCGCCCTCAACGCCTAGACTCGCTGAACAATTATTTTGTTGCGATCTGCGTCCAGACTCTTTCACGAATGGCCTTGGTCAGGGCATCCGGCAACGGAACATAATCAAGCTCTAGTGCCATCTGCTTGCCATTCTTGAATGCCCAATCAAAGAACTTGAGGGCCTCTGCGGCATTGGCCTTGTCAGTCGGCTGCTTGTACATAAGCACAAATGTTGCGCCAGAGATGGGCCAGGAATCAGCGCCCTTCTGGTTGACCAGAGAAATGCCCATCCCAGGAACGCTAAACCAATCAGCGCCAGCTGCCGCTGCTGCAAATGTTTTGTCATCGGGGTTGACATATCTGCCGTCACGATTCTGGAGCTGGGCATGCGGGATGTTGTTTTTCTTGGCATAGGCATATTCCACATAGCCAATCGAGCCTTTTACACGCTCGACGTTCGCGGCCACACCTTCGTTGCCCTTGCCGCCCACCGAAGAGGACGCAGGCCACTTGACAGCAGCGCCTTTGCCCACTTTATCAGCCCAGTTCTTGCTGACCTCATTCAAATAATCAGTAAAGATGAAAGTCGTGCCTGAGCCATCAGCCCGGTGTACAACCGTAATTGCTTGGTTTGGAAGTTTTTTTCCGGGATTTAGAGCGGCAATTTTCGGATCATTCCAGTTCGTGATCACGCCTGCAAAGATATCTGCTAAAACAGAGCCTGTTAGTCGCATGTCACCAGGCTTGAAGCCCTCAACATTGATGATTGGCACCACGCCACCGAGCACCGTTGGAAACTGGACCATTCCGTCCTTGTCCAGATCAGCACCACTGACGGGAGCATCGGTGCCGCCGAAAGTGACCGTTTTTGCGCGGATCTGACGGATTCCGCCCGAGGACCCAATCGATTGGTAGTTCAAGCCAACACCCGTTTGCTTTTTGTAGGCCTCAGCCCACTTCGCATAAATCGGGAAAGGGAACGTGGCGCCAGCGCCGGTGATATCCGCAGCATGGGCAGCACCAGTCAAGGCAAGGGCAGAAACTGCCGATACAAAAAACTTACGAAAGAGAGATTTCATGAGGTTTTCCTTCAGTTGTGAACAAATTGCCTGACACATCACCCTCACGGTTGAGGATGCTCGTACTCTAGGCCCCAATTGTTTCAAGCTTATGACAGCCAGGGCCGTAAAAAATCATTCAAAATCAATAACTTAAGTCGTTAACAGGCCAAAATGCCTCGCGTAGCGCGGATTCATCCTGGAGAGATCGAGAAGAAGCAAGAAATCCGCAGTGTTGAAATCCGGATCCCAGTTGGGCGCCGAACATACCTGGGCCCCCAGCTTTAGGTAAGCCCGGAGCAAGGGGGGCATTTCCACAGCTGCTGTCCGATCAATTCCATCAAGTGGCAAAGGATGCTTCGGGAAAGCCTCGAACTCAGGATCCACCATGGCAGTTTGCTGAAATTGGTCCCAGAGCGTGGCCGCAGTGACACCACCATCACGCATGCTGACACTGGCACAGCCAATCAAATGGGTGGAGCCATAGTGCTTCATATAACGCGCAATTGCCGTCCATAGCAGCATAATCACCGCACCATTTCGATGCTCTGGATGCACGCAAGACCTACCAAGCTCGACCAAGCCTGGAATCTGACGCTCAATGCGTGACATGAAGAATTCGACTTGCGAGTAATAGCGGCCAATCCGTTTGGCTTGCCATGAGAGTAGAACACGGTAGGTGCCCACGATCCGGCCCGTTGACACGTGCCGAACGACCAGATGGTCGCAGTAGGCGTCAAACTCGTCGCTGTCAAGGCCCTGCTCACACCCCGAGAACACAGCGCCATATTCATCTCGAAAAACGTCGTGACGTAAGCGCTGTGCATCACTAAGATCCTCGACACAAGCCGCTAGATCTACGGCATAAGAAGAGTCGTTCGATGCCGGAAAATGAACTGCTTTTTGTTCCGACCGCCACGCGGGAATAAATTGATCAGGCTGGGCCTGATTCAGATAACGCTGGATATTGAGCTGGCTCATTTAAATCCTTTCGATATGTTTGAGTGCGCATGGGAACCAAGGCTGCAATGAACTGCGCAGCGCTTACGCGCCAGGAAAATTGCGCTGCACGCTGCAGCGCGAACTCTCGGGGTATCTCTAAACAACGCAAACAGGCTTCCTTTAAGTCCTCGCTCATAACCCCCGCTTTGCTTCGGCCGATGACATCAAGAGGCCCGGGAACAGGGAAAGCAGCCACAGGCAAACCACAAGCCATCGCTTCGGCCATAACCAAACCAAACGTATCGGTCTTGCTTGGAAAGACAAAAACCGTTGCCTCGCGATAAACACTCGCGAGCTGCTGAGAAGAAAGTGAGCCAAACCACCGAACTTCGGGATAACGCTTGCCGAGCTCCCGGCGCAGAGGGCCATCGCCCGCCATCCACTTTTCACCAGGCAAGTCCAGTGCCAAAAAGGCCTCTATGTTTTTCTCCGCTGCGATGCGCCCGGCATATAAAAATACCGGGACACTAGGGTTACGAAATTGAGAGTCTGGCTTTGAAAAGAAAACTTTATGGTCGACCCCTCTTCCCCAGTACCGAAGCTTTGAAAATCCATGAACCGACAGCTGGCGCATGACATGCTGGCTGGGCACCAAGACGGCGTGCGATGGTCGATGAAAAGCTTTGAGGTATGCGTATGTCCAATCAAGGGGAACCCTAGCCCTAGCCTGCAGATACTCCGGAAAACGCGTATGGTAGGCACTTGTAAAGCGCCATCCACGATGAATCGCTACATAACGAGCCGCCCATCCCAAGGGCCCTTCAGTCGCAATATGTAGTGCATCAGGCGCTGCCTGCTCTATAAAACGCTCAACTCTTGAGGGCAGCGCCAAGGCGAGACGAATGCCCGAATCTCCGGGGCACGGTATTGTCCGAAAAACGCTGGGTTCTAGTATTTGAACTTTAAAGCCTACGGCTCTGAGTTCGTGGGCGGTGTTTTGCAAAGTGCGAACAACACCATTGACCTGGGGAGCCCAGGCATCGGTAACGATAAGAATCTTGCGACTGCTAGGCAACGATTGCATTCGTTACCTCCCGTTGCTGGGCATAGGCACAGTAGGGCCAATAGATAAGCTTGATCTCGCCAGTATTGGTTTCAACCAGGGCCGAGAGGCTCTCGACCCAATCGCCGTCGTTACAGTACAAAATTCCGTTGACATCACGGATCTCGGGCTTGTGAATATGCCCACAGACCACCCCGTCGTAACCACGGCGTCTGGCCTCCGCAGTTAATACGTCTTCAAACTCAGTGATAAAAGAGACCGCATTTTTGACCTTGTGCTTCAAATACTGCGACAAAGACCAATACGAGAGCCCCAGGCGATTACGGAGCTGATTGAGATAGTGATTGATGCGAAGAATGGCCGAGTAAAGCGAGTCTCCCAAACATGCAAGCCACTTCGCATGCTGGACAACACCGTCAAATAAATCGCCGTGTGTCACCCAGAGGTCGCGACCATCCACGGTGCGATGAACTGCTTCATCTTTAATCTCGATCTCGCCGAATGTCAGCCCAAGGAAATTTCTTAGAGCTTCGTCGTGGTTGCCCGCAATGTAGGTAACCTTTGTTCCTTTACGGGCCTTGCGCAGGATTTTCTGCACGACATCATTATGGCTTTGTGGCCAATACCAGCCCTTGCGAAGCTGCCAGCCATCGATAATATCGCCGACCAAGTAGAGATGCTTGGACTCGTTCCAGCGTAGGAAATCCAGAAGAAACTCGGCCTTGCAACCCCGAGTACCTAAATGGACATCGGAGATGAAAATAGCCCGGTAACGGTTGGGCTGTTCTTCAAAAAGCACAGATTCATTTGGCTTCATGAGCCACGAGTCTGCTCCCCCGACATGACACGGAAATGACTAATTCATGAAATTTATGTGACAGGCAATTGCCTGAAGCACTACGCGCAGTGCTGCCTTAGCGTATTCGCGACCTGCTCGGCAGTCTGTCGGGCAAGCTGTGCGTTGCTCGCTTCCACCATGACGCGCACAACAGGCTCGGTGCCTGAGGCTCGAATCAGCAGCCTGCCATCAGCACCGAGCGTATCTTTTGCCTGATTGCAGGCTTGAGACACCTGAGGAATTTTCTGCCAATCAGAGCCCTTGGCAACGGGGACATTAATCAATGTTTGGGGATAAAGAACGAAATTCTCAACGATCTGAGCCAAAGGTTTTTTAAACCGCACGATTGCAGCCAAAACCTGCAAGGCGCTGACAATGCCATCGCCTGTGGTGTGCTGATCGAGACACAGAATGTGGCCGGAAGATTCACCGCCCAGCAGCCAGCCCGTCTCTTTGAGCATCTCCATGACATAACGATCGCCCACCTTGGCCCGGCGAAAATCAATATTGATTTTTCCCAAGGCGTGCTCAAAGCCCAGATTGGTCATGAGTGTGCCCACAACCCCTGAAACACTCTCCACGCTGACATGACGAAGCCGGTCTTTTACGATGGCATATAAGAGCTGATCACCATCAAAGATCTGGCCGTGACGATCCACCATGATCAAACGATCGCCATCGCCATCCAAAGCAATGCCATAGTCGGCAGCCTCCGATTGCACCAGCGCCTTTAATGCCTCGGGGTGTGTTGCGCCCACCTTGTCGTTAATGTTGAACCCGTCGGGTTTTGCGCCCATCACCACCACCTCGGCGCCAAGCTCATGAAAAACCGGCGAGGCCACCTGATAGGCAGCCCCATGGGCGCAGTCGATGACAACCTTAAGCCCGCGCAGCGAGCAGCCCGAAGGAAATGTATTTTTGCAAAACTCGATATAGCGGCCCGAGGCATCGTTGAGCCTGCGCACCTTGCCGAGGTTTTCCGAGCTCTCACAGGCCATTGGGCGATCCAGAGCCGCTTCAATCTCAAGCTCAATCTCATCGGAGAGCTTTTCTCCCCGGCCGTCGAAAAATTTAATGCCGTTATCGTTAAACGGATTGTGCGAGGCGCTAATGACGATGCCCGCCGTCAAGCGCAGCGCACGAGTGAGATAAGCGACTGCAGGGGTGGGCATTGGCCCCACGAGCACAACATCTACACCGGCAGCGCTTAGGCCCGACTCGAGGGCCGACTCCAGCATGTAGCCAGAGATACGGGTGTCCTTGCCAATAAGCACTGTTGGGTGGGGGGCTTTTTCACCATGAAGCTTTCTCGCGCGGGCCGCAAACACCTGGCCCGCAGCATTGCCAAGCCGCAAAACAAAGTCTGGGGTAATGGGCTCCTCGCCCACCCGGCCGCGCACGCCATCGGTTCCGAAGTATTTCCTGCTCATGACGGCATTCTAAGGGCTTGCCAGATCTTGAGCGCCTCGAAGGTTTCGAAAACATCGTGCACCCGCAGCACTTGCGCGCCCTGGCTTGCCGCCCACAAAGCAGCTGCAACACTTCCCGTAACCCGCTGTGAGGCTAAAGGCGGGGCCTGGCCGGAGCCCGCAACTAGCAGACCTCCAATCATGCTTTTTCGGCTCACCCCCACAAGCGTAGGCTGCGCTTTCGAAAAAAGCCCGATGCTGCGCAAAAGCGCGAGGTTGTGATCTAGATTTTTCCCAAATCCAAAGCCTGGGTCGATGAGAATTCGCTCAGCATTGACGCCCTCTTCAACTAAACGATTGCGCTGATTGACTAAAAACCCAAGCACGTCTGTAACAACATCTTGGTAATGCGGCTCACGCTGCATGGTCTGTGGCTCGCCTTGCATATGCATGATGCAAAGACCGCATTGGGATTGGCTGGCGATTTGAAAAGACGCTTCATCGCGAAAGCCATTCACATCGTTCAAGATATCCACGCCCACTGAGATTGCTTCACGCATGACTTGCGGCCTGCGAGTGTCAATCGACACTGGAGCCCCAAGCTTCATTACCCCTTCGAGAACGGGCAGGACACGATCGAGTTCTTGCTGAACGCTCACGGGCTGCGCCCCCGGTCGCGTAGATTCGCCGCCGATATCGAGAATATCGGCGCCTTGCTCTACAAGTTTTTCTGCATGGTCAATTGCTTGTTGGGCATTTACGAACTGCCCGCCATCCGAAAATGAATCCGGCGTGACATTGACAATGCCCATGATGAGCGGACGACTCAAAGGTAGCGTGAAGCGATTACAAACAAAAACCGGCGGGTTTGCCGCCGGTTTTTGTTTCGCTTCAATGAGCGTCATGCAGCCGCAGGCGCCGCAGGGGCGACCCCAGTAGGGCCAGGACCCGAATTCGAAGAATTGCCGGAGCCCGACTGCTTGGGCGGGCGCGGGGGCCGGCCTTCCACAATGTCATTGATCTGGTCGGCATCAATGGTTTCCCACTCCAACAAAGCCTTGGCCATGGTGTGCATCTTGTCTTTGTTGTCTTCAATGATCTTGCGGGCAACTCCGTACTGCTCATCCAGAATGCGACGAATCTCGGAGTCGACCTTTTGCATGGTGCTTTCCGACACATGCGTGGTCTTGGTGACCGAGCGGCCCAGAAACACTTCGCCTTCATTTTCGGCATAGACCATGACACCGAGCGAATCGCTCATGCCGTAGCGCGTGACCATATCGCGCGCCAAAGCGGTAGCGCGCTCAAAGTCGTTCGATGCGCCAGTCGTCATTTGATTCATGAAAACTTCTTCAGCGATTCGGCCGCCAAAGAGCACCGCAATGGTATTAAGCATGCGCTCTTTATCCATGCTGTAGCGGTCGCCTTCGGGCAGCTGCATGGTGACACCAAGTGCACGGCCACGCGGAATGATCGTGACCTTGTGCACCGGATCAGTCTTGGGCAGCATGCGGGCGACCATAGCGTGTCCCGACTCGTGATAAGCCGTGTTACGACGCTCTTCTTCTGGCATGACCATGGACTTGCGCTCTGCGCCCATCATGATCTTGTCTTTGGCCTTTTCGAAATCATTCATTTCCACCACGCGGCCATTTCGACGGGCTGCAAACAATGCAGCCTCGTTCACAAGGTTCGCAAGATCAGCGCCCGAAAAACCAGGTGTGCCGCGGGCCAAAATATCGGCACGCACATCAGAGGCAATGGGCACCTTGCGCATGTGCACGTTCAGGATCTGCTCACGGCCACGGACATCAGGCAGGCTCACCACCACCTGGCGATCAAAACGGCCGGGTCGCAGCAAAGCAGGATCAAGCACATCGGGCCGGTTGGTGGCCGCAATCACAATAATGCCCTGGCCGGTTTCAAAACCATCCATTTCCACGAGCATTTGGTTCAATGTCTGCTCGCGCTCGTCGTTGCCACCGCCCAAACCAGCGCCACGCTGACGGCCTACGGCGTCGATCTCATCAATGAAGATGATGCAAGGCGCGTTTTTCTTGGCCTGCTCGAACATGTCGCGCACGCGGGCTGCACCCACACCCACGAACATTTCAACGAAGTCTGAGCCCGAGATTGAGAAGAACGGCACCTTGGCTTCGCCAGCGATAGCCTTGGCCAACAATGTTTTACCCGTTCCAGGGGGGCCTACCATCAGCACACCGCGGGGAATGTGGCCACCGAGTTTCTGGAACTTGGAAGGGTCGCGCAAGAACTCAACGAGCTCTTGTACATCTTCTTTGGCCTCGTCGCAGCCGGCAACATCGGCAAATGTGACCGAGTTGGTGTTTTCATCCAATAAACGGGCGCGCGACTTTCCAAACGAAAACGCCCCACCCTTGCCGCCGCCTTGCATCTGGCGCATGAAAAACACCCAGACTGCGATCAAGAGCAGCATGGGGAACCAGGAGACAAAGATGCTCATGAGCAGGGAGGGCTCTTCTTCGGCCTTGGCCGAGACGCGCACCCCGTACTTCATGAGATCGGAGACCATCCAGATGTCTTGGGGAGTATTGACCGTGATCTGACGCTCATCGGTGGTGAGCGCACGCACCGTGCGGCCTTCCACAATGGCAGACTTGATGCGACCCTGGCGCGCTTCTTCCATAAACTGGGAATAGGGAACCTCGGGCCCGCGGGCCTGGCGGCTGTCAAACTGACGGAAGACCGTGAACAAAACCAGCGCAATCACCATCCAGATCGCGGCTTTGGGGATCATGTTGTTCAAGTCAAAAACTCCTTTAAATGAAGCTAGGTGAAAAACCTAGCGAGATACTTGGATTTTAGGGCCAGGAAAAGGTTTCCTCAATCGGATTTTTCAATTCCTGCCATACGGAGTGTGGATTGCCACGGGACTCGCCCTCGCGGTGACGGGGCGCCCTACTTCAACCCCCGGCCCAGCAGGAAGACCTCGGAACTCTGGGCCCGGGAGGCGGGCGGCTTACGGGGGGAGACGGCCACAAAATGACGCTTGAACAGTTCCACCAACTGGCTGTAGCCGCTCCCTTGGAAGGCTTTGACCAGCAAAGCACCCTCGGGTTTCAGGTGCGAAAGGGCAAATTCCAGGGCCAATTCGCAGACATGCATGACCCGGGCAACGTCGGCCGATTCGACCCCTGAAAGGTTTGGGGCCATATCAGAAACCACCACATCGACCTTTTCGCCGCCGAGCCGATCGGAGAGCGTCTTGGACACCGACTCTTCCCGAAAATCTCCCTCAATAAACTCGACATCGGCGATGGGCTCCATGGGCAGGATATCCAGGGCAATGATTTTCCCAATGACTTTTTTGGCCTCGCTGCCCCGCTTCACACTCAGAATTTCGCGGATCACCTGTGACCAGCTGCCCGGCGCACTACCCAAATCCACCACGGTCATGCCGGGCTTAATGAGCCGGTCTTTTTCCTGAATGCCTAATAGCTTGAACGCCGCGCGTGAACGATATCCCTTTTGCTGTGCCTGGCGCACATACGGGTCGGTGAGATGCTGATGCATCCACTGGGGGTTGAATTTATTTTTGGACATTTAGATTGCCACGCCGCTGCGCGGCTCGCAATGACGAGCAAGGTTACTCGTAACGGACATCCAGGATTTCAACTTGCCGGGCGCCGCCAGGGGCATGCACCACCGCGACATCACCCACCGACTTGCCAATCAAGGCCCGCGCGATCGGGCTGGAGATGGATATTTTCTGCAGCTTGATATCGGCCTCATCGTCGCCCACGATTTGGTAGATGTGCTTGGCGCCGGATTCGAGCTCTTCAAGCTCAACGGTTGTGCCAAACACCACACGGCCATCTTGCTCAATCTCCGCAGGGTTGATGATCTGGGCATGGGCAAGCTTGCTCTCAAGCTCGGCAATGCGGCCCTCAATAAAGCCCTGCCGCTCCTTCGCAGCATCGTATTCGGCGTTTTCCGACAAATCCCCTTGAGCGCGCGCCTCGGCAATGGCAGTGATAACCGCCGGACGCTCGACATGCTTGAGGCGATTTAACTCCTCTTTCAACAGCTCGGCGCCGCGAACAGTCAGGGGGGTGGCGGTCATAAAGCCTTCACTCTCTTATGCATGCTCTGTACATCGATGACGGTCAAGGTGGCATCGGCTAAGTGACGAATGCCCTCTACTGCTGCCTGGGCCCCCGCGATGGTCGTATAGGTGGTGACTCTCGAGGCCAAGGCGGTGGTTCGAATCGAGCGGGAATCGGTAATGGCCGTGCGCTTTTCTTCCACCGTATTAATGACCAACTGTACATCACCATTTTTGATCATGTCTACTATGTGTGGCCGCCCTTCCGTGACCTTGTTAACAGTGGTCACAGGAATTCCGGCAGCAGCAATCGCTGCAGCCGTGCCGCGTGTCGCAAAAAGCTTAAAGCCAAGCTGCACAAGCATTTGCGCAATTTCAACAACCACGGGCTTGTCTTGGTTTTTCACACTAATAAAGACACTGCCAGACTCGGGCAGACGAATTCCCGCGCCCAACTGAGACTTCACGAAAGCCTCGGCAAAGGTATCGCCCACGCCCATGACTTCACCGGTGGATTTCATCTCAGGGCCAAGAATCGTGTCAACGCCAGGAAACTTTACAAACGGAAACACAGCCTCTTTCACCGAGTAATAAGGCGGAGTAATCTCCTCGCCAATGCCCTGATCGTCAAGCGAGCGGCCCAACATGGCGCGCGCGGCGACCTTCGCCAAAGCAATGCCTGTGGCCTTCGAAACATAAGGCACAGTGCGCGAGGCTCGTGGGTTCACTTCAAGCACATAGACCGTGCCGTCTTGAATGGCAAACTGTACATTCATCAGGCCCACCACGTTTAGCGCACGGGACATGAGTGCCGTCTGCCGTTTGAGCTCAACAATGGTTTCTTGCGAAAGCGAAAACGGCGGCAGGCTGCAGGCCGAATCACCCGAGTGCACACCCGCTTGCTCGATGTGCTCCATAACCCCGCCAATAAAGACCCGCTTGCCATCGGAGAGGCAATCGACATCAACTTCAATCGCATCATTTAAGAAGCGATCAAGCAGCACCGGCGAGTCATTGGAAACTTTCACAGCCTCGCGCATGTAACGCTCCAGGTCGCGCTGCTCATGCACAATTTCCATGGCACGGCCGCCAAGCACATAGCTTGGGCGCACCACCAAGGGATAGCCAATCTCAGTAGCCAAGCGAATGGCCTCTTCCTCGTTGCGGGCCGTGCGGTTGGGGGGCTGACGCAGCTCAAGCTTGATCAATAGCTTTTGGAAGCGCTCGCGGTCTTCTGCGATATCGATCGACTCGGGCGAGGTGCCCACAATCGGCACGCCTGCAGCCTCAAGCGCCTTAGCAAGCTTGAGCGGCGTTTGGCCGCCGTATTGCACGATCACGCCGATAGGCTTTTCCTTGTCAACGATCTCGAGCACATCTTCAAGCGTGAGCGGCTCAAAATACAAACGATCGGAAGTGTCGTAATCGGTCGAAACAGTCTCTGGGTTGCAGTTGACCATGATGGTTTCATAGCCGTCTTCCCGCAGGGCCATGGCCGCATGCACGCAGCAGTAATCGAACTCAATGCCTTGGCCAATTCGATTCGGGCCACCCCCCAAAACCATGACTTTTTTCTTGTTGGTGGGGTTGGACTCACACTCTTCTTCGTAGGTGGAATAGAAGTAAGACGTCGCGGTTGAAAATTCCGCCGCACAAGTGTCGACCCGTTTGTACACAGGCCGAACATTCAAGGCATGGCGGGTCTTGCGCACCTCGCCCTCTGTGGTATCGAGCAAATAAGCAAGCCTGCGGTCCGAAAACCCCTTGCGCTTTAATTCCCGAAGCGCCTGTGCATCAAGGTCAGACAGCGTGAGTTTGTCGAGCGCAAGCTCAATGTCGACAATTTCTTTAATCTGCACCAAAAACCAAGGGTCAATCTTGGTGAGCTGATGGACTTCTTCAACGCTAAAGCCTTGGGCAAAGGCATCGCCCACATACCAGATCCGCTCTGGGCCGGGCTCGCCAAGTTCTTCTTCAATGCGCTCACGATCAGTCGTTATCTGGTTTAAGCCATCGACACCCACCTCCAGGCCACGAAGGGCTTTCTGAAATGACTCTTGGAAGGTGCGGCCCATGGCCATCACCTCACCTACCGATTTCATTTGGGTGGTGAGGTGAAAATCGGCGAGCGGAAATTTTTCAAATGCAAAGCGGGGAACCTTGGTGACGACATAATCGATGGAAGGCTCAAAGGAAGCCGGAGTAGCGCCGCCTGTAATATCGTTTTTCAGTTCATCAAGGGTATAGCCAATAGCCAGCTTTGCCGCAACCTTTGCAATGGGAAAGCCCGTGGCTTTCGAAGCCAGCGCAGAAGAGCGCGACACCCGCGGATTCATTTCAATCACAATCAATCGGCCGTTTTCGGGGTTGACCGCAAACTGCACGTTGGATCCGCCCGTATCAACGCCAATCTCGCGCAAAATCGCAATTGAGGCATTGCGCATGACCTGATATTCCTTATCGGTCAGGGTCTGCGCGGGCGCAACCGTAATGGAATCGCCCGTATGAATGCCCATGGGATCGAGGTTTTCAATCGAGCAGACGATGATGCAGTTATCCATCCGATCGCGCACCACTTCCATTTCATATTCTTTCCAGCCAATGAGTGACTCTTCGATCAGAAGCTCATTGGTGGGCGAGGCTTCAATGCCGCGCTTACAAATGGTTTCAAACTCTTCAGCGTTGTAGGCAATGCCACCGCCGGTGCCGCCCAAAGTGAAACTGGGGCGAATGACCAAGGGAAAGCCGCTGCCGCCGGTGATGGCGCCTATCTCGCGCTGGACCGCCCAGGCCTCTTCCAGAGTGTGGGCAATGCCTGACTTGGCCGAGTCAAGCCCGATCTTGGTCATGGCCTCTTTGAACTTCAGGCGATCTTCGGCTTTTTCAATGGCCTCTTCGCGTGCGCCAATGAGCTCCACGCCAAATTTTTCAAGCACACCTTCACGGTGAAGATCGAGCGCACAGTTCAAGGCCGTTTGGCCGCCCATGGTAGGCAGCAGTGCATCGGGCTTTTCTTTTTCAATGATCTGGGCAACGGTTTGCCAGGTGATCGGCTCGATGTAAGTGACATCCGCCGTTTCCGGGTCGGTCATGATGGTGGCTGGGTTGCTGTTCACCAGAATGACCTTGTAGCCTTCTTCCTTCAGTGCCTTGCAGGCCTGCGCGCCGGAGTAATCGAACTCACAGGCCTGGCCAATGACAATGGGGCCAGCGCCAATGATCATCACGCTTTTGATATCGGTGCGTTTAGGCATGGGCAGCCTCCATCAGCACAATGAACTTATCGAATAGCGGGCCGATGTCGTGCGGGCCCGGGCTGGCTTCCGGGTGGCCCTGAAAACAAAACGCCGGCGCATCCGTGCGCTCTAAGCCCTGAATCGATTGATCAAAGAGCGACACATGGGTGATACGCAAATTCGAAGGCAGTGATTTTGGATCAACCGCAAAGCCATGATTCTGCGAAGTAATAAACACGCGCTTGGAATCAAGGTCTTGCACAGGGTGGTTGGCGCCGTGATGGCCGAACTTCATCTTCAATGTCTTTGCACCACTCGCAAGCGCCATGATCTGGTGGCCCAGGCAAATGCCAAATACGGGAATTTTTTTCTCCATGGCTGCTTTAGCTGCTGCAATGGCGTAGTCGCAGGGCTCAGGATCGCCAGGGCCATTGGATAGAAACACACCATCCGGCTTCAGAGCCTCAATTTCTTTGAATGAGGATTGCGCGGGCATCACCGTAACCTTGCAGCCGCGATCGACCAGCATGCGCAAGATGTTGTGCTTGACGCCAAAGTCAAGGGCCACGACATGGAACTTTGTTGAAGTTACCCTGCTGTGGCCGACTCCAAGTTTCCAGCTGCCCTCTTGCCACGCATAAGGCGTTTGAGTGGATACGACTTTTGCAAGATCCATTCCCACCAAACCGGGGAATTTGCGCGCAGCGGCAAGGGCTTGCTCAATATGCGAAGGCGCGATGGCTTGGCCAAGAGGCAAGGCCAGAAGTGCGCCATTTTGCGCGCCCTTCTCGCGAAGGATTCGGGTGAGCTTGCGGGTATCGATTCCTGCGATGCCCACCACACCGGCTTTTGACAAATAGTGCGACAGGCTTTGCTCGGCACGGAAATTGGAAACAATTTCTGGCAAGTCGCGAATGACCAAGCCAGCAGCGTGCAATTGTGTGGATTCGGCATCTTGCGCATTGGCGCCGACATTGCCGATGTGCGGGTAGGTGAGGGTGACGATCTGGCGGCAGTAGCTTGGATCAGTAAGGATTTCCTGATAGCCGGTCATGGCGGTGTTGAAAACAACCTCCCCTACCGACGAACCGCTGGCACCGATTGACTGCCCTTGGAACACCGTGCCGTCAGCGAGCGCAAGCAACGCCTTCGCCACGGTTGAAGTCTGGCGAAACAAGAAATTTACCCCCGGAATTTTTCAGATTATACGGCCGAACCGCCTGAGGCAAAAATCACCAGCGTCGTGATGAAGCCCAAAAGCCAGGCCAGGGATCGGGCTGTAGACCAATTCGCCACATAAAAGCCGATAAAAGCGATGCGCGAAGCGACAAAGATCATGGCCAAGCTATCGAGCCAAGACTGCTCGGCCTTGGTGATCATGGCCACCACGACAGCGATTCCAAACCACAGAAATGCTTCCCAACTGTTTTGCTGGGCGGCGTTGGCGCGTTTGCGATAGCCCTCTTGCTTTTCAAGCCACTCGCGCGGCTGACGATTGTCGTAATCGGAGGCTCCCCACTTGGCAATGCCGGCACACACAATGGGCAGCCAGCCGGCAATCATTAAGCACCACAAGGCGGTTGTCATAGCTTTCTCCGATCTCGCATGGCCTGGGCAATTGTGCCCAAATCAATGTATTCCAACTCGCCACCCACCGGCACTCCGCGGGCAAGCCGTGACACCTTTTTATTTTCAAGCAGTCCACGGGATTTCATCAGGCTCTCAATGGCATGGGCCGTAGCTTCGCCCTCGGGCGTGAAGTTCGTGGCAATCACGATCTCTTTGACATCGTCGCTCGCGATGCGTTGCATTAACCGGTCAAGATGAATGTCTTTAGGCCCAATGCCATCTAAGGGAGAAAGCCTGCCCATGAGAACAAAGTAACGGCCACGCCATGCATGGCTTTGTTCAACGGCCAGCAGGTCGGCGGGAGACTCCACCACGCAGAGCATGCTTTTATCGCGGCTCGTGCTGGCACAGACATCGCAGAGCTCTTGTTCAGTAAACGTATTGCATTGCGCGCAATGGTGAATTGTGTCGGCGGCATGCAAAAGGCTTTTGCCGAGTTCTTGCGCACCCGCGCGATCATGCTGAAGCAGGTGCATGGCCATGCGCTGGGCCGTTTTGGGCCCAACACCGGGAAGCCGGCGCAACGCCTGGGTGAGCGCCTCAAGCGCGTGTGGCGTCAAAACGGTTTCTCAAAAGAGTTTCATTCCCGGCGGCAGCGGCAAGCCTGCGGTGACAGCACCCATGCGCTGCTCTGTCGTGGCCTGGGCTTTGGCTGCAGCATCATTAAGTGCTGCAACCAGCAAGTCTTGCAGGGTCTCACGATCATCGGCGTCGGTGGTCATCAGGCTTGGGTCGATAGAAACCGACATGACATGGTTTTTACAAGTCATGCTGACTTTAACTAAGCCTGCGCCCGACTGGCCTTCTACGATTTCCTTTTCCAGGCTGTCTTGTACCTGTTTCATTTTTTCCTGCATTTGCTGGGCTTGACGCATCAGCCCGGCGAGCTGGCCTTTCATCATGGTCGGCTTTCCTCTTCATTATTGGCGTTGATTATTTGCTGATGGGTCGAATGCTACCCGGAACGATTTTGCCCCCGAAATCCTGCAAGATGGACTGCACAACCGGGTCGGCTTGAATGATTTTTTCTGCCTTTGTCTGGGCCTGCTCGGCAGCTGTTGCATCCTCGGCTGCTGCGGTCATTTGCGTTGCCTCGCCCACTTCTGCGTCAATTTTGCAGGGCTTGCCGAAGTATGCGGCAAGCGCCTCCTGGGCTTTTGAAATAATGGCTGCATCGGCAAGCGCAGGAATACCCACTCGAAATTTGCAGTTCACGATTCGCCCCGCATCGTGGCAGCTGATGAGCTGGGCCTGCTGCACGAATTGTTTTGCAAGGCCCGTAACTTTTAACGTGCGAGAAACTGTGGGCCATTGCTCGGTGGTGAGCGAGGCCGAGGGGTGGATTGCTTCGCCTGCGGCTCGCAATGACGGGGAAGGGTTCGCGGCTCGCAATGACGCGTCTCTGACATCGCGAGCAGCAAAGCCGCGTGGCGATCCTCGGTCGTGGATTGCCGCGGCTCCTTCGGAGCCTCGCAATGACGGTTGCGAAGCGGGCTGAAACGCGAGCAGCCTCAGCAATGTCATCTCCAGCCCCGTGCGGTCATCGGGCGCAAGCGGCAAATCCCTTCGGCCCAGCACACTGATCTGGTAGTTCAGTTGCAAAAGCTCTGCCGACATCCTTTCGGCAAGCATGGCAACGGTGCCGGTTGGATCATCGGTGGTTTCCACCTTCAATGCCGACATGGCAGCAGCCTGATGAAACCAGCGGGCCATATCGGCCAACAGCGCATCGGCACCTGCGCCCGCAGTCATCAGCTCTTCCATGACAGCAAATGTTTCGGGCGCATCATGCGCCGCCAATGCCTGCATTAACTTTGCGAGCAGCTCGCGCTGCACCAGGCCCAACATGGCCTGTACGGCATTCTCGGTAACCTGACCCGCCCCGTAAGCAATGGCTTGGTCGGTCAACGAAAGTGAATCGCGAACGCTGCCTTGGGCAGCAGAGGCAATCCAGGCCACTGCACGCGGCTCGGCATTCACTGCCTCTTGCTCTAACACCCACTGGAGATGCGACTGCAAGGTGTCGGCAGGGACATTCTTTAAATTGAATTGCAAACAACGCGACAACACCGTCACCGGAATTTTCTGCGGATCGGTGGTGGCCAAGAGAAACTTCACATCGGGCGGCGGCTCCTCAAGAGTTTTCAACATTGCGTTGAAAGCATGATTGGAGAGCATGTGCACTTCATCAATCACATAGACCTTAAAGCGCCCGGCCGTCGGCGCAAACTGGGCCTGCTCCAGCAACTGCTGAATCTCGCCCACCCCCCGATTTGAAGCAGCATCGATCTCGATGTAATCCACAAACCGGCCGGTATCAATCTGCGCACAGGCGCTGCACACGCCGCAAGGCTTGCTGCTAATGCCTGTTTCGCAGTTCAAGGCTTTCGCAATGATTCGAGCCAGCGTAGTTTTGCCGGTTCCACGCGTGCCCGTGAGCAAATATGCGTGATGTAAACGCTGGGCATCGAGCGCATGGGCCAAGGCTTTGACCACATGATCCTGGCCCACCACCTGTGCAAATTGCTTGGGCCGCCACTTGCGGGCGAGCACCACGGGGGCCGAGCGGCTCATCGGGTTGCCGGCAGACGGAGGAAGCTTATCTTCAGTAAACAGGGTGTTAGACATGAATGCTCAATTATGAGGAGGCGAGCCGTTCCCCCGGCACTTGGGCAACTCAGCGTTGGCTGCTTCGTTCCCGACCTGACCAGGTGCACCAAGACCCAATGCGGGGCGGCCCGCCAGCAGCTAGTGTACCCCGCCCGGATCCATGTGCCTTAGCCAAAGGGCCAATGGTCAAACCCTGCATTGTCTGCTATTATGACCATATGGTCATTTTAAAGGAGATGCAATGAAAACGATGGCTGTCGTCGACGTGAAATCGCATCTCTCCGCCGTGCTGGCCGAGGTTGAGAGCGGCTCAGAAATCGCAATTACGCGCCATGGAAAAATCGTGGCGCGCTTAATGCCCGAGAGGCCGCGTATGGCCGCAGATGCATTTCGCTCATTCTGGAAAAAGGCGCCTATCGACATGGAGGCTCCCCGAGACCTTCCGCCTGAACCCGTAATGGCGATTGATTAATGGCGTATTTGCTCGATACCAATATTGTTATCGCTGCGATGAAGGGGGTACCAGAGGTGCGCAGGCGACTAGAGTCCACCCCGCTTTCACAAATCATTCTCTCTGTCATAGTGCTCGGAGAGCTTGAGCTTGGCGTAGAAAAAAGCCAACATCCCACGAGAAACCGCAGTCGTCTGGAAGAGCTTAAAAACAGTATTCCCTTCCTAACTTTAAGCGAGACAACGAGTCGCACCTACGGTCAAATTCGGGGTGCTTTAGAGAAACGAGGCTCAAAGATCGGCGCCAACGACATGTGGATTGCGGCTCAGGCGCTGACGGAAGATGCAACACTCGTTACAGACAACACCCGAGAGTTTTCCAGAGTGCCCGGCTTGCGGCTGGAAAATTGGATCAACAGATCCTGAGCAATCTCTGGGCGGTGGCGGATTTTTCCAGATCCCACACTTCGGCACTCGCCGTGACGATTTTTGCCTCAATTGCGGCGTCAGGCCGAATCGTTTGAAAGGCCTTCAAATAGCCCGCAAGCTGATGGGCGTAATCGGAATGCTCGGGATTCAGGACCTGCCATTTGAAATCAATAATCCACCAAGTTTCGGGCGCTTCAGAAATGCGCACAACGCGATCAGGCCGCAATAAAGAAATTCTTCCGTCTTGCTCAATGGGCCACTCCGCCTCCGAATAAGCCAAAAAGCTAGGATCAAAAATCTGACTCACAAAATCGGATGCGCGCAGTTTCTCGAGCGCATCGATCACCGTGCTGCGCGCGGCAGCCGGCAATGCAAACGGTGCGATCAAACGCGCAATCGCAGCCGACTCAAGCCTGGGGCCATGCTCTAACAAACGGTGCAAGGCTTTGCCCTGACGAATCGCAAGCGAGTCTGCAAATGCACTGGGCGGTTGGGCTGGATCGCGCTTTTCAAACACCTGGCCCGGCCAGCTCAGCGCAGGGATTGCATTCGCCGAATCATTTGCTGGGCCACTCGCTTGCGCTTCCTTGCAAGGCAGCAGCCACTCCTCGCAATAGGGTGAGATTTGGGTAAACCATTTATCCTCTGCATTTTTGCTGACTTGCGTGGCAGAAAAGATCAAATACTGTTTTGCCCGCGTAGCGCCAACATAGAGCAAATTGAAATCTTCATCGCGGACTTGGCGCTCGTCATCTTCCAGCGCATGAATGACTGTGTCACTGTAGGGATCGCCCGACTGCCAGCTTGAGGCGCCAAGAATTCTGTCGCGATCGTTGTTCCAGTGAATCAGCCAGCGCAGCCCCTTTTCTGAATTATCACGATCAAGCAAGCCAGCCAGCACCACCACCTTGGCCTCCAGGCCTTTTGCACTGTGCAGAGTTGAAAGCGATACGGCCTGGGCTGCGCTCACAATGCCCAAGCCCGGCGCCTCGGACTCTTTCACGCAAGCAAGCCTGTGAATCTCTTGTAAAAACCGAGAAAGACTTGGCAAACGCCCCGTGTCGAGCTCAAGTGCAAGCGCCACAAACGCCTCCAGGTTGGCCAGACACTGCAGGCCGCGCGCAGCTCCGTAACGGCCAGCCATGCGATCAAAAAGATCATGCTGATGAATGATGCGATCAAGAAGGTCATGAACGGGGAGCTCGTTTGCCCAAACGAACCATTCCTCCGGAATAGATTGCCGCAAATCGCTTTGCGAGCCTCGCAATGACCCTGCAATCGCACTGCTCAAGACCTGCGCCCGATCAGCCCCTGGCCAAGGAAAGGCAAGGCATCGCAAAAGGGCTATCACATCGCGGATCTCGGCCGATTTGAGCAGACCGCCGGGCCGATCGCTCACAAACGGAATGCCCGCCGCAAGCAAAGCCGATTCGTAATCGGCCATATGCGTTCGCGCCCGCACGAGAATTCGTATGTCTGACCATTTGAGATCAGTGCATGTGCGCTTGAGCTCAATCAAGGCCCGCGCAATCTGATCGCCCTCTTCTTGCCAGTTACTTGCAATCGGCAATCGGCGCACAAACCCGGTGCTCTCCTGAGCAAGGCTTTCGTGAGTGAAATACCGGCCTTCAGTAGCGACCGTTGGCATGCAGGCATTCAGAAAATCAACGATCTGCGGGCCACAGCGCCTAGTTGCATTGGCCTGCAGCAACACTGCATTGAAATGTGTGGAAAGCCAATCGCTTGCCACTTGAAAAACCTGGGGGTCTGCGCGCCGAAATCGATAGATTGACTGCTTGGGATCGCCCACCAGAAACACCTTCGGTGCCTGCTCCTGGTTTTGCGAATCTTCCTGCAGATACTGGCTCAGCCATGCTCGCAACATGGCCCACTGAGTCGGGTTGGTATCTTGAAATTCATCAATCAGGACATGCTGAACCTGGCTATCTAGCCTTGCATGAAACGTTGCGGCAGATTCACTTCCCATTAGATCCCAGGCGAGCGCCTCAAGGCCTGTGAAATCGATTTCATGCTGGCGGGCCATTACCCGATCCAAGCACTGAGCAAATGTACGGCTGCAGAGCCATAAGGCCTGCGTACGTATTTCGCAGACACGCTTATCGTTTTCATCGAGCAGTTTAATCAGGGCATGAGCGAGCGCTCTGACCGCCTCTTCTATCTGTTCCGACTGCACCCCCCAGCGGGCGCGATCGGCCTTTCGAATAAAACGATCGTCACCGCCCTTTAGACGAAATCGGCGATAGGTACCCGGGCTAATTCGTTCTGCCGGCTTGATCTCTGTGAGCAAGGCCTTACAAAGTCTCTCGAAATTCTCTGCTGACCAGTTCTGAAGGCTCTGCAAAAATTCCTCACGTTTATCCAGGCCCTCGTAAGCCCGGGCAAGCTGGCCCGCTTGCTCGCGATGCGCCTGATAAAAGGCATCAACGGATGCTGTGTTTTGCTCTTGGGCAGCTGCTAATTTCCGCTCCGCTTCTGATTTGTTGAGATCAAACCCTTTCAAATGGCTGCCAAAGGCCTGCCACTCCACACGGGCACGCGTCCACTCCTCCATGGCTTCGCGCAATTTCCTGGCGCCAATCAAACGCGCCAAGGCCACATACGGCACTTGATCGACATTGTGTGCAAAAAAGTCCTGCCAGGCTTTGCGCATGAGATCCCAGGGCTGCGTTGCAAGCGACATAGTTGCTGCTCCTGCCATTGACAGAGGCGCCATTGCAGCAAGCCTTGCGTACCAACTGTGGAAAGTTGAGATCGTGGGCGGCTGTGGGCTCATGATGAAGGCATGAAAGGCACCCGGCGCACTGCGCATAGCGTCTTCCAAGGCATCGCCTCGCAGGCCCCAGCTCTGAAGTTTTTCGCGTAAGTCCTTCGGATCCGCAACAGCCAACGCTTTCAAATAACCCATCACCCGGTTGCGCATTTCCGCCGCTGCCTTGTTGGTAAATGTCAGCGCCAGGATTGCGCCAGGTGGCGCGCCTTCCACAATGGCCCGCGCAATGCGCGATGACAACAGCCAGGTCTTGCCGCTGCCCGCGCAGGCCTCAACGACCACATTGCGAGAGGTATCGAGTGCGAGATGAGTATCAAAACTCATTCGTCCTCCTCTTCTGCGCCATCAAGCGCAAGCACATCATCGCGACGACAAATGCCTCGCACCGCGCAGCGCTCACAAATGCTCTTGTGCTTGTTCATGCCCTCGGCTTGAATCGGCTCACCATTGGCAATGGCCTGCAGTTTTGCGGTGATCAAGCCGACTGTAGCCTCAACGCGCTGGGCTAGAGCATCGCCAGAACCAAGGCCGAATTCCTCCACCTTCTCGCGACGAATCGAGACATAGGTTGCCGATTCAATTTTTTGCGGCGACACCATCCAGGCATAAAGCGCAAGCTGCACATCGTCTTCAATGGTTTTGAGCCGGCGTTTGAGCTCTGAAGGGTTCGTTGTTTTAAAGTCGATCAACTGCAGGCCATGATCGGTTTTTTCAATTCTGTCGATCTGGCCTTTGATGGTGATGCCTAATGGTTCGAGAACCCGAGAGGCAGGTTGCTCGGCAAGAACCGTCACCGCGAGGCCCGAAGGGCCGTGGCAGTCCAGCCATTTCGCCAACTCCGGCACCACAGCCATTGCCTCGGCCCGAAGGCTTGCGCGCAATGCCTGTGGCATTGCGAGCGAGAGTTTTTCTTTGTGCCGCTTCTGGAAAAAATTAGTATCTAAAACACGATCAATTTCTTTTTCGAGCCAGGCCTGCCATTCGCTTGCGTTTGCTTTCTCATCAACTGCACCACGCAAGACCCAATGCAGCAAAGACCCAAGATCACTGGGCGCAGCCTCTTCTTCCAAAGGCTGCATGGGCGCAAAGCCGCACAAGTTCTGCAAATAAAACTGATAGGCGCAGTTGGCCAGGCTTTGCAACGACGATACGCTCAAAGATGTGGGCAATACGCCATCAAATCGTGCCTGCAGGGAGACCTCGGAGGAGAAATGTTCGAGTGCCACGGCACGCCGCGCAAGAAACGCTGCGGCATCGGTGCGCTTAATGGCGTTATCAGCGTTAAGGGCTAAGAGCTCAACCCACCCTGAAAACTCAACCTCGGCATCTGGCTTTTCACTGCAGGCAATCATTGACATCGGAAAAGAGGCAATCCATGCGGATACAAATTGCGCAAAAAGCTCGAACTGCATTTGCTCAGGAGCAAGCTGCAAGCCCATTTCTGCAAAGCGCTTGGGCTCAAAAAAACGCGGCACGACGCGCTGCGGAAGCCGTCCTGCTTCTGCGCCAATCACCAGCACAGCCTGCGGTGAACGCCATAACAATGCGCTCAATGAGCAGATGCGCACCGCTGCCTCAGAAGGCGGCTCAGAAAAACGCGATTGCGACAAAAGCTCAGCCAAAACGGACTGCCAAAGAGCCGCAGACACAGGCTCTGACTCGCTCGCACTTTCAGCTGCCAAGACCTGCAAGGCCGCAATGACCGACTGGCCAGCCGCGTCATTGGCAAGCTCCTCCTCCAGGCCGCAAAGGTCAAGCGCTGATAACAAACCGGCCGACCACTGCCGCAAAGCTGCTCGCTTGTCATTGCATAAGGGCAGCAGTGCGCGCATCTCGCTCGGCAGCGCATCTTGTTCAAACAGCGCTGCAAGCGTTATCGGGGCGATGCGGCCAAAGCTGCGCAATGCGGAGTCAAGCGCTTGGCGCCGTGCTGGGCCAAACTCGAATCGCCTCTGCATGGCGCGCGACACAAAGGGAGAACTTAGCCACTCCAGAAGCTGCTGAGTCGTGCCACGGCCGCAAAGCAAATCGCTCAAGCCCGCCAGTGCAGTGGCTGCCACCGTGGTATCCAGCGCCCAGCCCGAGCGATCGCTAAAGGGCTCGCCTGCCCGATCAAGCAAGGCACGCAAGCGGCGCACGACTTTTCGATCGAGTGGCACTACGCCAATATCGTCGAGGCCTTGGCTGCGCCACTGCAAGATCACCTGTGCCGCGGACCATGCGGCCTGCTCTAGAGAGTGGGCAGAAATCAACTGCCGGGCTGCTGTGGGCCTTGGCAATTTCTCGGGCAACCCAAGGGCAAACACCCGAATCTGCGCATCGCTTGCGCCCCACATAGTTTTCGCAATGGCAATCTCAAGATCGCTCGGTGTCTGCCCCATGCAAAACCAGACTTCCTGCTGGCCATAAGTCGCACGTCTGGACGCCTGTTCTTTGGCCCACAAGGCACGATCGTGAGGCTGTTGATTGACACATTGCAGATTACGAAGCGTCTGCACATCGGAGCCAATCTGGCCCTGAAAATGCTGCGCGGGCTTGCAGGAATTTCCCTGCTCAAGCCACTCCCAGCCCTCGAAGATCTCGGCCCACTGCGCTGCCAACTCAAGCGCCGCCTTGGCTGAACCCCCAAGCGAGGAGGACAAGCCAGGGTGATCAAGTAGGTGTTGGGCAAGCTCAATTCGACGCACCACAACGGAGCGAGGCAAGATCCCCTTTGCCGATCTCGAATCCATTTCGGATACGAGATCGTCAAACGCTTGCTCTAGCGAACCGCACCAGGGAAAGGGCGCGCCGCTGCGGCGGCCTGGCCAATCCGAGCCCGCCAAAGACTGCTTGATGGCCTGCACAGCAAAGGGGGAATCCACCACAATCACTGGGGAGACCGCTGTGCGGCTGGCCAGTTCAGCCATGGCGAGAGCCACACACTGCGCAAGGCTTTCGTTTGGGGACAGGCGAAAAAATTGGGCGCTCACCGTTTTTATGCTATCTTCCTTTCGCATCTTAGGCAGTAAGATCCTTCCAAGCCTTGCAGACCAAAGGCTCAGCACCTGAGCCATCAACCAATATTCCAATATGAGCCAATCTGTTCTAGCCGTCTCCGACGCTTCGTTTGAAGCGGATGTTTTGAAATCAGACCTTCCCGTTCTCGTCGACTTTTGGGCCGAATGGTGTGGCCCCTGCAAGATGATTGGCCCCATCGTTGAGGAAATTGCCGGCGAATACGCAGGCAAACTCAAAGTAGCCAAGCTCAACGTCGATGAAAACGCAGAAATTCCCGCCAAGCACGGTATCCGTGGCATTCCCACGCTGATGCTGTTTAAAAACGGTGCGGTCGTAGCCCAAAAAGTTGGGGCCTCCGCAAAATCACAACTCACCGCCTGGATCGACAGCAACCTGTAATTGAATCCCCCGGCGGGCGTTCTGCCCGCCGCAAACCCCACCTCCTTTTTTCGGCCCAAGCGCCGCGACTTCTATGCACCTCTCTGAACTGAAAGCACTTCACGTCACCCAACTAGTCGATCTGGCCATGAGTCTGGAAATCGACAACGCAAGCCGCTTGCGCAAGCAAGAGCTCATGTTTGCGGTTCTGAAGAAGAAAGCCAAAGTCGGCGAGCAGATCTTTGGCGATGGCGTGCTGGAAGTGCTGCCCGATGGCTTTGGATTCCTGCGATCGCCTGAATCAAGCTACCTCGCGAGCACAGACGATATTTATCTCTCGCCTTCTCAGATTCGACGCTTTAATTTGCATACGGGCGACTCGGTCGAGGGCGAAGTGCGCACTCCCAAAGAAGGCGAGCGTTACTTCGCGCTAGTGAAGGTCGACAAGATCAACGGTCAGTCGCCCGAAGCCTCCAAAAACAAGATTCTTTTTGAAAACCTCACGCCGCTGTTTCCCGATGAGCCGCTCAAGCTTGAGCGCGACATGAAGGGCGAAGAAAATATTACCGGCCGTGTCATCGACATGATTGCGCCAATCGGCAAAGGCCAACGTGGCCTGCTGGTGGCCTCGCCCAAAAGCGGCAAGACCGTGATGATGCAGCACATTGCACATGCCATCACCACCAATCACCCCGAGGTCACGTTGATTGTTCTTCTGATTGATGAGCGCCCCGAAGAAGTCACGGAGATGCAGCGAAGCGTTCGCGGCGAGGTGGTGGCATCTACCTTCGATGAGCCCGCAACCCGACACGTGCAAGTCGCCGAGATGGTCATTGAAAAAGCAAAACGCTTGGTTGAACACAAAAAAGATGTGGTGATCTTGTTGGACTCCATCACACGTTTGGCCCGTGCTTATAACACCGTGGTGCCCACCTCAGGCAAGGTGCTCACTGGCGGTGTTGATGCAAATGCACTGCATCGGCCCAAGCGATTTTTTGGCGCCGCCCGAAATATTGAGGAAGGTGGCTCGCTCACCATCATTGCGACGGCGCTGATTGACACCGGATCGCGCATGGATGAAGTGATCTATGAGGAGTTTAAGGGGACCGGCAACATGGAAGTGCACCTGGCCCGACGCCTGGCGGAAAAACGGGTCTACCCCGCCATCAACATCAACCCCTCGGGCACCCGTCGCGAGGAGCTGCTGATCAAGCCCGATGTGCTGCAGAAAATCTGGATTTTGCGCAAACTTTTGCACGATATGGACGAGCTGCAGGCCATGGAGTTTTTACTCGACAAGATGAAGCAGACCAAGAACAACGCCGAGTTTTTCGACATGATGAAGCGTGGCGGCTAGATTGCCAGGTCGCCCTTCGGGCCCCTCGCAATGACAGGGGCCTGATGTATACTTTCCCACTTTAGGCACGTAGCGTCAGCCCAGGCGCCGGCGACCGATCAATAAAGGAAACCATTCATGAAGCAAGGCATTCACCCCGACTATCGGGAAGTCGTATTCGTTGATCTCTCCAACGACTTCAAATTCATTACCCGCTCCACGGTGCAGACCAAAGAAACCATCAAGTGGACCGACGGCAAGCAATATCCGCTCTATAAGCTTGATACCAGCTCCGAGTCACACCCTTTCTTTACCGGCAAGCAAAAGCTTGTAGACACGGCAGGCCGCGTCGAGAAATTCCGCCAGAAATTCGGTGCGAAGACTGGCAAGAGCACCAAGGCCAGCTAATTCCAGCGGCTTTGCGCCGCTGCCCGGCCTTGCCGCCAGCGCTGCCCAGCGGCTTCCCCGTTGGGCGTTTTTTCTTCTGCTCGTTCTTTATGTTGGGCACGGATTGTTTTTTCGTGACCCCTGGCGAGGCGACGACCTTGCCAACATTGCCCTTGCAAAATCCGCTGCGCAAGCCTTTTTAGCAGGCGATTTTTCGCCCCTGCTTGTGCCTCAACTGCATGGGCTGCTTTGGGCCGAGCAAGGGCCCTTGTGGCCCGCCATCTCTGCGCTATTCATGCTGCCCGCCTACGCGGCCGCCGCATTCTTTGATGCGCCGGTATCACTGAGATTGATCGACGATTTAGGAAGAATTCCGCTCGCCATCACCCTTGCCTTCGGGCTTGTTGCAATTTGGAAATCGGTAGACCGGTTTGCGCGCAGACGAGAGGCGCAGCCTGTCGACCCCTTGGGGGTTGGGCCAAATTCCTCTGACTTCGGCAGAACACTGGCCGATTGCGGTCTTTTGCTCACGGTTGCAACACTCGGGGTGATTTACCCCTGGCATCAAAGCGGTATCGCTGCCGTAAGCTTTTTGCTGCAAGGCCTTTTTCTTTGGGCCCTGGCAACGGCGCCAGAAACCCCGCGCAGAGCATCGGGCCAGATCGCTCTCATCACTACCGCAATGCTACTGGTCTCGGGGCTTGGACTGGCCATCGCCAACATAATTGCTTTGGGGGCTATCTTTTTTTGGGTGCGGCCTTATCGCTTAGCCAGCAGACAGTTTTGGGGCCGCTGGGTGCTGCTCACAGCGGCCATGGTGGGCACATGGGTCATTACAAGCAGCCTATTCGCGCCTAAAGGTTACGCACTGCAGTGGTGGGCCCACCAAATGGACAACTGGCAGATTCAACAGATTCTGCGAAACCCTTGGGCGCTTGATTCAATTCGGCCTTGGGCAAAAGAGATCTTGTGGAAATGGTGGCCGCTGTGGCCAATTGTTCTTTACGGTCTTTGGAAACACCGACGCGTTGGGCTCTCGCTTGCGCCCCACTGGACAGCACCTTTGGTCATAGCAGCTACGCTGACTGGCCTTGGGCTAATTGGCCCCAAGCACTGGCAGCTGCACGAGATATTGCCGGTTGTGCCCCTGGCACTCATTGCTGCGTTTAGTTTGCTCACGCTTCCACGGCCGCTTGTCAATTTGATTGACTGGTTCGCAGTCACTCTGTTTACGGCCCTTGGGCTCTTCATTTGGCTTTACTGGGTTGCGTTTCATTTTGGTTTTCCGCAGACACTGGCCCAGCGCATTGACATTGTTGCCCCGGGCCTTCAAGCAAGCTTTCGCTTGCAGGAGGCGCTCGTAGGCCTTGCGGCAACCGCCGGATGGCTAGCACTTGTGGCCTGGCGAATTGGAAGAGGCAGCCCAAGGCTTTGGCGGCCCGTTGTGATTAGCGCGGGCGGGCTCACTTTGGTTTGGGTGTTGCTCATGACCTTGTGGCTTTCTGCCATTGACCGAATCCAAGGCCAGGGCACTCTGGCCCGATCGCTTCAGTCGGCTTGGGAGAAATCGGCCAAGCCAATACAAGGCAGCGATATCGAAAGATGCGTACAAGTCTCAGGAGATCTACGCACACTTGATGCCATCGTCACCGCTCACACAAGCCTTCCGTTAAGCACACGAAACAGCTGCCAGTGGCGGCTTGGGGTGATCGGGCTGAATTCTGAGGTCACAACGCTCTCTGACCGATTCTCCATGAAGGAACAAACGGAATGGAAGATTATTTGGCGAAGCAGCCTGCGTGAAGACCGCCGCTTTCGTGAGCGTTTCGTATTGATTGAGCGTAATGACCCGCGCCCGTGATGTGTTCGCACTGGGCTGGCCCATGCTGGTGGGCCAGCTTGCAGTCTTGGGCAATGGGGTCATTGACACCATCATGGCCGGCCAGCGCTCGGCCGCTGACCTGGCGGTGGTGGGCCTTGGCGCTGCCATTTATGTCAGCATTTTTGTGGCCTTACGCGGCGTGCTCACCGGCCTTGCGCCTGTTGTGGCTGGCCACTTCGGCGCAGGAAGGCTTGGCGAGATTGGCGATGATGTCGGCCAAGGTGTTTGGGTGGCCGTGGTCTTGGCACTCTTTGGCTTGCCAATATTGCTCTGGACCGATCCATGGATCGCACTCATTCAACCGGATGAGGCCCTGGTCAGCCCATTGAAGGGCTATTTATGGGTGACAGCAATCGCACTGCCAGGCACTTTGCTATTCAGTATTTTCTTTACGCTTAATAGCGCAACGTCTCGGCCTGCGGTGACCATGGCCATCAACCTTGTGGCGCTATGCCTAAAGTGGCCTTTAAACATTTTGTTTATGGATGGCGTTGACGGCGTGATTCCTGCTATGGGGGCCGTGGGCTGCGCTGTATCCACCGCCGTGCTGACATGGCTTGGCGTGCTCGCAGCCTCGATCATTCTTGTGGCAGATCGGCGTTATCGCGCCTTTCACATTCGCATTGAGAAACCAAAGCCAAAAAAAATTCTGGAGCTGTTTCGGATCGGAATTCCAATTGGCTTGGGCTACCTGATCGAAGTGACCTCATTTACGCTCATGGCCCTGCTGATTGGCCGCTTTGGAACCATTGCCAGCGCAAGCCACCAAGTGGCTGCAAACCTCTCGGTGCTGGCGTTCATGTGCCCGCTGGCGTTGGGCAGTGCTACTAGCGTATTAGCCGCTCAGGCGCTTGGCGCGGGCGATGAGGCCAAGGCAAGGGCCTGGGTATTTTCAGGCATGCGATTGGTCATGGGAATCGCCTTTGGCGTTTGCATGGCCTTGTTGCTGTTTTCAGAGGAGCTGGCGCGAGTCTACGCAGAAGATCCGCAGGTGCAGGCCTATGCCGCAACCTTGATTTTATTTGCGGCCGTTTGCCACCTGCTCGATGCCCTGCAATGTCTGCTGTATTCATCGCTACGCGCCTGGCGCATTACCTTTGGCCCCATGCTGGTATATGGCGTAAGCCTCTGGGGCTTTGGCGTAGGCGGCGGCTGGTGGATGGCCAATCACTTTTTTGACCCCACGCCAAGCGCAAACCAAGGGTTTTGGATCGGAAACTTTCTGGGCCTGCTCATGGCCTGTATTGGCCTGGCTTACTTACTGCGCCGCTGCTTTGTCAATCCAGCGGCTGCGGTAAAACCGTAGCTCTTCAATAGACTCTTCAATATCAGCCAAAGCGGTATGGGCGCTCTTTTTCTGAAACTGCTTGGCAAGCCCCGGATTCCAGCGACGGCACAGCTCCTTCACAGTGCTGACATCGAGATTGCGATAGTGGAAAAACGACTCGAGCTTGGGCATATAACGCTGCATGAATCGGCGGTCTTGGTGCACCGTGTTGCCGCACATCGGCGTTTTCTGCGCCGGCACGTAGCCGCTGATAAATTCAAGCATGATCTCGCTTGCCTGCACCTCATCAAGCGTTGATGCCCGGACCTTGTCGATCAGTCCTGATTTGCCATGGGTGCCCTTGTTCCAGGAGTCCATGGCATCGAGAAGCGCATCGGATTGATGAATAACAAGCACGGGCGCAACAGCAAGCGTGGTGAGCTCAGAATCGGTCACCACCATTGCAATTTCCAATATCCGCTCTGTCTCGGGATTCAGGCCGCTCATTTCCATATCGACCCAGACAAGATTTTGTTCGTTGGTTGCAGGCATAGGCATCAATCATCGCACAGGCTAAGATGACCCCCATGCCCAGCCTTTCTCTCGCACGACTTCTGAGTCACTTTGGCCGTCAAGCCCTTGTGCTTGATGCCGATGGCCAAACAAGGCTCTGTGTCTTCAAGGGACGAGAGCTTCAGCCTGTAGCCAATGACTGGGTGGCGCTTGACACCGCGAAGAGCCCCGCAGTCATCACGACGATCCTGGAGCGAAGCAATCGGGTGTGGAGAAGCGAGGCTCATCGGGCCAAAGTCATCGCTGCTAATGTGGATCAGGCCTTGATTGTGATTTCAGGCGAGCCCCTGTTTTCAGATGAGCTGCTGGCCCGAATGATCTGTGCCTGCGCGGCAGAGTCCATTCCAGGAATTATCGCCATCAACAAATCAGACCTTGATCAGGCAGCTCATCTGGCCCGGCAACAACTTGAGCCTTTTCAAAAGGCCCTCGACTTGCTTGGCTGGTCGGTCGTGAACACTTCTGCAAAGCCCTCAGCCATCGATATTCTCGCCCTTGAGCCTCTGCTTGAAGGAAAAACGACCGTGATCATGGGCCAATCCGGCATGGGAAAAAGCAGCCTGCTCAATGGCCTTGTTCCTGGTATCAATGCCCTGACACGCGAGATCTCGGAAGCGCTGAAAACAGGAAAGCACACCACCACCGCGGGGCTGGTTGCAAAGCGCAATGACCTGACTTGGCTCATCGACACGCCGGGGTTTCAGCGCTTCGGATTGAATCATTTATCAGAAACTGAATGCGCATTGGGGTTTCCTGAGTTTGCACAAATTCAGTCGATGCATGGCAGATGCCGCTTTGCCAATTGTCATCATGCAAATGAGCCAGGATGCTCGGTGATTGCAGCGGCACAGCGCAATGAGCTCGCGAAAAGACGGCTTGATTTATGGATCGCCACGTCGCCGCTTCGCGGCGGCCTATCCTAGCCAGTAACCAATCGACACCAGCAGCATGATCGTGATCCACACGATCACCGATCGCCATACCAACCCCACAGCAGACCGCAGCGCGTTTTCATCAGCTTCACGAAGCTCGGCTACTTCTTGAGACAAAGACGGCCAAGCGCCCCCCAAGGCCTCGGTCTCCTCCGAGCCATCGTCAACATAAACAGAAGTCGCGTGGCCCTCGGGAAGCCGCAGGCGAACTCCCATGGCGCCTTCGCCAGAGGAGAGCACCACCCGCTCGGTGTCGTTGGCATGCGGCCAGAAGCCAGAGCGCTTTCTCCACAACAGGATCGCATCTTCAAAGTTGCCCACAACAGCGAATACGATTGCCGTGACGCGCGCAGGAATCCAGTCGACCCATGAAAACGCGCGTACCGCAAAATCACCAAAAGGGTTTGCCGATGCCAGCGAAGAAGCATGGTTCACTGCAGAAGGGTCTGGCGGCATGCCGCGGGTGTCCGCCCAGATGCGACGGGCCTCAGCGGAGAGACGATAAAGCACCGCACCTGCGGGGCCGGGCAAGATCACAAACCAAAAGATCACGCCAAACACGTGACGCTGTGCGCCAACAAGTGCCAGCCGAATCGCCTCACGACAAATTGCAGAGACATCTCCCGACTCACTGGCAACCCGCACCATGTCATCACCGCCCGAATGGGCTCGCCACTTTGCAAGCTCTGCGCGTGCGCGCTCTAAATCATTGCTGGCAAGCGCCAGTTGAATTTCAGTGAAACGATTACTGAACTGCCGAAAACCAATGCTCAGGTAGAGCACACCCACCGTGGCCACAAATCCAAGCAGAAAATGAATGCGGCCAAGCAAAGACACTGCAAGCCAAACCAAAAGAGTTCCGCCTATTACGATGGCGACCCATGTCCAAAACGCAGACAGCTTCTCACCCGTGCTGGTGGCGCGCTCTGCCTTCAACAAAAGATTGCCAATCCAAGACCCCAAACGCGACTCATCACGAATCGGCCGGATCTGCTCAAGCAGCATTGCGAAAATAAAACTGAAAAGCGTCATGGGTGTTCCAGTGCGTTCAGAGCCCCTAGTCTAGCGGCTCATTGGGAACTTGCAATTCTGCTGCCAGGCCGCATTGAGGAAGTGATAAAGATTTCGCAACATTGCGGCGGTAGCCCCCCAAATAAATCGCTCCCGGCCATCAGGACCAGCATAAGGCATGGCATAAAAACGGATGCACTCTCCTGTAGGGCTTTTATCCTCAGAGAGCATGCGCAGTTCATGGTTTTTCGGGTTCATCAAGAACGACAAAGGAACATGGAATACCTCGGCCACTTCATGCTGATCAAGCGCGTAACGGGGGGTCCCAGAAATTGCGCCAATCACAGGCGTGACCCGATAGCCACTCACGGTCATGTAATGCGGAAGCCGCCCCCACAGCGTCACCGAGGCTGGATCAAGCCCAATCTCTTCCTGGGCTTCCCGCAAGGCGGTGGCATGCACATCAATGTCATGCGGCTCGGCCCGGCCACCTGGAAAGCTGATCTGGCCTGCATGATCGGATAGGTGGGCCGTGCGCGTAGTCAGCACCACACAAGGCTCTTGCTCGGCCACCAACCCAATGAGCACCGATGCGGGCGTGGCGGTCTCGGCCGTGAATTTACGGTCCGGCCGTCTGCGATCATGCAACAGCTCCGGGACCCAGTCTGGAAAATCAGAATCAGTGCGCGCCTGCACGAAAATTTTTTCAAGCGCCAGAAACGACAAAGCCTGCTCTGGAAGAGCAGGCTCCGTGTGCCGGGCTTCGACCACTGTTTCTCGCGGATCAAAGCCAAGCAAAGACGCCATTGAATTAAGACTCGGTCTTGCGTGCTTCCAGCTTTTCGCGAATACGAGCAGACTTACCGGAGCGATCACGCAGGTAATAAAGCTTGGCGCGGCGCACATCGCCACGACGCTTCACTTCAATTTTGGCAATCAGGGGCGAGTAGAGTTGAAAGGTTCTCTCAACGCCTTCTCCCGATGAAATTTTGCGAACGATAAAAGAGGAATTCAGGCCGCGATTGCGCTTGGCGATGACCACGCCTTCATAGCCCTGCACACGCTTGCGGTTTCCTTCCACCACATTGACGCTCACCACCACGGTATCGCCTGGGGCGAACTCGGGGATTTCTTTTCCTAGACGAGCGATTTCTTCCTGCTCTAATTGACGAATCAAGTCCATGGTTTCTCCAAAAACCATCGTGGGCTCAGCACAATCGCTAGCCTAGAGGATGGGGGTTGCTATTTAAGTTTTTGGCTTTTGCAGAAGATCTGGCCGAAGCCGCTCGGTTGCCTCAAGGGCAGCCTTTCTGCGCCAATCCGCAATTCTCTCATGATGCCCAGATAAAAGCACATCGGGCACTTTGGCACCCTCGAAGACCTCCGGCCGGGTGTAGTGGGGCCAATCGAGCAGCCCGGGCTGCGTGAAGGACTCCTGCACAGCCGATTCAGGGTCGTTTAGCGCACCAGGAAGCCTGCGAACTGCAGCATCAATTACCGCCATGGCGCCGATCTCCCCGCCGGAGAGCACAAAATCCCCGAGGCTCCATAGCTCGTCGATCTGCTGGTCGATGAAGCGCTGGTCCACTCCCTCATATCGGCCACAGATCAAAGTCCAACAGGTGTCTGACACCACGTCCGGCACGGTGCATGACACCCGGTTAATCAGCGCCTGATCAATCGGTCGGCCAGAGGGTGAGAGCAACACCACCGGGCCGGGGGTGCGGCCCTCCTCGCGCTGCCGAGCTTTCGCATAGGAGACCGCCTCAGTGAGTGGCCCGGCCATCATGACCATTCCAGGCCCGCCCCCATAGGGACGGTCATCAATGGTCTTGTAGGCATCGTGGGCAAAGTCCCGCAGCTGATGGGTGTGCAATTCGGCCAAGCCGCGTGACAGGGCCCGGCCTGTCACGCCCACCTCGAACACAGCCTCAAACATCTCGGGAAACAAGGTAATGACGTCAAAGCGCAGGCTCATTGAAACCACTCCGGATTCCAGTCAACTCGGATGCGTTTGGCTGAAACATCCACTTCATCAATGTATTGATCGACAAACGGAATCAGCCCCTGGGGAAGGACCATCCAGTCGTGTTCGCCATTGGTCTGCATGGCCAGAACCTGCCCCAGCGCTTGGCCCTCTCGACTCACAACTGCGCAGCCAATCAGGTCGGCCCAGTAGTTTTCGTCTTCCTCGGTAGGCGGGAATTCGCTGCGCGATAAGCCCACTGCTGCATGCCTCAAAAGCTCAGCTTGATCGCGGCTTTCTATGTTTTGAAGCTTTAGCTTTAGGCCTCGGGTTTGCGGCGAGCACTCAATAATTTTCGATTCGATCCACTGGTTGCGGCCAAGGTCAATCCAGCAATGCCCGCTGCTTAAAAGCAAAGAATCCTCCACCGCCAATCCGGTGGCAGATTTCAAGGTGTGGATTCGAAGCGCGCCCGTCAGGCCAATGGGAGCACCAATTTGGGCAAGCGCCACCCAATCAGCGGGTGGCGACTTATCGGATAAAGGAAGCTTAGGCGGACTTTTGGGCTGCAAATTCTTTGACGAGGCGCTCAACGCGGGGGCTGAGCTGCGCGCCATGGCTGCGCCAGTAGTCAATGCGATCCATTGAGACACGCAGTTTTTCCTCGTTGGCAGCAGCCACGGGGTTGAAATAACCGACACGCTCAATAAACTTGCCATCGCGACGGCTGCGTGAATCAGTCGCTACTAAATGGAAATAGGGGCGCTTGTGAGCGCCGCCTCGGGCTAAACGAATAACGACCATGTCAATCCTTCTGAATTCTTCGGAAAACCCGTAATTATACTCAGGTGGATAGGGCTTTGGTGAGCTCTGGCACCAGCTGAAACAGGTCCCCCACCAGGCCGTAATCAGCCACCTGAAAGATTGGCGCCTCAGGGTCTTGGTTAATGGCCACAATCACCTTGGAATCTTTCATGCCCGCGAGGTGCTGAATCGCCCCCGAAATGCCCACCGCCACATAGAGCTGGGGGGCTACGACCTTGCCAGTTTGGCCCACCTGCCAGTCATTGGGCGCATAGCCGGCATCGACCGCAGCACGGCTTGCTCCCATCGCTGCGCCGAGGGTATCCGCAAGTTTTTCGAGCATTGCGAAGTTTTCTTTTGAGCCGAGAGCCCGGCCACCAGAGACCACGACCTTGGCTGCCGTCAACTCGGGACGGGCCAACACTGCGATCTCTCGAGACTCAAAAGCAGCAGACCGAGCCGGCGCCTGAGCACAGGCGATCGCCTCAATGGCAGCTGCAGGCTGGCTTGGCGCCGCTTCAAATGCCGTGCCCCGCACCGTCATGACTTTAATTTGATCAACCGACTGCACGGTGGCCAGCACATTGCCCGCATAAATGGGCCGCTTGAAAGTGTCAGCCGCGAGAATCTGGATCACATCAGAGACCTGAGAGACGTCAAGCTTTGCCGCAACACAAGGGGCAATGTTTTTTCCAAAAGCGGTTGCCGGAAAAACGATCGCCTCAAAGCCTGCAGCACAGGCCAGCACCTGGGCTGTCATGGGCTCTGCGACCTGATCTTTAAGGGATTCAGCATCGGCAAGCAAGACCTTGGCGACACCAGCAATGGCTGCGGCTTGCTCGGCAGCGGGCTTTGCATGGTGGCCTGCCACAAGCACATAAATTTCCGCAGCACCTGCTTTTTGGCCCAGCATGTTGGCTGCGGCCACAGCATTGGCCGTTACCGGGCGAAGCTGGTCGTTGACATGTTCGGCAATGACGAGAATCTTCATGGCAATGGCCCCTTAAATAACCTTGGCTTCATTGCGAAGCTTATCGACGAGTGTGGCCACATCGGGCACCTTAATGCCGGCTTTGCGTGCCGGGGGATCTTCAACCTTCAAGACCTTAAGCCTTGAAGAAACATCGACCCCCCAATCGGCTGGCGTGGACGGGTCAATGGGTTTTTTCTTGGCTTTCATGATGTTGGGAAGGGTGACATAGCGCGGCTCGTTTAAGCGCAGATCCACGGTAATCACTGCAGGCATTTGCATCGAAATTTTTTCTAGGCCTCCGTCGATCTCGCGCGTCACCACTGCTCGATCGCCCTGCACTTCCACTTTCGATGCAAAGGTGGCCTGTGGCACTCCCCACAGGGCTGCGAGCATTTGGCCTGTTTGATTGGCATCATCGTCAATGGCCTGTTTGCCCATAATCACGAGCTGTGCTGATTCTTTTTCTGCAATGGCTTTTAACAACTTGGCAACCGCTAGGGGCTCAAGCAGCTGATCACACAAAACATGAATGCCGCGGTCTGCACCAATGGCCATGGCGGTGCGAAGCACATCCTGCGCCTGCGCCACACCGCAGCTTACTGCCACCACTTCAGTTGCGAGGCCCGCCTCTTTCAGCCGAGTTGCCTCCTCAATCGCAATCTCATCGAAAGGGTTCATGGACATTTTGACATTGGCAATGTCAACATCAGAGCCGTCGGCCTTGATGCGAACTTTGACGTTGTAGTCAACAACGCGTTTAACAGGAACCAGAATCTTCATGGGGGCTGTCAATAAGAGTGAGCATAAGCCTGAATTCTAATGCGACAATCCCCTTCAATTCGGAAAAGCCCAGCATCGGCCCATGAAAACGCAACGTCGAAAAATCATTGCATCAATCGGTGGTATCACCGTTTCAGGCCTTCTGCCTCGCCGGCTCGCCCAAGCACAAGCCGTCCAATCCGCCAAAGACTCGGGCGCTCCTGCACTAGAGGATAGCCTGCGATTTGGCTGGCTTGGAAGATCCGATGTCCAGGAATTTATTGGCAACATCAGTCAGCGTCATGGATTGCCGCGCACATGGGTTGAGGCCCAGTTCAAAGGGCTCGGATCACAGCCCCGGGCCTTGGCGTTGATCAACCCACCGCCGCCAAAGCCCGGCGATCCCCCGGTCAAACGCTCCTGGGCAAAATACCGGGCGATTCACATCAATGACTCACAAATTACACAAGGCCGGGAGTTTATTCGCCAACACCAAAGTGTTTTCAACTCTGTACAACAACGCTTTGGCGTTCCCCCAGAAGTCATCGCTGCAATCATTGGCGTAGAAACAAAGTTCGGAAGATTCACCGGCCGCTTCCCCACCCTGGAGACGCTGGTGACACTTGCCTTTGAGTCGCCACGGCGCGCAGATTTTTTTCGCAAAGAGCTGGAGTCGTTGTTATTGTTGGGCCATGAAGGGGTTTTGAATGTGCGCAATGTTCAAGGCTCGTTTGCCGGGGCGCTCGGCATGCCGCAGTTTATGCCCAGTAGCTGGCGCAACTACGCTGTGGGCTTTGGCAACGCCCATCGGCCAGATCTGTTAAACAGCCCGCACGATTCAATTGCCTCTGTCGGAAATTTCCTGAAGGCCCACGGCTGGGAGGCGGCAGGCCCAAGCCATGCGCCCGCCGTTGTGCAAGATGCGGCCAAGGCAAGGCAATTCATTCCCAAAAAGCTTGCGCCCGCCCACACCGTGGCCCAGTTGGAGGCTGCTGGTATTCAACAGGCAGAAAAACGCCTCGCACCAGAGACTCTAGCAAGCCTGATTGACCTGCCCGAAGAGGACGACTCCTCTCAATTCTGGTTTGCTGCAAACAATTTTTTTGTTGTGACTCAATACAACCGCAGCTACATGTACGCCGCCGCAGTGTTATCCCTTGCTGAGGCCCTGGCGTGAGGCTAAGCCGCCGGAAGGTCGGACAGATTGTCGGCGCAATCGCGATTGTTGCGGGTGCCTTGGGTTTTGGCGGACTACTGCCAGGCGATGCTCGCGATTCAAGCCGTGCACTGCCTGCGGGGCCCTACATCATTAAAAGCGTTCACGATGGTGATTCGTTTAATTTACAGGCAAAAGATAACGCGACGGTTAGAGTTCGTATCGCTGGAATTGATGCGCCGGAGAAAAGCCAGCCGTATTCCCAAAAGGCAAGAGCCGCCCTGCAAGACATGCTCAACTCAGGCCCGATTCGGCTTGAGCCCGTGACCTTGGATCGTTTCGATCGCTGGGTCGCAAATGTCTACATCAACGACACCGATGTTGGCCTTGCTATGGTGAACCAAGGCTGGGCCTGGTACTTTCGTCGTTACAAAGATGATCTGCAGACCTTCCAACAGATTCGATATGACATGGCTGAGCAGACCGCAAGACAAAAACGTTTTGGCTTATGGCAGGGATTAGATGCTGCAGAAAAAAACCCTGAACTCGCGCCAGAGCCGCCGTGGCGGTTTCGGGAACGGATGCGAAAAGAGAAGTAGTTACGAACGCTGCCGAAGCAGCTCGTAGCAACACACCCCGCAGGCTACCGAAACATTGAGGCTTTCCACCGAGCCATGCATAGGCAGGCTCACAAGCAAATCGCAGCGCTCACGAGTAAGCCTGCGCATGCCCTCACCTTCTGCACCCAACACCAAGGCAATCCGGCCTTTCAGATCTGCTTGATAAATCGACTGCGTCGCCTCGCCGGCAAGGCCGATCACCTGGTAGTCAGAGTCTTGCAAAGTGTCGATTGCCCGCGACAGGTTCGTGACCTGAAGATAAGGTAAATGATCGGATGCGCCTGCTGAGACACGGGCCGCGACATCCGTCAGCGATGCTGATTTGTCACGCGGGGCCACCACCGCCGCACCGCCCGCAGCATCTACACTGCGCATAATCGCACCGAGGTTATGCGGATCGGTCACGCCATCGAGCATAACGAGCCATTGCTGGGCAGGCTTGAGATTTTCCATTTGCTCCAGGAGCGACTCAAGACTGTCAGGCTGAGGCCTACGATCGGCCATCGCCAAAATCCCCTGATGCCGCTGGCCCTTGGCAATGCGGTCAAGCGCAAGCGTTGAGTCTGAAACTGTTTTTACTCCGGCCTGCTCTGCCGTTTTCAATAAGGCATTTAACCGAGCATCACGACGCTGACCATCAAATACGATGCGATGAATTGTGTCCGGCGCAGCACGCAGTCGCGCCTTGACCGCATGAAAGCCCAGCAAACAGATCTCCAAGGCTTGTTTCGACATGATGGGTTAACGCCGGCTCTGCCGGGCCTTGCGCGACTTGCCGGCCCGCTTTGCGGGCTGACGAGGGCTTTTTGCAGGCGCTGCCTCACGGCTTGCTTTTTTAGCTGCAGACGCCTTGGGCTGGGCAACCAATTTTTTTTCTTTCAGCCCCTGTTTTTCTTTTTTGGATTTTTTCTTTTTCTTGCCGCCCGCCTCTGCGAGCGCCTGCGCTAGCCAAGCAGGTATCTCACTGGTGGTTTCTTCTTCATCGGGAGCCTGAAAAAAATCCTGCTCACGCTCAACCGACTTTGAAGCGCGGGTGGTGCGCAACATGCTCGGCACCAATTGAAATTCGATTCGGCGGGCATCTAAATCAACCCGGGCAACCTGAACGACCAAGCTGTCGTACAAACGAAACCGTCTGCCGGTGCGCTCGCCGCGCAGTTCATGCATGACTTCATTGTGCTGAAAATACTCGGCGCCTAATTCTGAGACATGCACCATGCCTTCGACATACAAGGCATCGAGCGTAATGAACAGGCCAAAAGGCGCTACGCCCGTGACCGTGCCACGCAATTGCTCGCCGATTCGCGATTTCATGTATTGGCACTTCAGCCAGGCCTCAACATCACGGCTTGCTTCATCGGCCCGGCGCTCGGCTGCAGAGCAATGATCACCAATGTTGCGCCAACGCGTAAGTGGATCATCATCGCCCATATCGCCGTAGGCTGGCACGTAGTGGCCCTTGTTATGAATAATGGTTTTAATCACCCGATGCACCAAAAGATCAGGGTAGCGACGAATGGGCGAGGTGTAGTGGGCATAGGCCTCATAGGACAGCCCAAAGTGCCCAGAGTTATCGGGTGAGTAAATCGCCTGCTGCATGCTTCGCAAAAGCAAAGATTGAATGAGCCGTGAGTCTGGCCTTGCACGAATTTCCTTGGCAAGCCTTGCATAATCGCCAGGCTTGGGCTCATCGCCACCATCGAGCCGCAAGCCCTGCACCTTTAGAAAATCCCGCAAGGAGCGAAGCCGCTCTGGGGTTGGGCCCTCATGGACGCGAAACAAACCATGACGCTTGGCCCGCTTGAAAATATCGGCCGCGCAAGTGTTGGCCGCAAGCATGCATTCTTCAATAAGGCGATGGGCGTCGTTGCGCACACGCGGCAGAATTTTTTCAATGCGGCCATTAGAATCGAACTGCATAAAGGTTTCAATCGAATCGAAATCGATTGCGCCACGGGCCTCACGTGCTGCAAGCAGCGCACGAAACACTTCTTCTAGGCTTCCAAGCACTTCGCATAAGGGCCCTAACGAGACGGCCTCTTGTGAGAGCGGATCGCATAGTGCAGCCCAGGCCCGGGTGTACGTAAGCCGCTGGGCCGAGCAGATCACGCCTTCATAAAACTGATAAGCCTTCACTTCCCCAGCAGTGGACACCACCATATCGCAGACCAAAGCCAGCCGATCGACATGCGGGTTAAGTGAACATAGCCCGTTAGAGAGTTTTTCAGGCAGCATGGGCAGCACTCGGCGCGGAAAATAGACCGATGTGCTTCGCGCAAACGCATCACGATCAAGTGCATCGCCGTTTTCAACATAGTGGCTTACATCGGCAATAGCCACCAACAAGCGCCAGCCCTTGCCAGGAATTGGCTCTGCGTAAACTGCATCATCGAAGTCGCGTGCATCTTCGCCATCAATCGTCATGAAGGAAACATCGCGCAGATCAATGCGGCCTTTTAGGTCTTTGGGGCGCACCGCATCTGGCAGTTTCTCGGCAAGCCCTAAAGCCTCTTGCGAAAACTCGTGTGGCACATCGAACTTTCGCACCGCAATTTCAACCTCCATGCCGGGATCATCCACTCCGCCCAACACCTCCACAACGCGGCCGACAGGCGGGGTATAGCGCGTGGGAGGATCGACGATTTCAATGGACACTACCTGGCCTGCCTCAGCGCCCATCGTGTCGATGGGCGCAACAATTACGTCGTGCTTGATGCGCTGATCCTCTGGCACGACAATCAAAATGCCGCGCTCATTAACCAAACGCCCCACCAGATTGCGATTGGCATGCTCGATCACTTCAAGTATGACGGCCTCGGGCCGGCCGCGCCGATCCATTCCCACAACGCGAGCGTTCACACGATCGCCGTGCATGGCCTTCACCATTTCTTTCGATGGCACAAACACGTCATCGCCGCCGGCATCGGGGCGAATAAAACCAAAGCCATCGCGATGGCCGATAAGCCTGCCAGAGAAACTCGTTGGTGGTGGATTAAGAGGCGCGCGTTTTGACAATTAATTGAATCCGGCTAAAGTAAGGGCCCGCATTGCCCAGATGGCGGAATTGGTAGACGCACTAGGTTCAGGTCCTAGCGGTGGCAACACTGTGGAGGTTCGAGTCCTCTTCTGGGCACCACTCATAAACAGGTGAGGGCTAATGGCCCGAAGCAATCCATCACTGAAACGGGTGATCCAAAAGGATCGTTTCTTCCCGATCCGGGCCTGTTGAGACCATGGCAATCGGTGCGCCCACCACCTCTGATAACCGATTCAAATAATTCTGCGCAGCCGTGGGTAGCTCTGCCCAGGCCTTGAGCCCCTTGGTTGTTCCTGGCCAGCCCGGCATGGTTTCGTACACCGGCGTGCACTGAGCTACCGCATCAGATCCGAAAGGAAGCACATCAAGCCTGCCGCTTGGCGAGTCATAGCCTACGCACAATTTCACCTCTGGCATGCCATCCATGACATCGAGCTTGGTGATACACAAGCCGGTCACGCCATTGATCTGCATGGAGCGGCGCAAGGCAGCTGCATCGAACCAGCCACAGCGGCGTGGCCTGCCTGTAACAGAGCCAAATTCATTGCCACGCTTGGCCAGGCCCTCTCCGATTTCATTGACCTGCTCCGTGGGAAACGGGCCACTGCCCACTCGTGTGGCGTAGGCCTTTGTAATACCCAACACGTAATGAAGCTTAGAGGGGCCCACGCCTGCACCGGCACCCGCTGCGCCTGAGACGCAATTACTGCTCGTGACATAAGGATAGGTGCCATGATCAATATCCAGCAAGGAACCCTGGGCTCCTTCAAACAACAGATTGTCACCGCGCAGGCCCGCCTCATATAGAAGCTGAGGAACATCGGCCGTCATCTTCAACAAGCGAGGCGCCATCGCCATGAGCTCTTCAAACACCTGATCGACTGACAAGGGCTTGGCCTTGAGATAGTGCTCCAACACAAAGTTGTGCAGGCCCATGGTCTCGATGAGTTTTGCTTTGAGCAAGGCCGGATTGGTGAGATCTAACAGGCGCACGGCACGGCGCGCGACTTTGTCCTCGTAAGCAGGGCCTATGCCGCGGCCCGTGGTGCCAATTTTGGCATCGCCCTTTGCTGCTTCGCGAGCCTGGTCTAGCGCCACATGATAAGGAAGGATCAATGGGCAGGCTAGGCTGATTTTTAAACGTGACTCAACATTAATGCCGTTCGCTTGCAGTTCGTCGATTTCGCCTAACAAAGCAGAGGGCGAGAGCACCACGCCATTGCCGATGTAGCAAGTCACATGTGGATGAAGAATTCCCGAGGGAATCAGCCGAAGGATGGTTTTTTTGCCGTTGACCACCAGGGTATGGCCTGCATTGTGTCCGCCCTGAAAACGAACCACGCCACTGACTTGCTCAGTGAGCCAATCGACAATTTTCCCCTTGCCCTCGTCACCCCACTGGGTGCCGATCACCACAACATTCTTGCCTTTTGCTGACATTTTTATTCCAGAGAAATTATTGCGACTATCGCACCGCCCAGGCACCCGCTTGATTGACCAGTCTGCGTCCTGTCCAGCTGCCTAATTCTGCATCAGGCAGGCAGATGACCGATTGGCCCTGCGCACGCAGTGCCGCAATCGCTACGCGAAGGCCCGCATCATCAGCCCAAGGCGCAGCAACCGGCTGGCCATGCGCACTCTGCGCACTCGACTGTGGCGGCGCGATTTCCAAAAGCTCGCGAAGCTCGAGGCTAAAGCCGGTTGCGGGCCGAGCACGGCCAAACACCTCGCCTACGCCATCGTATCGGCCACCGCGCACAACAGCATTGGGCAAACCCTGGCAATAAATCGAGAACATCACTCCGTTGTGATAGCGATATCCGCGCAGATCAGAGAGATCCACCGTAAGAACGCATTCGGGGTGCTCGGTAAACATGGCAGACTGTGCCACTGCCAACAGGCGATCCAGGGCTTGCGTGATCGCGGGCTTGGCAGGAAGCAATGTTTTCGCGCGCGCAATCACGCCATCGGGGCCATCAACAGGCCCATACAGATCGAGAAGATCTAACAGCGCCTTGGAGGTATCGCCTGACAAAGATTTGCAAAGCAGCTTAAGCCCAGCACGGTCTTTGGACTGAAGACAGGCCAAGACTTCGGACTCCACCGACTCCAAAGCAGGATCCTGGGCACGTAAGGCCAGATAAATTCCACGATGAGATAAATCAAGCCGAACTTTCTTGATTCCAGCAGCATCAAGCGAGGCAAGCGCAAGCTCTTGCACTTCAAGATCTGCTTGAATTCCTGCGTGCCCAAACAGCTCACAGCCTACCTGCACCGGCTCGCGAGAGGCGAGAAGCCCCGACGGCTGTGCATGCAGCACTGAGCCTGCATAGCATAGACGCGTCACACCTTGGCGGGGAATCTGGTGGGCATCAATTCGAGCAGCCTGAGGCGTAATGTCCGCACGCAGGCCTAAAAGCCTTCCGCTAGCCTGATCAACCAATTTGAAAGTACGCAGATCAAGATCGCGCGCATGATGAACCATGAACGACTCCACATGCTCGAGCATGGGAGGCTGCACGAGATCGTAGCCATAACTCGCATAGAGGTCGAGCAGCCGGCGGCGCAAGGCCTCAAGCTCTCGGCACTCGGCAGGCAAGATATCCGAGATTTGATCGGGAAGTAGCCATGCAGGCATGGAAATAAAGCCTGTGTTTACTTGGCGTTTGAGCCGCGAACGCCGGGGGAGCGGAAGTGCCGGAAAAAGTCGGATTGCGGGTCGGCAACAATCACGTCAGAGCGGTCTTTAAAGGTCTCGCGGTAGGCCTGAAGGCTGCGATAAAAAGAGGCAAATTCAGGGTTCTGGCCAAACGACTGTGCGTACAAGGCAGTTGCTTTTGCGTCGCCGTCTCCCATGATGCTCTGGGCACGTCGATACGCTTGGGCGAGCAGTACCTCACGCTGCTTGTCGGCATTGGCCCGAATCTTTTCAGATTCGGCAGCACCCGTGGAGCGTCGCTCATTGGCAATCGCCTTGCGCTCAGACTCCATGCGGCGAAAAACCGAATCTCGAATTTCATCAGCCAGATCAACCCGCTTGATCCGCACATCCACTACTTCAACGCCCAAGCGGCTTGCGTCCGAATTCACACGGTCACGAATGCCTGTCATGATCTGCTCACGCGAGGCGGAGATCACTTCGTTAACGGTGCGCTTGGCAATTTCATTGTTCAACGCATCGCGCAGGCTGCGAGAGATCCGATCCGAAGCGCCTGCGGGCCTTCCCGCCACGGAAACCCAGAACTCGCGCGGATCGATCACCCGCCACTTCACATAGGTGTCAACGATGACATTTTGTTTTTCGCTGGTGATAAAGCGATCCGCATCGGGCGTATCGATCGTGAGAATTCGTTTCTCAACGTAGACCACATTCTGAAATGGCGGCGGCAGCTTGAAGTACAGGCCAGGCTTATTAATCACTTCCTTGATTTCACCCAGCGCAAAAATAATGGCGAACTGGCGCTGATCCACCACGAAAATACAGGAGCCTGCGACCACCACCAGGATGGCAACGCCAACGATTGCTGAAAAGAGCTTGTTCATCAGCGAGACTCCCTTAGACGATCACGCAGGCTTGGCGAGGCCGCACCGCTTGGAGCGGGAGGCGTCTCGGTGCTTGCGGCAGCAGGCTGAGACGCATTGGCACTGGCATTGCCCTGAGGCTGCATCACTGGGCCCGTGGCAGGCTTGGCTGCGTTGTTGGTGTTTTGCTGAATCAAGCGATCAAGCGGCAGATATAGAAGGTTGCTGTTGGACTTTGAATCCACCATAACCTTGCTGACATTCGAAAACACCTGCTGCATGGTTTCAAGATACATGCGCTCGCGGGTCACCGCGGGTGCCTTGTTGTACTCCACAACAATTTTGCGAAAACGATCGGAATCACCCTGGGCTGTCGCGATGACACGCTCGCGGTAACCTTCCGCCTCCTGGATCAGGCGCTCTGCAGAGCCACGGGCACGGGGAATAACTTCGTTGGCATAGGCCTGGCCCTCGTTTTTCAGTCGCTCTGCATCCTGGCCCGCCTTGATTGCATCACTAAACGCAGCCTGCACCTCTTCGGGGGGTTGCACGTTTTGAATGGTCACATCGATGATGGTGAGCCCCGACTGATAGCGATCGGCAATCGTTTGAATCTGAGCCAAGGCCTCGCGAGCAATACCCTCTTTGTTTTCGTAGAGCACGGTGTCGCTTAAAGAGCGGCCAACAATTTCCCGCATCGCGGTTTCAGCGGCCTGCGCCACGATGTCATCGGTGGCCACATTGTTAAAGAGATAGTCTTTCGGGTCGCCAATGCGGTACTGCACCGCAAATTGAAGGTCGACAATGTTTTCGTCGCGCGTGAGCATCAAAGAATCACGGCCACGCAACGCCGCACCACCGCCTCGAATGCCAACCGTGGTTTGACGAATTTGAGAAAGATCCACGATTTCGTGAGACTCAAACGGATAGGGCATGCGCCACTGAAAACCAGAGCCTGCAGTCGTTCGGTACTCTCCAAAACGCAGCACGATCGAAGACTGACCTTCTTGCACGATATAAAAGCCGCTGCCAAGCCAGATCAATAGCCCGCCCGCGAGCACTGCGGCAACCGTAGGCCCTGTTTTCACTGAAGGAGGCTTAAAGCCGCCGCCTGCTCCGCCACCGCCACGACGATTATTGTTGCCGCCGCCAAAGCCGCCGCCCCTGGCATTCTTGTTTCCAAACAGGCCGCTTAAGCGCTTGTTGAAATCACGCCAGACTTCATCGAGATCGGGCGGCTCATTGCCCGGCTTGCGCGGACCACCTCCGGGATTGCCGCGCGGCTCGGAAGGCTCCTGATCACGCTCGGGCTCACGGCCAGCATCGGGGCCGGGTTGCCCAGGCTGGCCTTGCTGGCCCGACTGGCTGCGTGCATCTTCTTGAGCGCCTGCGCCAGACTGACCCCAACGAGGATCACCGAGGGCAAACAGACGCCGAAATACTGACCAATTGAGCCTGGGAATCATGTGCTTTAGAGAAGAGACTGAACTGAAGGTTGCAATCGATTGTTGTTATTGTCACCGAACAGGCTTTCCTCGCCATCGGGCAAGGGGAAAGCGGGCATATGGGACCGAACCGCCTCCCGCAGGAGATCTACCCCCCGGCCGTCGGCAGCGCTTAGCCAAACTCTGTGGATCCTACCACAGGGGTCCCGCTCCGACCTTGGCGAAAGACCCATCAGATCGATCTTGTTCATCACCTCGACACACGGGACTTCGCTTGCACCAACCTCAGCTAAGACCCGCTCCACGGCCTGCTGATGAATCTCGCGATCAGGATCGGAAGCGTCAATCACGTGGAGCAGCAAGTCGGCATCGGCCGCCTCGTGCAAAGTTGATTTAAAAGCCTCAATCAGGCTGTGCGGAAGGTCACGAATAAAGCCCACCGTGTCCGAGAGCACCATGAACTCCCCGGGCGCCAAAAAGACTCGCCTGCTCGTGGTATCCAGCGTTGCAAATAGCTGATCCGCCGCATAAACACCAGCATGAGTAAGGGCATTAAACAAACTCGACTTGCCCGCATTGGTATAGCCCACCAAGGAAACCGAGAATGCGCCCTTGCGAATCCGATGCCGGAACCGGTTTTTGCGCTGCCGCTCCACAGTTTCCAAACGTGCTTTGAGCTGCTTGACCCGCTGGCCAATAAGCCTGCGGTCCGTCTCAAGCTGGGTTTCGCCCGGGCCACGCAATCCAATGCCACCTTTTTGGCGCTCCAAATGAGTCCAGCCACGCACCAGCCGCGCAGACAAGTAATCAAGCTGGGCCAACTCGACTTGCAGCTTACCCTCATGGCTCGCAGCACGAAGCGCAAAAATATCAAGAATGAGCGCAACACGATCAATCACGCGGCGCTTGAGCGCACGAGACAAATTTCTTTGCTGCCCCGGCGTGAGCGAATGATCAAAAATTACAAGCTGCGCCGCGTGCTGTTCACACAACATGGCGATCTCACCGCACTTACCGCTGCCCACAAAAAGAGCCGGGTCCGGCCGGTCCCTGCGCCCCAAGACGACCGCCACCACCTTGGCACCGGCTGAGGCGGCAAGAGCCTTGAGTTCCTCGAGATCTGGAGCCGGCCCTTGATCGAGCGTTAGCGCAACAAGAACTGTTCGCGGGCTTTTCGCGAAATCAACCTCAAGCGCGGTTGATACGGAACCGAGATCGCTCAGCTCGACTCACCTTCCGAATTGAAGTTCACAGCGCGGGCCGGAACGATGGTGGAGATCGCGTGCTTGTAGACCATTTGTGTCACGGTGTTTCGAAGCAACAACACATACTGGTCAAACGACTCCACATGGCCTTGCAACTTGATGCCATTGACGAGGTAAACGGAGACGGGAACATGCTCTTTGCGAAGCACATTCAAAAACGGGTCTTGTAACGCCTGCCCTTTGTTTTGCGACATGATCAAAAGCTCCCTAATGAGGAACCGAAACTATACCCAAAGCAGGCGTGAGAATCACGCCTGCGGCTTATAGGGATTGACAGAGGTTTTCCACTCGATTCGAAGCGGAGTGCCCTGCAGCTTGAAGGCCAAGCGAAAGCGGGACTCCAAATACCGCTTGTAAACATCGGAGACATGCTCCAAGGCATTGCCATGCACCACGATGATCGGGGGGTTCTGCCCCCCCTGGTGGGCATAGCGAAGCTTGGGCCGAAACCTTCCGTGACGGGGTGGCTGTTGGCGCTCAACTGCCTCTCGAAGCACCCGAGTGATCTTCGGCGTCGACAGCTTAAGCGTTGCCGCACCATAGGCCTCCTCCACCGATCGCATGAGGGCATCAAGGCCCTGGCCTTTCAAGGCCGAGATGAAATGAAACTTAGCCCAATGCAAGAATTGAAGTTTTCGAGCAATCAGACGCTTGACTTCATCGCGGGCCACCACATCCATGCCGTCCCATTTATTGACAGCCACCACCAAGGCCCTGCCCGACTCCATGACAAATCCTGCGATGTGGGCATCCTGCTCTGAAATATCCTGATGAGCATCGAGCATCAGAATGGCGACATTGCAAGACTCAATGGCCTGCAAGGTTTTGATGACAGAAAACTTTTCAATCGCCTCGAACACCTTGCCACGCCGGCGCAGCCCTGCAGTATCGATTAATTGATAGCGTCGGCCCTCGCGCTCAAAAGGAATGACAATGGCATCGCGCGTGGTGCCCGGCATGTCGAAGGCAATCACCCGCTCCTCGCCCACTAAAGCATTGATCAAGGTGGACTTGCCTGCATTCGGCCTGCCGACAATCGCAACCCGCAAGCCTTTTTCGGCGATCTCATCGGCCTCATCTTGTTCACTTACGGGCGCCGGTAGATGCTCCAAAACTTCTTGCATCAAGCCGCCCACGCCATCGCCATGGGCCGAAGAGATCGCGATCGGCTCACCCAAACCTAGCTCATAGAATTCTGCGGTCCGCCCCTCGCCGGTCAGCCCCTCGAGCTTGTTGACTGCAAGCGACACAGGCCTGCCCGATTTACGCAACAAATCAGCAATCTGAAGATCTTGCGGCGCCAATCCTGCCCGGCCATCGACCACAAAGATCACATAGTCTGATTCGAGAATCGCTTGGCGGGTTTGGCGGGCCATCTCAAAGCTGATGCCTTCTTTGACAATCGGCTCAAACCCGCCGGTATCCACCACAAGATAAGGCCTGCCACCAATTCGGCCTTCGCCATAGTGACGATCTCGCGTCAGCCCCGGCTGATCCGCAACCAAAGCGTCTCGCGAACGGGTAAGCCGGTTAAATAACGTGGACTTACCGACATTGGGCCGGCCCACCACGGCGATGACCGGCTTTGCGCTCAAAAAACTAGCCTTCTGAGCGAATCAAATACACCTGGCCACCTTGGGTCTGAAGAACCAGGCCTCGAGAGGTCGCTCGAATGCCTCCACTGACTGCACTGTCAAGGCTGACTCGCGCAAGCTCCTTGCCGCTTTCGCGATCCACGGCATGCAGCACACCAAAACGGTCGGCTACCCAAAGTGCCCGCCCCCAAGATACGGGGCTCATGAGATTGCGCAGCTGAAATGTGTCGATTACCCAGGCCGTGCTTCCGTCTTTACGATTGAATGCATGCAGACGAGATTGGTCATCCGCAACAAAAACAAATCTCGTGTCAACGGCTACTTGTGAAATTGACGCAACATCACGCGACCAGAGTCTCTTGCCGCTCTCAGCACCCAAACAAGCTACCAAGGTTTGATAGGAGGCGACGCAGACATCAGCACCTTCAACAAGGGGAGCGCCCAGCAAATCAACAATGCGCTCCACTTCATTGCTGCCTCGCGGTGTTGCCACCTGCGACTCCCAACGCACCGCGCCGGTTATGGCATTGAGCCAGACCAAACGCCCACCGGGCATATTCACCAACACATCGGCAGGCCCAAGCGCTGCACTCCTGGATTCCTCGGGGGCTTGCGCAGCCGAGGCCATGCCCGATTGGGCATGCAGCACCAAAGGAGGAAGCGTGCGCTGAATGACCCAACGTCGATTTCCTGTGTTGACATCCCAGCCTGTCACCCGATTATCTGCAAGGCGCACAACAGCCGTATTTCCAAGCAGCAACGGCGCCTCCAAAGCAACGCCGCCAAGAGCAATAGTTCTTTGAACTTTTCCATCGGCTGCAATCACCACAAGCTCACCACGATCGGTGACTACTGCAGACAGGCCAGTTGAGACACCGCTGCCGCGAGCGACACCGGCCGTAATGCGCGCGCCTAAATCAATGCGCCAAATCTGCCGGCCATCAGCCAGGCTTAATCTCGTGACACTGCCTGAAGAGGAGGCGACCGTGACCGAGTCCTCGCTCACAGCCGGGCTGAACTGCCCCACGCCTGCCTGCACGCCAGAGACCTTACCGGAATCGGCGCGCCAAACAACCGCGGTCGACAATGTAGGCGTGAAACTCTTAAGCGCTGCAGGCTGAGGCTTTTTGCTGCTCGAGCACGAGGCTAGCACTGCGACAGCAGCAAGCACGAGAAGAATGCGTTTCGACATTACTGGGCCCCTTTGAACGAATCAATGGTTCGAAGCTTGCGCTGCACGAGCTCTTTGGAAGGCGATTGGGCGGAGAACTCTTCAGCAGCCTGCTTCCATGCAGCACGCGCTTCGTCGTTGCGGCCAAGCGCTGCATACACATCACCTTTGCGGTCGTTAACGAGGGGCGAGAGCTCTTTGGGCGGCTTTCCGGAAAGCGCCTCCAAAGCCGCTTGCGGATTGTTTTCATCAAGCAGCACGCCAGCCAGCCTGATCTTGGCAACCCAGGAAAACTCTTCGGGAGATTTTTTTGATACCACGCTTAAAGCCTCGCGGGCCTGGGCCAGATCGCCCGATGCCACATGGGCCTTGGCGATTTGCAGGCCAGCCAATGCCGCCTGCGCGCTGCCGCCGTGGCCTTCAATGAGGGCACGATAAGCAACGCGCGCCTTGTCCAGGTCTTGCTGAGACAAGGCGCCTTCCAAGGCAAACAATGCCTCGCTGGCTTTTACCGCCTGGCGATTTTGCCACCAAGACCAACCATTAAAAGAGGCCGCACCCAATGCGACGACGATAATGAGAGGAAGGATCCACTTTTTGTTATCGCTCCAAAAGCCCTTAATGGCATCGAGTTGCTCTTGCTGCTCTAGATCTTCACGCATCGGTTTCCTTCAATCATGACGGCCCCTACTTTATCAATCGCCACGGTTTCCTGCCCCGCGGCTGCACGCATGGCCTTAATGGTAGCCACCCCTTGAGCGCGCTCATCATCGCCCATCAGCACCGCAAACCTTGCGCCACTCTGATCGGCCTTTTTCATCTGCGACTTCAGGCTGGCTTCGCCAAAGTGCACCTGAACCGCAAGGCCAAGCGCGCGGCACTGCTCGGCAACTTGCAGGGCGGGAAGCAAGGAGCCCTCACCCCAGTGAACAATATAACCATCGAGGCCAGATTCAATCTGCGGCTGCGCCACTTCCTTAATCAGCTCCACCAAACGCTCCACGCCAATGGCAAAGCCACAAGCCGGTGCAGGCTTTCCGCCCATTTGTTCGATCAGGGTGTCGTAGCGACCGCCGCCGCAGACTGTGCCCTGCGCGCCTAATTTATCCGTCACCCATTCAAATACGGTGAGGTTGTAGTAATCCAAGCCACGCACGAGTCGCGGATTGATGGTGTAGCCAACACCATGGGCCTGAAGAATCTCAAGCACCGCATGGAAGTGAGCCTGCGATTGCTGGCCAAGAAAATCCTTCAACAAAGGCGCAGTCTCCACTACAGCCCGTATCGCCGGATTTTTAGAATCCAGAATGCGTAGGGGGTTGCTGTGCAGGCGACGCTTAGCGTCTTCATCCAACAAGGCCGCATGTTGTTCAAAGTGGGCAATCAAGGCTGCGCGGTGGGCTAAGCGCTCTTCTTTTTGGCCTAGAGAGTTGATCTCTAATCTCGGCGCATTCTCTTGAGTCAACCCTAGCATTTGCCAAAGGCGCGAAACCATCAACAACTGTTCTGCATCGATATCGGGTCCGGGCAGGCCAAGGGCCTCAATGCCGAACTGATGAAACTGACGATAGCGGCCGCGTTGCGGGCGCTCATGACGAAACATAGGGCCCGTGTACCAAAGCCGCTTCGGGCCATCGTACAGAAGATTATGTTCAACGACCGAGCGCACAACCGCCGCGGTATTTTCTGGGCGAAGTGTGAGCTGCTCGCCGTTTAATGAGTCGGTGAAGGTGTACATCTCTTTTTCGACAATGTCGGTCACCTCGCCAATGCCGCGAACAAATAATGCCGTAGGCTCGACAATCGGCGTGCGAATCTCGCGATATCCGTATTGCTGAAATACGATAGCCACGCGCGACTCAACCCACTGCCATAAGCCCGACTGATCGGGCAGCAGGTCGTTCATGCCTTTGACGCCGGTGAGTTTTTCTTTGGTCATTTTGAATCGTCATCGCGAGCGGCGTCAGCCGCGTGGTGATCCACCGAACCGTTTCTCAACATAGGTTGACACAATCGCCTGAAACTCTTCCGCGATGCGATCGCCCTTCAAGGTGATATTGCGCTCGCCGTCAATAAACACTGGTGCAACAGGCGATTCGCCCGTACCCGGCAGGCTGATGCCAATGTCGGCATGCTTGCTCTCGCCGGGGCCATTGACCACACAGCCCATCACGGCCACCGTCATATTTTCAACGCCAGGGTATTTCACCTTCCAATCCACCATTTGGTCGCGTAGATAACCCTGAATCTTTGCCGCGAGCTCTTGAAAAAATGTAGATGTCGTTCGGCCACAGCCCGGACAGGCCACTACCATGGGCGCAAAGGCGCGCAAGCCCATCGACTGCAGCATCTCTTGGGCAACGATCACTTCCTGGCGGCGATCCCCATTGGGCTCAGGCGTCAAAGAAACACGAATGGTGTCGCCAATGCCCTCTTGCAGCAGCACCGCCATGGCGGCAGTCGAGGCCACAATGCCCTTGCTGCCCATGCCCGCTTCCGTTAGACCCAAATGCAAAGGGTACTCACAACGCTTGGCGAGTTCGCGATACACGGAAATCAGATCCTGTACGCTGCTGACTTTCGCAGACAAGGTGATGCGATCACCGGCCAATCCCCACTTCTCGGCCTGCTGAGCGCTTTCAATCGCCGAAATGACTAAGGCCTCCCGCATGACGGCGCCAGCATCCCAGGGCTCGGTACGTTTACCGTTTTCATCCATTAAACGCGCCAGCAGCTCTTGATCCAGGCTGCCCCAATTCACGCCAATGCGCACGGGTTTATTGTATTTGCAGGCCGCCTCAATCATGGCGCCGAATTGATTGTCGCGTTTTGCGCCCTTGCCCACATTGCCCGGGTTGATTCGATATTTCGACAAGGCCTGGGCGCAATCAGGATAGTCCGACAACAGCTTGTGCCCGTTGAAATGAAAATCGCCAATCAGAGGAACACTGCAGTTCATGCGATCGAGCTGATTGCGAATCGCAGCCACCTCTTTTGCGGCCTCTGGCGAATTCACCGTAATGCGCACGAGCTCCGAGCCCGCCTGGGCCAAGCCCTGCACCTGAATGGCCGTGCCAATGGCATCGGCGGTGTCGGTGTTGGTCATGCTTTGCACCACCACGGGCGCATCGCCGCCCACCACCACCGAGTTCGAGCCCCAGGAAATCTTCATGGCGCGCGACTTGCGACGCGCAGCAGGGCCGCAAGGAAAGGGAAGATCAAGACATGGCGTGTTCATGATGTGATGTTTGTTCAAACAATGGGAACCGACTTCAATTTCTGGGTGATTCGGGTTCGGTCTTTGATATCACCGGCCAATTGGCCGCAAGCGGCATCAATATCGTCACCCCTTGTTTTACGAATCGTGGTGACAAAGCCTTCCTGCGTCAAGAAATCGGCAAATGCGCGAGTCTTGGGCCACGGAGATTTTTTATATCCCGAATTTGGAAACGGGTTAAACGGAATCAAGTTGAACTTACAGGAGATCTGCTCCGTTTTTACCAAGCGCACCAAAGCGCGTGCGTGATCCAGGGAATCGTTGACGCCATCGAGCATGACATATTCAAAAGTGATGAAATCTCGCGGCGCAGGCTCGAGGTAACGGCGAATCGCCGCCATCAAATCTCTGAGCGGGTACTTTTTATTCAAAGGAACAAGCACATCGCGCAGGGCATCAGTCGGCGCATGCAGCGACACGGCCAGAGCCGTTGGGCAATAGCGGGCGAGCCGATCCATCATGGGCACAACACCCGAGGTGGAGACCGTCACTTTTCTTCGTGACAAGCCATAGGCATCGTCGCTCAACATTAACTGCAAGGCCGGCACGAGCTGATCGTAATTGAGCAAAGGCTCGCCCATGCCCATCATCACGACATTGGTGACCGGCTGATCCAATTCATGGCGGGCCCACCATAGCTGGCCCACGATCTCTGCTGTCGTGAGGTTTCGGTTAAAACCTTGCCGGCCTGTTGAACAAAATGGGCAAGCCACAGTGCAGCCGGCCTGTGACGATACGCATAGCGTGCCGCGATCCGTCTCTGGAATGAACACGGTTTCCACCGCATTGCCATTGCCAACATCAAAAAGCCATTTGCGCGTGCCATCGGCTGAGACATGGTCTTGCAGCACTTTCGGCGGCGTGATTTCGGCTTGCTGCGCAAGCTTGACGCGAAAGTCTTTCGCAAGATCGGACATCTCGGAGAAATCGCTCGCCCCGCGCTGATGAATCCATTTCAATAACTGGCGAGCCCGAAAAGGCTTTTCGCCAAGGGCCACGCACCAGTCGGTCAGGGCCTGAGGAGACAGGCCAAGCAGGTTCACTTACCTTGAGTAGACAGACATTGCAGGGAAGAAAAACGCCACTTCCGCTGCAGCAGTTTCAGGGCCATCGGAGCCGTGCACCGCATTGGCGTCAATGCTGGCCGCAAAGTCGGCGCGGATGGTGCCAGGATCTGCCTTTTTGGGATCGGTTGCGCCCATAAGGTCGCGGTTTTTGGCAATGGCGTTTTCGCCTTCCAAAACCTGGATCATGACGGGACCAGAAACCATAAAGTCGACAAGGTCTTTAAAGAAAGGCCGGGCCCGATGCACGCCGTAAAAAGCCTCGGCCTCAGTGCGGGACAGATGACGCATTTGAGCTGCGACGATTTTTAGGCCGTTCGTCTCAAACCGAGAGTAGATCTTGCCAATGACGTTTTTTGCAACTGCGTCGGGCTTAATGATGGACAGGGTGCGCTCGATAGCCATAATATTTCCAAGAGTCTTGAGGAGAATTAAAAAGTTCCGTCCGGTGCCTGGGGACAGGTCCCGAACTTTTCCCTACTTGATTTGTCAAGTAATCCTGCGATTATAAGCGTTCACGCCAGTCCGAGCGGCATCCTGCCCCGGGTCTCTGGCAGATATTGGAAGGAGAGAAAACACATGTTTCCAGGCTTGAATAACACCGCCTCTTTGCCCCGCGCCGAATCCTCGGTTGCTCGCAATCGGGTGCTGCGGAACACCTATTGGCTGCTCGCAGCCTCCATGGTGCCAACCGCCATTGGGGCTTGGGTGGGCATGCAGTTTGGCTTTTCTTGGTTTGCAGGCAGCCCGTTTATTGGCGTTTTGCTGTTCTTAGGCATTGCTTTCGGCTTTTTCTGGGGCATTGAGCGCACCAAGCACTCGATTACCGGGGTCTATCTGTTGTTGGGCTTCACCTTCTTTATGGGCCTGATGCTCTCGCGCCTTCTGGGCATGGCCATCGGCATGTCCAATGGCGTGCAGTTGATTGGCATTGCCGGTGCGGGCACCGCCGCCGTGTTTTTTGGCATGGCCAGTGTCGCCGCAACGACCAAGCGTGATCTGTCCAACATGGGCAAGTTCTTGATGATTGGCGTCGTCATGCTGCTCGTCGCAAGCGTTGCGAACATCTGGCTGCAGATGCCTGCGCTCATGCTCACGGTGTCGACTCTTGCGGTTGGCATCTTCTCGCTGTTCTTGTTGTACGACTTAAACCGCATCATGAGCGGCGGCGAGACCAACTACATCTCAGCAACGTTGGGGGTGTACCTCAGCGTCTACAACATCTTCAGCAATTTGCTGGTGCTGTTGATGTCACTGTTTGGCGGAAACCGCGAGTAAGTTTCAACACTTCGCAACAAGGGCCCGAAAGGGCCCTTTCAATTTTTCAGGCGAATTGCAATTGGGCGAGCCTCGCGTAAACGCCGCCTTGGGCCACCAGGGCGGCGTGCGTTCCGCGCTCCACCACCCTTCCCGCATCCAACACGATAATCTCATCGGCCCGCAACACTGTCGCGAGTCGATGGGCGATCGTCAGCGAAGTTCTTCCGGGCAGTACCTCATCAAGAGCACGCTGCACTTCACGCTCTGACTCTGCATCCAGGGCGCTCGTTGCCTCATCAAGCAAAAGAATCGGCGGATTTTTCAAGATCGCGCGTGCGATTGAGATGCGCTGTTTCTGGCCACCCGACAATCGAACGCCACGCTCGCCCAAAAAACTTTGATAGCCATCGGGCAGCGCAGAAATAAATTCATGCGCATGCGCAGTGCGCGCAGCGGCCATTACTTCCTCATCCGTTGCCTCTAACCTGCCATAGCGAATGTTATCCATCGCTGAAGCCGCAAAAATTACGGCATCTTGCGGCACGATGCCGATCATGGAACGCAGTTCATGCAAGGGCCAGTCCTGAATATCACGGCCAAAAACCGACAATGTGCCGGCCTTGTGTTCATAAAAACGCATCAGCAAAGAAAAAATCGTGGTTTTTCCTGCGCCTGATGCGCCCACCAAGGCAACACGCGCTCCCGTTGGCACTTCGAAATTCAGATGATCAAGGGTTTTGACTTGAGGACGTGAGGGGTAAGAAAAATCAAGATCGGTTGCGCTCACTGCGAGCGGAATGTCATCGCGAGGGCCATTAGCCCGCAGCGATCCATCGGGCGTGGATTGCTGCATTACCGCCTCGCCGCTCCCCGCAATGACGGGATCTGAGGCCTGCATCAACTCCACTAATCGCTCCGTCGCGCCAGCGGCCCGCTGCAAATCGCCCCACACTTCTGAAAGCGCACCAATTGAGCCTGCAACGAGCACCGCGTAGAGCACGAATTGCGTGAGCTCGCCAAGCGATATTGCACCGGCGCTCACCTGCTTGGCGCCGAGCCACAATACGAAAACAATCACGGCAAAGGCTAGAAAAATTGCGATGGCAGTAAGCGTTGAGCGCAGCCGATTTCTGCGACGCGCTTCGCTAAAGGCCAACTCAACCGCTTTGACGAAACGGGCCTGCTCATACGATTCCCGCACGAAGGCCTGCACGGTGGTCATGGCGTTGAGCACTTCGCCAGCCATAGCCGAGGTATCGGCGACCTTATCCTGGCTAACGCGAGAAATTCGGCGCACCTTGCGGCCCAAAGCCCACAATGGCAGCACCACCAAGGCAAGCAGAAGCATCATCAGGCCTGCAAGCCAGGCATTCGTGATTAACATCATGACCATGCCGCCTGCAAACATCACCGCGCTTCGCAGGGCCATGGATATGCTGGTGCCCACCAGCGTCTGCACGAGGGTTGTGTCGCTGGTTAAGCGTGATAGCACCTCGCCCGTTTGCAAGGTTTCAAAGTAAGCAGGCCGCTGACGCAAAATATTTTGAAACACCTCGGCACGAATATCAGCCACCACGCGCTCGCCAAGCCAAGACATGATGTAGAAGCGACTCGCGGTGAGCACCGCCACGAGGCTGGCCAAGGCCAGAAGGTTGAGAAATTTCCGGTCAATGAGTTCGCTGGAAAGCCCAGCGTCGACCAAATCTCGAAATGCAAGCGGCACGGCAAGCGTGGCCGCAGCAGCTAATACCAAGAATAAAAATGCCAAGAACCACTGTCGCGCGTAGCGGGAAAACAGGCGGTACTGAGCCAGCCACTCCCAAAGGCCTGAGAGCTTGCGGGCAGGCTTGGGCCGATCAAGCAAGGATTGCGAGGGCATACGAGATACGCCCTACAGAAAGCGGTCGAGCAGCCGGCGGCTATCTCGATCGAGCTGCTGCGGGTTGCGAATCATGAAGTGAACACCGTGGGTATCCAAAATCAGCAGCATGGCGCGGCCGAGCCTGCGAATATCTTCTTCACCTTTGAGAGTGAGCTGACAGTCGCCGCGATCGGTCTCCACCGTCCAGGTGCTAGGCGCAATAAACGAGGAAACCGATATGATTCTTTTAATCTCCGGCATGAACTCACGCTCTTTCAGCTCCTCGAACAACGCAGTTTGCGACTCAGCGTCGAGATCAGATGCCTGCTCAATCCAGGCGCACTCATGGCCCTCGATATCCACGAGGGAAATGTTGCCTTGGGAGTCGTGAATTGGAAAAGCACGAATAGCCGTAACAGGCTCATGAACACGGCCATCTTCAAGGGTGAGCCTTAGCCGGCCTAAAGAATTTCTTGAAAGCTTCATGATGAAAGGCTTTCCGAAAAAATCGCCTGCTCGTTAGCCTGCTGCCGCTGCTGGGCCTGATACAGCCGCCAATAGGGGCCGCGAGCTTCTATGAGCTGATCATGAGAGCCCATCTCGACAATTTCACCCTGATCCATCACAACCAAACGGTCTGCCTTACGAAGCGTGGATAACCGATGGGCAATCGCAATTGTGGTACGGCCTTTGACCAGGTTATCCAAGGCCTTCTGAATTTCTTTTTCGGTCTCTGTATCCACGCTGGACGTGGCTTCATCCAGAATGAGTATGCGCGGGTTAATCAGCAAGGCCCGCGCAATTGAAATGCGCTGGCGTTCTCCGCCAGAAAGCCCCTGCCCCCGCTCTCCCACCAAAGAGTCATAGCCCAAAGGCAAGCGAAGAATGAACTCATGGGCATGGGCCGCCCTCGCAGCGGCAATGATCTCGGCGCGTGAGGCATCGGGCTTTCCGTAGGCGATGTTTTCAGCGATCGTTCCAAAAAAGAGGAAGGGCTCCTGAAGCACCAAGCCAATGTGCTGCCGATAGTCGGCAATTTTCAAAGACCGAATATCAACGCCATCGACCAAAATGGCGCCATCTGCAACATCGTAAAAACGACAGATCAGGTTCACAAGCGTGCTCTTGCCAGAGCCACTATGGCCCACAAGTCCAATCATTTCCCCGGGCTTGATCTCCAGGCTTAGTTTGCGAATTACTGTGCGATTTCCGTAACGAAACCCGATGTTGCGAAGGCTCAAGGCCCCTTCAATTTTTTGCAGGCTGACCGGGCGCAACGGCTCGGGAACGCTTGAGACATGATCCAGAATGTCAAAGATGCGCTTGGCGCCCGCCGCTGCTTTTTCTGTGAAAGAAACAATTCGGCTCATGGAATCGAGCCGGGTATAAAAACGGCCGATGTAGGTCAGAAAAGCCGTCAGCACGCCGACAGTGACACTGCCCTGGGCAATCAGCCAAATGCCAAAGCCCCAAATCACAAGCAGGCCAATCTCTGTCAGCGCAGTCACCGTTGGCGCAAATAAAGACCATAACCGATTCAGTTTGTCATTGACTTCCAGGTTATGGCGATTGGCATCGCGAAACCGGTCAGACTCCCGCTCTTCTTGGGCGAAGGCCTTCACCACCCGAATGCCGGGAATGGTGTCGGCCAGCACGCTAGTCACCTCAGACCAGACCCGATCGATCTTCTCAAACCCAGTGCGTAGCCGGTCTCGCACCACATGAATCAGCCAGACAATAAAGGGCAACGGAATGAGCGTAGCCAAAGCCAATGTGGGGTTGATGTAAAAAAGAATCGCTGCGGTCATCAAAATCATCAGCACATCGGTGGCAAATTCCAGCAGGTGCAGCGACAAAAACACATTGATACGATCAGTCTCACTGCCAATTCGGGCGATTAAGTCGCCCGTGCGCCTGCGTCCGAAATACTCCAGTGAAAGCTTTAGTAAATGGTCATAAGTTGCAGTACGAAGATCAGCGCCGATGCGCTCTGAGACCAACGCCAAGATATAAGTCTTCGCCCAGCCTAAACCCCAGGCCACCGTGGCAGAGGCAAACAGCCCAAACAAAAGCCAGGCCACCAAGACCCAGTCAATGGGCTGCCCGCTCTGAAACGGAATCAAGACATCGTCCATCAAGGGGATGGTGAGATATGGCGGCACCAGGGTCGCCGCAGTGGAAGCGAGCGTCAACAAGAAACCCCAAAAAAGCTGAACCCGGTAAGGATGCGCAAAGCGCCATAACCGAAGCAAAGTCCAGGTGGATGGGGGCTTAAGATCACGCCGCGCGCACTCGGCGCATTCTTCCTCGGCAGGATCTAGGGGACTTTGGCACTTTTCGCACAGAAAAACTGTAGGTGCCTGGGCCATCGCCTCGCCCCTGCGAAGGCATGACAGACAGCCCTCAAAGGCCTCAATCAGTCGGGCCGCCTGTCGGCTTCGCCCCCCAATACGTGTTCGCCACAACGCACATCGAGCACCTCGGTCAATAAGCTCAAAGGCACCCACGCCCTGGTGGTCGGAAAACAAAAGTCGCATGGACTCTTTGATCGGCCAGGCAGCCGGCCTGTGGGCTTGCTCACCCTCCACTAGCGCCACAAGGCGATCTTGCGTCAGAATGAGAAGCCCCGAAGAAAATCGAAGCGTGTCATTCAAATCAAGTTCAATCCAAGCAATCGGCGCCTTGCCCGCAAGCTCGCGTTCGGCCGCCCGAGCCCACTGGGCAGGCAGGCCAGCCAAGGCCGGGCTAGACACATCAGATGGCACAGAAGAAGCGCTAATTTTGGTTTCCAGGGCACGAAAGGCTGTTCATAGCCTCTTCAGAATCAGCCTGTCATTGTAAAGCCGTACCCAAGCGCCTGACATGAAACACCAACCAATCAAATTCTTACGTGTGAACTGCCTGCAGGGCCCCAATATCTGGACCTATCGATCCGTGATCGAGGCCGTCATCGACATTGGCGAACTTGAAGATTACCCCTCCAACAAGATCCCGGGCTTTTCCGATCGTCTTTGCGCCTGGCTACCCGGGCTCATTGAGCATCACTGCAGCCCCGGCTACCGCGGCGGGTTTCTTGAGCGTCTAAATGAGGGTACCTGGCCGGGACATATCCTCGAACATGTAGCCCTTGAGCTGCAGACCATGGCGGGCATGTCGTTGGGCTTTGGCCGGGCTCGATCCACCGACCAGCATGGCGTGTACAAAGTCGTGATCCGAACTCGCCAGGAAGAAGTGGGCAGGCAGGCTTTACAGGAGGCTGCCAACTTGCTGATGGCCGCCATCAATGACGAAGCCTTCTCGGTTGAAGAGGCGGTCAAGCGACTCATGGCCTTAATCGATAGGCATGCCCTTGGGCCAAGCACCGCCTGCATTGTTGATGCTGCCGATGAACGAAAGATTCCAGCCTTGCGACTCACCTCTGGCAACCTCGTACAGCTGGGCTACGGCGCAAGGCAAAAGCGCATCTGGACAGCGGAGACCGATCTCACCAGTGCGATTGGCGAAGGAATCTCGCGCGATAAGGATCTCACCAAGCAACTGCTGGCCAACTGCGGCGTTCCGGTGCCGCGCGGCGAGATTGCCTCAAGCCCCGCGCATGCCTGGGAGCTGGCACAGGAGATTGGGCTACCTGTTGTGATGAAACCCACCGATGGCAATCATGGCCGTGGGGTGGTGCTTGACCTTCGCACTGAGGAAGCGGTGCGTGCCGCTTATGAAGTGGCACAGGCTGAAGGGTCTGAAGTGCTCGTTGAGCAGTGCATTCCTGGGCAAGAGCATCGACTTCTAATCGTGCATGGCGAGCTAGTCGCTGCCGCCCGTGGTGAGCAAGCCCACATTACTGGTGATGGAAAACAAACCGTCATGCAATTGATTGAGTCGCAAATCAATGCAGACCCGCGCCGCGGTGAAGAAGAAGACTTTCCGCTTGACACCATTCGCCTGCCTGAGAACACAACGGTAATGCTTGAGCTTGCGCGCCAAGGCTATCGCCCAGAGTCAATCCTGGAGGCCGGGAAACGAATTCTTGTGCAACGAACCGGCGTGATGACCCAAGATATCACCGATGAAGTCCACCCCAGTGTGGCGAAAACTGCCGCGCTTGCCGCCCGAATCATCGGTCTCGATATCGCTGGAATCGACATGGTGGCCAGCGATATCAGCAAACCCTTATTCGAACAAGGCGGCGCTATCGTTGAAGTCAACGCTGGCCCCAGCCTGCTCATGCATTTAAAGCCTGCCACCGGCAAGCCGCGGCCCGTCGGGCAAGCCATCGTGAACCATCTGTTTGGCCCCGACGATGATGGCCGCATTCCTCTCGTTGGGGTTACGGGTGATCGCAGCGCAAGCCAGGCCGCAATTTTCGTTGCGCAACTGCTAAGCCGCGCAGGGTACAACTGCGGCTTGTCATGTAACGAGCGTGTGGAGTTCGAGGTAGATCAAATCAAGACAGTGCTAGAGCCAAGCCAAGACTCCGCGCAGCATGTGCTCATGAATCGCATGCTCACGGCTGCCGTCATTGAGTGCACGGCTCGTCAAATATTGGACCGCGGCCTTGCTTACGATCGCTGCCAAGTGGGCGTTGTGACGGCCATGCCCGAGCCAGAAGGGCTCGAGTATCATTACATCAACACAGCTGAGCAGATGCGCACTGTTATTCGCACTCAGGTCGATGTGGTACTACCCAGTGGCGGAGCCGTGCTCAATGCGGATGATGAAGTCTGCGTGAGCCTTGCAGAGTTCTGCGACGGCGAAGTGGTTTTCTTTACTAGCCGGGCAACGCATCCGCTGATCAAAACGCAGGTGGAGGCCGGAGGCAGATTTCTGCGGGTCGAAGGAAAAGAAATTATTCTGTGTGATCGGGATGGGGAATCAGCACTTGTGCAATTTCCAGAAACGCTTACCTCAAAAATAAGCCAAGATCATTCGATCATGCGCGCATTACTTGCTGCCGTGGGAGCAGGGCTTGTCATGCAGATGAGCCCCGTGCTGATTCGTGCTGGCGTTGACGGGCTAGAGCTATGAATATCTCTCGAATCAGAGCCTTGCGCGGCCCGAATCTGTGGAATCGCAGCACGGCGATCGAAGCTATCGTGACCTGCTCCGGCAACGAATCCGACTTGTCTCTGATGCCGGAATTCATCGATCGTTTACGCAAACGCTTCCCGGATATTGGCGCACTGCCCGAGCCCACTGCACAAGGAGTTGTTTCCATGGCGCACGCCTTGGAGTTAACAACGCTAGCGCTTCAAACCCACGCCGGCTGCCAAGTCGCATTTAGCAGAACCGCCCAAGCGCCGGAGCCCGGCGTGTTTCAAGTCGTTGTTGAATACAACGATGAAGCGGTAGGACGCCTCGCGCTTGCACTCGCCCAGGCACTCATTCAATCGGCAGTTGAAGACACTGCGTTTGATACGTCGGGTGCCATATTGCAATTGCGGGCGCTTGATGAGGATGTGCGCATGGGTCCATCTACGGCTGCAATTGTGGATGCGGCAGTTGCACGCGGCATTCCTTACCGCAGGCTCACGCAAGGCAGCCTGGTGCAACTAGGCTGGGGCTACAAGCAGCGGCGAATTCAAGCCGCAGAGATCGACGCAACGAGCGCAATTGCCGAAGAGATCGCGCAAGATAAAGAGCTCACCAAGCGCTTGCTACATGCCGCCGGAATTCCGGTGCCCCAGGGAAAGCCTGTCGAAAGCCCTGAGGAGGCCTGGGCCGTTGCCTGCGAGCTGGGCGGCCCTGTCGTAATTAAGCCTCGCGACGGCAATCAAGGAAAAGGCGTGACTGTCAACGCCCAGAGTCGAGAGCAGGTCATTGCCGGGTTTCATACCGCTCGGCAGTTTCGCGATGGCGTGCTAGTTGAGCGTTATTTGCCGGGCATTGACTATCGATTGCTCGTTGTGGGTAACCAACTTGTTGCTGCGGCGAGGCGAGAGCCGCCACTTGTCATTGGTGATGGCCAGCAAACCATTGCACAGCTCGTAGAACAAGTGAACTCGGATCCGCGTCGCGGAGATGGCCATGCCACGCCGCTCACCAAGATTCAGATTGATGAAATTGCAATTGATCGCCTAGCGGAACAGGGGCTCACACCACAGTCTGTGCCGCCGTTGGGCATGCGTGTGGTGCTTCGGAACAATGCGAACCTCTCAACGGGTGGAACTGCGACCGATGTAACCGATGATGTGCACCGCGATGTCGCCGCCCGGGCCGTTGCGGCAGCCCGTATGGTAGGGCTTGATATCTGCGGCATTGATATCATTTGTGAAAATGTCAACACGCCTTTAGAAGTGCAGCATGGCGGTATTGTTGAAGTGAATGCCGCCCCCGGGCTTCGAATGCACCTAAGCCCCTCGTTTGGCAAAAGCCGCAATGTCGGAGAAGCGGTAATTCATCACATGTTTGCCAAAGACGATGATGGCCGTATTCCGGTGGTCGCCGTCACTGGCACGAATGGAAAGACTACAACCGTGCGACTGATTGCACACCTCATGAAGACTCGTGGGTATAAGGTCGGCATGACCAATACCGATGGTATCTATGTCGATGGCCAACAGATTGACAGCGGTGATTGCAGCGGGCCGCGCAGCGCAAGAAATGTGTTGATGCACCCAGATGTGGAAGCAGCCGTATTCGAGACCGCCCGCGGCGGCATGCTTCGGGAGGGCCTTGCTTTTGATCGGTGCCATGTTGCGGTCGTGACCAATGTCGGCACAGGCGATCACCTTGGCTTGAACTTCATCACGACAATTCAAGACCTAAGAGTGCTGAAGCGTGTTGTCGTACTCAATGTAGCCCCCGACGGAATGGCGGTGCTTAACGGCGCTGACCCTAACGTTGCCAGCATGGCCAAGCACTGCTCAGGACAAGTCACATTCTTTGGGCCCAATGAACAGCACCCGGTTATTGCAACTCACCGAGCCTTGGGCAGGCGCGTGATTTTTCTTCGCAACGACCGGATCGTCGCTGCAGAGGGCGAACAGGAATTAGAAATCGCGTTGACCGATATTCCATTGACACGCGAGGGTATGCTGCAATTTCAAGTGGAAAACGCGATGGCGGCCATTGGCGCTGCCTGGGCGCTTGGGTTTTCATGGAGAGTGATTCGCGCGGGGCTGAAGGAATTTGTAAGCGATGCAGACTCTGTGCCAGGCCGATTTAATGTATTCGAATATCAAGGCGCCACGGTGATTGCCGACTATGGCCACAACCCGGATGCCGTAGGCGCCTTGTGCAATTCGCTTGCAAAAATGCCAGCAAAGCGGCGCATCGCCGTCATTAGTGGTGCAGGAGACCGGCAAGATAAAGACATTCGTGAGCAGACCCGGTTGCTGGGTGCCGTGTTCGACCACGTGATCTTGTATGAAGACGCCTGCCAGCGCGGCAGAGCCGATGGCGAGGTGATTGGGCTTTTGCGCGAGGGTCTTGTGGGGGCAACACAAACCAAGACTATCGAAGAAATTTGGGGCGAGTTTCGGGCCATCGATACGGCCCTGGAAAAACTGGCTCCGGGGGATGTGTGCCTCATCCTGATTGATCAGGTGGAAGAAGCCTTGGCTTATATCCGCGACCGATGTGGCGGTTGAGCCAGGGAGCAATTTGGGCTAGACTTTCGGGCTCGTGGCGATTTAGCTCAGTTGGTTAGAGCGACGGAATCATAATCCGCAGGTCCGGGGTTCGAATCCCTGAATCGCCACCAAAAAACACAAGGCCCCTGCAAAGGGGCTTTTGTTTTATCTCTAGGCCGCAATTAATGAACACTGCTTAATTCGAGAGAGTTCCTTTTGAAGGGTTCGTTTCGCCATCTCGGTATCAAAGCGGACCTGCCCGCGAAGCCACCAACCCTCGCTCAAGCCAAAATACTTGCAAAGACGTAAGTCTGTGTCCGCTGTAACTGCACGGCGACCCGCCACGATCTCGCTGATGCGTCCTGCCGGAACACCAATCTCTTTTGCAAGACGATATTTGGTAATGCCGAGCGGCTTCAAAAACTCTTCTTCAAGCATTTCGCCAGGCGTAATAGGATCAATTCGTCTCATATTCATTCCCTTTTCAGTGATAGTCCACAATCTCAACATCGTAAGCACCATCAGTTGTCCATCTAAAACACAACCGCCACTGATCATTGACTCGAATACTGTATTGGCCTTTTCTTTTGCCCTTCAGCGCTTCAAGTCGGTTGCCCGGCGGTATCTTTAGATCTTCGAGCCTTTCTGACCACTCTAGCTGCTCAAGCTTTCTCAGCGCCTGGCGCTCGAACGCCGCCCAACGCTTCACCGAATAGCCCGAGAACAACTTTTCAGTGTCGGCACATTTAAAGGTTTTAATTGCCATGGGTCAAATATTAACGCGAAGCGTGTATATCTGTCAAGCGTATATATCAGATAGCGAACCTGCGATTGCATGGTGTCCGCCATAAGGCCAACCCGCATTACACGTTTTATTACACGGTGGGATTTAGACCATATAACCCATTGATTCTATTAATTAAAATCAGAGCGATTTTCATCATAATCCGCAGGTCCGGGGTTCGAATCCCTGAATCGCCACCACTCAAACCCTTATCTCACAATGCTTTCAGACGATTTAATTAGTGTCTGAAAAATTCAAAAGCATAAAAATATCCAGCTTTATACTTTCCAAATAGTGCCAGCGCTCAGTTACTGTTGGGCCATTGAGTCACAAGACGCGAAGAATCAATCTTTAGGAACAGTGAGGTGAGAACATGGGAATGTGGATAGAGTTCGGTCTATTCTGTCTGGTGCTCGTATTTGCTCTTCATCAGTTTCATGACCTGAGGAAAGAAAGACAGAGACGAGAGAGACAGAAAAAACAAGATTCGGGTCTTAATTCGAGCTCGACGGAGAAGTGAATTCCCCAATCTTTGATGTTTTATTGACTGCGGCGATACTGCTGCTGATATTCAATTTCTTTCACAAGTCAATCGTGAGCGCTCTGGAAGACAGAAAGAGACTGTTCACAACAATTACGTTTGGGTTGCTTACGGGAATTTCACTGTTCGTCGTTATTGACTACTTTTTATCTAATTGAGTGTCTTGCACTCTAAGTTGTCTTGACTTTTTTATTTTGTTCACGAGCAGTGGATCTGCAACCTATCTCGCTTGAACGGCTACGGCGGCCTCTCGCCCAAACGGCTCATTGAGCTCCACATTGGCGTAGTTCAAAAACCCTGCGATCGTTACCCAGACGAGATAGGGCAAGAGCAGCACGGCTGCAAGTCGCGAGATCTTCCAGAAGTAAAACATGATTGCTGCAATTGAAAGCCAAAGGAAAACAAGCTCAATAAACGCCCAATCAGGTCTTTGCAAGAAGAAAAACAGATAACTCCAGCCAATGTGCAAAGCACTGTTTGCCGCAAACAACAACAAAATGGTATTGCGCTGCGTTGCCGAGACTGTTTTGCGCCAAGCTGTTACACCAGCAATCACAATCAGCACAAAAATAGATGTCCAAATCACGCCAAATGCCCAATCGGGCGGCTTCCAATCGGGCTGGCGAAGCTGTTGATACCAAGACCCAAGATCGGTAAGCGACTGGCCGATCAAAGAAACGGCAAAGACCCACGCTGTTGCCACCGCCACCTGTATAAGCAATCCCCACCTGCCCATTTCTGCACCCAACCTTTCCGCTTGAGCTGTCACACTATCAATTTATCGCCACAAGGGTTGACGCGCTACCGACCCCCCCCTTAGCGTCGGGAATGAAGGTACCGGGAGAGACCACCCAAGGCGTGGCGCCGAAGGAGCAAGCAGGCCACGGCACCATTGGCCCGCGAATCTTTCAGGTCAAAAACAGAGGGGCGCATCAAACGGATGTTGCTTTAGATGACCGGATCGTCCGTTACCTGCACAATTGTGGGGTGAAAAGCTCATCCCAAAAAACACTCCGACCCACCGTCGCCATGTGTGGTAACGATCTGGCAATTGTCGATTTCGCTCCCAATGGCCAGCTGGCAGGCTCTGAAAGCCTGGCGCAGGCCAATCACGCTGTGCGCGCCATGATGGCTAGGCTCAAGGACGCGCCGCTGCCCACGGTTTCAGATGCCGTCGCTGGCGTAGCCAGTCTTGCCGTGCAATTTTCTGAGCAAGCGCAGCGCGACGCTATGCCCACAGCAGTCCTTGAGCAATTGACAGAACTTGCCCAAAGCTGCATCGGTCAATTAGCCCCTCCGGGCAAGCAAGTAACGCTTTCGGTTTGTTTTGACGCCGAGTTTGCGCCAGACCTCGGGGAAATTGCAGGCTTGGCTGGCATTACGCCTCAAGAAGTGATTCGTCGCTTTCTCGCTAGCCAATTTTCTGCGGAAGTCATCGGCTTTATGCCCGGGTTTGCTTATTTGGGGGGGCTGGATTCAACGTTGAAGTTTCCAAGAAGAACGACACCGCGGCCCTCAGTTACAGCCGGTTCAGTTGCAATTGCAGGCGGGCAAGCTGCAGTGTATCCGGCCGCAACACCGGGAGGCTGGAACCTGATTGGACGATGCCCAGACTTGCTATTTTCTATCGATCGAGAACCTCCGGTGTTAATTGCACTGGGGGATGAAGTCAGGTTCCAAGAAATCAGTCGCAAAGAGTTTGATCATCAGTGGGCGCAACGATTCGCTTAATTCAGCCTGGCTTGCTCACAACTGTGCAAGACCTTGGCCGCCCGGGTCGGCTATCGATGGCCCTATCGCGCGGTGGCGCGCTTGACCGAGCCGCACTAGTGCTTGCAAACGCATTGGTCGGCAACGCCGCCGATGCGGCGGGCCTGGAAATCACAGGCACCGGGCCGACAATCGCTTTCGAACAAGAGACCGCTATCGCTTGGACTGGCGCTGCCTTCGATGCTGATCTGTTTATCCACGGCAAACAGATCGTAAGTCTGCGCTCCCATCGCCCAATCGTGGTTCCCGCCAATTCCTCCGTGCGCTGGGCAAGCCCAACGAAGGGATTCCGTGCTTGGATTGCATTTGCAGGCGGCATCGCTTTGCCACAAATCCTGCAAAGCAGAAGCAGCCATCTTGCTGCACAGGTGGGGCTTGGACGCCTGGGAAAAGATAAAGCGTTGCCCCTTGATGAATCCGTTGCGAAGAAAACGCAATCGATTAAGGCGGCGCTCTTAAGAGAACATCAAGCGCTGCTTTTTGCCAACGGATTATTGAATACGCAGTGCCTCGTGCCGCGCTGGTCGATTCCCGAGCAATTACCCCCGCACCACAATACTCTCGGCTTGTACGCCTTTGAGGGGCGGCATTACGAACTGCTCACCAGCGAACAACGCCAGCAACTCTGGAACTCCTTTTTCCGAGTTAGCCCAAAAAGCAACCGACAAGGCCTTCGGCTTGAGGGCCCCAGCTTACAAATTGCGGGCCTCGGAGGCCTGCCCAGCGAGCCTGTGCGATTCGGAACAGTACAGCTGCCTCCTGAGGGTATTCCCTATCTATTGCTCGCAGAGCATCAGACCACGGGGGGTTATCCCCGGGTGCTTGAGGTTTGTTCAAGCATGCAGCAAGCATTGGCGCAGGCTGGTCCCGGAGCCCAGGTGCGATTCATCCCAACCGATCTCGAACAATCCCAGCAGAGGCTTCAGAATTCAGACCGAGAATTACGTGCATTGGTCAACACAATTGAAGCAAAATTGCGTCCATGAGTGCAGTAGTGGACTTAAACGCGGATGTCGGTGAAAGCTTTGGGGCCTGGACGATGGGTAACGATCGAGCCCTCATGCCACACATCACCAGCGCCAATATCGCCTGCGGCTTTCATGCAGGCGATCCAGGAACAATTGAAGAAACCGTCAGGCTTGCCATGGCCCATGGCGTAGCAATTGGTGCTCACCCAAGCCTTCCAGATCTCTCAGGATTTGGCCGAAGGCCCATGGCGGTATCGCCCGATGAAGTTCGACAGCTTGTGACCTATCAAGCAGGCGCCGTACGCGCGTTTGCCGAGGCGGCGGGCGCAAGGCTTCACCATGTAAAGCCGCATGGCGCGCTCTACAACATGGCGGCCACAGATGCTGCGCTCTCGAAAGCAATCGTCTCTGCTGTAAAGGCACTTGGGGGGCCACTTGTGCTCTATGTGCTTGCAGGAAGCATCACCGAGAAAATTGCGCGCGATTCAGGGCTGCCCACTGCATGTGAAGTCTTTGCGGACCGACGCTACGAGCCCAACGGAACGCTTGTACCTCGTAAAGATCCCCGCGCACTAATTACCGATGAAAAAGAATCGATTACTCATGTGCTTCGCATGGTGCTGCAAGGCCAGTGCAAAGCAGTCGATGAGAGCCTTATTCCAATTCAAGCCGACACCATCTGCTTGCATGGGGATCAGCCCGATGCGGTTGCGTTTGCACAAAAGCTTCGCACGGCTCTGGCCGAAAGCAAGATCATGGTGCAAACCATGCAACCGTCTGACGACAAGCAAAATTACTTTAAGGAGAGCACAACATGAACAGAAGACTTTTTGGACTTGCGTTATCTGCCGCGCTGTTTACAGCAGCATTGCCAGCAAGCGCTCAAAACAAATGGGATCTGGCCTCGGCCTATCCGCCAGGAAATTTCCACACCCAGCTGCTCAATAAATTTGCCACCGACGTTGATGTAGCAAGCGGCGGGAAACTAAAAATCACGGTGCATTCTGCAGCTTCGCTATTTAAAGCCCCGGAAATTCTGCGTGCCGTACGCGGAGCGCAGGTTCAAGCCGGCGAGATTTTGTTGGTGAACTTCCAGAATGAAGCCCAGATTTTTGGCGCTGATGGCATTCCATTTCTGGCGACAAGCTACGAGGCAGCACAACGGCTATATCGGGCTCAAAAGCCCCTGCTTGAGAAAAAACTTGCGGAGCAAGGCGTGATGTTGCTGTATTCCGTTCCCTGGCCGCCTCAGGGCATCTACAGCAAAAAGCCTATTAACTCCGCAGCAGATCTGAAGGGCATCAAATGGCGTGCTTACAGCCCACAGACTGGCCGCATTGCCGAGCTCGTCGGCGCCCAGCCTGTGACAGTGCAGCAAGCCGAGCTCAGTCAGGCCATGGCAACAGGTGTTATTGAGGCCACGATGACCTCGGGCGCAACCGGGGTGGACACCAAGATCTGGGAACAAATGACCCACTATTACGATGTGCAGGCTTGGCTTCCCAAAAACGCTGTTCTCGTCAACAAGAAAGCCTTCGATGCGTTAGAGCCTGCCGTTCGTCAGGCCGTGCTGAAAGCCGCTGCAGATGCCGAGAAACAGGGCTGGGAAAACTCCCGCAGAGTCATGACCGACACCACCAAGACACTTGCGGCCAATGGCATGAAGGTGGCGCCTCCTACGGCTCAACTTCGCTCCGATCTTGAAAAAGTTGGCGCCACACTTTTGGATGAGTGGCTCAAAAATGCAGGCGCTGAGGGCCAAGAAATGGTCAAGGCATTCCGACGCTGATGCGACGGTTTCTCGATCGAGTCTATGATGGCGCGGCCGTTTTGGCCGCGCTGTTTCTCGCGGCATTGCTGGTGACCGTCTTGGTCACAATCGCAAGCCGCGAGTTTGACTTTAGGGTTTCTGGCATTGATGGATATGCCGGCTACTTCATGGCAGCTTGCGCTTTTTTGTCACTGGCTCACACTTTTAAGCGTAACGAACACATTCGAGTGACCTTGTTTCTGAGCCTTGCAAAAGGCAAATCACGGTTTTGGATCGAGCTCTGGGCTTTGTTAGCCAGCAGTCTGCTGGCCGGGCTATTGGCTTTTTTCAGTGTTCGGCTTGCCGTGCAGTCGTTTCGGTTTAACGACATCGCAACCTCCATGGATGCAACGCCGCTCTGGATCCCACAAACAGCGATGGCAGCGGGAGCATGTTTGCTTGCGCTCGCCTTGGTCGACAGCCTGGTCTGCCATCTGCGAGGAAAGTCTTTTATGCAGAATCAACAGGGACAGGAACACAGCCATGAATGAAGTAGCCATGGCCAGCCTGTTGGTGCTCTCGCTATTTCTGATTCTTGCGAGCGGTGTCTGGGTCGGGCTTACCTTATCGGGGGTCGCTTGGATTGGCATGACGCTTTTTTCGGCAAGGCCTGCCGGAGATGCCATGGCCATGACTATTTGGGGCGCCTCTTCTAGCTGGACACTCACTGCCTTGCCTTTGTTCATTCTGATGGGAGAGATTCTCTTTCGCACACGTCTTTCCGAAGACATGTTCAAGGGCCTAGCCCCCTGGCTTGGCCGCATCCCAGGACGCTTGCTTCATACCAATGTGTTGGGGTGCACGATCTTTGCCGCCGTCTCGGGCTCAAGCGCTGCGACCTGTGCCACGATCGGAAAGATCACCTTGCCTGAACTAAAGTCACGTGGCTATCCCGAAGGCATCGTCATTGGAAGCCTGGCAGGCGCTGGAACCCTTGGCCTATTGATTCCGCCTTCAATCATCATGATCGTCTACGGTGTCACCGCGCAAGTGTCCATTGCCAAGCTTTTCATTGCGGGCGTGCTGCCGGGGCTCATGCTGGCAGCGCTGTTTTCTGGCTACATCATGGCTTGGTCTGTCTTGAACAACAAGAAAATACCGAGCGACAGTCTGTCAATGACACTGATTCAAAAGCTCTCGTCATCGCTTCGGCTTTTTCCAGTCGTTGCCCTGATTGCGGGAGTTTTGGGATCAATTTATTTTGGCTTTGCAACCGCAACAGAAGCAGCGGCAGTTGGCGTAGTGGGTGCGATGTTGGTGGCAGCAGCCCAGGGCGTCTTGTCGTGGCAAACCATTAAAGATTCATTTATGGGCGCCACGCGGCTTTATTGCATGATTGGTTTTATTTTGGCTGGCGCAGCCTTTCTAACCCTGTCAATGGGATACATCGGACTTCCACGTTTCCTTGCCGAGGGCATTGGCGCCATGGGTCTTTCAAAATTTGAATTGATCCTCATGATCATGGTGTTTTATATCGTTTTGGGATGTTTTCTCGATGGCATCTCCATGATCGTGCTGACAATGGGCGTCATTTTGCCGACCGTCACCGCAGCCGGAATTGACCTCATCTGGTTTGGCATTTTTCTTGTGCTTGTAGTTGAGATGGCCCAGATCACTCCGCCTGTAGGTTTTAACTTATTCGTTTTGCAGGGCATGACGGGCAGGCCCCTGGGATACATCGCAAAAGTGACCGCTCCAATGTTTTTTCTGATGGTGCTTGCCGTGCTGCTGATTTATTACTTCCCGGGCATCGTCAACTGGCTGCCCCAGCAGATGGCCTCTTAGGGCAATGTCAAATTTGTCGCAGCCTGCCGGGCAGCACGGCACTGCCTTGCTGTTATTCGTGCTTGGGGGCTTTTGCTTAAGCACTCTGGATGCAGTTGGAAAGATGGCGCTATCGGAAGCGGGCCTTGTGCTGCTGGTGTGGGCCCGCTACATGGGCCAGGTTTTGCTGTCTTTGCCTCTGTCTTATCGATTTGCCGGCCCCGGATTTTGGCTCACCAAAAATCCAAAGATTCAGCTCTCGCGCTCAGTCTTATTGCTGCTCACGAGCATCTTGTTCTTCGCTGGCATTCAGTGGCTGCCGCTTGCGGAAGCCTCCGCAATCTCTTTTACTGCGCCACTCTGGGTAGCGCTTTTGTCCGGCCCCGCTTTGGGCGAAAGAGTAGCCCGAGGCGATTGGGTCGTTGCAGCAATCGGTTTTTCAGGAATCTTGTTGATCATCCGGCCGGGCACTGAGATCTTTCACCCGGCTGCACTCTTGATTGCATCGATGGCATTTTTTAATGCAATCTACCAACTGCTCACACGCAAACTGACTTCAGACCATCCCTTTACGACTTTTTTCTACAGTGGCCTGATCGGTGCAGCGCTTTCTTCACTGGCACTGCTCTTTGTCGGGCTTCCTGAACACTTGTCAGTGAAGACCTTTCTCGCGCTGGCTGCTGCCGGGGTTCTCGGCGGCCTGGGACACTTGCTTTTTGTGCTCGCCTTTTACCGTGCCCCGCCGGCAAGCCTTACCCCTTTTGTTTACCTACAAATGATCTGGGCCATTGGCTTTGGCTGGCTGATCTTTCATCAGCTTCCCGACTTTCCGGCTTTAATCGGCATGTCCGTTATTGTGGGCTCAGGATTGTGGCTTATCCTTGCCAGGCATAGGCCCAAATACAAAACAAGAAATCAGGATTCCTTGAGGGCATAGATGCCTGGAAGGTTGCGCCAGTAACCTTTGTAATCCATGCCGCAGCCGAACAGATAGCGGTCCTCAACATCTAAGCCACTAAAATCGGCCCGCTGACCAGGGCGTGCCTTCCGGTTATGTACTTTATTGACTAAGACTGCCGTCAAAACCTCGCGAGCACCCTCTGACTTGAGATGATCGACAATTGCCAGCAGGGTGTGGCCCTCATCAAGAATGTCATCAATCACCAATACTGAACGGCCTCGAAGATCATGACTCGGCCGAACCCGCCAATCCAAAAAAGTCCCTGTGAGCGCGTGGCCATAGCGGGTTGCATGCAGATAGGCAACCTCGAGCGGAAAATCAAGCTTTGGAATCAACTGGCCTGCAAAAATCATCCCGCCGTTCATCACGCAATACACCATGGGATTGTCACCTTTTAGGCGAGCGGTGATTTGCTTGGCAACCTCTGAAATTGCATCATCGACCTGCTGAGCCGTCATAAGGCAGTCGGCCTGGTCACGAACACGCTGAATTTCTTGAAGATCAATGGCCAAGAGTTGCTCCTTTTGCAATTGCCGGCAGCACTGGCCGGCCTAAAACATGAGTCTGTTCAATCATGCGCTCATCGCCAAGCATCATCATGATAAAAAGCTGCTCTGATAATGTCTTGGCCGACTGCATTCTGCGACAGGCAAGCGGCGTTGCCTGCGGATTGATCACTACAAAATCAGCTTCTTTGCCAGGCTCAAAGCTGCCGATCATCGCATCAAGCCCAAGCGCCTTCGCGCCTCCGAGAGTGGCAAGATAAAAGCACTCTTCAGCAGTCATCGTTAAGCCCTTTAACTGCGAAACTTTATAGGCCTCTTGCATCGTACGCAGCATTGAAAAACTCGTGCCCCCGCCCACATCGGTGCCAAGGCCTACTGTCATAGACTGTGTACGAGCTGCCGCCAGATCAAATAAGCCCGAGCCCAGAAACAAATTCGACGTGGGACAGAAGGCGGCCGCCGCCTGGGTAGCTGCCATACGACTGCGATCCTCATCATCAAACCAAATGCAATGGGCATAAGTTGTGCGCGGACCAAGCAGCCCAAATTCCTGGTAAACCTCAAGGTAGCTTCGCGATTTCGGATAAAGCCGCCGCACCCAGTCCACTTCATCCCTATTTTCAGCAACATGTGACTGAACGTGAAGGTCTGGATAAGACTGATAAAGCTCTCCGGCAAGCCTGAGCTGCTCTTTCGAAGAGGTTGGTACAAATCTTGGCGTCACAGAATAACGCAACCGGCCACGGCCATGCCAGCGTTCAATCAATGCACTGGATTGTTCAATGCCGCCATGTGCGGTGTCGTGCAGATTCTCAGGACTGTTCTGGTCCATGAGCACCTTGCCCGCAACCATACGCAATGAACGCTCATGGGCTGCCTGAAAAATTGCCTCACACGACTCGGGGTGTACGGTTGCAAAAACTGAAGCAGTGGTGATGCCCTGACGAAGCAGCTCTTCGATAAAAAATCCGGCTACAGCTTGTCCGTGGCGCAGATCAGAGAACTTGGCTTCTTCTGGGAATGTGTAGTGCTCAAGCCAGTGCAGCAACGATGGGCTGGGGCTGGCGATGATATCCGTCTGGGCAAAATGAGTATGGGTGTCTACAAACCCCGGCGTAATGAAGCAATTCGGGTAGTAGTAACGTTCGAGACAAGTGTCGAATCGATCCGAAAGCGAGGCATAAGGACCACAGGCCAGGATGCTGCCAGCCTCGATGATTAACACGCCATCGGAGATACTTTGAACCCCCTCCGATCCGTCTAAGGACGGATCGGAGGGGAAATGAACAAGGTGTCCGCGGATTCCGACGGACACCTGACCTGCGCCTGATATCAAGACTTCGGCAATTGTGAAGTAACGCCTTGCACGTAATAGTTCATCTTGCCAAGCTCCTCATCCGACATGGTCTTGCCGGCGCCAAGCCGCTCTTTGCCATCTTGGCCCATGACGGAGCCTGAGAACGGATGGAATTTCCCTGCGCGAATGTCCGCTTCGACCTTGGCAACCTGGTCTCTTACTGCAGCGGGAACGCTCGCATTGATCGGGGCCATTTTGATGAAGCCATCTTTCATGCCACCCCAAATGGTGCTGGCTTTCCAAGTGCCCGCAATTACTTCCTGAGCAATCTTGGTGTAGTAAGCACCCCAATGGTGGGTGGTCGCAGTCAGATGGGCCTTGGGGCCATATTTCGACATGTCGGAGTGATAACCGCATGCAAACACTGCTTTCTCTTCGGCAGCCTGCACTACGGCCGTTGAATCCGTGTGATGCGTCACCACATCGGCCTTTTGCGCGATCAGTGTCAATGCAGCCTCGCGCTCTTTGCCCGGGTCGTACCAGCTGTTGACCCAGATCACGCGAACATCGATCTTGGGGTTCACGCTGCGGGCGCCGCGTGTAAAGGAATTAATGCCCTGAAGCACCTCAGGAATCGGAAACGCTGCTACATAACCCAATACATTGCTCTTGGTCATACGGCCAGCGATCATGCCTGCGATATAGCGGCCTTCGTAGAAGCGGGCGTTGTAATTGCCAAAATTCGGGCCCGACTTATAGCCCGTGGCATGCATAAAGGCGATCTTCGGAAACTCCTTGGAGACTTTTTCAACCGCATTCATATAGCCAAAGCTGGTTGCAAAAATCAGGCGGTGGCCACTGGTGGCCATCTCGCGAATGACGCGCTCGGCATCAGCACCTTCACGAACCTTTTCCACGAAAGACGAAGTGACCTTGCCCGCCAGAGCCTTTTCCATCTCGAGGCGGCCCATATTGTGCTGGGTGGTCCAGCCGGCATCACCAATAGGGCTGACATAAACAAAGCCAACCTTGAGAGGCCCGGACTGGGCGAGGACGGGAACTCCAAGGCCAGCTAAAGTGCTGCCGGCTACTGAGGCCTGAACAAACTGTCGACGATTAGTCATGCACAACCCTTTCTTGTTTTCTAAAACGTTAATCCGCGCGGAATGGCTTTCCGAGCGAAGCTGGGGAATTGATACGAATCATCTGCGGATTTCTGCAAATCAAAACAAGCACAACAATTGTTGCAAGGTACGGCAGCGCCGACAGTAGCTGAGCCGGCACATTGATCTGAAGCGTTGAAGATTGTACAAAGAATTGGCTGATCAGAACCCCCCCAAACAGGTAGGCGCCGAGCAAAACACGCCAAGGCCGCCAAGTCGCAAAAACCACCAATGCCAGGGCGATCCAGCCCCGGCCGGCAATCATTCCCTCAGTCCACATCGGGGTGTAGAAGACCGACAAGAATGCACCACCCAGGCCCGCCATCGCACCACCAAAAAGCACGGCTAAATAGCGTACGAGATTGACAGGAATTCCAACTGCATGGGCAGATACTGGGGATTCCCCTACCGCCTTCAGAATTAGCCCGCCCCGGCTCTTCGCAAGAAACCATACGAGCAGACCAAAAATAATCCAGGTCAGGTAAACCAAAGATTGCTGCTGAAAGAACACTTTTCCGACGATCGGCAGATCCGAAAGCCACGGAATGATGATCGGCGGGGTTGCGGGAATGACCTGTGACTCATAGGTCTTGCCGATGAATGCAGCCAAGCCTACGCCAAAGATAGCCACGGCCAGCCCGGTTGCAACCTGATTGGCCATTAAATTGATTGTGATTAGGCCGAAAATCAGCGCAAGCATGGCCCCGGCAATTACACCCGCAGCCACCCCGATCCAAACCGAGCCCGTGAGGAATGTCCCAATAAAACCCGCCACCGCGCCGATCGCCATCATGCCCTCGGCACCCAGATTCAACATGCCCGATTTCTCGCAGACCAGCTCACCCAAAGCCGTAAGCACCAACGGGGTCCCTGCAACTACGGTTGCAAAAAGTATTGCGGTTAGAAGCTCTACAGTCATGAGAATCGCACCCGGTAACGAATGAGTACATCAACGGCTAGCAAGTAAAAGAGCAAGAGACCCTGAAAGACTTTTGAAATTGAGCCTCTCACCCCAAGGTATTGCTGGGCCTGCTCGCCACCAATATAAAAAAGCGCCATGAGCAACGCAGCCAATCCAATGCCAATGGGGCTAAGCCGGCCGACAAACGCAACGATGATGGCCGCAAAGCCGTATCCGCTGCCCACCTTGTCGGTGAGCTGACCGACGGGCCCAGCAACTTCCGCCATGCCTGCTAAGCCAGCGCAGGCACCCCCAACCAAGAGCCCAACCCAGGTCATCTTGGAAGTCGAGATTCCAGCGTATCCAGCTGCTGCGGGAGACTCGCCCGCAACACGCATCTTAAAGCCGAGATGTGTGCGGGCAAACAAAACATGCCCAGCAATTAAAAGTGCGATTGCAAATCCAAAGGCCAGATTCAGCCGCACGCCCTCAAAGAGCTTAGGCAAAAGCGCGGCGCTCTCAAACATTTCCGTCTGAGGAAAGTTAAACCCCATCGGATCTTTCCAGGGGCCAAACACAAACCACGACACCAATAACTCAGCGACATAGACCAGCATAAGCGAGACCAGAATTTCACTGGTGTTAAATCGGGTCTTCAAAAATGCAGCAATTGAGGCCCAAAGCGCCCCGCCAAGGATTCCCGCAAAAACCATCAGCGCCAGCGTCAAGCCTGGTGTCTCACCCCAAAAGAGCGCCACGCCCGTTGCAAAAATAGCGCCCAAAATAAACTGGCCTTCGGCACCAATGTTCCAGACGTTGGCTCGAAAACCGATGGCAAGACCAATGGCGCAAATCGCAAGGGGCGTAGCCTTGAGAAGCAGCTCTGAGATGCTATAAAAACTCTTCAGAGGATTGAGAAAAAACACCTCAAAACCCCTGACGGGATCCTTGCCAAGCAAGGCAAAAATTACAATTCCTGAAACGATCGTAAGCACCACTGCAATGAGTGGAGATCCATATCGCATCCACTGCGAAGCGCTTGGGCGCAGTTCAAGCCGCAGCATCGGCGCCCTCCTCCCAAAGGCCACTCATCCATAGCCCGATCTGTTCCACACTTGTCTCTGAGAGGGCTTTCGCTGGTGATAGCCTGCCCTGCGACAACACGGCAATCCGGTCACTCACTTCAAAGAGCTCTTCAAGCTCTTCCGAAATTACGATCACTGCACAGCCCGCCTGTGCAAGATCGATCAGCGACTGCCGAATAAAAGCTGTAGCGCCCACATCAACGCCCCACGTCGGCTGGGCACAGATCATGATTCTTGGCTTTTGCAGCATCTCTCGGCCGACAATGAACTTCTGCAAGTTGCCCCCCGACAGCGATCCGGCGGCCGCCTGCGGCCCGGAGGCTTTGACATTGAAATGCGAGATACAACGGGACGCTAATGTTTCTGCCTCAGGCAGCTGCAGCATTCCGTGCTTGACAAGACCCAGTGTCGTTGCACCGGTGAGGACAAGGTTTTCAGTCAAGGACATGCTCGTGACCGACCCCTGACTTAGGCGATCTTCAGGCACATAAGCAAGCCCCATAGACCGGCGTGCACTCACGTCGACTTTGCCAATGGACAGGCCCATCAAGGCAATAGAGTCGCTTGAGTCCGCCAAAACTTCGCCGGAGAGGATCTCGCAAAGTTCGTTTTGGCCATTGCCGGAAATGCCTGCAATCCCAAGAATTTCGCCAGCCCGGATGCTTAACTCAATGTCACGCAAATCAACGCCGAATGGTTCGCTGGCAGCCTTCGATAATCCACACACATCTAACACGACCTCGCCAGCAGGTGCCGAAGAACGCTTGGGCCGATCAAAGTCTTTTCCAATCATCATCTTCGCAAGCGACTGTGGGGTCTCCTGCCGAGGAGTACAGCTGCCCGTCACCCGGCCTGCACGAAGAATAGTGGCAGTGTCACAAAGCTCGCGGATCTCATCAAGCTTGTGGCTGATATACAAAATTGCGCAGCCCTCTTGGCTAATTGCCCGAAGGGTTTCAAAAAGCTTCTCAACCGCGCTTGGGCTAAGCACCGAGGTGGGCTCATCCATGATCAATAGCCGCGGCTTTTGCAACAGGCACCGAATAATTTCTACCCGCTGACGCTCACCAACTGAAAGATCGTGCACAAGCCGATCCGGGTTCACAGGCAGGCCATAGTGGGCCGATATCTCGGCGATTCGATCGGATAGCTCAGAAAGAGATTCTTGGCTCGATAGCGCTAAAGCGGTATTTTCTAAAACAGTCAGGGACTCAAACAAAGAGAAGTGTTGAAAGACCATGCCGATGCCCAACGCTCGGGCCTGGGCTGTTGATCGAATCTGAACGGGCTGGTCCTCCCAGTAAATCTCGCCGCTGGTGGGCGGCGTGACCCCGTAAATCATCTTCATGAGGGTGGATTTACCTGCCCCGTTTTCCCCGAGCACCGCATGGATTTCCCTGGGCTGTACCTCCATGGTGATTGCATCATTGGCAACTAAGGTCGAGTAGACCTTGGTGAGGGATTGCACGCGCAGCTGGCTCATGCTGCCGATGGTATCTCAGAGCCGCTCTTGGGACACCCCGGGAAGATACGAGCGAGAAAAGCTCTTGATTCCCTCGGTTTTAAACCATTCAAAATCCCAGGGCTCATCAACAAGCCCCCCTTGCTTTTCCCAGGCGTATGTCTGAGCGTTAACGCTTTCTCCTTGCGGATTCGTGACCAAAACCGATACGCGCCGATACTCCTTGCCCTCAAATGCATCGAGCAATAAAAATTCTTTTTCGGAAAGGCCAAGCCACAACACACCTGAAACAGCTTGCTCAGCAACAGGAATGATCGCGGGGTAAGACTCGCCTTGCACCTGGCAGCGTTTCCAGCCTCGAAGAACTGCCGAAGAACTTGAGAAATCCTTTCCCACCACTTGATGCAACACTGCGGGCACCATTAACGACCCGTAGGCAAACAGATTCATGGTTTTTGCCAAAAAAATCCTAAGAAACAGAGAAGAGCGTAAGCTGCATGGCCTTGGTTCGCACAGGCAAAAGCTTCGTGTATTCCGGGCTTTTGACCCAGTTCATGGCAGCGGCCTGCGAGGGAAATGAGAGCTCCACAACCGCCTCAAAGGCCTCGCAGCCCAGCTCGTTCCAAGGCATCTCTGAAACCTTTCCCCGAGCGAGAATTTCACCTCCGTACAGGGCAACGGTTGCACCAACTTGGCTGCGATAGTCTTCAAACGCAGCAGGATCCAGCACTCTGATTAAGCCGATTATCTTCATTGTGACCAACGCTAATCAATGCAGTTTGGAAAGCACACGACGAAGCACGGCCACCATCTGCTCAATCTGGGCTTCGTTAATGATTAAAGGCGGCGACAAAGCAATGATGTCGCCGGTCACCCGAATCAAGGCGCCTTCTTCAAACGCAGCCACAAAGGCATCGTAGGCGCGCCGGCCTGGCTCGCCCGGCCGTGGCGCAAGCTCAATTCCGCCCACTAAGCCCAGACTGCGAATATCAATGACATTCGGCAAGCCTTTGAGGCTATGCACCGCTTGCTCAAATACCGGCTCAAGCTTTGCTGCACGGCTAAACAAATCGCTTTCTTCATAGGCCTGCAATGCACCAAGCCCAGCTGCACAGGCAAGCGGATGGCCTGAGTATGTATAGCCGTGGTAAAGCTCAATCATGTGCTCGGGCCCCTGCATAAAGGCATCATGAATGTCCTGCCTCGCAAAGACCGCTCCCATGGGCACGGCGCCATTGGTTATGCCCTTGGCAACTGTCATCAGGTCAGGCGTCACACCAAAACGCTGCGCTGCAAAGGCAGCGCCCAAACGGCCAAAGCCCGTGATGACTTCATCAAAGATCAGCAGGATGCCGTGCCTGGTACAAAGCTCTCGAATTCTCTGCAGATAGCCTTGGGGGGGAATGAGCACGCCCGTCGAGCCCGCCAGCGGCTCGACAATCACGGCTGCGATATTCGAGGGGTCGTGTAAGGCAATTAATCGCTCAAGCTCATCGGCAAACTCCGCGCCGTGCGCGGGCTGGCCTTTGGAAAATGCATTGCGACTTAGATCGTGGGTCGATCGCAAATGATCGGTGCCTGACACCATGGCGCCAAACACCTTGCGGTTGCCGGGAATGCCGCCGACTGAAATGCCGCCAAAGTTCACGCCGTGATAGCCACGCTCGCGGCCAATCAGCCGCGTGCGGGTGCCTTCCCCCTTTGCGCGGTGATAAGCCAATGCAATCTTCAAGGCGGTTTCCACAGCCTCGGAGCCTGAGTTCGTAAAAAAGATGCGGTTGAGTTTTTCTGGTGCTAGCTTGCTTAAGCGGGTAGCAAGCTCAAAAGCTTTGGGGTGGCCCATCTGAAACGTAGGCGCAAAGTCCATCTCGGCGGCCTGATTCTGGATCGCCTGAGTGACATGGGCATTGGCATGACCAGCGTTGACACACCATAAACCCGCAACGCAATCTAGCACCTCTCGGCCCTGCGGCGTGTAGTAATGCATGCCCAAAGCTTTTGCGAGCAAACGGGGCGACTTCTTGAACTGACGGTTTGCCGTAAACGGCATCCAGAATTCCGCAAGGGACAATTCGTGGCCGTGATCTGCAGCATTGAATTGGCCCAGGAGTTGATCAGTGACGGTATTCACATTGTTCTCCCTAAAACCTTGGCGCAATCATGCGGTGGGCAAAGAGCCCCAGGATAACGCTAAATGCCAAGGTTGAAAGCACAAAAAATATCGCAGCAAGCGGCCCTTGTAAACCACTGTGCGCCCACAAGCCACTCATTAAGATAATTACCGAAAAATGCAGCAGAAAAATGGCGTAGCTACTCTCTGAGAGGGCCTTGAGACTTTCGAAACTCCTGCTGCCAGACTTCTGAAAAGACACCGCAAAAAGCACGATGGCTGTGAGCATGGCAAGAAGCAGTCGCGGCCGAAACTCAAGCGTCAAGGCAAGTGCCGATAAAACTGCAAGGCCCACAAAAGCCATGGCATAGCCCCTGCCCCGGTTTGCAATCCCGGCGAAAATACCCAGCCCGTAAGCCGCCATGAAGTAGACCGCCGACCAATCTAAGCTCGCATTGCGATTAAGTACAAACAACGAGCAAACAGTCAGCACGAGCACCGCCGTTGCAAAGCCGGGCTCACCAAACCCAAACCTCCGGCTTGTCCACCAACACAGCACTAAAAGGCTGTAGAGCTGAAAATCAATCGCCACGTACCAGGCGCCGGCCAATAAAGCCTCAACTCCCAGCACGTCTTGTAAAAGCAGGCCATGGGCAAGCAATTGACTGAGGTTGGGAGAAACTGCTAACCAATCGGCCTGGTAGTGGGGCCAAACAATTGCCGAGGCTACGACTGTCAACCCGATAGCCAGCGCATACAGAGGCATGAGCCGCCGATAACGCTTCCAAACCAAGCCAAGGCCAGCCTGCTGCCTTCCTAAAATCGATTGGCCTGCCAAGAAGCCACCTATGACCAGAAAAATCGAGACCGCCATACGGCCGTAGTCGTACAGCCAAGCATCCACAGCTTCTAAAACAGGCCCAATTTCTGAAGAAAAAGGCGCGTAGGCGGAAACATGGTGGCCAACAATAATTAGTGCAGCACCAACTTTTAAAAGGTCCACCCAAAAAAAACGCGAATTCGATGCGAGGGTGTTGGCTTGCATGATCAAGCCAGGCCCCGAAAGCCATCCCAGATCAGCTTGATCGAAGTTAAAAACATGCCCAGATAAACCAGACGATAAAACAATGTCATGTTAATCGTGCGCGCAATTCGAACGCCCAGCCATACACCCATGGGCGCCAACGGCATGAGCACCAACGAAGTGATGAAATTTTCCCAGTTCAACAAGCCCAGCCACGCATAAGGGCCCCACTTGCTCAAGTTCACAAAGAAAAACAGATAAGCCATAGTGGCGGTGAACACAATAGGCTTGAGCTTTAAAGGAATCATGTACACATTAATCGGCGGGCCGCCTGCATGGGCCACAAAACTGGTAAACCCTGCAAGTGTTGTCAGAATTCCACCTGCCCATTTAGGCAGGGCTGGAGAATTGGCCTTGGGAGGAAACACTAACCGTTGGGCTAAAAACAAAAGCGTCAATAGACCCACAATTCCAGCAACTGCCGAAGACGAAAGCACCTTGAAAAGCAAAGTGCCAATGACTGTACCCAACAGCGCAAACGGCACCAGAAACTTCAGCAATGCCCGATCAAACTCTTTGCGCAGTGCCACAATGCCCAAGATATCCATAACCAAGAGCAAAGGCATGCAGATCGCCACGGCCTGGGGCACCGTAATGGCCAAGGCCATCATAGGTACTGCGAGTGAGCCAAAGCCCGCACCGAAGCCGCTTTTGCTAATTCCTAACAAAAGAATTGCCGGGATGGCAACGGCATAAAAAGAGAGATCGGTGATGGGCACAAGCATGTGGTCAACAAGACTTGCTGTTCATGATACCGGAGCCCGTCTCTTATAATGCGAAGGTTACGATCATGATCAGCCCACACGCCATCATTTCGCCTCAGGCTAAGCTTGCCGACAATGTCAGTGTCGGGCCTTTTTCTGTCATTGGGCCGAATGTTGAGATTGGCAGCGGCACCATCATTGGGCCGCATGTGGTGATCTCTGGCCCCACCGTGATCGGCCAAGACAACCAGATCTTTCAATTTGCTTCGCTTGGCGAAGCCCCACAAGACCTAGCCTATAAAGGCGAAGCCACGCAGCTCATCATTGGCGATCACAACCAGATTCGTGAAAATGTCACCATAAACCGTGGCACAGCCAAGGGCGGTGGCATCACCCGTGTGGGTAGCAATAACCTGATCATGGCCTATGTTCATATTGCCCACGACTGCCAGGTGGGCAACAGAATTATTTTCTCTAATGCGGCATCCCTGGCGGGCCATGTAGAAGTGCAAGATGGCGCAACCCTTGGCGGCTTCACACTGGTCCATCAGTTCTGCCGCGTGGGGGCTCATGCCTTTACCAGCATGGGCAGTGCCCTAAATCGCGATCTCACCCCCTTCACCATGGCTTCGGGCAACTATGCCCGGGCCATCGGCATCAATAAGGTTGGGCTATCAAGAAAAGGCTATTCCAAAGAGGCCATTGATGCCTTAAGAAAGATGTTCCGAATGCTTGTGCATCAGCGCAGCCACTCGCCTGAAAGCCTGGCGGCCGCAAAAGACCTGGCAAAACAGTTTCCCGAAGCGGCGCAGTTCCTGGAGTTTGTCGAGCAGAGCAAGCGCGGCGTCATTCGCACTGGTGCCACGGCCTCAGGCACGTAAAGTTTTAAACTAAGCTTTAAACAATCACGCCGGTATCGAGCAGTTCTTTGGCCATTTCAGCCACGCGGCGAGAGCCGCCGCCTTCGCCAAGCTTTTCTCTCACCACTGCGAGCCGATCACGCATTTGCAAACGGTAAGACTCATCGCTTAAGAGCCGAATGCATTCGGCTGACAAGGCCGCAGGGGTGGCCTGATCTTGAACAAACTCCTGGGCAATGCGTTCACCAGCCACAATATTTACCAAGCCAATATTGGGCACGAGAATAAAACGCTTGAGTATTGTGTAGCTCAGGGGTGAAACCCGATAAAGAATCGCCATGGGCACCTGCAACAACCCCGCTTCGAGCGTTGCTGTGCCAGAAGAAATTAAAAGCACATCGCTTGCTGCCATCACCTCATGGCTTTTGCCTTCTACAAATTTGATCTGCAATGCGCCTGAAACGCCGGGCACTAACTCGGACTGAGGATCTACGCCACTTGCGACACCCGCCACAAACTGTACTTGGGGCAGCGCTTTTGCAATCTGTTCGCAGGCAGCAAGCATCACAGGCCAATGCCTGCGAATTTCACTGTTTCGGCTTCCCGGGAAAAGGCCAAGCACGGGCTTCTGAACATCAAGCCCAAACATTTTAAAAAGCTCGTTTCGCGACTGTGTCACCCGCACCTGATCCACCACTGGGTTGCCCACATAGCGCACGGGAATGCCGTTGCGCCGGTAAACCTCTTCTTCAAATGGAAACAACACCGCCATGGCATCAATGACCGCACCAATTTTCTGAATTCGATTTGGCCGCCAGGCCCAGACCTGGGGGCTCACATAAAACAACACCTTGATGCCCAGGGCCTTTGCGGCTTTGGCCAGTCGCAAATTGAATTCAACATAATCCACGAGTACCAGCAGATCAGGCCTGGTTCTTTCCAAATGATTTTTCAGGGAATTAAGCGCGCGGCGTATCTGGCCATAACGGGCCAGCACTTCTACAAAACCCACCACGGCAAGATCAGTGCTGTCGATAACCAGGTCAACGCCCGCACTTCCCATGGACCTGCCGCCCATGCCCGAGAACCGGATTGCCGGATCCAGACGGCGAAGCTCGCACACCATGTCGGCGGCATGCTGGTCGCCCGAGGCCTCGCCAGCCACCACCACTACATGACGGGCCCCAAGCTTTGACACGTCAGGCAAGCGCCTCGCGAATCACCGCTGCGACACGCACGATCTGCTCATCAGTCATTTCCGGAAAGATTGGCAGAGAAAAACACTGGGTCACCACCGACTCGGTCACAGGCAAGCGAACAGAGTCAAAAGCACTTCCAAAGGCCTTTTGTCGATGCAAGGGAATGGGGTAGTAGACCGCACAGGAAATCTGCTGGTCTTGCAGCACCTTCATGACATGATCGCGCCGATCACACAGCAAGGTGTACTGATGAAACACATGGACGCCAAAACTGTCTTCATAAGGGGTTTGTACCGGCAGGCCTTTGAGCAACTCGTTGTAACGGCGCGCCACGCGTCGTCGCTCTTGGTTAAACCGCGTGATGTGTCGCATCTTTACCCTCAGGATTGCTGCCTGAATTTCATCAAGCCTGCTGTTATAGCCAATCATGTCGTGGTGATAGCGCACATAGCTGCCATGATTGCGTAAGGCCAGGATTTTTTTGGCCAAGGCATCTGATGTGGTGGTGATCAAGCCGCCATCGCCATAGCCGCCGAGGTTTTTACTGGGGAAAAAACTGAAGCAGCCCAAAGCGCCCACAACGCCAGACTGCACAGGGCCCTCAGGCATGGTCATCTGCGCCCCAAACGACTGCGCGCAGTCTTCCACTAGCAATAGCCCCCTGGCTTCACAAAATGCAGAGATTCGATCGAGCCTTGCCGGCTGGCCAAACAAATGCACAGCAATCACTGCCTTGGTCTTCGGAGTGACGGCTGCGGCGACGCGATCCGGATCCAGGTTAAATGTGCGGGGGTCAATGTCGACAAATACGGGGGTGGCGCCCACATAGGCAATAGCCTCAGCCGTTGCAATAAAAGTAAAGGGAGAAGTGATCACTTCATCTCCCGGGCCAATGCCCGCGGCAGCCAAAGCCAAGTGCAGGGCATCCGTTCCCGAAGCGCAGCTAATCGCATGCGGCGCGCTTAGGTAATGGGCAATTTCGCGCTCTAACTGCTGGACATTGGGGCCCAGAATGAACTGGGTATTTTCCAGCACATCGGCAATAGCCGTATCAATCTCGGTTTTTAGCGCGTGATACTGGGCTTTTAAATCAACCATTGGGATCATGGTGTGTTTCCCTTTTCGTGAACTGACAAATCGCGGGCTTTGGCCAGCACAAGGTCAGTGATTTGGAATGCCGCTCGCAAGGCCCGCTCGCCATCCTCGCCAGATACAACCACAGCCTTGTTGTTTTGAATGGCATCCAGGAAAGCAATGATCTCTGCTTTTAGCGGATCACTTTCGCCGTAAGATTTTTGTTCCGCCACAATTTCTGGAACGCCCGGGAATTGTTCACCTTCGCCAAGCCTGTAGACCGAGAGGCCACGGGCTTGAAAATCAACCGACAGATAAGCACCGGGCTGAAAGATTCGCATCTTGCGCTCGGTCTTTAAGCTCACTCGGCTTGAAGTGACATTGGCAATGCATCCGTTTTCAAATTCAATTCGGGCGTTTGCAATGTCGATGTCATTGGAGAGCACCCTTGCCCCGCTGGCTGCGATCGATTGCACGGGCGATTTCACCAAATCCAAAATGATGTCGACATCGTGAATCATAAGGTCTAGCACCACGTTTACATCAGAGCCACGCAGCTTGAATGGCGCAAGCCGGGTGGACTCAATAAAGAGCGGGTTGTCACACTGGGTGGCGGCAGCCATCAGCCCGGGGCTGAATCGTTCCAGATGCCCCACCTGAATCAGCGCTTTCGTTTTCTTTGAGATTGCATTGAGCTCCATGGCCTCCTGCACGGTGGCCGTGATCGGCTTTTCAATCAGAACATGAATGCCGCGCTCTAAGAACTCTTTGGCAACCGCGCAATGATGCAGGGTGGGCACGGCAATGCTGACTGCCTCGACTTTATCAAACAGGTCGCGATAGTTCGAAAATGCCTGTGAGCCTGTTTCTTGGGCAACTTTTTGTGACTGCTCAGGGTTGCTGTCGACCACTCCCACGAGCTGGGCGTTTTCAAGAGCAGCGTATTTCTGGGCATGAAACCGGCCCAAATAGCCCACCCCTACAACCCCACAACGGGTAATCCTTCCCACTGCCTGCCCTTTAAAAAAATGCTTGTCCGAAGTTTACCCGGATCTTCATGAGGGAAAATAATGCGCTTATGAGCAGCAAATACCACCACCATGGCCCCTTGGACTCTGCGCGCAATCACGCACGCCAGCAAGTGAGCCTAAAAATCCTTGGTTTTTCCGTGGCAATCACCCTGGGCTTTGCAGCTGTGGAGTTCGTGGCGGGGCTCATCTCGGGGTCCATCGCATTGCTGGCCGATGCCGGCCACATGGTGACCGACTCTTCAGCGTTGTTTATTGCACTGCTTGCTCAACTGATTGCCACCAGGCCTCCCAACTCTCGAAGCTCATACGGCTATGGACGCATTGAGGTACTGGCCGCATTAGTCAACGCAATGGCCATGATGGGCATTGTGATCTGGATTGGCAGCCAGGCCATTGAGCGTTTTGGCGCCCCACGAGACATCGCAGGCGGCATGGTCATTTTGATTGCAAGCATCGGCCTGGTGGTGAACCTTTTGGTGGCATGGCTGCTGTCGAAAGACCGAGAGAGCTTAAACACCCGCGCTGCTTTGGTTCATGTGCTGGGAGACCTTCTTGGGTCAGTCGCAGCGATTGCTTCTGGAGTCGTGATTTATTTCACTGGCTGGACACCCATCGACCCGCTGCTCTCGCTCTTTGTGTGTGCACTCATTTTGCGATCCACCTATGCACTGCTCAAGGGCGCCCTCAGAATTCTGATGGATCAGGTTCCTGAGTCGGTGAACTATGAAAAAGTCGCAAAAGATCTCTCGGGTATAGCCAACGTGAGTGCCGTGCACAATCTGCATATTTGGGAATCTGCCCCGGGCGAGGTGCTGCTCACAGCGCACCTTGAGGTCAAAGATTTCTCGCTATGGCCTCAAACCCTTGCCGATGCCCTAAATATTCTCCACGAGGGCCACGGCATTGACCATGTCACCTTACAGCCAGAGCCGGCTACTTCTTATGTTTGAGTGTATTAAATCGTAGCGCCGAGTAAAGCGGGCACATGCCCACAAGCCCCGTCACCAGGGGAATCACCCCGAGATAAGCCCAGGGGCCCAGTGCACCTGCTGCAGCCGAAGCAATCAAGGCAAGGCCCAAGCCCGCACGAGAAAAACGATCCATGCCGCCCATATTTTTCTTTAACATTGGCTTACCTCTCTTTTTGAAAATAGTAGCAAACCCATTCTCGCTGCCCGCTACACTGTCTTGATGCCTATCAAACTCGTGTCAATTCTTGCCGTCTGTCTCGGTGCCAGCCTTGGGGCGCTCGCCCGCTGGCAGCTCTCGGAAGCCTGGCGATTGTTGCTTGTGACCGGGCTATTGGGCGGGCTCACCACCTTTTCCGCATTTTCTGCCGAAGTGGTTCAGTTTATTCAACAGGGCAAATGGAGCTTGGTGGGCATGGAAATCCTGCTGCATGTTGGCGGCTCAATCCTCTTGACACTGTTTGGTGTTGCCACCTATTTCGCACTGCGTTGAACTCAACATCCGATCAGGGCAGCGAAAAAGTTCGCGTCTCCAAACTGCTGGCAGACCAAGGCTTGTGTTCACGTCGCGAAGCTGATCGTTATATTGAACAGGGCCTGGTGCTTGTGGATGGCCAGGTTGTTAGCGAGCTGGGCGTTCGGGCCTATCCCCACCAGAAAGTAGAGCTTGCCCAAGGCGCAAAGCTTGCGCAGTCGCAACGCATCACCGTAATTCTCAATAAGCCCGTGGGCTATGTCTCGCACGATGACGATGACCGCCGCTACCCTGCTGCTGCAACACTGATTACGCCAGACCGTTTGTGGCAGCCCAAGCCCGCACGAAGCGCTGGCACACGCATCACTTCCCGGGGGCTTGCACCGGCGGGCAGGCTCGATATCGACTCCACCGGCCTTTTGGTGCTTACCCAAGATGGCCGAATTGCGCGCCAGCTCATTGGTGAGGATTCCCGAATTGAAAAAGAGTATCTGGTGCGGGTTGAAGGGAGCCTGTCGGAACAAGGGCTCAAGCTTTTGAATCATGGCTTAAGCCTTGATGGCGTGATGCTCAAGCCCGCCAAAGTCTCTTGGCAAAATGAGCAGCAACTGCGGTTTGTGCTGCGTGAAGGAAAAAAGCGGCAGATTCGCAGGATGTGTGAGCTTGTCGGGCTTAAGGTGACCGGCTTAAAAAGAATACGCATCGGACAGATCACCTTGGGACAGCTTCCCTCGGGCCAATGGCGAATGCTTGCTCCAACCGAAAGGTTTTAGCGCCCGCCTGTGCACGGGTATGATGGCTTTCATGCAAAAGCACCTGCCTGACTCGGCCCTCTGAAATTTACCGTGCTAAACCGCGTTGACCTGATATTGCTGGCGTTTCTGACGTTGTTTTGGGGAATCAACTGGCCCGTCATGAAGTATGCGGTGCTGGATTATCCGCCGCTGACATTTCGTTTCATTTCCCTTGTTCTGGGCATCTTTGCAATCGGCGCCTTCATGATCGCCCGCAAAGAGAGCTTTCAGGTTCCTTTTTCCGAGCGGCTGCGTGTCATCAAGCTGGGGTTTGGCAACATGGTCATCTGGCATTTATTTGCCATCGTGGCGATCAAGCATCTCACCTCTGGGCGGGCTGCAATTATTGGCTACACAATGCCTGTCTGGGCTTTGCTCGCAAGCGTACTGCTGTTCAAAGACAAAATTACCTGGCGAGGAGGCCTCGGGGTTTTTTTCGCGCTGCTGGCAACCGTGCTGCTTGCGATCGAAGAGTTCAACTCTTTTATTGGCCAGCCGATAGGCATCGGCCTGATGATGATTGCCGCGGTGACATGGGGCATAGGTACTGCGATGATGAATCACATGAAGGTCAGCATCTCGAATGCTTCACTGACATTTTGGATGATGAACCTGACCTGTCTTTTTCTGGGGTTTTTTGCGGTCGTATTCGAATCAAGCCAATGGCGACTGCCCACCGCAGGCGAGTGGGCAGCGATTTTATTCAACGCCTTTGTGGTCTTTGGCTTTTGTCACATTGTTTGGTTTCGTATTGCCCGTAAGCTTCCGCCAGTCGCCAGCAGTTTATCCATCATGCTGATTCCAATTCTTGGCGTATTCAGCGGCGCCTGGGCCTTGAGCGAACCAATCGGCCCCTATGACATCGGGGCCCTGATCTTGATCCCGCTGTCAATGGCTGCGGTGTTGCTGAAAAAACGGAATTGAAAAACTAAAAAAACATCTGCTCCATTTCTTTACGCAGCTTGTAGGCCACCAGGCTCTCATCAATTTGAACATCAGCCCAGGTCAGGCTTTTGCCCGCCGAGACATTCCTGATGAGCTTTAACTCATGAGCCAAGCCCAAGGGCAGCCCGCCCATAGCCAGCGACTTTTTCGCTGGAAGCAGCTTGCCATGCACGGTGTAGCCGCCCTCCCCATCGAGCATTTCACCGGCCTTCAAATCGCGCTTTGCTGTTGCAATCACATCCGCATTCATGCCGATTGCTGCACCCGTGGGCTCGCCACGCAGCACAACCGAAGCAACCGAGATGCCGACTTCCAGGCCAATCAAATGCCATCGCTTATACAAACAGGCGTAGCGGCCGGAAGGATCGGTTCGCACCATGTATTCCTTAAAACAGTTTCGAATATATTGCGTATCGCCTTCAAATACGACAAACACGCCGAAGCGAATGTCATAAGGAATACTGCGGCCATCCTTTTCAAGTGAAGATACGACTTCCACCTGGCCTTTTTGATGCAGTACGCCGCCTTCTTCGATGGGCCTGCAAACGAAGGGAATGTCATCGACCGAGGCAGGCGGATAGCTCAAGCCATCGGGCGGGGCTACCAGGCCCGTTGCATTGCAAATTGCCGTGCACTCGATGGCAGGCTTTGAGCCATCCAGAAATGAATTGAACATCTTGGGGTTTAGGCCTCCGATGCGGGCCTGCTCGGGCGTTAAGCCATAGTAGCCCCAGACGGTCTCGGGCGTAGACTGCGCAAAATGCGGCAGCCATTTGTGGCCTCGGCCCGCTGAGACCACATTAAATCCCGCAGCCCGCGCCCAATCCACCAAATCGCAGACAAGTGCGGGCTGATCGCCATAAGCCAGGCTGTACACGACGCCCGCCTGCTGGGCTTTTCTCGCAAGCAGGGGGCCGCAAAAAGCATCGGCCTCAACAGTGACATTCACGACATGCTTGCCATGCGCGAAAGCTTGAAGACAATGCTCCACTGCAGCGATGGGGTGGCCCGTGCACTCCACCACCACTTCGATGCGAGGGTCTTGAACAACCTTTTGCCAGTCCTCGGTAATGAAGGTGGTTTGCTTGGCAATTGCATCATCCATGGAAGCGGCTAAATACTGGCTAGCCTTCCACCCCACCCGATCCAAATTGGCTTTGGCGCTCGCCGGCGAGAGATCAGCAATGGCCGCAAGGTGCAGACCCGGGGTTTTGGGCACCTGGGCCAGATACATGGAGCCAAATTTGCCTGCACCAATCAAGGCCACACGGATCGGCTTTTCGGCTGACTGGCGTGCCAGCAGCTTTGCATAGAGATTCATCGGGCCATTTCTCCTTGTTTGAAATCAATACTTTTTGTTAATGTAATTCGCATGAGATTACTGATTGTTGAGGACCAGGCCGACGTTCGGCAGACACTGCGCCGCCTCGTGGAGTCGATGGGCCTAGAAACCGACGAGGCCACAAACCGCACAGACGCCTTGGCCATGATGGATGAAGATCCAGAAATCGGCGCCGTGTTGCTCGATCTGGGCCTGCCCCCAGACGAGCACGGATATTCCGAAGGGGTTGAATTTCTGAAAGAAGTGTCACAGCGATCGAGCCTCACGAAGGTGATTGTAATCACTGGGCAAGCCGCCTCACCGGCTACACTTGCGGCTATTGACCATGGCGCCCACGACTTTCTGATTAAGCCTTTTAACAGCGACCAACTCCGTTATTCAATCGAGCGTGCGTGCCTGTTTCATGCAAGCCAACAGCAAAGCCTCTCGGCTAGCAATAGAGTTCCGATGAATCTGGTGGCAAACGCCCATGATCAACACTCCATCAAAAATTTTCGTGAGGAGGCCTTGGCCCAGGTCTTTCGCACCATGCTTGCCGAATGCAAGGGCAATGTCTCTGAAGCCGCCCGGCGCCTGGGAGTGAGCCGTGAAGCCCTTCACTACCACTTAAGGAAATACGGCATCGTCCGTAAAAAAACCTGACATCAGCCAGTTGGCCGACTGGCTCAAGTAGCGCGCTCCTTCGATGATCGAAAAGCCTGCAGCCTGAATTTGTACGGCTGCGGCTTTTTTATTCATTCACTTTAAGGAGCTTTCCATGAAACACCCATTTCTGTTTAAACCCTTGCTACTGGCCGCAGCAATTGCCTTTAGCAGCACTGCTTTTGCCCAGAGCAAGACCGCCAATTTTGATGTCAGCATTCAGGTGCTTTCCACCTGCGCCATCAGCGCTAGCAACATGACTTTTAGCAGCATTACCACCGGCACCACCAGCAACACGGATGCAACTTCTTCGCTCACCGTAAACTGCTCGCAGGGTACGCCTTATACGATCTCGTTGGGGAACGGTAATAACTACTCCGGTGGAAGACGAATGACCAACGGGACAACGAATATCAACTACTACCTTTACTCAGATAGCGGAAGAACTAGTCAGTGGAATACCACAACGACACAAGCAGGCACTGGTTCTGGGGCTGATCAAGCTGTAACTGTCTATGGACGAATCCCCTCGGGTCAATCCGTTCCATTCACAGGCGCCTATGCAGACACGATCATCGCCACCATCACCTACTAAACATGGCGAAGATTTCTGTCATCAGCAGAGGGCTTTTCGCACGAGGCCTCATGGCCTTGGCTACAGGCCTTCTTTTCATGAGCCCTGTGCGGGCGGCCTTGTCGATCACGCCGCCACAGCTTGCGCCTGATCAACGGGGTGTGATCGCCACCGAGGTGAAATCAAGCCTGGGCGTCGCTTCGCGCTGGTCAGTGCGCGTGGTGGAGTGGAACCCCGAATCGAAAGAGCCCCCCGCCGCCTCCGCCATGCCGATTTCAAGCGATAACGCTCTGGGGCGCGCAAGCCAGCCCTTAGGCGTTGAGATCTCACCAAGATTTTTTTCACTGGCTGCCGGCGGCAAGCAGGTGATTCGTGCCCGAGTGAGTGATCGCAGCAAGCACTATCGCCTGATCGTCGAGCAAATTCCTGATGCCGCCACTGCATCCCAAGGCGTTAATTTTCGGTTCCGCTTCAGCCTGCCGGTTTATCGATCTGCTCAAGACCCCCTGATTCCGCACGGAATCGTCATTCACTAACCCTCCCCCGCTGTGATCGAGGCTGCCTGGCTCTTAGCTGCCATTGAGCTCAATGGCGCCTTGATCTCCCGCGGCGCTATGGCCGCACTGACTGAAACACAGTGCGCTGTTGAATTCCAAGCTATTGCGCCTTCGCTGTCGGCACAGGCCCAAAAACAAAAACGCGGCGAATACTGGGTCGCCCCTTCCAAAGCCTGCAGCTATGACGAGAGCAATGCCCTGCTCAGAATTCGGCTGCCTCAGGAGTCGCTCGCCAGCAAGACCCTTACGCTTTCTGAATCCTCTGGCGATCTGAGCATCGCGCTCTTGCACAGCCCAGACAAGCTCGTGGAGCGCGCAGAGTTTTCTAGCCAGCCTGCGCCCATGCCAATCCCCTCTGCAGCCTTCGACCTGTTTGCAGGCAGCGGGCTTCAAGGTATCGGCGCGGTATTTGCTTTGGGCCCTTGGTCTTTGCAGGGCCTGCGCCAAGATCCCAAGGCCGGGCTGAAAAATGAGCGCATCACCACCGAATACTTTTTTATCGATGGCGGCCATATTCGGCTCGGCGATTTTCGAACCGACTATGGCGTTGAGCAAAGCTTTGGGGAGTTTCGTGGCATTTCATTGACCAATCGGGCAGCGCCGCTTCGCGGCGATGGCAAAGCACAAGGCGCGCTGGCAATCGAAAACCCTACGCGTGTGCAGTTTTTCGACCGCAATGGAATGGCCGTATATTCCAGCGAAATCCTGCCGCCTGGTAATTATCAGATTCAAGGCTATGGAGCGAGCACGATCCCAGGCTTTCTGGAAGCCAGGCTTATTGATGTCAACGGCAATACGCAGTCAATCTCAATTGCTTGGTCAGCTGACAGGCGGCTAATGTCGGCTGGCCAAACCGAGTGGGAATTTTTCTCGGGCCATCGTCGCGAGACTTTAAATCGACTAAGCCCCACCCAGACCCATGCAGGCCGAATTCGCTATGGTCTGACCCAAGAGCTGACTGGTGGACTGCATGCGGAATCACACGGACGTGATCAACGATGGGCGCTTGAGGCAAGCTCAAGAAAAATTCCCAGCGTCATTGGCACAGCATCCTTTGGCCAATCGTGCGCAAAAAATGCATGTGCATCGACCTGGCTGTTGGAGAGCCGTGCAGACCTTCAGAAAAAAGCCTTCCTCGTTGCAAGCCTTGGCCGCGTTCTTCCAAGAACGCCGCAAGCCAGCATCGCACAAATCGCCCAGCTAAGTTTATCTGGCGCTTGGTCTGCGAAACTAAGCGCATCGATTCACCTTGCGACTGAACGGCCAGATAACGGTCCCACGCAGCATTCCCAAACGCTTTCAGCAAGCTTTCGGTTAAGCCCGCATACGAGCCTTCAGTTGCAGACAAGACATCAGGCGTTGACAAGCCAGGGCTCTGCTTGGTCGGGAACACTCGGCCTGACGGTGTCGTTTGCAAAATCCCACGCTTCAGCAAGCGGCTATATGCAACAAAGATCGTCCGCCGGAAATCAGCCTGCCAGCACGGATTACTCTGTGCAGGTCTCAAAGAACAGCGCCACAAGCTATGGCCCACAAATCAGTCTTGCCTACACACAAGGCCATACTCCCCGCTCCGATGCATTCGGCCGATTCGCAAGCCGCTATGGCGATGCCTCCGCACGAGCCGACAGCCTCACAAACCGAATGGACTGGTCTGCCTCAACACGTTTATGGATGACTGCACATGCAATCTCTTTTGCGCCCACGGGCGAACACAACCTCGTCATTCATGAGCTTGGCCTGCCACACGTGAAAATTGCCCATGCCGGCAGCGAAAGCCAGCTCACTAATGCCGCTGGCAAGGCCGTCTTCCGAAAGTCGCCTGCCTGGACTGACAGCCGCTACTCCATTGACAGCAAAACAGTGCCATTTGGAATCAACATGGGAATTAGTGCTGTAAAGATTCCCTTGGCGATGCACAGGGCCTATCTTGTGGACTACCGCGCTCTTTGGTCCTCTGCACAGTCTTGGGAAATTGCCAATGCCGAAATCCTTGGCGAGCTCGGAGCTCTAAACCTCACGGACCGACATGGCAGGCCCGTTTACCTTGCGCAAGACGGCTATGTCGATGTGCAGTCCGCTGATCAGCTGCCGCTGACCGCAATACCCACCAACGGCCCACCGCTCTCTTGCAAACTCTCAAGCAAGGCACAAACTAGCTATTTGCTTTATTGTCAGAACATCTCGCTTTAAAAAGGAGGTGCCGCGATGACCCAAGAACAGCGTTTTGCAGAAATTAGCGAAATCCTGCACGACATTCGAAACAGGCTCACCACCATCACTGGCAATGCGAGCTTGCTGTCAATTTCAAAAAACCTCGAGCCTGAAGAGCTTGAAAGCGCAGAGCTGATCAACCAGACGGCGCTTGACCTTGCACAGCAGCTGCTTGTGCTTGAAAGCCTGCTTCGGCAACGCTCTTAATTGTTCTAGCCGCGGCCAATAAACGGCATATTCGTTGCCATCACAGTCATGAACTGTACATTGGCCGACAAAGGCAGGCCCGCCATATAGACCACTGCATCGGCCACATCGGCAACATCCATCCGTGGCTCGGCCATGCGCGTGCCATTGGCCTGTAGCGCGCCAGCGCCAAACCCGCTTGTCATCTCGGAGGCGGCATTGCCAATGTCGATCTGGCCACAGGCAATTGAAAAGGGCCGGCCATCAAGCGATAAGGATTTGGTGAGGCCCGTGATGGCATGCTTGGTTGCCGTATAGCCCACCGACTGCGGGCGCGGGGCATGTGCCGAGATAGAGCCGTTATTGATAATTCGGCCACCTTGGGGCGACTGATGCCGCATTTGGCGAAATGCAGCACGCGCGCACAAAAAAGCACCCGTGAGATTGATATCGACTGACTCTTTCCAGCTCTGTACAGGGAGATCATCAATCAACTGGCCTGGCGGAAAAATTCCGGCATTGTTAAACAAGAGATCCACGCGGCCCCAGTGGGCTACGACCGCATTGAACAATTGATCGACTTCCTGCTCTTTTGAGACATCAGTCACAACTGAGAGCGAAAGCGACTCATACCCCTTGGCCGTTTGCGCAAGCGTCTCAGCACGCCTTCCCGCAAGGCCAACCCGCCAGCCCAAAGACATGAGCTTTCGTGCAACGCTTTTGCCAATGCCGCTTCCAGCCCCCGTGACAATAGCAATTCCCGCAGCGGGCCGGCCGCTATTTTCTGCTGCGCTCATGAGGCATTCCTCTCCAGTAAGATTGTGAGATTCAAGGTTTTGAAGTTTAAATTCAAATGAACAAAATCACCGTGATCTATCTACATGGCTTTCGAAGCTCACCCCAGTCATCAAAAGCCGTGATGATCGGCCAAGACCTAGCAGAGCAAGGCATTGCCTATAAATGTCCGGCACTTGATATTGCGCCTAACATCGCCATGCAGCAAATCGACTCGACGATTCAAGAAGCACTTGCGCAAGGCAGCGCCATTCGGCTTATTGGCAGCTCGCTTGGCGGGTTTTACGCAAGCGCTGTGATGGAGTGCCACCCCGCAAGGCAGGGCTTTAAAGCTGCCCTGCTCAACCCAGCCCCATGGCCAGCACGCGATCTCGAACCTTATGTTGGAGAGCTTCCTGCCTGGCACACCAATGAGGTTTTACATTTCCGCAAACAATACATTGCCGACCTCAAAGCGATGGAAGTAGGGCTCACCGATTCGCAGCGATACCTCCTGGTGGCCGCAACCGGCGATGAGCTTTTGGATTTCAATGAAATGATTGCCCGCTACCCCGGCACGCAGCATCACATTATTCAAGGCTCCGATCATGGCTTATCCGACTTCGCCGATCACTGGCCGGCAATCAGACGCTTTCTTTTGCACTAAGGCAAGCAGCGTTTCGTCCGCGCTCAAAGTCAATTCGCCGTAAAAGCAAAAGTCCTACAAGGAAAAATACTCCGGTCACAAGCATGGCAGTGCGATGTGAGTTGTCAGTAAGCCAAGTGACGAATCCATAAGTCAATGGGCCCAGAATTGCTGCGCAGTTCACGCTGACACCCCAAAGCCCAAAGGTCTCTGCCTCCCGGCCAGGCCGAGACATATACGCGATTGCAGCGCGTGCCCCGCTCTGGGAAGCCCCCATGGCCAGGCCGGCGAAATTGGCCGCAACCCAGAACAAGGCCTCGGTCGTTGCGAACCAGGCAATGACCACCATGACAACCCATGCCAGCAAAGTAATGCTCAAGCCCTTGGCATGACCAAGCCGATCCTGAAAGTGCCCAAACATCCAGGCGCCGGCTGCGGCGGTGATGTTCACAATCAAAATTAGCAGTATGGTTTGGTTGATCGTAAAACCCATCACCTGCTGGGCATACACGGCGGCCAAAGTGATCACCGTCTGCACGCCTGCGTGATACACCAAGACACAAGCCAAAAAACGACGCAGGTCAACCAGGTCTTTTGAGTTGCGCCATGTCTGAATCAATCGGCCCCAGCTTGCGTGAACCCAGCGCTGAAAAGGCCAATGCTCTGAGCCATCCGACGCGGCGGCCCTTTCACGCAAAACGAAAAGCGAGGGGAGCGCTGCAAGCGCAAACAAAACAGCTGTGGCCAACATGGTTCCGCCAACGATTGCCTGGGCGGACATCGACTCAGACTGGCCGTAACTAACCCAGGCCAATGAAAGGCCCAGGGCCGATAGCCCGCCCAAAAAACCCCAGGCCCATCCATATCCCGAAACCTGAGCCAAATTCTTAGGCTCTGCAATTTCGGGCAGAAACGCAGCGACCAGATCCTGGTTCGTGGCGTAGCAAAAGTTAGAGATGATCAGCAACACAGCGGCCCACAGCCAAGCATCCGAGCCTACCGTGGCCAGCAGGCCAGTGGCAATCACGCAGCCTGCGGCTGTCAGAGCCAACATCTGTTTTTTGCAGGCCCGAAGGTCTGCGTAAGCCCCCAAAATTGGGGCGCTGAGCATTACGAGGAGGTAGCTCACCGACAAGATCAGCGTCCAGGCAAACGTGGCATTTTCTTTTCCGCCCATCACGGTGGCAACGAAGTAAGCATTGAAGACCGCGGTAAGCACCACCGTGGTGTAGCCTGAATTTGCGAAATCAAGGCTTGCCCACGCAAAGGCTTCGCCCCGGCTCACCCCCGCTCGCAGCAGTTTTGGCTTTATCACTTTCCCCATAAGGGGTGATCATGAGGCAAAATTCAAGCCTCGTCCTCCAGTTCAACCCCTGGCACGACGCAAAAACATGACAGACCAACAGACCAAAAAAGTATTTGTGCGCACCTTTGGGTGCCAGATGAATGAATACGACTCCGACAAGATGGTGGATATCTTGAAAGAGCGCAACGGCGTTGAGCCCGCCCAAACGCCCGAGGAAGCCGACATTATTTTGTTTAACACCTGCTCGGTTCGGGAAAAGGCCCAGGCCAAGGTTTTTTCTGACCTGGGTCGGGCGCGAGAGCTTAAGAAATTAAAGCCAGACCTGATCATTGGGGTTGGCGGCTGCGTCGCCTCGCAAGAGGGTGAAGCGATCATCCGGCGCGCGCCTTATGTCGATGTGGTGTTCGGGCCGCAGACGCTGCACCGACTGCCTGATTTGATTGCTGCAAGGCGGGCTACCAACAAGGCGCAGGTTGATATCCGGTTTCCGGAAATTGAAAAGTTTGATCACCTTCCGCCTGCCCGAGTCGAAGGCCCGACAGCGTTTGTTTCAATCATGGAAGGCTGCAGCAAATACTGCAGCTTTTGCGTCGTGCCTTACACCCGGGGCACTGAAGTTTCCCGGCCGCTCGAAGATGTGCTTGCAGAAGTAGCCGAACTTGCCAGCAAAGGGGTGCGTGAAGTGACCCTACTGGGCCAAAATGTCAATGCTTATCTCGGCCCGGTATCGGGCAACGTTTCAGGCGCGGTGCCCGATACCGTTGACTTTGCAACGCTTTTGGAGCTGGTCAGCGAGATCGATGGCATTGAGCGGATCCGATACACCACCTCGCACCCAAGGGAATTTTCGCAACGGTTGATCGATGCCTATGCCAAGCTTCCCAAGCTGGTGAGCCATGTGCACCTGCCCGTGCAGTCAGGCTCGGATCGAATTCTTGCCGCAATGAAGCGCGGCTACACGGCTCTTGAATACAAATCTATTATTCGCAGGCTACGGGCAGTGCGCCCCGACGTTTCTCTGTCAACGGACATCATTGTGGGCTTTCCCGGCGAGACTGAAAAAGACTTCCAAGCCACAATGGATCTCGTCGAAGCCATTGGCTTTGACACCTCCTTCAGTTTTATTTACAGCGCAAGGCCTGGAACACCTGCAGCCGACTTGCCTGATGACTGCCCCAAGGCAATCAAGCTTTCCAGACTGCAACATCTGCAGGCCACTATTGAAGCCAATGCCACGCGCATCAGCCAGGCCATGGTCGGCACTGTGCAAAAAGTCTTAGTCGAGGGGCCTTCAAAGAAAAACCCGCAAGAGCTTTCTGGCCGCACGGAAAATAACCGCGTCGTAAACTTTTCTACACAGAGCCATTCCAGCGTAATCGGGCAGATTGTGGAGATGCGAATCACCCATGCCCATCCGCACTCGCTTCGCGGCGAAGTGTTGCTAGCCCAAGCGGCCTGACTTGCCGGGCCTTCGAATGCCAGCCAAGCTCGAGTTTAATTTTCTTCTGGATAGTAATCTGCAGGCGCACGCTTGGCCGCTGTCGATGCCTCGTATGCGCAGGCTCGTTGCAGCAAGCCTGCCCTCTAATTGTTTAAGCGCGGAGATCAGCCTGCGGGTTGCAGGCTCACGCCATGCCCGAAATTTAAATCGGCAATATCGCAACAAAGACTACCCAACGAATATCCTGACTTTTGCCTACGAAGGGCTGCCTGAAATCAAGGCGGATCTTGTCATTTGCAAGCCAGTCGCAGCCAGAGAAGCCAGGGATCAGGGCAAGCCGCTCGATTGCCATTTGGCCCACCTGATCGTGCATGGTGTGCTACACGCTTGCGGCCTTGACCATGAAAAGCAGGAAGAGGCTAAGGCCATGGAAGCCCTTGAAATTGGGGTTTTGAGGCGGTTTCGAATTCCGAACCCCTATTTGTCCACAGGCTACTAGCCCTCGGCGCGACAAGCTATGGCAAGATAAAGGTCCCTCAACTCTCATTGCGCTGCATGAGTGACCCACTTCCCGGTAACGGGGCTTTAAGACTCAAATCAAAATTTGAACGCCTAATTGCCCGGCTTTTGCGCCGGACCGATGACAAAGAAGACCTGATCGAGCAGCTGCGTGAAGCCCAAGAGCACGCAGTAATTGATGCCGATGCAATGTCCATGATGGAAGGTGTGATGCAAGTCGCCGACCTCCGCGTGCGTGACCTCATGATTCCACGCTCGCAAATGGATGTGATTGACATCAACGACCCGCTCGAGGAGATCCTGGATGTGGTGGTGAAAACCTCCCACTCGCGGTTTCCAGTCATTGAGGGCAAGCGGGATAACATCATCGGCATTCTGTTGGCCAAAGACCTGCTGCGCTGCATGGCCCAAAAAGAGGATGACCTGCGCGGCATGCTGCGGCCGGCGGTGTTTGTTCCTGAATCGAAGCGGCTTAATGTCATGCTGCGTGACTTTCGTGTGAATCGCAATCACATTGCCATCGTTGTGGATGAATACGGCGGGGTCTCAGGCATGATCACCATTGAAGATGTGCTCGAGCAGATTGTTGGTGACATTGAAGATGAGCACGATATTGAAGAAGACGATGACAATATCGTGGCCATGCCCAAGCAGCCCGGGAGGTTTCGCGTCCGCGCGCTCACGCCGCTTGAACAATTCAACGACACCTTGCAAGCCGCGATCAGCGACGAAAATGTTGACACGATTGGGGGCTATGTCACCGATGCCTTTGGCCGCGTCCCTCGTCGGGGCGAGTCAATTGAGCTCGATGGTTTTCGATTCGAGATTCAACGGGCAGATGCACGACAAGTCCACGTGTTGATCACCGAGCGCCTCGCAAGCGCGACGCAGCCTGACGGCGAATAGCGCCGCCGGCCATGCGACTCTTCTGGCTGATTTCAGGGCTTTCGCTTCTCGCTTACACCGCAGGTTTACATTGGATTTTCATTAGCCTGCACGATTACGGGGGGCTGCCTGCATGGCTTGCTGCCATCTCAACGGTGCTGCTCGCCGCCTACGTCGCCTCATTTGCTGTCGGTGCGTTTGCAACATGCCGATGGCTCAACCTGTCGACCAAACAACTCATAACTTCCTTTGTCATTGCCGCAGTCGTAACGCTTTTCGAGTGGCTACGCGGCACTCTGTTCACCGGCTTTCCCTGGCTCGCAATCGGCTATCTCGCAATCGACACTCCTTTGGCAGGCTATGCACCCCTGCTTGGCGTCTACGGCGTTGGATTTTTTACAACGCTTTGTGTCATCTTCCTTATTCAATCCATTCGCTATCGAAGCTGGCCAGCCTTTGCGGGGCTTGTGATCTTTTTGTTGATTGGCTTTCTAGCGGGCTTGCAACCCTTTACTGAGCCGCATGGCAGGCCTTTGCGGGTGGCCTTGGTTCAAGGCGCAATTCCTCAGTCAATAAAGTTTGACCCAGCGCGGGAATCCCTAGCGATACAAACCCAAATTGAAATTGCAAACACCGCCTCAATGCCTGGCGCAGTTCAACTGATCGTATTTCCTGAGACGGCCATGGTTCGGCCCTGGGAGATGGCTGATGCGCAGGCCCGAGAGGCTTTCCTGGGGCTCGCCCATCGATCTGGCGCCACCGTCATGCTTGGCCTTCCCATGCGGGATTCGCGGGGCTGGTTTAACAGCCTCATTGCAATCAAGCCCGAAAGCGCAAACGAGATCAGTGCCCGCTACGACAAGCATCATCTCGTGCCGTTTGGAGAGTTCATTCCGTTTGGCTTTCGTTGGTTTGTCAACATGATGAACATGCCCTTGGGCGACTTTCAGCGTGGTGAGGCAATTCAGCCTGCTATGGCAGTGGCGGATCAGCGTATTGGCGTCAACATTTGTTATGAAGATCTTTTTGGCGAAGAGATCATTCGTCCGCTCTCGCCAAAAATCCCCGCAGACCAACACCCCAGCATCCTGCTCAATGTCAGCAACCTTGCCTGGTTTGGCAACACCATTGCACTGGATCAACATCTTGACATTGCACGCATGCGCTCAAAGGAAACTGGCCGACCCAGCATTCGAGCGACCAATACAGGTGCAACTGCGGCGATTAATCACTACGGCCATGTGCTGGAGCATCTGCCACACGGCGAGCCAGGATTATTGTTTGCACAAGTGCAAGGCATGCAGGGCGTGACACCATACAGCCAGTTTGGCAACTGGCCAATACTGCTGCTGTCGGCATTGATTGTGATGGGGCAATGGATCGCCACGCGGCTTCGCCGCTCGCGATGACAGGAATGTCGCTAGAATTAGCGCCATGCCAAGCTTTCAGCAAATCATTCTGACTCTGCAGCAATACTGGGACGCGCAGGGCTGCGCGCTGCTTCAGCCGATTGACCTCGAAGTCGGCGCGGGCACCTCGCACACGGCAACATTTTTGCGGGCGCTTGGCCCGGAGCCTTGGCGCGCCGCCTATGTGCAGCCTTCACGCCGGCCCAAAGATGGCCGTTATGGTGAGAACCCAAATCGTCTTCAGCACTATTATCAGTATCAAGTGGTGCTCAAACCCTCGCCAGAAAATATTCTTGAGCTCTATCTGGGCTCATTGAGGGCATTGGGCATTGACCCTGAAGTCAACGACATTCGCTTTGTGGAAGATGACTGGGAGAACCCAACGCTGGGCGCCTGGGGCCTAGGCTGGGAGGTTTGGCTCAACGGCATGGAAGTCACGCAATTCACTTACTTTCAGCAAGTGGGCGGCATTGATTGTGCGCCCATCACCGGCGAAATCACTTATGGCATTGAGCGGCTCGCAATGTACCTGCAAGGCGTTGAAAATGTTTTTGATCTCACCTGGACGCAGTGGCAGGAAAACGGCAAGCAGCGAAAGCTGACCTACGGCGATGTTTACCATCAAAATGAAGTTGAACAATCATGCTACAACTTCGAGCACAGCAATGTGCCTGTTTTATTCAATCGGTTTTCCGAGCACGAGGAAGATGCAAAACGCTTGCTTGAGGCGGGACTTGCACTGCCAGCCTATGAGCAGATCCTGAAAGCTGCCCATACATTCAATTTACTTGATGCCCGTGGCGCCATTTCGGTGACTGAGCGGGCCCAATATATTGGCCGCATTCGAAATCTCTCCCGCAGTGTTGCCCAGGCCTATGTCGCCTCGCGTGAGCAGCTTGGCTTTCCCATGTTGGTGTCCTCATGAGTGCGCCGCTGCTCATTGAACTACTCACCGAGGAGCTGCCGCCTAAAGCGTTGCGCACGCTCGGCGCTGCATTTAGCCAGGCAATTGCAGGCCATCTTGCGAAAGAAGGCCTGTGTGCGACAAATGCCAAGATCACACCATTTGCGAGCCCCCGCAGGCTTGCTGTTCATATTGAGGCAGTGCTTGACCAAGCGCCAACCGTTCAACGCAAGGAGAAACTACTGCCGGCCGCAATCGCGCTAGACACCGAAGGTCAGCCCACCGCGCCGCTGATTAAAAAACTGGCAAGCCTTGGGCTCACGATTGGTGAAAACATCCGGCTTGAGAACCTGGAGCGGGTCCATGACGGCAAGCAAGAGCTGCTTTACTGTGAATGCACAGTCGCAGGGGCATCGCTTGAGCAGGCCGCTCAGGCTGGCCTCACCGAAGCCATTGCCAGGCTGCCCATTCCAAAGGTCATGACCTACCAAAAAGCTGATGGCAATACAGTCAAGTTCGTGCGGCCCGCCCATGGGCTTATTGCGTTGCATGGCGATCAGGTGCTTGCATTAACAGCTCTGGGGTTAAAAGCCGGAAGATCAACCCAAGGCCATCGGTTTCATGCCAAAGCGCCTGTGGTGCTCACGCATGCCAATGACTACGCAAGCACACTGAAAGAGAAAGGCAAGGTGATTGCCAGCTTTGATGAGCGCCGAAGCCTGATTGCAAATCAACTCAAAACGAAGGCTTTGCCGCACACGGTGATTGCACCCGATGCGCTGCTCGATGAAGTGACAAGCCTGGTGGAATGGCCTGTGGTGCTCGAGGCGAATTTTGAAAAAGAGTTTCTGGAGGTGCCGCAAGAGTGCCTGATTCTGACCATGCAACAAAACCAGAAATATTTCGCGCTCACTTCCAACGACGGAAAGCTGGTGAATCGTTTCCTGCTCGTCAGCAACATTGAATCGAAAGACCCAAGGGTTGTCATTTCTGGCAATGAGCGTGTGTTGCGGGCCCGCCTTTCCGATGCAAGGTTTTTCTACAGCCAAGACCGCAAAAAATCACTCGCGTCCCGCCTCGAAGGCTTGAGCAGCGTGGTTTATCACAACAAGATCGGCAATCAGCGACAGCGGGTCGACCGCATTGCCGCTTTGGCAAAACAGTGGGCTACGCTTGTTGGCGCAGACCCCAGCCAGGCGCACCGCGCCGCCTTGCTTGCCAAAGCCGACCTACTCACCGATATGGTGGGCGAGTTTCCAGAGCTTCAAGGCATCATGGGCACCTACTACGCACGTCATGACCAAGAGTCAGAAGACGTCGCGGTCGCCATCAGGGCCCACTATCACCCGCGGTTTGCCGGCGATAGCCTGCCGGAGAACCCAATCGGGCTTTGCGTCGCCTTAGCCGATAAAGTCGAGACCATAGTCGGCATTTGGGGCATTGGCCTTGCGCCCACGGGAGACAAAGATCCGTTTGCGCTTCGCCGCCATGCCCTTGGTGTCATTCGCATCGTGATTGAACGAAACCTAAACATCCGCCTTTCTGGGCTGATTCAAGATACCGCAAAAACCTTCGCTGGTATTGCAGGCGTCTCAGTCAGTGTGCAGGAGATACAGCAGTTTATGCTGGACCGTCTGCGTGCCTGGCTAAAAGAAAAAGGCGCGGGCACTGAGTCAATCGAAGCTGTGCTTGCCCAATGCCCAGACCGGATTGCCGAAGTGCCCAAGCGGCTTGAGGCGCTCAATGCGTTTATGAATCAGCCCGAGGCCCAGGCCCTCTGTTCAGCGAACAAGCGCATCGCGAATATCTTGAAGAAATCACAGGGGGTTGCCCAGGCGATCGAAGCAGGTCTTTTGCAAGAGCCTGCAGAACAGGTCTTGGCCAGGCAGCTTGAGGAGGTTGCGCCCAAAGCACAGGCCACGGTGGCCAAAGGCGAGTACGCCAAGGCGCTGACACTGCTTTCAAGCCTCAAGGCGCCTGTCGATGATTTTTTTGACTCAGTCATGGTCAATGCCGAAGATGAAAAGCTCAAGGCAAACCGTTTAGCCCTACTCGCCAAGCTGCAAGCGTCAATGAATCAAGTTGCCGACCTATCGCGAATGGCTGCCTGAGATGACAGCCTCGCAGGCACCCTTAATCATTCTTGATCGAGACGGGGTGATCAATCATGACAGCGATGATTACATCAAGACACCCGATGAGTGGGTGCCCTTGGAATACAGCCTTGAGGCAATTGCCAAGCTTAAACACGCAGGCTGGATTGTGGTGGTGGCCACCAATCAGTCGGGCGTGGAGCGTGGGCTTTTCGACATCAGCACCCTGCATGCTATTCACAACAAAATGATGGCAGCCGTTGCCGAAAAGGGTGGGCACATTGATGGGATTTTCTTCTGCCCTCATGCGCCTGCCAGCAATTGCGACTGTCGAAAGCCCGCCACGGGACTGCTCAAAGATATCGCCAAACGGTTTGGCAGAGGCCTTGAAAATGTTCCTGTTGTGGGCGATTCCTTGCGTGACCTGCAAGCAGGCACTGCGCTTGGCTGCAGGCCTTGGCTTGTCAAAACCGGGAAAGGGGAGCGCACCCTCGCGGCGGCGAAAAACGAAGAGTCGAAAGCCCTGCCACCGAACACACAGGTTGCCGACAACCTTGCCGGCGTCGTTGAGAAGCTTCTTATTGAGCGCACTTCCGCAAGCCATTAATGCCTATCATTCGCGCATCGATTTTTCTCGCATTTCAAATCCTTACTTTGATTGTTTGGGCTCTGCTGTTTATCGCCATTGGCCCTTGGCTACCATTTAAAAAAGCTTACTGGTTTGCCATGCGATGGTCGGCCATGAACATCTGGGCTGCCAAAATACTGCTGGGCATTCGTTACCAGGTCATCGGGCTTGAAAACCTGCCTAAATCACCTGCAATTCTGCTTTCAAAACATGAGTCTGCCTGGGAGACGATGTTTTATCCCTACTATTTCGAGCACCAGCTTTGCTTTGTGCTCAAGCGCGAGCTCATGTGGCTTCCTTTCTTTGGCTGGGGTCTTGCGCTGCTGCGCATGATTGCTATTGATCGCACAAACGGCGGCGAAGCTTTTGCGCAAGTGGTCAGCAAAGGCGCAAAAGCATTACATGAAGAGAATCGTTGGATTGTGTTTTTCCCAGAAGGAACCCGGGTCTTGCCCGGCCGACATGTGAGATTCAAAACTGGCGGTGCACGCCTTGCCGTCGCAACCAAGAGCCCTGTCGTGCCAATTGCCATGAACTCCGGCGACCTCTGGCCGCGAAAATCCTTCATCAAAAAACCGGGGGTCATTACAGTCTCAATTGGGCCTGCCCTATTGCCAGAAGGCGAGGATGCGACTACCCTCTCGGCTAAAGCCGAAATGTGGATTCGAGAAGAAATGCGCCGTATCAGTCCTCACAGATCCGTGAAAGGCCCTTCATGACAGGCCCCGAGCAGTTCAGCCTGCCGTTTAGCACCGACAATGACGCCGATGCAGGCGCCATCAAACCTCTTCCGCTTCCTCCATCATCGGTCGACATTCAATCGAAAAAACATCGAACCGTCGCCCTCCAAGGATATGCCGTTCCGTGGGCCTTAAAGCGCACCCGAAGAAAAACCGTCGGTATGTCAGTCGGCCGGGGAATGATTCAGGTCAATGCGCCCAAGTGGGTTCCAGTCAGTGACATTGAATTCATCTTGCGAGAAAAATCAAAGTGGCTACTTGCTCGGCTTGCCGAGTGGCACCAAAGCGACCAGGCCCGCCTGCTTCCTCAGGATCAGTGGCGACATGGCGCAACGCTTCAGTATCTCGGAAAGCCAATTCAGATTCTGCTGGCCCCTGAGATCAAAAAAAATCAGTGGGATGACTTTCGAAGAGAGCTGCAGGTCGCCCTGCCCGCCAACGCCGCCCTTGAGCAAATTCGTGATGCGGTACACGCCTGGCTTCAAGCACAGGCAAAAGCACTTTTCACACAAAGGCTGAAAACAATCAGCGAGCGGTCAGGACGGCAATACGCGCGCTTTAGCCTAAGCAGTGCCAAGGGCCGCTGGGGAAGCTGCACCGAGGATGGCCACATTCGCCTCAACTGGCGGCTCATCCACTTTAGCCAAGATGTCATTGATTACGTCATTGCCCACGAACTCGCCCACACGCACACCATGGATCACAGCAAGACCTTCTGGGACGAAGTAGCCGAAATCTTGCCGAATTACGAAGAGGGCAAGACAGTGTTGAGAAAAGTTCGGCTGGATTTACTTCCCACTTACTGATTGCGCAATCCAATTGGCAAGCGCAATAAATCGCTCCACCGAAATTTCCTCCGCCCGCTGCGTCGGCAAAATGCCCAGCCCATCCCAGTCAATCGCATCGGCATAGCCTGCCAGCGTATTGCGAAGCATCTTTCGGCGCTGAGAAAAGGCCGTTGCCACGACCGCGGAGAAAATCACCCAATCCTTTACCGCAACCTCGCTTGCAGCAATTGGAGCCATGCGCACCACCGCAGAGTCGACCTTCGGTGCAGGATGAAATGCGCCGGGCGGCACCTTGAGGCACCGGGCCATGCGATAGCGCGCCTGAAGCATGACAGAGAGTCTGCCGTAAATTTTCGATCCACACTCAGCGACCATGCGATCGACGACTTCCTTTTGCAACATGACATGCTGATCCACGATTACATCGGCTGCCTCTAGCAGATGAAACAAGATGGGACTCGAAATGTTGTAAGGCAGGTTGCCTACAATTCGCAAGGGGCCGCCCAGCTTTTGAGACACGGCGTGGAAATCAACTCTCAAGACATCCTGCTCAATCAAGCAGAGCCGCTCCTCACTGAAACGCTGCTTCAGAGCTGCTGCCAAATCACGATCGATTTCAATTGCAGTGATGGATCCGGCTCGCTCGATCAAGGGCTCGGTGAGTGCGGCTTGTCCTGGGCCGATTTCAACAATACGCTCGCCATGCTTTGGAGCAATTGCCTCAACAAGCCGACTGATTAATGCGGGGTCGTGAAGAAAATTCTGTCCAAACCGCTTTCGGGCCACATGGCCAGTCTCACTCGCTGTCACGCTTGATTTCAACATAAGCGTTGGCACGCACCTCCCGCGACCAGTCTGCAACAGCCTGCTCAAGCTTTTGGTCGCGCAAGGCAATACGGGCTGCAGTGCGAAGACGCTGCTCGGTGAGAGGCTCACGCTTTCGCTCGATGAGCTGAATCAAATGAACGCCAAACATGGTACGGACCGGGTCGCTAAGCTGGCCTGGTGCAAGCTGCGCCAACGCCCGCTCAAACTCCGGCACCAGGTCGCCCGGATACGCCCAGTCAAGCTCGCCTCCCCGAGGGGCAGAGCCAGGATCTTGGGAAAAATCCCGGGCCAGGCGGCCAAAGTCAGCGCCCATCTCAATGCGTCTGCGCAAATCCTGGGCACGACGCAAGGCCGCATCCTCGCTAGTTTGCGCATCAACCCGCACCAAGATATGCCGGGCACGGTGCACGGCGACTTCCTGGCTGCGCAAGGTGGAGCGCTGATCTTCCAACAAAACAATGTGCAAGCCATTCGCGCTTCTTAAATCTGCGCTGAGCTGCCCAGGCTTTAAGGCCGAGAGTGCAGAGACAAAGAGCTCGGGCAATCGCTCTCGGGTTCGCCAGCCTAAGCTGCCGCCTTGCTCACGATCTGGCGCGTCGGAAAATTGTCTCGCTACCTCTGCAAACGGACGGCCTGATCGCAGCGCATCTCGGGCCTGCCTGAGCTTCGATTGCGCAGCCGCTAGCTCCTCTTTGCTCGCAATGTCAGAGACCCGGACGAGAATTTGCGAGACCTTGAACTCCTCTAGTCTCTGAATAGACTGACCTTGCGAAGCTAAAAAAGTATCGACTTCGCTTTCTGAGACCTGCAGCTTGTTATCCACCTCTCGCTCACGCAACCGCGTAATTGCAATCTCGTCTCGAATATCCTGACGAAACCTGGAAAAAGGAATGCCTTCGGCCTCTAGCTGATTACGAAGCCCCGACATGGATAACCCATTTTGCTCAGCGATTCGGCCAATGGCCCGATCCAACGTGGCGTCATCAACCCGAATGCCTGTCTCCCTGGCGAGCTGCAGCATGGCCCGATCGGTAATCATGCGATCCAGGACCTGCTCCCGCAATGCATCACTCGAAGGTGGCGTTATTCCCTGGCGCTTTAAAGACAACACCAACTCCCGCTGCCTTCGCAAAAGCTCACTTGCAGTAATGACCTCGCGATTCACAATCGCCACCACGCGATCAACAAGGATTGGGGTGGGAGCCTTGAACCCTTGGCTCTGCGCGGGAGGCGCAAGCCTCGGCGAGAGCGGCCGCACCTGCGCGCCCGCGCCTAAAGGGGTGACTTCTGCGCCCGTCTGCGCAGCCTGCTGGGCAAAAGCTGCCCCTGGCAAAGCTACAAGGGCCATAACGGCGGCAAAAGTACGAGGGCGAAAAAACTTGAGAGTGTTCATAACGCTAGCCTACTGGAAATTTTCAAACCGCGACGGCATGGGCGCAATCTCATTGATCATTTGGTAATTCGGAATTCCCCGCTGAAGCACGGACAAAGGGCTGGTGCCCAGTCGGCCAAGGCCATTGAGCTCAATCTGGAAGAACAAGGCCGTGTTCTTCTGTGCCGCACTGGTTGCATAACGCTGAAACACTACCCGGCCTACCCAACACCCGCCATCGTATTCAAACCCTGCAATGCCCTCAATCAAGCCCGATCGTCGATCCTCAAGGCTTCCCCCCAGATTTCGCAAGGCTTGCTGATATCGGCCCACCGCATACCAAAAAGGTGCGACCGGCCACTGAAACGCGAGGTCCACCGTATTCGAAGACCCTCTCACAAAACGATAAGCCGCACTGAAGGCCCGAGCCGGTTTGGGGCGGTATCGAGAAACCAGGGAGACTGCCTGGGTCTTGGCCGACTCGGGTGTGTACTGCGCCTGAGCCTCAAGATTCCAATGCCGCAAAGGATAAAAGCTGAGCTGGCCAAGGATGTCCGACTCACGGCCCTCTCTTACGACAGCACCAGGCAACGTCACACGCTGATCGGAGAAGTAAAAGCGCTGGCCGATCGATCCACGCAATACTTCACCGCCAAGGTCTGGCTCAATCAGACGGGAAATCACACCGACGGTAAGCTGGTTGAGATCGGCAACCCGATCATCGCCATTAAAGCCTTCATCAGAGAAAATCTGGGCAAAGTTAAAGCCCGGAACCCCGGTGTCAAACACGGGATAGCGGGACTGATCCTTATACGGTGTGCGCACATAAACCACTCTTGGCTCGAGGGTCTGCTCATAAGCTCGACTGCCCACAGTAAGCTCGCGCTCTAACACTGTGCGCAAGTCTGCTGTGAAGGTTGGCAAGGCCCGAGAGTAGGACTCAGTGCGGCCGCTAACATTGTTTTGATACAGCGGATCGTTGACCCTGCGGTACTTGGACTGCGTGAGGGCATCGCTTCCATCTTCTCGGTGTGAATAACGCGTTGCATGCAAGGACAGCTTCGGTGTGAGGTAAAACCCCCTGTAAAAATTGGCCCAGGCCATTGAGCCCTTCGCAACATACCGTTCTCCCTCAGCAAGCGTTGGATGCCGAAAAGAGGAGGCCTCCACGGTGGCGTTCCAGTTCGAGGGCGCAAAGCCCTCGGGGGTGAAACTCTCTCCTGCGCGGGACAGGGTGAGCCTTGGCAGCATGGCGTAGGGCGCAATCAAGGGCGCGTTCACATCTTGCAGGAGTTGGAACTCCTGAGCCCTAGCCTGCAGCGACCAGCCACGAAATGCAGTGGTCGCGGTAAAAATTCCAGGCAGCAGGCGTTGAGAGGAAACCAGCAAAGAGTTTCCAAGGTCTTCAAAATAGGTGTCGTCCGAGGCGCGCTCCACCTGCAGCCCTAAAGTTAAATTGTCCAAAGCCCGATAGGTGGCTCGAACAGCCCCGTATTGCCGTGTCTGCTTTGCGACACGGTCGTTGGGCAAGAACTCATAACTCACCGTTCCCAGAGCATCTTCTCGCAAGAATCGAAACTCGGAACCAAGCTGCACTCCACGCCTGGTCATCAGGCGTGGGTAGAGGGTCACATCGTGTTGGGGCGCGATATTCCAATAAAAAGGAGTCATGAGCTCAAGGCCAAGCTTGGTTGACGTGCCATATTGAGGGGCAAGAAACCCGGTTTTTCGCCTGCCACTTAAGGGAAACGACAGATCCCCCATCGGCAAAACCGGCGTCCCTCCCCAGTAGAGCCGGGAGTATTCCGAGCTCGCAACCTCTCTTACCTGGTCAAGATGCAGTGAATCCATACGCAGCTCCCAGGCAGGCCGATCCACCGGACAGCTGGTGTAACGAACCTCAGTGAGCTTTGTCTCTAGGGGCTGAAGAAATTCCGCCTGTTTTGCTGTTCCCCTGCCACCTAAGGTGCTGAGCTCAAACGACAAGTCGCCAAAAAACCCTTGATTCGTGCCGAGCTTTAGCTGCAGCCGCTGGCCTTCATAAAATTCACCCTCACGAAACAGTTTTACCTGGCCGTCGGCAAAGATCTCATCACGCACGAGGTCATGGCGAAGGAAATCTCCTTTGATGAACAGGCCAAGCTTTCGAAACTCCGCTGCGCCCTTGGACTCAATCAGATCCTCGGTCTGGCCGGAAATCGACTGGCCAAAAAGATAGATTGGCGTATCACCAGCTAAGGGAGGCTCAAGGTTTAGAATCGGGTCGAGCTTCAAACCCAAAGGTTTTTCCACCTCAACGCTAAGAGGGGCGACTGATAACGGCGCCTGCGCAAGGTGGAAAGAGCCGTCTGTCATGGGACAGGCGCCAATGAGCGGAAAAGCCTGCGCCTTGGCAGCGCCCGCCACGAGCAAAAAAACCCAGGCACTTAAGGCTGAATTCCCAAAAAAACGCATGCTCTATTATAGGGAGCGTCATGAACGACCCGCGTCTCGCCCGGGCAGCTCAATGGCTGCTCTCCCATCAACTACCACTTGGCCAATTAGGCTGGGAGGTTGATCCAGAAACGCTCGCACCAGCATCGAGCGATGCATCTTTTCGCAGATACTTCAGGCTGTCTGCCCGCTGCGGAGCCACGGCAGAAAAAAGCCTAATTTTGATGGATGCCCCGCCCGAAAAAGAGCCGATTGAGCCCTTTATCAAGACCGCCGGAATTTTCAAAAAAGCAGGGGCGCACGTGCCGCAAATCATTGCGTCTGATCTAACCCAAGGGTTTTTGCTGTGCTCAGACTTGGGCAGCAATACCTACCTAAACGTGCTACACCAGCATCGAGACAATCCCATGAAAGTCTCATCCCTTTACGAAGATGCCTGGAAGACACTCGCCAAGGTGCAAGCCAATGCAAGGCCCGAGGGTCTTGCGTTGTATGACGCCGAGATGCTGATGCGCGAGATACGGCTTTTCGATGAATGGTATTTGACGAAACACCAAGCACTTGTGCTGTCAGAAACAGAGCTTGGGCAGCTGTTGTCAATTTACCAGTTGATTGTTGACCGATGCCTTGCCCAGCCCGCCGCACTGGTGCATCGGGACTATCACAGCCGTAACTTGATGGTCTTGGAATACGACAACCCCGGCGTGCTTGATTTTCAAGACGCAGTGATCGGGCCACTGACCTACGACTTGGTCTCATTGCTGCGCGATGCCTACATTGAGTGGCCTGAAGACATGCAAATCGATTGGGCGGTTCGCTATTGGCAAGAGGCGCGTGCCGCAGGGCTGCCCGTATCCGAAGACTTTGGCGAGTTTTGGAGAGACTTCGAATGGATGGGCCTTCAGCGGCATCTAAAAGTGCTGGGAATTTTTGCAAGGCTTTATCACCGCGATGGCAAGGAAAATTATTTGCAAGACCTGCCGCTCGTCAAACGCTATGTGCTCCAGGTGGCCAAGCGTTACCAAGGCCTTGGGCCGCTTGCAAAGCTTCTGGAGCGCTGCAATTGAGCAGGCAATCATGATCGCAATGATTCTTGCCGCAGGGCGCGGCGAGCGCATGCGGCCGTTGACCGATCACACGCCCAAGCCGCTCTTGCAAGTTGGCGGCAAGCCCCTCTTGCAATGGCATCTGGAGGCCCTGGCTGATTCTGGGTTTAAGTCAGTGGTGATGAATGTTGCTTATCTCGGCTCACAGATAGAAGAATTTGTTGGTGATGGCAGTCGTTGGGGTTTGCGTGTACGGTTTTCACACGAGCCTCAAGGCGCGCTGGAAACAGCGGGCGGCATTGCACAGGCAAGGCCTTGGATGGATGAATCTTTGCTGTCACAAACGGTGAATGCAGAGGAATCTCAAGGCGCACCGTTTTTCGTGATCAATGCCGATATCTGGACGGACTGGCCGCGGGTACAGGCCTTTGAAATTGCACGCGAGATGCAGACAACGCGTGCCTTGGCCCATATTGTGCTCGTCGACAACCCGCCGCATCACCCGCAGGGAGATTTTGAGCTGGGCGCCGATGGATCGCCACGGCCCCTGGCAATCCCCTCCGTCATAGCGAGCCCAAAGGGCGTGGCCATCCACCCGTCATTAACCTTTTCCGGCATCGGAATCTACCGCCCCGCCCTTTTTTCCGACATTCAGCCCGGCCAGCGCGCGCCCTTGGCGCCTGCGCTGCGCAAGGCCATGGCCGCGGGACAATGCACGGCAAGCCATTACCGGGGAAAATGGAGCGACATTGGAACCCCAGAACGCCTCAACGAAATGAACGCAGCCATGAGCGAGTCAAAATGAATGCGCCCGAACTGAATCAAGACGCCTTTATCGCCTCTTTGCCCGAGGTGCTTAGGCCCGAGGAAATTCTTGGGCCCGCGCACGGTGAGCAGCACAAAAAACGCCGGCAATGTTTGGCGAATTACATTGCTTCGCAAGGCGGCGGCCTGGTGGTGCTCTCGGCTGGAGAAGAGCTAATTCGCAATCACGACAATCCATTTCCTTTTCGCAGCCACAGCGATTTTTTATACATGACAGGCTTTCCCGAGCCCGACGCCTGGTGGCTTATGCGTGTGGATGCGACTGGAAATACAAAAGATGTGCTGGCCTGCCGGCCACGCGACCCTGAGCGCGAGATCTGGGATGGCGTGCGCGTCGGCCCACAGTCAGCCGCAAAACGTTTTTATTTCGACGAATCGATTGATCTCGAGCAGCTTGATCACTGCATTATCGAGATGGCCGCCAACATGCCCGCGTTTTATGGCCACATGGGCCTGCATGCCGAGTTGGATGAGCGCCTGCGCAAATGGCTGAACGCTCTGCGCGCCAAAGGCCGCGCGGGCGTTACCGCGCCCGATCGTATTGTCGACATTAGCCAATCGATTGCACGCCAACGACTGATTAAAGACTCGATTGAGATCGAGACCATGCAGCGTGCCGCAAACATCTCTGCCAGAGCGCATGTCCGCGCGATGAGGGCAGCAAAGCCTGGTGTTCGGGAATATGAACTTGAAGCGGAGCTATTGCATGCATTTCGCAAAGAAGGCTCGCAATCTGTGGCATATGGATCCATTGTGGCGGGCGGACCGCACAGCTGCATCTTGCATCACCGCGCCGGCAATCGCGCCATTCGCGACGGCGAACTGGTATTGATCGATGCCGGCTGTGAGCTTGATGGCTACGCTTCGGACATCACCCGCACATTTCCAGTGAATGGAAAGTTTTCGCCGCAGCAGCGCGATACCTACAACCTGGTATGTGCCGCCCAAGAGGCTGCGGTCGCGGCCACCGTACCGGGTGCTGAATTTTCTGCGCCCCATATCGCTGCCGTAAGAGTACTTGCTCAGGGCATGATGGAGCTGGGTTTGCTGCCCAAGCAAAGCCTAGATGCCGCCATTGAGTCGGAAAGCTATAAACGTTTTTACATGCACCGCACAAGCCATTGGCTAGGGCTTGATGTCCATGATGCGGGCGATTACAAATCACGATTGGCGCCTGGCATGGTGCTTACCATTGAGCCAGGCCTCTACATTCGGCCTGCACCCGATATTGCTGAAGGCTTCTGGAATATCGGCATTCGGATTGAAGACGATGCCCTCGTCACGGATAGCGAGGCGCGATTGCTTACGCGTGGCGTACCGGTTGCCTTGACTGAGATCGAGGCTTTAATGCATGACTGAAGCCAGGGATTCCTTTGTTCGGATTCAAGGCGCAGGTCCGGTTGGAATTCTCGCGGCGCTTTTTCTTCGGAAGTACGGCTGGTCTAACGATTCGATTGAACTGATTGACCCGACAATCCATGCGCGTTTGCCGCCACACGAGGAAGACCCCCGTGTGCTTGCGCTCTCACATGGAACACTGGTTCGGCTTGCACAGCTAGGGGTGGATGCCCGGGCGACTCGACTCAAGCGTGTGCATGTCTCTAGCCAGGGCCACGTCGGCAGCATGGAAGTCACTGCCGATCGTGTTGGCGTCTCCGATTTGGGCGGGCTCGCAAGCTACTCAAGCCTGCTCACCACCTTGCGTGAAAATGCAGCAAAAGAGGGGCTGCGTATTGTGGTTAGCGCGGAAATGTCGGCACGCAAAGAAACCCCGGATGTGCTGGTGGCTGCAGAGGGTGGGCTATTCAAACGTGCAGATTCATCGATGCAGGGCGCAGCGCCCAGCAACGGCGGGCTTGGGATGACAAGTCCGCGCGATGAAATAAAGCTGATCCGCGACTACCACCAAAATGCCGTGATCGGATGGGTGCAGGCAAAGCCCGCTGCCTCTGACACCGCCTACGAGCGCTTTACCCAAGATGGCGTCATCGCTTTGCTGCCCATCGCTAGCCGCTATGCCTTGGTCTGGTGTACAGACACACAAAAGGCCGAAGTCTTTTCCAAAGCAGACCCACAGACGCAGGCCAGCCTCTTGCAAGAGGCCATGGGCCGGCGCGTGGAATCAATCAGCAATGTTGAAATCACCGGCTCTTATCCTCTGGGCTTGAAATGGCGAGACACAATCAATAAAGGCAACATGGTGTGGATCGGAAATTCAGCCCAGGCCTTGCACCCCATCGGTGGCCAAGGGCTCAACCTTGGTTTTCGGGATGCCGAAACCCTTGCTGCATGCCTGCTTCAGCGTGGTACGCCAATTGCGCAACGCCTTCAAGACTACGCGCAACGTCGCAAGGCCGACCGCTGGGCCGTGCGCATAGCGACCGATACCTTGGCCCGACAGGGATGGGTTCGCAAAGCAATTGGCGCTGTTGCCATTACCCCCGGCGCAAAAAAAATGCTCGGACAACTCTTGATGTATGGCGGCTAAATGCAAATCGGCCCTTACACACTTCCCAACAATGTGTTTGTTGCGCCCATGGCAGGCGTGACCGATCGGCCCTATCGGCAGCTCTGCAAACAGCTCGGCGCAGGCTATGCAGTCAGTGAGATGGCGGCCTCCAACGCACTGCTATGGGCCACCGACAAAACCACGCGACGCATTAATCATGAGGGAGAGATCGAGCCTAAGGCCGTACAAATCGCAGGCGCCGACCCAAACATGATGGCGCAGGCGGCGCGATTCAACGTCGATCGTGGCGCGCAGATCATTGATATCAATATGGGCTGCCCTGCAAAAAAAGTCTGTAATGTGGCAGCGGGCTCAGCACTGCTGCAGCAGCCTGAGCTGATTCGTAACATCGTGAAAGCGGTTGTGGATGCCGTAAAAGCAGATGGCGTGCCCGTGACGCTGAAGACCCGCACAGGCTGGAATCATGCCAACCGAAATGCGCCTGAGATCGCCAAGATGGCCCAAGACTTAGGTGTCGCCATGATCACCATTCATGGGAGAACCCGCGAGGACAAGTACCAGGGCCACGCCGAATACGACACGATTGCCCTCATCAAACAAAACCTTGAAATTCCGGTCGTGGCCAATGGCGATATCGATAGCCCGCAAAAAGCCAAAAAAGTGCTGGACTACACCAAAGCGGATGCCGTGATGATTGGCCGCGCCGCTCAAGGAAGACCTTGGATCTTTCGACAGGTGGCGCATTATCTTGAGACCGGCGAGCTATTGCCTGACCCCGATGAGCGAGAGATTGCAGGCTGGCTTAAAGGCCATCTGCTTGATCACTATTCTTTTTATGGTGAGGCAAAAGGCGTGCGCACCGCGCGCAAACACATTGGTTGGTATTTGAAGGGCTTGCCGGGTGTCAAAGTGTTCCGTGATTTCCTGAATCAGCTTGAGTCTACAGAGGCCCAGATGCGGGCGATCGATGATTTTTTTGCAGGCAGCCATGTCCCCCAGTTCCAGTAAGCCTCCCCGCATTGACGACACCATTCGGCAGTCGCTTGACCACTACTTTCAAACCCTTGGCGACCAATCGCCACATGCGCTCTATGACATGGTGATTGGCGCTGTTGAAGCGCCACTGCTGGCTTATGTCATGCAACGCTATGGCGGCAATGTCAGCCACGCCGCTAAGGCCTTGGGAATTACGCGTAATACACTTCGAAAAAAACTCGTCAGCCACAACGTCAAGCTTGACCCACCCAGTCCGGAGCACTCATGACCGCCGTTGCCCCAGTTGCCTCCTCTCCCCGGCCTAACCGTATTCCCATTCGCCGCGCGCTGATTAGCGTGTCCGATAAGCAGGGGGTGGTGGGGTTCGCAAAAGCGCTCGCTCAGCGCGGCGTGATGCTGCTCTCCACCGGCGGCACTGCGGCATTGCTCAAACAAAATGGCCTTGCGGTTACAGCAGTCGATCAAGTCACCAAATTCCCCGAAATGCTAGACGGCCGCGTCAAGACATTACACCCAGCGGTGCACGGCGCACTCTTGGCACGCCGTGATTTGCCCGAGCATATGCAAGCTTTAAGCAACGCGGGATTTACGCCGATCGATCTGTTGGTCGTCAATCTCTACCCTTTTCGCGAGACCTTGGCAAAGCCTGACGCAAGCTATGAAGATGTGATTGAAAACATTGATATTGGCGGGCCAGCAATGCTGCGTGCAGGCGCCAAAAATCATGATGGGGTTGCCGTGGCGGTCGACCCCAGCGACTATGAACAATTGCTTGCGGAGCTTGATGCCAATCAAAATACGCTCGGCTGGCCCACCCGCCAACGCCTTGCGAGAAAAGTCTATGCCCACACAGCTGCCTACGATGCAGCGATTAGCAACTTTTTAAATTCACTCGCGCCGGTTGAATGCGATGCCAACGCGGCCGGCTGCATGCCGCCTGCACCGAATACCGCAGACGCCTACCCCGCAGTGCTCACCCTGCAAGTCGACAAAGTGCAGGCCATGCGCTACGGCGAAAACCCGCATCAAAGCGCTGCGTTTTATAAAGATGCGCATGCAGTGCCGGGCAGCCTTGCCAACTATCAGCAACTGCAAGGCAAGGAGCTTTCTTACAACAATATCGCCGATGCCGATGCCGCATGGTCATGCGTGCGCAGTTTCGATGTGCCCGCCTGCGTCATTGTGAAACACGCTAACCCCTGCGGGGTGGCCGTAGCGCAAAATGCATTAAGTGCCTACCAAAAAGCCTTCAAAACCGACCCGACTTCTGCCTTTGGCGGGATCTTGGCTTTTAACACTGAGTTGACTGAAGCCGCAGCGCAAGAGGTTTCCAAACAGTTTGCCGAGGTCATCATTGCGCCAGGCTTTGCGCGCGGCGCATTAGAAGTATTTTCAAGCAAAGCGAATCTTCGGTTGTTGCACTTGCCGCTTGGCCAAGACGATGCGATTTCAAGCGGCAGGGATTACAAACGCGTTAGTGGCGGTTTGTTGGTACAGACACCCGATCGCAATACCCTGGTGGCCGATCAGCTCAAAGTGGTCACCGTAAAACAGCCCACCCAAGAACAAATGCAAGATCTGTTCTTCGCATGGAAAGTCTGCACCTGGGTCAAAAGCAATGCGATTGTGTTTTGTAGCGATGGCATGACGCTCGGTGTGGGTGCGGGCCAAATGAGCCGAATCGACTCGGCACGCATTGCGGCAATTAAAGCCCAGCAAGCCGGGCTTGCGCTTCAAGGCGCTGCCGTGGCATCGGATGCCTTCTTTCCATTTCGCGACGGCTTGGATGCTGTGGCCGATGCAGGTGCAACCTGCGTGATTCAGCCTGGCGGCTCCGTGCGCGACGACGAAGTAATTGCGGCGGCCAATGAGCGCGGCATTGCGATGGTCTTTACCGGCATGCGGCACTTTAGACATTGATGAGAATTTTAGGAATTGATCCTGGGCTTCGCCGTACCGGATTTGGCGTCATTGACGCCGAAGGCCAGAAAACCATTTATGCCGGCAGCGGTGTCATCACGCCCGAGATCTCAGGCACAGAGCCACAGCGGCTCGCTGAATTATTTCGTGGCGTCCAAGAGCTGATTGACTATTACAAGCCACAGCGAGCCGTGATCGAGCGAGTCTTTGTCAATGTCAACCCAAAATCTACCCTCTCGCTCGGCCAGGCCCGCGGTGTTGCGATTGCAGCCCTGGCGCAAGAAGATCTGCTAATTGACGAAATTACACCACTCAAGATCAAACAATCTATCGTCGGATCGGGTCGGGCCACCAAAGAACAAGTGCAGAAAATGGTGCAGCGGCACTTGCGATTGCCCAAAGCGCCTAATGCGGATGCCTCCGATGCCCTTGCCTGCGCACTGGCCTGGTGGCAGGCCCAGGCGCATGCGCAGGCAATTGTTCGGGCCAGCAAACGCTAGCGACTTGATCCACAATACGGCTCACTATGATTGGCCGAATCTCTGGAACCCTGCTTGCTAAACATCCGCCGCAAGTGCTCATTGACGCACAGGGTGTGGGCTATGAAATTGATGTGCCCATGAGCAGTTTTTATGATCTGCCCGAAATCGGTAAGCCCGTGACATTGCTGACCCATATGGTTGTGCGAGAAGATGCGCAGCTGCTTTATGGTTTCCTTACACAAGAAGAGCGCAGCGCATTTAAGGAGCTGATTAAAGTCAGTGGCGTGGGCCCACGCATTGCCCTCGCGGTTCTCTCAGGCCTTTCTGTCGAGCAGCTCGCCCAAGCAATCGCTACCCAACAAGCGGGGCTGCTCACGCGCGTTCCCGGCATTGGCAAGAAAACCGCAGAACGCTTAGTGCTGGAGCTCAAAGGAAAACTCGCCGACGCCATTGGCGGGGGCGCAACGGCCGCCACCTCGGATACTGCCGATATTGTCAATGCGCTGGTGTCCCTGGGTTATTCCGAAAAAGAGGCGCTTGCCGCTAGCAAAGGGATTGCGGCGGGCACTTCCGTATCGGATGGAATTAGGCGCGCGCTGAAACAACTGGCGAAGTAATTGAAGCAAGTAAACTAGCGCCATGATTGAACATGACGACCTGTCCGCTGGTTCAAGCGAGAACCGCCTGATCTCAAGCCAGGCCAAAACGCCCGCGGAGGAAGCGATTGAGCGGGCGCTGCGGCCCCAACGGCTCTCCGAATACATCGGCCAGCATAAAGTGCGCGACCAACTTGGGCTTTTCATTGAGGCAGCACGCCAGCGATCGGAAGCATTGGATCATGTGCTGCTGTTTGGCCCGCCCGGGCTGGGCAAGACCACCTTGGCGCATATCCTCGCGCGTGAACTTGGCGTCAACCTAAGACAAACCTCCGGCCCCGTTCTGGAGCGGCCCGGCGACCTTGCCGCCTTGCTCACCAACCTTGAGCGCAACGACGTGCTCTTCATTGATGAAATTCACCGCTTAAGCCCCGTGGTGGAAGAGATCCTCTACCCAGCGCTGGAGGACTACCAAATCGACATCATGATTGGTGAAGGCCCCGCAGCGCGCTCCATCAAGCTTGACCTGCAGCCCTTCACTTTGGTGGGGGCCACTACCAGGGCCGGCATGCTCACCAACCCTTTGCGTGACCGCTTCGGAATTGTGTCTCGGCTCGAGTTCTACTGCGCACAGGATCTGGCCACTATCGTGAGCCGCTCCGCAGGCCTCCTTAACGCATCCATTGATCAAGGCGGCGCCGATGAAATTGCGAAGCGTTCCCGCGGCACCCCGAGGGTTGCAAACCGATTGCTGCGACGTGTACGAGACTTCGCACAGGTCAAGCATGCGGGGAACATTACCGCCGAAATCGCGGACAAAGCACTCACGATGCTCGAGGTTGATCGCGAAGGCTTTGACCTCATGGATCGAAAACTTCTTGAAGCGATCATTGAAAAATTTCAAGGCGGCCCCGTGGGAATTGACAACCTTGCAGCGGCAATTGGTGAAGCGAAAGACACGATTGAAGATGTGCTTGAGCCCTATTTGATTCAACAAGGCTTTATGCAGCGCACTCCCCGAGGCCGAATCGCCACGCCGGCAGCCTACACACACTTCGGAAAAATCGCCCCCCAGGATTCCAACAACCCAAGGCTTTTCTAAGACATGACCGCAAATCCAGACCTCTCCGTCATCTCCCTAATACTTGGCGCAAGCCTTACGGTTCAGCTCGTCATGCTTTTGCTCGTGGTGATCTCCATCCGCTCATGGACGGTGATCTTTTTCAAATGGCAGTCAATTAGCAGGGCCAAAAAAGAAACCGAAAATTTCGAGAAAATCTTTTGGTCGGGCGGTGAACTGATGGCGCTTCACGACCGAGCCGCAAAGGGAAGTTTAAAGGGGGCGCTCGCCAAGGTGTTTCAGTCCGGTATGGATGAGTTCTTGAAAATTCGTGCACGCCCAATCGCATCGGACAGCAGCGCCATGATTGATGGCGCAAGGCGTGCGATGCGGGCAGCCTTTAACCGGGAATTAGACAGCCTTGAGCGCAGCCTTCCATTTCTCGCCTCGGTCGGCTCTGTATCGCCTTACGTGGGCTTGTTCGGAACGGTCTGGGGAATCATGCATGCATTCACGGGCCTGGCCAATGTGCAGCAGGCAACTCTCGCAAGCGTCGCGCCAGGCATTGCAGAGGCCTTGATCGCCACGGCTATCGGGCTCTTTGCAGCTATTCCTGCCGTGGTGGCCTATAACCGCTATGCGACTGATCTTGACCACTTGAGCATTCGGTTCGAAGGCTTCATGGAAGAGTTCACCAATATCTTGCAACGTCAGGCAATTCGCTAATGGCTAGCGCTGCAAGCCCCAGAGCCCATCGCAAGCGCCGTATGATGAGCGAGATCAATGTCGTACCCTACATTGATGTCATGTTGGTGTTGCTCATTATCTTCATGGTGACAGCCCCCATGATTGTCACGGGTGTGATTGACCTGCCGCGTGTAGGACAGGCCTCCCAGGCCCCCGTCGCAGCCATTGAGGTCAATATTCGGGCAAGTGGTGAGTTTTCGATCCGAAGAAACATTCAGGGCGAAAACGAGCGCTCCGTGACTGCGAGTGGTCTGGCGACAGCAGTCAAGGAGCTCTCTCCAGATTTCAATGCCCCCGTGATTATCTCGGCAGAAAAATCGGTGCGTTATGAGCATGTCGTCAATGCCATGGACGCGCTGCAAAGAGCGGGGTACACACGCGTGGGCTTAAACGTACGCAAGGATTAAGCGGCAATGCATGCCATTGAGGCACGCGAGCAGCGAAATGCCTTAGGGGCGGCTCTGTTGATGCATGGCCTTCTCGTAGCAGGCCTTTTGCTTTCAATTAGCTGGAGCCCAAAGCAGCCCCCTGTTGTGCAAGTGGAACTCTGGGGCAGCCCGCCTGCCGATCGGCCTGCAAAGCCTGTTGCAGTCCAGCCGCCTGCCCCCACGCCCAGGCCACAGCCTGCACCACCACCGGTGCAGCCCAAGGCAGATATTTCTGTTCAAAAAAAACCTGAGCCACCAAAACCGAAGCCAGAAGAACAGGCCAAGCGCAATGCCGAAAAAAAAGAAGCACAACAACGTGAGGCTATTCGCAAAGCAGAGCTTGCGAGGCTTTTGAATACCGACAACAACGCCAAACCAAGCGATCAAGGAAAAGATATCGCCACCAAGGCAGGCGCTGCTCAAGGTGCTGAGATTGGCGCCAAAACCGGCGTGGATGCCGACTACATTGCCTTGATTCAGACAAGAATTCGTGCACGCATCACCTACGCGGATCGGACACCGGGTAATCCCGAAGCGATCGTCACGGTGGATCAGCTGCCCTCCGGGGAAATTACCCGGGTGCAGCTCACCAAATCGAGCGGTATTCCTGCATGGGATCAAGCCGTTCAGCGGGCAATTTGGGCCGCCAGCCCCTTGCCAAAAAAACAAGATGGCACTGTTGTCAGAACTTTAGAGCTTCGTTTGCGTCCGAGGGAGACCCCGTAAGAAAACCTGCAAGCCCTATAATCTGTCATCATGCTTTTGACAAAGCTTCATCGCCGCATCTTGCCCGCTATATGCGGGCTTTTGTTCGCATCCGCCTCGCAGGCTCAGTCCCCGCTTCGAATTGACATCACAGGTGTCGGCCAAAAATTAATCCCCGTTGCCATCGCACCGTTTGAGGCTGTTGATGCCCAACAGTCCTTGGCTGCAAAAACGATTGTGGAAGTCATCCGAGCCAACCTGGCCCGAAGCGGCGTGATCTCGATTCTTGACATTCCAACGCCCGAAAAGCCCTACAACGAAAATACAGCGTTTCAGCCGCTGATCATGGGCTGGCGACAAGGCGGCGTTGAGGCAGTTGCGCTCGGAAGCATCTCGAGCCTGCCCAATAATCGGCTTGAAGCGCGCTTTGTCCTAATCGATACAGTCCGGCAGGAGAGCCTGGGCGGCCTTGCCATCAATGCCCCGGCCACTGCACTCGAGGCCCGCAGAACAGGCCACCGCATTTCCGATTACATCTATGAAAAACTCACGGGCGAGCCAGGATTTTTCGCTACTCGGATTGCCTTTGTTCGACAAGATGGCGCCAAACACAGTCTCGTAATCGCCGACTCAGATGGCGAGAATCAACAAGTGGCCCTGCGCTCATCAGAGCCTGTAATCTCGTTGACTTGGTCTCCCGATGGCACGCAACTCGCTTATGTCTCTTATGAACGGCGCGAGGGCATTTCAAAGCCAGTCGTCTACAGCCATAATCTCGCAACCGGCCGTCGCATCATTTTGGCCAATGAAAGGGGCAGCAACAGCTCCCCCGCGTGGTCACCCGATGGAAAACAGCTGGCCGTCGTGCTCACCCGAGATGGCAACTCTCAAATTTATAAAGTCAATGCAGATGGCTCGGGATTGTCCCGTTTAAGCAACTCGAACGGGATTGACACAGAGCCCACCTTTTCGCCCGACGGAAAGCTCGTGTATTTCACCTCTGACCGCGGGGGCTCTGCGCAGATCTACCGAATTCCAGTCAATGGCGGAAGGGCCGAGCGGCTGACGTTTTCCGGCAGTTTCAATGCCCGTCCGCAAATTAGCCCGGATGGCCGGTTCATGGCCTACGTCACAATCCGAGAACGGGCCTTTCGAATTGCAGTCATGAACCTCGCGAATCAAGAGGAAACCCTGATAAGCCAAGGCCCGAAAGACGATTCTCCGAGCTTTGCGCCCAACAGCAAATGGGTCATCTACAGCAGCAAAATCCAAGGCAGGACCCTGCTCTCCGCGGCGTCCATTGATGGCAAGCTCAGAACACGGCTATCGACCGCGGAGGGCGACATCAAAGGACCCGCCTGGGGAAGGCTTCCCTAGGTTGGCGAAACTTTGCGGCCATCAGGTGAACTAAGGAGCCACCGGTTTATGAGAAGATTCGGGCTCTTAGGAAAAAATTCTGTTCAGACTCTAAGGAGAAGTCATGAAGTTGATTGGTAACCGAGTTGTAACCTGCAGGCCTTTGGCTGTCGCTGTTTTTGCGGGCCTCGTGCTCACCGGCTGCGCCTCCCAAGTGCCGCTGGAGTCTTCCTCCGCCCCGGCCTCAACAGCAAGCGCGGCATCAGTTCAATCCGCGCAAGAAGCAGCCAAGGCCCGCGAGATCGCAGCAGCCCGGGCAGCATTGAAATCCGTCGAACCCAGTGTCTTTTTTGATTTGGATCGTTTCGAAATCAAAGCGCAATATCAGCCGACCATGACAGCGTTTGCGAATTACCTGAAAGTAGACCCGAAAGCTCGAATCGTTATTGAAGGCCATGCCGATGAGCGAGGAACGACTGAGTACAACCTGGCCCTTGGCCAGAAGCGTGCCGAGGCTGTCTCAAAAGCTTTGGGAGCACTGGGTGTCGCAGCCAACCGTGTCGAGTCCATCAGCTTCGGCGAGGAAAAACCCCGCGCCCAGGGTTCTAACGAGCAGGCCTGGTCGCAAAACCGTCGCGCTGACCTCATCATTCGCTAACAGGTGTTGAGCAAGCAAGTAACGGCCAGCTGGCTCCCCAGCCTGGCCGTTATTTTATCGATGGGGCTGACAGCCAGCCCCGCATGGAGCGTTTTTTCAGACGATGAGGCCCGTCGGGCAATCATCGACATGCGCACACGAATTGAAGCGTTGAATAATCGTGTCAACGAACTGGAGCGGTCGCTCCAAAATTCCGCGCAAAACCAAATACAGCTCTTAAACGAAAATGAGCGGATGCGCTCGGAAATTGCTCGACTGCTCGGGCAGCTTGAAGAGCTTGGTCTTGCCACTCGGTCCGGCAAGTCACAGCAAAAAGATCTCTACCTTGATATTGAAAAGCGAATGCAAGAGCAGCAGGCGGCCATGGAAGCCAGGCTAAAACAGCTTGAGCCGCTTGCCCTGCAAGTCAACGGAGTCAATTACCGCGTAACAGCGGCAGAAAAGTCTCAGTTTGAGCAGCTTCAGGCAGCAATGACTCAACGTGATTTCAAAAAGGCAATTCGATTAGCCCAGGAATTTGAGAAAGAAAACGCACAGTCCTCCTTGCTGCCTGAGGTGCTATTTATAAGGGGCACTGCCCTCTACGCCGAAAAGGATTACCGCACATCCATCACAGCGAGACGTGAGTTGATCAACCGCTTCCCCAAGCACCCAACAATTCCCCAAGCGATGCTTAATCTCGCGGCAAGCCTCGTTGAGACGGGCAATCCAAACTCCGCTCGCCGCACCCTTGAAGACCTCGTGAAAAACCATCCAAAGTCAGCCGAGGCTGCAGAGGCCCGCAAGCGACTGAAGTAAACTCTGCGCATGCTTAGTGCGCAAGAAGTCTCACAACTCGAGGATGCCGTGGTGCTCTCAGGGCTTGCGATTGGCCTGCTGCTCGGTTGGGCGGGCCGCTACAGCAGCTTTTGCACTCTGGGGGCAATCTCTGATTGGTATGCCAGCGGCAATAAGTCCCGGCTCCGAATGTGGCTGTTGGCCGTTGCTGTCGCCATCACCGGCACGCAGGGCTTGATTCATGCTGGCTTGATCAATATTGAAGACTCCTTCTATATTGCACCCAAGGTTTTTTGGCTCTCCAACATAGTGGGAGGCCTAGCGTTTGGATTCGGTATGGCGTTGGCATCAGGCTGCGGCAGCCGAACCCTCATTCGTATCGGGGGTGGAAACCTCAAGGCAGTCGTTGTGTTTATCGTGCTGGCGCTATTTGCCTATATGGCGATTCGCGGAATCTTCGGCGTGCTTCGGGTTGAGACTGTGGAAAAAATGTTCTGGGATCTCGGCCATCCACAAGATATCCCGAGCCTTTTAAATGTCAGCTCTGCCTGGGTCGCTGTTGCAGTTGTTGCCGCCCTTTCAGCAATGGTCTTTTCGAGCAGAGATTTTCTTGCGCAGCCAAGGCTAATTTTCGGTGGCCTCGTGATTGGTTTGCTTGTGGTTGCGGGCTGGTATGTGACGGGACATATTGGATTTATTGAAGAAGACCCCAATACACTTGAGCCGCGGTTTTTAGCGACAAATTCGCGGGGCGTCGAGTCGCTGACTTTCGTTGCTCCGCTTGCGTTTTGGCTCGACCTGTTTATGTTCTGGAGCGACAAGTCCCGGGCATTTACCTTTGGTATTGCCACGGTCAGTGGCGTGGTGATCGGGGCTTTCGTACATGCAGTCGGCTCTAAGAGTTTTCGGTGGGAAGGCTTTCAGAACAGGCAGGAACTCGCCTTACACTTGATCGGCGCGGCGCTAATGGGCGTAGGCGGGGTTGTCGCCTTTGGCTGCACTATTGGCCAAGGCATCTCGGGCTTGTCGATGCTCGCACTCGGCTCTTTGCTTGCAACCCTCTCCATTGTTGGAGGGGCTTGGCTCGGGCTTCGCTGGCTTGAAAGCCGAGCATAAATTTTTCGAATCCGCTAAAATTGAGAGCTTCGCATGTGTCGCCCGTACGGGCGGCCAATTCCCCCGGGGGTTGTTAGCTCAGTCGGTAGAGCAGCGGACTTTTAATCCGTTGGTCGCAGGTTCAAGTCCTGCACAACCCACCAAAATTCCTGTGCTACAGCGGCTCTAGTCGAATCAATCGGCCATCGGATGCATCGGTAAGCAGATACACAAATCCATCAGGCCCGACGCGAACATCGCGAATTCGGCCCACCTGATTGACCAACAGACGCTCCTCATGAACCACCCGGCCCCCCTTCAATTCGAGCCGCACCAGGCTTTGGCCTCGGAGTGCACCCACCAACAGACTGCCTTGCCAGCTTGGAAAAATCTTGCCTGAGTAAAAAGCCATGCCAGACGGGGCAATTGATGGTGTCCAGACATGGATCGGCTGCTCCATGCCAGGCTTTTGTGTGCCCTCGCCAATGCGTGTGCCAGTGACATAGTTCACGCCGTAGGTAACGACAGGCCAGCCATAATTGCGGCCAGCGCGAATGATGTTGAGCTCATCGCCCCCTTGCGGGCCGTGCTCATGGGTCCACAACTCGCCCGTGATCGGGTGAATCGCTGCGCCCTGAATATTGCGATTGCCGCGCGTGAAAGACTCCGGCAAGCCGCCACCACGGCTCACAAAGGGGTTGTCGGCAGGCACCCGGCCATCATCATGCAGGCGAATCACAGAGCCTGCATGGTCATTGGGCCGCTGCGCCCTCTCCTCGTCGCCACGATCGCCCAGCATGAGATACAAATAGCCCTGCCGATCAAACACAATGCGGCCGCCAAAATGCCGGCCGCCACGCGATGTAGGCTGCATTCGAAACAAATGCTGTACGTCAATGAGCCTGCCTTCGCGCAAGCGCGCGCGAATCAATGTGGTGCCGACTCCCGATCCACTGCGGGACTGCTCTGCATACGCCAGATAGATCCAGCCGTTTTTCTCATAGCTCGGATGAACCGCAACATCAAAAAGCCCTCCCTGGCCGCTGGCTGCAATGTTATCGGGCAAGCCCGAAATAGGCCCAGATAAGCGCTTGAAATCAGCCGATAACAAACGCAAGACGCCGTCTCGTTCAGTGATCAAAATTTCACCTGAAGGCAACCAGGCCATCGACCAGGGGAAATTTAGATTTTCCAAGACTACCCGTGCTACGAGCTTGGCTGAGGCAGGCTCTGATCGCAACAGGTCTTTTGAAAATGTCGGCTGCTGTGCCGAGACTGTGCCCATAAAAGCCATGCATAGAAGCAATACAAACGCGAGCCGCGAGTGGAAAGTGCCTTTGTGTCTCATGATTTATCTGCCAATGAATTCACAATCTGCTACGTTAATTAAGCCCTACAAGTATGTGCTGAATTCGGGGCGAAAATCCAAGAGCAATCCATGGTTTTTTTAAAAAGGCATGAGGCGTTGAACCCGATAACTCTCCAAGAGCTCCACCCATGGCATTCGCTGTCTGCAGAGCAAGCCTGCGAGCTCATGGCCTCCTGTCTAGCCCAAGGCCTTGGTGCACAAGACGCGGCAGATCGACTTACGCGCTTTGGGCCAAACCTGTTGGCCCAGGCCCACAAGCGTGGGCCGCTTCTTCGTTTTCTTTCGCAATTCAAGAATGTCTTGATCTACCTGCTGCTTATTGCAGCCCTCATCACACTTTTTCTGGGACAGTGGGTCGATAGCGCCGTCATCGCAGGCGTCGTTGTGATCAACGCCATTATCGGCTTCGTGCAAGAAGGCAAGGCAGAGTCTGCACTGGAGCAAATACGCGGAATGCTCACGCCCACAGCGCAGGTGATGCGGGCAGGGCTTCGTCAGGAGATTGCGGCACACGAACTCGTGCCTGGCGACATTGTGTTTCTCGCTGCGGGCGATAAGGTACCAGCCGACCTGCGGCTTTTTCAGGCCTATCACCTCAGCACACAAGAAGCTGCACTCACCGGAGAGTCGCTTGCAGTTGAGAAATCCACACAGGCCGTGCAAGCGGCAAGCGATTTGGGCGATCGCAGCTGCATGGCCTATTGCAGCACCCTGGTCACAACCGGCCAAGGCGCTGGCATTGTGGTGGCCACAGGCCAAGCGACCGAGATCGGCCGCATCAGCGCAATCTTATCGAGCGTGCAAACGCTAGCGACGCCGCTGACCCGACGGCTCGAGGGCTTCAGCAAGCTGCTCTCATTGGCCATTGTCATGCTGGCGACCTGCACGTTTGCATTTGGTTATTTCATTCGACAGTTTTCTGCCAATGAAATGTTCATGGCGGCAGTCGGCCTTGCAGTGGCAGCGATTCCCGAGGGACTGCCCGCAATTTTGACTATTACTCTGGCCATCGGCGTGCAACGCATGGCCAAGCGCAATGTCATCATTCGCAAGCTGCCCGCAGTCGAAGCGTTGGGATCAGTGACGGTGATTTGCTCCGATAAAACCGGCACGCTCACACGCAATGAAATGGCTGTTCAGCGTGTAATTACCGCCGAGATAGATGCCCATGTCAGCGGTACGGGCTACTCACCGTCCGGCCGGTTTCGTGTAAACGGCGAGACCATTGAGGCGGCCAACTACCCAGTGCTTCAACAAGTTGGCCGAGTCGCAGGTCTTTGTAACGACGCAGAGCTTCGGGAAGAGAATAAGGAGTGGCTGCTTGCAGGAGATCCAACGGAGGGAGCGCTCATGGCCTTGGCCATGAAAATGGGGCTGCACCCTGAAGCTTTGCGCAAAGACTACCCAAGAATAGATGTCGTACCCTTTGACTCCGATCAGCGGTTCATGGCTACGCTTCATCCCGCACCCTCAGGCGGGTGCCTGCTGCTGATTAAAGGCGCGCCAGAGCGGGTGCTTCGCCTTTGCGATCACATTCAGCAGGATGCATCGCTTGGCCTACTTGAGATGAATCACTGGATCGAGAAGATGGAGTCGATGGCCCAAGAGGGCATGCGTGTGCTGGCAATTGCTGAAAAACCAAGAGACTCCAGCGTCACTGCGCCGCTGAGCGTGCAGGAAATCACACAAGGCGGCTTTGCTTTACTGGGACTTGTCGGAATGACAGACCCACCCAGACAAGAAGTGATCGCAGCAATCAAGAAGTGCCACTCCGCGGGCATCACCGTAAAGATGATCACAGGCGATCATGTGCGCACGGCCCACGCAATCGGAACGGCAATCGGCATTGGCCCGCCACCTTCAAGACAAATAGAGCCGCCGCTCATCACCTTGAGTGGACACGAGCTCGATGCCCTTGATGACGAAGGCTTGCAGCAGGCCGTAAAAAACGCCCATATCTTTGCCCGGGCCACGCCCGAGCATAAATTGCGGTTGGTGCAAGTCCTCCAAGCCCAGGGCCACATCATTGCCATGACAGGCGACGGGGTCAATGACACCCCGGCCTTAAAGCGTGCTGATGTCGGCGTGGCCATGGGAAAAAAAGGCAGCGAGGCGGCCAAAGAAGTAGCGGAGATGGTGCTTGCCGACGATAACTTCGCCTCGATTACTGCGGCCGTTGAAGAAGGCCGCACCATCCACGACAACCTGCGCAAAGCCCTGGTCTTCATTTTGCCAACCAATGGCGGGCAGGCATTAATTCTGGTCGTCGCAATTCTCTTCGGCCTCACCCTGCCCATTACGCCGGTGCAGATTCTCTGGGTGAATATGGTGACTGCGGTAACGTTGGCTCTCGCCTTAGCCTTTGAATCGAGCGAACGAAACATTATGCGTAGGCCGCCGAGGCCGCCTTCAGAGCCCCTGCTTGCGCCCTTTCTCATATGGCGTATTGTCTTCGTGTCAGCACTGCTGGTCTGTGGCGGCCTTGGACTTTTTCTCTGGGAGCTTGCGCTTGGGAAGTCAATTGAAACGGCCCGAACGGCGGCCATCAACGCCTTGGTAGCAGCAGAGATCGCTTACCTCTTTAATTCCCGAAAACTCACCGAACCGGCGATCAACCGGGAGGGATTTCTTGGCAACTCCGCGGCGCTGTGGGCGGCAGCCGCGCTCATTGCCTTGCAGCTCGGGCTCACCTACCTACCGGCCATGCAGCTGCTCTTTGGCACTACTGCAATCGGGCTTGAAGCCTGGGTAAAAATCATTGCTTTCTCAGTTGCTGTATTTTTCCTAATTGAGCTGGAAAAAATGCTGATCGCAAAAAAGCGTCATCATTACCCTTAACACCCACAACAATCTTAAGGAGGCCGTATGAACAAAGATTTATTTGACCAAGGCTTAAAGACCCGGCGCGATGTCTTGGGCCCAGACTATGTCGACAAAGCCATCGCCAATGCCGATGAATTCAGCAAGCCCCTGCAAGAGCTTGTCACTCAGTACTGCTGGGGCGATGTCTGGAACCGCCCGGGGCTTGAGCGCAAAACCCGAAGCCTGCTCAACCTGGCGATGCTCACTGCATTGAACCGGCCACACGAACTCAAGCTGCATATTCGCGGGGCTTTGAATAATGGTGTCACTAAGGAAGAGATCCGTGAGGTCTTTTTGCAAGTCGCTATTTACTGTGGCGTTCCTGCAGGCGTGGAGAGCTTTCGGCTAGCCCGAGAAGTGTTTGCGGAAAACAAATAAACAGCGCTACAGCGCTGCATAACGCATGGATCGATACTGCTTGCTGCGGGCCCGCTTGGTGAGCACTAATTGCCACAGCTGGCCTTGCCGTGAGCGGAAGTAAGCTGCGCATAACAACAAGTAGTAGCGCCACATGCGATAAAACCTCGGGCTATAACGAGCGGAAAGTGCAGGCCAAGAGCGCTCGAAGTTAGCATGCCAGGCCATGAGCGTTTTGTCATAGTCGCGACCAAAGTTGTGCCAGTCCTCAATGAGGAATCGACCTTCAATTGTGCTACCAATGTCTTTGGCAGATGGAATTTTTCCGTTGGGAAAAATGTATCGGTTGATCCAGGGATCGGTTGCGCGGGTGGTGACGTCGCCGCCGATGGTGTGCAGCAAAAATAGGCCTTCGTCTTTCATCAATCGCAAGGCTGTGTCGAAATACACCGGATAATTCTTCTCACCCACATGCTCAAACATGCCGACCGATACGATCTTATCGAACTGCTCATCAAGGTCGCGATAATCCATCAATGCAATGGTCACAGGCAGGCCCGCACAACGTTGCTGGGCATACGCCTGCTGCTCTTTTGAGATCGTCACCCCCAAGACCGTGACGCCAAAGTTTTTTGCGGCATAAGCCGCCAGCCCGCCCCAGCCACAGCCAATGTCCAAAAGGCGCTCGCCGGGGGCAAGCTGCAGTTTTCGACAGATCATCTGCAGCTTGTCTTCCTGAGCCTGATTGAGATCACCCGCCCTTTCCCAATAGGCGCAGGAATAGATCATGTGTGGGTCGAGCATATGCTCAAACAAATCATTGCCAATATCGTAATGCTGCTCGCCCACCTGAAACGCACGTCTCCTGGATTGCAAGTTGATGAGCTTGGCGCGCAGCACATCGCTGATGTTGCGCAGCCTCGACAAGCCTGAAATAGGGTTGTTCAAATCCACTGACAAGATTCGAGTCACCATTTCATCGAGCTGTTCGCAGTCCCAGTCACCCTCCATATAGGATTCCCCCAGGCCCAAAGACCAGCGGGAAAGGATCGTGTGATACGCGCGCGGGTTTTTGACCTGAATGTCATAGGGCCGAGTGCCGTTGACCTCAATGCCGGCCAGGCCAAGCAGCTCCTCGAAAAATTTTGGGGGTCTCGGGTTATTTTGAGCCATCGCCCTACCCTAGCAATGACAACAAACAAATTCCCAAGTCGCATTTGCAAGATTGCAAGCGATCGAACGTCGATCTCAGGCGTCCGACACCTGAGGAGTGCTACTTCTTCTGGTCTTGCATCTCGCTTTTCAGGCGCGCGATTCCAGCCTCGATCATCTGCGCATCTTCAGACCCAGGTGGCAGCTGCTTGAGCAGATGTTCGAAATACTTCAAGGCCTTTTGCCTGTCCTGCGCCTGAAAGGCTGCGGTGCCTGCAAGCCACAAGGCCATCGGGTTGTTAGGACCGATCTCAAGGGCCCGGTTTAACAAGAGCATGGGCTTTCCTTTAAAGCTGCCATTGTTATTGGCCACAACAACATCGGCGTAATCGGCAAGGAGCTGCGGGTCATTCAACACAAAGGAGCCTGCGCGATCGTAAGCCTTCTCCGCTTCAATGGTATTGCCAAGCACTTTATAGGAGCGGGCCAACATAGCCCAGCCCTGGAGGTTATCGGGTTCAGCCTCAAGTTTTTTGGCAAGGCCTGCCACCATGCGCTCAACATCTTGCTGGGTCATGGGGCTGTCTTGTCCACCCACTTGTTGTTGGGCCGACATATCCATCAACACGGCCTGCGGAGTGCCCACATAGCCGTATAACGCCAGAGCAATCAGGGGCACTGAAATCGCAATCAATAACACCGTAGCCCGGGAAGAGTGTGGCTGAGCCAAAGCGACATCGCCCTGGGCCTCCTCTAGGAGCCGCTGCTGAATTTCTGCGGCACTGGCCTTGGCGTCTTCCGGGTTGAGCAGACCATTGGCAACATCTTGGTCAATCTTGGCAAGCTGATCTCGATAGATCTGGATATTGAGCTGGCTTTGGGGCGTCGCTTCTTGGTCGGAGGGCCGGTAATAGGGCTTGAGCATCCACAGCAAGGCAATGCCAATTAATAAAATCATGGCGCCAACAAACCAGATCATTACACTTCACCTTTCAAAAGCGCCTCAGCGCGACGCTGCTCTTCCTCGGTCAGCGCGCTGGCCACGACCCGCGATTTGCGCCGGCGCAGCACGGTCAGCATCGCAATAAATCCAACCACTAAAAGTACAAACGGTCCGATCCACAGCAGCCATGTGGTGGCCTTCATGGGCGGGCGATAGAGCACGAAATCGCCATAGCGATCGACCATAAATTCGCGGATTTGTTTATCGGTTTTGCCCTGGTTAATCATGGTGCGAATCTCCCGGCGAAGATCCACAGCAAGATCGGCGCGAGAGCCCGCAATCGATTCGTTCTGGCAAACCAGGCAACGCAGTTCTTCCGAGATCGCATTTAGCCTGCGCTCAACCTCTGGGTCTTCTGCTAAAGGCGCAGCCTCGCGCATTGGTGGGAGGTTTTGCGCTCCCGCAGGGTGAGGCAACATGAAGGCTGCGAGCGCACACAGGGCGGCGCTCAGGAAAAAATGCCTCATGATTGCTTGAGCTGCTCGACTAAGGGCAGGATGGTTTCTTGAAGAGACTTCGGCGTAATCGGCCCGATGTGCTTGTAGCGAATGATGCCTTGTTTGTCGATCAGAAAGGTTTCAGGAACTCCGTAAACGCCGTAATCAATTCCCACACGGCCGCTTTCATCGACTGCAGAAAGCAGATACGGGTCGCCCCCGCGGCGCAGGAACTCCAAGGCTGGGTCACGCTGGTCTTTGTAATCAAGGCCTACGATCGGAACAATATTTTTCTTGGCAAGCTCCATCAGCAAGGGGTGTTCCTGTTTGCAGGCGACACACCAAGAGGCCCAGACATTTAATAGCCAGACCTGACCCTTCATGTCGGTGGGCGAAAAAGTTTTGCTGGGGTCAGAAAGCTTGGGCAAACTAAACTGCGGTGCGGGCTTGCCGATTAAAGGCGAAGGCACCTCGCTGGGCTTTAAGCCCAGGCCCACTGCCAAAAACCCAACCAAGACCAGGAAAACAGCTAAAGGAATTAAAAACTTCGCCTTCATGAGGCGGCCTTACCGGCAAGCACTTGCGAATGCTGACGAATTTTTGCGATTCGATAGCGACGATCCGCAATTGCCATAAAACCGCCCAAAGCCATCAGCAGACATCCTCCCCAGATCCAATCCACAAAAGGCTTGTTATAGACCCGCACTGCCCAGGCCGCGCCCTCTAGGGGCTCGCCGAGCGACACATAGATATCACGTGTGAATCCGATATCGATGTCGGCTTCTGTCATGGGCATGGTCGATGAAAAATAACTACGCTTCTCGGGGTACATCTCACGCTGCAGTTCGCCGTTTTTGCGCATCTCAAACACGCCGCGCTGGGCAATGTAGTTCGGCCCTGGTACCTCGGTTACGCCCTTAAACGTCAAGTCGTAGCCGCCAACACGCACCACTTCGTTGGGCTCCATACGCACATCTTTCTCTTCCTCGTAGCCACCCACCATGGTGACCCCCACCATGAAGACGGCAATGCCAAAGTGCGCGACCTGCATGCCCCAGTAGGACAACGGAGGATTTCCAGACTTCATGCGCTGAGATAGCTGCAACACTACCGAGCCGCCAACCCAGACCGAGAGGAAAATTCCAATCGCAATCAACGGTGTCCATGCGCCCATGTAGAGAGGAATTGCCACAGCGGCGGCTCCGGCAGCAAGCCCCACCCACCGGATCTGTACAAGGCCGTCGAGTAAATCGGTGCGCTTCCAGCGTGTGAGTGGGGTAAACGCCATCAGCAAGGCAACTGGCACCATCAGCGGCACAAACACCGCATTGAAATACGGCGGGCCCACCGAAATCTTGCCCAGGCTTAAGGCGTCGAGCAGTAAAGGATAAAGCGTGCCCAAGAGAACCGAGCCCGCAGCAACCACCAGAAACACATTGCCAATGAGAATAAGGCTTTCACGTGATGCAGTTTCAAACTGGCCGACTGCGCGAATCTGCGAAGCCCGCCAAGCAAACAGAGTCAGCGATACGCCAACCGTGATAGCGAGAATCAACAGGATGAAAAGACCACGGCTTGGATCAGTTGCAAACGCATGCACTGAGGTGAGTACGCCAGAGCGAACGAGGAAGGTTCCCAACAAAGACATGGAGAACCCCGCAATAGCCAGCAGCACGGTCCATGCCTTAAAGCCGCCCCGCTTTTCCGTCACCACCAAAGAGTGAATGAGAGCGGTGGCAATCAGCCAAGGAATGAAGGAAGCGTTTTCAACCGGATCCCAGAACCACCAACCGCCCCAGCCCAATTCGTAGTAAGCCCACCACGAGCCCAGCGCAATGCCGAGGGTAAGAAACGCCCAGGCCACCACCGTCCAGGGCCTTGACCAGCGCGCCCAGGCCGCATCAAGCCTTCCCGAAATCAGCGAAGCGATTGCAAAGGCAAACGCCACAGAAAGCCCAACGTAGCCCATATACAAAAGAGGCGGGTGGTAAACAAGGCCCGGGTCTTGCAACAAGGGGTTGAGATCCTTGCCGTCTGCGGGGACAGGGAACATGCGGTCAAACGGGTTAGAAGTGAGCAGCACAAATGCCAGAAACGCCACTGTGACCAGGCCCAGTACCGATATCACACGGGCCACCATCGCGGCATCAAGGCCTTTGGAAAACTGGGCGACGGCATAGGTCCACGAAACCATCATGAACACCCACAACAGGAGGGACCCCTCATGGCCACCCCAGACACCGCTGATTTTGTACATCACGGGCAACAATGAATTGGAGTGATTGGCGACGTAGGCGACAGAAAAGTCATCGACATAAAAACACCAAGTGAGCGCCAAGTAAGAAATCAGGACCAAAAAGAATGTGGTCTGGCTCGAACTGCGGGCTATCGCAATCCAGTCAGCACGGCCTGACTGTGCACCCATGAGAGGGATGACGCCCTGAACCAGGGCTGCGCAAAACGCCAGTACTAAAGCGAAGTGACCAATTTCGGCAATCATTGTTTCACCACCGTATTCTGAATTTTCGCCGCGTTCACCGCATGGGCGGCTTCGGCAGGCATGTAGTTCTCATCGTGCTTGGCAAGCACCTCGGAGGCCGTGAACTTTCCTTGGGCATTTAAGCGGCCCTGCACCACGGCGCCTTTTCCTTCCATAAACAAATCAGGAAGAATGCCCGTGTAGGCCACGGGAATATCTTTTGCGGTATCCGTGATGACAAAGTTCACCGTGAGGTTGGTGCGCTGGATGGAGCCTTCCTTGACCAATCCGCCGATTCGAAAAAGCTTATCTTGAGGCGCCTTGCCCTCATAGACTTCGGTGGGAGTGATGAAAAAGGCAATATTGCTGTTTAAGGCATTGAGCACGAAGCCCACAGCCGCCGCCACGACAGCCACCCCTGAGATGATCAATAGCCCTCGTTTTGCGCGTGGTTTCATTCTGTATTTTCTCCCCCAAGACCTCTTTGGCTGCGCAGCCGTTCCACAATTTTCCTATGACGCCGCCGCACAAGCCAGAGTTCCCCGAGAGCTACCACCAAACAAGCCGCAAAGCTCGACCAGACATACAGGGCATAGCCGCCCATATCGAAAAACGCCCCCCAAGACCCCCAGTTCATGGTCTTTTCACCTCCTCAAGCTCGGTGACCCACTCGGCATGGGCCTCACGCTCCAGCATAATGGCCCGCACCCGCATCAAGGCGATGGCAATGCAATACATCCAGTAGGCCAGTGCCATCACAAGCATGCCGGTGAGCATGGTGGTGGCCATGCTCGGCGCCTTGGTAAGCGACACAGAGGCCCCTTGATGAAGGGTGTTCCACCATTTCACCGAGAAATAGATGATCGGCACATTGACAACGCCGACTAAGGCCACGACGGCGGAGGCTTTATCGGCCCTTCGCGGATCATCAATCGAGGCCTGAAGGGCCATGTAGCCCAGATACAGAAAAAGCAGAATCAGCTCTGAGGTAATGCGGGCATCCCAGACCCACCAGGTGCCCCACATGGGCTTGCCCCAAAAAGCGCCCGTCCACAGTGATAAAAAAGCCATTAATGCCCCGGTGGGTGCCAAGGCGTGGGCCATCATGGAGGAAAGCCGGGTATTGAACACTAGGCCAATGCCTGCCCAAACCGCCATGACGACATAGATCAACATCGACATCCAGGAGACGGGTACATGAACAAAAATAATGCGATAGCCCTCACCTTGTTGAAAATCAGTTGGGGCTACAAAAAAACCGATGTAAAGGCCCACCAAGGTGAGCACGATGGCCAATGCCCAGAAAAACGGAATCATCTTCCCAGCCACGGGATAGAAAGTGGCTGGGCTTGAAAACTTAAACCAGGTCAACGGTGAAGAACTCATTCAAGGGCTATTCGGATCGATACGGCACTCACCCAGGGGGCAAACACAGCAACAAACAATAACAAGGCTGCAAGCAGACTCAGATGACCCTCAGCGCCCATGCCCGACATATGCGTCTCTACGGCACCGGCGCCAAATATCAACACCGGAATATATAACGGAAGCACCAAAAGACTGAGCAATGCCCCGCCGCCACGCACGCCCAACGTGAGCGATGCGCCGGCTGCTCCGATCATGGAAAGGGTGGGTGTTCCCAAGAGCAGCGTGAGCACCATCATGCCAATCGAATCGGCAGTCATGTCGAACTGAATGCCAATCACTGGAGTGAGTAACACCAACGGCAGGCCACACACGACCCAGTGGGCAGCTATTTTGCCGGCCACAATGGCCGAAAGCGGCTGGGGCGATAAGGCCATTTGTTCCAGGCTGCCATCGGCGTAGTCAGAAGCAAACATACGCGCAAGCCCCAGCATCGTGGCCAAAAGCGCGGCCACCCAGATCACGCCGGGCGCAATCTTTCGCAAAAGGTCGGCCTCGGGCCCAATGCCCAAGGGGAAAAGGCTCGTGACAATCAAAAAGAAAAACAAAGCGGTCAGCGCCTCGCTCTTTCTGCGCATCACCAAAAGAATGTCTCGCGAAAAACTTGCCCGCATCGCTGCAATCACAGCACCAGCTCCTTGATATTGGGCAGGTCAAAAGCCTGATGGCTGGTCATGATCACAGCACCCTGGCTTTGCAAATGATTGCGAATCATGTCAAGCAAAAACTGAGTAGCCTTCACATCCAAGGCATTTAAAGGCTCATCCAAAATCCAGAGCCTAGCCTTGCGCAGGGCAAGACGTGCGAGCAAGACGCGGCGTTTTTGGCCTGCCGATAACCACTCGACCGGCAGACGTTCGCGGCCCTTTAAGCCGAAAAGGGCAAGGGCCGACAGCGCCTGCGACTCTTGCAATTGATGCCCATCCATCGCAGCGGAAAACTTCAAGTTTTCTAAGGCCGAGAGCTCGACTTTGAGGGCGCCATGATGGCCGAGGTATAGCATGTCTTTTCGGAATTCCTCTTGGCTTTCCTCGGTGGGTGCACCGTTCCATCTCACCTCGCCAGCGATAGGCTTGGCCAAGCCCACCAAAAGCCGCAACAGACTGGTTTTACCTACGCCATTTTCACCGCGCACATACAAGAGCTCGCCGGCATTCACCTGAAAGCTCAAGTCTTTAAAAAGCGTTCTCTCTCCGCGGGCGCAGGCGATGTTATGGACACTCAGCATTGCTGCTGATTGTATCGCTAGCGACTCGCAGCGATAGGGCACCCAGAGCGTCCGAGACTGAGGCAGCGCTCAAAGCAAAACCCCCAGCGACAGCAGCTGCCACTGGGGGCTTGCGAAAACCAAACAACAAACGCTGCTTACTTTTTGCGACGTGCGTTATTGACCAAGAGCATGATGGCCACAACGAACCACAGAATCAAAAGGATTTGCCACATTTCCATGCTGAACCGCCCTTCTTAAAAGTAAAAAATCAAGCGCCAACCGGGTGCATATCTCGTTTTCTCAATAGCGGCACCATGACCGCAATTGTCGCAAACAACAGCAAAAGTTCAATGACATAGACAGAGACGTAACCGGTCACCGGAGCCGATCCCGCCGCCACAACCAGATCTCGAATCACGCCGCCCATGGCCATAGCCACGCCAGCAGCGCTGGCCTGTACCGCACCCCACGTGCCCAAAGCCAGGCCCGCCTGGCTTTTGGGCGCCGACTGCATCGTGGCCGTCAAGGTACCGTGACTAAAAAGCCCCGCCCCAAATCCAATTAAAAAAGTGCCCAACGCAAAAAGGAAAGCTGACTGTAGAGGGGCTGCCACAATCACGAGCAAAAATGCGGGCATGCCGAAAATCGCGCCATAAGTGGCCATTCGAAAGGGGTCCGCACCGCGGCCCAACACGCGCGAGGCCAAGCCAAATCCGAACAGAGTGCCAGCTGCCAGTGTGGCCGTGAGCAAGGTGGTGGCGCTGACACTCAAGCCAAGAATTTCACCGCCATAGGGCTCAAGCAGCACATCTTCCATCGTAAAGGCGGCGGTTCCGAGTCCAATCGCAAAAAGCCTTCGCATCGCCAGCGGGTCTTTGGAAAAAGCCGCCCAGGACTCCTTGAATGTGGGATCTGGAATTGGGTTGTATTTACGGTTTTTGTCACGGCTCTCCTGCTTCCACAACGCGATAACATTCAAAACCAAAGTGGTGATCGCTGCGCCTTGAATCACTTGCACCAAGCGGCCGGCCGTAAAGTCCACCAAGAGCGTTCCAAAAATCAAGGCGCTCACGACCATGCCAAAAAGCAAAGTGACATACATCAGGCCAACGACTTTGGGCTGTGCCTCTGGGGGCGCCAGGTCCGTGGCCAAAGCTAAGCCCACGGTTTGCGTCGTGTGCAGTCCAGCACCCACCAACAAAAAGGCAATAGCCGCGCCCATCATGCCGATCCAGGCAGGCGCATCGGCAGCGGCACCTTTGCCCGCCAGCACTAGCAAAGCAAACGGCATGATGGCAAGGCCGCCAAACTGAAGCATTGTGCCCATCCAAATGTAAGGCACTCTTCGCCAACCAAGCTCGCACCGATGGATGTCCGACTTAAACCCAATCAGAGCACGAAAGGGCGCAAACAAAATCGGTAAGGCAACCATGATGGCCACCAACGATGCGGGCACGCCCAATTCAACAATCATGACCCGGTTCAGTGTGCCCACCAGCAGGACCAAAGCCATGCCCACCGAGACCTGAAACAAAGACAAGCGCAATAAACGCGAGAGCGGAAGCTCTGGCGTGGCAGCATCGGCAAAAGGAAGAAACCGAGGCCCCACAGAGCCCCAGGCAGAGATAAGGGATCGGCTAATTCGATTCACAGCGGCTACTTCGAGCGAATATCAACCGGAAATTAAAAAAGGTTCCAAGACCATATGGCCCTGGAACCCTCAGAAACACACTTCCTTACTTCTTAGCGGGCGCTGGCGCCTCAACTTTTGCAGGCGTGCCATTGAGAAAATCTTTAATCCAGGTCGTATTGGTCACAAGCATAACGTGGACCAGAAACGAGCCAATCGCCACGGCACTCAAAAACATTGGAATGCCAACCGAAGGCTTGACTACACACCAAATTTTTCCGTAGATCATGATTCGCTCCTAGCCTAGCCATGGTGAATAGATATAAGCCAACAGATGGGCAAGAACCGCAATCATGCCGAAGATCTGTGTGCCCTGAATCAGGTTACGATGAATCTCTTCTGACTCAGCTTCCGTAAGGCCTGTAGGCCATACTTTGTTTGGGTCTGCCATCGTCGTTCTCCTTTGAAAGACCTCGTTTCGTGCTAAACCCGCACGAGGGTTTTTTTAATTCCGTACCGCTAGTGGGTGTAATTTACGCCTGACATTTGTCATTGTCAAAAAAAATTGACACTTTTTCAGATTCCGGCTGTCTATGACGCCAAAATCCCACAGCCCCCCGCTCTTTTTTTGCAAACGAGAATCATTACTATTATTATTCTCATCAAGCCCGCCGACTTCAGGCAGTGGCGATATCGAAAGGACCCATCACATCATGTCAATCAAAGCCACAACACCCACCAAGATACTGCGTCGATTACTCGGCTCCGCAATCCTTTCCGTGATTGCACTGCCCGTGCTGATGAGCGGAAGCCCTGGTAGCGCCTATGCACAGTCGAAGGTCTTGAACCTCTACTCCGCAAGGCATTACCAGAGCGATGATCTGCTCTATGCCGAATTCACCAAGCAAACGGGAATCAAGGTCAATCAGATTCAAGCGGGTGATGAAGCGCTACTTGAGAGACTTCGAAGTGAGGGCAAGGCGTCGCCTGCCGACGTGATTTTGCTTGTGGATGCGGCCAGGCTCTGGCGGGCGCAGACCGAAGGGCTTTTCCAGCCCGCCAAGTCAGTCGCCCTCGCAAAAGCACTACCCGCGAAAATGCAGGCCGATGACCTTTGGTTTGGATTTACCACGCGCGCAAGGCTGTTTGTGTATGACAAAACTAAAATCAAACCAGGCCAGATCAAAAGTTATGAGGATCTTGCCAAGCCGGAATTCAAAGGCATGGTCTGCACCCGTTCGGGCACCCACCCTTACATGCTCTCCCTGCTCGCTTCGATTATTGAACATCAGGGAGAGGCCAAAGCCCAGGCCTGGGCCAATGGCGTTGTGGCCAATTTAGCAAGAACGCCGCGCGGCGGGGATACAGACCAGATTCGTGGCGTAATGTCGGGGGAATGCGCTGTTGCGCTCACGAACTCTTACTACCTAGTGCGGCTTTTGAAATCGAATAAACCAGAGGAAAAGGCAGCTGCACAAGCTTTGGGCATCATTTGGCCTAACCAGTTAACCACGGGCACACATGTCAATGTCAGCGGTGGCGGTATTGCTCGCTATGCTCCCAACCCCGACAATGCCCGCCGATTCCTTGAATTTTTAGCTTCGCCCAGCGCTCAGGCCCAACTTGCTAACGCCAATAATGAATGGCCCGCGATAGCAGGCGTTCGCATCGACAATCCTGAGCTTGAGGGCCTTGGCAAGTTCAAAGCAGACCCGCTCTCAATTGGTGCCATTGGCAAGAGCCAGCCTGCTGCCGCCAGAATTATCGATCGGGCAGGCTGGCGTTGATTCTGCAAACCCCGAATTGTGATGTCGATATGTTTATGGGAGACTCGGCAGCTCTATTTTGATGAGACCGTCGGGCTCTCCCATGTCTTTTCCCGCTATTTCGCCAGCATATTCAAAACAGGTCGGGTCGCTACTGAAGTCAGCGAGGGAAGAGCGCTCGCTTGAAGTCACCGAAATCGCTCTAAAAATAGCCTTATCCCCGAGCCAACTGCGTCTGCTTGAGCAAGGGGAAACAGCAGCTTTCTATAACCATCATTTCTATTTACAAGCTACACGCCGCTACGCAGAGTTTCTCGGAATCGAACTGCCTCCGTCGGTGGAAAAGACACAACAAGCGCCGCCGATCGAACCGCCCGTAAAAATACAGGCGCCCCGCGACCCGTCACCACAGGACGCATCTCCACCACGCAAGACCTGGATTACGGCCGCCGTCTCGGTGGGTGTGTCCGCCTTCGTTATTGTGATTGTTCTGCTTCAGCCCGAGCGGAACTTGACCCAAATGCCGGTTAACGAAGCCTCTGTCACAACGCCTGCCGCTGCCCCCATTTCTAACCCACCCTCGGCTGCAATCACTGCTCCTGCTGCGGTTGCTCCTGCTGCGGTTGCTCCTGCTGCGGTTGCACCCTCTGCTGTCGCACCTGCACCCGCTGCGGTTACTACCCCCGCTGCGGTTACTGCTCCGCCGGCCGCCCCTGCGCCGATACCTTCGCCTGCATCTGCTTCCGCGGCAACTGGCAGCAGTTTTGTGAACCAAAATTCAACATGGATACAGATTGTTGGCAAAGACGGCAATAAGACAAATCTCAGGCCTCAGGCTGGGGAGGTCGTGCAGTTTGATGCCCAGTCTACTGCGGCAGTCGCCTTCGGAAGACCCTCCACCGCCAAGCTCATAATCGATGGCCAAGAAGTGAACGTCGAGAGATTTTTAGTCGATCAAGCCAAGCCTGCACGCGCGCTGGTGATTCTTAAAGACCTCTGAACCTCTCAAGGCAGCGTATTGAGAGAATTTCGGTTTAAGCGCAAACTTCATCCGTGAAGATCAAACCTGTTGTTATTGGCCTATCTTGCCTCTGCATCGCCTTGCCGGCTCTCGGTCAGCGTGAGCGCGTTTGCGATGACGAACAACAGCAGGCAATTGCCTGGATTCAATGGGCGGCAGAGCGACGCGCCTCCTGCCGAACCGTCGCGAGAGATGATCAGTCGGCCTGTCTGCAGCAAGCAAAGCTACAACTTGAGCAAGCCGAAAAAGAACATACTTTGGTCTACTCTGGACAGATCCGGTCGCTTGATCCAAGCCATCCCCTTGTCAATCGCTTGCTCGTAAAGCTCAAAGATAACGTCCGAGCCGCAGAGGCAGCGATCAACTCGGATGCCGAGCCTCAACAGATAGCTGCCATCAGAAAACAAGCGTGCATGAGTCGCCGCTAGGGAAGTCGATGCCCGTCGCAGAAAAGATCAATCAGTCTGGTTTTCGCCGATGGCACGAGTACGAGCTAGCCCGAAGCTTCGGCTATCTCGCCCTTGGGGTCTTATGCTTGGTGGCGGCTTTAGCGTTGCTGGAAGGGGTGCTGAATCCATCTGTCGGTTTTGGCCGATGGATAAACCTCGCAGCATGCTTTGCACTGCTCTGCGTCACGGGCTGGGCATGGCTGCAGTTCATCGGCATTCTGATCATTGCCGAAAGCGTAAGCCGACAGGCCGTCTGTGCGCAGTGCAAGCGCTACGGGTCCATTCGAATTTTTGACGAGCGCAGCAGCCCAGATTTGAGCGAACGGCTTTTGGGCTGCGAGTGCAAAAAGTGTGGGCACCGCTGGCAGGCAAGCTACGCCCTACAATTGCGAGATGGACGCATTTAACGCATGGCGCTATGCGCCCGCGATGGCTCTGTATCTCGGACGGCAGTCACGTAGCGAAAACGAAACCTGTGAAATACTCAAGCCTTTGGCACAAGGCCAGTGGGCTTGCGAGCGAATAGAAAATTTTCGGCAGAAAATTCTCCAGGCTCAAAAAATCAATGTCTCTGAAAACCGAGCCGCAGGGCATTGGGCCCTACGCGCGTCCGCCCGTCACCCCTCGGTCTCAGGCAGCATCAATGACTTCGCGCCTGACGGAGAGGACTTGCTGCCCAAAATGCAGGCCGTCCATGAACACTGCCGCCTCCTTGCAGATCAAATCCGCGAGGGATCGCTGAAATCTAGCTCGGGTCGCCGCTTTAAATCGGTGCTGCATTTAGGAATCGGCGGCTCAGACGTAGGCCCCAAGCTTTTGATGAACGCATTGGACACAGAGGGTGGCGAAAATGAAATCGCAGTCGAGTTTGTCTCAAACCTCGACTATCACGCGCTTGCTCACACCATTGCACGACTCGACCCGCATGAGACCTTAGTAGTCATCGCCAGCAAGTCCTTTGCCACACAAGAGACCACTCTCAACGCCCAGCATGTGCTGCGGTGGATGCGCGCTGCTGGCATTTCGCAGCCCGAGCGCAACTGCATTGCCGTGACACAACGGCTAGATCGGGCTGCTGAATTGGGGGTTCCTGCAGGCCAAAGCCTCTGGATCGACGAGAGCATCGGCGGGCGTTTCTCCATTTGGGGGCCTGTGTCACTCACCGCAAGAATTGCGCTAGGAAACGCCAAAATTGATGAGTTCATTGAGGGCGGGCTGATGTTTGATGCGCACTTTTTTCAAGAGCCGCCCCATAAGAACTTGGCTGCTATTTTCGCAGTCATCGATCTTCATAATCTTCGTCAACGCAAGCTCCCAAGCCTGATGGTATCGGCGTATGACAGCCGATTACAAATGCTGGTGCCTTATCTGAATCAGCTATGGATGGAATCACTCGGCAAACGGGTTGATTCATCTGAGCAGCCGATTGAAGGCCCGGCCTGCCCGATTCTCTGGGGAGATGTCGGCACCAATGCCCAGCACGCTTTTTTTCAATTATTGCATCAGGGTGCGCACGGCGTTGCCATTGAACTGATTGGGGTCGTGGAACCCGCTCATGCGGCCAGCGACAGCCATCGTGCCTTGCTCGCGAATCTAGTCGCGCAGGCGCAGGCGCTCTCAGAGGGCAGCGAAAATAAACAACTTAGCAAATCCTGTGGGGGCGGCCGCCCGGTCAATTTGCTCATGCTTGATCGTTTCGACGCCAAGTCATTGGGCGCCTTGATTGCGCTTTGGGAACACCGTGTTGAGTGCATGGCCGCACTCACAGGCATCAATCCGTTTGATCAATGGGGTGTTGAACTTGGAAAAACCATTGCAACTGCAGCGCTTGAGTTTCTTGCAAAAACGCCGCAGACAGGGAACCTGAGCCCTCGGAATCACGGCGCAGCACTTGATCAAAAAAGCCTCGAAGTGCTCGACTGGCTCAGACGCGGCCCGGGCGTTTAAATGCGTTGATGCCTCGCATTCCGATACGTAACAAAAGAAAGATCAATACTACCCCCATTAAATCGCCCAACATCATGTAGGCAATTTCCACAACGGTGATTCCTGCAGACAGGCCAAAACCGTCCCAGGCAAGCGCGTGCAAAACAGCGTTGAGGGGCGCATAGAGAAAAGTAAGCATCAGCAAAACAGGCAGCGACAGCGGCAGGGATTTCAGGCCCATGGCTTGTAACAAAATCAGGTAAGCAATGAGGATTCCACAGGCCGAAACCAAGGAGATGCCCAAGGCGACGCCCAACGAATCCCCGTAAAGGAGGGAAATGACGAAAGCGCCGATAAACAGGCCCACAACTCCTGCCAGCTTTGCAACGACGACAGCCGCCACCCTCACAAAGGCAGGCAGAAACACCAGAGCAATTCGATCATCAACAACATCAAACCAACTCGACAACAAGTCATTGAGCAAAAATAAAAGCGCATAAAGCGCCGCAAACGCGAGGGCCCATCGGGCCCCATGGGCAGGCCACCACCCAAGAAATATCTTGCGAAAGTCAGTCTGGCCCAAGAATCAGTGCTGAATCGTTTGCGCCCAGACCTGGACCCTTTCGGAGAGCTTGGCCAAGAGCTTTTTTGCACGGGGGGTAGGAGTCACGATTCTCCGGCGGGAATCTGCTTCATCGACCATTACCGAGATTAGGCCCTCCCGCTCGAGAATCGCAAGGCCTTTGTGGATCGTCGCGGGCGATGCGACATCGGACTTCATCACGATATGCTGCACGAAAGTGGGCCGATCTGCAGAGTAATTCGTGACAATCCACTCCAGTAGGCGCTGGGTGCGCGAATCCAAGCCCTTTAAATCGGTCTCAGCATTGATAACTTCCAAGAGCTTGCGAAGGTTGAGCCAGGCATTGAGGTGGGACATTTTGAATTTCACTCTGTGGTCTAATGATTAGGCGCCAAACGGGCAACATGATCCTACCAAAAAGAGCGTTTTTGCGGCACGTTTTAGGACATATTTTCGCGGGTGTAGTTCAATGGCAGAACGAAAGCTTCCCAAGCTTTAGACGAGGGTTCGATCCCCTTCACCCGCTCCAAAAACCTAATACCATCGCATCATGAACCAACGCATCAAAGTGGATTACACCCTGCAAACCCAGCCCGGAAAGGCCTGTATTGCCAAGGCCTGGGCCCAGGTTGAGCCTGCGCTTGGGGCCGATGAAAAATTCAGAACTTACCAAGAGATTCGAGAGCTGCTTGCGAGCCATAACGCTGTGCTGGTTGCCCACTACTATGTCGATGGCGACATACAAGACCTGGCTATCGAAACCGGAGGCTGCGTTGCCGACTCCCTTGAGATGGCCCGCTTTGGACGAGATCACCCTGCAAAGACCTTGATCGTGGCAGGTGTGCGATTCATGGGTGAGACTGCCAAAATTCTAAGCCCAGAAAAACGAGTGCTCATGCCTGAGCTTGAGGCTACTTGCTCTTTAGACCTTGGCTGCCCTGCCCAGGAATTCAGCCGATTCTGCGATGCACACCCGGATCGGACGGTCGTGGTCTATGCCAACACCAGCGCGGCCGTAAAGGCGAGGGCCGACTGGATGGTGACGAGCTCTTGCGCACTGTCCATCGCTAAGCATTTAAAAGAAGAAGGCAAAAAAATCCTCTGGGCTCCCGATCGACACCTTGGACAATATATTCAAGATCAAACAGGCGCTGACATGCTGCTGTGGCAGGGCGACTGCATCGTGCACAATGAGTTCAAAAGCGAAGAGCTTGCCATGCTCAAACGCGCCCACCCTAATGCGGCTGTTTTAGTGCATCCCGAGTCGCCTGCGGGCGTTACAGCGCAGGCCGATGTTGTGGGCTCCACCACTGCACTGCTAAAAGCAGTGATTCAGGGCAGCGCACAGGAATACATTATTGCGACTGACAAGGGCTTGTTTCACAGAATGCAGCAGCTCGCCCCGGGCAAGAAATTAATCGAAGCGCCAACCGCAGGCGAAAGCGCAACTTGCAAAAGCTGCGCCCACTGCCCCTGGATGGCGATGAATGGCCTTCGCGGCATCAAGCGTTGTCTGCTTGAAGGCAGTGGCGAAATTCATGTACCCCCGCCGATTCGTGAAAAAGCCGTGCACTGCATTGAGCGCATGCTGGCTTTCACTGCAGCCCAGCTAGGCGGCCACGGCCCAGCGATCGTTCCAAAAATTGGCGCGGCATAAGACGCCTCCTGCCTGATTGAATTGGCCTATGTTTGACTTGAATGAGACCCTTGAGCAGGCGTTAGCCCGAAATATTCACGATGCGCTTGCCGAAGATATCGGTAAAGCCGACTGGACATCCCTGCTGCTTGCCCCCGACACGCACGCTCATGCCGAATTGAAGGTCCGCGAGTCTGCAGTGCTGTGTGGCATTCCATGGTTTGAAGGCTGCATGCTGGCCCTGGATTCATCGACAGAGATTGAGTGGCTTGCGCCAGAAGGAGGATTGCTTGAAAAAGATTCTGTTGTCTGTCGCATTCACGGGCATGCCCGAGCGCTGCTGACTGCCGAGCGTTCCGCCATGAATTTCTTGCAGCTGCTGTCCGCCACTGCAACGAAGACCCGGCGCTATGTCGAAGCGGTCTCACAGGCGCTTGCCCCGGGTGGCCAGTGCCTGGTGATGGACACCCGCAAAACGATTCCCGGCCTTCGACAGGCACAGAAATATGCTGTGCGAATTGGCGGTGGAAACAACCAGCGCCTTGCGCTTTGGGATGGAATTTTGATTAAAGAAAACCACATTATGGCTGCAGGTGGAATCGCCGCAGCCATGGCCCAAGCGCGAGCCCTTAACGCCAACGTGTCCATTCAAATTGAAGTAGAAAACCTGCATGAGCTTGATGAAGCGCTAGCGGCCGGGGCGGACAATATCCTGATCGATAACTTCAGTCTCGATGACATGCTTAAGGCGGTAAGCCTCACACGTGGACGCGCGGTTGTTGAGGCCTCTGGCGGAATTCGCTTTCAAACCGTGCAGGCCATCGCTGCAACAGGCGTAGACAGAATTTCCATTGGCAGCCTCACCAAGGACATCGAAGCGATTGACTACTCGCTGCGTGTAACCGCCCGCAACGGCGAGAGAATTGTCGGCTGAGAAACAGGCCATGCCTGAGGGTAATCGCGGCTAAAGTGCAGGCCGCGGCTTTCTTTGCGATCAAGCGCAGAGCGCACAATCAGCTCCGCACAGACCAGAAGATTTCGTAATTCGATTAAGTCGCTGGTGACACGAAAGTTAGCGTAATACTCCTGCACTTCCGATTGCAGCAGTTCAATTCGATGCAAGGCACGCTCAAGCCTTCGGGTCGTGCGCACAATGCCCACATAATTCCACATCAGGAGCCGAAGCTCTTCCCAGTTATGTGCAATCACAACCTGTTCATCAGCGTCTTCCACCTGGCTCTCATCCCAAGCAGGAATCTCAGCAATGGGCAAAGCCGCCTGGCCGAGAATATGCTCGGCGGCAGCGGCCCCAAGCACAACGCACTCCAGCAAAGAATTGCTCGCAAGGCGGTTGGCGCCGTGTAGGCCAGTGTATGCAGTCTCTCCGACCGCATACAAATTATTCAAATCAGTGCGGCCCGATAAATCCGTGACGACTCCGCCGCAAGCGTAATGGGCTGCCGGCACCACGGGTATCGGGTCCTTTGCAATATTGATCCCCAGGCAAAGGCAGCGGGCATACACCGTTGGGAAATGCAACTTCAGAAAATCCTCGCCTAAATGAGTTGCGTCGAGATGGACATAGTCCAAGCCATGTTTTTTCATCTCAAAGTCGATCGCGCGGGCCACAATGTCGCGCGGTGCCAGCTCAGCCCGCGAGTCATGGGCGGACATAAATCGCGCCTGGGGCTCAGGCAAGCCAGGAAGCTTCAGCTTTGCGCCCTCGCCGCGCAGGGCCTCAGTGACAAGAAAAGTGCGATCTTGGGGGTGGTACAGGCAGGTGGGATGAAACTGAATGAATTCCATATTGCCCACTCGGCAACCGGCCCGCCAAGCCATCGCAATCCCATCGCCAGTCGCCGTATCCGGGTTGCTGGTGTAACGATAGACCTTGCCAACACCGCCACTTGCGAGAACCACTGCACTGGCCGCAAGCGACTCGACGCGATGCGCATCGACATTGAACACATAAATACCATGGCAACGCTCCGGGCCGGCAGCCCGCACGTGACGATTGGTCACAAGGTCAAGCGCGATCCAGTGCTCATGAATCGTGATGTTTGGATGGGATTGCGCGCGCGATAAAAGCGCTTCGTGAATCGCCTGGCCGGTGGCATCTGCGGCATGAGCAATTCGGCGAACCGAGTGGCCACCCTCGCGGGTCAGATGCAGGCCCTTGGGGCCGCTGGGATCCTTCGAAAACGGGACTCCCATGTCGATCAACCATTGAATCGCATTCGGGCTTTGGGCGGCAATCCAGCGGGCCGTCGATCCCACCACAAGCCCTGCCCCGGCCTCCATGGTGTCATGCACATGGGCCTCAATGCTGTCGGCCTGATCAAGCACCCCCACGATACCGCCCTGTGCCCAGGCGGTGGCCGACTCGGTGCGGGCCCGCTTGGCAAGTACCACCACAGGACGATGGTCTGCAATTTGAAGGGCTACAGTAAGGCCAGCTAGGCCAGCGCCGATGATGACGACGGGAGGATTCATGAGCGCAAGGATACCGCCGGGTGGATCGACACGCTCCTCACGCCCAACTGCGGTGGGCTCAGAGTGTCGCTCGGCTCGCGAGGACGGAAAATAAAAAAGCCCAGGAATTCCTGGGCCTTTAACGCTTCCTTGGAAGAATTACTTTTTCTTGTTCACTGCGTCTTTAAACGCTTTGCCTGCAGTAAATTTCACAGTGCGAGCGGCAGCGATCTTGATCGCCTCACCGGTGCGAGGATTGCGACCAGTGCGAGCGGCACGCTTTCCGGAACCAAAAGTTCCGAAGCCGACCAACTGCACATTGTCTCCTTTGGTTACTGCCTTGATGATTGTTGCAATCGTAGCATTTAGCATTTCATCAACGGCGGTCTTGGAAGAATCGGTGGCGCTGGCAACTGCTTCAACGAGTTCTGCTTTATTCATGGTGATAAATACTCTTTAAAGTTGGTGGAACGAGGAACTAGTGTAGCAGGTGTCGACCTTGCAAAATCAAGCGATACTTCTCGTTATTAAAAAAATAGCGCCTAGGGAATTCCCGGCTGCAAGCCCCAAAAATAGGCAGAAAACGCCAATGAACGAACCAAAAAGCCGCCACATTCGCAGTTTTGTCAAAAGAAGCGGACACATTACAGAGTCTCAACGCACCGCAAGGCAGCAACTCCTATCAAAATGGGGCGTACCTTATGGTGCAGAACTGATTGATTTCAAAGAAATTTTTAATCGCGAGGCGCGTGCGGTGCTCGAAATCGGTTTTGGAATGGGCGAGACCACGGCCGCAATCGCCAAGGCTAATCCTGACTGGAATCTTTTGGGCGCGGAGGTCTACCGAGCCGGCGTTGGCAGCCTCCTTGCACGAATCGAGCAACAGGGTTTGTTCAACATCCGAATCATTGAGCACGATGTGGTCGAGGTGCTATGCAACATGATCAAGCCTGAATCGCTTGATGCGGTGCATATTTATTTTCCGGATCCCTGGCCTAAAAAGCGTCACCACAAACGGCGATTGATTCAACCAGCATTTCTCGATCTGCTGGCTCCCCGGCTAAAAACGGGCGGCGTGCTTCACATGGCCACCGACTGGCCCAACTACGCCGACCAGATGCTTGGAGTCTGTTCGGCCCATCCTCAGCTCAAAAACCGCTCAGCTCAAAGCTTTTCACCTCGGCCCGACTGGCGGCCCGTAACGAAATTTGAGGCGCGCGGCATGCGGCTTGGCAACCCCGTGGCCGACTTGATATTCGAGAAAATCTAAACGCTAGAGCGCAACAAACAGCACTAATATCCCAAAGGCAATTCGATAATAGGCAAAGCCATTAAAGCTGTGGGTGCTCACCCAGCGGACTAGCCAACGGATGATGATCAAGGCCGTAATAAAGGCCGAGATAAGGCCTACTGAGAACATGGGCACATCCGCAATATCCAGCAGATGTCGGTTCCTGAGAAGATCATAAGCACCAGCTGCCACGAGAGTTGGCACCGCAAGAAAGAAGGAAAATTCGGTTGCCGCTTTGCGAGACAAGCCGAAAATCATGCCCCCGACAATCGTTGCGCCAGAACGGCTCGTGCCAGGAATCAAGGCAAACGCCTGGGCAATTCCCAGCTTAAATGCGTCACGATCAGTGAGATCATCTACACTTTGAACACGCACACTGTCAGGGTTAGCAGCAACCCAACGCTCAACCCATAAGATGACGAATCCGCCGACAATCAGAACTGTCGCCACAGGAACAGGCGAAAAGAGATAGGACTTAATCAGTCCGCCAAATAGAAACCCCAAAACTGCGGCGGGAATGAATGCAATCAGCAGGTGCCGCACAAACTGCATCCTCAGGTTTTGAATGAAACGCTGACGATAGAGCCAAACGACGGAGATCATCGCGCCAGTTTGAATTGCAATGTAAATGACCTTCGCCTTTTCATCGTCAAAGCCTATCAACGCACCGACTAAGATGAGATGGCCTGTAGACGACACGGGCACAAATTCCGTAAGGCCCTCCACAATGCCCATGATCAAGGCCTTCACCAGAATTGGCAGGTCGCGAAGCATATCGATCAGGGTTTCCATGGGCACAATGGGGACAGAAAAATGAAAAGAGTGATTATGCACTGTGATTAAAATCAGACCGATGGAAATCGTAATGTCCCCGCAGGAATTACCTGCCGAAAAATCTCCTCGTTGGAAACGCAGAAAAGAATCCCGACCCCAAGAGCTCTTGGATGCTGCCTTATCCCTTTTCGCTGAACACGGCTATTCGCAGACGCGGCTTGATGATGTGGCTGCGCTTGCTGGCGTATCAAAGGGAACGGTTTACCTTTATTTCGCCAGCAAACAGGATTTGTTCGAGGCGGTAGTGCATGCCCAGGCACATCCTTGGCTCAGTGTGCTTTCTGAAAACCAAAAAATTCCTGAACACTTGCCCACCGAGCAGGTACTTCGTGATTTCCTGAGCTGGGGTTGGGAGCAGTTCCTTGCCTCGAAGCTTTATCTGATCGCGCGGGTTGTGCTTGCAGAGTCGAACAACTTCCCGCTGCTTGCAAAGGCGTACCTGAAAGAGGTGATGGGGCCCATTCATCAGCACCTCCTCTACGTGCTTGAGCGAGGGGTTGCCCGAGGCGAAGTCTGCGGTGATGTGAGCCGCGAACGGGTCAAGGCACTGCTTGCACCTTTATCGTGGTTTTCGCTGTGGCGCCATGCCTTGCTGGCTCATGGCGATCCGCCAATCAACGAGGAGCGCTTTGTTCGGGAGGCGATCCATATGATCGTCAGCAGCGTGTCCCACCGATAATCAGGGATGCTAGACTCAGGGCTGTATTTCGGAGCCCTGTGCATGAGTCCTGAAGTCTTAGATTTTGAAATGGCTCGCTCGAAAATGATCGAGCAACAAATCCGGCCTTGGAATGTGCTGGATCCCAATGTCTTGGAAATACTGCAGCGCGTTCATCGGGAAGACTTTGTGCCAAGCCAGCACCGCCATCTGGCCTTTGTCGACATGGAAATTCCTTTGCCCGAAGGCCAAGTGATGTTGGCCCCCAAGATCGAGGCGCGCATGCTCCAAGAACTCAACCTCACGCCCTCAGACCGGGTGCTCGAAATCGGCACGGGCTCGGGTCATATGGCCGCTTTGCTGGCCCAGGTGGCTGCCAATGTGCTGTCCGTCGAGAAGCACTCGAGCCTGGCCGACATGGCTCGGGAAAATTTAACCAAAGCCGGAATTTCGAACGTAGAAATTCAACAGGCAAATGGCTTGGCAGAGGGCCCACGATGGGCCCACACCGGCTTTGACTGTGTGGTCATTTCTGGGGCGCTGCAGGCTGTCCCAGAGCACCTCATGCAAAGCCTCAAATCGGGAGGAAGGCTTGTCGCCATCATCGGGGAGCCGCCTGCAATGCAGGCGATTCTCGTCGAGAGAGCGGCAGGAAATATTGCCGACGGTCTTCGCACGACCGTTCTTTTTGAAACCCTTACAAAGTACTTGGAAGATGCCCCAAAAAAATCGCGTTTCCGCTTTTAGTCTCATTTCATCTTTGGGAGTCGCTGCAGCAATCTGGGGAGCTCCCGCCGCTGCGTTCGATCTCTCTGCAGCGGTAAGAAGTGCGCTTGAGTACGATGCAACTTTTCTTGCAGCCCGCAAGCAAGCCGAAGCCGATGCCACCCGCGCAGCCCAGGGCTTGGGGCTCTTGCTGCCAAACGCTTCTGCGAGCGCGAGCCGTGCCAGCAATGAGACAAATGTCGATGGCGTGTCAAGCCCGCCAACCGACACCGGCGTGCGGCGCTACGCAAACACCTACAGCATCACGCTGACCCAGCCCATTTTCCGCCTCGATTCCCTGGCAAGCTTTAGCCAGGAACGCGAGCGCTCCCGTGCGGGCGAGGCGAGTTTTGCGCAAGCCAGAATTGATTCTATTTTGCGCGTCACCGAAACCTTCTTCTCTGTGCTGTTGGCACAAGATACTTTGGCAAGCATCGAAGCCGAGCTCAAGGCCATTACCGAGCAGCTTGCATCGGCAAAACGCAATTTTGAAGTTGGCACGGCAACGATTACCGACCAACAAGAGGCACAGGCTCGGTTCGATCTGGCCTCGGCAAGAAGATTTGCTGCTCTCAATGACCTGGATGTCAAGCGCAACGCCTTGGCCCAGCTCGTCGGCCAAAACCCGCCAAAGCAACTTCGTGGCCTAAGAGACGCCCTAACGCTGAACCCGCCGGAACCTGCAGACATCAATCAGTGGGTTGCGCAAGCCCGCTCGGCAAACCTGCGTGTCCAGTCTGCGCAATCTAATGCACAGATCGCAACACTTGAGCTGCGCCGTGTTGTGGCCGCACAAAACCTGCCCTCTGTTGATCTGGTCGCAAGGCGCACCCGAGTCGATCCATACCGCAGCCCGACAGGTGCCGATGGCTCACTCGGCGACTACAGCGACACCGACACAATCAGCCTTCAAATGACGCTGCCGCTTTTTAGCGGCGGCATTGCCATTAACAAAGCGAAGGAGCTCAGCGCGCTTCGCGACAAGTCAAACTTTGACCTGGAAAATGCCCGGCGTACCGCCGAGCAAACGGCCCGCTCCGCATTTTTAAGCGTTCTCGCAGGGCTCTCGGAAGTGAAGGCCTATGAAGCCGCGGAAAAATCCAGCAGGCTTGCCTTGGAATCGAACCAGCTAGGCTATGAGGTGGGCGTTCGAATTAATATTGATGTACTCAACGCCCAGCAACAACTCACCACGACATTGCAAAATCTCGCTAGAGCCCGTTACGACACATTGCTCAATGGACTCAGGCTCAAGGCCGCTGCTGGCTCTCTTGGCGAGCAAGATATCGATACTGTCAACGGCCTGCTGACAAAATAGCGGTGATGAAATCCAGGGTTTTTTCAGTCGCTCCCCGGTGAGCACTGGCAAAGTCCCTTGCTGCCTGCGATCGCTTCTCCATCTCTACTGGGTCTCGCATGAGGCTTGCGGCCTCACCAATCCACTGCAAAGGTGTTCTCACCTCTGCACCTGCGCCCGACTCAAGCAGCGCCTTCGCAATCTGGGAAAAATTAAACATATGAGGCCCAAAGAAAACAGGCTTACCCAGTGCGCAGGCCTCAATGGGGTTTTGTCCGCCCAAAGCGGGAATGCTGCCGCCGATCAAGACAACCTCGGCAAGCTGAAGGTAAGCAAACATTTCACCCAGAGAGTCGCCAAGCAACACGGCACTTGATTGGTCGGGGTGCGTCTCGGCTTTTTGCGCAATTTCCTGCCAATCGAGAGACCGTCGCAAGGGAACAAAACCTTGCAGTTCAATCATACGGGCCACACGATCAAAGCGTTGCGGATGCCTGGGCACGATCAGCAGACGACGATTTTCAAGCCCGCCCGTTTGCCGTACAGATGCCCAAGCTTTCAGAATTTCAAGCTCTTCGTCATCGCGGGTACTTGCAGCTAAAAAAACTTTACCGCTGCCCAATTGTGCGCGCCATTGCTGGCCCAAGTGAAGCTGGGACTGCGGCACGTCAACATCGAATTTCATGTTGCCAGTCACTTCAATGTCATTGCGAGGAGAGCCCTCGGGCCGGCGTGAGAAGCCAGCAGCCTGCGCCAAGCGATTCGCATCGTCTGGCGTTTGCGCAGCAATGCCCGCAAGGCTTGAAAGCGCAGGCGTAGCGAGCCATCGAAAGGCTTGAAGTTTTTCTGCAGATCGCAATGATAGCCGCGCATTGGCCAACACAATCGGAATGTTTCGAGCATGTGCTTGCGCAAGCAGATTGGGCCACAGCTCGGTCTCCATCAGCATGCCAAGGGCAGGCTTGGCCCAATTCAAGAACCAGGCATTGGACCAAGGAAGATCATAGGGAAGGTAGCGCTGAACAATGCGGCAGCTCTGGTGGCCTTGCGACTCAAACCATTTGGAAAGCAAAGCACGTCCTGTCTCACGGCCAGTCGGCGTAGTGTGTGTGAGCACAACACGGTGCCTTGGATCTTGCGAAAGCCATTTTTCAATCAGCGGCACACAAGCCCGGGTCTCCCCCACGGATACGGCATGGATCCAAAGCACTTTGCAATTGCTCTGGTTTTCAAAAGGCCCATCGGCGGGCTCATGGGCTGGCCTGGGCACTGCTAAGCCCAAGAAGCGCTCAGACCAGTACTTGAAATAATCGGGCTGCCGGATGCCACGCCAAATCAAGTAGCCCGCCAACACAGGCAAGAGACACAGCAGCGAGAGCGTGTAGGCCCAGCGGGCCACCAATTGCTTGGCGCTCAAGATAGTTCCTTCCACGCACTCAGCACATCGGCGGGCAAGATCGCCTGCTCGCCGTGTAGCGCGGGCTTGACGACTCTTGCATGGGAAGCCCAAGTGGGTGCAAATCGATCTGCGGAAAATTTCGGCAAATGCGAAGCGCTCATTACCGCCACCGTAGGACAGCCCAAGGCAACACTTAAGTGCATCAGGCCCGTGTCAACGCCGATGGCGCCTGCGCAGTATTGAAGTTTTTCTGCAAGCTCGGCGATCGTGAGCTTTGGCAGCACCTGTGCGTTTTGCTTGCCAATTCCATGCGCAATTTTTTCCGCGTGCTCGCGCTCTTGCTCCACACCCCAAGGCAATAAAATCTGATAGCCCTCGGCTGCAAGCGTGCATCCAAGCCCAATCCAATGCTCAATTGGCCAGGATTTTTCGATGCGCGAAGTTGCATGAAAAAACATGATTTCGCGGGCAATTGCCACGGCCCTCTTGGGGCCTCGCAATGACGGTATCTCGCCTTGTGGCGTAAAACCGAAAGCCGCCCCAAACAACACCCTGAGCCTTTCGATAGCATGCATGCCTGCAGGCGCATTCACCTTGTGTTTCACTGCAAAGCTTGCCAAAGGCTCACGGGCGCTGGCCCAGTCATAGCCCCAACGGTTTGCGTATTTGCACCTTGCAAGCCGCGTGATCCATGCGGTTTTCAATAAACCCTGAGCATCGATCACGACATCGTACTCGCGGTCTTGCAAGATTCGCTTGAATCGACTGATCTGCGCATGCGTGGTTGAAGCAAACAAGGATTTTCGCCAGCGACGAATCGCCACCGGGATGATTCGGTCAATGCAGGGCGCGAATTTCGGAATATCTGCAAACGCCTCCTCGCAGACCCAGTCAAGCTGAAAACCACCGCGTGCCTGCACCGCCTCTTGAATGGCAGAAAGGCTGTGTACCAAGTCTCCCATGGAGCTTGTCTTAATCAGCAGCACCCGCAGCAGTGATTGACTCACAGGGCTTTAAAACGGCAGGGCCGCACTTGGGGCAAGCCTTTGAAAGTTTGCGCGAAACTCCGACTGAATTCTCGCTAAAGCCTGCGGATTATCGGCTTCAAACCGCAAGACCACCACGGGCGTGGTGTTCGAAGGCCGCGCCAAGCCGAAGCCATCGGCGTATTCGACACGAATGCCATCAATCGTTATTTTCTCCCTCGCTGTTGGAAACTCACCTTCGATCCGCAGACGATCAACCAGTGCAAAGCTCTCCCCTTCCCGCGTTGGCAGCTGCAGCTCTGGCGTGGATGGGGAATCGGGCAAAGCCTCTAACACTGCCGATGGGTTTTGGGTACGGGACAAAATCTCCAACAGGCGAGCTGCGGTATAGAGACCATCGTCAAAGCCAAACCAGCGATCATTGAAAAAGATATGGCCGCTCATCTCTCCGGCAAGCGGAGCGCCGGTCTCTTTGAGCTTTGCTTTGATAAGCGAGTGGCCGGTCTTCCACATTAAGGGCTCGCCGCCATGCTGCCGCACCCAAGAAGCGACATGGCGGGTGCACTTCACATCAAAAATGATTTTCCCGCCAGGATGGGAGCGCAATACATCTTGCGCATACAGCATCAGCTGTCGATCAGGCCAGATGATCTTTCCTGATTTAGTGACCACGCCCAAACGATCGCCATCGCCGTCAAAGGCCAGGCCAAGTTCAGCATCGGAGTTTTTTACTGCAGCAATCAGATCCTGCAGGTTTTCAACATGGGCGGGATCGGGATGATGGTTTGGAAAATTTCCATCGACCTCGCAGTAAAGCGCCTTCACTTTACAGCCGAGTTGCTCGAATAATTGCGGGGCCAAGCCGCCCGCCACGCCATTGCCAGCATCAATGGCAATCGACATGGGGCGGGAGAGCTTGATGTCGCTGGTGATTGCGGCAAGGTAATCGTTTGCGATTTCGGGACGGTGTTCGTGGAGTGGATTGCCGGGGACTGCTGCATCCGCCTTCGGCGGACTCGCGGTGAAGGAATGAATGCGCCGATAAATCTGCTGAATCGCATCGCCCCATAGCGTGGTGCCTGCCACCATCATCTTGAGCCCGTTGTACTTTGGTGGGTTATGGCTTCCGGTCACTGCAACGCCTGTGCCACACCCGGTTTTCACCGTTGCGTAGTACACGACGGGTGTGGGCACCTGGCCAACATCAATCACACGAATGCCTGCTGACATGAGTCCTTGCGACAGGGCACTCACAAGCCTTGGCCCTGAAAGCCGGCCATCACGGCCCACCACGCAAGCGTCTCGGCCAGCCTCGCGAATCATGGCGCCCAAAGCAGCGCCGATCTGGAAGACCGTGGGCTCGGTCAAGGTCTCATCCACAATTCCGCGAATGTCGTAGGCTTTGAAAATCGACGGGTCGGGGTGATGGCTTTGGCCGGGCTCCACAGGCGCGCTCCTTGAATCAGATTGAATGAGAAAATCAGGCTTATTCTATGTTTTTTAAGGTGCCCGCCCATGGCGACATATGCAATTGGTGATGTTCAAGGCTGCTGCGAAAGCCTGTATGCCCTGGTTGCCCGGCTGCCTTTTGATGCAAAAAAAGACCGGCTCTGGTTTGTCGGCGATCTCGTCAACCGCGGCCCCAAGTCGCTACAAACCCTGCGCACCCTCATGGCGGCAAGTAGCCGCAGCCACTTTGTGCTGGGCAATCATGATTTGCATCTGCTCTCGCGTGCTGCTGGCGTACGCAAGCCGCAAGAGCTCGACACCCTAACTGGCATCTTAAGGGCCCCCGATGCCCACGACCTGATTGACTGGCTGCGAAAGCAGCCCTTTCTTCACATTAATGGCAACACTGCCATGGTGCATGCGGGCCTGTTACCCCAATGGAATCTGAGCCAGGCACTCAGGCTTTCACAGCAACTTTCTTTACGGCTTAAAAGCCGGCATTGGAAAGACTTTCTCAACGAGATGGTGCATGGGGCCAAGCCCCATTGGGCCGATGGCGTGCAAGGCCAGCGCAAGCTGCGCGAGGCGCTAAGTGCATTTACCAGGCTGCGCTATCTGCAGCCCAACGGCACGCCTGAGTACAAATGCAAACTCTCGCCTGATCACGCAAAACTGCAGCCCATGACTCAAAAGCTCATGCCCTGGTTTGAATTTAAAAACAGAAAAACAAAAAACACTCAAATTGTGTTTGGCCACTGGTCGACACTCGGCCTCATAGCGCAGCCCAAAGTGGTTGCGCTTGATACGGGCTGTGTCTGGGGAGGGCAACTCACCGCGATTCGGCTCGAAGACTACAAAGTTTTCATTCAACCGAGCCTGGAAGGCAGGGCCCAAGGCAGCGACTAACAACTCACAAAGCCTTGCGAATCTTATCCTCAGCCTGCAGGGCCAGTTGGTGACGTGTCATGCCATGCTCGGCACTGGGCAGAGGGTCGAGCCAATGCAGTGTTGCCTCAAGCCCCTTGGACGCAAGAATCCTGATCACAGAGTTCACAAGCGTTTGATCCCCGATGTAGGCAGGGATTGAGGAGAACTCGCCATGCTGTGTGTAGCAAAGCGCCGCCGGCATGATCACGACCCCTTGCTTGATGTGATCCCCATCGGGCAGGGCAACGGCAAAAAGGCTTGCATGGAAAGGCAAAAGCGTTGCGCCATCGGTGGTCGTGCCCTCCGGAAAAAACGCGACATGCTCACCTTGCGCAAATCTGTGCAAGATCTCCCGATTGGTGTGACGAACCGCATGTCGGCTGCCGCGCTCTACAAAAATTGTCCCTGTGCCTGACACCAGCCAGCCCACCAAGGGCCATCTGCGAATTTCCGACTTGGCCACAAAGGTTGCCGGCAGCACGGCATTCACAATAAAAATATCGAGCCACGATACGTGATTAAGCACAATGAGGGCTGGCCGATCCAGGTGCACATATGGGTCGGAATGCGCGCGAATGCGCAGGCCACAGGCCCACACCAAAAGATATGACCAGGCCTGTTTAGTTTTAGCCTGGCGGCCCTTGGACAAAAACCGATAAAAGGTAAAAAGAATCAACAGCCCGGCTGCCAGCAACGCAATCAGCGCTGCCGAGCGCCACAGGACGCGCATCATGAGCGCTGCCGGCTCTCCGTCACGAAGCCGCCTCTTGGCCGATCAAACACACAGCGGCCATCGACCATGACCACATTGACCCGGCCTTGAATTTCAAAGCCAACATAAGGCGTGTTAGCACCTTGTGAAAAAAGACTCTTGGCATTGACCTGCCACGATTCATGCGGGTCAAATATGCAAATGTCAGCCTGGGCGCCAACGGAAAGCTGCCCGGCATCCCTTCCCAAAACCTGCGCTGCATTCACAGTCAGCAACCGCAAAGCCTGATCAAGCGGCGTATTCGATTCCTGCGCCCATTTCAGCGCCAGGGGCAAGAACAGCTCAAGCGCCGTGACCCCGGGCTCTGATTCGCCAAAGGGCAGCTGCTTGGCATCCTCATCGACAGGCGCATGATCAGAACAAATGACATCAATCGTGCCATCGGCAAGGCCTGCACGAATTGCATCACGGTCGCGCTGGCTGCGAAAAGGCGGCAGCACCCGGTAGTTCGGATCAAAGTCTGCAATGTCAACATCAATCAGATGTAGGTGATGAACCGCCACATCCGCGGTGATTCTTAGGCCCTCACGCTTGGCCTGCCGCACCAACTCAATACCTGCTGCAGACGACAATCGACAGACATGGACGCGCGCGCCGGTGACCCGCATCAGCTCGAAGATGGTTTGCAAAGCAATGGTCTCATTGGCAACCGGCACCCCAGGCAGGCCCATGCGGCCTGTAACAGGGCCGGAGTGAGCAACGCCGGTTCGGCCGACCCAAGGGTCCATGGGGTAAAGCCAAACCGCAAAATCAAAAGTGCGGGCGTACTGCATGGCCCGCATTAGCACCTGGGTGTTTTGAATCGGGATTGGGCCTTGTGAAAACCCGATACAGCCGGCCTCGCGTAGCTCGGCCATCTCCGTGAGGTGCTCTCCCTTTAGGCCCACCGTCAACGCACCCAAGGGATGCACATGGGCCTGCGTGAGATTTCGCGCACGATGCTTGAGCATCTCCACAAGGCCTGGCTCATCAAGCGGAGGGTCGGTATCGGGCGGGCAAACCAGGCGCGTGACACCGCCGGCAATCGCTGCCCGCATCTCTGATTCAAGCGTGGCCTTGTACTCAAAGCCAGGCTCACGCAAACGTGCAGACAAGTCGATCAAGCCCGGGCAGATAATATTTCCGCTGGCATTGATCTCGATTTCAGGCACAAAGCCATCAAGGGCCTGACCGGGTTTGGTGATGGCCACAAGGCTGCCATCGGCAATCCAGAGATCATGCAAGCCATCGATCTTGTTTGCAGGATCAATCAAACGCCCGCCGCGAATGCAGACACGCGGCAGCACCGCGGGCACCGACATCATGCGGGTCGCAGCCATTAGTGGGTGACCTCTGCAAGCATACTCATTACCGCCATGCGCACAGCAATCCCAAAGGTGACCTGGGAAAGAATGACTGACTGAGCGCCATCGGCAACTGAAGAGTCGATCTCAACGCCACGGTTCATGGGGCCAGGGTGCATGACAATCGCATCAGACTTGGCCACGCAGAGTTTTTCTTGCGTCAGCCCATAATGCTTGAAATACTCTTGGGTAGAGGGCAGCAAGGCGCCTCTCATGCGCTCGTTTTGTAGTCGCAAGGTAATGACTACATCGACATCTTTGAGGCCTTCTTCGAGATCGGTGTAGACATGCACGCCCATCTCTTTCAGGCCAGAAGGCAAAAGCGTGAGCGGGCCGATTGCGCGCAGCTCCGCAACGCCTAAGGTGGTGAGCGCATGAATGTTAGACCGCGCGACCCGAGAGTGAAGAATATCGCCCACAATCGCAACACGAAGGTTATGAAAATCGCCTTTGAAATGGCGAATCGTGTAGGCATCGAGCAGGGCCTGAGTGGGGTGGGCGTGCCGGCCATCGCCTGCGTTCATGATGCGAATATGCGGAGCCACTTTATTGATATGCCGTGCAATCAGGTAGGGCGCCCCGCTTTGGCTATGCCGCACCACAAACATATCGGCCTTCATCGCCGCAAGGTTATCGATCGTATCAAGCAGCGACTCGCCTTTAGCGGTGCTTGAGGCCTGCACGTTCAGGTTCACGACATCTGCCGACAGACGCTTAGCGGCAATGCCGAAGGTCGTTGCCGTGCGCGTGGAGTTTTCAAAAAATAGATTAAAAACGCTTTTGCCTTCGAGCAGCGGTGCGTTAATAACTTCAGTGGGATCGTTGGGGTTTAAAAAGGTTTTAGCACGGTCAAGAATTTTAAGAATCAGGGCCTTGGGAATGCCCTCGGTGGTGAGCAGGTGTCGCAGCTCACCCTTGGCATTAATTTGGACTGACTGTGCCATGAGCCGACAGTGTATCTAAAACGCCTTGCAAAAGTATGGCGGCCGCCTGGGCATCGATCATGTGATCGGGCTTTGGCGCCAAGGCCGAGGTGAATCGCTCGTCTTCAAGGCTTACCGGCAAGCCGAAGCGGCCAGCAAGCTGATTGGCAAAGCGACGGCATCGTTGAGAAAACGGGTGCGTCGCGCCATCGGGGTATACCGGCAGGCCCACTACCAACCGGTCGGGGCCCCACTCACGGATCAAGGCTTCAATGGCAGCAAAACGATCCTCCCTGCGCTCATGCTCAATCACGGCCAGCGGACGAGCGCCACCGGTAATCAGATTGCCGATGGCAACCCCTATACGCTTTTCACCGAAATCAAAGGCCATGAGGGTGGAACCCCCACGCGCCGGGTCATGCATGCCCGGCCGCCCCCATGAAATGGATGGGGTCAACGCCGAGCAGGCTAAACGCATAAGCAAAGCGTTGCTCAGCAGGCACATCAAACACAAGCGATAAGTCGGTGGCAGGCACCGTCAGCCATGAATTGGCCGCAAGCTCCTGATCGAGCTGCCCCTCACCCCAGCCAGCGTAGCCCAGGGAAACGAAGAGCCGCCCGGGGGCCTCGCCTTGTGCACAGGCTTCCAAAATATCTCGGGAAGAGGTCAGACCCAGCTGATCAGAAAGCGTGAGCGTAGAGCTCCATTTGCCCACGGGCTCATGCAGCACAAAGCCACGATCGGTATTCACCGGGCCCCCCAAGTAGACCGGCTCAGCACCGATGGCCCAATTCGAGGCTGGCCCGGAGCCGCCAAGATCAATGCGATCCAACAAGTCTGAGACCGTCATATCTGAGGGGCGATTGACAACCAAGCCCATGGCGCCTTTTCGCGTGTGCTCGGCCACATAGATCACAGACCCGCCAAAGTTTGGGTCAGTCAGGCTGGGCATGGCCACGAGATAATGGTGAGCCACATTCATCGCATCGGCAGAGTGGGAATCCATGAGGGCCATTCTAAACCCGAAGCGCTAAGCTTGCGGTAGTGATTTTTTGCCACTTTCTCCTGTGAGCTTGCGACATGTCAAAAACACCCTGCACCCTGGTTTGGCTTCGAAGAGATTTAAGGCTTTCCGATCATGCCGCGCTGGCCCAGGCCTTGGAATTCCAAGACTCCGTACAGCTCGGGTTTGTGTTTGACACCACGATTCTGAATGCGCTGCCGGGATGGAAAAAAACAGGCGCTGTTGACGACCGACGTGTGGCCTTCATCCACACTGCAGTTACTGAGATTCACGAGCGCCTTGCTGCAAGCGGCAAGGCCTTGATTGTTGGCTATGGCGATCCGATCGAAATCATTCCGAACCTTGCAAAACGCCTCGGGGCTGGGCGTGTTGTATTTGCAAGAGACGATGAGCCAGCCGCACTGAAACGAGATACGAAGGTTGTTGAGCTGCTCGGCTCGCTTGGCATTGAGGCTTTGAGCGTCAAAGACCAGTGCGTTTTGGAGCGTAGCGAGGTGCTGACTGGCGCAGGAAAACCCTTCTCGGTTTTCACGCCGTATAAAAATGCATGGCTAAAAAAATTATCAGCAAGCGATGTCGCTGAGCGGCCGACCGGGGCAGGCCAGCCCAAGCCGGGACAGCCAGTCAATAAGGCTTTTTCGAGCCGATTGTTAGACGCAAACAAGTTGCCCTCTGGTCTGCCAACAGAGATTCCAAGCTTGGCTGTGATGGGATTTTCTGCAGGAAATTTATACGAGATGAAAATCCCTCTGGCGGAATCTGGCGCCCAGGCCTTGTTTGAGGAATTCAAGCCCCGCATTGCCCAGTACAAGATGGCACGAGATTATCCAGGCATCAAAGGCCCCTCTTATCTCTCGGTTCATCTGCGGTTTGGCACGATTTCCATTCGCTCGCTGGTGCGGTTTGCGCTCGAAGTTCAATCTCGAGACCCTAAGCATGCCGAAGGCGCAGGCACCTGGCTTTCAGAATTGATCTGGCGCGACTTTTACATGCAGATCCTGCATCACCACCCGCATGTGGTGTCACGCAGCTTTCGGCCTGAATACGATCGTATTCAATGGCATGAAGGCGATGAGGCCGACCAGTGGTTCGATGCCTGGCGCGAAGGCCAAACCGGCTATCCCATTGTGGATGCCGGCATGCGCCAGCTCAATGCGACGGGCTATATGCACAATCGGTTGCGCATGGTGGTCGCTTCGTTTTTGACCAAGGATTTGGGCATTCACTGGCGTCGTGGCGAAGACTATTTCGCTTGGAAGCTCAATGACTTTGATTTATCTGCCAACAACGGCGGCTGGCAGTGGGCGGCATCGACGGGCTGCGATGCCCAGCCCTATTTTCGAATTTTTAATCCCGTCAGCCAAAGCGAGCGCTTTGATGAAAAAGGAAGCTTTATTCGTCGCTATGTGCCAGAAATTTCTGCGCTGCCCGACAAGTTTATTCACGCCCCCTGGACTGCGCCACCGATGGTGCTCCAAGCGGCAGGGGTTGTTCTCGGGGAAATGTATCCGCGGCCCATCGTCGATCACGATCAGGCGCGGCAAAAGACCTTGATGAGGTTTTCAGTGCTTCGCAAGTAGATTACTTCGCTAGGCTCGCAATGACGGAGTACTAAACCTCGACCATCTCGAAATCAGACTTTTGTGCGCCGCATTCGGGGCAGGCCCAGGTCACTGGCACATCTTCCCACTTGGTGCCCGGTGCAATGCCATCCTCGGGCCAGCCTTTCGCTTCATCGTAAATCCAGCCACAGATCAGGCACATATAGGTTTTCATATCGGGTTTGTCTCTCGTTAAACTAGCAAGGCGTAAATTTTATCCTCAGATCGTTTGAAAGGCCGACATGCCCCAGCAGAACACCTCGCGTAGTGAAGCCCTTTTTGCCCAAGCCCAAAAAACCATTCCCGGCGGAGTGAATTCCCCCGTGCGGGCATTCCGATCGGTAGGCGGCACGCCCCGATTTTTCGCCAAGGCAAAAGGCCCCTACGGCTGGGATGCTGATGGCAATCGTTATGTCGATTACATCTGTTCCTGGGGGCCAGCGATTGTCGGCCATGCCCACCCTGATGTGATCAAGGCAGTAAAAGACGCGGCTGAGCACGGGCTCTCATTCGGTGCGCCCACCGCCGCTGAAGTCACACTTGCGGAGTGGGTGAGAGACCATTTGCCTTCCATGGAAATGATGCGGCTCACGTCAAGCGGCACCGAGGCGACGATGTCGGCCATTCGTGTGGCCCGTGGCTACACCAATCGCAGCAAGATCATTAAGTTTGAAGGCTGTTATCACGGGCATGTCGATAGCCTCTTGGTGAAGGCGGGCTCGGGCCTATTAACTTTTGGAAACCCCACTTCTGCAGGCGTGCCGGAAAGCTTTGCCGCTGAAACCATCGTGCTCAATTACAACGATATCGAGGGCGTGAAAAAATGTTTCGCGGAATTTGGCAAAGACATTGCCGGCGTGATTGTCGAGCCCGTGGCCGGCAATATGAATCTGGTAAAGCCCATTAAAGGATTTTTGGAAACATTACGCCAGGAATGCTCGGCCCATGGTGCGGTATTGATTTTTGATGAAGTGATGACGGGCTTTCGGGTGGGCGCGCGCGGCGTTCAAGGCTTATCGGGCGTAACGCCTGACCTCACGACGCTTGGCAAGGTCATTGGGGGCGGCATGCCTTTGGGGGCCTTTGGCGGCCGAAAAGACATCATGCAGTGCGTTGCCCCCTTGGGGCCGGTCTATCAGGCGGGAACGCTTTCCGGAAACCCGGTAGCGGTTGCTGCAGGGTTGGCCACGCTCAAAATTGTGAGTGCGCCCGGCTTTTACGAAAAACTTACCGCAATTACTGCAGGCCTGATGCAGAGTCTGCAGAAGGTTGCCCGTGAGTGCGGCGAAGAAAATTTCTGTACCGACAGCGTAGGCGGCATGTTCGGCATTTATTTCAGCAAACAAACACCCTCTACCTTTGAAGATGTCAATTCATCTGATCGAGACAAGTTCAACAAATTTTTCCATGCCATGCTGACGCGAGGCGTTTATCTTGCGCCGTCTGCTTTTGAGGCAGGCTTTCTATCAATTGCCCACGAGGGCGAGCCTATTGAACACACCTTGATCGCTGCCAAGGAAAGCTTCCAGGAGATTTCTTAAGTCTCACTTATGCGATTACCTGCCAGCGGACGTTTTGCTCCTTCGCCAACCGGCCCATTGCACATGGGCTCGCTAGTCACGGCGCTTGCAAGCTGGCTCGATGCCCGCACGAATGGGTATCGGTGGTATTTACGCATCGAGGATCTCGACCCGCCGCGGGAAGAAGAAGGTGCGGCGGAACTGATTAAGGCACAACTAAGCGCCCACGGGCTTGAGTGGGATTTCTGGCGCGGACCAGAGGCCGATACACAAGGCGTGCTGTTTCAGCACAAACGGCATGAAGCGTATCGCCAAGCCTTAGAAAAACTGATTGCCGCTGGCTTGGCCTACCCCTGCAGCTGTTCCAGAAAAAAACTTCAGTACGCCATCGATCACGGCAAGACCCGTTACAACCCCGACGGTGAAATTATTTACCCAGGCTACTGCCGGCCCAAAGAGATCGATATTTTGCCATTACAAAATGCAACGGAAGTATTTCGGCTTACTGACAACGCGGGAACCTCCTGGCGTTTCAGAAATGAAAATGGCGATGATTTTGTGCTGCGTCGCGCCGATGGATTCTGGGCTTACCACTTGGCAGTCGTCGTCGACGATGCCTATCAAGGCATCAGCCATGTGATGCGCGGCTATGATCTTTTGGAGGCTGCGCCAAGGCATACTGCACTGCGTGATGCCCTCGGGTTTTCACAGCTCCCGGTGCAGCATGTGCCCATTGTAAAAAACGATCAGGGCGAGAAGCTTTCAAAACAGACTCTGGCTCCCGCACTTCGAATTGATGAGCCAGAGAAGATTCGCATGCAGCTGGAGTTTGCCTGGTCGCACCTTGAGCTGATGATGAATGTCCGTTGGGTTGCCCGTGTGCGGCCTACCTGGGAGCGCTTGATTCGCCAAACCAGATTGCCACGCGGCTAAGGCCGCTCGCAATGACGATCTACTTCTTCTTGCCGCCCAGAATTGCGGGGACTGCTCGCGCTGCGCGGCGAATGCCTGGAATAATCGACTTATCGCTTTCTGCGGGCTTGACCGCTGCAGCAGCAACATCTGAGACCGAGCCCGACGCTTTAGGCTCATAAGGCTGGGAAAAAATTGGGTCATCAGGCAGCCGCGGCTTTCGGGCTGCTGGAATTTGCACGCGGCTTTCGCGCTCCTCACGCACAGGGCGGGCGCTGCGCTCACTGCGCTCACCCCGCTCGCTTCGCCCCTCAGGCCGAGACTCGGTGCGTCTGCCCTGGACTTCCAAGCGTTCACGCACAATGGCTTTCTTCACCAGCTTCTCAATATCAGCAAGCAATCGCGCGTCTGCGGGCACCATGAGCGACATTGCGCGGCCAGAGGCGCCTGCACGGCCCGTGCGGCCAATGCGGTGGACGTAGTCTTCCGGCGAATACGGCAAATCAAAATTAATCACGGCAGGAAGTTCGGCAATATCCAAGCCGCGAGCCGCCACATCGGTGGCGACCATCACCTCCACTTCGCCCTTTTTAAACTTCTCAAGCGTTGCAAGCCGCTCGCCTTGTGATTTATCGCCGTGAATGGCATCGGCAGGAATGCCCTCTTTGACCAATTCCCGGGCCAGTCGGCTCGCGCCGATTTTGGTGTTGGTAAACACAATCACCTGACGCAGGCCTTGCGACTTGATAATCTGCGCAACCGCTGCCCGCTTGGCATCCACGCGATCTACTTCATAGATGACTTGGGATACATTTTCTGCGGTGGCATTGCGCGCCGCCACCTCAATGACCACGGGCGAATCATTCAAAAAAGTTTTGGCAAGCTTGCGTATTTCCGGCGAAAAGGTTGCTGAAAACAAAAGGCTTTGTCGCTGTTTGGGCAGCAGGTTCACGATGCGCTGCAAGTCAGGCAAAAAGCCCATATCCAACATGCGATCGGCCTCATCCAGAACAAGCACCGACACCGAAGAAAGCGAGACAGTTTTCTGCTGCACGTGATCCAAGAGGCGCCCCGGTGTCGCAATCAGAATTTCAACGCCTGATCGCAAGGCGGCTGTCTGCGGCGCCATGTCCATGCCGCCAAAAACCACCGCGCTTTTCAGCGGCACATACTTGGCGTATTGGCTCACGTTTTGCGCAATCTGGTCGGCGAGCTCTCGGGTGGGCGCGAGCATCAGGGCCCGCACGGGGTGACGTGCGGGCGAAGTGCTGGTGCTTGCAAAAGGAATTAATCGCTGAAGGATCGGCAGCGTAAAGGCGGCCGTCTTACCCGTGCCGGTTTGCGCGGCACCCATGACATCCTTGCCGTCGATCACAACCGGAATGGCCTGGGCCTGAATGGGAGTGGGCGTGGTGTAGCCCGCCTCGGCGATTGCCCGCATCAAATCGGCGTGCAGGCCAAAGTGTTCAAAACTCATTCAGGCATTATCACCGATGTTGGAGCCAAAACACCAAGAATCGGCACTATGAATGCGCATACCCATCGCCTGATCCCCATCACTTTCGTGCTGCTTTGGAGCACCGGCTTCATTATTGCCCGCTACGGCATGCCGCACTCCGAGCCCATGACGTTTTCATTTCTGCGGTTTACCGGAGTTCTGCTGATCATGCTGCCAGCCATTGCGCTCATGAAGGCCGAGTGGCCTAGCGCCTCTCAGGCGCGTCATATTGCGGTGGCGGGCCTGCTGCTTCAGGCGGGCTATCTGGGCGGGGTTTGGGCGGCTGTCAGACACGGCATGTCCGCGGGCCTTGTCGCCCTGATCGTGGGCCTTCAGCCCATAATCACGGCCTGGTTTTCCGCCTACATCGCCGAACGAGTCACCGCTCGGCAGTGGGCGGGGCTACTGCTGGGACTCTCGGGGGTTACCTTGGTGGTGTGGGCCAAGCTCTCCATCACCAACCTATCGTGGCTAAGCCTTGGGCTGGCCAGCCTGGCCCTGGCATGCATCACCGTTGGCACGCTGTATCAGAAAAAATTCTGCCCAAGCTTTGATTTGCGCACAGGGTCCACCATTCAGTTTGCTGTTTCGGCACTTGCCTGTCTGCCCTTCATGTTCTTGTTTGAGACTCGCGAGATCACTTGGCACCCGGAAATGATTGGCGCCCTTGTCTGGGCTATTTTCGGGCTCTCCATTGGCGCGATCTCGCTTTTATTCATCATGATTCGTGAAGGCGCCGCCACAAAAGTCACAAGCCTGTTGTATCTCACGCCGCCCACAACAGCCATCATGGCGTGGATCCTTTTTAATGAACCGATTACACTTTTGACCGTCACGGGAACCCTGCTCACCGTTCTTGGTGTTTGGTGGGTAGTCTCACAAGGCAATTCAAACAAGGAGAAAAATCAATGAAACTCAAATCCTCAGTATCGCTTGGCATCGCTGCCTGTCTTGCCGCTGCAGTTCCACTCACTGCAAATGCCCAATTCGCAAAAGCAGAAGATGCCATCAAGTACCGTCAAAGCGCCTTTGCGCTCATGGGCGCCCATATGGCCCGTATCGGCGCAGTCACCAAAGGTGAGACGCCTTTTAAGGCAGAAGATGTGAGAAAAAGCGCAGCGTTAATCAGCACGCTGTCAGCCCTGCCCTGGGAGGCTTTTGGCCCGGGAACCGAGGGCGGCAAAACCAAGCCCATCGCTTTCAAAGAAATGGATAAAGTGAAAGCCGGTGCAGACAGACTCATGAAAGCAACCGCAGATCTCGATGCGGCAGCCAAGTCTGGCAATCTTGATCAGATCAAAAAAGCATTTGGCGCAACGGGCCAGGCCTGCAAGGCCTGCCACGATAACTATCGCGACAAATAAAGCACAACAATAACAAGCACCACAAAAAGCCAGCCAAGCACATCAACATGCTGCTTGAGCTGGCTTTCCATTTTTGGGCCTCCCCACTTCATGAGGCCCGCCACCAGATAAAACCGGCCGCCCCTGCCAAAAAAAGATGCTACGACAAAAGGCAGCAATGGCATGCCCACTACGCCAGCAGCAATCGTGAATGCCTTATACGGGATGGGAGAAAAACCTGCGATAAAGATGGCCCAAAAACCCCACTCATCGAACCATTGCTGGGCCTGTAAAAAAGGCTGCCAATACGATGAGCCTTCAAGCCAAACCTTGATGAGCTCAAAGAAATACATGCCAATCACATAGCCAAACACGCCGCCTGCAACCGAAGTGACTGTCGTGATCGTGGCAAACCACCAAGCCCGATGGGGCTGAGCCAAGCTCATTGGCGCCAACATTACATCGGGCGGTATGGGGAAAAAAGAAGACTCCGTAAAACTCAATACGCCCAAAAACCACGGTGCTTTAGGGTGACGCGACCAAGACATGACCCGGTCGTAGAGGGCGGAGAAGATTTTCATTGTGGAATTATCCGGCATCCTACAATACGGTCATGCCTTTCCCAGATATGGCCAGCAACCGAGATGCATTTCGCTTAGGCCTTCGCAACGCCTTTGGAGTTCCAGCCGCAATATTATTTGCGGGCATGGTAGGGTTTGGGGCCCTTGGGAACGCCAGCGGCTTGTCGCTTTCCTTTACAACATCGATCAGCGTCCTGATGTTTGCCTTGCCCGGGCAAGTCGTGTTCGTAGAAATGATTGCACTGGGCGCCTCCGGCGCAGCAATTGCTCTGGCCACCATGCTGACCGCGACAAGGTTTTTGCCCATGGTGCTCACCCTGGTGCCGCAAATTCCCCGTGAAGATCGCAAACCATGGCTCTACGGTGTCGCGCATTTCATTGCCATGACCAGCTGGGCTGTGATGATGCGAGAGTTTGATCGGATCGAACCCTCGCGACGCATGGCGTATCTCACGGGTTTTGGTCTTGCCTGCTGGAGCATGAGCCTTCCCGGAACTGCGCTGGGCTTTCTCATGGCAGGCTATTTGCCGACCCCCATTACGGTTGGGCTGATCATGCTCAATCCCTTGTTTTTTCTGCTGAGTTTTACCGAGGTTCGATCACGTGCAAGCCAGCTGGCCTTGATTTTCGGCGGCATCAGCGGGCCTATTGTGTATGCCTATTCGCCAGGCTGGAGCATTGTGATCTGCGGCCTTGTCGGCGGAAGCCTTGCATTTGTGCTTGAAGGAGTCGTTCGCAAATGGAAGGCCTGATCACCCTTCCCAAAACATCGGCATGGTGGGTCTGGCTCATCCTTGGCCTTGCGGTTGCGGGCACCTATGCCTGGCGTGCCCTTGGGGTGCTGCTCTCGGGAAAGCTCACCCAGGATAGCCCCTTATTTCGGTGGATCACCTGTGTGACCTACGCCATGGTAGCAGCGCTCGTGGTGCGAATCATTGTGCTTCCTGTTGGATTGCTTGCAGAAATCGGGCTCGCTGAGCGTTTGATTGCAACCGGCCTGGCACTCGCAATCATGATCAAGCTAAAAAACGGGCTTGTACCTGCACTGCTCACAGGCACTGTATTGGTTGCGATTTTTTACTGGTGGGGCTAAAAGCCAAGATCTACAAGCCGTGTTGCTATCGGCTTCGGTTTGATACCGTTGTAATGATTCCGTTAGGAACAAAGTGAACCGTGCCATCGGCATCACGCATGCGCACGTAACGCAGGGTCACATCTTCGACCTTGCCCGACTTCCCACCCACTTCGATGACATCACCGACATGAATCTGATTTTCCAAAATCATGACAAAGCCAGTGAAGTAATCTTTCACCAGGCTTTGTGCGCCAAAGCCAATGGCCAGGCCCGCCACGCCGGCGGTGGCGAGAATTGGTGCAATCGAGATGCCAAACTCCGATAGCACCAGCATCACCATCACCGCACCAATCACAACGCTGGCAATATAACGAAGCACTCGCATGAGCGTCTCGATGCGTTTTTGGTCTTCCACATCGGTGCTGCGGCCGGCCATGCGCCCACCCAGCGTTTTTAAGACCCTACGAACAAAGCCTAGCAAGAGCCATGCGGCAAGCAGAATCAGGAAGACATTGGTCAGCGAGACGATAGCCTTTGCCCAGACGGGCAGCTCTGTACCGAATAAGGTCAAGAGAAAATTCTCAACGATGTCTGTCATTTGAAGACCGAAGCGCAGTGCTTAGGTAAAATGGGTCGGCTGCAAAAAGCCCTGCTCATAGGGTTTTATCAAGGCTAGATTCTAACAGCATCACTTTTACAGGGAGCTCGTTTCATGACTATTTTCCGTCCGGCTTTTTACACGGAAGAGTTGTTTGTTGGGCAGACTGCGCAACTCTCAAAAACCATCACCGAGACCGACATTATTCTGTTTTCCGCGGTGTCCATGGATACCAACGCCATTCACCTTGATGAAGAATATGCAAAGACCACCCGGTTTGGCACGCGCATTGTGCATGGCATGCTCACCGGAAGCGTCATCTCCTCGGTGCTTGCCAATCGCCTGCCGGGCCCGGGCACGATTTTTTTAAGTCAGTTCATGAAGTTCATGGCCCCCGTGCATCCGGGCGACACACTCACGGCAAAGGTGACTGTGCTGGAGATCGTGAAAGAAAAAAATCGCGTGCGCCTGCAAACGACTTGCTCAGTCGCGGGCAAAACAGTGCTTGATGGCGAGGCCTGGGTGTTGTCGGTGCCAAAACCTGAAGGGGAGTAAGTCAAAACGTCATTGCCAGGCGCAAAGCGCAGTGGCAATCAACAGGGAAACATTTCGCCGCGCTTAGGTAACACGGCGTTCCAGCCAAGTTCTTGCTTAAGTACATCGGCGAGATTCTGTGCGGGCTCGGGCTCGCCGTGGGTAATGAAGACCTTTGCGGGCTGCGCGTGAAAGCCCTTGCACCACCACAATAAATCGGCCTGGTCTGCATGGGCAGAAAGCCCACCCAGCGTGTGAACCGAGGCTTTGACGGGCACCTCCTTGCCCAATAACCGCAAGACTTTGGCGCCATCCACCAGGCTTCGGCCACGCGTGCCGGCAGCCTGGTATCCCGTAATCACAATCGCCGACTGCGGCCTTGGAAGATTCCAAAACAAATGATGCACGATGCGGCCGGCCTCACACATGCCGCTTGCCGACAGAATGATCGCGCCGGACTTGATTGTGTTGAGCGTCTTCGAATCATTCACTTCGGTGATGTAGCGCACACGCATGGCATCGGGGTGTTTGCGCGCCCACTGATAAAGCTCCTGGGTTTGTGAATCCAAAAGCCTGCTGTGTTGCTGAGTAATCTCCGAGGCGCGGGTGGCCATGGGGGAATCCACAAACACCGAGAGAAACGGCAGGCGTTTGGCCCGCACCAAATTTAGCAAAATGGCAATCACCTCTTGCGTGCGGCCTACAGCGAAAGCCGGCATCACGACATTGCCGCCTTGCGAAATAGTCTGCTGAATCACTTCCACCAGCTCATCTTCAGTTTCTTTGAGGGTGCGATGCAAACGGTTGCCGTAGGTCGACTCCACCACCAACACATCGGTGGAATCAATGCGCTCGGGGTCATTCATCACTGGGCGATCACGGGTGCCAATATCACCGGAAAACACCAGTCGCTTTGTTTTCCTGCCGGAGGGCAGGCCATCTTCAGCAATCTCAATGGCCGCGCAGGCCGCTCCAAGAATATGGCCTGCATCGAAAAACTCAAGGCTCACCCCTGAGACTGGCGAAAAAGGCTTGCGATAGGCCAAGGTGCGAACCTGCGATAAGCACCGAGTAACATCACCAATGGAATACAGAGGCTGGGGCAGCTCGCCGCGCCACTTGCCCTTTTCTTTGCGATCCAGCGCTCTCGCAAGCTCACCTGCCTGAATATGGGCGCTATCCAAGAGCAAGACTTCCAAGAGATCGAGCGTAGCGGGCGTACAGTAAATCGGGCCTGTAAAGCCCTGGGCGCACAGCCTGGGAAGCAGGCCGCTGTGGTCAATGTGGGCATGGGTGAGCACCACAAACTGAATTTCTCTAGGCGACGCCTTAAAGGGCTGCAGATTTTTTTCATCAGCATCTCGGCCGCCTTGAAACATGCCGCAGTCCACAAGAAATCGGCAGGCTTTGCCGTGGACAAGCGCTTCAACATAGTGACGCGAGCCCGTCACTTCACCGGCTGAGGAGCCTTCAAATCGAATATGCATACGGGCAGAGATTACCCAAGTCGGGCTTAGTTCGCTACGCGAGAGCGCAGGCCCCATCTCCAGAGCGCTTCAAAGGGAAGCGGGATCACCAAAAAGAGATGCTCAAGAATCGCCAATGAAAAGAGGGTTGCAACAAGCGTGAGCCCAATGGCCTCAAAACTGCCAGCGCCCGCCGCATGCACCGACTGCCAAAGCGGAATGGCAATCACTGAAGAAACGAGCACCGAAATTGGCAAAAACATATTCATGGGCTTGCGCACAAAATAGCTTTGCATGTATTTCAAATGCTGCGGCAGAAAGTCTTCATTCAGATTGCGCACACCCAGATAGACATTGAGCTTGGCGCTTTGACGCATGGCCCAAAGCACCAGATAAGTCCAAAGCCCAATCTGATTCGGGCCATCAAATGTGACCGCCCAAATCAGAATGGCCAGCACAATCAGCGCCAGTTCGTGATACACCACCGCCTCAGCGGCAAACCCAAACCGCCGCCAGCCACGAACGCCCATGGGGCATTCAGTCTTGCGAGAGCCCGTGACATAGCCCAATAGAAAGCCGATTTCCTGCCAGGCCCATACCAGCACGGCCGAGGTAAATGCACAATAGGCCGCCCAGACCTCAGTGACCTGGGCCGTGCTGCGAAGCGCGACCAAGGCGGCAATGAGCACCAGCGTTGCGCCGAGCATCGTCCACTTATGGGTGGCCCTGGGCATGCCATTGAGATAAAGAATGACCCCGGTGCTCACCCACCAAACGAAGACAGTAAAAACAAGCGCGAGGATCATTGGCAGATCGCTAATCCAGGGCTTACCAAGTTGGCGCTACGCGAACTTCTCTTGGAAGCTCAGCGTATTTCGCAGGCAGCAAATACAAACGCGCAAACACTGCTACCGCGCGAAGGCCATGCCAGGCGCGCTTGATGCCCCCGATAATCCCGCCTTGCTCTCTTGCAGCAGCGACTTCATCAGAGATTTGCAAGAGTTTTTCAAAGCCCGCATGCAGCCGTGGGTCCTCGAGATTTAATGTGACGGGAAAGACCTGCTTCGAGATTTCAGTAGTGACCCGAAAAACCTCGAAGTCGTAATCTGTAAGATCCACCCCCACCGCCTTATGAAACTCAGGCCGCGCATGGTCGCGCACATACATGGTGGCAAACACCGCAAGCTGAAAGAAACGAATCCACAAGAGATTCACGCCTTGCAAAAGCTTCGGATCGGCCCGCATGAGAATCGCGAAGGCTTCCCCATGGCGGAATTCATCATTGCACCACTCTTTAAACCAGCCAAAGATCGGATGAAACTTCAGTTCAGGGTGCCGCTCGATTTGTCGGTAAATCGTGATGTAACGGGCGTAGCCGATCTTTTCGGAAAGATAGGTGGCGTAGTAGATGAATTTAGGCCGGAAATAGGTGTACTTCTTGGTCTTGGCTAAGAACCCAAGGTCAACACCAATGCCAAAATCCTTTAGCCACTGGTTAATGAAACCGGCATGGCGGCTTTCATCGCGGGCCATATAGCCAAACAGGTTGCGCATGTCTTCATTCTTGATACGCCGCTTGATTTCTGCATAAAGCACACAGCCCGAGAATTCCGAGGTGACTGAGCTGATCAGGAAATCAACGAACTCTTGGTAAAGGCCATCGGGAATATTCGAGTAATCCTTGTTGATGGTCTCGGGCGGACGCTGAAAATGGTCTTTGTTTTTATCAGCAGCAAACTCCGCCATCAGGGCATCCCATTGGGGGCGAATATGGTCAACATTAATTCGGTCAATGGCCTCGAAATCGGTGGTGTAAAACCGCGGATTCAGGATGGTGCTCTCAAGCGCCCTCTCAGTCGCTTCATTGGTGTCAATGGCCCGTGATGGCAGCTCGGCAACGATAGTATTCATGATGTTCTCCCCCTTTTCAATCAACGGTTCGGTCGCGGATAACGGCGCGACTTGGTAAATCGTGTCGGTGAAAAGCTCACCTCATACAAGGTTGTAAGCTCAAACCTCGCGATAAATTTGGTCCACAGGCGCGACAGCCGACTTGCACGAGTGATCGTGGCCTGACGCTCCACCTTGACATGCTGCCCATAGGCCACTTTCGTTGGCGGGTTGTGCACCAACACCTGATCGCCTGGATGAATGTCGTTCTTTTCGAGCTCGACATGGGCATAGAGGTCATAAGACGTATTGGCGATATCAACGGTACAAGGTGTTTTGGTTTCCATTGCGCTTTCTTCCTTAAGACGCATGAAGCATTCGTGCAAACACGGCGGCATTGATGGCGCCGAAAGACTCCAGATCCACAACCCGCCCGGTGGCCGGATCAAACAAGGTAAGCCTTCCATCTTCTCTGCCAATTAACTGCATCGGCAGCTCTTGGCCGATGCCGCGCGCCCGACGATCCCTTGCAAAACCACGCAGGACGCCGCGAGCAAACCCCGCCTCGCCCACGATGGCATCGATCTGACGGCCTGATTTGGCATCCGCCACAGCGACGCTGCCATCGGGCCGATCCAAAAACAGCAAGTCTCGAACCAAAATCGGCTTTGATTCCGGTGCGCGGATTGGCTCACCTGAGAGCCGCATCAGGGCAATACTGGCAATAAGAGCAACAAGCGTCCCTGCGATCGCCCAAAAAGGCCATCGCACATTAAAGGGGACCGTGGCCTGGCTCATGCGGCGCTCAGCCCCGTTGCGCTGCCTTTTGGCGGCCTGCTTTGTGAAGTGCTCTGGCTGCCTACGGCTGTTGCAGACATGGGCACTTCTTTGTCTTTTGCAACAACCGATATCCAGGCCTGGGTCAGAATTCCTGCAACTTTCTCCGCATCAGGAATGCTTCTAAGCATGGGCTCTGGCTTGGCAAACCGCCAGGGGCGAACATGGGGCCAGAGGTGGGCATAGGCAATTTTGTCGCCGGGCATCAGCACCACCGGAATGTCTCCGTGATACTTGCCAAGCTTTCGAAAGCCCGCTGAGGCAATTCGCTTAAACGGCAGGTTGTAAGCAATCGTCAGCACAATGCCCACACGCATCACCAGGCGCTTGTTCGTGATGGTGTAAGCCGTTGTGCGGGCAGAAAAATAAGCGATCATGGCCAGCACGCCAATGGCGCCGGCTGCCAAAAGCCCAAGCCACACGGCAGAGGCGAGTGCAGCATTCATGCCAAGGCCATCGGTGAGCACCACAAAAACACGAATGGCAATGATCACCCCGAAGTAAGCCACGAGTTTATTAATATGAAACGCATGACGGGCCAGCGTTTTCCAATCAGGCGAGCCCTGCCACAGAATCTTTTCATCCTGTGGCAAGAGCTCTGGCAGCCCGTACTGTGGCTCGAACTCGTGCTCGTGATCTGCGTTCGTGTGACGATGGCTCATGCCAAAGGCTCCTGACGCTGAGGTGTTGCGTAGAGCCTGCCGCCACCGAAGTAGCCCGCAATCTTGTCTTCCTCCAGCAAAGTCACGGTCTCTGCATTTTTAGTGACCGGTGCATTCGCAAACTGCGAGCCCAAAATGGCATGGATCTTCACATTGCGTTTGCTTACGCGAGCAAAAGGCATGGGGACCAGAATGCGACGGCTAGAGCCCGTTAACTCCACCTCCAAGTAGCGGAACAGACGCTCGGCCTGATCAATCCAGAGATCGACCACTTTGCCACCTGCCACATCGTCAACACCCACGATATCAAGGCCCCGTGGATCGACATCCTGCTTGGCAACGCTCACTTCAGGCGCCTTGCGCATGGGGACAATCTTTGGCGATCCATCAAGCAGGTGATCCACGTGGTCTGCACGTGCTGTCCAGGCAGCAGGGCCAACACCATCGATCATGGGGTTACCCGTTGGCTCAACCGGCGAACCAGGAAACTGTCCTGTGCGACGCACTGCCACGGGCGGTGCGCTGCGATCGCGGTCATGCGGGGCAGTGAGCTCGGTGCCATCGGCAAGCTTGAATGTCTTGGGCTTAGGAATATCCGGAAAGCCCCGAATATCTTTGTAATCACGACGATCGCTTTCCAAGGGATAGCCCTCACGCTTGCCTTCGCGAACCAGCCACACCACCAGCCAGAAAAAGAAAATCCAGAAGAGATACAGCACCAGCTGTGCGGTATCGATGTACTGGGTAATTGCGCCTGTTCCCATGGTCTTTCTCCTTTAATGATTGGTCAGCCGGGGAATTCAGCTAGGCCAAACTTTGAAACTGGGTGCTTCGTGCCCGCGGTCTCATGCCGTGAGGCACGTACCAAGGGGCCGATCGCAACCAGGGTTGCAAACAACATGTAAAGCTCGAGGTGATACACAAAGCTGTAGCCAGTGGCCGGGTTAATGAGGCTCGAGCCCAGGTCACCTAATACGGCAAGCTCAGAGACAAGGTCGCGAATGGCGCCGCCCAAAGCCACAGATAAGCCGGTTGCAGTGGCATAAACCGCGCCCCATGCACCGAGAATCATTCCGCTAGCTCCAAACGCACCATCACCAGCGGAGGACTCCATATTCATGGCGGCAGTCAGTGTGCCCACAGAGAACAAGCCACCGCCAAAGCCAATCAGAAATGCGCCCAAACGAAAAAGATTAGGCGCATGCAGGGGCTCCGAAAAAATGACACAACTAAATGCAACGAGCCCCGCAAGCAGGCCAATGGCACAGACACGGAACGGGTTCATGCCGCGCACTAGCCAGCGGGCGGCGAGTGAAAAAGCAAGTAAGGCACCCACTGCGGTCATAGCCGTGAGCAAGGTGGTGGCAGAAACCGACAGGCCCAGAATTTCTCCGCCATAGGGCTCCAAAATAATGTCTTGCATTGAGAAGGCTGCCGTGCCAAGGCCAAGTGCCAACAGAAAACGAATCGTGTTGGGGCGCTTCGAAAAACGCTGCCAGGTCTGCTTGAAATCAGGCCTCGGAATAGCCGCCGATGTTTTATGTGGTGCACGGGCTTCTTGCTTCCACAAGGCGATGATGTTGAGCGCTACGCTTACGCCTGCAGCGCCTTGAATCACCTTGATCAACAAAAGCTGGCTAAATTCGGCAAGCAGCCAGCCAAATACCAGGCTTGAGCCCACCATGCCCACCAAGAGCATGGCGTACATCATGGCGACCACTCGCGGCCTTGACTCTTTAGGCGCAATATCAGTTGCCAATGCAAGGCCCGCAGTCTGCGTGGTTTGAAGGCCAATGCCTACCAACAAAAATGCAACTGCTGTGGCGAGAAGTGCGATCCATGCCGGCCAGTTGCTATCGCCTGAAAGCAAAATCAAGGCAAAAGGCATGATAGAAAGCCCGCTGAACTGCAATAGCGTACCCAACCAAATGTAAGGAACGCGCCGCCAACCCAGCACCGATTTATGCGTATCAGACTTAAAACCCACGAGTGCGCGAAATGGCGCAAACAACAGCGGCAAGGCCACCATCAGTGCTACCAGCAAAGCACCCACACCAAGCTCAACAATCATGACGCGATTCAGCGTGCCAATTAACAAGGCTGTAGCCATGCCCACCGAGACCTGAAAGAGCGAGAGCTGAAACAGCCTGCGCAAAGGCAGCTCTTGGGTAGCGACATCGGCAAAGGGCAAAAGCCTTGGGCTTATGCGAGTCCACTTTCGCCAGGATTTCGAAGTGGTGGCCCGGCTCATGGCTTGGCCCGTTTTAATTCGAGGGCCTGCGAGGTGTAAAAACCGCTTGAAATTTTTTCACTGCGGCCGATTTCAAAAGCAGACAAACCCGGCGCCTGACGAATCAGGCCCGTAATTTTTTCATGGGCGACAGGCGCAATAAACGGTGCGCGGTCTTTGCGGGGAAAGAGCTTGCCAACGGTGATCATTGCGGCAAGCGCCATGTTCTTGGGCGGAAATGTAAACACGATGGATTCGCGGGTGCGGGCTGCAAAACCTGAAAGCACGCGCACGACATCGTTGGGTTGATAGTGGATGAGCGAATCCATGCCCACCACAAAATCAAACTCGCCAAGCGAAGAATCAAACATGTCGCCTGACATAAATTCAATATAGCCCTGGCCAATGTCGGCCGGCGTGCGCTCCCGCGCAAGATTCACAAGCGTGGGCGACAGATCAATCGCAACAACGTCGGCGCCACGTTTTGCTGCCTCCACCGATAACGCCCCAGTGCCGCAGCCGGCATCGAGCAAGCGCTTGCCCGAGAGATCTTGCGGCAGAAAAGAAAGCAAGGTGGCCCGCATGCGGTCACGGCCTGCCCGCACGGTCGCCCTTACGCCGCTGACTGGCGCATCGGACGTTAAGCGCGCCCAAGTCTGCGCCGCGGTGCGATCGAAATAGTGCTCGATTTTCTCGCGCTGCTTTAAGTAAGTGGCTTGGCTTAAATCATTCATGTCGCATGTCTCATTGGCACTCATGCACCAATCAATCAAACCCCAGCAAATCAAACAAATCTCGGTCTTTCATGGGCTCGGCTGTCATGGGGTCGACGCCCATCCAGAGTTTTTCGGCAAGCCTCAGGTACTCGTCTTGCACGGCCCGTAGCTCGGGCGAGTCTTCCATCTCAAAGAGCGTTGCCTTTTTTAGGCGGCTGCGGCGGATGACATCTAGGCTCGGGAAACGCGCCATGGTCTGCAGGCCGACACGCTCGTTGAACTTGTCGATCTGATCGGTTTCATCGCTTCGATTGGCAATCACGCCGCCTAAGCGCACGCGATAATTTTTCGACTTCGCGCCAATCGCCTGAACGATGCGGTTCATGGCAAAAATAGAATCAAAGTCATTGGCCGTGACAATCAAGGCCCGCTCGGCATGCTGCAAGGGAGCTGCAAATCCGCCGCAGACGACATCGCCTAGCACATCGAAAATCACCACATCGGTGTCATCCAAGAGATGATGTTCTTTTAGAAGCTTTACGGTTTGGCCTACGACATAACCGCCACAGCCAGTGCCGGCAGGCGGCCCACCGGCTTCTACGCACATCACGCCGTTATAGCCTTCAAACACAAAGTCTTCAATACGCAGTTCTTCAGAATGAAAATCCACCGACTCCAGCACATCGATCACGGTGGGCATGAGTTTTTTGGTCAGCGTAAAGGTGGAGTCGTGCTTCGGGTCGCAGCCAATTTGCAGCACGCGCTTGCCTAGCTTAGAAAACGCCACCGATAAATTTGAAGAGGTTGTGCTTTTACCAATGCCGCCTTTGCCGTAAACCGCAAACACCTTGGCATTGCCAATTTTCATGTTCGGGTCGAGCTGCACTTGAACGCTGCCCTCGCCATCGGGCCTGCCGCCCGTTCGTTTGATTTCCGAAAATGGAACTGTTGCGACGTTCATGTTGATGCTCCCTCGTATACGCCCTCTAGGCGATCTTCTAATTCCTCGCCGGCCTGACGCAGGGCGGCTAATGTTTTTTCATCTGGGTTCCAGAACTTGCGCTCACAAGCCTCAATCAATCGATTGGCCACTTTTGCAGATGCGGTGGGGTTGAGCTTAGCTAAGCGATCCCGCATTTGCGGATCGAGCATGAAGGTCTGTGTGAGCTGCTGATACACCCAGGGCTGCACTTGGCCTGTGGTGGCCGACCAGCCCATGGTGTTAGTGATGTGCACCTCGATTTGGCGCACGCCTTCATAGCCATGTTTCAACATGCCCTCATACCATTTCGGGTTGAGCATGCGGGTGCGTGTTTCCAATGCGACTTGCTCGGTGAGTGATCGCACCGTGCCCTCACCTTTGGTTTGATCGCCGATATACACAGGCGGTGTCTTACCGCCTTTGGCACGCTTTACCGCACCCGTAATTCCACCCAAGGTATCGAAATAGTTGTCAACGGTAGTGACGCCAAGCTCAACTGAATCCAGGTTTTGATAAGTAAGCGAAACATCTTTCAAAACACTTTGCAAAAGCGCAGGCTGCTTGATGGGCCGGCCTGTGCGGCCATACGCAAATCCTTTGCGGCGTGAGTAGGTTTCGGCCAATTCGTCTTCTTCATCCCAGCGGCTGTTTTCCACAAGGCTATTCACGTTTGAGCCATAGGCACCTTCCGCATTTCCGTAGACACGCAGCGATGCCTCTTCGAGCGACACGTTATGCTCAGCTTGATAGGCCAGCGCATGCTTGCGCACAAAGTTTTGTCCAATGGGTTCATCAGCCGAAGCTGCAAGAAATGCGGCTTCTGCCAATAGCTTGATTTGCAAGGGCATGAGGTCGCGGAAAATGCCAGACAGCGTAATCACCACATCAATACGCGGACGGCCCAGTTCCTGCAATGGAATTAGCTTGGCGCCTGCAATGCGTCCATAGCTGTCAAACCGTGGCAGCGCGCCCATCATGTACAAGGCCTGGGCAATTGGGCTGCCTTCAGTCTTCAGGTTGTCCGTTCCCCACAGCACCATGGCAATCGATTCAGGCAAGGCATTGCCATCAGCCATGTAGCGATCTAAAAGCTTTTGCGCCTGGGTGGCGCCATCGCGCACCGCAAAGGCACTGGGAATTTTGAAAGGGTCAAAGCCGTGCACATTGCGGCCGGTAGGTAGCACCTCAGGCGTACGCAGCACATCACCGCCGGGTGCCGGTCGAATAAAGCGGCCATCGAGCGCTTGCATCACGCCTTCAATCTCGGTCTCCTGCAGCAGCATCTCATTGGTGGCCTGCAGTTCGCGGAAAATATCGACTAAGCCGTCAGTTTGTTCGAGATTGCGAGACGCAGCCTGCTCGGGTGTTTCACCACCCACCAAGGCAGCGACCGCCTTGCGGTCAATACGAATGTTGTGTGAGGCCTCAGCCATCGAAGCCAATAGATCAGTGCGCTCCTCTTCCGTGGGTTTATTGCCCACCACGTGCAGGCCATGAGGAATAAGCGTGTACTCAAGCTCAAGCACTCTTTCGTAGAGCTTGCGAATCTGGGTTTGGGCGCAGTTATCAGACACCGTGCCTGATACGGCATCAGATGTCTGCCACAGGGGCTCTGCGGGCGCGAGCTCAAGTTCGGCGGCTTGCGACTGAACCAGGGCTGCAACATCAGCGCGGTCTTTGGCATCGGGTTCTAGGCTGCGCCAGCGGTCCATCGATGATTTGAGATCCAGCAGGCCGCGATACAAACCGGCTTGGGCTACCGGTGGCGTGAGGTAACTGATGAGCGTTGCGCAAGCGCGGCGCTTGGCAATAGCCCCTTCAGAAGGGTTATTCGAAGCGTATAAATAAAAGTTCGGAAGATCGGCAATTAATCGATCGGGCCAGCAGGCGCCCGACATGCCCGACTGTTTTCCAGGCATGAACTCCAATGCGCCATGGGTACCGAAGTGCAGCACAGCGTCGGCTTTGAAGTCTTCACGCAAATAGCGATAGTTCGCGGAAAACGCATGCGTTGGTGCAAAGCCCGATTCAAACAACAAGCGCATGGGGTCGCCTTCATAGCCCATGGCCGGCTGGATATTGATGAGTAAATTCCCAAACTGTTTGCCAAGCACAAAGATCTGCGAGCCGTTGGTGAGCTGTCTTCCGGGCGCTGGGCCCCATTGGGCCTCAATTTCAGAAAGCCAGCGTTCACGACGGACATGGTCATCGGCAGAAATCGTGGTGTGTACATTGGCATCGGTGCCGTATTGGGCCTTGTTGCCCTCAATCACTGCATCACGCAGTTCATCAACGGTGTCAGGCACCTCTATGGTGTAGCCCCGCTCTTTCATGGCCCACATGACATTGTGCAAAGACTCAAACACAGACAAATAAGCCGCTGTGCCGGTATTGCCTGCATTGGGCGGGAAGTTAAAAATCACCGCAGCAATTTTTCGCTGGGCCCGCTCTGACCTTCGCAGGGCTACGAGCTTTGAGACTCGAGAAGCCAGCATGTGGGCCCGCTCAGAGCAAATATGCATGTCTTGCGCGTTGTGCTGTTTGGTGAAAGCACACTGATGACTGCAGCCATTGCACACAACCCCCGGGTTGCCTGGCCTTCCGCCAAAGACCATGGGGGCGGTTGCGCCATCTAGCTCAGGAATAGCCACCATGATGGTGCTTTCTACTGGCAGCAGGCCGCGCTCAGACTCGCCCCATTGATCGAGCGATTGAAACTCAACGGGGTGTGCCGCGATATAAGGCACATCGAGTTTTGAAAGGGTTTCTTCAGCCGCTTTCGCATCGTTATAGGCCGGGCCACCCACCAATGAAAATCCGGAGAGCGACACGACTGCGTCTACAGTAGGCTGGCCGTCTTTCATAAAGAAGGCATCCACCGCTGGCCTTGCATCAAGTCCTGAGGCAAATGCAGGCACCACTTGCAGGCCTTGAGCTTCAAGGGCAGCAATCACGCCGTCGTAATGGCCGCTGTTGCCACTGAGCAGATACGAACGCAAGAGCAAAATTCCAACACAGCCTTTGGCCGACTCTTTGGGCACCACAACTGGGAGCGCCGATATGTCCTGCGACATACGCGCCTTCATGCGTGGGTGATACACGCCAAGTTCGGGATACTCCACAGGGGCAGGCGGGTCATCGGCATGACGCAAGGCCTCACGTGGCCCGCTTGCATAGCGGTTCACCAAAAAGCGAACCATGTTGAACATGTTCTCTTCCGAGCCGCCAAGCCAATACTGCAGCGATAGAAAATAAGCACGCACATCTTGCGCAGTGCCGGGAATGAAGCGCAAAAGCTTGGGCACTCGGCGCAGCATTTTCATTTGTGCCGCGCCACCGGTAGAGGTTTTATCTTTGTTGCCGCGCAGACGCTTGAGTAGTGCTGTTAGGCCCGATGCGGGCTTGCCCATATCGAACTTGCCGATTCTGGTGAGTCGCACCACCTCTGCTGCTGACATGGCGCAAACCATGGCATCGCAGTGCTCACGGCGGGCCTCAAGGGCGGGCAGAATCGGCAGGAAGTGATCTTCCATGAACAGCATGGTGACCACCACGATGTCGGCAGCATCAATGTCATTGATGCAACGTTTAAGCTCCTCGTCATGGCCCGACCATTCCGAAGCCGCATGCATTGTGAGCGTCAATCCCGGCATTTGCCGGACCAAACGTGCACGGGCGCGCGCTGTCGCTGTAGCCAAGTGCGTATCCATGGTGACAATCACCATGCGAATCGGCGTGCTTGCCACAGACTTAGCGGCTGAAGTGGGCTTTGGCATCGTAAAGGGTTTCGACAGTAATGGGGCTGACGCCCCGCTCGGTGGCAAAACGCTCGGTATTACGGCGGGCTTTGCCGCGAACGAAAAATGGAATCTTGTTGAGCTCTTTTTGTGCGTCGGAAGTCCAGAGGACAATTTCCTGAGCGTGGACCGCCTCGGCCTGCGGGCTCGCGGTGACGAGAGTGTCCTGGGCCGCCACGGGGCTATCGCCCCGCGCGCTGACATCCCCTTGGCTCGCGGTGATAGACCCATGTCCTAGGTGCGAGGGCGCGGCGCCATCGTGAAATTCAAAGTCTTCGCGAAACATGTGAATCAAATGTTCTTCAAGACCCATCATCAAGGGATGAATCCAGGTGTCGAACATGACATTGGCGCCTTCAAAGCCCATTTGCGGTGAATAGCGTGCAGGGAAATCCTGCACGTGCACCGGTGCTGAGATGACTGCGCAAGGAATGCCCAAGCGCTTGGCAATATGCCGCTCCATTTGCGTGCCCAAGACTAACTCCGGGTGAAGCTCGGAAATCTTTTCTTCAACCTCTAGGTAATCATCGGTGATCAGCGCTTCAACACCATAAAGCTTTGCAGCCTCACGCACTTCTCGGGCGAGTTCGCGGCTATAAGTGCCGATGCCCACCACTTCAAAGCCCATCTCTTGAGTCGCCACACGGGCTGCCGCAATTGCATGCGTAGCATCGCCAAACACAAACACTCTCTTGCCAGTTAAATAAGTGGAATCCACAGAGCGCGAATACCAAGCTGCACGTGAGCGATTGAAAAACTCCTCTTTTGCATCAATACCCGCCAGGGCGCAGACCTCTGCGACAAACTCGTTGCTCGCAGTTACACCAATCGGAACGGTACGGGTGTACTTCATGCCGAACTGTCGCTCAAGCCACGAAGCAACCTGGCCACCCGTTTCGGGATAAAGCAGCACGTTAAAGTCTGCATTGATCAAGGCAGCGAGATCTGCAGGAGAGGCATTCAAAGGCGCAGTCACGGCCACATCAATGCCCATCGAGTTTAAAAGCCGTGTAATTTCAATCACATCATCGCGATGACGAAAGCCCAAGGCCGTAGGCCCCAACAAATTGCAACGCGGCCGAATCGAGGCTTTCTGGACACGCGTTTGGCCAGTACACATGGCCCGCACCATCTGATAAAAAGTCTCAGCAGCACCCCAGTTTTCTTTTTTCTGATAGGAAGGTAACTCCAGCGGCACCACGGGCACCGGCATTTGCATGGAGGCTGCCAATCCACCCGGGTCGTCTTGAATCAATTCAGCAGTGCAAGAGGAACCCACCATCATGGCCTGGGGCTTGAACCGTTCATAGGCTTCACGCACTGCAGTCTGGAAAAGCTGTGCCGTATCAGACCCAAGATCGCGTGCCTGAAAGGTGGTGTAGGTCACAGGCGGCCGTTTGCCCAAGCGCTCAATCATGGTGAACAACAAATCGGCGTAGGTATCGCCTTGCGGCGCATGCAGCACATAATGCACATCGCGCATGGCAGTGGCCACACGCATAGCGCCTACATGGGGCGGGCCTTCATATGTCCAGAGTGTGAGTTTCATCGCCCGGACCCTTTAAGCAGCTTTCGTCATGAGAATGGTTCGCCTGCGAAGCGGACGGTTAAACAACTCAGCTAAATCAGCAGCCTGATCAAAGCCTTGAATGGGGCTAAACACCAGCTCAATGGACCACTTCGTGGTTATGCCTTCTTGCTCTAATGGGTTGGCAAGGCCCAAGCCACACACCACAACATCGGGCTTGAGCGCACGGCAGCGATCCAGTTGTTTTTCAACATCCTGGCCTTCAGAGAGCAGCACGCCAGCAGGCAATAAGGCCATCTCTTGCTCCAGATGTTGTTTGTGCAAATAAGGCGAACCGACTTCGGTCAACACCATGCCCAGCTCACGAGACAGGAACCGTGCAAGGGGCACTTCCAATTGCGAATCAGGAAAAAAGAAAACACTTTTTCCTTGCAAGGCCTGCCGCTGACGAGCCAATGCGCTGCTTGCACGATCACGGGCCTGCGCAATTGCAGATTCAAAAGCACCTTCCGATACACCCCATTCGTTTGCTGCAGCTTTTAGCCAAGCCGTAGTGCCCTCAACGCCCAAGGGAAAAGGCGCAGCAATGCGCTGGGCGCCACGCTCTTCCAAGGCGCGCGCGGTATCGCCCAAAAAGGGCTGAGCTAATAAGAACTTGGTGTTAGGGCCCACAAAGGGCAATTCGGTAGATCGGCGCGAGGGAAGGCTTGCTACATTTTCCATGCCCATGGCCTTAAAGAGACGCAGAAACTGATCCTCAACAACATCGGCCAGCGTGCCGACAATCAGCAACTCAGGCAACGCGCCCACTTCCGCTGCCGGCAAGGTGGGTACCAAAGCGGCAAGACAGGCGTCTTCACCCTGCGTAAAGGTAGTTTCAATTCCGCTTCCTGAATAGTTCAACACTTTGACATTGGGTGCGAACTGCTGGCTTAAACGCTGGGCTGCGCGCGAGAGATCTAGCTTGATTACTTCCGAGGGGCAAGAACCCACCAGGAACAACATCTTGATATCAGGCCTGCGCGCTAAAAGCCTTGTCACTACACGATCAAGCTCTTCATTGGCATCGGCCAAGCCCGCTAAATCGCGGTCATCAATGATTGCGGTGGCAAAGCGCGGCTCAGCGAAGATCATCACGCCAGCGGCCGATTGAATCAGGTGAGCGCAAGTGCGTGAGCCCACCACTAAAAAGAAGGCATCCTGAATTTTTCGATGCAGCCAGATGATTCCGGTAAGGCCGCAGAAGACTTCTCGTTGGCCACGCTCGCGCAACACCATGGCATTTTGGGGCGCGTTCACGCAGCAGCCCCCATCATAGTTTTGGTCTCACGCGCTTGCTGAAGACGCGCTGCGCGCAGCTTTAACAAAAACTGTGTGGCGTTGATCACATAGGCCAGATAAGCGGCCAGGGCTAAAGCCATTAGCTCTCTTACCGCAAGCAAGCCGCCCAATAGCGCCACCAAATAAGCGGTATGAAGGGCCAAGACCAACATGGAAAACACGTCTTCCCAGAAAAAAGCGGGGGCGAAGAGATACTTGCCGAAGACCACTTTTTCCCAGATGCAGCCCGTGACCATGATGGTGTAGAGCAGCAGGGTCTTTAAAACGATGGAGGCCGTGGCCAGCTCCTCTCCCTGCCCAGTCCACAGGAAACGGATGACCAGGACAGTGCTGGCGATGAAAACCAAAAACTGAACGGGAGCAAGAATTCCCTGAACAATTGTCCAAGGGCTAGCGTCTCGCCGGCGTCGTTCCTCCGGCGTGTAGAGCGGTCTGTTTTCAGACAACGGATTTCTCCAGATTTCCTTTATTTCTCAAGACCTACTCTAGGACCCAGCCCCCCAACTGTCAACTTAATTTGACATATCTTTTTGTTGACATTTGACCATGACAGAGTTGAAGATGAGGGGGTGTTTTGACAAGCCCTCCGCGATCCCCAAAAATCAGTTGACAGGTTCAATTGACGCGGGCGGTAAGTCCCCTCCAAGGACCCTGTTTCGAATGATTAATAAGTACTCACTTACGATTATTTCGGCAACAGGATCTATCCTTCGCGATTGCAATCGAAAAAATACTGACCATGAGCGATCGGAAGGACCCCCAAAAAACCTCGGACTCATCCGTCGACTCTTGCTGGCGTCTCGTCTCCCGGGTTCCTGCAAAATATGGGGACACTCCAGACGCTCCGGGCGATGCCCCGGCGCACGGATACCAGGAAGCTCAAATGTCCCTGCTCGTTAACACGATCGAAGCAGAAATCATCCCCAGGCTGATCGCCAATCATGGGGGTGCGGCATCAATAGAAGCCCCCGTCAGCAGCTACAACATTTCGCAATCGGAAGTGCAAAGCTTTACCCGCATCGCCCTGGCCAACGACGCTGCGAGCTGCCGAAACTTTGTCGAGTCTGTGCGCATTCGAGGTGTTAGCCTTCGCAGCATTTACCTTGGCCTGCTCGGGCCTGCCGCCCGAGAGCTCGGCGCCATGTGGACCCGCGACGAGTGTGACTTTACAGAAGTCACCACGGCACTTTGGCGTATTCAACAGGTCATGTATGACCTAAGCCCAGAATTTCACGACAACACTGCCAACCAAGAGCCGGGCAAAACCCGTCAAATCATGCTGGTGCCAGTGCCAGGCTCGCAGCACACCCTGGGAATTCTGATGGTGGCGGAGTTTTTCCGAAAAGCGGGCTGGCGGGTCTGGGGCGAGCCCAGAGTCCAAGCTGCCGACATACTGGCTGCGCTCTCCCAACAGCACTTCGATGTCCTGGGCCTGTCCATTGGCTCTGAGCCTCAGCTAGAAGATGCCCAGTCTCTAATTCCCGAACTTCGCAAGGCCTCGCGCAATCCAAGCTTAATCATCATGGCAGGTGGTCCCGTATTCGTGCATCACCCTGAATATGCAAAGTCAATCGGTGCAGACATCTGTGCAATGGATGCAGAAGATGCAGTGCGATCTGCTGAAAAGGCAGTCGGCGCTGGCTCACCGATCCCGACAAGGTTGTTATAGAAAATTATGAATACAGCACGCCGGACTCAGAACATGCTGCAAGGGCTTGACCCCTTGTCAGCCGCTGGCGTCATCTCGGCAGCGACCGATTTCTCCTTGGTGATGAATGCCCAAGGGATTATCGAAGACATACGCCTGCCCAACGACCAGATTCCTTTTCAAAGCACACAAGACTGGGTAGGCAAGCACTGGGCCGACATTGTGACCAGTGAAAGCCGCGTAAAGGTCAATGAGCTCATTGCCGAGGCATCGGGCCAGACGCTTGGCCGCTGGCGACATGTCAATTTCCCAGCAGCACAATCGGCCGATGTGCCAATGCTGTGCTCCGCAATTGCAGTCGGCAACAAAGGCCAGGTCGTGGCCTACGGCCGCGACCTTCGCAGCATGGCCTCGCTGCAGCAGCGTCTCATTGAGGCCCATCAGGCCATGGAGCGCGACTACCTTCGCATGCGGCACATGGAGACGCGCTATCGCCTTCTCTTTGAACTCGCCGCCGAAGCAGTGCTCATAATCGACACCGCCAACCAAAAGATTTTGGAAGCCAACCCTGCGGCCGCAAGAATTCTTGGGCTTGCCGTCAAAAAGTTAATTGGCAAGCCACTCATCGACTCCATTCCGCAAACGCACCGCGGGGCCATGGAAGACATGCTCATGGGCGTGCGCTCATTTGGCGAAGCAGACTCCCGAACTATTTCAGGCCTTGCGGAAGATGGCGATGTGACCGTGTCGGCCTCTCTTTTTCGCCAGGAAAGCGGCGCCCTATTTCTGATTCGCCTTACCCCCGCATTTTTTCAAGACGCTTCGCAAACAGTCTCGCCCAAGAAATCAATTGCGATTGATGTATTGGAGCACTCACCCGATGGCTTTGTGGTGACCGATCTTGAAGGCAAGATCATGAGCTGCAATCACGCTTTTGTTGAAATGGCCCAACTCACCAAGGCCGAACAGATTATTGGCCGCAATCTTTCCGATTGGCTCGGCCGTGCCGATGTTGACTTAAATGTGCTAATTGCCAATATTCAGCAGCGCGGCGCTGTACGGCTGTTTGCCACAGTGCTTCATGGAAATAACGGCACGGATCAGCAGGTGGAAATCTCCGGTGTGTCGGTCAAAACCAGCCATGCACCGGTGCTGGGCTTTAGCATTCGTGAAGTGGGACAGCGCCTTGGCCGAGATCGCCCCTCGTTGCAAGAGCTGCCCCGCTCAGCCGATCAGTTGGTCGAGCTCGTGGGCCGTGTCCCGTTGCAAGAAATCGTCTCGGAAACTGCAGACCTGATTGAAAAACTCTGCATTGAGGCGGCACTGCGCTTAACACGCGATAACCGCGCCTCTGCTGCGGAAATGCTGGGCCTTTCGCGCCAGAGCCTGTATGTGAAACTGCGCCGCTATGGCATTGGGGAAGTGGCAGACCGCGGGAAGAAGTGATTACCGTCATTGTTCTTGTTGATCTCAAGCCCGAGTCAAAGCTCTGGGGCTTTCTGCGCTTTCCACTGGGCCGACTTCCTCTGCGTAACACCAAAGGCTTAAAATTTTCGAAAGTCCTGGGCAGCGGAGAAAACGGCGGCTTTGGCTTAAAGCCAAGCGGCACCCACCAGGGCTTGTTCTGTGTCTTTGATACAGAATCAAACGCCGATGCATTTCTTGATTCCAATATCGTTAATCAATACCGCCATCGCGCCCGCGAGTTTTTCACAGCCAAGCTGCAAGCCTATTCTTCAAAAGGCAGTTGGTCCGGCCGCTCAATTTCGATTGACACGCAAGAGCCGCAAAGCGGCCCCATTGCAGCACTGACGCGTGCATCGATCAAGCCCTTGAAGGCCGCGCAGTTCTGGAGGCGCTCACCGCCTGCGGAAGAGTCTTTAGCAAACGCCAAGGGTTGCCTTCTCGCAGTTGGCTTAGGCGAGGCGCCCATTTTTCGCCAGGCCACCTTCAGCATTTGGGAAAGCGTGGATGCCATGAATGCGTATGCGCGTACAGGTGCGCACCTAGAGGCAATTCAAGCTTCACTGGCCGGCGGGCACTTTTCGGAATCGATGTTTGTGCGCTTTAAACCCATTGCGCCAAGCGGTGTTTGGAAAGGCCGGCAGTTTGCATAAGGTTGTGATTGTTGGCGGTGGCATTGCAGGCTTGGCCAGTGCACTGGAGCTTGCAGTCGCCGGATTAGAAGTTACGGTGCTTGAGCGCGCGCCAGTGATTGGCGGAAAGCTGCACCAGGTGTTTATTGGCGATGTCGGCATTGACTCAGGCCCTACCGTATTTACCATGCGCTGGGTGTTCGATAGCCTGTTTGCCAAAGCAGGCACCACGCTTGAAAAAGAGCTCACCATTGAAAAGCAACATATCCTGGCGCGGCATGCCTGGAGCGCAAATGAGCAGCTTGATCTGTATGCCAGCCGAGAGCAATCTGCCCACGCCATACAAGAGTTTTCAAGCGCCGCTGAGGCGGGCCGTTTTTTAAAGTTTTGCGATCTCGCCAGCACCGCCTATCGCACCCTGGAGAAAGCCTACATTCGCAGTGAGCGGCCCACCATGGCCTCCATGCATGCCGATATTGGCTTGCGCGGCATGAAGGTCCTCTTTGATTTAGGCATGTTTCAAAGCCTGTGGGGCTCCTTGTCAAAGCACTTCAAAGACCCAAGGCTTCATCAGCTCTTTTCGCGTTATGCCACGTATTGCGGCTCTTCGCCGCTGCTTGCCCCTGCAACGCTCATGCTCATTGCCGATGTAGAAATGCAAGGCGTACATGTGGTGAAAGGCGGTATGAGTGAGCTTGCGAAAGCCATAGCGCGCCTGGCCCAAAAGCATGGAGCAATCATTCGCACCCATGCCGAGGTTCAGGAAATTCTAGTGAAAAACAGTCGTGCCTGCGGCGCTCGCCTGGCAAACGGCGAGCTTATCGAGGCGGACTCGGTGATTTTTAATGGCGATGTGAATGCCCTGCGATCAGGGGTAGTTAAAGTTTCAGAGCTCTCCCTCAAAGCCTTTGGCCCCCCACATGACGATCTTTCCAAACGCTCTCTCTCGGCCCTGACACTTTCCATGCATGCAAAAACCAGCGGCTTTCCACTGGTGCATCACAATCTTTTTTTCAATGCAGATTACGCGAGCGAGTTCAAAGACATTTTTGATAATCATCGCTTGCCGACTCGGCCCACGGTCTATGTCTGTGCACAAGACCGGCGGGATTGCGGCCTCATCCATGCTCAAGACAATTCCTCAACGATGGCACAAGATTCTGGAGCACAATCCCCCAATGAGCGATTGCTGCTGCTGATCAATGCCCCAGCGACCGGCGATCGCCATAATTTTTCTGAAGCGGAGATATCTAAATGCACACAGGCCAGCTTTGCACTGATGGAGCGCTGTGGCTTGACCATCGATCACAACGCCACAAACACCCGCATCACCACGCCCACACAATGGCATCACCGCTTTCCGGCAACGGGCGGAGCGCTCTATGGCCAGGCGACTCATGGCTGGATGAGCGCATTCAGCAGACACTCTTCAGCCTCGGCCATACCGGGCCTGTATCTGGCGGGGGGCTCAGTGCATCCCGGGCCGGGCGTGCCCATGGCCACGTTATCGGGCCGATTGGCGGCCGAAACCCTGATGGCTCACCTCGGTTTGACCAAGAAGTCGCACCGGGTGGTTATCTCTGGTGGTATGTCGATGCATTAAGCGATTGCGGCCAATTTGGCTTAACGATTATTTCCTTCGTGGGCAGTGTGTTTTCTCCTTATTACTACTGGGCACAACAGAAAACCAAAAACGCAGACCCCGAAAATCATTGCTGCATTAACGTTGCGCTTTACGGCAAGGGCATTCGTCGCTGGACCATGACCGAGCGTGGCAAGCGGCATATGTCGCGCAGTGCCACTCACTTTCAGGTGGGCCCAAGCTATTTACGCTGGCATGGCGATCATTTGGAACTCAACCTGCGTGAAGTTTCCGTGCCCATTCCGCAATCAGTGCGCGGGGTGGTGCGCGTTTATCCAGAGCGCTTGTTTAACTTTGTCACGCCCTTAGATGATCACAAAATCCACCACTGGGGGCCCCTGGCACCAAGTGCACGCGTTGAAGTTGAGCTTGAGCAGCCGAATTCAAAATGGAAGGGCCATGCCTATCTTGATTCCAATGAAGGCCAGGCCCTGATGGCAGGCGCGTTTCACGAATGGGACTGGTCGCGTGCGCAATTGAAAGATGGAAGCACCGCAGTGCTCTATGACATTCGGCAAATGCAAGGGCCCGAGCGTTTGTTGGCCGTGCGTTTCAAAACCGATGGCAGTGTTGAGCCCTTTAATGCGCCGCCACGGCAGGCGCTGCCCAAAGCGCTATGGCGTGTTGGAAGATCCATTCGAAGCGATGCGAATGTCAAAGCGCAGGTGATGCATACACTTGAAGATACGCCGTTTTATATCCGCTCCGTTTTGAAATCTGGCCTGCTCGGCCAAGAGGTGGTTTCGTTTCATGAAACCTTGAATGTGCCAAAGCTTGATCGCACCATCACTCGACTGATGCTGCCCTGGCGCATGCCGCGGGTCGGTTGATCGCAACGACGCGGAAATCCACCAGTAAACTACGCGTTTCACCTCGAGGAGACTCCGATGAAAACCTATCACATCGCCTGCATTCCCGGCGACGGCATTGGCAAGGAAGTAGTGCCCGCAGGCCAGAAACTGCTCGAAGCCTTAGCCGCTGCGCAAACGAATTTCAACTTTAAGTTCACAAGCTTCGATTGGGGGGGTGACTACTACCGCAAACACGGCATGATGATGCCTGCCGATGGCCTAAATGCCATTCGTAATGTCGATGCGATTTTGTTTGGCTCGGCAGGCGACCCAGATATTGCCGACCACATCACCTTGTGGGGCCTGAGATTAAAAATCTGCCAAGGCTTTGACCAATATGCCAATGTGCGGCCCACAAGAATTCTTCCTGGAATCGATGGGCCGTTGAAGCGCTGCGCGCCCAAAGATTTGGATTGGGTGATCGTGCGCGAAAACTCCGAAGGCGAGTATTCAGGCGTGGGGGGCCGCGCCCATCAAGGCCACCCCATTGAAGTGGCCACCGATGTTTCCATGATGACCCGTGTAGGTGCGCAGCGCATTCTTCGCTATGCATTTGCGCTTGCCCAATCACGGCCACGCAAGCAGCTCACGGTGGTAACCAAATCAAATGCCCAGCGGCACGCTATGGTGATGTGGGATGAAATCGCTGCCGAAGTGGCTCAGGAATTCCCTGACGTGAAGTGGGACAAAGAGTTGGTGGATGCCGCCACCGCCCGCATGGTCAATAAGCCCACATCGCTCGATACGATAGTCGCAACCAACCTGCACGCCGATATTCTGAGCGACCTTGCTGCCGCCCTAGCAGGCAGCCTGGGCATTGCCCCAACGGGAAACATCGACCCCGAGCGCCGCTACCCTTCCATGTTTGAGCCCATTCATGGCTCGGCTTTCGACATCATGGGCAAAGGCCTTGCCAACCCTATTGGCACCTTCTGGTCAGTGGTGATGCTTTTAGACCACCTGGGAGAAAAAGAGGCCGCAAGGCATGTCATGGCAGCCATTGAAACCGTTACTGCCGAGCCGAAATTTCACACCCGCGATCTTGGCGGAACGGCCACCACGGAGCAGGTCACAAAAGCGGTTTGCGATGCAGCAAAAACCCTCATTGGGGGTTTACCCCATGCGCTGCAAAAGCAAGCGTGATACCTTTCTTCGCTGATTTAAACCCAAGGAGAAACCTGTAATGAAATCACCACGCATGATTACCAAGATCGCGATCGCTGCCGTTGCTGCAGTGGCCACGATCTCTGGCGCAATGGCACAGGGCAAGGCCAACTGGCCCAAAAACCTGACATTGGGCACTGCCTCGGTCGGCGGCACATACTTTGTGTATGGCCAGGTCTGGGCTTCATTGGTCAATGAAAAAATTGGCACCAATATCAGCACACAGCAAACCCAAGGCCCCAACCAAAATATTATTCTGACCGACTCCAAGCAAATTGATTTCGGCATGGCCACCATGGGCGTTGCGCTGCAGGCATGGAATGGCACGGGCGAATGGACCAAGGGCCAGAAGTTCAGCAACATCCGTGCGATCTTCCCCATGTACGACACACCATTTCACTTTATTACTCTAGAAAAGTCGCCCGTCAAATCAGTCAGAGATATTCAAGGCAAGCGCGCTGGCGTGGGCCCCCGTGCTGGCACCTGTGGCACTTACTTCCCCCTCATGTTTGAAGCCATTGGCCTGAAAGACGTGACGATTCGTAACGGCCAAGCTTCGGACATGGCCGCTAACCTGCAAGACGGCCTGATCGATGTCTTCCCCTTCTGCGCAGGCCTGCCCATTGCAGCCTACTCAGAGCTGGAAAACACCACCAAGGTGCGTTATCTCACCTTCACCGACGATGAGTTGAAAAAGATCAAGGCTGCACTGCCCGAGCTCTCCGACTCCGTGATTCCGAAGGGAACTTACAAGCAACTCACCCAGGATCACAAGACAGTTGGCCTTTATAACTTCGCCATTACCCACAAAGACATGCCCGAAGATCTCGTGTATGCCGTTGTGAAGGCCGTGCTTGAGAACAACCCTCAGCTCGTCAAAGGCCACGCCGCTGGCAAGGAAACCCTGATCCAGAACTGGAACAAGAACACCTTCTTGCCCTTCCACCCGGGTGCAATTCGTTATTTCAGGGAAAAAGGAATTACGATTCCCAAGAACCTTCTGCCACCTGAGTTCAAGGGCTAAACCCCACAGGCAGTCGTATCACAGCCGCACTGTGCGCAAGCCCAGTGCGGTTTTTTATTAGTTGAAGGGTCATCATCATGAGCAAAACTGACGCAACCACAGAAGAAATGATCAAGCCGCCGCACTCTGATGAAGAGTTTGCAGGCAATAAGCGGACACTGATTGGCTGGGAAGCCGCAACGGTAGCGTTACTCTGTGTGACCTTCACTTTGTTTCACTTGTTTGTGCTCAATGTCTACTCGCTTGAGCCCCTGATGTTTCGCGCCATTCACGTTGGCTGGGGCGGCGCCATTGGATTCATGATTTATAAAGCGAGCAAATCGAGTAAAGGTGATGGCGTTCCTTGGTATGACTGGGCCTTGATGCTTGGCTCCTTTGCTTGCGCGGCCTACATTACCTATGAAATTGATGGCCTGCTGTTTCGGGCAGGCGCACAGTTCACGCCCGGCGATGTGGCCACCGGCGTGATTGGCACACTGCTGTTACTCGAGTTTGGAAGACGCACCTCAGGCCTTGCACTTCCCATCATTGCCGGCATTTTTATTCTGTACGCCTTTGTGGGACCTTGGATGCCCGGTGTGCTCAACCACCGAGGCTTTGCGCCCGACCGTTTCTTTACCTACATCTACAGCGAATACGGAATCTTTGGCGTTACCACACAGGTGTCGTCTTCTTACATTATTTTGTTTGTCTGCTTTGCTGCGTTTTTACAAGTCTCCAAGGTGGGTGATTACATCAATGATCTTTGTAATGCCCTGTTTGGCTGGGCCCGTGGTGGGCCTGCGAAAGCCGCAGTGGCCTCGGGCGTTTTGTTTGGCTCGATTTCGGGCTCTGCAGTAGCCAACGTGGTGGCCTCGGGCATGGTGACCATTCCCATGATGCGCAAGGTGGGCTATAACCGGCACACGGCTGCCGCCATTGAGGCCACATCTTCAACCGGCGGCCAGATCACGCCACCGGTGTTGGGCGCAGGTGCATTCCTGATGGCCGAGATCACTGGCATTCCCTACACCACCATTGCGCTTGCTGCAGTCATTCCTGCGTTGCTCTTTTACATTGCCTGCTGGATCCATGTGGACTTGCATGCCATTCAGCAGGGCCTGCGAGGCCTGCGACGCGATGAGCTGCCGCCCATTAAAGAGATGCTCAAGCGGGTTTACCTGTTTTCGCCAATCCTGGTGCTGATCTGGGCGCTGATGGAGGGCTACTCGCCATTTCGTGCTGGCGGCCTTGGAATTCTGGCGGCGTTGATTGTGGGCTTTCTCGCCGTTCGTTTTGGCGATCTCGATGACGGCAGCGGCGCCAAAGTAAGCCCCTCGGTAGCCTTAGCAAGAGCCCTCTTGGTTCGCGTCGTTTCCTTGGTGGCCATTGGTGGGCTTGCCACATTGATGATTAGCGAAGGCCCCGCACTCTTGCGAGGCGCACTGGGCAATAACGCTGGGTTCATTGTTGGGCTTACGGTAATTCTTGCGCTGATCCTGCTCTTTGGATGGAAAAAATCAGTCGAGGGTTTAAACCTCGCCGCCCGCGACACCATTCAATTGGTTGCGGTTTGCGGATGCGCCGGAATTATTGTGGGCGTTGTCGCACTCACCGGAATTGGCGGTCGTTTTTCTGAGCTGATTTTGGGAATTGCCGGGGCAAGCCAGCTGCTTGCCATGATTTTCACGGCGATTGTGGCCTTGATTCTTGGCATGGGCATGCCCACTACCGCCGCCTATGCGATTGGCGCAGCGGTGCTGGCGCCAGGGCTTTCTAAAATCGGTGTTGAGCCCTTGGTGGCCCACATGTTCATCTTCTACTTCGCGGTGATCTCGGCCATTACGCCGCCCGTGGCACTGGCCTCGTTTGCTGCTGCAGGCATGTGTAATGCCGACCCATGGAAAACATCGTGGGCCGCATTGAAGATGGGCTTGGCAACTTTCCTTGTGCCCTTCATGTTCTTCTTTAGCCCGACACTGCTCATGCAAGGCGAGTTCACAGCGATTGCGCAGGCAACACTCACCGCCGCTGTTGGCGTGTGGTTCCTAGCAGGCTCAACCGAAGGCTGGTTCGGCGGGCTATTGGCCAAGCCGCTTCGGGTGGTGCTCTTTGTTGCGGCGATAATGATGATTGTTCCCGAGACCACGACTGACATTGCGGGCGCGATTATCGGGGGCAGCCTCTACGTCCTCCAACGATTTAGAAAAAGAGCATGAAAACAGAAATTCCCTCGCCCGATCAATATCAAGAACTTCGTGAAGCACTGCGTGATCTCTGCAAACAATATGATTCAGCCTACTGGCAAAAGGTAGATGAAGCCCGCGGCTACCCCGAGGAGTTTGTTAAAGCATTAACTGATGCAGGCTGGCTTGCTGCATTAATTCCTGCGGAATACGGGGGCTCAGGCCTTGGCTTGGCCGAGGCCTCCGTGATCATGGAAGAAATTAATCTGTCCGGCGGCAATGCAGGCTCTTGCCACGGCCAGATGTACAACATGGGCACGCTCTTGCGCCACGGCTCGAAAGAGCAAAAAGATCTGTATTTACCCAAAATCGCAAGCGGCGAGTGGCGATTGCAATCCATGGCCGTGACCGAGCCTACTACTGGCACCGACACCACTAAGCTAAAAACCACTGCCGTGAAAAAAGGCGATCGTTATGTGGTCAATGGCCAGAAGGTTTGGATCTCCCGCATTCAGCACTCTGACCTGATGATTCTGCTTGCCCGCACTACTCCGCTTGAAGAAGTGAAGAAAAAATCAGAGGGCATGTCGATCTTCATGGTGAATTTGAGAGATGCCATTGGCAATGGCATGACCGTTCGGCCCATTCTGAACATGGTCAACCATGAAACCAATGAAGTGTTTTTCGATAATCTCGAAATTCCGGCTGAAAATTTAATTGGCCAGGAAGGCATGGGCTTTAAATACATTCTGGATGGCCTCAACGCTGAGCGGGTATTAATTGCGGCAGAGTGTATTGGCGATGCTTATTGGCTGATCGATAAAGCACGCCGCTATGCCAGTGAACGTGTGGTGTTCGATCGGCCCATTGGCCAAAACCAGGGCGTGCAGTTCCCAATAGCTGATGCTTACATTGAAACGGAAGCAGCCAATCTCATGCGCTTTGAGGCGTGTCGGCTCTTTGATGAAGGCAAGCCCTGTGGGGCACAGGCCAATATGGCGAAATACTTAGCCGCCAAGGCCTCCTTTGAGGCGGCCAACGTCTGCTTGCAGACTCATGGCGGTTTTGGCTTTGCCTGCGAATACGATGTAGAGCGCAAATTCCGGGAAACGCGGCTGTATCAGGTGGCACCCATTTCTACGAACCTGATCTATTCCTATGTTGCAGAGCACCTGCTGGGGCTGCCGAGGTCGTTTTAAGCAATTGATTTAAAATATATTTCTCTGTAAAATTTGAATTTATAATTTTACAGAGAAAATGAAGCCTCTCTCCGACCAGCAACGGCTCTACCTCGTTGAATCTGACCAGCTCTATCGGGCCTGGCGGGAGGCTGCCTGGCGCCACGATGAGCACCGCTATGGCATGCGCTGGAAAAAGGTCGGCGGCCACGAATATCTCATTCGCTTTCGAAATGCCCGGGGAGACGGAAAGTCGCTTGGGCCGAGAAGCCCAGAAACAGAATCCATCTACGAAAATTTCTCATCGAGCAAGGCCCGGGCAGATGAAAGCTATCGCGGCCTAAGCGATCAGCTTGGCATCCAACGCCGCCTGAATCGTGCCTTGCGGCTGGGCCGGCTTCCAAGCCTAATCGGCGAAATTTTGCTGGCACTCGATCGCTCTCGTGCTTTGAATGATTTTCGAGTTGTCGGAACGCATGCCCTTTACGCTTACGAATCGATGGCAGGGGCCGAGTTCAAGATGGAGCTTTTGGCCTCGGGTGATGTTGACTTGTTGTTCGACAACCGCAAGCGTGTGTCCCTGGTGGCAAAAAAACTTGAACGCCAGGGTTTGCTTGGGCTGCTGCAAAAAATAGATCCTAGCTTTCAAGCAATGGAGAAAGAAAAATTTCGAGCGATTAACAAGCAAGGCTTCATGGTCGATCTGATCACGCAAGACAAGGGCATTTTTTCCCAGGCGCCCCAGAAACTATCGCCACAAGATCTCGCGGCAGTCGAAGTGCCTAACCTAGAATGGCTGGCAAACGCGCCACGTATCGAACAAGTGGTGATTGCCGCAAACGGATCTCCTGTGCTCATGCCCGTCTCCGACCCCCGTGCTTTTGCATTACATAAAGCCTGGCTCTCGGCCCAATTTGATCGGGAACCTGTGAAGAAACAGCGAGACTTGAATCAAGCGAAGATGCTCTATAAATGCATAAAAGACTATCTTCCAAACTACCCTATGGATTCAGAGTCGTTACATGCCATGAAGTACCTCCCGCTTAAAATGTTGCAAGAGTCCCTAAAACGCCTGGAGAAAAATTAAACATGGCTTTAAGCCCTACTACCGAGCTTGCTGCGTTTGCAAGCCACCTGAAATTTACCGATATCCCCGAGCTAGTTATTCGGCGCACCGAGGATTTATTCCTCGATTGGCTTGCCTCTGCCATTGCCGGCCAAAATGCGCGGGCCGTAAAAATCATCACCGAGTTTTGTCGAAGCCAAGGCGGGCCCGACGGGCCCAGTGAAGTGTTAGCCGAGCGCAAAGGCAATAGCCCCTATCTCGCGGCCATGGCCAATGCGGCCGCCTCACATGTGGTGGAACAGGACGACCTCCATAACTCCTCAGTGCTGCACCCAGCCACGGTGGTATTTCCGCCGGCCTTAGCTGTTGCCCAATCGATTGGGGCAAGTGGCAAAGAGTTTTTAACCGCCTGCGTTGCAGGCTACGAAGTAGGTATTCGTGTTGGCGAATTTTTAGGCCGATCGCACTACACCGTGTTTCATACTACGGGCACGGCAGGAACCCTGGCCGCCGCTGCAGCCGTTGGGCATCTCTTGAAACTTGATGCAACACAGATGAACCATGCCTTCGGCTCTGCAGGCACACAGGCTGCAGGCTTATGGGAATTTCTGCGCGATGCAGCCGACTCAAAACAGCTGCACACTGCCCACGCCAGCGGTGCAGGATTAGCAGCCGCCATGATGGCCAAAGCAGGCTTAACCGGCGCCGTGAAAATCTTTGAAGGCAAGACTGGCATGGCCGCAGGCATGAGCAAAGACGCCAATCCGGCGGCACTCACCGATCGTTTAGGCTCGCGTTGGGCCACAGCTGAGACTTCGTTCAAATATCACGCCTCCTGCAGGCACACCCACCCTGCAACCGATGCCTTATTGCTGGTAATGCGAGAACACAAGCTTTCCATTAATGACATTGCGAAAGTAGTGTGCTTTGTTCACCAAGGGGCTATTGATGTATTAGGGCCCGTGATCGATCCAAAAACCGTACATCAATCCAAGTTTTCCATGGGCACAGTCTTGGCTTTGGCTGCGAAATACTCTTTCGCAGGATTAACTGAATTCGAGCAGCACTTCGCCGATCCCGACATTCAGGCGTTTAACAAAAAAGTGTCGATGGTGCTTGATGCCCAAGTCGATGGCGCCTACCCACGTCGCTGGATGGGCAAGGTTGCGGTGACCACCACCGATGGCCGTGAACTCAGAGGCTTTATCGAAGAGCCCAAGGGCGACCCGGGTAATACTTTGTCTCGCGCAGAACTCACTGAGAAAGCCCAACGGCTTGCAGCTTATAGCGGCTGGGTTGAGCCCGGGGAAATGGCTGCGTTGGTGGAGAAGGTTTGGGGGATTGCGGGTGAACCACAAATGGGGTTTTTGCTAAGGTAGATCGCCACGGCTGCTTCGCAGCCTCGCGATGACGTGATCGGCGAGCCCGGCGCCCACCCACATGCCCAAAAGGCTAAGCCAAGACGTTAGCGCAAAAATTGCGCCGCCGGTCAACCCTGTGCCTACGGCGCAGCCGCCAGCCAAAATCGCGCCAAAGCCCATAAGCCCTGCGCCTGCAATGTAGCGAGGCATGGTGTAGCCCGTGCCAAAGCCTTCAAGCTTTAACTCCTTGCCAATCACGGCGCCAAGCAATGAGCCCATCAACAAGCCGGGCAGCATGCCAAACTCAAATCCAATTGCGTGGGTGGGAAGCATGAACACGCGCATGAGCCACTCGGCAGAAGGCCCGCTGAAATTAAGGCCCTGAATTTGGATCGGCTCAAAAGAATTTTTTGCAATGAGCTGGCTAAAGGCCCATGCGCTTGCAATCATCAGGCCTGTTCCAATTCCGCCAATCCACATCCAGCGGCTGCGCGTAGGGCTCTTCCAAACAAAATACAAAGCGGCCGCGGCCAATGTCATGCCAAGGGCCAAACCACCCCAATGGCCCAAGCCAAGAATTGCAAGCAAGTCACGTGCTGGGCCGCCATCAATTGTCCACCAGCCGGCAATTTCAGTGCGAAGTGGCGAGAGCAAACCCGCCAACGCCGCCTGGGCAGTCACCGCAAAAATCAAGGCTGATAAGAGCGCACGCAGATTCCCATTAGCGGAAAGCACCAGCAGCCGGCTTGCGCAACCACGCGTAAGAATCATGCCTACGCCAAACATCGCGCCGCCAATGACTGCGCCCGAAATGCTGCCCCGTGCAGAGATCTGTCTTGCGCTATCGGTATCCAGAAAACCTGAGATTGCCAAAAGCTGTACGGCAATCACCGCGCTCGAAAATGCCAAGAGCCAAGTCGAGAGCTTTTCACCAAAGCGCTTATGCCAAAACTCAATGACTGCGGCACGCAGACAAAACCGTGATCGCTGGGCAAAAAAGCCAAACATCAGGCCAATGCCTAAGCCACCTGCCGCCAGCACATGGCCATCGCCAAAGCGCTCAAGCAAATCGGCAATCATTTTTTGTGCAATACGCTAAAGAGGAAACAAGCTAAATGTTATGAAGCCTTCGGTGGAAACATTTTGTACCAAAAGCCATAAGCCCAGCAGGCTGCACAAAACGAGAGTGCCCATTCCATGGTGGAAAATACCACCAGAATTGCGGCAGGCACTTTCCAGAAATCGTTGCCCATGAAAAACAAGACACTGGCCACCGTGGCTGCAATGAACAAAATTTTGTTGGCAAACATTTTCGCACCGGCATTTTCCTTTTTGCCCGCAATACCTGCCTTGTTCATGAGATAGCTAAAAAGCCTGTGCGACGGGCAGCGATAGTGGCCAAAAAACCCGCGCACAAAACCCATGAGCGCCAAGACCGGCAAAAGATAGGGAAAGCCTAAAAGCGCAATAACGCAGAACGAGAAGGTGATGAAAGCTTCAAACCTGGCCACATTGGCATTAACCGGCGGTATGTCGAATCGCAGCATAGATTTCCCCTAAAAACGGCTCTAAAACGAATTCAACAATTGTATGGGTTTAGACGTATAGAGGCATTGACCTAGATCAGTTTGCTGCGGCGCTTTTTATTTAAGCGGCGCACCACATAGAGACGCCACACACCCTTCACTCCAAAATAAGAAATAGCGGCACCAGTAACGGCAAAAATTCCAAGGCCCAAAAACAATGGCGCCCCTAGGTTTTCAATCTCAAGCAGCCAGCGGCTAATGCCACTCGTTACTTCCTGCGGGGGCATCACCAAAAGCTCAGGGTCGAGATTCAACATCTCAGGCGTTACCTCTGGCGTTGGCGCGCCCCCCAAAATAAAGCTGCCTAGCTGATAGGCAACGTAGTACACCGGAGCAAAAGTAAAGGGGTTGGTCACCAGGGTGCACACAGCCGCTGTGGGAAGGTTGCCGCGCAGAAACACTGCAAACACTGCGGCAACGAATATCTGGCCGACAGGAATTAGAAATCCAAAAAAAACGCCCAGAGCCATGCCACGGGCAATGCTTTCGCGGTTGATATGCCAGAGGTTGGGATGAAAAACCCTTGGCCCAAGCCAACTCAAAGCCTTGTTTTGCGCAAGCTTCTCTTGATCAGGGATAAATCGTTGAATGAATTTTTTTGCCATGGCACGGGCCGGTTGCTAGATTATGGCAAAGATTTAGGGCTGCATTGCCACGGCCCCTAGGGGTAGCGCCCATCCCAGGGCTGGTCGTTAGCCGTGGCTGTTTTACCGTCGGCCGAGACCTTGGGCCGGACCATTTGAAACAAGGATTCCGGTGTGACCGCCATGTAATCCATATAGCCCAGGCGGGCAATCGGCGAAATAGCCGCGGTATCCACCATGCCATTTCGAATAAATGCATCATTAATGTAGACCCCAACGACTATGCCAAACACCACACTCCAGTGGGATTCAGTCTCGCCTTCAGCTGGCGGCATCTCAACAATCTTCCAGACCTTGCACTCTAATGCCGCGGGGCTCTCACCTACACGCGGTGGCGCTACAAACTGCGAAGCTACCGGCGTTAGGCCTGCCAATTCAAACTCGTCCACATCATGGCTAACTGCTGCGGCGGTCATATTCATTTTGTCGCGCAAATCGTGCGACACAATCGACACCGTAAACTCACCGCTTTCTTGAAGATTGGCAAATGTATCTTTCCGCCCTTCAGATGAATACATCACCATCGGCGGATGATCGGCCACGGCATTAAAAAAACTGTAGGGCGCAAGATTCCGAACGCCCTGCGGGGAAAGAGAGCTGATCCAGCCAATGGGGCGCGGCGCAACCAAAGCCTTAAAGGGGTTGTGCCGCATGCCGTGGTTATTCAATTTTGTGGAGTAGTGCATCAAGACGGTATTCTACCGGTCTATGAATATCCTGATGGCCCTTTCCCAGCAAGAAATCACCGGTGCGGAGGTCTACGCGGCAAGCGTTGGCAACGAGCTCTCGCGCCGCGGGCACTCGGTGTTCTTTGTATCCGATACCCTGAGCTGCACTGTACAGGGCAACTACACGCCCTTAGTCTTTAACAAACGCAACTGGCCGCGCCGGGTTTGGCAGATTGCAAAACTTGTCTGGCTGATTAAGCAAAACAAGATTCAGCTCGTGCATGCCCACTCGCGCGCTGCAGGATGGGCCAGCTACATTGCCTGCAAGCTCACCCACACACCGATGGTCACCACAGTGCATGGAAGGCAGCCCGTGCATGCGTCGCGCAAAGCCTTTCATGCTTTTGGCTACAAGGCCATTGCAGTGTGTGAAGACGTGCGTGATCAGATTATCTCCGCGTTGGGGGTTCCCGCTGAGCAGGTCATTGTTGTGCGCAATGGGTTTGACCTAACGAGGTTTTCGCAACGCGCCGATACAGGAGCTTCGGTGCCAGACACTGAGCCAGACACCGCAACTTCAGTGTCAGACACCGTGCCCCTCATTTCAATTATCGGCAGGCTTACGGGCCCCAAAGGCGATTTGTGTTTTCGGCTCTTGGATGAATCGCTAGCCTCGCTCATTGCAGGTAGGCGTGTGCGTGTGCAGGTGATTACCGGCAGCGCAGTGCCCAAGCGGTTTGAAAGATTTAGAGACAAGGTTAATTTTCCGGGCTATACACCCGACATCGAGCGGGTGATGGCGCAAAGCGATTTAGTGATTGGGGCTGGCCGTGTCGCCATTGAGGCGCTGCTGGTGGGCCGGCCCATTTACGCCATTGGGGAAGCGAAGGCGATTGGCTTGATTACGCCTGAGAATGTGCACGACGCCATGCGTAGCAATTTTGGGGATATTGGGCCCAAAGAGCTGGAGATTGATTTTGAGAGGGTGAAGCGTGAGATTACGGCAGTAGTGGACCGCCACGGCGCTGGCGCGCCTCGCGATGACGAGTCAGCTAGCCGTCATTGCGAGCCGCCGAAGGTGGCGTGGCAATCCACCGTTCAAGAAACTATCAGCGAAGAATACGACCTCGCCAAAATTGTCGATCAGATTGAGACCCTCTACCAAGACGCCGTCGTAGAAACACTCAAGCGTGAAATGCCGATTCTTCTTTATCACCGGTTTATTGAAAATGAATCGGAAAAAGGTATTCACGGCACCTGGATGCGGCTTGAGATGTTTGAAAAGCATCTAAGGCTCATCAAACGCTTGGGCTTTGAAACCCTAACGCCCAAAGACCTAGTACAAAAAGGTTTCATTCACCGCCTGCAGCCTGGCAAACGATTCTTAATGATCACGGCGGATGATGGCTATCGCGATAACCTCACCCGCATGCTGCCGCTGCTGGAAAAATACGACATGAAGGCCACGGTCTATGTAGTGAGTGATGAAACTCATAACCGCTGGGATACCGAACACCCCACCAATCCGGACACCAAGGTAGAGCTTTTGACTGCTGATGAAATTCGTGCGCTTGATCGATCTGGCCGTGTAGAGATTGGCGGCCACACGCTTTCACATGCCAAGCTTGACGAGCTGCCCGCTCAAGAGCAGCGCCGAGAAATTGTTGAAAACAAAAAACAGCTCGAAGAAATTCTTGGCCACTCCATGGTGTCCTTTGCCTACCCATTCGGTAATTTGAATGAGAGTGCCAAGCACGAGACAAGGGCTGCGGGCTATGCCTTGGCCTTTGCAACTGACAGCGGGCCACGCGCCGTGCATCAGGATCGGTTTCAGATTCGACGCATCAATGTCTTTCCAAGGACCGATGTATTCGGCCTGTGGCGCAAAATTCGCGGCAATTATGTTTGGCGCCGCTCGTAGCGGGCTCGCCGTATCAATAACCAAGCGAATCCGTTGAGCATCCACTTTCAAATCGCCCCAGGCCAGGAGCAGTTTGCGCAGCAATTAAAAACGCTTGCGCAGACTTTTGCCAGCGGTGGCGAGACGATTTACAAAGCCCGCAATGAAATTAAGCGCGTGCAGTGGCACGGCGCATCGGTGATTGTGAAATCTTTCGCGGTGCCGCGGGGTCTGCGGCGTTATATCTATGGGCAGCTGCGCAAATCGAAAGCCCGGCGATCTTTTGAAAACGCCCTAGAGCTTCAACGACGTAGTATTCAAACACCCGCACCGATCGGATTTATTGAACACGCCCGAGGCGGCGCACTAAAAGAGAGTTTCTATGTCTGCCACGAATGGCCTGCAAGCTTCACGCTGCGTGAGCCGCTTTTCGATCCTCACTTCCAAGGTCGCGCAACGATTTTAGAAGCGCTCGGCCGCTTTGCATGGCAGCTACACAGCAAAGAGATTCATCACCGTGACTTTTCCCCCGGGAATATTTTGATTACAGCAGATTCGGGCAGAGCTGAGACAGTGGCACAATGGAAGCTTTCCTTAGTCGATGTCAACCGCATGCAGTTTGAGCCGCTCTCACTCAAACAGCGCATGCGCAATTTCGCCATGCTCTGGGCCAGCAACACCGATCTTGAGATTATTGTTCGCGCCTACGCGCAGGAAAGCGGCGATGTGCCCCAAGCAGCAGTGTCACTCGCACTTCAGTATTCGGAACAGCACAAGCGGAGGGCAAACCGCAAGGAGCGGGTTAAATCGCTGCTTGGGTTGCACTAATGGATCGCTACGGGCCCCTTCGGAGCCCTCGCGATGAAATCTTCACCCAGTCGCACGGCTGCGACGCCCTGGCGAAGTATTTTTTTTTCGAACAGAGGGCTCCACGCCCAAATGTTCGATTATCACGGGTGGCCGGTTGGGAAACTGTGCGACCAGGTTCAACTGACCGCCCATACTTTCAACATAGTGACGCAATGTGGAAAGGAGCATGTCGCTGCGTTTTTCCAGCCTGGAAATGGTGTCTTGGCCCACACCTAATGCCGCAGCCATTTGTTCCTGTGTCTGCTCGGCCGCTTGGCGTAAATCCTTAAGAGTTGCCAACTCTAAAGCGCGGGCCTCGACACGCTGACGCCGCTCCCTGGGCAAGGCGGCCATCACATCATCGAGTTTTCTTGTCATTTCTTGACTCCTCCTTTTGCAGCGTTGCCAGATGCGCGTCGTATCGATCATCGGCAATACGAACGCCAACAAGCTTGCGTTTGCCAGCACTTCATCCTGCAAGTCTTCTGACACCGAGCCAAGCTCGGCATCAAAGTCGTCGTGTAGGATGACAGTCCACGCTACGGGCGAATTATGCATTGAAGTACATATGGATTCAAGTCCATAAAATAGTTTGACATCATGTGAGATTAGCTATCAGTTAAATCCATCAACTATTCGGCCTAGTTCTGCCAAGGTGCATCCCCACGGAGCCAAAAGACACAAAAGCCGCCTCGCGGCGGCTTTGCGGGTGGATCGCCACGGGCCCCTTCGGGGCCCTCGCAATGACGGTTTGGCTACTTCGGGCTGCTCGTAATGACGGCTCAGCTACTCGGGCCGCACGCGATCGCCAGCGCCTCTGCCGAAGGCGGTCAACACCAAATAGCGAAAGTAATCCCGCAGGCGAAAGGAATTCAGCATCTGTGCATCGGTTTGGGCCAACAGCCCGGGCGTTGACATATCAATTCCCTTGATCTGAGCAAGACCCGTTACACCAGGCCGCGTACGAAAAACACCGTGGGCTTCGCGCTTTGCAATCAATTCAAATTGATTTGGCAGGCACGGCCTGGGGCCCACCAGGCTCATCTCGCCTTTTAAAACATTCCAAAGCTGGGGCAGCTCGTCGAGTTTTGTTTTGCGCAGAAACTTTCCAAACGCAGTGATTGCGCTTGGATCGGCCAAATGGGTCGCTACCGAAACCGTGCCAGCACGCATGGTGCGAAACTTCACCAACACAAATGGTTGTTGAAATCGCCCGATGCGGCTTTGAAAAAAAAGTGGTGAGCGAGTGTCGAGCCAGCCTACGATCAGCAGCAAGAGCAGCAGTGGCGATAAAGCGATGAGGCCTAGCAGGGAGAGCAAGATGTCAAAAAAGCGTGTCACGGTAGGAGATTGCCACGGCCCTGCGAGTCGCGCAATGACAGAACGATGGGAGGCGCTCACAATGGCGGGGTCGCGCTAGGCTCCCAATCCAATACGCGCCGAACGCGAGAGCCCTCCACCACAAAAGAGCCAATCAACCGATCCACCTCAGCGGTTTTTCCCAACATGCGGGCAGCGAGCCTTAAAAGCGGCACCGGTACCGAAAACAAGCGCACATGAACGCCCATTTCCTGCGCCATCAAACGCAAGAGCTGCGGTAGTGAATAATCGTGTGGGTCTGCCACTAAAAATGTCTGGCCAAAAGCGCGCGGGTGAGCGGTACACACCACAATCAGATCCACCAAATTTTGTAGACTAATCATTGAACGGCGGCGCTTCACCGCCCCAAGGGGTAGGGGAACACCGCGTAAGACCAGCGCCATCAAGCGCTGCAGATTACCCTTTGCACCACGGCCATAAACCAAGGGCGGGCGCAGAATTACCACTTGCATGCCCGTTTCAGTCTCAATTTTTCGCAAACCCTCTTCCGCTTTGAGTTTAGAGACTGCGTAAGGCTCTTGCGGCGCAGGCAGATCGGAATCGGTATAGGGCTCATTGCGCCCCTCGCCCAACACTTTCGCTGTGCTGAGAAATACAAACCGCCTCACGCCGTGCGCTGCGCACTGTCTTGCAAAGTGCAAGGCTGCGTGAGTGTTGGCCTGCTCATATTCACTCAATGACACTGCAGTTGAATCAGAAGAATCGGGCACACGTGCCGCCAGGTGCACTGACCTGTCCTAGGATTTTCGGACCAAGGTGATTTAGAGACAATGGCTCCTCG
>CAZOQN010000001.1:204673-859969 GCA_964582195.1 uncultured Burkholderiaceae bacterium | reverse complement strand
GAACGCGTGACCTCTCCCTTACCAAGGGAGTGCTCTACCACTGAGCCACATGGGCATACCTGAACAACGCACACTGCATCTGAACCGGGCCTTGGAGCGGGTGAAGGGAATCGAACCCTCGTCGTAAGCTTGGAAGGCTTCTGCTCTACCATTGAGCTACACCCGCCCGGACTCAATTCCTGGACATCCCACCCCCGCGTCAAGACGCGGTGGAGGAGGTTGGATTCGAACCAACGTAGGCGTAAGCCAACAGATTTACAGTCTGCCCCCTTTAGCCACTCGGGCACCCCTCCGCGAGGAACCTTTGATTATCTTCTGAACAGAAAAATCAGTCAAATCAAGGCTTAATTGCGGACTGTCAACAAATCCAACACGGCCCCCCGCGCCTCTTCGAACCGAATTCGAACCGGTAGCAAGCGGTCTGTGCGGTCCATCCAGATGTCGATCTGTACGCTGTAACGATCGGTTTGACGGCTGCTTGAAAGGTGCAAGGCGGGAACCAGTAGCCCCCCGGGCAAGGCCAGATCGGCATCGGAGAGCACAACGAAATCGACCTCCTCGACCTTGTTTCGACCCGCCAGAGGAAGACTCACCGTCTGGCCAAGGGTGAAACGCTCGGGGTCTGTCTGCAGTAGCCAGGCTAGCTGCAACATGAAAGTTAGCCTATCTTGAACGCCTTTTAAAAGAGGAAGAGGCTCTTTTAGTGACTCATAGCGAATTTCACGCTTTTCATAATCGAATATGGCGACCTCGGAACGCCTGGGCCCCTGATGGGCATAGCGCTCTGGAATAAAGCCGCTGGACCCGAGCCTGCCTCTCGCCTCAGCGTGCATCGGTGCCGAGGCAAACAACCTGGCCCAGCCCTTGGCCTCGGTCACCATCTTAATTTCATAGCGATCCGGCTCGGGAAAAGCTAGCTTGATCAGGCTCTCGCCAATCGGGCTGCCGGCAGAAAAGTCCCCCCAATAAGCGGTCATGGCAACCCCGCCCGACCGGGAGAGATCGCTCACATCCAAGGGGACCTGGGCGGACTCAAGGCTCGACTCAAACGACTCCTCCACGGGGAGGTCTTTGCCTGCCAAGTTCGCCAAATTTTGTGGCTGGCCCCGCACCTCTTGACTGGGTTCGTCCGCGCTGATTGAGGGGGCAGCCCGCTCGATTGGCACGGGTGGCTTAATCCTTGAGAGGCTAGGAAGGGGCGGGGGCGGGGCGACGAACTGCACGGTAAGCGGTGACTGTTTTTGCCCCGGAACAAAAGCTTGTCCAAGCAGGCCTTCGAGTAGCCCAAAAAAGGCGAGGTGCGCCAGCACAACGAGTGCAAAAACCACGAGCCACATCCGCCTGGAGATCTTCATTGGGCTATTCTATGGGGCAAGTGTTGTTGCGCAACAAGACATTTCGAGAGTAAGTTCCATGGAAAACAAACCATTCAATCCGTTCGAATTTCTCACCACTCCCTGGGGCAATCTCCCCCTCGGCGCATCGATGTCGAGCCAGGGTTACAACCCTGCCGACATTCGCGAGCTCGACAAACGGATCGCCGAACTCAAAGCTGTTGAGCAATGGTTGAGCCTGAATCTCAATTTGCTTAAGACCACCATCCAGGGATTGGAAGTTCAACGGGGCACACTTGCAGCCTTGCAGACATTTACCGATTCACTAGCCCCCCAGGGGAAAACTGGTGAGTCCAAGCCAGCGCAAGGCTTTGGAACCGAGCAGGCAGCGCAGTGGTGGGATACCATGCAGAATCAGTTTTCCCAGATGATGACCGCAGCTCAGGCGAGCACCAGCGCAATGGCAACGCCTTCGAAGCCCGCTAAAAAATCTAAACAACCGGGGGATCAGGCTGTCTGAAGGTCCTGATGGTGGCGCCACTGAGCCAGCGCCTTAGTGAGCTCTCCAAGCTCTGAGACCACCTTGATGTCTGCGGGTGCACGCCGCTGCAGCACTGGACAGCGGCCTCCGGCCCAGATTTCAACCGACTTGGGCAGCTTGGCCCGAAGCTCTGCCAATCCATCGACCACAAGGTTCGGGTTCATGACTGGCGAAAATGACAAAGCCACAATGTCGATTTGCTGGGCAGCGCAAGCCAGCACGATATCCCACACCGGCGTTTGAACGCCCAAAGAGATGCAGCGACAGCCTTCGAGCGCCAGCAAAGCCTCGGCCATCAGTAGGCCCATGGCATGCTGCTCCGAAGGGAAAGTGGTGAGCAAAACCCTGGGCCGCTCCCCGGGCTGAGGAATAGTACTAATCGCATTCCGAAGCACGATTTGCATTGATTCGGTAAATAAATGTTCCTCAAAGATCTCGATCTGTCCACGAGACCAGGCATCGCCAACACTCTGCGTGAGAGGCGCGATCACCTCAGTGACAAACCGGGCAAGCCCTAGGCGCAACAATCGCTGGCCTAACTGCCTGCGCAATTCCTCGATATCTTGCGATTTTGCAACCGCCATGAGCTGTTGAATGTCAGGCAGGGAGTCGACCGGGATCTCCTGAGAGCCGGTCGATCCGTTTGCAACGGCGCTGTCGGCAAGCGCCTGTAGCTCTTCAACTGCGAGACCAATGATTTTGCCCGGTCGATGGCCGATATCCATCAATCGACGAATGGCCCGGAGACGGTCTACCTGCTCAAGGGGGTAAATACGCTCGCCAAACGCATCGCGCAAAGGCGATGGGAAGCCGTAGCGGCGCTCCCAGACCCGCAAGGTGTCCTTGGAGAGTCCAGTATCGCGCTCTACCGCTGAAATGCTCAGATGAATGACGGACGAATCAGGGAGATCCATTTAACCCTTTTTTGTCATGGACAAATAATTGACGAATGCCATTCCGATTTATAGTATAGATCGCATTACTCCTTCACACCACACTCATTTCCTCAATGCAAGCACTGAAAAACCCTCTGACGCTGTCAGGGTTATTGAAAAGCTGTCCCGCACGCTACCTCGTACTAGCCGCAGGCTTTTTCTTGCTTTTGGCCTTGCCCGCCGTCCAGGCCGCCCCGGGGGCCTGTCCGAGTTTGCTCAACCACACGTTTCCCCGGCTGCAAGACGATGCCCCCCAAAACCTTTGCCAATACAGCGGCAAAGTGGTGGTGATTGTGAACACGGCCAGCTACTGCGGCTTTACCCAGCAATATGAAGGGCTGGAGAGAATTTATGCACGCTATAAAGACCGCGGCCTTGTGGTTCTGGGCTTTCCCTCCAATGATTTTGGCAACCAAGAGCCCGGCAGCAATCAACAAATTGCGGAGTTTTGCACCAACACCTTTGGGGTGAAGTTCCCCATGGTCGCCAAAACAATTGTGAAAGGCCCGAAAGCCAATCCACTATTTCGTCAGCTTGCCAAGCAGTCTGAGTCCCCAGGCTGGAATTTTCACAAGTACATTCTCAACAGAAACGGCGAGCTTGTTCGAAGTTTTTCAAGCCAAGTCAGCCCGACTGACCGCCAATTTATTGCCGAGATCGAGCGAGCGCTTGCCGGCAAGCAATCCTAAAAAGGAGAGTCCATGAACGCCCCAGAAAAACTTTTTTCTGCTTCCCCATTGCCGGATGTGCAATCTCACCCCGACACCCGTCGGCTCGCGATCCAGAGAGTGGGCGTGAAATCACTGGTTCATCCAGTCACCGTTCAGACCGCTAAGGGGCCGCAGCCATCAGTGGCAACCGTTGATATGACCGTTGCTCTGCCTCCAGAAGTCAAAGGAACGCATATGTCGCGATTCCTCGAGGTTTTTCAAGGCCACGAAGAACCCATCAGTTTTCACTCCCTCCAGATCATGATGGATGTCATGCTCAAACGGCTTGAAGCCGATAGTGGCTACATCAAAATTTCCCTGCCTTATTTCGTTCGAAAGGCCGCGCCTGTCTCGGGTGTTGAGAGCTTGATGGACTATCAAGTGACCTGGGAGTCGGAAGCGCACCAGGGCAATCGCGTCACCACCTTGACAACGGTCGTGCCCGTGACGAGCTTGTGCCCCTGCTCGAAAAAGATCTCGGAATATGGCGCGCACAATCAACGCTCGCATGTCACGATCTCTGCGCAACTCAACAGCCCGATCAATGTAGAAGACTTAATTACAGTTGCTGAAGAGGCCGCCTCATGCCAGCTTTGGGGCTTGCTGAAGCGGCCCGATGAAAAGTATGTCACCGAGCACGCTTATGACAACCCGAAATTTGTCGAAGACCTCGTGCGAGATATTGCGATTTCGCTAAGCAGTGATTCCCGCATCGTGGGCTACTCCGTCGAGTCCGAAAACTTCGAGTCCATTCATAATCATTCTGCATACGCCAAGATCGACCACCTGCGACAAGCATGAGGATCGCCATCATTGGAAGTGGCATCTCCGGATGCGCAGCCGCCTGGCATGCCTCGGCATTTGCCGAGGTCGTTGTTTTCGAATCGGAAGGTCGTCTAGGAGGCCACACCCACACACAAGACATCTGTGTTGAGGGCGTCAGGTTTCCGGTCGACACGGGGTTCATTGTGTTTAACCATCGCACCTACCCAGGCCTTAAGTCCTGGTTTGAAATGCTGGAGGTTGAAACAGCGCCAAGCGACATGTCCTTTTCGGCAAGCCTGAATCAGGGCCAGCTCGAGTGGTGTGGCACTGACCTAAACTCAGTGTTTGCCCAAAGAAGCAATCTGATGTCGCCAAAATTCTGGTGGATGCTGGCTGACATTGTTCGATTTAATCGACAGGCGCCGCAACATGCGGCCGAATATCGCAAGCTTGCGGGCGGCGGCCCCTCGCTTGGCGAATATCTCGACCGACAGCGCTACAGCAAGCTTTTCCTAAACGCTTACCTCTTGCCCATGGCGGGCGCCATTTGGTCCTGCCCCACCGAGCAAATGCGAGCCTTCCCGATGGCGACTTTCACCCGGTTTTGTGAAAACCACGGGCTGCTCACCATCAACGATCGACCGCAGTGGCGCACCGTGAAAAACGGTGCGAAATCCTATATCGAAAAGCTGCAGAAAAAATTGGGCGCACTTGAACGAAATGTCTCCTGGCGAACCCATCATGAAGCTAAACAAGTTACGCCTGATAAAAATCGTATCGGTGCCAGCGTTGAAATCAGCGGCGCCGTGACAAGCAAAGACGGCACCACACCGTTTAGTGAAACCTTTGATGCAGTGATTCTGGCTTGCCACTCTGATCAAGCAACAAAGCTTTTGCCACAAGGCAGCATGCTGCGCCAAGCAGCATCGAAAGTTCGGTATCAGAGCAACACAGCCTATTTGCATACCGACACAATGCTCATGCCGAAAAGAAGATCTGCCTGGGCATCATGGAATTATCTGCATGACCAAGGGCACGAGGGCTCAAGCGTAAGCGTCACTTACTGGATGAATCGGCTGCAGCCATTGCCGGTGAAAACACCCGTGCTGGTGAGCCTGAATCCGATTCGCGAGCCTGCGCCACAAACGGTCATCAACACCATGGAATATATGCATCCCATCTTTGATGGCCCGGCAGTACGGGCGCAGAAAGCCATGCCGCAATTACAAGGTGAACAGGGGATCTGGCTTGCGGGCGCGTGGCTCCGATATGGCTTTCACGAAGACGGCTATCAGTCAGCCGTTCAAGCCGTCGAATCGCTGAAGTCTGCATTTGAGTCTGGCCATGACAAGCGCTACGCTCGGGCGGCATGAGCCCAGAATTGTTCTGGGAGAAGTCCGACACAGTCGGCTCAAGCCCTTCGAGCACAGCTTTCGTTATCGTTCGTTTTACCTGCAGCTTCCTTTAAGGAGCCTGGGCCGCCAGGCGGGGGGCTGGGCATGGGGCGTCAACAAAACATCGCTACTCAGCGTGCACGACCGCGACCATGGAGACGGAAGGCCCTTGCTCGCCTGGGCGCTCGACACGCTGAGCCAAGCTGGAGTGCATGACGCAGACGGCGAAATCTGGCTTCAGACTTTCCCGCGAATGTTTGGCTATGTCTTTAAGCCTGTGAGCTTTTGGTTTTGCGAACGGGCCGATGGCGCGCTGCGCGCTGTCATTGCGGAGGTGAACAACACCTTCGGCGATCGGCACGTTTACGTTCTCGAGGCGAAAAGCTATTGCATTCATAATGGAGAAACGCTGTTTGCCAACAAGGCTTTTTATGTCTCGCCTTTTTTCGAGATTCGCGGAAGCTACCGATTCCGTTTTTACAAGGCCGGGCTCGGCCGCCGAGACTTGGCCCGCATTGAATATCTTGACGAGTCGGGGGCCTTGCTGCTCACTTCCATGAGCGGACAATCAAAAGCCTTGTCCGCCTCCTCGGCCTTGCGGGCCTGGCTGGCGTACCCTTTACACTCCGTCGGCGTGATTGCCCGCATTCACTGGCAAGCCCTCTTTCTTTGGATCAAAGGTGCTAAATTCGTTGCGCGTCCCAAGCCAGCCCCTTAAGACATCATGAGCCATTCACAAGCCTCCTCTGCATCCATCGAAGCTACCGAGAGCCGTCAGCAGCCTCTTCCCCAGAGCGTGAGTGTCCGCATGGCCTTCAAGGTGCTAGAGTCTTTGCAGGTTGGCCGGCTTGAGATGACGCTGCCCGATGCGAGCAAGAAAATCTTTGTGGGCAAAACCCGAGGCGATTCTCTTTTGGCCCAGATTGCCGTTCATGACTTAAAAGCCATCGAAGCCGCCGTCTCGCGGGGGGATATCGGCTTTGGCGAAGGGTATATGCAAGGCCTTTGGACAACGCCTTGCCTCACAACACTGCTGCGCTTGTTCGCTGCGAATCGCAAGGCCACTGAGGCACTCATTTACGGCCGATGGTGGGCGACACTATGGGATCAGCTGCGCCATTTGCTTCGGTCAAACCGCAAGTCGCAGGCCCGCAAGAACATCTCCGCTCATTACGACCTCGGCAACGATTTTTACAAGCTCTTTTTAGATCCGACCATGACTTATTCCAGTGCACTTTTTGATCAAAGTGCAGGAGTGTTGGACGAAATAGCGCTGCGGGCAGGGCAGCTGCGAAAAATAGACCGCGCCCTGGACCAGATGCGCATCGAGCGCTTTAACGCCCAGGCGCGCTTTCTGGAAATTGGCTGTGGCTGGGGCGGGCTTGCCAATCGGCTGCTTGATCGCGCCCAGGGCGGCTATGTCGGGCTCACCCTGTCGACCGAGCAGCAGAAATGGGCCCGTGAGCTGCTTACACGGCATGCCTCGCGCGCCGAGGTCCGATTGCAGGACTACCGCGACACCCGGGAACAGTTCGACGGGATTGTTTCCATTGAGATGTTTGAGGCGGTCGGAGAGGCTTACTGGGACGCTTATTTCAACGCGATTGCCAAAAACCTGAAACCTTCGGGCCGGGCGGTGATCCAAACCATTACGATTGATGAGGGGCTCTTTGAGCGCTATCAAAAAGGCACCGACTTCATTCAGCAGTACATCTTTCCCGGCGGAATGCTGCCAAGCCCGCAGGCGTTTGAGCGCCGGGCCAAGGCCCACGGCCTGTTCGTTGAAGATGCGTTTTATTTTGGCCAAGACTATGCGAAGACCTTGGCCCTTTGGGCGCAAGCTTTCAACAACAAGCAAAGCGTGGTGCAGTCTTTAGGTTTTGGTGCAGAGTTTTGTCGGATGTGGCAGTTCTATTTGTCGTATTGCGAGGCAGGGTTTGCGGAAAACAACATCAACGTTGCACAGTTCACCTTACACAAAAAGCCATGACACTTAAAAAATTTATCGCCGGCATTGCCATTGCCGCATCAACAGCAGGTGCTGCGCTGGCCAGCACCGATCCACTGCGGCTTCATGGCGAGGGCAGCCTGCGCTGGTTTGGCCTGAAAATCTACGAGGCTCGCTTGTTTGCACCGAAGCAGTTTGCGCCTCAACAGAGTTTTCAAGCGCCTTTTGCCTTGGAAATTACCTACGCCCGAAATTTTGCAGGCGAAAAAATTGCGCAGGTCAGCATTGATGAAATCAAACGGCTCGCCATTGGCAATAATAAACAGCATGAACAGTGGCTTGCCCAGATGAGATCAATTTTCCCCACGGTCAAGCCGGGCGATCGTCTTCGAGGCGTTCATTCACCGGGTCAGGGTGCGGAGTTTTTCTTGAATGACCAACCGATTGGCCAAATTAAAGATTCAGACTTTTCAAGAGCCTTTTTCTCGATTTGGCTCGACCCCAAGACCGCTGAGCCTGACTTGCGGCGCTCACTGCTTGGCCTTGCGCAATAGCCCAAGGATCAATGCCGCAATTTTCTGAGGTTGCGCGCTACGGCCTGCCAGGGTTCGCCTTGGCGTTTGCGGCGCTTCCACTTTATCTCTTGACACCAGCGCTTTATTCCGAGCAGCTTGGCATGAGCCTAGCTGCCGTGGGCTTCATTCTCATGCTGACTCGGCTCACAGATGCCATCGCCGACCCGTTCATTGGCCGATGGATCGACAAAAGTCCGCAAGGTTTGTGGCGCTGGATGGCCGCTGGCCTCGCAGTGATGGCCATTAGCCTAGCGCTCTTGGTCAATCCGCCCACCGAGTGGCTGGGATCACTTGGCTCTCCTGTGCTTGCGACACTGGCCTGGATGGGGATCACCGCACTGTTTGTATCACTTGCCAATAGCGCAGCGATGCTTGCCCATCAAAGCTGGGCTGTAGCCTGGGTCGCCCAGGCCAAGCCACAGGCGAGGCTCATTGCTGGCCGCGAAACCTGGTCGCTCATTGGCGTGATCGTTGCGGCAGTCATTGCGGCCCAACGCTCGGGCCCTGCCATGGCTGTCGTTGTATTGACTGCAGGCGTATTGGCCGTTGCGCTCACATTTGGCTTGCGACAACATGGCGCCAATCGGCGAAGCCTCACTGTGCATGCCCTTCCACAGTGGCGCGCCCTGTTTGAGAGCACCGACTTTAAAAAACTGTTGGCAGCATTTTCAGTGAATGCTATTGCCAATGCCATTCCGGCCACGTTGGTGTTGTTCTTTTTGCAAGATTTTTTGGGCGCGAGCGAAAATCAGTCCAGCACCCTGCTTGCAGCTTACTTTCTCGCAGCGGCCGCAAGCGTTGCCATCTGGTCTTGGGCCAGCACGCGCATCGGCGCTGTGCGGGTATGGCAAATTGCCATGGGTATTGCACTCGCTGCATTTGTGTGGACACTAACCTTGGAGCGTGGCGATATCGCCGCCTTCACAGTGATCTGCATCATCACCGGCTTTGCCCTTGGGGCAGAGCTGGTCTGCCCGCCAGCGCTCGTGGGCCAGATCATCGACAGAAATCAGCACCGGGGAAAACTGGAGTCCAGCTATTTTGGCGTGTGGAATCTGGTAATCAAGCTGGCACTGGCCGCTGCTGCAGGCCTAGCGCTTCCCGCACTGGCAGCACTCGGGTTTTCGCCCGGGCAAGGCCAGGCCCAAAGCAATGTCACGGCCCTGCACTGGGCCTATGCCGGCGTTCCCTGCGCCCTGAAACTATTTGCAATTATCGCCCTGGGAAAACTTCGTTTCATGGATGAACTCGAAAGGAAAGCGACATGAAATTTATCAAGCCTCTTGTGATCGCCGCAACAGCATTTCTGCTTGCGGCATGCGCTGGGCCAGACCCTTCGAAATATCTCAACGAAAAACCGACGCTGGACCTGAAACAATATTTCAATGGCACGCTGATGGGCCATGGCATGGTGCAAGGTCGCAATGGCCAGGTCGATCGTCGATTTGTGGTGCGTATTGAGGCCTCTTGGAAGGGCAAAGAGGGCGTGCTCGATGAGTATTTCGACTGGTCTGACGGCGAAAAACAGCGCCGCATCTGGAGGCTTACCGAAGTAGCCCCCGGCCGCTACATCGGCAGAGCTGATGATGTGGTGGGTGAAGCAATCGGCGAGGTTTATGGCAACACCTTGCGCTGGCGCTATACCCTTCAGGTGCCTTTTCGCAACAGCACCATCAACCTTGATTTTGATGACTGGATGCTCCTGATCGACGACAAAGTCATGCTCAATCGGGCGGTGTTTAGCAAGTGGGGAATTCGCATGGGCGAAGTGACGCTTTCATTTTCAAAATGAGCGCCAATCCGCCAATCACTGATTGGAGCGGCAAGACCGTCTGGGTCGTCGGAGCGTCCTCGGGCATAGGAGAGGCGCTTGCAATTTTGCTCGCACAAAAAGGCGCCCGAGTTATTGCCAGTGCACGGCGTGAAGACCGGCTCAAGGCCTTGGCGCCAACACCGTTCATGGCCTTGCCCGTCGATGTTACTCAAGAGGCATCGATTTCAAGCGCCATTGAGGCCATGAAAAAAGAAAATGCTCTGCCAGACATCGTGCTCTGGGTGTCAGGCACCTACCACCCGATGTCCAGCGATGCGATTGACATGCAGGCGGTCAGAGAAACCTTCGAAATCAATACGGTGTCGGGCTATGCCGGGCTCTCGCTCATGCTCAAAGCCTGGGCGGCTCAGCCTGCAACGCCGAGGCATTGGAGCTGGGTCTCAAGCGTTGCGGGATATCGTGGCCTTCCGCAGGCGGCTGCCTATGGCGCAAGCAAGGCCGCACTGACCTATCTTGCTGAGGTCAATCATGTCGAGCTCAAAGACAAAAACATTGCGGTCTCGGTTGTGTGTCCGGGCTTTGTCGATACAAGGCTGACACGCAAAAACACCTTCACCATGCCTGCCATCATGACTCCCGAACAAGCCGCGCAAGAGACGCTCAAGGGCTTGGCAAAGGGAGAGTTTGAGATTCATTACCCGAAACGCTTTACCCGTTGGCTCAAGCTTTTGCGAGTCTTGCCCTATTCGATTTATTTCAGGCTGATTCGAAAGGCGCTGCCGAAATGATGGAGGCGTTTATTCGAACAGCCGAGTCCCTTACGGCCGACTCGGTGGAGGCGCTTGGGCAGTTTTACTCTGAGCGCTGCGAGTTCACCGACCCTTTTCAAACCGTGCGGGGGCGCAAGGCCGTGATCCGGGTCTACCGAGACATGTTTTCCCATTTGCACCAACCGCAATTTCGCCATGTGCGGGTCCTGGGCGCCCCCAAGGCGGCAAAACAAGGGCAAGAGCTAGTCCTGGCCTGGGAGTTTTCTTTTTCGCTTGGGCAAGGCAAACCCCGCCAAAACATCCCCGGCTGCAGCCTGTTGCAGCTTGATGAAAACCTACAAATCGTGCGGCATTTCGACTACTGGGACGCCTCGGCCCTGATGCAAGCCCTGCCCATTGTGGGGCCTGTTGTAGGATTCGTTCGCAGAAAAATTGCTGGCAATCACAAGGCTTGAACCTACAATAAAGGCCAAAAAGGGCGAGGACAATGCGGACACCACAAGCGACCGAGATGCTCTACCCGGAACTCTTCCGGGCCTTTGAGCGAATTCGTTGGGACCTGGAAAAAGATATTCCCTGGCATGACTTTGATGCCAGCCTGCTCTCGGATGAGCAGGCCAAAACTATCAAGATGAACGCCATCACCGAGTGGGCTGCGCTGCCCGCCACTGAGATGTTTCTGCGCGATAACCGGCACGACAGCGACTTTTCCGCCTTTATGTCGATCTGGTTTTACGAAGAACAGAAACATTCCTTGGTGCTGATGGAATACCTGCGCCGCTTTCGGCCTGATCTACTGCCCACCGAGCAGGAATTGCATGCAGTGAGATTTGATTTTGATCCGGCTCCGCCCCTGGAAACCCTGATGCTGCATTTTTGTGGCGAGATCCGTTTGAACCACTGGTATCGCTGCGCCTCCGAATGGCACACCGAGCCCGTGATCAAAAAAATCTACGACACAATTGCCAAGGATGAAGCCCGGCACGGTGGCGCCTACCTGCGTTACATGAAAAAAGCGCTGGAAACGACGGGCGACACTGCGCGGGCTGCCTTTGCGAAAATCGGTGTGCTGATGGCAAGCGCACGGCGCACCGCGCAGGCCTTGCACCCTACCAATTTGCATGTCAATCAGTCGCTGTTTCCGAACGACACCGTGCAAAGCAGAACGCCGGAGCCCGGCTGGCTTGAGCGCTGGCTTGACCAGCAGATTCAATTTGACTCAAGCTGGGAAACAAAGGTTGTAGAGCGCATCCTTCACAACCTCTCCTTGTTGTTTGAGCAGCCTTTTACAACCGTGCAAGAGCTCAACCGCTTCCGCAAGAGTGTCGCAAACGCCGCCACTTGAATAGCGCGCCTTCTTTCGAGAAAAAAATCTGTGCGCCCGAAGCGCTTGCCGAAAGGCTTGCTGCTTTGCTTAGGCCCATCGTGTTTACGAATGGTGTGTTCGATCTTTTGCACCGCGGCCATGTCACATATCTCGCACAGGCAAGGGCGGAAGGAGCGAGCCTGATCGTAGCGCTCAACGATGATGCTTCGGTCAAACGTTTAGGCAAGGGTGAAGATCGGCCCATCAATGCACTTGAAGACCGCTGTGCCGTGGTTGCCGCGCTTGAGAGCGTGAGCCTCGTGACCTGGTTTTCTGAAGATACGCCAATCTCCTTGATCCAAGCGATTAGCCCGCAGGTGTTAGTGAAAGGCGGCGATTGGCCTATCGAAAAAATTGTGGGGGCCAACTGGGTTCAATCAAGGGGTGGGCGTGTGCTCTCCATTGCGTTTGAGCATGAGCGATCTACAACCCGAATGCTGGAAAAAATCCGCCGCGCCTGATGCGCTTCAAAATCAACGCAGGGCTGCAATACAGGCTAGGCCTTCGAAGGCCAGCGCGGGATCAATACGTATTTTTTGGGCAAGCGCCTTGCCGGGGCCAGTAATCTCCAAACAAGACTTCCATTGCTCAGCTGCACCGCCATGCAGCCATAACTGCTTGACCTCAAAGGCCTGAGCCAATAAATCAATAAAGCCCGACTGTGCCAGGGCAATACCTTGGCCAATCGCATCCGATGAATTTCGGGGGGCTGCCCACGGGTCTTTGACGTCAAGCTTGGGCATAACTCCAAGCCCTGCAGTGCCTGTGCGCAGTGCTGTTTGCATCATGGCAACGCCAGGCAAGATCCAGCCGCCGGAAAACTCGACCGCAAGATTGTCAGCCTCACGACACACCTTGATCAGATCAATGGTCGTGGCCGTGCCTGCACTGATTATCAGGTGAGCGCCCAGCTCTGACTCGCTCACAGAGCTCGCCATTCCGAGCGCAGAGACCCAACGATCGGCGCCAAGCTTCGCAGGTTCTTCATAAGCATTGCGCAAAACACGGCCGCTTGCAGGTAAAACAAATTCAAAGCCTGCGGATTGCGGGCTTGTTGCAGGCTTTTTTGCCCATGCTGCAAAAGCCATTTCAATGCTCCGCTTAGCCTGCGCTGGACCAACACAAACCCAAACCAGATCAACCTCTTGCGAATTGACCTTGAGTTCATTGGCCATCCTCGACCACTGCTGACAGAGACTCTCGGAGCTTATATCGCCATTTAAAAGGCGCGAAAAATTTTCCAAAAAACTTCTTGAAATGTCCTGCGAAGCAATCAACGCCGATTTCACAGCGGTGTTGCCTGCGTCGACTAAAAGAAAAGCGCGGGCCGTCACTCGACCTGCTCCATGCTGCGCAAGGAAAGTTCTCCGATTTCCACAGCCGTAATGCTGCCCTCTGAGAACAGCAGCAACCGGCCCTGTGCATCAACACCCTGATGAAGGCCGTTGTGCAGAATTTCCCCTGAGTGCGGATGCACCACTGCAACCTGCCTGCTGAGCATGACATCGCGGCGCGAAAATTTGCTTGACCATTGCAGATCCATTGGGCTCGACCAGAGCAAGGTGATGGCATCGCAAAGGCGCGCCGCGATCACCGCCGGGTCTGCAGCCACTCCAAGGCTTCGCAAATCGGCAACGGGCCGATCAAGCTGCGGCGCTAAAGGCCACGAGAGATTAATTCCAATTCCCGCGACAAGCCATGACTGCGATTCATGACGGTGTTTTGAAACTAATACCCCGCAAAGCTTCCCCCCTGCCAGCACCACATCATTGGGCCACTTGACACCCAGCCGGTCTTTGGCCGCTGGATAAAGCGCCTCTATCACCTCCAAAGCCATCAGGCTGAGTCGGGCGGGCCACGCTCCAGCCTCAATGGGGCCTTCGCGGGCAGGCCAGGCCACAGACCAGGCCAATCCATCAGGGCTGTCTCTCCAGGCGCGGCCGTGGCTTGCGATGCCGGCCGTCTGACGGGTTGTCCATACCCCAGCGGGTCCCCTAAGCGAAGCGAGACGTCGCTGCATCTCCCGCTGGGTGGAGTCGACCGATTCAAGGCGTTCAAAAGGCCACATTCTTGGCATCATAGCCGCATGAAACGGGCAACCTCTCTGCTAATTGCCAGCGCGCTGTTTGCGACTGGCCTGGCGGTTATCTCGATCACGCCCTTTAACGGATGGCGTTTCGTGCCCGAGATGCCCTGGTCGTTTTTGACTCAGCCTTGGCCCCGTTATTGGACCCGACTTGATGTCGTGGTTAATGTGCTTGCCTATATTCCTCTTGGGATCCTGCTTTGCATCGGGCTCACCCATCGACTACGCAAAACGCCCTGGAACAGCTTTATCGCCTTCCTGCTGACCTGCATGGCGGGCCTAGCCCTCTCACTCGGCCTGGAGTCCTTGCAAACCTATATTCCGAGCCGCCGCCCCTCCATTCTCGATGTGATTTCCAATACAGCTGGTGCGGCCATGGGCGCTTTTATTGCTGGGGCGTATGTGCAAAACAAGCGCAAGGCAGTCTATGCCGATAGCCGGCCAATTGAAATTGGCGCCCTGATGATTCTGATGCTGTGGCTGCTTGCACAGGCAGCGCCGCAGCAGATTTGGCTTGCCTTAGGCGACGTGATTGCCCATTCGGGTGAAATTTTTTCAAGCCAACGAATTCTCGCCGAAGCCTTGTGCGTGACCAGCGCAATACTGGCCTGCGCCCTGATTTTGCATCTCGCCCTGCTCGAGTCTGGCCGATGGCTGCCCGGCTATCGGCCGAAACACTGGTTTGCCACCTTGACGGCCTTGATGCTCATTACGCTGACTGTGCGCGGCCTCTCCATCGTGCTTTTGCATAGCCCAGATGCGCTTTGGACCTGGCTTAGCCCGGGTACGCAGGCAGGGCTTTTGCTCGCCCTGCTCACTGCCTACGGCCTCTCGGGCCTTCGGCCTGGCCAACAAAAAACAGTCTCGCTGGCCGCATTAACGACCACGATCTTTCTGACCAACGCTCTGCCCGAAAACCAGTACGCGTCTCAGGCCTTTTCGGGCTGGTCCTCTGGCCCGTGGCTCAACCTGCGAGACCTCGCGAATTTCGCCGCTATCTCTTGGCCCTTTGCCGCTTTGCTCTGGGTGCTGCTCACGCTTAACCAGCGGGCCGTCAACTCTCTTGAACATCGCGCTTTGCGCTAGCCGCTGGCGGCAGCCGAGATAAAATCCAGGCATGTCTTTTTTCGCAAAACATGTTTTTTTCTGCGTCAATGAACGTGAAAACGGCGCACAGTGCTGTGCGGGGTGTGGGGCCCCGGAACTTCAGGCCTATGCAAAAGAGCGCATCAAAGCTTTGAAGAAAAATGGCAAGGGCAAAATTCGCATCAACCGTGCCGGCTGTCTGGATCGGTGCGATGAAGGCCCCGTTATGGTGGTCTACCCCGAGGCTGTTTGGTATCAGTATGTTGATAAAGCTGACATCGACGAGATTATTGAAGAGCACCTGCTTGGAAACCGTCCGGTTGAGCGCCTGAGAATTTGAACCCTTCAACCCAACGCTTCTGCATCCCCGGCCCCGCAGGCGATCTTGAAGTGGCCCTGGATCACCCTGCAGAAACCAGCCGCATCACCGGCTTATCGATCGTCGCACATCCACATCCGCTGTTTGGGGGTACGCTTGACAACAAGGTTGCACAAACCATTGCGCGGGCCTTTGTGGCACAAGGGTCCATTTGTCTTCGGCCGAATTTTCGCGGCGTCGGAAAAAGCGCCGGCGTTCATGATCACGGGTATGGTGAAGTAGAAGACTTATGGGCCGCATGGCAATGGCTCATTTCCCAACACCCTGAGATTGCAGGCCACCGATGGCTCGGGGGCTTTTCATTTGGTGGTGTCATGGCCACGCACATCGCCCATGAATGGGCTAGGCACCCGGCTAGCCAAGGCCAGCCGCCCCTTGCACGGGTCATTTTGGTTGGGCTTGGCATCTCCGAAGATCGCCGTGAAGCGGCCCCACTGACACCCGAAGCACGCCTGATTCACGGGGAATACGATGAAGTGGTCAGCCTCGATGCCGTCACAAATTGGGTCGCGCCCCAACGCCATCCCGTCTTGGTTATGCCGCATGCAGGCCACTTTTTTCATGGACAGCTTCCTTTGCTCAAGGAATGCATCACGCGGTGTCTGCTGGCATGAGGACATTGCGGCAACTCCTCGCGCTAAGCCTCGCTGCCTTACTAGGCCTGACACAGGCGTCACACGCCGCGGAGCCCGCCGTCTGGCCAAAACCGCCGAAGATCGCAGCTCCCAATTGGATACTGACCGATGTCACGACTGGCCAAACTCTGGCCTCTTCCAATGCAGATGCAGCCATCAGCCCGGCTTCACTAACAAAACTCATGGTGGTCTATCTTTCGTTTACCGCCTTGCGCGAACGAAGGCTGAGGCTTGAACAAAGTGTCGCCACACCAGCTGAAAGCGATATTCCGCCTGGGTCACGCATGTTTTTAACGGCTAACAGCGAAGCAAGCGTTGCTGAGCTTTTGCAAGGCTTAATCATTGTCGGCGCTAATGATGCAGCGCTGGCAATCGCAAAAGCGATCTCGGGCTCGGAGGATCTTTTTGTCGAGCTTATGAACAAGACTGCTGAAAAGCTTGGCATGCGTGAGACCCTGTTTCTGAACGCAACAGGCCGCCAACAGACGGGCCACCAATCCTCGGTGCGAGACATTGCCAGACTTGCTGAGGCCCTGATCAACGAGTTTCCAGAACAGCTTCGCGAGTTTGGCCGAAGGGAGTTTACTTACAACGGCATTCGACAGCTCAACCGCAATCGCCTGCTCTGGCTCGACAACTCTGTTGATGGCCTAATTACGACTCGAACGGAGGCCGATGGCTATGGCATTGCCATCAGCGCCCGCAGGCCCCAGCCCATTGGGCCGCGAGAGCGCCTGCAAAGACGGCTCGTCGCAGTCATTGCGGGGGCAAGCAGTGAAGAGGCCCGCGCCCAGGAGGGCCTTAAACTCTTAAACTTTGGTTTTCAACAGTTCGATGTGCTGCGACTTTTTCAGGCCAACGAAGTGAGTTTTCAGGTGCCCGTCTATAAAGGTGTGAGTGCGAGCACCCGAATACACTTTCCAAAAGATGTCCTGGTGGCGATCCCGCGGGGAAAGTCCAAGAAAGTTCGCACCGAGCTTGAACGCCCAACCGCTTTGCTTGCGCCTCTTTACGCAGGACAAGCCGTCGGTGAGCTTGAAATCTGGCTCGATGACCAAGAGATTCACCGGGTTCCAATGGCCATTGCAGATCCGGTAAAACCGGCGGGATTATTCGGCCGAGCCGTTGATACCGCCAGGCTTTGGTGGCAGTCCCTTACGAAATGAGAGCGTCATGATTCAAGGCATTCAAGGCAACCCCAGTGTTTATCTGAACGGGGAGTGGACACCGCTTCTCGAAGCAAAAATTTCTGTTCTCGATCGCGGGTTTATTTTTGGAGATGGCATCTATGAAGTAGTGCCCGCCTACAACCGAAAGCCGTTTCGAATCGACCAGCATCTGAGCCGTTTGCAACGCAGCCTTGACGCCATTCGAATTCAGCCTCCCATGCAACGCGAACAATGGATTGCCCTTGTTGAAGAGGTCATCCATCGCAACGAAGGCCAAGACCAGTTTGTCTATCTGCAGGTCACCCGAGGCGTGGCCAAGCGTGACCATGCATTTCCAGTGCCTGAGGTCTCACCCACCGTATTTGCCATGTCCACACCTTTCGTTCGGCCGAGCAAAACATTGCGCGAAGAAGGCATCAGCGTTATCTCCTTGCCTGATGAACGCTGGCTTCACTGCGACATCAAATCAACGGCGCTGCTTGGCAATGTGCTGGCAAGGCAGGCTGCAGCGGATCGCGGCGTGATGGAAGCAGTAATGTTTCGCGACGGTTTTTTGACCGAAGGGTCTGCCAGCAATGTCTGGGTTGTGAAAGACGGAGTGTTGTGTGCACCGATTCGCAATCATCTGGTGCTTGAGGGAATTCGTTACGGCTTGATGCAGGAAATCGCGGAGTCTTTAGGCATTGCCGTGCAGATTCGGAGAATCCGGCAGGCCGAAGTCATGCAGGCTGATGAGCTCTTGCTAACCTCTGCCACAAAGGAAGTGTTGCCGATTGTTCGAATGGACAACCGGCCCGTTGGGCATGAGTCGCATGCCGGCTCTCCTGGGCCCCTGTATAAAAAAATTCGAGAGGCTTATGACCGAGCCATTGCTGCAGTTTCCCTGTGATTTTCCGATCAAGGTCATGGGCGCAACCGTGGACGGCTTTGCCAACTCCATCTGCGAACTCGTGCAGCAACATGACCCAGGCTTTGACCCGGCCACACTGGAGATGCGGCCAAGTAAGAACGGCAACTATCTGGGACTGACTGTCACGGTACGCGCATATTCACAGGAACACCTCGACAATCTCTATCGCGCCCTGACCCAACACCCCCTGGTCAAGGTGGTGCTCTAAGTCGTGAGCCAGCAGCTTGCCCTTCGGCGCAAAACCTTGCGCAACGCCCCCTATCTCGAAACTCTCGAGGCCATGCGTTCGTTTACTGAGGCTCGCCATAACGACACCTGCGACGAGCTATGGCAGGTGGAGCATGCGCCTGTTTTCACGCTAGGCCTTGCAGGGGCCGAAGAACACTTGTTGGCGACGGGCTCGATCCCCGTGATTCGCACCGAGCGCGGCGGCCAGGTGACTTACCATGGGCCAGGCCAAGTGGTCATCTATACCTTGATCGACATTCGCAGGCGTGGCCTCTTTGTCAGAGACACGGTTTGCCGCCTGGAGCAGGCCTTAATCAACACGCTGGGCAGCTTTGGCATTGAAGGCGCACAGCGCAAAGCCAATGCCCCCGGCGTTTATGTGCCCGACCCCGATGGCAGCCCACAGGCACTCTTTGCCAAAATTGCGGCCATCGGATTAAAGGTCTCGCGGGGCTGCGCTTATCACGGAATTGCACTGAATGTTGAAATGGACTTAGAACCTTTTTCGCGCATCAATCCGTGTGGATATGCGGGAATGCGGACCGTTGACATGGCTACAATGGGCGTTAGCAAGTCGTGGCAGGCAGTCGCCGATCGGCTTTGCGAGAACATTGAATCGCAGCTGGCTAAAGGCTAAATAGAGGCTAAGCCCATGTATGACCCATCGAAAAAACAAAAAGGCGCGGAGAAAACCTCGAGAATTCCGATCAAGGTCGTCGCTGCCGAGCCACTGCCTAAGCCTGATTGGATTCGGGTCAAGGCTGCTGCCGCTTCGTCTCGCTTTCTGGAGATTAAAAAAATCCTTCGTGAACACAAGCTCCATACGGTCTGTGAAGAAGCGAGCTGCCCCAACATCGGTGAGTGCTTTGGCAAGGGAACTGCCACCTTCATGATCATGGGCGATAAGTGCACGCGCCGCTGCCCGTTTTGCGATGTGGGCCACGGACGGCCTGACCCATTGGATGTCAATGAGCCCATCAATCTCGCAAAAACCATCGCGGCGCTCAAGCTGCGCTATGTGGTGATCACCAGCGTCGATCGGGATGATCTGCGCGACGGTGGCGCCCAGCATTTTGTTGACTGTATTCGCGAGGTTCGCAAGCAATCGCCGCAAACCCAGATTGAGGTGCTCGTTCCTGATTTTCGGGGAAGGCTTGAGCGGGCCCTGGAAATTCTGAAAGCTGCGCCGCCAGATGTCATGAACCACAATCTTGAAACTGTCCCTCGCTTATATCAAGAGGCAAGGCCGGGCTCGGACTATCGCCACTCCTTGCAATTGCTTGCGCAGTTTAAAAAAGAAGTGGCAGGAGTGCCCACAAAAAGCGGGCTGATGGTGGGCTTGGGAGAGACCGATGAAGAAATTCTTGATGTGATGCGGGATATGCGCGCCCACGACATCGATATGCTCACTATTGGCCAGTACCTCGCACCGACCGCCTCTCACCTTCCGGTGCGACGCTACGTTCACCCGGATGTCTTTGCCATGTTTGAACGTGAGGCAAACGCCATGGGCTTTACTCACGCAGCCGTTGGCGCTTTGGTTCGCTCTTCCTATCACGCTGATCAACAAGCACATCAAGCAGGGTTTTTCACGCCGAGCCATTGAAGCCCATCGACCTTCATATTGAGGGCATGACCTGCGCCGCCTGCTCGGCAAGAATTGAAAAGGTCCTCAACAAAATTCCTGGGGTAAATGCCCAAGTTAGTCTTCTAGAACATCGGGCCCGCATCACCGGGCTCGATGCAGAGCAGGCGATTGCGGCAATCCGAAGGGCAGGCTACGACGCCTCGCCGATTGCAACAAACGTAAAGCATGCACATTCGCGTATCGAGCAAGTATCAGTACATGACAGGCTCAGACTAGGGATTTCAATTGCAGCCCTTGTGCCCATGGGCATTGAGATGGCCGGCATGCTGGCCGGACACCATGGAACGATTCCTGTTTTTCTGCAGCTGCCCCTTGCCGTTCTGATGCAAAGCTATGTGGCCTGGCCGCTTTATCGATCGGCATGGCGTGCTGTAAAAGCAAGGGCTGCCAACATGGAGGCCCTCGTAAGCATTGGCACGCTTGCCGCCTTTTTCTGGTCAATCAGTATGCTTGGGATTGGGCAGCCCGTGCTTTATTTCGAGACCTCGATTGTTGTCATTGCCATGGTGGGCATTGGCAGGCAGTTGGAACGTCGAGCTGCACAGCAGGCCTTAGATGCATTGGAAAAACTGATTCATCTGGAACAGTCCAATGTGCCAGTGCTGTCGGTGGACTCGGGCCAATGGGTCGACACACCCTGCGCCCAAGTAATCCCGGGCGCCAAGATTCAGATTGCCCCCAATCAAGTGATTGCCCTTGATGCAGTCATTGAATCCGGCCACAGCGAAATTGATGAAAGCAGCCTCACTGGTGAAAGCAACCCCGTTGCAAAAGGCCCTGGGGAAAAGATCTATGCAGGCTGCCTCAACATTTCAGGCCTGCTGATCGCAACCGTCAGCGCGCCTTTTAGCCAGTCACGTCGATCTCAGATTGGCGAAAAAATCTTATCGGCACTCTCAAGCCGGCCTGCAATCGCAAAGCTTGCCGATCGCATTGCTGCCGTATTCGTGCCGGTAGTGCTCGTGATTGCTCTCTTGGCTCTGGCAGGCCACTTGCTTTGGGGGCACTCAGCGGCTGAGGCGCTAAGTGCGGCCGTTGCTGTATTGGTCATTGCCTGCCCTTGCGCCCTAGGGCTTGCAACACCGGCTGCGATCTCAGCGGCCATGGCCCGGGCGGCCGAACATGGCTGGCTGTTTTCAAGCGCTCAAGCACTGCAGCAGGCTTCTGAAATTTCAGAGGTGATGTTTGACAAAACCGGAACGCTCACTTCGGGCCGGCCGCAGCTGATTGGCGTGCACGATCTTCACGGCTCAACACTGAAAGACTGGCCAGACTGGCTTGCGCTTGCAGCAGCTGCAGAGCGCGGCGTGGAACATCCCTTGGCGGGCGCCATGCTCTCAAATGCAGCAGGCCGCCCCATGCCTTCTTGCGATCAAGTAAACCAGATCCCAGGCTTTGGAATTGCCGCAACCGTGCGGCAATCAGATTCTGCCGAGCCAATGACTGTCCATGTTGGCAAGCCCTCCTGGGTTGCGGGGCAGTCCTCGAATTCTCCCGTAATTGACGATCTCCACCCCGAGGCAAGCGCCATTGATGTGGCGATCAACGGCCAATGGAGGGGCCGGCTCTGGGTGGCCGACGCACTGCGGCCCGATGCACAGCAGGCAATTGACCTGCTCAGGAAAAATGGATTTTCGCCTTCAATACTGAGCGGGGATCGCGAAGCTGCAGTCGCGCGAATCTCTAAAATGCTTGGGAACCTCCCCGCATTGGCAGAAAAAACGCCGGAACAAAAGGCAGCCACGCTTGATGCCATGAAAAGTGCTGGCAAAAAAGTAGCCATGGTCGGCGATGGCATCAATGACGCCGCGGCTATGGCCCACGCCCACTTTGGCGTTGCGATGGCCTCAGGCGCAAACCTTGCCCTGCAAACCGCAGACCTCACGATTTCAAGCAAGAACCCATTGCGTGCGACAGCCAACAGCCTCTTGCTTGCACGCGCCGGCATGCGCCGAGTAAAAGAGAATCTTGTCTTTGCCTTTGGCTTTAATATTTTGGCAATACCTCTGGCAGCAATCGGCCTGCTTGCGCCCGTAATCGCGGGAGTAGCCATGGCCTTGAGCTCGACAGCGGTTGTTGCCAACTCCATGAGGCTGCTTCGATGGACACCACGCTGATTGTTGAAGGAATGACCTGCGGCGGCTGCGAAAAATCAGTTCGCAACGCGATTTTGCAAACCCAAGCGGTTGCCGATGTTCAGATCGACCGTCCAAACAACCAAGCCAAAATTACCTTTAAGCCTGGCCTCACAGACGATGCGCTGCGAAGCGCAGCACTCCGAGAGATGATCGCAAGCGTGGAGGCCGCCGGCTTTGATTGCCGGCAAGCCTAAAGCACTTAATCAATCACTTAGCGAATTGGTGTAATCACAGCAGCCCCGCTGTCTGTCGGGGGCGCGGCCGTGGGCGCAGCAGCTGCCGCACCTGTTTGGCCTACGGGCTGCACGGGTGCGGTATTTGGGCCAACAGCACGGTCTTGAATTCGTTTGAGCTCGGCTTCGGTGATGATCTCAAAAGCACGCACAACGCGACGAACCCCTGAAATGCGGCTTGCAATCTCTGCGGCACGATTGGCCTCACGCTCGGTGACCAAGCCCATCAAGAACACGGTTGAGGACTCGGTATAGACCTTGACCAAATTCGCCTGAATGTCTTTTGCCTCGACCAGAGAGGCTTTCACACGTGTAGTGAGCACCGTGTCAGCGCCAAAAGTTCTGAGCGACGGGGGTGGGCCGATCACCACTTCATTGAAAACTGTGCGCACGTTTTCAATGCCGCCTGTGATTTTTGCGGCTTGGTCTTTGGTCGCCTGATCGGGAACATAGCCAGTAAGTAGGGCAATGCGGTTATAGCTCACTACGCTTAACGACACGCGATTGTCTTTGAAGGCCTCGCGAAAACGGTTAAAGGCTTTGAGCTCAATCGCCTGGTCATCGGTTTGGGCCCCGGTGGTTCTGCGGTCTGCCAGAGAAAGCGCCCCCCCGACAACACCCGTTGCGATGACAGGAAAGCAGCCTGTGAGGGCTACTGTTGAAGCGCCCAAAACACAGGACAAAAAAGCGATGCGCAGCGGTTGGGTCAGCATGGGTTTAACTTCCTTTGAGACGCGATAGGCCATTATAAGTTCCGCCTAAGCAGAAAACGCATCCTTGACCCAAGAGGCACGGCTGCCATCAAACGCAACCACATCAAAGCGGCAGGCGGGCAGGCCTTCTTTATGATAGCGCTGCAGCCACCACATCGCCGCCCGTCGAATCCGCAGCTGCTTTGCTAAGCCTACGGAATCAAGCGCCTGCCCAAAGGAAGATTTTCGACGATATCGCACCTCTATAAAAACCAGGATGGGCCCGTCCCAGGCAATCAGATCAATCTCACCGACCTTGCAACGAATATTTTGCGCAACCACACTTAGACCCTGGGCGATCAAGGCTTGTTTTGCTTGGCCCTCAGCCCATGCGCCTCGACGTTGCGCGGGCGTTTGCCTGAAAGATGGGGGAGAATTCGCCAATGACCTCAGCCTTGTTTGCTCCCGGATTGTATGTAGCCGCCACGCCCATCGGTCACCTGGCCGATATCAGCGAGCGCGCCAGGCTGGCACTTGCCTACTGTGATCAGCTCTATGCCGAAGACACGCGACGGGCTCAACAGCTTCTGGCGGCCTTGCAGATATCGCGCCCAAAAACATCGATTCACTCGCTCCATAGCCATAACGAGGCCGGTGTAAAAAAGAAATTGGTTGAGGCAATCTGCAAGGGCCAATCAGTCGTGCTGATCTCCGATGCGGGCACGCCGGCGATTTCAGACCCAGGCTATGAAGTGGTTGACGCAGTGTGGCGAGCGGGCCAGGCCGTAAGTCCCCTGCCCGGTGCCAGTGCAGTCATTGCATCACTGAGCGTTTGTGGCTTTGCCCGCTGGCCCATGAGCTTTTGGGGCTTCATTCCGGCAAAGCCCTCCGCTCGAAAAGATTGGCTCGAAAAAATAAAACGGCATGCAGGCCTAGCGGTTGTGTTTGAAGCGCCTCATCGGGCGCAGGCCTCACTCGCCGACTGCGGCCAAATTTTTGGCCTTCATACCCCGATGCTGTATGCGCGGGAAATTACCAAATCCCACGAAACACTTTTTCGAGGCCCCATTGAAAATGTTCAGGCGCAAATTGCCGCGCTTGCTGAAAAAGATCCGGGGTCTGCGAAAGGAGAGATGGCCTGGGTGTTTGACCTGGGCGAGAGGGTGGAGGCGCTGCAAAGCCAGGCCGATCTGCACAAGTGGGCAGCAGCGCTCGCCAAAGAAATGCCAGCAGCAAGCGCCGCCAAATGCCTCTCCAGAATGCTTGGCGTGAGCCGTGAGGAGGCTTATGCCGCCTTGCTGCGCGAAATCAAATGATCCACCACCTGTAGCGCGCGTGCATGGCTTCCCCCCACCATGGCAGGCGATGTTAGAAAGCGGCCGTTGACACCAAACATCGGCACGCCATCGATCTTGTAGCTGTTGACCAACGCATTTGCCCGCTTCTGCTGGGTCTGCACAGCAAACGAATTCCAAGTGGCCTCAAACTTTGCAACATCAAGCCCTTGGGATTTCGCCCAGGCCGAGGCCTCGATCAAGGAGGCCATGGGATTTTTTTTCAAGTGAATTTCCTCAAACACTCGAATGCCGAGATCATCCTCGCGGCCCATGGCTTCCAGGGTGTAGAAAATCTTCTGATGTCCATCGCCTCGAAAGGCCACATGGACCTTTTTAAAGTCGACATTGCGCGGCAGCTTTTTCTCCCACTCGGCCACGAACGGAGCCAGACGATAGCAATGTGGGCATGCATACCAGAAAAACTCCAATACCTCGATCCTACCGGGGCTTGATACCGGCACAGCAGGCTGAACCAAGCGGTAATCGATGCCCTCATCAATATTTTGCTTCCCCAGCGATACCAATGGAAATGCGGTCATCACCGACCCTGCAGCAACGCTAATTGAAAATTTGCGGCGATTTTCCGACCTTATCGACATCTCGAAATCTCCTTGCTTCAACTTTATTGCTCGCCCAGTCCAACACGAACCACCATGGAATCAATGCCGTTTTCCTCAACTCGAGCGCGGGCCCGATTAAGGTCTTCCAGTGAAGCATAAGGGCCCAAACGCACACGATGCCACGTTGCTCCTTCCCGCTCAATATTGCTGACTTTGGCCTCAAAGCCAAGAATGGCCATGCGAGCACGCATCTGCTCTGCATCTTCCGGGGCCCGAAACGCCCCCACCTGAATCAGGTACGACAGCCCAGAGGGAGATACAACTGAAGGCTCAATGCCCGCCTCAGCCGGTGTTTCAACAACTCCAACATCTTTGGGCAGCATGCCTTTGTTGGGATCGGCCGAAGGCAACGCAGCGTTGTTGTTCGCGGTGCCACTTGGCCGCGTACCCACCCGATCGACAAATGGCAGTGGCGACTGGGTAATGTACAAAGCCATCCCTCCGGCAAATAAAAGGCCGAAAGCCAAGCCCGCCATGAAGGGGCTTAAGGAAAACTTTTTTGTGCCTGATGCTGGTTTCAAAGGTGATGGTTTCAACATTGGAAAAGACTCTACCACTACATTTTGCTCGGTGCCGACACCCCTAAAAGGCCCAGCCCCAAAGAGAGCACCTGTCCCGTGGCGGCCACGAGCAAAAGCCTAGCGTTTTTTAGCGGCAGCTGATCGATTAGTACGCGTTCGCTGTTGTAAAACCCGTGGAAATCCGCAGCCAAGTCCCGAAGATAAAAGGCCATTAAATGCGGGGAAAGTTCCTTGGCACAGTCTTCAATAGTGTCTGGAAATTCCGAAAGACGGTTTAAAAGCGCCTGCTCTTTCGGGGCCGATAGCAAGCCGATATAGAGGCGGCTTTCCGCGGATTGAGCCTCTGTTGCAAGCAAGGTTTTAGCATCGGTGCCTGCCTGCTGTAGCACACTACAGGCCCGCGCATGGGCATATTGAATGTAATAAACCGGGTTGTCTTCGCTACGCGAGAGGGCTAAATCAACATCGAATACAAATTCACTATCGGCTTTTCGGGAAACCAGGAAAAACCGAACGGCATCTCGGCCGCGTTGTTCATCAACCGCAATGATCTTGTCAGTCGGGTCCTCAATTTCACCCGACCAGGTAATAAGGTCACGCAAGGTGACATAGCTGCCCGCGCGCTTGGAAATTTTGACTTCTTGGCCGCCCCGCATGACCGTGACCATTTTGTGAAGCACATAGTCGGGATACCCTTGCGCAACGCCAATGCCCAGAGCTTGAAGGCCCGCACGCACCCGCGCCACCGTTCCGTGATGGTCAGAGCCCTGGATATTGATGGCCTTGCTAAACCCTCGTTGCCATTTGGTCACGTGATAGGCAACATCGGGCACAAAATACGTGTAGGTGCCATCTGATTTGCGCATGACGCGGTCCTTGTCGTCACCAAAGCTTGTTGTCCGCAGCCAAAGTGCTCCGTCTTGTTCATAAGTATGGCCACTGTTGATGAGGCCTTGCACGGCAGAGTCCACGCGGCCATCAAGATACAAGGAAGACTCCAAATAATAACGATCAAACCGCACGCCAAAGGCACGCAGATCCAGATCTTGTTCGTGCCGCAAATAGCCAACTGCAAACCGACGAATGGCTTCGAGGTCCTCTAAATCACCATTGGAGGTGACCGCATCGCCATCGAGCGCCTTGGTGGTTTCCTGATTGAGATAGGCCTTGGCAATCTCGGCAATGTAATCGCCGCGATAGCCATCTTGCGGAAACAGCGGGTCATCGGGCGACATGCCTTTGGCACGGGCTTGCACGGAAATCGCCAGATTATTAATCTGTGCGCCAGCATCGTTGTAATAGAATTCTCGTGAAACTTTCATGCCACTGGCCTGCAAAAGCGCAGCCAACGAATCACCTAGGGCGGCCTGCCGGCCATGGCCGACATGTAGCGGGCCCGTTGGATTTGCGGAGACAAATTCAATCAGCACGCTTTCCGCATCCGGTGAGAGGGGTGTGCTTCCAAACTCGGCTGGCGATTTCGCAATGCAAAGCAATACCTCAGCTCTTGCCTCAGAAAGAAGACGGAAATTGATAAACCCTGGCCCGGCTACCTCGACATCCTGTACCAGGCCCAACAGCAATTCCGAACTTTTGAGCCTGGCTGCAATCTCTTGTCCCAGCTTGGGTGGAGGCAAGCCCAATGGCTTTGCAAGCCGAAGGGCAAGATTGGTGGCAATATCTCCGTGCTCGGGCTGCTTAGGTTTTTCGAGTGTTGCCAAAGCCTGCGAAAAATTGAATTCCGGCAAAGGCCGTGAAAGCTCTGCTGCCACCTCTTTGAGGGCAGTCAGTAAGGCTTTAGCAAGTTGGGGTTTTTGAGCGGCAAGCATTTTGGAAAGTGGCTCATTTTACCCGCCCGAAGTTCGAGAAAGAATCAGGAGCGAAGAATGAAGGACAAAGAAAAAGAAAAATCGGTGGCGACCGGCATTTTTTTCGGCTCAATGCTCTTCATGGTGGGTATCCCATTCATGCTCACCATCGCGCCTTTGATCTATCTGATCGCCACACAAAAGTCGGAAATGCTCGCATCGCCTGGATTTTTGATTGCCATCGGCGTGCCTTTGCTTGTCTTGCTCTATGCTGTGGCCAGCATGACACGGCTTTACATCCGAAAAATGAAAGACTCAAGCGGAGGACCCTCGGCCTGAGGGCAAAACTGGCGCGTCTGGCAGGAATCGAACCTGCGACCCTTGCCTTCGGAGGGCAATACTCTATCCACTGAGCTACAGACGCGAGGGACTTGATTCTACCCTTTCGACCAAGGTTGCTGCTGTGCATAATCGCCAAGAACGCCATGAACACAATCAGTCACACGCCATCCAAAACATCTTGCCCAGGCTCGGCGGGGTTTGACTCAAAAGCCCGCCTTCAAGCCCTGCTCGCACTTGGCGAGCATCTTTCAGCGGTTCGATGCGGCGTGGTTCACCCCTGTGAGCCCGGTGCCATTCAGGGGGCCTTGGATGCAGCAAGGCGTAATTTGATTGTTCCTGTACTGATTGGCCCAAAGTCAAAAATTGAATCGAATGCAAAAGCAGCCGGGCTTGACATCAACGGCCTGGAAATTGTGGACACGCCTCACAGCCATGCGGCCGCAGAGGCGGCTGCAAATATGGCCGCGCAAGGCAAACTCGAGGCCCTGATGAAAGGCAGCCTGCATACTGATGAATTAATGGCAGCAGTCTTGAGCAACCCGGGTTTGCGAACCAAACGCCGCGTCTCTCATATCTTTCGGTTCGAAGTGCCTTTGTATCACAAGCCACTGTTGATTACCGATGCCGCGATCAATATCAAGCCGACGCTTTTGGAAAAAGCGGACATTGTGCAAAACGCAATTGCGCTGGCACATATTCTTGGCAACAAAAACCCAAAAGTAGCCATTCTGTCTGCGGTAGAAACAATCAACCCAAATATTGTGTCCACTTTAGACGCCGCAGCGCTTTGCAAAATGGCGGACCGGCACCAAATCACGGGCGGCGAGCTTGATGGGCCGCTGGCCTTTGACAATGCAATCTCGATGGAAGCTGCCAAGATTAAAAAAATTGACTCCAAGGTTGCAGGCCAGGCTGATATCTTGCTAGCCCCCGATCTTGAGTCCGCCAACATGATTGCCAAGCAGCTTGAATATTTTGGCGGTGCGACCGGCAGCGGAATTGTATTGGGTGCGCGTGTGCCGATTGCGCTTACCAGCCGGGCCGATGGCCCCGACACCCGTATGGCCAGCGCCTTGTTGGCAAAGCTTGTGGCCCATCACTATCGCAGCCACAAGCCTTAAAACATCCGGCATGACGAATACAGACGCTGTAATTCTTGCAGTCAATATTGGGTCTTCTTCGATCAAGTGTTCAGCGTATCCGATTCGCAATAGCAGGCCTCGGGCCATTGGGCCCTCCATTTACAAGGGAAACATTCAGGGCCTGGAATCTGGCGAGCGCCCATTTGAGGCCGCACTTGAGCAGTTGAAAAAAGAACTATCCAAGTCGGTCGATAGCGCCCGTATCAAGGCGATTGCCCACCGCGTGGTTCATGGGGGCGAGCGTTATGTTGAGAGCTTGTTCGTGACCCCTGAAATTCTGGAAGATTTACACACCCTTGATCGGCTGGCGCCTTTACATCAGCCACATAACCTGCACGGAATTGCAGCGCTTTCCAAAGCGTTTCCGAATGTGCCTCAGGTGGCTTGTTTTGACACAGCATTTCATGCCACGTTGTCACAAGCTGAAAAAGCCTTCCCATTGACACAAACGCTTTATGGCCAAGGCATTCATCGCTACGGGTTTCACGGCCTGAGTTACCACTATGTTTCAAAAACCCTTGCAGCCCAAACGACTGCTGCCAAGGGCAGGCTGCTAATGGCCCATTTGGGCAATGGCGCAAGCCTGTGCGCGTGTATCAACGGCCAAAGCGTAGCCACGACAATGGGTTTTTCTGCGGCAGGTGGCCTGATGATGGGGACCCGCTGTGGTGACCTAGATCCCGGTGTCATTCTTTACCTTTTGCAACAGGGCATGAGGGCGCAAGACCTTGAGAACCTTTTTTATCGACAATCAGGCCTCAAAGGCATGTCAGGGATTTCGGCCGATATGCGGACACTTCGTGAAAGCAGCGAGGCGTCAGCACGGTTTGCCATTGAGATTTATCAACGCCGCGTGGTGCGCGAAGCCGGCGGGCTAATTGCTGCCATGAGGGGAATTGATGTCATTGCTTTTGCCGGCGGCATTGGCGAAAACGACTGTCAACTACGAAAAGATATCTGCACAGACTTGGGATTTTTAGGCTTGCAGCTTGATCATGAGAAAAATATGCGGGCAACAGATCATCAAATCACGCCGATTCATATCCTAGGCAGCGCAATCGAGGCATGGGTCGTGCCGACCGATGAGGAAGTTGTTGCTGCACAAGAAGCGCTAGCGCTACTCTAGCTCGCATGTCACTCATTGTTTTGTCAGATGCTTGCTTGGCTTTTGGCCATGTCGATCTGCTTTCGCATGCCGATTTTTCACTGGTGGAAAATGAACGTGTCGGCCTGATTGGCCGCAACGGCACAGGCAAATCTTCTTTGTTAAAAATTCTGGCGGGGCAGCAGCGGGCGGACTCTGGCACCCTACAGCTACGCCAAGGGCTACGCACTGCCTTTCTCGCGCAGGAGCCGGTGTTAAATGCTTCGGCAACTGTATTTGATCAGGTGTCGCAAGGCGTTCGCGAAGCAGTTTCGCTTCGCGCAGAGCTTGAAAGGCTTGACCACGAACGTGACCCGGCCCGCTTCGAAGAGATATCAGCCACGCTTGATGCGATTGATGGCTGGGCCTGGGAGCAGCGAGTCGAAGAGGTGCTGCAGCGATTGGGTCTTGATGGCCGCGAGCAGATTGCACATTTATCAGGCGGCAATAAAAAGCGTGTGGCCCTGGCACAGGCCTTGGTTACCATGCCCGATGTACTGCTCTTGGATGAGCCCACCAACCACCTAGACATTGATTCGATTGTCTGGCTCGAGAACCTGCTGAGAGAATTCCGCGGGGCAATTGTGTTTGTGACGCACGATCGTGCGTTTTTGAATAATGTCTGCACTGCGATCGTGGAGCTTGATCGCGGGCAACTCAAACGCTACCCCGGAAATTTCTCGGCCTATCAGTCACAAAAAGAAGAAGAGCTTGCTGCCGAGGCCTTGGCTAATGCGCGGGCCGATAAATTATTGGCTCAAGAGGAAGTGTGGATTCGCAAAGGCGTTGAAGCTCGGCGAACACGAAGTGTGGGCCGCATTGCCCGGCTTGAAAAACTTAGGCTGGCGCGGGCGCAGCGCCGCGAGCTTATGGGCAATATCAAGCTGGCCGTTGCCAGTGGTGAGCGCAGCGGAAAAATTGTTGCCGAACTCGTAAGTGTTACTAAGCGCTTTGACGATAGGCCAGTAATTCGTAAATTCTCGTGCACGATTCTGCGAGGCGACAAAATTGGCTTGATTGGTCCTAATGGGGCGGGCAAGACTACTTTATTAAAAATTATCTTAGGTGAGTTGACGTCCGATAGCGGCACGGTAAAGCTGGGAACAAAATTAGAGATCGCCTACTTTGACCAGATGCGCAATGCACTTGATCTGGAATCGTCTCTCGAAAACTTCATCAGCCCAGGCAGTGAATGGATTGAGATCAATGGCGAGCGCAAGCATGTCAAAAGCTACTTGGGTGATTTTCTGTTTGCGCCGGAGCGCGCGGCCTCGCCCGTAAAAAGCTTATCGGGCGGGGAGCGCAATCGTTTACTGCTGGCGCGTTTGTTTGCAAGGCCTGCCAATGTGCTGGTGCTCGATGAACCCACCAATGACCTCGATATTGAGACCCTGGATTTGCTAGAGGAGCTCTTGCAAAACTATTCGGGTACCGTGTTTTTGGTGAGCCATGATCGAGCGTTCCTGGATCAAGTGGTAAGCAGCGTAATTGCCTATGAAGGCGATGCCAGCTGGCGAGAGTATGTTGGGGGCTATGAGGATTGGCTGCGGCAGCGCAGGCCTGTTTCGCAAGCGCGTGTTGACGACAACAAGCCTGTTGCTTTTAGAAAAACTGAAACTGGTCAAATTGGCAAGGCCGCAAAGATGCTAAAGCTCAACTCAAAAGAAAAACAAGAGCTTGCTGCCATTCCCGATCAGATCACGGCGCTTGAAAAAGAGCAGGCTGAAATTAGCGCGCTGTTATCCAACCCCGAAACCTATAAAGCTGATGGCGTAAAGGCTGGCGAGCTGCAGGCCCGATTCGCTGAGATCGAATCGCTCAATGAGGCCCTACTTGTTCGCTGGGAGGCGCTGCTGTCGCGGCATGAAGCCGCCGGCTAAACACCTAATGCAGCGCGCTAGCCGCTGCAACCTCAGGGCTATCGGCCCGCAATGAAAACACCGGGATTTGGGCTTCAAAAACTGTTGTGTCTTCCGCAATACAAAGATAAGTGCCATGCATGCTGCCCACGGGGCTAGCTATCTGTGTACCACTGTTGTAAGTGAAGCTTTCTCCAGGCTGCAGCAAGGGCTGCTGGCCCACCACACCTAAGCCCTTTACTTCCTGGTGATTGCCTTTTGCGTCTTCAATGACCCAATGCCTGCCAATTAATTGCGCAGCAATATTGCCAACATTTTTTATGGTGACAAAATAAGCAAAGGTGTAAACCCCTGATGCAGGGTCTGACTGATCAGGCAAGAACTGCGGCACTACGGCGATATCAAATTTCAGATCAAGCATTTTTTATTCAGGAGACAAGGACAAAATCGAACGATAAACCATTCGCAGCGCGTTCCATGATTAATCGGTGATCAAACAGAAAATCCCTCTCATTGGCGGGGTGATCTTCAAGATATAGCTGTGTTGTAAGAATGCGGCCCCCTGCGCGCTGAGCTTTGACGTGGATGTGCGGCGTGCGGCCAGGGTACATGCCAGGCACCACGGTCTCTAAACGATAAAAACCCTTGGAATCGGTGAATTGGTGGCCACGCAGTCGATAGCCTTGATTGTCGTAATGGCCACGGCCATCGCACTGCCAAAAATCCAGCAGCGCATTGGCAATCGGCTTGCAATCTTGGTCCAACACTCGGCCGATGAGGAGTAGCGACTGCCCCATCACGCCCCGATCGACAATGTTGTTTCGTCTTGGCGAATTCGGCGTAAAAAACGGGCCCGCCATTTGCGCAGGGGTCTGCCTTCCACATGCTGGAGTTGCAGCCGAGGCGGGCGAAGGCAATGCTGGCAAAAGCGCTGCGCCTGCGCTGGCAAGAATTATGCGGCGTCTATCTAAATTAGCGTTTAAAACATTTTTCATCTCTCAAACCTCATACGGGTCGACATCCACATGCGGATCCATTGTGCGATTGGCCTGCATCCATTCTTGCGCCATGCCCAACAACTGGTGGAGCTGCGGCCGCGAGGCGGACTCCAACAACAACTGGCCCCGCCAGCGGCCTGCCTGGGTCTCTGGGTAACGGGCTACAGGACCATAGACCGTAACCACCCAGCCTTGTTCCTTGGCGATTTCCTGTAACTCATCGCGCAGTGTACGCAGAGCCGACTGTGCCTTGCGTGCATCGGCATGGCTTGCACGAATTGCTGCCATAAACGCAAAAGGCGGCAAGCCTGCCGCTTGGCGATCACTCATTTCTTTTTGTGCAAAGCCTTCTACATCTTGCGAAAGCAAAAACCGATACAAGGGGTGTTGCGGGTAGCGCGTCTGCACCAGAACCTGCGCAGGCGTTCCACTTTGCTCGTGCCGGCCTGCCCTTCCCGCCACTTGAATCAGTGTTGCAAACAATCGTTCGGGGGCGCGAAAGTCAGGATTCAATAACTGCGTATCGGCATCGGCCACCACCACCAAACGCATCCGCGCAAAGTCGTGGCCTTTAGCCAGCATTTGGGTGCCCACCACAATATCGACCTCACCGCGCTCAATACGCGCAAGCTCCGCCTGCAGTGCTTTGCCTTGCTTCACACTATCGCGGTCAATACGAAGAATTCGAGCAGAAGGAAATTCTTCTTGCAGGGTTTGTTCGAGGCGTTGCACGCCACGGCCAACGGGCTGCAGATCAGTATCGCCACAGTCGGGGCATTGGCGGGGAACACTCGCGAAGATGCCGCAGTGGTGGCATTGCAGTCGCCATGTGGATTGCCGCGCCGCTTCGCGGCTCGCAATGACGGGTTGAATTGATCGATGCAGCACTGTCGGCACACTGCACTCAGCACATTTCGAAGACCAACCGCAGCTGCTGCACATCAGCACGGGTGCATAACCTCGGCGATTGAGAAACACCAACACCTGGCCGCCTTCTGATAACACCTGAGCGATCGCGGCACGCGTCTGGGTACTCAGGCCATCTTTTGCCGGATCTTTCAAAGTATCGATCAAACGAATGGGTGCTGGTGGCTCGCCTGTTGCGCGATTGGGCAGGCTGTGCCGCCGATATTTGTTGCGGGCAATTTGCGCCCAGCTTTCAATAGAAGGCGTAGCACTTCCCAATACCAGAGGAATGCCCAGTTGTTGGGCCCGCCACACCGCAAGATCACGGGCCGAGTAACGCATGCCTTCTTGCTGCTTATAGGAATGATCATGCTCTTCATCAATCATGATCAATTTCAATTTTGGTAGCGGTGTCATGATGGCAAGCCGTGTGCCAATAATCAACTGCGCCTGCCCGGTTGCAGCAGATAGCCAGAGCCTTGCGCGCTCACGTTCCGACACTTCGCTATGCAGCACCGCAATGCTGGTGTTGGGTAGCGCTTCTTCAAAGCGGCCCACCAATTGAGGAGTAAGCCCAATTTCCGGGACCATCATCAACACTTGAGCGCTTGGGTTTTGCTCAAGCACTTGCCGGGCAGCTTCTGTGTAGACACGGGTCTTGCCAGAGCCGGTGACTCCATGCAACACGTGCACGCCGGGGGATTGAATTGAGTGAACGGCGCGGAGCTGGTCGGGGTTTAACTGCGTGGATTGCCTCGCTTCGCTCGCAATGACGGAATCCCCCAGTGACGCGATCATCCGATCAAAATTGCTGCGGCCGCCCTCTTTTTTTGGAAAAAAGTTTTTAAGGTCGCGCAGCCACTTGGGCATCAGGCCCACAGCCACGGTGCCAAAAGGCCTGCGGTAATAGCGGGCGGCAAAGGCCATCAGCTCGATCCAGGCATGGTCGGCCCTGGGAAATGCCGCAAGTGCGTAGTCAATCGGCTTGATTTTTTCTGCCGGAATCTGGGGGTCAGGTTCACCCAGGCCCGTAGCATTTTTCTGAAATTGCTGCGCATCAATTACTAAGCCCAGCACCTTTTTTCGCCCAAATGGCGCGCAGACCCAGGCCCCGTGGGGCAACGCTTCTCCGGCCCAGGCGTAGTCAAGCGTTGGCGCCAGCGGTGTGTCAACAGCCACTGAAATCAAGGGTTTTAGGCTTGTGAATAACTCTGTGGGCAATTCAGTTACTGATTTACTTGATTGGAGGTTTGTCAAGTCTACCGGCTTCGATAGTTTTCAACGGTTTTATAAAAATCGTTGAAAATCAATAACTTAGTATTTGTTATTCAAATTCCTTAGGAAAATCATTCCGCAACAATGCAATGCACGATTCTGTGCATAAGCCGTAAGAATTTGCTCGGCTAGGGATAGCCCGGAGGCTCAAAAAAACTGGCTTAACGCAGCTTTTTGGAGTAGTTAGCGACCGCTTCCACCAGGCAGCTCACATTGTCTGGGGGGGTGAACTGGGAAATTCCATGGCCTAAATTGAAAACATGGCCCACCCCGGAAACAACTGGCCCGAAGCTCTCCAGGGTTCTAGCTACCTCAGCCTGAATATGGGCCGGAGTGCCCAAAAGGGATGCCGGGTCGAGATTGCCCTGCAGGGCACAACGACTTCCGATCAGGCTGCGTGCCTGGCCGAGGTTGGTGGCCCAGTCCAGGCCAACTGCATCTGCCCCGGTTGCAGCAATCGATTCAAGCCACTGGCCGCCACCTTTCACAAAAGCAATGGTGGGGGTGGGCTTGCCATCCGTTTCGCCGCGTGCTTTTCGAATGCCAACACTGGCGCGCTGGACATTTCCAATAATGGACTTGATATGTTTTTGCGAGAAGCGCTCGAAATGAGCCTCGGGCAAAAAGCCACCCCACGAGTCGAACACCATCACCGCATCAGCGCCAGCTTCGATCTGCATGACCAAGTAATCGCTAACCGCAACGGAGAGTTTTTCCAACAAGAGCTGCAGGGCATCTGGGCGGCTGTACATCCACTTACGAACATCCAGAAAATCATCGCCGCTTGAGCCGCCGTTGATCATGTAGCAGGCCAATGTCCAGGGGCTACCCGAAAAGCCAATCAAAGGCACGCGTTGGTTCAGCGCTTTCTTGATTGTCGACACCGCATCGGCCACGTAACGAAGCTCAACACTTGGATCGAACTTTCCCAGGGCCGTAATGTCACTCTCAGACTCAATCTTCTTTTTGAAGCGCGGGCCTTCGCCTTGCACGAAGTACAAGCCCAAGCCCATCGCATCGGGAATGGTCAGAATGTCGGAAAAAAGAATTGCTGCATCAAGCCCGTAACGATCAATAGGCTGCATCGTGACTTCGCAGGCAAGCTCCGGGTTTTTGCAAAGCCCCATGAAGTCGCCCGCTTTTTTACGCGTGGCGTTGTATTCCGGCAAATAACGCCCAGCCTGGCGCATAAGCCACATCGGCGTGCGCTCCGTGTATTCACGGCGCAAGGCCCGAAGAAAAAGATCGTTTTGGAATTTTTCGGGCATTCGAGAATCCGGTCTTTTTTGAAGAGGCGCCACGAAAGGCCGAAAGGCCTTCGCTTCTTAGCCCCGCAATACGTTATTTGCCGCGAAGCTTTTGAATCGCGCGCAACTGCGCAATAGCTTCCATCAGCTCAGCCTGTGCACGGGCGTAATCAATATCCGCGGCTTTCTTCGCAAGGGCCTCCTCGGCCATGCGCTTGGCTTCCAAGGCCTTGGCTTCGTCGAGATCTTTGCCGCGAATCGCAGTGTCGGCCAGCACAGTGACTGCACGCGGCTGCACCTCGAGAATTCCACCGGCGACGAATACGAGCTGCTCTTCTTCGCCATCATTTTGGATGCGAACTGCTCCCGCACGAATGCGGGAGATCAGCGGCGTATGACCGGGCAGAATTCCGAGCTCGCCAGACTCGCCAGGCAGTGCGACAAAACTGGCCTGGCCCGAGAAGATATTCTCCTCGGCGCTGACGACATCGACTTGAAAGGTTTTAGACATTCTTGTTTGCCTTATTGCAGAGTCTTGGCTTTCTCGAACACTTCATCAATGCCGCCCACCATATAGAAGGCCTGCTCAGGAATTGCATCGCACTCGCCATCAACAATCATCTTAAAGCCGCGAATGGTTTCTTTTAGCGGAACATACTTGCCGGGCGAGCCGGTAAATACTTCGGCCACATGGAAGGGCTGCGACAAGAAACGCTGAATCTTACGAGCGCGTGCCACCATTTGTTTGTCTTCAGGTGAGAGCTCGTCCATGCCCAGAATCGCAATAATGTCGCGCAGCTCTTTATAACGCTGCAGTGTTTGCTGAACACGGCGAGTAATGGTGTAGTGTTCTTCGCCCACCACGTTCGGGTCAACCTGACGAGATGTTGAATCAAGCGGGTCCACAGCCGGATAAATACCCAGCGAGGCAATATCACGCGACAGCACCACCGTGGCATCGAGGTGAGCAAAGGTGGTGGCTGGCGAGGGGTCGGTCAGGTCGTCGGCAGGAACGTAGACAGCCTGAATTGAGGTAATCGAACCGACCTTGGTCGAGACGATGCGCTCTTGCAGGCGGCCCATCTCTTCGGCCAGTGTTGGCTGATAGCCCACCGCAGAAGGCATACGGCCCAGCAGCGCCGAAACTTCGGTTCCCGCCAGGGTGTAACGATAAATATTGTCGACAAAGAACAGGATGTCGCGGCCTTCATCGCGGAAACGCTCGGCCATGGTCAGGCCAGTCAACGCCACACGCAAACGGTTGCCCGGGGGCTCGTTCATCTGGCCAAACACCATGGCCACCTTGTCGAGCACGTTGGAGTCTTTCATCTCGTGATAAAAGTCGTTGCCCTCACGGGTACGCTCGCCCACACCGGCAAAAACTGAAAGGCCTGAGTGCTGCTTGGCGATGTTATTGATGAGCTCCATCATGTTCACGGTTTTGCCCACACCCGCGCCACCGAAGAGGCCCACCTTTCCGCCTTTTGCAAACGGGCAGATCAGATCAATCACCTTGATGCCGGTTTCGAGCAGCTCCACAGACGGTGAAAGGTCAGCGAACTTTGGCGCGGCTTGGTGAATCTCGCGGCGCTCATCGCATTTCACTTCCCCGGCTTCATCGATCGGGCGGCCAAGCACATCCATGATACGGCCCAAAGTGCCGTGGCCAACAGGAACGCTGATGCCTTTGCCGGTGTTGTTCACGGCCATGCCGCGGCGAAGGCCATCGGAGGAGCCCATGGCAATGGTGCGCACCACACCGTCGCCGATTTGTTGCTGCACTTCAAAAGTCAAGCCTTTTTCTACGAGCGCATGCTCGGATGATGCGTCAAGCTTGAGCGCATCGTAGACCTTGGGAATGGACTCAGCGGGAAACTGGATATCCACTACCGCGCCAATGCACTGAACAACCTTGCCTTGTGCTGCACTGCCTTGAACATTGCTCATTCTTCGTTCCTCAAATCAATTCATTAACCAGCATGCAAAAAATTCGGGCGCTGGGCTTACACCGCAGCCGCACCCCCCACAATTTCCGAAAGCTCTTTCGTGATCGCTGCCTGACGTGCTTTGTTATAGGTAAGCTGCAACTCATCAATCAGTTTCTTCGCGTTGTCGGACGCCGCCTTCATGGCCACCATGCGCGCGCTTTGCTCGCAAGCCATGTTTTCGGCTACAGCCTGATAAATCAACGACTCCACATATCGCACCAGCAGGTCATCGAGCACGCTTGCCGCATCCGGCTCATAGAGATAATCCCAGTCGTGGGCGGCATCGGTGCGATCCAGGCGATCATCGGCCAAGGGCAAGAGCTGCAAGACCTGAGGCTCTTGCTTCATGGTGTTGATGAACTGGTTATAGCAAAGGTAGACCGCATCGATCTTGCCCTCACTAAATGCGTCGAGCTGCACTTTGAGCGGGCCAATCAAGGACTCTAACCGTGGCAGATCGCCAAGCTGCACAGCATGCGACACCACCTCAGCGCCCATGCGGCTGAAAAAACCAAGGCCTTTATTGCCAATTGCCGTGACCTGTAGCTTTGCGCCCTGCGACTCCCATTCACGCATTTTTAGAAGCACCATGCGCAACAGATTTGTGTTGAGGCCGCCACACAGCCCTTTGTCTGTTGAGACAACGACCAGGCCGATTTTCTTGATGGACTCGCGCTTGGCCATGAACGGATGGCGATACTCGGGATTTGCATGGCCAAGATTTGCACAAATTGCGCGCACTTTTTCGCCATAGGGCCGGCCAGAACGCATACGGTCCTGGGCCTTGCGCATTTTCGATGCGGCCACCATCTCCATCGCCTTCGTGATCTTGCGCGTGTTTTGTACGCTTTTGATCTTGGTGCGTATTTCTTTTGAGCCAGGCATTGCGCTTCCTTAGTTCAATTCCTTTAACGGCTTAGTAAGAGCCGGTTTTCTTGAAGTCTGAAATCGCAGCCCGCAGCGCGGCTTCGTCCTCAGCCGACAGATTCTTCGCCGCTTCAATGCGCGACACGAGATCGCCATATTTCGACTTCATGTGGTCGCGCAATGCACGCTCAAAGGCGCCTGCCTTGGACACATCCACATCTTCCATAAAGTCGTTGTTCACGGCAAACAAAGTAAGCGCCATTTCCCAGACCGCCATGGGCTGGTACTGAGGCTGCTTCATGAGCTCGGTCACCATACGGCCACGCTCGAGCTGCTTGCGGGTGGCTTCATCAAGATCAGAAGCAAACTGCGCAAACGCTGCAAGTTCACGATACTGCGCAAGTGACAAACGAACGCCAGCGCCCGTGTCTTTACGCTTCATGATCTTCGTCTGCGCGGCGCCACCGACTCGCGACACAGAAATACCCGCGTTAATCGCCGGGCGAATACCGGCATTAAACAAATCGGTTTCCAAAAAGATCTGGCCGTCGGTGATTGAAATCACGTTGGTGGGAACGAAGGCGGACACGTCACCGGCCTGGGTTTCAATAATGGGCAGGGCGGTGAGCGATCCGGTCTTTCCTTTCACTGCGCCGTTGGTGAATTTCTCAACCCAGTCGGCACTGACACGCGCAGCGCGCTCAAGCAGGCGTGAGTGGAGATAAAACACGTCGCCAGGGAAGGCCTCACGGCCCGGAGGACGACGCAACAGCAATGAAACCTGGCGATAGGCAACCGCCTGTTTGGACAAGTCGTCGTAAATGATGAGCGCATCTTCACCGCGATCGCGGAAGTATTCGCCCATAGTGCAGCCTGCGTAAGCAGCGAGATACTGCATGGCGGCCGAGTCAGACGCCGTTGCCGCCACCACAATTGTGTAGGCCATAGCACCGGTTTCTTCGAGCTTGCGCACTACGTTGGCAATGGTGGAGGCCTTCTGACCAATTGCCACGTACACGCAGTACATGTTTTGGCCTTTTTGATTGATGATGGCATCGACCGCGACGGCTGTTTTCCCAGTTTGGCGATCGCCAATGATCAACTCACGCTGGCCTCGGCCAACGGGCACCATGGCATCAATGGCCTTCAAGCCGGTTTGCACTGGCTGGTCCACTGATTTACGCCAAATCACACCGGGTGCAACTTTCTCAATCACATCGGTGAGCTTGGCATTAATCGGGCCTTTGCCATCAATTGGCTGGCCCAGCGAGTTCACGACGCGGCCCACGAGCTCGGGGCCAACAGGAACATCGAGAATGCGGCCAGTGGCTTTCACTACATCGCCTTCAGAGACCTGTTCATAGTCACCCAAAATAACGGCGCCAACAGAATCGCGCTCAAGGTTGAGTGCCAAGCCCACTGTATTGTTGGGAAACTCGAGCATCTCGCCTTGCATGACGTTTGAAAGGCCGTGAATTCGGCAAATGCCATCGGTCACTGTCACGACAGTCCCCTGATTGCGTGAGTCTGTAGCGAGATTCAGACCCTGGATCTTGCTCTTGAGCAGTTCGCTAATTTCGGATGGGTTGAGTTGCATTGCAAATAACTCCTAGTTCATCAGGGCAGTGGCCATGCGGGCAAGTTTGCCGCGCACAGACGCATCAAAGACTTCATCACCGATGGCAATCGACACACCACCGATTAGCTCCGGGTCAACGGCGACCGAAACTTTTACTTTTTTTCCATGCTTTTGTTCTAACAGCTTGGTGAGATCGACAACCTGGGCACCCGAAAGAGGAAATGCAGAAGTCACTTCGGCAGACAACACGCTTTCGGCCTGATTGCGCAGCTCTTCAAACATGTGGCTTACTTCGGGCAGCACAGAAATCCGCTCGTTTTCAGCCATTAAGACCAACATGTCGCGTTCGCTCTTGGAAATATTAGGCACAGCAGAGGACATCAATTCAACGAGCTTGCCGGCAGGCACCGCGGGATTGCCAACGAGTTCAGCAATCTCCGATGCCGAGGCGATCTGCGCGAGCCCAGCCAAGGACTGCGACCAATGCGCCAATGAGTTTTCTTCCTGAGCAATCAGGAAGGCAGCCTCTGCATAAGGCCTGGCGATGGTACGCATCTCGGCCATAGATCAGAGCTCTTTCTTCAGGTTGGAAAGAAGGTCAGCGTGCACCTGCGCATTGACTTCTCGCGACAAAATCTGTTGCGCGCCCTTCACTGCCAATGCAGCCACTTCTTCGCGAAGCTGGTCACGAGCGCGCTGCATGGCGGCACCAGCTTCGGCTTCGGCTGCTTCACGCGCCTTGGCCACAATCTTGCCGGCTTCAGCGCGGGCTTCTTCGATCAGTACCGACGCTTGGCGCTCCGCGCCCCCGCGAACATCAGAGGCAAGATTCTTTGCCTTGGAGAGTTCGTCTTGCACACGACGCTCGACGGCGACGAGATCCGACTTGGCTTTATCAGCCGCGGCTAGGCCATCAGAGATTTTCTTGGCGCGCTCATCGAGTGCCTTCATGATGGGTGGCCACACGAATTTCATCGTGAACCAGCCCAGAATGAAGAACACAACCAACTGCGCGATCAGAGTTGCATTCAGATTCACTTTGGAACCCTTTTCTTTCCGTTAATCCAAAACCCAGGCCCGCTGCCAACATTAAGGCAGCCGGCCGAGCCCACAACAACTTTTCAATGCGTATCGCTTAGCCGGCAAACGGATTGGCAAACGCGAACATCATGGCAATACCCACGCCAATCAGGAAGGCCGCATCAATCAGGCCTGCCAACAGGAACATCTTGGTCTGCAGGGCATTCATGAGCTCAGGCTGGCGCGCAGAAGCCTCAATGAACTTGCCGCCCATGATTCCAATGCCGATACAGGCGCCAATAGCACCCATACCGATGATCAGACCGCAGGCGAGAGCAACAAAAGCAACGTTCGTCATAACAACTCCTCAAGGGGTAAAAAATTCACTGCAAAAACATCAACGACAAAAACAATTCCGAGACAGCGCTTTGAGCATCAATGATGCTCGTGGGCTTGCCCGATATACACCAAGGTCAACATCATGAAAATGAAGGCCTGCAAAGTAATGATCAGGATGTGAAACAGCGCCCAGGCGGTGCCGGCAATCAAATGGCCCGCGAAGCCGAGAACTGTTGCCGTTCCGCCCAAAAGGCCAATCAAAATAAAGAGCAGTTCGCCAGCAAACATGTTTCCGAAAAGCCGTAGGCCATGAGAAACGGTCTTGGCCAGATATTCAATCATTTGCATCAAAAAGTTGATCGGCCACAAAATGAAGTGGTTTCCGAAAGGCGCTGTAAAGAGCTCGTGCATCCAGCCGCCGAAGCCTTTGATCTTGACGCTATAAAACAGGCACAAAAGCAAGACACCAATCGACATGCCCAGGGGCACATTGATGTCAGCTGTTGGCACCACACGGAGATAAGCATGGCCTGGATCAACGCCCAACAGCGGCAGGCCGTTGGCCCACATCATCGGAATAAGATCGACCGGAATCAGGTCCATGAAATTAAGAAGAAAAATCCAAACGAATACGGTGAGGGCCAAGGGGGCAACAAACTTTCTTGACGCCTCGCTGTGAATGAGGCTTTTGGCCTGCTCATTGACCATTTCTACCAAGAGCTCCACGAAGCCTTGGAAGCGGCCTGGAACTCCAGAAGTGGCTTTTCTTGCCGCACGCCACAACAGAAACACAGTGAGCATGCCGAGGCCAAAAGAGAAAAATGCCGAGTCGAGGTTGATCAAACTGAAATCAATGATGTTTTCTTGTGCGTGCCCCGTTTGATTGAGGTTCGTCAGGTGATGGGTGACATATTCGGAAGCGGTGGGATTCGGATTGGCTGCCATAGGTGTTCTAGTTTTTTGTGTACGCCGTTATTTGCGATTCGCTCAACATCCAACTTTTTATAAAACAAATTTGTTACGCCACTCTTGCAGCCCGCCACTTGTCGATTCGGGCACTCGCCCAAGGCGCCAACAGCAAAGACTGCAAAGCTAAAATCAAGCCGACAATCAAACCCGGCCAAGACAGGCCATCGATCCATCGGTAAGCCAACCAAAGCAAAAAAACCGACAGCGCGACCTTTACAAACTCTCCCACCAGCAGCACCACAGGCGCAACCTCAGGCCGGCTTGCTTTGACTCGCATCGCCAGCAGCGCGTTGGGCACTACGATGGACCCTCCCCCAGCGACCAGTGAAAGGGCCACCGAGGGGCCCCAAACCAGCCAAGACAACGAACCCGCCAACAGCGTGACAAGCGCTTGCAACACAACTGCAATTAGCACCTTGTTATTCCTTTTTCGGGCTATTTTGCAGCTCGCCAATCACCACTAGCGAAAACCCTGAGAGGATATCGTCCGAATGGCCGAGGTGTCAATTCAAACCTCTAAGCCTTCGGGGGCTAGACGCGCAATCACACCATCAAGCTCTTCGAGGCTAGAAAAACGAATAACAAGTTCGCCGCGACTGCCTCGGCCTTGCTTGAGAACAACTGGCAGACCGATGAGATCAGAGAGCTGGTCCCCAACCCGCGACCAATCCCGCTGGCCCTTGGCTCCCGGTTTTTTGCCTGCAGACTTTGTTGGAGAAACGCTTGCCGTTCCTGCGATGATTTTTCCGACTAAACGCTCCGTGTCACGCACCGAAAGCCGCTCGGCCACGATGCGTTCAGCAAGGGCCCGCTGTTGTGCTGGAGGAAGCGGCAAGAGCGCCCGGGCGTGGCCAGCATCAATGCTTTGATCACGAAGCATTGACTGCACAGCGGCAGGTAGCTGCAAAAGCCGCAGCAAGTTCGAAGTTGCGCTTCGCGAACGGCCGACAGCTTTCGCCGCCTGCTCGTGGGTAAGCCCAAACTCTTGAATCAATCGATCAATGCCCTGCGCTTCTTCAAGCGCACTTAAGTCCTGTCGCTGCAGGTTTTCAATGAGCGCCATCGCCAAGGCAGCCTGGTCGTCAACCTCGCGAACAATGACCGGCACTTCTTTGAGGCCCGCCATTTGTGCGGCCCGATAACGTCGCTCGCCCGCAATAATTTCATGGGTTTTTCCAGGAGCGCCTTTGACTGGCCGCACCAACAAAGGCTGCATGATCCCTTGCGAGCGAATGGAGTCAGCAAGCTCTTTCAGCGCCTCCTCGCCCATCTCTTGCCGTGGCTGATATTTGCCGGGCTGCAAAGCCCCCACCGAGAGTGATTGTTGGCTTGCGCCTGATTTCAGATCAGGCACAGCACCCCCCAAAAGGGCATCGAGCCCTCGGCCGAGGCCTTTTTTCTTTCCACTGTTCATGCTGCCTCCAGACGGTTTGACTCAAGCCGCTTGATGAGCTCGCGGCCAAAGTCGACATATGCTTTCGAACCCCGAGAGCTCGGGTCATAAATAATTCCAGGCTGCCCATAGCTCGGCGCTTCGGCCAGGCGGACATTTCTCGGGATCACGGCGTCAAACACCTTACTGCCGAAATGCTGCACCAATTGATCTGAAACCTGCTGCGAAAGCGTCATGCGAGGATCGAACATGACTCGCAACAAACCAATCAAAGTGAGTTTCGGATTCAAATTGGCGTGCACCCGCTTGATCGAGTTCACCAGATCCGATAGACCTTCCAAAGCGAAGTACTCGCACTGCATGGGAATGATCACGCCATTTGCTGCGCACAAACCATTCAGAGTCAAAAGCGAAAGCGAAGGCGGGCAATCGAGAATTACAAAGTCGTAGTGCTTCTTGACCTCTTCCAAGGCCGAGGCCAGACGGCGTTCCCGGTTGGGCAGCTCCACCATTTCAATCTCAGCGCCGGCAAGTTCTCGGTTGGCAGCCAAAACATCGTAATTGCCCGCGCTAGAGCGCATACAGGCCTCTTTCAGCGGCGAGAGCCCTAACAGCACGGGGTAAACAGAGCGCTCAAGGCCGTGCTTGTCAATGCCGCTTCCCATGGTCGCATTGCCTTGAGGATCAAGGTCAACCAAAAGCACGCGCTTGCCCAGCTGGGCTAAGGCTGCCGACAAATTCACTGCGGTCGTAGTCTTTCCCACCCCGCCCTTTTGATTGGCAACAGCAAAAACCTGGCAGTTCAATCACACCTCCCGATCCAGGCAAGGTGGCGGGCTTCCTGGATGCCCGGAGTGTCGATCTTGATAAGGCCGTTCACTTCTAAATTATTGATTTTATTGTTTATTTTTATAAGTATGCGATCACTTAATTGTTCTTTTGGCCGCCCGATCATCGCTGCCCAAGCCGTCTTCGGGCCCGAAATTCCAAGGGTCAACTCCAAAAACAGGGGCAAAGCGGCGAAAGCTCGCGACGTGATCAGATCATACTCAGGGTTGGACTTGATCGCTGAGACATCGGACTCAACCACCTTCACCCTTGGATTAAGGCCAAGACGACTGCAGACCTGGCGCAAAAAAGCGGCCTTTTTCTGGTTGCGCTCAATCAAGTCGACTCGAAGATTAGGCATTGCAATCGCCAGCACAACTCCGGGAACGCCCATGCCAGAGCCCACATCAGCCGCGCTGATCACAGGGTCTTTACCAAATCGGCCGGCAATGGCCGGCCAGACGGCAAGGCCATCCAGAATATGGCGGCGCACCTGCTCGCGAGCATCCTCAACAGCGGTAAGGCTATGAACCCGATTCCACTTGTTGAGCAGTTCTAAATAGACCTCGAGCTGGCCAATTTGAGCATCACTTAACCCGAAATCCGACCGGCTCCAAAGCCGTCGGACTTCGCCCGCAACATCGGGCAGCAAAACGGCCTGACCCCCCACCTAGGCAGCCTTTTCACTCGAATCCATGGCCGAGCGGCCAGCTCGCATACGCTTGAGATGAATCCAGAGCAGAGAAATCGCTGCAGGGGTAACCCCCGAGATCCGGCCCGCCTGTCCCAGGGTTTGGGGCCGAATAGACTCAAGCTTTTGCTGCACCTCCATTGAGAGGCCACGGACTGCTCGGTAATCGATCTCTTGCGGAATAGGAGCCTCCTCCTGCGCCTGTTGTCTTGCAACCTCATCCTCTTGTCGATTGATGTAGCCCGCATATTTCGCCTGAATTTCAACCTGCTCCCAAACCTGGGGGCTCAAGCCCTCAGGCGGCTGCAGGCTTTGCTGACCCTGCAGATCAACCATATCCATCAGGCCCTGATAACGAACCTGGGGCCGCTTGAGCAGCTCCAGGGCGCTCACCTCTCTGTCCAAAGCCGAAATTCCCGCCGACTGCAGAGCCTTTTCCTCAAAGCGCTTTGGGCCTACAAGACATGCCTTTACGCGCTGGGTTTCGCGCTCAATCGCCTCCTTTTTATTGCAATAGATTTCCCAGCGTAAATCGTCGACTAGCCCGAGCCTTCGGCCAATTTCAGTCAAACGAAGGTCTGCATTGTCCTCGCGAAGGCTTAGTCGATATTCCGCGCGACTCGTAAACATCCGATAGGGCTCGGTCACCCCCCGGGTCACGAGATCGTCCACTAAAACACCCAAGTAAGCCTGGCTGCGCAGGGGCACCCAGGGGTCTTGTTCTTTCACCTGAAGGGCTGCGTTAAGCCCCGCCAAAAGGCCCTGGGCCGCAGCTTCTTCATAGCCCGTAGTGCCATTTATTTGGCCTGCAAAAAACAATCCCTTGATTGCCTTTGTCTCAAGCCAGGGCATCAAGCCCCGAGGGTCAAAATAGTCGTACTCGATGGCATAGCCCGGCCTCAGGATATGGGCATTTTCAAGCCCCAGCATGGAATGCACGAGCTCGAGCTGAACATCGAAAGGCAGGCTTGTAGAAATCCCGTTCGGATAGACCTCGTGGGTGGTCAAACCCTCTGGCTCAAGATAGATTTGATGAGACTCTTTATCTGAGAACCGGTGGACCTTGTCCTCAATGGAGGGGCAATAACGGGGCCCAACGCCCTCAATAACCCCGGTAAACATGGGGGAGCGGTTGAGCCCGCTACGAATGATGTCGTGGGTTTGCCCATTTGTATGCGTCACCCAGCAGGGAATTTGTTGGGGGTGAAGGCCGGCACTTCCGATAAAGGAGAACACGGGAACCGGGTCAAGATCGCCTGGCTGCTCCGCCAAAGCGGAATAATCGATCGTTCGGCCATCAATTCGAGGGGGCGTGCCTGTTTTGAGCCTTCCCTGAGGCAGTTTGAGCTCTCGAAGCCTTGCCGCCAGGCTAACGGAAGGCGGATCTCCAGCTCGTCCGCCGGCATGGTTTTCAAGGCCGATGTGAATCTTGCCGTCAAGAAAAGTCCCGGCGGTCAAAACCACCTTGCCAGCCTGAAACACAATGCCCGCCTGGGTTTTTGCCCCAGCAACCCTGTCCCCCTGAACCAAAAGATCGTCGACCGCCTGCTGAAAAGTCCAGAGATTTTTCTGGTTTTCGAGCCGGGTTCGAATGGCCCTGCGATAGAGAACCCGATCAGCCTGAGCCCGAGTGGCTCGCACGGCAGGGCCTTTGGAGCTGTTGAGGATTCGAAACTGAATGCCGGCCTCATCCGTAGCTAAGGCCATGGCGCCGCCCAAAGCATCGACTTCCTTGACCAGATGGCCCTTGCCAATCCCGCCAATTGAAGGGTTGCAGGACATCTGACCCAAAGTTTCAAGGCTATGAGTAAGCAAAAGCGTGCTGCACCCCATGCGGGCAGACGCAAGCGCGGCCTCGGTCCCTGCGTGACCGCCACCGATCACGATGACATCAAAATTCTTTGGGTAAATCATGGGTGTTTCACGTGAAACATGGGGCTGCCGGAATCGGCAAGAGGGCGAAGTCTAACGCTTGTTGGGCCTGTTGGCGAGTCCTTTAAACGCGACAAGGTCATTGCAAGGAGCCGTCGGGGGCTCTGACATCGCTCGGAACCTGCCTTCGGGGTTCGCCCTCTTCGCGGTCGCCTGAAAAAGCGTCGGCTCCGACGCTCATCGGGTCGAATCCCCGAAGGTCTCCCCTCGAGAAGCTGACCGGAGAGCGTCGAGGATTCGCGGAGAAAAAACTTCGAGGACCGCTTTTTGGTCCGAGGTTTTTTCGAGCGAACCTCGGCGCTAGGCCGGTCGCTTTCGAAGAGCGGCCCCCGACGATAGGCCCCGCGCGGCGTCAAAGCCCCGCAACCGTAAGGTATTTGATCTCCAAGTACTCATCCATCCCGTACTTCGAGCCTTCACGCCCTAAGCCAGACTGCTTTACGCCGCCGAAGGGCGCCACTTCATTCGAAAAATTGCCAGTATTTACGGCAACCATGCCCGCTTCCAGCGCCTCCGCAACACGGAATACGCGCCCAAGATCACGAGAGTAAAAGTAGGCCGCAAGCCCAAACTCTGTGTCATTGGCCATGGCGACAACTTCTTGTTCTGTCTTAAACCGAAAGAGAGGGGCTACGGGACCAAAGGTTTCTTCGCAGGAAATGCGCATGCCGGGATTCGCATCAGTCAGCACAGTGGGCTCAAAAAACAAGCCGCCGAGGGCATGGGGCTTTCCGCCCACCAAAACCTTGGCTCCCATGGAAACGGCATTTTCGACGTGTGCCTTCACCTTCTGAAGCGCAGCCGGCTCAATCAGGGGGCCGATCTGAACGCCCGACTTATCGCCTGGGCCCACGCGCAAAGCCGAGACTTTTTCAGCAAGCTTGCGGGCAAATTCATCGTAAACGCCCTCTTGAACATAGATTCGATTCGCACAAACACAAGTCTGGCCGGCATTTCGATACTTGGAGGCCATAGCACCTTCGACCGCAGCATCAATGTCCGCATCCTCAAACACGATGAACGGTGCATTGCCGCCTAGCTCAAGCGAGAGCTTTTTCACGGTATCGGCCGACTGGCGCAAGAGAATTCGGCCCACCTCCGTCGAACCAGTGAAGCTCACCTTCCGCACCCGAGTGTCCTCACAAAGCACCTTCCCGATCTCAGGCGCAGCATTCGCATCGCCCACCACCACGTTAAAGACCCCAGCAGGAATGCCCGCCTTTAGCGCAAGATCAGCCAAAGCCAAGGCTGTCAAAGGAGTTGCTTCAGCAGGCTTTACTACCACAGTGCACCCAGCAGCGATAGCAGGCGCACACTTACGAGTAATCATTGCCAGCGGAAAATTCCAGGGCGTAATTGCTGCGGCCACCCCTATGGGCTCTTTCATAACGAAGAGTTTTCGCCCCGGCACAGGCGAGGGAATCACATCGCCATAAACCCGCTTGGCCTCCTCTGCGAACCACTCCACAAAAGAAGCCCCATAGAGCACCTCTCCCTTTGCCTCAGCCAAAGGCTTGCCCTGCTCGGAAGTCATCAGCTGCGCAAAGGCATCGGCGTTTTTCACAATCAATTCAAACCACGCACGAAGCCGATTGCAACGCTCACGTGGCGTGGCAGCGCGCCACTTAGGCAATGCCTCATGTGCCGCATGAATTGCTGCAAGTGTTTCTTCGCGGCCCATATTGGCCACCATCGCAATCATCTGGCCTGTTGCCGGATTCGTAACTGCAAACTCCCGGCCTGACGCGGCGCCCACCCACTGGCCTGCAATCAGGCCTTTGGTCTTCAGCTCCATCACTTCACTCCAAAGAAAAGCCAAAGGCTGATCGATTACTTCATAGTGGGCATTACAAACTCTGCGCCGGCACGAATGCCTTTGGGCCAACGCTGTGTGATCGCCTTATACCTTGTGTAAAAACGCACGCCCTCAGGCCCGTGAATATGATGATCGCCAAACAAGGAATCTTTCCATCCGCCGAATGAGTGAAACGCCATGGGAACCGGGATCGGCACATTAATTCCCACCATGCCCACTTGAATGCGCGATGCAAATTCGCGAGCGCTGTCACCATCTCGCGTGAACAAGGACACGCCGTTGGCAAATGCGTGGCTATGAATCAACTCAACTGCCTGCTCGAAATTTTCGACCCGCACCACGCTTAATACCGGACCAAAAATTTCTTCCTGATAAATCTTCATCGCCGGCTTGACGTTATCGAACAAACAAGGACCAATGTAAAAACCATTTTCAAATCCGGGCACCTTCAACCCCCGGCCATCGACGACCAGTTTTGCGCCTTGCTCAACCCCACTTTCTACATAGCCGCGGACTTTTTCCAGATGCACGCGCGTCACAAGCGGGCCCATCTCAGCGCCTTTTGTGTCGCCCGGCGCCACATGAATGGCCTTGGCTTTTTCCGCAATCTTTTGCACTAATGCATCAGCAACTCCACCCACTGCAACGGCTACGGAAATCGCCATACAACGCTCGCCAGCAGAGCCATAAGCTGCGCCAATCAGAGCGTCAACCGCCTGATCAAGATCAGCATCAGGCATAACGACCAAATGGTTCTTAGCGCCGCCTAGGGCCTGAACCCGCTTGCCATTTTTTGCAGCTGTCTCATGAATGTACTTGGCAATAGGTGTCGAGCCCACAAAACTAATGGCCGCAACCTTCGGGTGCTCTAACAAAGCATCGACAGCTTCCTTATCGCCTTGAACCACATTAAACACACCATCAGGAAGGCCGCACTCCTTGAGGCCCTGCGCAATCATCAGAGAAGGCGACGGGTCACGCTCTGAAGGCTTTAAAACAAATGTATTTCCGCAGGCGATCGCAACGGGATACATCCAACACGGCACCATCACTGGGAAATTAAATGGCGATATGCCGACACAAACACCCAGGGGCTGCCGCATGCTCCATGCATCAATGCCGCTGCCCACTTGTTCGGTGTATTCACCCTTGAGCAAATGCGGAATGCCGCACGCAAACTCAACCACCTCAAGGCCGCGCTGCACTTCACCTTTTGCATCATCAAAAGTTTTGCCATGCTCAGAAGTAATGGCCATGGCAAGCGCATCCATATTGCGCTCCATCCAGTCTTTAAAGGCAAACAAAACGCGGGCGCGCTTTACGGGAGGCGTGGCCGCCCAGGCAGGAAAGGCCTTCGAAGCGGCCTGCACCGCCTCGTCCACCTGAGCTACGGTCGACAGAATCACCTCGCGAGCCGCCTGTCCCGTTGCAGGGTTATAGACCGGCGCAAGCCTTGAAGGAATGTGAGGGGCGCGCGCGCCACTAATCCAGTTGCCAATTGCCGTTTGAGCAAGAACAGTTCGCGGTGAATTCATATCAACATCTCCAAAGTGCCATGGGCAATCCTGACAATCAGGGCTGCAAAAAGGGCCGTCACGGGGGCCGCCTGCAAAAGAAATTCCCAGCGGGAACAAAAACGTGAGTGCTGCAAAACCAGCCATTAAACTGACTATCTTGCTCGATGCAGACGCGTGCGAGAAATCATAACCAAAGAAACGCACAAAAACGAATACCAAGAATGGCGGCCATCATCGCAAATAGGCCCAAAACCAGGGGGACATTGCCCTATATAGCCCCGGCCTACCCAAGCTCCAGCGCTTCCGTTATCAACACTTGCTAGGATCGCAACATGAAACCGCTGATCGTGACATCAGGCGACCCCGCAGGAATCGGGCCGGAAATTGCGCTTAAGGCTGCGGCGCAGTGGCTTTCGAGCGGGGCGCATCAGCGACCCTTACAGATTTGTGGGGACCCAGATTGGCTGAAGGCCTTCGCAAAAAGAATTCAGATTCCCACCGAAAAAATGGAATTCATCCCTGTCGTATGGGAAAAAGAAAAAATAATGAACGGCAAGGTGGGAAAAGAGGCGGGCCAAGCAGGGTTTGAGTGCATTCGGGCTGCGGTCGCGCTTTGCATGCGCCAAGAGGCGGCAGCTGTTGTGACAGGCCCGATAAACAAAGAATCGCTCGCCCTCGCGGGCCACCCCTGGCCGGGTCACACCGAAATGCTGGCCGACCTTGCGAGTCCATCCTCGCCACCGGCTGTACGAATGATGCTGGTCAACCAAGAGCTTCGGGTCGTGCTCAACAGTGTGCATCAGTCTTTGCGAGACATGATCGACGCCCTGAACACGGATCAATTGGTACAAACAATTCTGCTTGCCGATCAGGCCTGCCGCGAGCAAGGGGTTCGGTCGCCACGAATCGCTGTGGCAGGCTTAAACCCTCATGCAGGGGAGTCGGGCCTGTTTGGCCGAGAAGACATCGACATCATCGTCCCAGCAGTTGCAAAAGCGAAAAGCCTTGGCATCAATGTCTCAGGGCCCTGGCCAGGCGATACGGTGTTCATGCGGGCCCGCAATCACCAAGAATTTGATGTCGTTGTGGCCCAGTATCACGACCAAGGGCTTATTCCAATCAAATATCTAGGAATTGATCAGGGCGTTAACATCACCCTTGGGCTTCCCTTTATTCGTACCAGTGTGGATCATGGCACTGGCTTTGATATCGCCGGAAAAAATTGCGCAGACCCAAGCTCAATGCTTGCTGCAATCGCGCTCGCTGATAGGCTCGCAAGCCAGAAAGAAAACCCTTCGCAGCCCGTAACAAATCATTAATTGTTACGCTGCCAGCCTCTCTTGCAAGCGCGACTCCAACACCGCCTTTGTTTTCACCAAAGCATCAGGCAGGCCATAGGAAAGCTTTTCAAATAGCTCTGCATGCAAAGCAAGCTCATCTTTCCAAGCCTTTTGGTCAATTGATGTGATCTTGGAAAACTGATCACGGGAAAAATCAAGCCCGGCCCAATCCAGGTCGTCATAACGAGGTGTCACACCGAATACATGCTCGGCGCCACCCACTTTGCCCTCGATGCGCTCCAACATCCACTTCAGCACGCGTGCATTCTCGCCAAAGCCGGGCCAGACAAACTTGCCATTTTCATCGGTACGAAACCAGTTCACGCAAAAGATCTTGGGCAAGGCCGCACCAGAGAGCGCTAGCTTTTCGCCAAGGTCGAGCCAGTGGGCGAAATAATCAGACATGTTGTAGCCACAAAACGGAAGCATGGCAAAGGGATCACGTCGCACGACACCCTGTTGGCCTGCGGCCGCAGCAGTTGTCTCCGAGCCCATGGTGGCCGCCATATAAACACCCTCTTGCCAATTGCGGGCCTCGGTAATCAAAGGCACGGTGCTTGACCTGCGGCCGCCAAACACAAATGCGTCAATCGCTACGCCTTGAGGGTCGTTCCAATTTTCATCAATGACAGGGTTCTGAGTCGCTGCCACCGTAAATCGCGCATTCGGGTGCGCAGCTTTGCGGCCCTCTGCTTTTGCAATTTCGGGGGTCCAGTCACGGCCTTGCCAATCAATGCAGTGCGCAGGTGGCGTATCTGTCATGCCTTCCCACCAAATATCGCCATCATCAGTCAAAGCAACATTCGTGAAAATAACATTTTCTTTGAGGGAGGCCATGCAGTTGGGGTTGGTTTTGTTGTTCGTTCCCGGCGCCACGCCAAAGTAGCCAAACTCGGGATTAATCGCGCGAAGTTTTCCATGCTCATCTGGCTTGATCCAGGCAATGTCATCGCCAATCGTCGTGATCTTCCATCCATTTTGATCCAGGCCTTTCGGCGGAATCAGCATGGCGAAATTGGTCTTGCCGCAGGCCGAAGGAAACGCAGCAGCAACATGATATTTCCTGCCCCAAGGCGCTTTCACGCCGAGGATTAGCATATGCTCCGCGAACCAGCCCGGGTTCATGCCATGGGCAGCCTTGCGGCCCATTGAGGAAGCAATGCGAAGCGCAAAACATTTCTTGCCCAACAAGGCATTGCCGCCATAACCCGACCCATAAGACCAGATCTCCTGAGTCTCAGGAAAATGAACAATGTACTTGGTCTCATTGCAGGGCCAGGCCACGTCTTTGTCGCCCGCCACCAGCGGCTTGCCTACGGTATGAACACAAGGCACGAAAGAACCGTAAGCACCGAGCACATCATAAACAGCACGGCCCATTCGGGTCATCAAACGCATGTTCACTACAACATAGGGTGAATCCGAAATCTCAACACCAATATGGGCAATCGGAGAGCCTAAAGGCCCCATGGAAAATGGGATGACATACATCGTACGCCCCTGCATGCAGCCTTCAAACAAGCCGTCGAGGGTCTTGCGCATCTGGGCTGGATCAATCCAGTTATTCGTGGGCCCTGCATCTTCCTTGCGTTCTGAGCAAATGAAGGTGCGGTCCTCAACACGGGCAACATCTGAAGGATCAGACCAGGCCAGATAAGAGTTTGGCCGCTTTGACGGATTCAACTTTTTAAAAGTGCCGCTTGCCACCATCTCGGCAAACAGGCGGTCAGCCTCTTCTTGCGAACCATCACACCACACAACTTTGGCGGGACGAGTTTTTTCGGCAATGGACTGGACCCACTGAATCAGGCCCTGATGATGAACGTGGCTTGGTGGATTGATTTGCATATCTTTTAAAAACTTCCCTGATAATGGATATAACTTTCTTAGTGCGGTTCAGTTTATCACTCGAGAATATCGACATGAGCACACAGCAAGCCTTGGTTTTCCTCAGTTGTGGGGGCACTTTCGAGAAGGTCTACTTTCCAGAAAAAGGGGTGCTCGGCTTTGACCATTCACGAATTTCGCAATGGGCAAAAACTTGCCGCATTGCACAACCTTGGCGTGCCGAAACGGTCATGCTGATCGATAGCCTGGAAATGAATCAGGCCCATCGAGACCAGCTAGCCGAAAAAATTGAGGGCGCCGCTGAAGACCGGATTGTGGTGGTCCACGGCACCGACACTATGGTGGAGAGCGCCAAAACAGCAATGTTGCGCTGCCGAAATACTCAGGTCGTTGTTTTTACCGGAGCAATGGTGCCCGCAAGCCAAGAAGGCTCTGACGCCTTGTTCAATCTAGGCATGGCAGCAGCGGCGGCACAGATCCTTAACCCCGGGGTTTACATTGCCATGAGCGGCCAGGTTTTTCCAGCAGGCGGGGTAAGAAAAAATCGTGACCAGGGAGTTTTCGAATCAAAAATAACGGAGGTTTTTCGCTAGCCCTCACTACTTGCCAATACAGAATCGGCCAAAAATCTCGCCCAACAAATCATCTGAAGTAAATTCCCCGGTGATTTCCGACAAGGCGGTCTGGGCTACGCGCAAACACTCCGCCAATAGCTCGAGCTCTTGCTCTTTCAAATGATTTTGAGCACTGATAAGTTGTTGCTTCGCCAAAGACAACGCCTGCAAGTGCCGGGCCCTCGCGGAAAAAACGCCCGCGCTCGCATCGCCTGCCCAGCCTGCCAAAACCAACAACCGACTACGAAGTGCCTCTAAGCCCAAACCGGTTTTTGCTGAAATCCAATGTAGCTCAGTGTCGCCGTTTTCTTTTCGCGCATGCTCCGGCAGCAGGTCAGCCTTATTCATGACCCGGATGACAGAACGGGGGGATCTTGCATGCTTGAGGACCCGGGCTTCGAGTGTCTCGTCGGTTAAAGAAATACCGCTTGCATCACGCAACAGCAACACCGCTTGCGCCTGCTCGATTTCCTTCCAGGTGCGCTCAATGCCTAAGCGCTCAACAACATCTTGAGTTTCTCGCAAGCCTGCCGTGTCAATCACATGCATCGGAACACCATCAATCAAAATCTCCTGAACAATGCGGTCCCGTGTTGTGCCCGCAATATCAGTGACCAAGGCAATGTCTTGCTCTGCCAAAGCATTCAACAACGACGACTTTCCAACGTTTGGCGCACCCACCAATACCACACGCAAGCCCTCGCGCAGGGCAACGCCCCGAGACGCGCTTTGCAAAACCCCACCCAGAAGCGCCATCAAGCCCTCAAGCTTTTGGCTTACATTCTCTCGCGCAATAAACTCAATATCTTCTTCAGGAAAATCAAGGCAGGCCTCAACCCGCATACGCAAGTCAATCAGGCCTTGTAAAAGGGCACGAATCTGTTCGCTGAATTTGCCCTGCAGCGAAGACAGCGCGCTCCTTGCAGCCCGCTCGCTTCCAGCATCGATAAGATCTGCCACCGCCTCGGCTTGGGCAAGATCAAGCTTGTCATTTAAAAAAGCCCGCTGTGTAAACTCCCCCGGGTGAGCCAATCGAATGGATTGGCCTGGAGGCAACCTCACGCCAAGGCATTGCGCCAACACAATATTCATCACGCCAATGCCGCCATGGCCCTGAAGCTCGAGCACATCTTCGCCCGTATAGGAATATGGTGCAGGGAAAAAAAGTGCAAGGCCATCATCGATAGCTTGACCTTGCAAATCAAGAAAGCTCAAGTGCGTAGCCACACGAGGCTGCAACTCTCGGCCACATAAGGCATGCACTAGGACGCGACATGCTGGCCCCGATGCCCTAACAACACCTATCGCGCCACGCCCAGGAGCGGTGGCAATTGCGACAATGGTGTCACTTGACATCGCCATCGTCGCAAACCTGCCTTATCGGTGCGAAGCGGCCGTCTTCTCAATCTGCTTCATGACATACCACTGCTGTGCGATGGACAAAATATTGTTGACCAGCCAGTAGAGAACCAAGCCTGAAGGGAAGAAGAAGAAAAAGACTGAAAACACAATCGGCATAGCCATCATCACCTTGGCTTGAATGGGGTCCGGCGGGGGTGGATTGAGCTTCATCTGCACAAACATCGTGATCGCCATCAAAATGGGCAGTAAGCCTATCGGCATTCCAATAAAGGGGAGCTCGCCAAAAAGACTGTCAGGCGCAGAAAGATCGTTCACCCATAAAATCCAGGGCGCATTGCGCATCTCTACGCTCGCCAACAACACCCAGTAAAGCGCAATGAACACCGGGATCTGTACGAGAATTGGCAGACAGCCCCCCAGGGGGTTGATCTTTTCGTTTTTATAAAGCTCCATCATGGCCTGATTCAACTTGCCCTTGTCGTTAGCATAAAGCTCACGCAGCTTCAGCAACCGGGGCGAAACGGCTTTCATCTTGGCCATTGATTTGTAGCTTGCTGCAGACAGGGGATAAAAGATCAGCTTGATGATGACCGTCAGCAAAACGATCGCCCAGCCCCAGTTGTTTACGATGTCATAAAGCTGCTCTAGCAGCCAGTAGATCGGCTTTGCAAGAAATGTCAGCCAGCCATAGTCCACCACAAGGTCTAAGCCTGGCGCCAACGCGGCCAGAGTCTCTTGAATTTGGGGCCCGGCAAACAGGATTGCCTCATGTGTCTGCTGCGCGCCGGGCGCAATTACTGGAAGCGCTTGAATTAAGCCCACACTATAGAGATTGTTTTCAATACGCCGGGTGTAAAACTCACGCGGAGCATCATTTTTTGCAACCCATGCACTGACAAAGTAATGCTGAACAATGCCAAACCAGCCATCATTTGCGTTTTTTACATGATTCGCTTTATTTTTTTCGATATCGCCAAAATCAATTTTCTGAAACTTGCCTTCATTGGTATACACCGCTGGGCCAATAAAAGTTTGATAAAACTTACTCTCTCCGGGCGGGCGGTCGCCATTGCGCATTAATTGCAGATAAACCAAGGGAGCAACTGCATCGGCGCCTGTGTTTTGAACGGTGTGCGCTACACGCAACACATAGCCCACTTCATCCAATGAATAGGTTTTCGTAAGCTTCATGCCGCCGGACTCTGAAACCAGCGTTATGTGGCGGGCCGGGTCCAGGCCCTCTGCAATAGCCGTTTGCCGAAACACCGACATATGGTTGGGATAGTTCACCTGGTTAGTGTTTTGCCCCACAAGGCCCGACTGGGCCTCGTATCGACGGGCGGCCACCTGATCAAACAAAACGACCCGATTGCCTTCATAAGCCTCAGACACCTGGTTCAAGAGCACCGCTCGAACAACCCGGCCCCCCTGGCTATCAATGACAAGTTCAATATTTTTATTTTTTAAAACAAACTGCTGACTTTGAGTCGCAGCCGCTTGTGCTGAAGAGGGGGCGCTGGCACTGCCTGTAGTGAGATTGCCAGAAATAGGCGTAGGAATTATTGACGAGGCTTGTGGAATCGACGGGTCTTTAGTGGCTGTCGCGGGTGCGGATTTCTGAACCTCTGTCGCAGGCTGTTTCTGGGAGCCAAACATTGAATCTTGGCCGCTATGGCGCATCCAAGCGTCCCACAACATGAGTAACGAGAGTGAAAAAATAACCCATAAGATGGCGCGTCGAGTGTCCATAAAAAGCCTATTTTTTATTGAACTGTGGAACTGGGTCGAGGCCCCCCTGGCACCAGGGATGACAACGACCCAAGCGTTTAGCGGTCAGCCACCCGCCACTAAACAAGCCGTGGCGATCGATTGCTTCGATTGCGTAATCGGAACAATGAGGAATGAAGCGGCAACTCGGCCCAATGAGCGGGCGAATCGACCACTGATAGAGCCGGATCAAGCCAATGCCAAGCGATCGAGCGAACTTAAACAATTTGATCATTTCTGAAATGCGCTCTCCATCACCCGACAGATATCTTGCCGAGCTTGAATTTTTCCATGCGTCTGCCAAGCCGCTTTGGGAAAAGACTGGCTGACACGTAAAACCCAAGACTCTGCTTTAGGCGCTGAAGTTTCAAAACCCCTGAATGTTGCTCTCGCCCAGCGCTTCATTTGGTTTCTCTGAACAGCTGTTTTTACCAGTTTTTTTGGAATGACAAACCCAAGCCTGAAACCTGCTTCGGCGACGACCCGGTAGACAGCAAAGGATCCTTGACGAGCAATTGGGCGTGACATTAAAGCCTGTCGGAAGGCTGCTGGATCTTGCAAGCGATCATCGCGCCTGCCCATCACAACTAAACTAGACAGCGAGTCGCTTGCGGCCTTTGGCACGACGCGCACGAATTACAGCCCTACCGCCTTTTGACTTCATTCGAACAAGAAACCCGTGCGTACGCTTGCGACGGACAACAGAGGGTTGATAGGTACGCTTCATAATTGAATTCCTGATTTTTAAGCTTGAAACTGACGAACCTGGCAGTATAAGGCTTTGCCAAGATTTTGGTCGGTTTAGGGCAAACCACCCCTGTGGATAACTTGCCTTCTCAGGTAAAATTAGGCCCCATGGAATCCCTCTGGCAAGACTGCCTCGTTCATTTTGAGCGGGAGCTTCCCGCACAACAATTTCAGACGTGGTTCAAGCCGCTTGAACTGCTTCGGATCGATCAAAACGGGACGAACAGCCGGGTTGTCTTGTCTGCCCCAACCCGGTTTAAGCAGACCTGGGCCAAAAACCAGTTTTCCGCCCCCCTGTGCAATTGGTGGTCAAGAACGTTAGGCACGCCGGTTGAGCTTGAAATAGAGGTTGGAGAAACTGACATACCAATTAAGACTACCAACGAAATCCCTGAGGATCAAGGCGAAAACAAAAGTCATGTAATCAACGACACGAGCAATGCCCAATATCAACAAAGCAGGCTAAATCGAGAATGGACATTTGAAACCTTTGTTCCGGGGAAAGCCAATCAACTGGCTAGGGCTGCTGCATTACAGGTTGCAGATAACCCAGGCAAGGGTTACAACCCCTTATTTTTGTATGGCGGGGTTGGCCTAGGCAAAAGCCATCTTATTCATGCTGTTGGCAATTGCTTAATTCAATCGAATCCGAATGTACGAGTTCGTTACATTCATGCCGAAGCTTATGTCAGTGATGTTGTAAAAGCTTATCAACGAAAGTCTTTTGATGAGTTCAAGCGCTACTACCACTCATTAGACCTCTTGTTAATTGACGACATTCAGTTTTTTGCGGGCAAACAACGAACTCAAGAAGAGTTTTTTTACGCTTTTGAAGCTTTAATTGCCGCACAAAAGCAAATCATCATCACTAGCGATACGTATCCAACCGAGCTTGGAGAAATTAACCCCCGCCTTGTAACTCGATTTGCTTCTGGATTAACCGTCGCTATCGAGCCACCAGAACTTGAAATGCGGGTCGCCATATTGATGAAAAAAGCAGAGCTCGAAAACTTCACCTTAAACGAAGAAGAAGCTTTTTTTATTGCTAAGCAACTTCGGTCAAACGTTCGAGAGCTCGAAGGCGCCCTCAAAAAAATCATTGCTTATTGTGGTTTTCACCAAAAACCAGCCTCACTTGAATCTGTTCGAGAGGCCTTAAAAGATTTGCTGTCATTACAAAAAACACTTATTTCTGTAGAAAACATCCAGAAGTCGGTTGCTGATTTTTACAACATTAAAGTTGCTGACATGTATAGCAAACGGCGGCCGGCAAACATTGCTATGCCCAGACAAATTGCGATGTATTTAGCTAAAGAGCTTACCCAAAAAAGTTTTCCCGAAATCGGCGATCTTTTTGGCGGCAGGGACCATACAACCGTGCTACATGCCGTGAAAAAAATTAGCGAACAGCGACAGAAAAATGCTGAACTTAACCATCAGTTACATATTCTTGAACAGCAACTACGAGGATAAGCTGTGAATAACCTTGTATTTGACCCCAACAACTTAGGTTTGATTTTTCAAAGCAAGATCTTTGTTAACAGCCTCGCAGAGTTTCCCCCTCTTTACTCACAACATTTTTTTTCGTCAAACTTCTTGTCAAATAAGGCTTCCAGCCACTTATCCACAATACACACTGGCCTTAACTATGACTATTAATTTTTGAAAGAACAATAATCATGATTCTTATAAAAGCCCAGAGAGACGCTTTGTTAAAACCACTTCAGACTGTTACGGGAATTGTGGAGCGACGTCATACATTGCCGATACTTTCCAATGTCCTCATTAACAAGGTTGGCCAAACCGTTTCTTTTTGTTCTACTGACATTGAAATGCAAATCAAAACCCGGGCTGAAATGGGAGTTAGTGCTGATCAGGCGGCAACAACAGTTGCAGCACGAAAACTTCTCGACATACTTCGTGCTTTACCAGAACAAGAAATTACTTTGTCTTTAGCCAACAAGAAACTTTCTATTTCGCAAGGAAAATCTAAATTTAGTTTACAAACTTTAGCCGCCGAGGAATTTCCAACGGTAACACCTGCCGAAACATATCCCGCTAAAGTTACGCTTTCTCAAAAGGCTTTAAAACACCTTTTGCACCTCGTACATTTTGCAATGGCGCAACAAGATATTCGCTATTACTTAAATGGCCTGCTGTTGGTAATTGATAACGAGAGTTTAAAAGCTGTTGCTACAGATGGGCATCGACTTGCTTTTTCAGCGGTTAAAGCCACCGATGAGGGGGTGCAAATTGATATTTCAGGCAATCGTCAAGAGGTCATCATCCCAAGAAAAGCCGTGTTAGAACTTCAACGTCTTTTGTCGGACAATGATGATCCCGTTAATATTGAATTTGCGCCAAATCAGGCTCGTTTTACCTTTGGTGAAATAGAGCTTTTATCGAAGTTAATCGAAGGTAAATTTCCCGATTACCAACGTGTTATTCCTGCGGGCCACTCCAAAGTCGTTTCCCTTGACAGAGAAATAATTCTCGGGGCCTTACAAAGGGCGGCAATTTTAACAACCGATAAATTTAAGGGCGTTAGGTTAACCTTGTCGTCTGGCGGCCTACGAGTCTCGTCGACAAATGCAGAACAAGAAGAAGCATCAGAAGAGCTTGAGGTGCAATATCAGGGTGATCCGGTTGATATTGGATTTAACGTCCAGTATCTCCTAGATGTCTTGGCCAACCTGAAAAATAAAACCATTCAAATTGCGCTACAGGATCCAAATGCAAGCGCCCTCATTACGGCTCGAGAAGACGCCGAGTTTAAGTATGTTGTTATGCCTATGCGCATCTAACCTAGGAGCCAGAATTGCTTCAAAAGCACTTCCTTCTTTGTCAAGAAGAAATTACGCCTGAAACAGCCCAGAGTTATGGGGCGTCTTCAATCAAAATGCTCAAAGGGCTTGAGGCTGTGCGCAAGCGCCCTGGGATGTATATCGGTGACACCCATGACGGGACAGGCTTGCATCATATGGTGTTTGAAGTTGTAGACAACGCGATTGACGAGGCGCTTGCAGGCCATTGCGACGACATTGTTGTCACGATTCATACGGATAACTCTATTTCTGTTACCGACAATGGCCGGGGAATTCCAACAGATATTCATAAGGAGGACGAACTCGGAAGGTCTGCTGCAGAAATTGTTATGACCGAGTTACATGCTGGGGGAAAATTCGACCAAAACAGTTATAAAGTCTCTGGTGGATTACACGGTGTTGGCGTCTCGGTTGTAAATGCACTCTCTGATTGGCTTCGATTAACGATTCGTCGTGACAATAAAACCTATGGAATGGAGTTTCGATCTGGGGAACGAGTCGCCCCCTTAGCTGTTGTGGGCGCTACTGATCGTCGCGGCACAGAAGTTCATTTCCTGCCAAGCATTGAAATCTTTGGTCAAATTAACTTTCATTTCGATATTCTTGCTAAACGTTTAAGAGAGCTTAGTTTTCTTAATAATGGCGTCAAAATTCGTTTGGTCGACCAACGAGAAGGAAAAGAAGAAAACTTTGCGTTTTCAGGCGGCGTTCAAGGATTTGTTCAGTACATTAATCGCGCAAAAACCAACTTGCATCCTACAGTCTTTTATGTGTCGAACGAAAAAGACGGCGTAGCTGTTGAAGCGGCATTACAGTGGAACGATAGCTATAACGAAAACGTGCTGTGTTTTACCAACAATATTCCACAACGAGATGGCGGCACCCACTTAACGGGCCTTCGGGCTGCGATGACGCGGGTGTTAAACAAATACATCGCCGAATCTGATCTTGCCAAAAAAGCAAAGGTCGAAACGTCGGGCGATGACATGCGCGAAGGCTTGACCTGTGTGTTGTCAGTCAAGGTCGCCGAACCAAAATTCTCTTCCCAAACCAAAGATAAGCTAGTTTCAAGTGAGGTGCGCCAGCCCGTTGAAGATGTGGTTGGCAAGGGGCTTGAAGAGTTCCTCTTGGAAAACCCCCAAGACGCTAAAACCATATGTGGAAAAATTGTAGAAGCAGCAAGAGCTCGGGAAGCAGCTCGTAAAGCAAGAGAAATGACCCGACGCAAAGGCGTGCTGGAATCATTTGGGTTGTCGGGAAAACTAGCTGACTGTCAAGAACGAGATCCATCAAAAGCGGAGCTTTACCTCGTTGAGGGAGACTCTGCTGGCGGTTCTGCCAAACAAGGCCGGGACCGAAAGTTTCAGGCGATTTTGCCCCTCAAAGGAAAGATACTTAACGTTGAGAAAGCACGGTTTGACAAACTGCTGGCTTCACAAGAAATCATCACATTAATTCAAACCCTTGGCACGGGTATTGGAAAAGAAGATTACAGCCCAGAAAAACTTCGGTATCACCGGATCATCATCATGACGGATGCAGACGTTGATGGTTCCCATATACGAACACTCCTATTGACATTTTTCTATCGTCAAATGCCAGAGTTGATAGAAAGGGGTTATGTTTATATTGCTCAGCCACCCCTCTATAAGGTAAAGCATGGCAAAGAAGAGCGCTACATTAAGGACGACGCTCAAATGCAAAAATATTTACTTTCATTGGCACTTCAAGAAGCGCAATTGCAAACGCCCAGTGACGGGACAGGGCTTCCGGCCGATTTAGAGGCTCTTGCAAACACCTATCTTTCTGCCTCGGGGGTTATCGCTCGTTTATCTAAAATTATTGACGAACAAGCCTTGCGCGCAATGCTCGATGGTGTGGCACTCGATTTCTCCTCGAACGAGTTAGCCGTTAAAACCGCAGAAAAGTTGCAGCAATGGATGAATCGCCAACAAAACCCAGGTTTTTCAAGCGAAGAGCAACAAGTTCGGGTTTTCGCCGAATTCAACAGCCAGACAGAGTCCTGGCGGCTTCGCATTGAGCGCCCTTTTCACGGAAATGTGAGGCTCTCGACATTGGACGCCGACTTTGTTGGCAGCGAAGACTATAAAACCTTGTCGCGAGCGGCGAATGTTCTAAAAACTGCTGTGCCTAACGGAACGATTGTGAGCCGGGGAAAAGGAGAGCAAGCCAAGTCGATTCAAGTTCAGGATTTCGGCCAGGCCATGGACTGGCTGCTGCAAGAGGCAGAGCGTGGATTATCAAAACAGCGGTATAAGGGGTTGGGTGAAATGAACCCAGAACAGCTTTGGGAAACCACCATGAATATAGAAACCCGCACTCTGCTCCAAGTCAAAATCGAAGATGCTATTGCGGCGGACAGTATCTTTACAACCCTGATGGGTGAAGAGGTTGAGCCGCGTAGGCAGTTCATCGAAGACAATGCTTTGAGGGTCGCCAACCTCGATGTTTAATCAGCTCGTCGTGGCGCTCTCAAGCAGGGCCTTGTTTGATTTTGAAGAGGAAAACAGGGTTTTTGAGGAGTCAGACGATGGAGCTTATATGCGTTTACAAAGCGAACGCATGCAAATCCCGGCGAACCCCGGAGTTGCTTTTCCGTTGGTGCGAAAGCTTATGGCGTTTAATGTACCGGATCGCCAGCGGGTCGAGGTGGTCGTGCTTTCTCGAAATGACCCGGTTTCTGGCTTGCGTGTTTATCACTCTGCTCAAAGCCATGGTTTGCCGATTCAGCGCGGCGTTTTTACCCGAGGCCGATCTCCTTATCGGTATTTAAAGTCGCTTGGAGCCCACTTATTCTTGTCGGCCAATGCCTCCGATGTTGATCAGGCTTTGGAGGCGGGATATCCAGCTGCTCATGTCTATCCCCATTCAGCAAAAGCGGTTGAGAATTTTCCCAATGAACTTCGCATCGCCTTTGACGGAGATGCAGTTTTATTTAGCGATGAGGCGGAGCGGGTATATCAGGCCCAGGGCCTGGATGCTTTTGTTGCTCATGAGATCCAGCGCGCAAGTACGCCATTGCCCCCCGGCCCATTTAAGCCTTTGTTGGAGGCCTTGCACCGCCTGCAACAAGACACTCGAGAAAATCCGATCATGCGGCTACGCACAGCATTAGTGACAGCCCGCTCTGCGCCGGCTCATGAGCGAGCAATTCGAACGTTGATGAACTGGAATATTGAAATTGACGAAGCCATGTTTCTAGGGGGCTTAAGCAAGGGTGACTTTTTACGAGAGTTCGAGCCCGATTTTTTCTTTGATGACCAAACGCGTCATTGTGAGTCGGGCGCTGTGGCTGGTCCAACGGGGCATGTAAGGTCTGGGGTAACGAACGAATAGATGGCCCCCGACGGTAGGCCCCGAGCTTAAGCAGTCTTCTTCTTTGCGCCGGCTTTTTTGGCCCCAGCAGCCTTAGGAGCGCGGGTTTCAAATTCAAAACCGATTTTGCCCTCTGGTGTCTTTACCAAGTAAGCCTTGAATTTGCGCCGCGTGCGGTTAGAGACGAAGCCGTCGAGTAGATCGGTCTTGCCGGTGGCTAAAAGCTTTTTTATTTGGTCTGAGGAGATGGTTTGTTGCAACACCATCATACCGGTTTTAAAGTCGCACGAAGGTGCTGGGCCCACGCTTTTCTCGCAGACGTAAGAGTTGCCGTGCGTATAAACATGGCTCGCGCACTTAGGGCAGGCGCCGAACGACTCCTGTTGGCTGAAATCTACTGGCTCATCATCTCCGTCTGCGTCATTTGCGTTGCCAAAATCAAATTCAAGTTTATGTTCAGGCGTAATCTTTAAGCTTGCCACGAAGGGCCTGCCCATTTTGCTGCGAAAGCCATCTACGGGGCCAAAGACTTTTTTCTCAAGCAGTTCTTCTACTTCAGCAAGCTCAAAGGCCCGGCTTCCAGGGAGTTTGGAAATCGAAAAGTCACAGCTACCGCACGCGAAGCGACGATAGTTTTCTTTGACAACGCCGCCACATTTTGGGCATGGTGTTTTCAGGGTGACATAATCCCCAGGGATGGTGTCGTTGGTGTAATTCTTGGCCTGGCCAACAATATGCTCCGTGATCTTGGAGATTTCGGTCATGAAGGCTTCTCGAGACAGCTTGCCTTCTTCGATTTGTCGAAGCTTGTATTCCCACTCCCCGGTAAGCTCCGGCAAAGACAACTCCTTGACATCCAGGCCTTTTAGCAAAGTCATCAGTTGAAATGCTTTTGCCGTGGGCATCAGTTCGCGTCCATCACGCAGCAAATATTTTTCCGCCAGCAAGCCTTCAATAATTGCGGCTCGGGTTGCGGGTGTGCCAAGCCCCTTGCCTGCCATGGCTTCGCGCAGGTCATCGTCATCCACAAGTTTTCCCGCGCCCTCCATGGCAGACAGCAATGTGGCTTCTGTATAACGAGCAGGCGGTTTTGTTTTTAAGCTTTGGGTTTCGACATTTTCTGCAAGTGGCTTTTCACCTTTTTCAACAGGCGCCAAAATAGCGTCGTCTCCCGCCACTTCTTTGCCGTAAACCGCCATCCAGCCCGGATTTACTAAGACCTTGCCTTCTGTTTTAAATGCGTGCGGCGCAATGGTGCTGATTCGTGTCGTGACTAAAAACTCTGCGGCCGGGTAAAACACTGCCAAAAATCGCCGAGCGACAAGCTCAAAGATTTTTTGTTCAGGCTCTGATAACGCTTTAGGTAAAACCCCCGTGGGGATAATTGCAAAGTGGTCCGACACCTTGCTGTTATCGAATACGCGTTTGTTGGGCGTAACCCAGTTGTTTTTCAAAATATCACCCGCAAGAACAGCGAAGCTGGTAGCCTTGGCGAGCTCTGATAACGTAGTTTTGACGGTATTGAGGTAGTCCTCGGGCAAGGCCTTGGAGTCGGTTCGCGGATAGGTCAGCACCTTGTGCTTTTCATATAGGGCCTGTGCGAGCCCAAGGGTGTTTTTTGCAGAAAAGCCGAAGCGCGCATTCGCCTCGCGTTGCAGGCTGGTTAAATCAAAGAGTGCGGGTGCTATTTGTGTAGAGGGCTTGCTTTCTTCCGTAACGACGGCTGGCTTTCCTTTGCAGGCAGCAACAATCACATCGGCTTCTTGTTTGGACCATATGCGCTCAGCTTTTTGTTCGGGGTCCGCATCATTTTTCTTGAATTTCGGAGCGTGCCATCGGCCCTCGTAATTGCCCGCCTTTGCAGCAAATGTTGCAGACACCTCGAAATAATCCCTTGAGAGGAACTTACGAATTTTTTCCTCACGCTCCACTACGATAGCGAGCGTCGGAGTCTGAACGCGGCCCACGGTCGTTAAGAAAAACCCCCCTTCTTTGGAGTTAAAGGCGGTCATCGCTCGGGTGCCGTTGATGCCCACCAGCCAATCCGCCTCCGATCGGCATCGGGCGGCATCGGCCAAGGGCATCATGTCTTGATCGGAACGCAGCGACTCAAAGGCCTGCCGAATCGCGGCGGGTGTCATGGACTGAAGCCACAGCCGAGAAACGGGCTGCTTGGCTTTGGTGTGCTGAACGATATAGCGAAAGATCAGCTCGCCTTCTCGGCCCGCGTCGCAGGCGTTAACCAGCCGGGTAATTTCTTTGTTCTTGATCAGGCGGGACAAGGTTTTGAGCTTGGCCTCGCTTTTGACAATCGGCTGTAGGTCAAAGTGCGGCGGGATTACGGGAAGGTGGGCAAAAGACCACTTACCCCTTTTAACTTCGTACTTCTCTGGTGCGATCAGCTCAAGAAGGTGGCCCACTGCCGAGCCAATGACCATATCTTCGCGTTCGAACACGTCGTCTTTTTTTGTGAAGCCCCCCAACGCCTTGGCAATGTCCGAGGCAACCGAGGGCTTTTCCGCAATGACAAGAGCTTTGTCCATAGAGGCGCGGATCATAGGCGCTCTTTTGGACGGGGCGCAAATCCTTTTTTCTGTTTTCCGGGCTTCTGCCCAATAAATGTAAGTGCTTGCTTCCTATAAAACCCCGTGTTTGAGCCATCTTCCGTCAGGAAGACGAGTAGCTAAATTTTCCATTTCTAAAAGCAAAAGCCCCGCATGCACATCGCCTAGGTTCAGGCCAGTGGTTTTCTGAAGGCGAGTGGTGCTGGCAGGCTGAAAATTTAATGCCGCCAGCAAAGCTGCCGCCCTCGAATCTGCGGCTTGGCTAAAGAGATCTGCCTCCCGCTTTTTAGCGCTGCTTCGGGGCTTTGGTAAGGCCATTCCTAGGTCTTCAAGCAACTGTTGGGGGGACTGAACGAGCTGTGCCCCCTGACGAATTAGCATATTGCAACCCATGCTCTGGGGCATGTGAATTGAGCCAGGAATGACAAAGACATCAAGTCCTAATTCAAGACCATGCCGGGCGGTGATCAGCGAACCGCTTTGCGGGCTGGCCTCTATAACCAGAATGGCGCGGGATAAGCCAGCAATGATCCGATTGCGTTGCGGAAACTGAAAGGGCCTTGGGGGGGTACCGAATGGGTATTCGGTGACCAAGGCGCCGCCCTCTTCAACAATTTTTTCGGCCAGGTTTTCGTTGTGGCTTGGGTACACCGTATCAAGGCCATGGGCGAGAACAGCGATTGTTTTGCCCCTGCCTTTCAGGGCCCCTTTGTGGGCAAAGGTGTCAATTCCATCGGCAAGTCCGCTCACGATTACAAGCCCCCGAGCCGAGAGCTCGTTGGCAAACCAGAGGGCATCTTCTTTCCCTTGTGGGCTGGCCTGTCGGCTTCCGACAATCGCAATTCCTGGCTCCACGCCCATTTGTTCCACTAATTTCCGACTGCCTTTGCCAAAAAGCGCGCGAACGCAGGGGTGTGTTTGCGTCAGGCTCGTGGGAAAATCAGGCTCAAAGCCCATGAGTTTGAAATCAGGGGTCTTGGGTATTGGCAAGGGATTCATGCGGCCTACCCTAACCCTGAAACTATTTTTGCGATATCGACCAAAAAGCTGAGACTTTTAGATGGCCATCCTGAAACTGCTGCACTACCCCGATGAGCGTCTGCGCACGGTTGCTAAACCAATAGCGGTTGTTGACGATCGTATTCGTAAAATTGCCAGCGACATGAAAGAAACTATGTATGCGTGCCGGGGCATTGGCCTTGCCGCGACACAGGTCAACATTCATGAGCGCATGATCCTGGTTGATGTGTCGGAAGATCAGTCAGACCTTCGCGTGCTGATCAACCCGGAAGTCAGTCCGCTAACGGATGAGAGAAAAGTTTTTCAAGAGGGCTGCCTTTCTGTGCCAGGCATTTATGACGATGTCGAGCGGCCCGATCAGATTCGTGTGCAGGCCCTTAATGAAAAAGGGGAAAAGATCGAGTTCGACGCAGAGGGCTTGCTTTCGGTTTGCATTCAGCACGAGATTGATCACTTGAATGGCAAGGTGTTTGTCGATTATTTGTCGCGCTTGAAACAAGGCCGAATCAAAACAAAAATGCACAAGCTCAAGGAAAGCGGCGCTTTTGAACAAGAGCCTGAGTTTGCCAAGCGAGACAGTCGCCTGGCGGAAAAGGCTTAAGGCTTTATTTTTCCGATGCGAATTATTTTTGCGGGCACGCCAGATTTTGCCCGCGCCGCCTTGCATGCGCTGCATCAGGCAGGACATGACGTTGTCGTGGTGCTCACGCAGCCGGATCGGCCAAGCGGTAGAGGCCGTGGTTTGGCCCAAAGCCCGGTCAAAGAATTGGCGCAACGGCTTGGCCTCGCAGTTATGCAGCCGGAGTCTTTGCGCATCGGTAAGCCAGGTGCGGAGGAGGCCCGGGCCAAGCTTTTGCGCTTAGCGCCGGACCTCATGGTGGTGGCGGCTTACGGCTTGATTCTGCCCAAAGAGATTCTTGAGATTCCTCGGCATGGCTGCATCAATATTCATGCCTCTTTATTGCCACGCTGGCGAGGCGCGGCCCCGATTCAGCGTGCGATAGCGGCCGGCGATAGCGAAACAGGCATTGCGCTGATGCAAATGGAGGAAGGCCTCGATACCGGCCCCGTGTGGCACGAAGAGAGGACGGCCATTTCATTTGATGACAATTTTGCAAGCCTGCATGACCGCTTGCGGGATATAGGGGCCCGCGCACTCGTTGAGTTTTTAAAACACTTTCCGGCTCAAGGCGTCAAGCCCTCGCCCCAGGCCACTGATGGTGTGACCTATGCCCATAAGATTTCTCGAGAAGACACGGTAGTGGATTGGTCAAAATCGGCAGAGCAGGTGCGCGATCAAATTCGCGCGTTTGATCCCTCGCCCGGGGCGATAACGCAGTTGCAAGGTGAGCAAGTGAAATTGTTCTCGGTGTCGGGCGTCGTTTTTGGCAGCGTGCCCGATACCTTGCCAGGCACCCTTGTCGAAGTCTCGCCACTTGGCTTTCGCATTGCATGTGGCAAAGGCGTAGTTCAGTTGGGGGCGATTCAGCGGCCCGGCGCAAAACGGGTCTCAATCAAGGATTTCTTGAACGGTCGAAAGCTTTCTGAAGGCGAGCGGTTTGGCTAGATTTCTTTCCAATGACATGTCTGATGCAGCATTACAGATTGCGGCCATCCTCTCGCGCGATGACGTAGCGCGAACCGCGCATCAGCCAGAGCGTCAAAACTCGCCTGCAATTTCAGACTTAGTCTATCGAGGCCTGCGCCATTGGGGCCTTGCCCAGGTGCGACTGGCCCGAATGGCTAAGCAAGCGCCAGATTTAAAGATTGCGGCCCTACTAGCGATTTCCTGGGGTGCGCTGAATGAGCAAATGCGTGAGCCACACATCATTCTTGATCAAGCCGCTGAAGCAACAAAGAAAATCGCAGGTACCAAAGCCGTAGGCTTTGTCAATGCTTTGTTGCGCAATACGACCCGTGATCCGGCCTCTGCCGGTGATTTTGAAAACCCGGTTGCCAAATGGAATGCGCCACTTTGGTGGATTGAAAAGATCCAAAAAGACTGGGGCCCTCAGGCAAACGCTGTGTTAGGCAGCCTGCGTGTTCGAGCACCTTTGACGGTGCGGCTTGCGGCAGGCCTTGAGAAAGACCCCGACGGCTATATCGAGGCCCTGAATTCGCTCGGGCTTGAAGGCCAGATACTTGGGCCCACCGCTGTCTCGGTCTCACCCCCGGTTTCGGTTGATCGAATTCCAGGCTTTTCCTTGGGAAAAGTGAGTGTGCAGGATGCGTCTGCACAGGCCGCTTTACATCTTTTCGATGATATCTCTCGGGCTTGGGTCCAGGGTTCTCAGCCGGCCATTCTTGATGCGTGTGCGGCCCCAGGCGGAAAGACGATTGCTCTGGCTCAGCGTTACGGCGCGACAATCTGGGCGCTGGATTGCTCAGCCTCAAGGCTTTCGCGTTTGCAAGCCGACTTATCCCGTGTTGCATCGACTCTAAGGGGAGAGGTTCGCACTGTGGTGGCCAATGCCTTGCAGCCCGAGGCCTGGCCCAAAGAAATGCCTAGCCAGTTCGATGCGATTTTGCTTGATGCTCCATGTTCTGCATCGGGAGTCTGCCGACGTCATCCTGAAATTCCCTGGAAGCGAACGCCCGAGGAAATTCGCACTGTGGCTGATATCCAACGCAAAATGCTGGATGTTCTATGGTCCAAGGTCAAAGCCGGTGGAGAATTGGCCTTTGTTACATGTTCGGTTTTTTTGGAAGAGGGTGAGGCACAGGCCCAGTCATTTCTTAATCGCACCCCGAATGCACTTGCCCGGCCTTGTCCAGGCAGGCTTTTGCCTGCAGCAAGTCCGGAGACTGGCCTTAATCAGGATGGTTTTTTCTTTGCTAAATTTCAAAAAATTTCCAACGCTTCTGACGCTGATTCTCTTGACGGCACTGTTTTTGCCAAGCCCAGGCAGGGCTAATGAAGCGGAATCAATTTCGCTGACGGAGCCCACCCTGACCGTTTCCGCCGAAAGCGGCTGGGTGGCGCATGCAGACGTGCAGGTGAACCTAAGCCCGGTGCTGGTGGAGGCGGTGATGCGGGGTGTTCCCCTGTATTTCATCTCTGAATTCGAGCTGCGAAAGACCCGTTGGTGGTGGTTTGACAAAAAGATTTTCATTGAAAGCAAAACGGTTCGCCTGAGCTATCACGCGGTGACACAGCAATTTCGTGTCGCCGTCGGGGGATTGCATCAAGTGGCCCATGAGAGCCTGGAGAAGGCCCTTGCCGCTGCGGTCAGCATGCGGAGCTGGCAGCTAAAAGACCCCTCGGAGACTGTCGAGGGAGTTGGCCCGAGTTTTGATTGGGGCGCCTCTAACTTCGAGGCGAGGCTTCGGGTGCGATTGGATAGCGCAAAGCTTCCCAAACCCCTTCAAATTAATGCCATTACGAATCGTGACTGGAATCTTTCGAGTGACTGGGTTGAGCCCAAGGTTTTGATTAAAACTTCGGGAGCTGCAAACCGATGAGCATGGCCTTGCGCCTTGCCCTGCTTGCCGTGTTTTTGTTTGCGGCAACTTTGTTATTGGTGTTGGCTTCCGCAAGCTCGAGCAGCTCGGCTGTCGATCGTTTCTATCCTTGGCTTGTTGGTGCCAATGCAGCCGTGGCAGCACTCATGGCGGGGCTGACGGTTTGGGTAGTTTTGCGCGTAGTCCAACGTTATCGTCGCAAGGTTTTTGGCGCCCGCATCATGGTGCGCCTTGCCGTGGCGTTTGCGTTGATCTCGGCGATCCCAGTCTCCCTGGTGTCTTTGGTTTCTGCTCAGTATTTAGCCAAAACGATTGATGGATGGTTTAGTCAAAGCGTCAATGTAGCCCTTGAGTCCGGCGTCTCTCTCGGGCGGGCCTCTTTGGAAAATATTTCCTCTGATGCTATGAACCGGGCCCGCAGGCTAGCGATTCTTGTGGAGGAGGCTTCGCCTCCAGAAATGCTTGGTCTGATTGAAAAGGCGGTGGATGGCCGAGAGGGCATTGATGTGTTGGTGCTTGGGGCAAATGGCAGTGTGTTGGCAAGTCGCAGCGCCCAGCTCAGGACCCTCGTTCCAGAGCTTCCGCCTGCTGAAGCCTTAAATCGCGCTCGAGCCGCCCGGCAGTTTGTGGCCGTAGAACCCCGCACCCAAGAGTCCGAGCAAAGCCTTCAGGTTCGGGCCATTGCCATGGGAATCCGAAAGCAAAGGCTTGCTGAAGAAGCCTTTTTTGTGCAGTGGATTGAACAGATCCCCAATTCGCTAACGCAAAATCTCGAGGCTTTGAATAATGGAATTCGCGATTATCAGCAGTTAGCGCTTGGCAAGGAGGGCTTAAGAAAAATTTATGGCGTCACGCTCGCCTTGACGTTGCTGTTGGCTTTTTTAGGGGCCTTGATCAGCTCTGTGCTTCTAAGCGGCTGGCTCGCGGGTCCTTTGCGTCAGCTAGAGCGCGCAACGAAGGCTGTCGCATCGGGTGATTATCGCCCCCTGCGTTTTGACCCCAACTCAAGCGATGAGTTGAATGTGCTGGTGGCCTCGTTTAATGAAATGACTTCGCAGCTTAATGAGGCAAGAAGCCTCGCAGAAAAAAGCCGTCTTCGCCTGGAAGAGTCGAATTTGTTTTTGCAGCAGGTGCTCGCCCATTTATCGGCGGGTGTTTTGATTTTCGATGCCAACTGGCAGCTATCAGACTTCAACGCCAGTGCGTCACGCATTCTTGAGCAGCCTCTGGCGCCTTACCGGGATCGGCCACTGAGTCATTTGCCGGTCTTGGCGGGGTGCGCTGCCCAGCTGAGTCAAGGGCTGAAGGGTGGTGCTGATGCCCAGTTTCAGCACGAGGGCGCCAAGCACGATGGCAGCCCCATCACATTGCTGGTTAGCGCTACCCTTTTGCCCGGCAAGCAGGTCCAGTATGTCGTGATTGTGGATGACATCGGCGAGCTTTTGTCGGCCCAGCGATCCCGTGACTTTGCCGAGATGGCTAGGCGGCTTGCCCATGAGATCAAAAATCCGCTCACGCCAATTCAACTGTCCGCAGAGCGTATGCAGCGTCGTTTGTCTGAAAAACTGACAGGCGAAGATGCAGATTTATTGGGCCGCTCGACCAACACGATTGTTGACCAGGTGAATTCCTTGAAAGCCATGGTGGACGAATTTCGCAATTATGCGAGGCTGCCGGCAGCAAACCCAGAGCCTGTAGAAATCTCTCGTTTGCTTGTTGAAATGCAGACCCTCTATGCTTCCGATTCGCGAATTCTGTGGCCCAAAGCCCGGGGAGATTTCTGGGTGATGGTCGATCGCGCGCAGCTGATTCAGGTCGTGCACAACCTGATTCAAAACGCCCAGGAAGCGATGGCCGATCGGACAGATGGCCGAATCGAGATCACCCTTGAGCACATCGCCACATCACGCCGAGGCGTTAGCGTTGTCTTGAAGGTGGCCGATCAGGGCCCGGGAATTACTCCCGAGGCCAAAGCAAGGCTGTTTGAGCCGTATTTCACCAGCAAAGCAAAGGGAAGCGGCCTGGGTTTGGCAATCGTGAAAAAAATCGTAGAGGAAAACCATGGCAAGGTGAGCCTCGTCAATCGGTCAGAGCTCTCCCCCGAGGAGCCTGGAGGCGCGATGGCGATTGTTGAATTTGCGAAACTTGAAAATGCGCCCGACAATGGGCTTATGAATACTCATCTGCAGCGTGCGCATGGCTGACATTCTGATCGTAGACGACGAGATTGGCGTTCGTGAGCTTTTGAGCGAAGTGCTTCAAGACGAAGGCTATTGCGTCTCGCTTGCCGAAAATGCGGCCCAGGCCAGAGACCTTCATTTGTCAAAGCGTCATGATCTGGTCTTGCTCGATATCTGGATGCCAGATATGGACGGCGTTTCGTTGTTAAAGGAGTGGGCCGCCCATCAGCGGCTCACGGCTCCCGTCATCATGATGTCAGGCCATGCCACCATTGAAACTGCGGTAGAGGCCACCCGAATTGGCGCTGTCGATTTTCTGGAAAAGCCGATTGCACTCACGAAGCTTTTGCAAACGATTGAAGCAGCGCTTGCCCGAAAGCAAAAAAAGCCTGTCTCAATAACGGCCAGCTCGGCTTATGAGCTCACCCGTGAGCCTGAAACTGAATACAGCAGCGTCGAGCCGGAAATTCAACGCCTGCCCGAGCTCGACCTTTTGGCCTTGCGTGAGCCCAGGCAGCCTGCCCCGAGCCCCTCTGCCCATGAGTTGGCGAAAAAGGCCCTCGCTGAAATTAATCTGACGGGGCCCTTGCGCGAAGCGAGGGATGCCTTTGAGCGCGCGTATCTCTCTTATCACCTCGAGAATGAAAATGGCAGCATGACTCGGGTGGCCGAGAGCACAGGCTTGGAGAGAACACACTTGTATCGAAAGCTTAAACAGCTAGGAATCGATAAGCGCAGTTAATACGCCCGAACCGCAAAGCCGCGAACAATGAAAATTCTCATTCTCGGAGCTGGACGTGTAGGCTCAAGCCTTGCGGAGCAGCTGGCCCAGGAAAAAAACGACATTACCGTTGTCGACACAACGGGCGATAGCCTAGCGCTTTTGCAAGAGCGATTTGATCTGCGCACCATTCGTGGCAATGCCACTTCAATCGAGGTGTTGGAAAGCGCAGGCGCCCACGACGCCGACATTTTGATCGCTGTAACCGCAGACGATGAGGCCAATTTGGCTGCGTGTTTGTTGGCGCATCGTCGGTTCAATATCCCGAAGCGAATTGCCCGTTTTCGATCATCGCAATGGGTACGAAATCCGGAGCTGCTTGCGCCGGAGTCTTTTGCGGTGGATGTGGCGATTAGCCCAGAGCAAACAGTTACCGATTACCTAATTAAGCTCATTGAAATTCCAGAGGCCCTGCAGGTGATTGAGTTTGCCAAGGGAATGGTGAGTCTTTTGGCGGTCAAGGCCGATGCGGCAAGCCCGCTGGTGGGCCAGCCTGTGCGCGAGCTCAAAAGCCACCTTCCGCATATTGAGTCGCGAATCGTGGCCGTATTTCGAGGCACCAGCGTCATCGGGCCCGATGGCGACACCCTGATTGCAGCTGGAGATGAGGTTTTTTTCGTGGCCTCTACAAAACACATACGCCAAGTCACCAAAGAGCTTCGGAAAGAAGAGCGCACTGTAAAGCGCATGATGATTGCAGGTGGGGGCAATATCGGACTTCGTGTCGCTCGCGGCGTTTTGCATTACATGACCCCAAAGATCATTGAAGGCAATCGGTCGCGTTGTGATTATTTGGCACAAGAGCTCAACGGCCAGGCCTTGGTTTTGCATGGCGACTCTACCGACGAGGAGCTGCTTGAGCAGGAAAATGTTGGCAGCATGGATTTGTTTTTGGCGCTCACCAATGACGACGAAAACAACATCATGTCGGCCCTGCTTGCCAAGCGCATGGGCGCAAGGCGGGTCATTGCCCTGATCAATCGGCGGGCCTATGCCGAGCTCATGGAGGGCAGCCAGCTTGATGTGGCCATTACGCCCTCTCATGCCACGATTGGCGAGCTTTTAAAATATGTGCGGCGCGGCGACGTTGCTGCGGTGCACAGCCTTCGCCGTGGGGCTGCCGAGGCCTTGGAAATAGTCGCTCACGGCGATGCTTCCACCTCAAAGGTGGTGGGCAAAAGCATTGAGCAGATTCTCCTGCCCAAAGGGGCAAGCATTGGCGCGATTGTTCGGGGCATGGATACGGGGTCAGCGCAGGTCTTGATTGCCCATCACGACACGGTGATCGAGAGCGATGATCATTTAATCGTGCTTGTAACGGATAAGCGGGTCATCCCCAAGGTAGAGAAGCTTTTCCAGGTCACAGCAGGGTTTTTCTAGGCCTTACGGGGTATTCCCTAGGAAAAACTATAAATTTCGCGAACGATAATCAGCCTTCACGCTTGCCGGCCAAAAAAGGCTGGAAAGCAAGTGTGCCGAACTCAGAAGTGCTTTCGGCATGTCGGTAACGTCAGACTCATCCAATCAGGAGATATCGATGGCAACAGCCAAAAAAGAAGCCGCTGCAGCAACACAACAAGCAGCCCCGAATCGTCGTAAATTCCTAGCCGGCGCAGGTGCTGCAGGCGCTGGCGCTCTGGCATTCCCCATGATCGCAAAAGCACAGGCGGTCACCAATTTCCGTTTCCAGTCCACTTGGCCTGCGAAGGATATCTTTCACGAGTACGCCAATGACTTTGCCAAGAAGGTCAATGACATGACTGGTGGTGAGTTGCGCATTGAGGTGTTGCCCGCAGGCTCAGTGGTTCCAGCTTTCGGCTTGCTCGATGCCGTTTCCAAGGGCACGCTTGATGGCGGCCACGGCGTGTTGGTTTATCACTACGGCAAGAACTCGGCTCTGGCTTTGTGGGGCTCGGGCCCATCCTTCGGCATGGACGCCAACATGCTGCTCTCCTGGCACAAATATGGTGGCGGTGCTGCCTTGTTGGAAGAGGTTTACAAAGCAGTTGGCGCCGATGTGAAGTCTTATGTGTACGGCCCCATGCCTACTCAGCCCCTTGGCTGGTTCAAAAAGCCCATCACCAAGCTCGAAGACATGAAGGGCATGAAGTTCCGCACCGTGGGCATTTCCATTGACATGCTCACAGGCCTCGGCGTTTCTGTAAATGCGCTGCCTGGTGGCGAGATTGTTCCTGCAATGGATCGTGGCCTGCTCGATGGCGCCGAGTTCAACAATGCCTCTTCTGACCGTTTGTTGGGCTTCCCCGACGTCTCTAAGGTCTGCATGCTGCAGAGCTATCACCAAAATGCAGAGCAGTTTGAGATCATGTTCAATGGCGCCAAGTACCGCGCCCTACCCGCAAAGCTTCGCGCTGTTCTTGATAACGCGGTTGAGGCAGCCTCGGCCGATATGTCCTGGAAGGCCGTTGATCGTTATTCCAAAGACTACGAAGGAATGCAAAAAGAGCAAGGCGTCAAGTTCTTCAAAACGCCCGATGCTGTTTTGCGCTCGCAGCTTCGCGTCTTCGATGAAGTGGTGGCTAAGAAAGTTGCTGAAAACCCACTCTTCAAGAAGATCGTGGATTCACAGCGCGCATTTGCAGCCCGTGCAGTGAAGTGGGATCTTGAGACCAATGTGCAGCGTCGCATGGCTTATGACCATTATTTCCGCCCGGCTGCTGCTCAGAAAGGCGCTGCCAAGAAGGGCTAAAATAACAGGCTCTTGGGCCTGGCTCCCCGTTGCCCTGATCGGTGCAACGGGGTTTGAGAAAAAGCAGCCTTGCCAACAGCAGGCTGCTTTTTTGTTGCTGACCATTTAAACAGGGGTCATCGTGCAGAAACTCTTTTTAACTGTTGACAAAATCTCCACTTGGATCGGCCATGCGTTTTCCTGGCTCATCGTTGGCTTGACGCTACTCATTGGCTTTGAGGTTTTCTCGCGATATGTACTCAACGACCCTAACGCATGGGCGTTTGATGCTCAGCTAATGCTCTACGGCACTCTGTTCATGATGGCTGGTGCTTATACGCTCGCAAAAAACGGCCACGTGCGTGGCGATATTTTGTATGGGTTTTTGAAGCCAAGAACCCAGGCAATACTTGACCTAATTTTGTATTTTGTTTTTTTCATTCCAGGCGTCATTGCCCTGATCTATGCCGGCTATTTTTTCGCGGCCGACTCCTGGCGCATTCTTGAGCACTCTTCAATTACCGCTGACGGGCCTCCGCTTTACCCTTTTAAAACCATTATCCCGGTAGCGGGCGCGGTTTTGATTTTGCAAGGGATTGTTGAAATTTTTCGATGCATTGTCTGTATTCGGCAGGGCGAGTGGCCCTCGCGCGAGGAAGACGTTGAAGAGGTGGATGTGGAGGAGCTCAAAGCCATGATCTCGCACGAAGGGGAGAAGAAAAATGCGTAAGGAGCTTCTCTTCGGCTTTTCCATCATGGCCTTGGTTGTGTTGGGCACACTGGCCCTGATGCCATGGGGCAATATTCAATCAGGGCACATTGGTTTGCTCATGCTGGCGCTGGTGGTGGTGACCATCATGCTGGGCTTTCCAACCGCCTTCACCCTCATGGGCATGGGCGTGCTGTTTACTTTCTTTGCCTATTACTTCCGTGAACCCGATGCGGCGCTCCCCAACACTTTGACGCTCATGGTTCAGCGCACCTGGGGGGTAATGAACAATGATGTGCTGATCGCCATCCCGCTCTTTGTTTTCATGGGGTATCTGGTTGAGCGGGCAAACCTCATTGAGAAGCTCTTTAGGTCGCTTCATTTAACCCTCGTTCGTGTGCCGGGCTCTCTTGCTGTGGCCACAATTTTTACTTGCGCAGTTTTTGCAACGGCTACAGGCATTGTGGGCGCCGTTGTGACCCTCATGGGTTTGTTGGCCCTGCCGCAGATGATGAAAAGCGGCTATGACATCAAGGTGTCTGCTGGCTCAATTACTGCAGGTGGAACCCTGGGCATTCTTATTCCGCCCTCGGTGATGTTGATTGTTTACGGCGCTACGGCCGGAGTGTCCGTAGTCCAGCTGTATGCCGGCGCATTTTTCCCCGGCATCATGCTTGCGTTCTTGTATGTGGGTTATGTGATCTTGATGGCCAAGCTCAAGCCTAGCCTCATGCCCCCATTACCTGAGGAAGAGCGTCGCGTCGATCTTCCGGCGGCTTATGAGCGCATGAAAAATGCGTTTAGTGATCGCGTCTTGCCTTCATTAATGCGCGGCCTTGTTGGCACAAGAAATTCTGGCGTGGGTGTCGTGCAAGTGCTGCGCACGCTGTTTGTTAGCCTGTTGCCAGCAATCGCCTTTGTAGCACTGATGGGCTCGATTTTTAACACAGTGACCGCTCCGCCCAAAGTGGATGACATTTCGGGCCTTGAAGTCATGGGTTTTGATGCCGACTATTCAGAAGAGGCGGTCGACGAAGAGGCTGAAGAAGAGCTTCTGGAGATAGGCGCTGAGCCCAAGCCCATCTCGCAAGCAAGCGAGGAAAGCCAACAAGCCGGCTCGGCATCCCAAGCAGCGGATGCTGGTGCACAGGCTACTGCTACTGAGGCAGCGCCAGCAGAGCGTGTGCCGGCTCCGGCGTGGTTCTGGTGGATGCTTGGAATCGGCGGCACCTTATTGGCGGGTTTTTACGTCATATTTACTTGGGTGAGGCTTGAGGTTTTTAAAATGCTCTTGGCCTCGTTCTTCCCCTTGGCGGTGCTTATTTTGTCTGTGCTGGGCTCTATCGTCTTTGGCCTAGCCACACCAACAGAGGCCGCGGCAGTGGGCGCTATTGGTGGTGCGTTGCTTGCGTTGGCCTATGGCCGCCTGAATTACATCGTCGTAAGGGAGTCGGTATTCTTGACTGCGAAGACCAGCGCCATGGTCTGCTGGCTGTTTGTGGGCTCTTCAATTTTCTCTGCCGCTTTTGCATTGCTGGGCGGCCAAGAGTTGGTGGAGAAGTGGGTCATGAGCCTGGGCTTAACGCCGGTACAGTTCCTGATTCTTTCTCAGGTAATTATTTTCTTGCTGGGCTGGCCCCTAGAGTGGACCGAGATCATTGTGATCTTTATGCCGATCTTTATTCCTTTGCTCGATAACTTCGGCATCGACCCCTTGTTCTTTGGTCTTTTGGTTGCATTGAATCTGCAAACTGCCTTCTTATCGCCGCCGGTAGCCATGTCAGCGTTTTATCTGAAAGGGGTGGCGCCTCCGCAGGTGACCTTAAATCAGATTTTTGCGGGCATGCTGCCTTTTATGGGAATTCAGCTCATTGCTGTGGTGCTTCTCTATGTGTTTCCCGCCATTGGCATGTGGCTGCCTACGGTGCTGTATCGCTCTTGATGTGTTGACCAAAAAGATCCAGGCCGCCTGTCGGCCTGGTCTATGGGGCCTATGCAAGACAAGCTAGTTCATGCGCTAAGCGGCCAGGAGATCATCGATCTTCTGAGCGCTGGCAAGACCTCTGCGCAAGCGCTGTATCGCGAGCTTTTTGACTTTGCCACTCGCAGTGACAAAGACATCAAGGCTTTTTCCCATATCGAGGAAAAGGTATTGCAGATGCAAGCAAAACAGCTTGATGACTCGCGCAGCATCGGCCAAGGCTTAGGGCCGCTTTTCGGCTTGCCCGTGGCCGTAAAGGACAACATCGATACCCTTGATTTGCGCACGGAGTATGGCAGCCCAATTTATGAGGGCCGTTATGCCAACAGTGATGCAACCATTGTCCGTAGGCTGCGCGCAGCCGGCGCGGTGGTGTTTGGCAAAACCAAAATCACCGAGCTTGCCACCATGACGCCCACCGACACACGCAACCCCAGGAATTTAGAGCACACGCCGGGCGGCTCCTCTTCAGGGTCCGCTGCCGCTGTCGCTGCGGGCATGGTGCCCGTGGCCTTGGGTACACAAACCAATGGCTCTGTTTTGAGGCCTGCCTCTTTTTGTGGGGTCTACGCGTTTAAGCCAAGCCTGGGGCTTGTGCCTCGCACTGGCATTTTGGAGCAGTCGCCTTCTCTGGATCAGGTCGGTGTGTTTTCGCGCAGTATCGAAGATATTGCAATGGTCTGCGAGGTCATCGGCGGTGATGACGGTGTAGATGAGTCCAGCAAATCGTTTCCGGCCTTGGGTTTTGTAAAGACATGCCGCAGCGAGCCGCCAGCTAAGCCCAGGTTTTTGTTTGTCAAAACGCCTTGGTGGAACCAGGTTGAGCCCCAGGCCCAGCAGGCTTATCTCGAGCTGGCTAAGCAGCTTTCCGATTTTGTTGAGATGGGGGAGCTTCCAGATATTGCTGCGAAAGCGGTGGATTGGCAGTTCAAGGTACAGCATGCGGAGCTTGCTTGCTCAATGCAGCGGGAGCTTGCGGTGGGCGCAGAAAAGTTATCTCCGCGGCTTAGGGCCCAAATTGAGCTGGGTTCAAAAATTTCCGTGATCGACTATCTTTTTGCGAAGCATCAGATGGCATCTGTGAGCGCCGCTTTTAAAGAGCATTTTGGCCACTACGACGTAATCCTGTGCCCGGCTGCTTTGGGCGGCGCGCCAAAGGGGTTGGAATCTACCGGAGATCCCATCATGCAAACAGTCTGGACTTTTTGCGGCCTGCCGACGATCAGCCTTCCCATGTTGCGATTGCCCGGGGGTTTGCCGCTTGGGGTGCAGGCAGTAGGCGCTTTTAAAGATGATGCCCGGCTGCTGCGTTGCGCGCGCTGGCTGATGCGCGAGTTTGAGGCACGCTGGCCGAAATAATGACACGCTCTTTTTTCTCATGAACGCACAGGAACGAGACGATCGGCTCGACACCACCATTCCGTTTTTAGCGGTGGTGCGCATATTGGGAATTCTAGTGGCGTGTTTTTCGCTTACTTTTTTAATTCCAATTGGCTTTGGAATCGCTTATAACGAACCCGCTCTGATCGCTTTTGAAGAGGCCTTCATCGTGACTCTGGTTCTGGGCCTTTTGGTGCTGGGTCTTTCTTGGTGGCATAAGCGCGAGCTGCAGCCCCGGGACGGTTTTTTGCTCGTTGCCATGGTCTGGCTGATCTTGCCCGTGTTTGCGGCAATTCCGTTTTACCGCTTTTTGCCCGAGCTTAATTTTGCTCAGGCCTATTTCGAGGCGGTTTCAGGATTAACCACAACTGGGGCGACAGTGTTGGTAGGCCTTGATGAAATGCCCAGATCTATTTTGATCTGGCGCGCCTTCTTGCAGTGGTTTGGCGGTATGGGCATTCTTATTTTGGCGATCGCTATTTTGCCTTTGCTGGGCGTAGGCGGCATGCAGATCTATCGGGCGGAGATGGCAGGCCCGGTGAAAGACACAAAACTGACCCCTCGTATTGCTGAAACAGCAAAGATGCTCTATAGCGTTTATCTGCTGATTTCCTTGGCCTGTTTTTTTGCTTATTGGCTGGCTGGCATGAGCTGGTTTGATGCCTTGGTGCACATGGGCTCAACCATGTCTTTGGGAGGGCTTTCTTCTTACGATGCCAGTATTGGCCATTTCAATAGCCCTTTGATTGAAATGGTCGCGGTACTGTTTATGTTGATTGCAGGCGTAAATTTTGTCTCTCATGCATTGGCGCTAAAGCGTTCATCATTAAAACTTTATTGGCTCGATGCTCAGGCAAAATGGTTTTGGTTCACAAGCCTTTTTGGGTCATTAATTGTCTGGTTATTTCTTTATTTTTCTGAGGTCTATCCCACACTCGGAGAGTCTTTTCGGCATGCGATCTTCAGCACGGTCTCGATAGCGACTACAACGGGGTTTGTTACGGAGGACTTCGGACTTTGGCCTCCGTTTGCTAGTTGGTTCATCATTTTCTTGTCAGTTTTCGCGACAAGCTCTGGTTCGCCAGGCTGTGGAATAAAGATGATTCGGCTAGTTATTTTGGTAAAGCAGGCTCGGCGTGAGCTGATGCGAATCATTCACCCTCGTCTTGTGGATCCCTTGCAGGTCGAGGGCTCTGTGGTGAGCAATCAGGTGATTTTCGCCGTTTTGGCATATATGTTTTTCTATGGCGTAACTGTTATTGCTGCAACATTTTTGCTCTTGTTTTCTGGCATGGATCTCACCACCGCATTGAGTGCAACCATTGCGATGGTCAACAACATGGGCCCAGGGCTTGGTGAGGTGGGCCCCGCATCGAACTATGCAGGCTTGACTGAGTTTCAGCTCTGGGTATGTTCAGCAGCCATGTTGCTCGGGCGATTAGAGCTGCTTACCCTGTTGGTTGTCCTGATGCCGTCTTTCTGGAAAGATTAGAAGGGTCGCGGGCCATCAACTGGGCCGCAACTGTTAGAGCGATCCAGAGGGCAGTGGCTGCAAAGCCCCACTGAAAGGCAGCCTCGTTGTAACGACGAACGCCTTCTACCAACACGCCATTCCACTTCCAATCAAGGATGGCGCCAAACAATGGCTGAAGGCCAATCGCGCCCAGCGTGACCGAAAGATTGACAAGCGAGGTGATGGTCGCCGTTTTCTGGCCTCCCACCAGATCTTTGCCAAAAGCAAACGACACCACCATGGACCCTGCTGAAATTCCAATAAGCCACAGCACAAACACCGTGAGCCAAAGCGACCCCAAGGTGATTCCACTGGCGAGCAGCATGAACCCCAGCATGACCAAGACGGTACCTACCAAAAGCGGCTTTTTGCGCTGGCCACTTCGATCGGACCAGGGTCCGAAAATCAGGCTACCAATGGCAAAGCCCACCATCATCAGCGATGTAAATGCAGTGGCCGTGCGCGCACTCATTTCAAAAATAGTGGTGAGAAAAGGCACGCCCCAAAGGCCGGCCATCATGACCATGCTGCCTGTGACTGCGGTCTGGCCGATGCAGAGATAAATCAGGTCGCGCATGGGAAGGTTTGCAAGGGATTGCCAAATCGTCATCTTCGCAAGCGCATCTTTAGTCTGCGGCGCAGGAGACCAACTGCGATAGCCGCGATCGACTGGGTCATCTCGCAGCACAAACACCATGCCAATCATGAGCAATGCAGCAAATCCTGCGCTGCCGGCCACTACAATCCGCCAGCCGAATTCATCTGATAAGGCCCTTAGCGGAAAGCCAGCTAGCACTGCTCCCAGGGTTCCTACCGCAAGCGACAGGCCTGAGACCGAGGCAAACTTTTGTGGTGAAAACCAATGGGCAGCAAGCTTTAGCATGCCAATCCAGCCCACGGCGGCGGCCCCGCCAATAATTCCTCTTCCCACTGCAGCTGTTGTAAACGACTCTGCAAATGCAAATAGCAAAGTTCCTGCGATTGCCGCAGCGGTGGCAGTAATAAATAATTTACGCGGGCCAAATCTATCAGCCAGCAGGCCCGAAGGCAGCTGCATGATGGCGTAGCAATAGAAATAAGTGGCCGATAACCAGCCTAATGCCGTTGCCGTTTGTGCAAGCTCTTGGGAGAGCTCGTGGGCAAGCGCGGCAGGCGTAACCCGTTGAAAAAACCCATAGAGATAAAAAGCGGCCGCTAGGCCCCACATCAACAGTGAGAGGCCAAGCGGCGGCGCCGAAAAACGAAGCGCGTCGGTGGTTTTCAAATCAGTAGGTGTAAAAACCCTTGCCGGTCTTGCGGCCTAAGTAACCCGCATCCACCATTTCCTTTAAAAGCGGCGCAGCCCGGTATTTCGGGTCTTCAAAAGCTTTGTAGAGCACATCCATAATGGCCAGCAGCACATCTAGGCCAATCAAATCGGCCAAGGCCAGAGGCCCAATGGGGTGGTTGCAGCCTAGCTTCATACCCTCATCAATTTCTGCAGCTGAGGCCAGGCCCTCTGAATATACAAAAATTGCCTCATTGATCATGGGGCACAAAATTCTGTTCACCACAAAGCCCGCATGGTTCTTCACGCCAATCGATGTTTTGCCAACTGCCTTGGCAAGCTCTGCCACTACATTGACGGTTTGATCCGAGGTTTGAAGGCCGCGAATCACCTCCACCAAGGCCATAACCGGCACCGGATTAAAAAAGTGCATGCCGACAAATCGATCTGGCCGTTTGGTGGCAGCACCAAGTCGGGTAATGGAAATAGAAGACGTATTGGTTGCAATGATGGCTTCGGGTTTGAGCACCTCTTCAACGGCCTGAAGGATTTTGATCTTGATCGTTTCGTTTTCGGTGGCTGCCTCGATCACCAAGTCAACACGGGCCAGGTCCTTGACTTGGGTAGTCGTGCAAATGCGTTTGAGTGTCTCTGCCTTTGCCGCTTCGGTGAGACTTCCTTTTTTGATCAAACGATCTAGTGAGCCGGAAATCGTAGCGACCGCTTTTTGCAAAGCTGCATCTGCAACATCTTGCAGCACAACATCAAAACCCTTGCTTGAAAACGCCTGGGCAATGCCATTGCCCATGGCGCCTGCGCCAATAATGCCAATGGTTTTTGCGGTCATGCAGAAGATCCTTTCTTTCTGAAGCGATAAACAGCCAGCGTGCTGCGAAGATTCGGGAGAAACTCAATCGCGCGATCTTCATCCAGATATGCTTTGCTTCGAATTGTAAATCCCAGTGAGTTTAAAAGCTCCTCGAAATCCTTGGCAGTCGCAAAGTGCAGATTCGGTGTGTTGTACCAGGCATAAGGCAGCCGTTTATTCACCGGCATGTGGCCTTTTAGCAAAGACAGGAGGTGCGAAAAATGGCCAAAGTTTGGAATGCTCACAATGCATTCATGGCCGATCTCAGCAATTTCACGCAATACACGCTCGGTCTCGTGGGTGGCCTGTAGGGCCTGCGAGAGTACCACCACATCGAAGCGGCCTCGGGCAAACATGGCAAGCCCGCGATCAATATTGGCCTGCACGACCTGCACCCCGCGCTCAACACACCCTAAAACCTTCTCATCATCAATTTCAACTCCCACGCCTTCGCACTGCTGTTTTTGGCTAAGCCAGTGCAGCAGGGTTCCATCGCCACAGCCCAAGTCGAGCACGCGGCTTTTGGGCGGTATCCACTGCGCAATTTGGGCAAGGTCACTTCGCAAGACGGCAGCCTTCATCACGTGCTTGCCTCCTGCCCAATTTTGTCAAAGTAGGCCTTTACCAAACGGTGATAGCGCGGGTCGTCCATTAAAAAGGCATCGTGGCCATGAGGCGCATCGATCTCGGCATAAGTCACCGACTTTTTCTCAGCGAGCAAAGCCTCCACAATCTCTCTTGAGCGCTCTGGCGGAAAGCGCCAGTCTGTCGTGAAGGAGACAAGCAGGCATTTGGCTTGGATTGCTGCCAACGCCCTCATCAAATTGTTATCGTGGTCTTTAGCGGGGTCGAAATAATCCAGCGCGCGAGTGATCAATAAATAGGTGTTGGCATCGAAATAAGTTGAAAACTTTTCCCCCTGATAGCGCAGGTAAGACTCAATTTCAAATTCAACATCAAATCCAAAACGATAATCGTTGGAGCCACGGAGCTGGCGCCCAAATTTTTCAGCCATATCGTCATCGGACAAATACGTGATGTGGCCAACCATGCGGGCAATGGATAAGCCTAGCCTTGGCACGGTGTTGTGGGCGTAGTAATTGCCGCCGTGGAAGTCCGGGTCATTCACAATGGCCCGTCTTGCCACTTCGTTAAAGGCAATGTTTTGTGCTGACAATCTTGGCGTTGATGCAATGATCACCGCATGGCCAATGCGCTCTGGGTAGCTGATGGCCCACTGCAAGGCCTGCATGCCCCCTAGGCTTCCGCCCATCACGGCTGCAAACTTCTCAATGCCTAGCCGCTGGGCTAACAAGGCTTGGGCGTTGACCCAGTCTTCCACGGTTACAACGGGAAAGCTCGCCCCATAAGGCTGGCCCGTTGCAGGATTCACACTGGCGGGTCCAGTGGACCCGAAGCAAGAGCCAAGATTGTTGACACCGATTACAAAGAATCGGTTGGTATCGACTGGCTTTCCGGGCCCGACCATGTTGTCCCACCAGCCCACAGACTTGGGGTCATTGCTGGCAAGGCCCGCAACATGGTGGGAGGCATTGAGCGCGTGGCAGATCAGCACAGCATTGCTGCCCTGGGCGTTCAGCGTGCCATAGGTTTCATAGACAAGCTCATAGGGCGCAATGGTCTGACCGCTCTTGAGTTTTAAAGGAGCAGTAAAAGCCGCAGTTTGTGCGGCAACGATGCCCAGGGTGCTGGCGTCAGGATTTTGTCGCATGCCCAATTGTGACATTTCGGCACAAAGTCGCTTTATGGGCGGCAAATTGCGGCGCATAGTTTGCAATCGGCAGGCTTGTCGGCCTAGCTCCGCGGAAATACTTCTTCCACCCGATTAACTTTTTTTAAGGAGCTTGGACTTTATGACAACGCACGCATTCGCCCCCCTCACCCCCCCGACTTCCCTCTTGGAGCAGCCGAAAAGATCAGGCCTCTCGCCTAGTCTGAAGGTTGAACAACTCAAGTCTTCCCAATCTATTACACCCCGACAGCGCCAGGTGCTGTACTGCCTGATTGAGGGAAAACCCACCAAGCGCATTTGCGACGAGCTTGGCATGTCAATGGGAACCGCCAAGGTTCACATTGGCGCAATTCTGCGGGCGCTTGGCGTTCGAAACCGGACGCAGGCTACCCTCGTGGCCCTGCGGGACGGCCTGATCTACCCCGAGATGTGGTCTCGTTCTTGACTCCATCGGGCCAAGGCGGCCGCAAGTTTTGAAGGGTCGCCTTGGCGCAGGATTTTCCCAGCTAGTTTTTCGCAGTCACTGGCCTTCGAGCGCAAGATTTCCTGTTTGACCATCAGCACCTGGGCCGGGTGCATTGAAAATTCCCGTAGGCCAAAACCCAGCAGCAGCTTTGTTAGCTCAGGGTCTCCGGCCATTTCCCCGCATACCGACACAGGCTGATTCCGTTTTAGGCAGCTTCGAATGACCTCGCGCACAAGCCGAAGAACCGCCGGGTGAAGCGGGTTATACAGATGCGCTACCTCGCCATCGGCCCGGTCAATGGCCAAGGTGTACTGAATCAAGTCATTGGTGCCCAAGGATGAAAAGTCTGTTACGGGAATCAAGCCGTCAATGGCAAGTGCTGCTGCAGGCACTTCAATCATGGCCCCGATCGCAATGCCCTCATCAAACTTTTGTTTCTGCACTCGCAACTGCTCCATCGCCTGCTTGATGAGCTTTCGCGCAGCCAGCATTTCCTGCGGCCCGCTGACCAAGGGCACCAGCAGCTTGAGTGGCCCATAGGCAGAAGCTCGAAGAATGGCCCGAAGCTGGGTCGCAAAGAGCACAGGCTCCGCTAAGCACAGACGAATTGCACGCAAGGCAAGCGCCGGATTGGAAGGCGCTTCACGATGGGCAGAAATGCTCGGCACATCTTTGTCCGCCCCAGAGTCAAGCGTGCGAATCGTCACCGGTCTGCCCTTCATGGCGAGCACTACTTGACGATACGCTTCAAACTGCTCGTCTTCTGAAGGCGGATCTTTGCGGTTCATGTAAAGGAATTCACTTCGAAACAAACCGACCCCCTCACACCCTTGATCAATTGCGGTCTGGGCATCGGAGGGGAGATCAAGGTTTGCAAGCAGACGAACACTTTGGCCATCGAGTGTCTGGGCAGCAACATTTTTAAGCCGTACTAGCCGGCTTCGGGCCACGGCCTGCTCGGCCTGCCTTACTTCGTAGATGCTGCGAATGGGCGCATCGATGCTGCCGATAATCACGCCGGCTTCTGCATCAATGATGATGGGCTCGCCTTGCTTAACCAGATGATGCAGGCTTTGTAAGCCCACTACTGCAGGCAGCCCGAGGCTTCTGGCCAGTATTGCGGTGTGCGAGGTGGGGCTTCCCGTGTCGGTTGCAAACCCCGCAAAGGAGTGCTGCTTCAAGAGCAACATGTCGGCGGGCGCAATATCGTGGGCCACCAGAATCCATGGAAGGCCATCATCTTGCAGCGCCTCATGCTGCGGCGGCAACGCAATTCGCTGCTCACCGTCGGGGTGGCGCATCGCTTTTAAAATGCGCTCGACAATCTGCCGGACATCGGTGCGTCGCTCCCGCAAATAGGGATCATCGATAGCGTCGAACTGTTCTGCAACAAGCTCATATTGCTGTACCAGGGCCCACTCGGCATTGCACTGTTCTTGCAGAATTCGGTCTCGCGTGGCATCAACCAGCATTGGGTCGTGTAACACCACTGCCTGCAGATCTAAAAATGCGCGCAGCTCTGCCGCAACTTCCTGGCCAAGATCCGTTCGCATGCGCTGAAACTCATGATCAACGGCATTGACAGCCTTGGTGAAACGTCGAACTTCCAGGTCAAGCTCGTTTTCAGCGACACTGTGCCTTGGAACATCAAGGGAAGCAGGCGCAAGCACCCAGGCCTTGCCGATTGCAATGCCGCGGCCAACTGCTGTGCCTGATAGTGAAAACGCCAAGACTAGTTTTCCTCTCCGAACTTCGATGCAAAGAGCTCTATTAAAGCTTGCATGGCCTCGTGTTCTTGCTCGCCGCTTGTTTCAATTTCTACCTCAGTTCCTTTGCCAGCAGCCAGCATGGTGACTCCCAATACGCTTTTGGCATTGACCCGTTTGTTATTGCGCGACAGCCACACCTCACAAGGATATTTTGTCGCCAGTTGGCTTAATTTTGATGAAGCCCGTAAATGAAGGCCAAGGGCATTGATCACGGGAACAGTTTGCTTGGGCATGATGTTCAAAGGCCTTAGGCGGACGGCTCGAGGGGCGCGCAGTTTGGTGCAATGCAATCTGAAAGTCTTTCAACAACCTCCGATGCGCCAAGATCGCGATAGGTCATGGCCTTGAGCATCATGGGGACGCTCACACCGCTGATCCCTTTGACCTGAATTTCTTTGTGAATCGACATCCAAGCACAGGCACAGTTCGATGGCGTAGCGCCCAAAATGTCGGTAAGCAAAATGACGCTGTCAGGTTTTCCTTCTCGCATCCAGAGGGTTTCGATTAGCGCAACCCCCTCATCAAGCGAAGAGTTGGCCGAGATATCGGCCACCAGCACGTCGGAAATATAGCGGCCGTAGGCATGGCAGGCCACAGCATGTAAGGCTTGGCCCAAGGGGGCATGGCAGACAAGAATGATGGCAGTCATAGCTGTTTTTGCACAGCATCCATAAAAATCGATGCGACATCAACACCCGATTGATTACTGATTTCTTGAAAGCCTGTGGGGCTTGTGACATTGATCTCTGTGAGATAGCTTCCAATGACGTCAATGCCGATTAAGAGCAGTCCACGGGCGCTTAGTTTTTTACCCACTTCAAGGGCAATCTCCCGGTCGCGCGGCGATAGCGGCATGACTTTTGCCGTAGCACCGGCAGCGAGGTTGCCGCGGGAGTGTCCGGGCTGAGGCACTCGGGCCAAGGCATAGTCAATAGGCTTGCCGTCAATGATGATGATGCGCTTATCGCCTTCCACAATTTCCGGAATGTAGCGTTGGGCCACAATGGCCTTTCGGCCAGAGTCGCTTAGCACTTCCAAAGCAGAGGGCAGGTTGGGGTCTTTGGCAGGCAGAACAAATACGCCAATGCCGCCCATGGCATCCAGGGGCTTGGCTACGATCTTGTCATGGTGAATTGCAAAAGCTTTCAGTGATTGGAGATCTGCCGAGATCAGGGTTGGCGGCGTGAGCGAGCTAAATTCCAGCGGCGACATTTTCTCGCCGTGGTCACGCAAAGCCTTGGGGTCATTGAACACCTTGACGCCTTGGCGTTGGGCGACCTCCAAAAGCTGGGTAGCAACAAAGTAATGCACATTAAACGGCGGGTCCTTGCGCATAAAAATCACGTGGAAGTTTTTCGCGCTTTGCCAGCTTGCAGACTGTTCAACCCACCAAGGCTGGGCTTGTGGGTTATCAATGTGAATGTGGTGGGCAAAAACTTCGAGGCCTGCCTCGTTGCCCTGTGTGCTGGCCCGCAGCTCATGAAGCTCGGCTACGTGAACCTCAATTCCGCGCCGGACGCATTCGCGCATCATGGCAAAGGTGGTGTCTTTGTAGGTCGCAAAGGTGTGCAGGGCATCGCACACAAACAATGCCTTGATATTCATTGCACGCTGCCTTGCTCGAGTTCAAGCGAGGCGGCCAGAAGCGCTAGCCTTGCAATCACGCCATAGACATAAAAGCGATTAGGCGCATCATCAGGGTGCTTGGTGTGCTCAGGCTGCAGGCAGCTTTCATTAAAGGGCAGTGGCACAAACTTCATGCCGGGGGCGTTGAGGTTTTCATCCGGGCCGCGCTCGGCATGTACTCGGTAAAAGCCGCCTACAACATAGCGATCTACCATGTACACCACCGGTTCGGCTACGGCATCGTCCACCATTTCGAGCGTGGGCACGCCTTCCTGAATCAGCACATCGTTTACAGGCATGCCCTCCTTGACCACGGCCATTTTGTTGCGTTGTTTTCGGTTCAGGTTTACCACTTCGCTGGCGTCTTTGACCATCATCACGCCCATGCCATAAGTGCCGGCATCGGCCTTCACCACAACAAAGGGCTGCTGCTTGATGCCTAGCTCATTGTATTTCGCTTGAATTTTCTTAAGCATGAGCGATACGTTATCGGCAAGGCAAGACTCGCCTTCTCGGGCATGAAAGTCCACATGAGAGCAGGTCGCAAAGAAGGGATCAAGCAGCCAGGGGTCAATCTGAATTCTTTGTGCAAACTGCTTGGTCACATCCGAGTAACAGGCAAAGTGTTGGGACTTGCGTCGCACTGACCAGCCGGCATGCAAAGGCGGCATGACATGCTGGCCTGAGAGGCCCTTAAGAATCTCCGGAATACCGGCTGACATGTCGTTATTGAGCAAAATTGCACAGGGGTCAAAGCCCTCCACCCCTATGCGGTTGCCATTGCGCACCAGGGGTTCGAACAAAAGCCGGCTGCCGTCTGGCAGCTCAATTGGGGTGGGCTTGTCAATTTCAGGAATGAGGGTGCCGATACGAAGGCTTAAGCCTGATTGCTTGAGCACCTCGGCAAGCCTTGCCACATTGGTGAGATAAAAAGTGTTGCGGGTATGGTTCTCCGGAATTAAAAGCAGGCGCCGGACATCGGGGCATCGTCTCTCCACGGCCGCGCTAATGGCCTGCACGGTCAAGGGTTGGGTATCTTTTGAGAGATTATTAAAGCCTCCGGGAAACAGGTTGGTATCGACAACCGAGAGCTTAAAGCCCGCATTGCGCAGATCGACTGAGGCATAAAACGGGGGCCTGTAGCTTGCCCATTGAGAGCGAAACCAGTGTTCAATCTCGGAGCTGGCATCTAGGATTTTCCGCTCCAGGTCTAAAAGCGGGCCGCCACCATCGGCGGCGTTGAGGATTCGAGGCACCATAACTGGGCATTGTACCCAGCGACCATGAAAAAAAGCCCACCCCGGTGGGGGTGGGCTCAAGAACATCCCTTAGGAGAGAGGGGTGTCGCGATTACAGGTTGTAAGCACGCTCGCCATGCGAGGTGGTGTCTAGCCCCTCACGCTCTGCATCCTCAGCGACTCGCAGGCCGATGGTCATCTTCACAATGAACAGGGCAATCACTGAAACTACCGCAGAGAGAATGATGGTGGTGATTACAGCCTCCGTCTGGATCAGCACTTGTGAGCTAATTGAGTATTCGCCAACCTTATCGGCAACATAATCAAATACGCCAGTGCCGCCCAAAGAAGGCGCTGCAAACACGCCGGTGAGAATGGCGCCGATAATGCCGCCCACACCGTGAACGCCAAACACATCAAGCGAGTCGTCGGCTTTCAGAAGCTTTTTCAGTCCGGTGACGCCCCAGAGGCAGCCAAATCCTGCGACCACACCGATTACCAAGGCGCCGGTGAGTCCGACAAATCCTGCTGCGGGTGTAATTGCAACCAAGCCCGCAACGGCGCCGGATGCTGCACCCAACATGGAGGGCTTGTCACGGAAGATGGCTTCACCCAGGGTCCAGGCAACGATTGCCGCAGCAGTGGCGAACAGAGTATTGGTCACTGCGAGCGCGGCGACACCGGTTGCTTCAAGGTTGGAGCCTGCATTAAAGCCAAACCAACCCACCCAGAGCATTGCAGCACCGACCATGGTGAGCGTCAGGTTGTGCGGGGGCATGGGCTCTTTGCCATAGCCAGTGCGCTTGCCCAACATATAGGCAGCGACCAGGCCTGCAATACCGGCGTTGATGTGAACCACTGTTCCGCCTGCGAAATCAAGCGCACCTTTTGCCCACAGAGCGCCGGCAGCGGCAACAACCGCTTCAAGCGACTTGGGGTCACCGATCTTGATTGCATCCGGGCCATCCCAGTACCAGACCATGTGGGCTGTGGGAATGTAAGCAAACGTGAACCAAAGCACCAGGAAAAAGAGCACCGCTGCAAACTTCATGCGCTCGGCAACCGAACCGACAATCAGTGCACAGGTAATGGCTGCAAAGGTGCCTTGGAAAGCTACGAACATCAGCTCAGGAATAACCACCCCGCGGCTAAATGTTGCTGCAACCGATTCCGCAGTAATGCCCGACAAGAAGATCTTGTCAAAGCCACCGAAGTAGGGGTTGCCGCCGGTAAAGGCAAGTGAGTAGCCGTAAATGGCCCAGAGCACAAAAATCATGGAAGCGCCAACCATGACCTGCATGAGCACCGAGAGCATGTTCTTGGAGCGCACAAGGCCGCCGTAAAACAAGGCAAGGCCAGGAACGATCATGGAGAGCACGAGCACGGTCGATAACATCATGTAGGCAGTGTCGCCCTTGTTAGGCACTGGGGGCGGAGGAGTTGCCGCAGCAGGAGCATCGGCTGCGAAGGCAAGCGACGCCATGCCGAAAGCGCCAGCGGCCGCAAGGGCTGGGCCGGCGTATTTCGCGATTTTGGAAGTTAGAGTTTTCATAAAAACCTCTTTCGATAATGAGTCAGAACAAGATCACAACGCGTCTTTGCCGGTTTCACCGGTTCGGATGCGAATGACCTGCTGCAGGTCGTAGACGAAAATCTTTCCGTCACCGATCTTGCCGGTGCGGGCTGCGCCTTCGATCGCTTCGATCGAACGCTCCAGCAAATCGTCGGAGACAGCAGCTTCCACTTTGACCTTGGGCAGAAAATCAACAACGTATTCCGCGCCACGGTAGAGCTCGGTGTGGCCTTTTTGGCGGCCAAAGCCTTTGACTTCGGTCACCGTGATGCCCTGCACGCCAATGGCAGACAGCGCTTCACGCACCTCGTCGAGCTTGAACGGCTTGATGATTGCAGTGATTAATTTCATATTGTCCTCTTGTTGAATTGAGGGCCGCGATGTTTTGCTAAGCCCTAGGATTCAGTCAGTTGGGGTTAGAAGGTTTTGGTTAGCGATAGGACTGTGCCGTTCTCGTAAAGACCTTTTGCTTTGCTATCAAGGGTCGTGAACCAAGCCTCTCCGGTCGCTCTGTCTTTGAAGCTTACCTTTGTCACGGCCAAGCCGAGGGAGAACCCATCTCCGAGGTCGTATGCGACCCCGAGTTTGTAGTCTTTAAAGCTTGCATCTCCACCAGCCCAGTCACCTTTAATTTTTTGATAACCAGCGTGTGCAGAGAGCGTAACTTTTTCGGCTAATCCATAAGAGGCAGAGAGGTCGTGATAAAGAGAGCCTTTTGCTTCGTCGATACCAAACCAGGCACTTGTCATCGTTCGCGAGAGCTTGTAACTGACAGGTCCCTTTGAGATACCGACATAAAGTTCACGTGTGTTTTGTTTTGGGTTGGCAGTGGTTCCTGGGTACTGATAAGCAATGAGGCCAATATCGAAACCGAAATCCATAGGAAGCGATCCTTTGAAGCCGCCATAGAAATCTATTTCCATGCCGTTGCCTTCGGTATTCGCCCAATCGTTAACGTTAGAGGCCCAAGTGCCCAAATACAGCCCGGATTTCATGGCCAGGTCGAAACCGCCCTGGGCAGCGGGCTTCTCGGTGGTTTGAGAAATCCCACGGAACCGGTAATCCGAGACTAGGCCAAAGTTGCCAGCGATCGTGTACTCCGGCTCTGCAGCTTTTTGCTGGGCGAACGCGGGAAGGGTCATGGCGGCTAGTGAGAGTGCGACAAGGGTTTTTTTCATGAGAAGGCTCCTAAGTAATTAATCGGTCGAACAATGACCGCATAGGTACCAAGCGAAAGCCGTGCCAGGCCGTAAAGAGTGGTTTTAGGTGCGTTTTGGCCGATTGAGCGAACCTTTTCTGAGGTATTTCATGTTATCCGCCCATATTTGGTGCTCAAGAAGCACTATTTTGGTGCTTTTGCTGCGAGTGCGTGACGCTGCAAAGAACGCGTGCTAAATTTCTTTCATGGTTAAACCACCTTTTCCAAACCTCCCACCCCTGCCCAAGGCTTTTGCTGACCTGCAGGAAAAAGTGACTGAGCTCGTGCGCTCTTCGCCTGCTGCCGATGTGGAAAAGCATATGAAGGCCACGTTTTCTTCGGCACTCAGCCGAATGGATGTGGTGACCCGGGAGGATTTTGAAATCCAGACCCAGATGCTTTCCAAGGCGTTGGAGAAAATGGCTGTGTTGGAAAAGCGGGTCGCGGAGTTAGAGGCTAAGAAGCTTACATAGTGGGTTGATCGCCGCGCCGCTTCACGGCTCGTGACGATGTCTTAGGCGTTTTGGCTCGATCTTCAGTCTAATTACGAAATTTGCTCCCGGGGCCAGACAATCGCCCGATGTCTGTTTCTGTCATTCATTCGCGCGCAATCAGCGGGCTTTCTGCTCTGCCGGTGCAGGTGGAGACCGATCTTGCGAATGGCCTTCCCAGCTTTTCAATTGTCGGCTTGCCTGATGCCGCAGTGCGTGAGGCAAAAGATCGCGTGCGTGCGGCAATTCAGAACTCAGGTTTTGAGTTTCCGCAAAGAAGAGTCACCGTCAACCTGGCGCCAGCCGATCTTCCAAAAGAGTCGGGCCGTTTTGATTTGCCAATTGCCATTGGCATTTTGGTAGCGAGCGGCCAGATTTCAAAATATGCACAACAAAAACTTCTGCATTGCTGGGAGTTTGTAGGCGAGCTTTCGTTAACTGGAAATCTATTGCCTGTGCGTGGCGCCTTTGCTTTGGCTATGGGTGTTCTCAATGAAGACGCCTCACAGGCACCCCGCTGCCTGGTGCTGCCTATCTCCAATCGCGCCGAAGCCTCGCTTACTGAATCAACCCAGCTTGGTTTTGCTGCCAGCCTTCGCGATGTCACAGATTTTTTGCAGGAAGGTCTTGTACTGCCAGGCGCGGATCCAAGTCTTTTCAAAAACCTTGATACTGAGAGTAGTGAAAACGATTGGTCTGAAATTTATGGCCAGGAAAAAGCCAAGCGAGCCGCCTTAATTGCGGCCGCTGGCCAACATAACCTGCTTATGTTTGGCCCGCCGGGCGTGGGCAAGTCAATGATCGCGTCAAGGCTTCCCGCCTTGTTGCCGCAATTGTCTCGCCAAGAGGCTTGTGAACTTGCCAGCATTAAAAGCCTGTGCGCACGCGTTGATCCAAACACTTGGCGCAGGCCCCCTTTCCGTTCCCCACACCATACAACCCCTGCAAGGGCCTTGGTGGGGGGTGGCGCACCGATTCGACCAGGCGAGATTTCACTGGCCCATCACGGCGTTTTGTTTCTGGATGAGCTGCCCGAGTTTTCGCGTGATTGCATTGAAAGCCTGCGAGAGCCATTGGAAACTGGCGAGGTGAGCATTTCCCGTGTGCGCGGAAAGATGATTTTTCCAGCCAGCATAATGCTGGTTGCTGCCATGAATCCCTACCCCTGTGGCTACTTCGGCGCGCAAAAAGCCAAGCGGGTTTGCCGCTGCCCGCCTGATCGAATTGAGCGTTATCGATCAAAGATTTCTGGCCCGCTGCTCGACCGATTTGATATGGCGATTCAGCTCGAAACGGTTTCTTTTGAAAACATCGCTGACCAACCAAAGCCTGCAGCTTTGAATTCTAGGCTTCGCATTCAAGTCGAAAATGCAAGAGCCATGCAGCGGGAGCGGCAATCGTTTAGCAATGGCCGTTGCCCTGCTTCTGCTCTTGAGCGAACACTATGTGCAAGTAATGAAGCGGTACAGCTGCTTGAGCAAATCGCCAAACGGTTTTCCTGGAGCATGCGCTCATGGCACCGGGCCATGCGGGTGGCAAGAACCATTGCAGACTTAGAGCAATCAGAAACGGTAGAGTTGATGCATGTGGGCGAGGCCATTGAGATGCGGCGCGCTCTCGACCTTCCTGCTTGAGTGAAACGACCGCCTCGTTTCGTTAGCGAATAATTTTCAGTGAATCAACAAACTGCTGTGCAATTTCTTTTGACAGGCTAGTCTCGGGGCCCACCGCAATAATTTCAATGACTAAAGGCTGCGGCCCGCCGATGGCAATTGATCGCATAAGCATTCTTACCGGCACGGGCGCTTTGCCCGCCTCAATTCTCATCTCTCCGCTCGCTTCAACGGCGTAGGCTTCAAGGCCAGAAATGTTGGCATTGCTTCGGCGAATGGAGGATGCTCGGGCATTGATATTCGCAAGCATGGCTGACTCTAGGGCTTTGCGGGAGGATTCACTGGCGTTAGCGATCCAGCCTACGGCAAACATGGCTTCGTCGATCTTGGCGGAGCTCAAGGTAAGTCGCACAGGGGCGGATGCTCCTGGCAGCATAAGCTCTCGGGAGAATTGCACAGGTTTTCCTGGGAAAGTAGCCTGCCAGCCATGTTCCTGATTGTGAATTACTCGCCAGTCGTGCTTTGGCGAGCAAGCGGCAAGTACAAAGGCAAGGCTCGCCGTTAAAATGAAACGGGTGCTTGTTCGGGTTCGCATGAAAGGCAGTTTAGCGTGATCATTGAATTTAAATCCAAGGCGATTGGCGGTTTTTTCATGACAGAGCCGGTCATGAAAATAGTTTTTTCAGCCATTGGCCAGGAGTTTTCCGAAAAAGGAATCTTTACGGCAGACCAGGTGCCGATTGTTCGCGCGAAGCTGGCTAGCGTTGTAGAGCAATCCCGCGTAGCCGACCGAGGCCGCTTAGCAAGCCACGATGAGGCCGTGCGTGAAGGCGAGGCTGCAGCAAAAGATTTCCCTGTGGGCCTATCGCAGCGAGCCTTTCCTTTGTTGGAAATGTTGACTGCGGCAGAAAAGAAAAAAGTGCCGGTGGTCTGGGGCGTTTAGATTTGGAGCGTTTGTGCCTAGGGTGGTGTGAACGCCACGCTAAAAGCCCAGCACGGGCGCAAGCCTTGATCGGGCTTCATCTTCAGACACCCCTGCGCGTTCGGCATAGTTTTTGAGCTGGTCTTCGCCAATCGTGCCCAAGTTGAAATACTGCGACTCAGGATGCCAGAAATAAAAGCCGCTCACGGCTGAGGCTGGAATCATGGCGAGGTTTTCGGTCAGTGACATGCCGATCTCGGAGGCATTCAAAGCTTTGAACAAATCGACCTTCACGGCGTGATCCGGGCAGGAGGGGTAGCCGGGTGCTGGGCGGATGCCTTGATATTTTTCTTTGATGAGCTCTTCATTCGTGAGCAATTCATTCGGTGCATAACCCCAAAATTCGGTGCGAATGCGCTGATGCAGACGTTCGGCAAATGACTCTGCCAATCGGTCGGCAATAGCCTTGACCAAAATCGCGTTGTAATCATCGCCTTTGGCTTCATAGTCTTTTGCGAGTTTTTCTGTGCCATCAATACACACGGCAAAGCCGCCAAGATAATCCTTCGCCTGATCACCTGCACTTGCGACATAGTCGGCCAAGGCTTTGTTGAACTCGCCGCTGGGCTTTTGGGTTTGTTGACGCAGGCCCACCCAGGTGAATAGCGGCTGGTTTTTGGCTTCGTCGGCATAAACCGTGATGTCTTCAGGCGCGGTGCGCTGTGCGGGGAATAGGCCAAACACGCCGTTGGCGGTGAGCTTTCGCTGCGACACCAGCTTGGCCAGCATGGCTTTGCCATCGGCATAAACCTGGCGTGCCTGAGCACCCACGATTTCATCATCAAGAATGGCAGGAAAAGGCCCCGCTAAATCCCAGGTCTGGAAAAAAGGTGTCCAGTCGATGGTGTCGACCAATTCATTTAAGTCGTAAGACTTCAGCACCCTGCGGCCAATGGCCTTGGGTTTTGGTGGCGCTGTTTTCTGAAAATCAATTCTGGGGGCGTTGGCGCGAGCGTCCTCCAGCGTGAGCAGGGGTGCCGCAGTCTTTGCTGCATGTCGTTCGCGCAGTTTTTGATAGTCGCGCAAAAGCTCGCCGAGATAAGCGCCTTTTTGTGCAGCGTCGCTGGTGAGCGACTGTGCCACAGGCACTGAGCGGCTGGCATCGGGCACCCAGATCACGGGGCCTGAGTAGTTGGGCGCAATTTTTACGGCCGTGTGCACACGTGAAGTAGTGGCGCCACCAATTAATAGCGGAATTTGTTTACAGCGACACCAGTCATCACGCTCCATCTCTTTGGCAACATAAGACATTTCTTCAAGCGACGGCGTGATGAGGCCGGATAGGCCAATAATGTCGGCGTTGTGATCTTTAGCGGCCTGCAGAATCTGTTGTGCGGGCACCATCACGCCAAGGTTCACCACTTCAAAGTTATTGCACTGAAGCACTACTGAGACAATATTTTTCCCGATGTCGTGCACATCGCCCTTTACAGTCGCAATGATGATCTTGCCTTTGGCCTGTGTGGTGCCGGAGGCCTTTTGCTCTTCTTCAATAAAGGGCACCAAATGGGCCACGGCAGCTTTCATCACGCGGGCCGATTTCACCACCTGAGGCAGGAACATTTTTCCTTGGGCAAACAGATCGCCCACCACATTCATACCTGCCATCAGAGGCCCTTCAATGACTTCAATAGGCCGGCCACCACGACATGAAATTTCCTGGCGCATCTCTTCGGTGTCGCCCACAATGAATTCGGTAATGCCGTGAACCAGGGCATGCTCGAGCCGTTTTTCAGCGTTAAAGCCACGCCATTGCAGCTGGGTTTCTTCACGCCTGCCCTCGCTTTTTAATTTGCCGGCAAATTCGATCATGCGCTCGGTGGCGTCACTCCTGCGGTTCAGAACAATGTCTTCCACATGTTCACGTAGCTCGGGATCCAGGTCTTCGTATACGCCAAGCTGGCCGGCATTCACAATGCCCATGGTCATGCCGGCCTTCACTGCGTGATACAGAAACACGGTGTGAATGGCTTCGCGCGCTGGGTCGTTTCCACGAAAAGAAAAGCTCACATTCGACACGCCGCCAGAGATCTTGGCGTAAGGAAGATTTGCGCGAATCCACTTGGTGGCTTCAATGAAATCAACTGCGTAGGCATTGTGCTCTTCAATGCCGGTGGCAATTGCAAAAATGTTGGGGTCAAAAATAATGTCTTGCGGCGGAAAGCCCACCTGCTCGGTGAGCAGCTTATATGCCCGTGAGCAGATTTCCTTGCGCCGCTCTAGCGAGTCGGCTTGGCCTTTTTCATCGAAGGCCATCACGATCACGGCAGCACCGTAATGTCGGCATAAGGTAGCCTGACGCAGGAACTCTTCTTCGCCCTCTTTCATGGAGATTGAGTTCACAACCGCCTTGCCTTGAACGCACTTTAAGCCTGCCTCGATCACGCTCCACTTAGAAGAGTCGATCATGATCGGCACGCGGGAGATATCGGGCTCAGAAGCAATGAGGTTTAGAAAGCGCACCATGGCTGCTTCTGAGTCGAGCATGGCCTCATCCATGTTCACATCAATAATCTGCGCACCATTTTCTACTTGCTGGCGGGCTACCGCGATGGCCTGCTCGTATTCGCCGGCAAGAATCAGCCGGGCAAACTGCTTTGAGCCTGTGACATTGGTGCGCTCACCGACATTCACAAAAAACGAAGATTCATCAATGTTGCAGGCCTCAAGGCCAGATAACCGTAGCTTGGATGCAACCTCAGGAATTTTGCGTGCCGGAAACTTTTCCACCGCTTTTGCAATGGCCGCAATGTGTTCTGGCGTGGTGCCACAGCAGCCCCCCACCACATTGACCCAGTGCTGTTCGGCAAACTCTTTGAGAAAGCCAGAGGTGATCGGCGGTGTTTCATCAAAGCCGGTGGGGGCCATGGGGTTGGGAAGGCCAGCGTTGGGATAAATGCAAATGGCCGTATCGGCAAGCTTAGAGATCTCTTCCACATAAGGCCGCATGAGTGCAGCACCTAGGGCGCAGTTCAGGCCTACTGTAATGGGATTGGCATGGCGAATGCTGTTCCAAAAGGCCTCAACGGTTTGGCCTGACAGAATGCGGCCCGAGGCATCGGTAATGGTGCCGGAGATCATGACGGGGTAGCGCATGCCGCGCTTTGCAAACACCTCTTCCATGGCAAAAATGGCTGCTTTGGCGTTCAACGTATCGAAGATAGTTTCCAAAAGCAGCACATCAGAGCCGCCTTCAATCAAGGCATCGATTTGTTCGGCATAGGATGCCTTTAGCTGATCGAAATTGATGTTGCGTGCACCGGGGTCGTTCACATCGGGCGAAATAGAAGCGGTGCGCGGTGTTGGGCCAATCGCACCCGCAACGAAGCGGGGCTTGTCAGGCGTAGAAAATCTTTTGCAGGCCTCTTTGGCAAGGCGGGCCGATTCAAGGTTCATGATGCGCGCAAGCTGGGGCAGATGGTAATCCTCCTGCGCGATCGTGGTGGCACCAAAAGTATTGGTCTCCACAATGTCAGCGCCCGCACCTAAGTACTGATCATGAATTTCGGAAATTACATCGGGCCGTGTGAGCGAGAGCAGCTCATTATTTCCTTTGACATCAATGCCCTTTGCCACCGCCTGGTCTATGGCCTCACGCACGCCTTGCGGCAGTTTTTGTGCGCTTGTTCCGCGGTATTCTTCCTCTGAAAGCTTGTACTGTTGGATCATGGTGCCAGTGGCACCGTCGAGCACCATGATGCGTTTCGCGAGCTGTTCGCGAAACGGGGCAAAGGCGGGGGATTCAGGCAGATTTGAGGGCATTAACGGATTGTATCTAGCCAGCAGACCAAGCCGTCAGAGTTGAGCTTCAAATCAAGGTCCAGCACATCCAAAATTTGCGCATCAGTCAGCGTCACGCCATGGGCGTGCAGGTCGCGCAGCATTAGGCCTTGCATATCGGCTCGAATTCGGGTGGCGCGCTTGTCGCCCGCGTCTTGATGTTTCAGGGCAATCTCAACATATTCATCGGTTTGCTTGAGCAAAAACTCGCCATGACGCGCTACATCGCCAAGTTGGGCATAGTGTGTGAGATAGACATATTGTGGCTTGGCGGCAATAAGCCTGCGTACAGAGTGCTTAAAGTCTTCGGGGGTGAATTGCGAGGGCGAGCTCGTGACGAAACAGTAGGCGCCCTTGGCTGTATCAAAGTCCCGGTAGGAAATCCCGAATGTGTCGCCCGCAAAAAAGCTATTGGTCTTTAAGTCTCGAATGTAGACATGGTGCTTGGCATGTCCTGGTGAATCCCAGAATTCAATGATTCGGCCGGCGAGCTCAACACATGAGCCTTCTGTAGTTTCAACCATTCGGTCTTCAGGAATCGGCACAAGCGTGCCGTATTCACGTTCGGCCATTTCATCGCCATACACTTCACACACCGCCGCAAAAAGTTTTGAAGGGTCCACCATATGCCGCTTGCCGCGCGGATGCACGGCAACCTTCGCATTGGGACAATGCTGGGCCAAAAGGCCTGCGCCGCCGGCATGATCCAAATGCACATGGCTTAGCAAAATCCAATCCACATGCTCGGGGCCAAGGCCTAGCGCCCGGATTGAATCAAGGATTCTGGGCACTGCGTAATTGGTAGAAGTATCGATAACTGCAACGCGGCCCTTTTCAACAATCAGGTGAACCGCATCAAACTCATCTCGAAAATAACCCGAGTCAATGCCATAAATACCGTTTTCAAAATCGCGCAAGATAGGTGTGATCAGCGGCGATTTTGAATGTAAGTGGTGAGCGGTGGCGTAAGTCATTCACAGATTTTATAGCTTGGCCTTGATCAGATCACTGACCTGCTGTGGGTTTGCTTTACCTTGAGATTTTTTCATGACTTGACCAACCAGGGCATTCATGGCCTTTTCCTTGCCGCTTTTAAACTCTTCCACCATTTTGGGGTTGGCGGCAATCACTTCATTGACAAAGCCTTCAATGAGCCCTGTGTCTTGAATCTGCTTAAGCCCTCGGGCCTCGATCACCGCGTCGGCACCATCAAATTCGCCAGACCAGATTGCACTAAACACTTCGCGGGCAATCTTGTTGCTGATGGTTCCATCAACGACCCGGCCAATCACGCCCGCAAGCTGGCCTGCAGAAACTTTTGATTGAGCAATTTCAAGGCCTGCCTGGTTTAAATGCGAGGCGATATCGCTCATGATCCAGTTCGCCGCGAGTTTCGCATCAACTCCCAAAGACTTGCCAGCCGTTAGCACCTCAAAAAAATAGTCAGCAGTGTCGCGGCTCGCGGCAACCATGGAGGCGTCGTAATCTGATAGCCCATGGTCGCTTGCCAATCGAGCACGCAGGGCTTCGGGCAGCTCTGGCATTAAGGCCCTTACTGAATCTATCCAGTCTTGGGCAATTACCAAAGGCGGCAGGTCGGGGTCGGGAAAATAACGGTAATCATGGGCATCTTCTTTTGAGCGCATGGCACGCGTCTCTTCACGCTCAGGGTCAAACAGCCGGGTTTCCTGCACCACTGTGCCGCCATCTTCAATGAGCTCAATCTGGCGGCGGGCCTCGATTTCAATTGCCCTTTCAAGAAAGCGAAACGAATTAAGGTTTTTAATCTCGCATCGTGTTGCAAATTTTGTTTCGCCCAATGGCCGCACCGAGACATTGGCGTCCACTCGAAATGAGCCCTCTTGCAGGTTGCCGTCGCAAATGCCAATCCAGGTGACTAGGGTATGCAGCGCCCTTGCGTAGGCCGCCGCCTCTTTGGCAGAGCGCATCACGGGTTCAGTCACAATTTCCAGCAAAGGCGTTCCTGCGCGGTTTAAGTCAATGCCAGAGCAGCCCTGGGGAAGTCCATCAACACCTTCGTGAACAGATTTCCCTGCGTCTTCTTCCAAGTGAGCCCGGGTCAACTCAATGGACTTCACACCTTGGTCGGTCACAATCGTGACATGGCCGCCTTGCACGACAGGGATTTCGAACTGGCTGATTTGGTAGCCTTTGGGCAGATCGGGATAGAAATAATTTTTCCTTGCGAATACCGAATGCGTGGCAATTTTTGCGCCGACCGCCAAGCCAAATCGAATTGCACAGGCCACTGCTTCGCGGTTTAAAACCGGCAGTACCCCCGGAAGGGCCATGTCCACCATATGGGCCTGCGTGTTGGCTGGGGCGCCAAATGCCGTCGAGGCTGGCGAAAAAATCTTCGACTGTGTTTTGAGCTGCACATGGGTCTCAAGGCCAATCACTATTTCCCAGCTCATGCGGCGCCCCCTTGCGCTGGCTCGGGCGTTTTCATGTGCCAGTCTGTTGCCTGCTGAAAATGATGGGCTGCTTTTAACAAAAGTCCCTCTTGAAATTTTGGCCCGATGAGCTGCAAGCCCACCGGCCGTCGTGCGTGGGCACCCTGCCCAAACCCGCAGGGAATCGACATGGCAGGCAGGCCGGCCAGGTTGGCCCCCAGGGTGTAAATATCAGCGAGATATTCCTGCAGCGGATCCGTGATGGGCGCATTGATTTCCCAGGCCACGCGCGGCGCGACCGGCCCGGCAATCACGTCACAGTCTTTAAACGCAGATTCAAAATCATCGGCAACAAGCCGGCGAACTTTTTGAGCCTGCAGGTAGTAGGCATCGTAATAGCCATGTGAGAGCACAAAAGTGCCAATCAGAATTCGTCGCTGTACTTCTTGGCCAAAACCTTCTGAGCGGGATCGGCAATAAAGGTCTTCAAGGTCTTTTGGGTTTTGTGCCCGGTAGCCGTAGCGCACACCATCGAATCGGCTCAGATTGCTCGAAGCTTCGGCAGGAGCGATCACGTAGTAGGCCGGAATGCTCAAGCGTGTGCGCGGCAGATTGACCTCCAGAATCTTCGCGCCAAGCTTTTCGAATTGCTTGATTGCAGCGTCGATTGCGATACGGACTTCATCTGTGAGGCCTTGCGAGAAAAACTCCTTGGGCAGGCCGATGCGAAGGCCGCCCAGCGGCGCATTGGGGTTCGCGCCTTCAAAGGGCCCAGAAATCTTTTGGCTGAAATCCTCGGTGGGCAGCGCGAGGCTTGTGGAGTCTTTTTCGTCAAACCCTGACATGGCAGCAAGCAGCACTGCACAGTCCAGCGCGGTGCGGGCAATCGGTCCGGCCTGGTCCAGACTGGAGGCGTAGGCGATCATTCCCCAGCGGGAGACTCGGCCATAGGTGGGCTTGATTCCGGTGAGCCCGCACATGGCGCTGGGCTGGCGGATTGAGCCTCCAGTGTCGGTCGCAGTTGCGGCGGGCAAAACACCGGCTGCCACGGCAGCAGCTGATCCGCCCGAGGAGCCGCCTGGAATTACAGAGGGATCCCAGGGATTTTTTACTGGGCCAAAGGCCGAATGGGTGTTGCCTGAGCCCATCGCAAATTCGTCGCAATTGAGCTTGCCCAGAGTGATCGCGCCCTCACTGGCCAGTTTTTGGACGACGGTCGCATCAAAGGGGCTTTGGTAGCCCTCCAGAATTTTTGAGGCTGCTGTTGTGGGCCAGTTCTTCGTGACGAAAATGTCTTTATGTCCGATCGGCAGGCCCAGCAGGGAGAAGGCTCGGCCCTTGCTGCCTGCAGCAAGCTCCCCAGCGTCAATGCGGGCCTGGGCGGCCCTGGCTTGGGCAAGGCTTGCTTCTCGGTTCAAGGCGAGCACCGAATTGCTGTCATCGGCCTGCATGCGACCAAGAAACTCCTCGGTCAGCTCGACTGCGCTAATTTTCTTGGCGGCCAGGGCCTGGGCCAGCGAAGCCAGGCTTGAAAATCGGTCTATTCGGGCTGTCATTCCACCACCCGGGGCACGACAAAAAGGCCTGCAGACTGATCGGGTGCATTTTTCATCAGCAAATCCCGAGCTGGAAGGGCCTCGGCTTGGTCATCACGCAGGCGCAAGGAGAGCGCGTGGGGGTGAGCCATGGGCTCAGCCCCTTGGGTGGGTGCGCTGGAGAGCTCCCCAACCCATGTGATGACGGAGTTTAGAGCGGGCAGCAACGACTCTTGTTGCCGCTCGGAAAGAGACAGCCGGGCGAGACGGGCGAGTTTTTGAAGGTCTTTATGTTCGAGGTTCACAGTGTGCTCATGGCCTAGGTTGTTTCTGCTTTATTATCCTTTTCTTTTCGTACAGGTTCTTTATGTTCAGCTTTGTTAAGAAGTACTTTTCGCAGGATATTGCCATTGACCTCGGCACCGCCAACACCCTGATCTATGTGCGTGGCAAAGGGGTGGTGCTGGATGAGCCTTCTGTGGTGGCGATTCGCCAAGAGGGTGGCACGAGCGGCAAGAAAGTGATTGAGGCGGTTGGCCACAAGGCCAAGCAAATGTTGGGCAAGGTGCCCGGGAACATCGAAGCGATTCGCCCCATGAAAGACGGCGTGATCGCCGACTTCACCGTGACCGAGCAGATGCTCAAGCAATTTATCCGTATGGTGAATGAAAAGAAATTCATGTCGCCAAGCCCGCGTGTGATTATTTGCGTGCCGAGCGGATCAACGCAGGTTGAGCGTCGTGCAATTCGTGAGTCTGCTTTATCGGCAGGCGCAAGCCAGGTGTATTTGATTGAAGAGCCAATGGCAGCAGCCATTGGCGCAGGGCTCGAAATTTCTGAGCCGCAAGGATCAATCGTTGTGGATATTGGTGGTGGCACAACCGAAGTCGGCGTGATCTCTTTGGGCGGATTGGTCTATGCCGGCAGCGTGCGCGTCGGGGGCGATAAGTTTGACGAAGCTATCATCAATTACATTCGTAGAAACTTCGGTATGTTGATTGGCGAGCAAACCGCAGAGACGATCAAGAAAAAAATTGGCTCAGCTTTCCCTGGCAGCGAAATTCGTGAACTCGAGGTGCGTGGCCGTAACTTGTCGGAGGGAATTCCCCGCACGTTTACCGTGTCGAGCAATGAAATTCTGGAGGCGCTCACCGAGCCTTTGAACCAGATTGTTGTCGCAATAAAAAATGCACTGGAGCAAACGCCACCCGAGCTTGCTGCGGATATCGCCGAGCGGGGCCTAATTCTTACAGGCGGGGGCGCGCTGTTGCGTGACCTAAATCGTCTTTTAGCCGAGGAAACCGGGCTTCCGGTCTTCATTGCGGAAGACCCTCTCACCTGCGTGGTGCGAGGCTGCGGCGCGGCGCTTGAGCGTATTGATGAATACAAAGATGTCTTTGCCAGTGAGTAAGGGGGTCGCCATTTCTTGATATGGCGCTCTCACAGACTCCGCCACCTCTTTTCAAACAAGGCCTTCCCGCAAGGCTGCGATTGCTGATCGCGGTAGGTGTATCAATCGCCTTAATTTATGCCGATCTCAATCTTGGCGTTCTCAAGACCTTGCGCCAAGGGCTGCAGACTGTGTTGTTTCCGGTTGTCTCGCTGCTGTCTGCGCCACGCGATTTGATGGTGTGGGCAGGGGATCGGCTTGACGCGACCTTAAACGTTTTGGGGCGCGAAGCAGCGCTTGCAGAAAAAGAGGCGCAAAGCACATCTTCCGTTTTATTGGTCGAGCAGCTGGAAAAAGAAAATATATCGTTGCGGGCGCTTCTCGATTTGCGCCCTGCAGTGCGCCACAAAACCCTTGCTGCGGAAATTAGCCATCAGAGCCGCGACATTTTCGGCAAACGGGTTGTTATCGACCGAGGCAGTCAGCACGGGGTTGCCGTTGGTCACCCCGTGATCAATTCCAAAGGGGTGGTGGGCCAGGTGGTGAGAGTTTCGCCGATTACGGCAGAGGTTTCCCTGCTCAATGACCCTTCACTGACGATTCCTGTGAGTTTTTCAAGGACGGGTGTCAGAACATTGGCCAGCGGGGATGGGCAGCGGCTCGTCTTGAAGTACTTGCATGTTGATGCTGATGTTGAGACCGGCGATCTTTTGGTGACATCGGGCCTAGATGGTATTTATCCGAGCGGGCTACCGGTCGCAACGATTGATCGCGTGGAGCGCGACACCGGCCAGTTTGCGATGGCCTTGGCGAGCCCGGCCGCCCCGGTTGCTCCAAACCGTCAGGTGGTCGTGGTCTTGGTTGATCAAAGCCTGATTCCACCAGCGCCCAGGGACCTTGGCTCAAGGCAGCAGGGTTCAAGCGCAGGGAGCGGTAAATGAGTAGGACGCTCTTGGGCCGCGCCCCCTCCAAGGCCATGATTTTCTGGTCTTTTGTAGCAGCCCTCGGCTTGGAAATGCTGCCGTGGGGTGGCTGGCCAATGCCAGGCTTTTTGGCCCTGATTCTGGTTTTTTGGAATGTATATCAGCCTCGCAGAATCGGCATGGCCCTGGCATGGCTCTTAGGACTGGTAATGGATGTCTACTCCGGGTCTTTGCTGGGACAGCATGCCTTGGGATACTCGATTTTGTCTTTTGGAGCGATTGCGATTCATCGCCGACTGCTTTGGTATTCGATTTCTGGTCAGGCTTTACAGCTTTTACCGTTGTTTTTCTTGGCTCACTTAGTAGTGGTGATGGTCCATTTCTTTTTCACTGGTGTTTGGTCGCAATGGCTTCACTTCTTTTCTCCCCTTTTGACGGCAGTCTTGTGGGTGCCTCTGTCGAGCCTAGTGCTGGCGCGCTTGAATCGGCCAGCCAGCTCCACCGCAGCGATTGGCCGTTGAACATGCGTTAGTCATGAGCGATGAACGATCTTCGTAAAGACACCACGGGTGATTTTCGGCTCCGAGCCTCGTTTATGGCCTTGCTGGTCTTGTTTGGGTTTTGCCTCTTGTTGGCACGGCTGGTTTATTTGCAGATATGGAAGCATAAAGATTTTTTTGCGATTGCTGAAGACAATCGAATCGCTCTGCTGCCGATTCAGGCTCCGCGCGGGGAGATTTTGGATCGCAATGGCCTGCCTTTTGCGCAAAACAGCGTGACTTTTTCTTTAGAGATCGAGCCTTATCGTGTGGGTGATCTTGATGCGACGCTTGAAACGCTCAAGTCGCTTGTAGAAATTAGCGAGCTCGATTTACACCGCTTCCGAAGACTGAAGGGCGAACTTCGTCGGTATGACTCAATTCCTTTGCGGCCATCACTGAACGATGCAGAGGTTGCCCGGCTGGCAGTGCATGTCAATAACATGCCTGGCGTTGCGGTAAACGTGAGAAGCCTGCGGTCGTACCCGCTGGGAAGTTCGTCATCGCATGTGCTTGGCCACATTGGAAGAATTTCTCAGAAAGACCGGGAGCGGATTGAGCGCGAGGAGATGAGCGAGGCTTATTTCGGCGTTTCACATATCGGCAAGCTCGGGGTTGAGCAGTCCTACGAGGTGTTGCTGCGGGGCAGGCCCGGTTTTGACCAGGTGGAGACAACGGCGGGCGGCCGGATGGTGAGAAGCCTTGATCGTCGAGAGCCCGTACCCGGCAAAAACCTCAACCTCTCTCTTGATGCCGAGCTTCAAGTGCTTATTGAACAGGCTTACGGCAATCGGCGTGGCGCGCTCGTGGCCCTAGTTCCGAGCACGGGCGAAGTGCTCGCCTTTGTTTCAATGCCGAATTTCGACCCAGCGCTTTTCATCGATGGAATTGATGCCACAACCTGGAATAGCTTGAACAACTCCCCCGATAAGCCCCTGCTCAACAGGCCGCTGCGCGGAACCTATCCCCCTGGCTCGACCTACAAGCCCTTCGTTGCCATCGCGGCATTAGAGTCTGGCATGCGAAAACCCGAGGACACGATCAATGACCCGGGATTTTTTATGTTCGGCAATCACAAGTTTCGCGACAGCAATCCTCGCGGCCATGGGCCTGTGAACCTTAAAAAATCCATTGTTGTCTCTAGCGATGTCTACTACTACATGTTGGCACGTGATATGGGGGTAGATCGGATTCATCAATATGTTTCTCCGTGGGGCTTCGGATCGAAGACGGGCATCGACTTAATTGGCGAGACATCCGGCATCTTGCCTTCAACCACATGGAAGCAGGAGCGTTTTAAGCAGCCTTGGCATCCTGGCGAGAACATCTCGATCGGAATTGGCCAGGGGTATAACTCTTTTTCGATATTGCAGCTTGCCGCCGCAACTGCGGGCCTGGCCAACGGCGGCAAAATCATGAAGCCTAGGCTTGTGCGATCGGCCAAAGATCCAGTCACAGGAGAGGTCATTGAGTTCTCGCCCGAGGTGCTTCGTGAAGTGTCGGTTAACAAGGAAAGCCTCGAGCTAGTGATCGATGCCATGGCTGAGGTGAATCGGTCAGGCACGGGCGCTCGGGTGTTCGCTGGCGCGCCTTATTCGGTTGCGGGCAAAACGGGAACGGCCCAGGTGATTAGCATTGGCCAAAACGAAACCTACAACGCAGCAAGAATTGCGGAGCGTTTTCGTGACCACTCTTTGTATGTCGCATTTGCGCCAGTGGAGGAGCCGCAAGTTGCCTTGGCCTTGATTGTTGAAAATGGCGGTTTTGGCGCTGCCGCTGCCGCCCCGATTGCACGAAGGGTTTTCGACCATCTTCTGATCAAGAAGTCTTCTGCCAATGTCCAATGAAATCAAGTCAGGCCTCGGTGTATTGCCAGGCCAAATAAGAAACGCTTTCAAGGTGTTTGATGGCGTTTTTCTGGCTTGTTTTTCAGCGATTGCTTTTCTGTCTTTGCTGATTTTGTACAGCGCTGGCAGCGAATTGGAGGGCCGTTTCGCAGACCACGTGCGAAACCTTGTGCTTGCTTTTGCCGTGATGTGGGCAGTAGCCCACATCAAGCCCAGCATGCTGGCGCGCATCGCAGTGCCAGTTTTTGTTCTTGGCCTGCTGTTGCTTATTGCGGTGGCTTTGGTCGGCGACTCCTCGAAGGGCGCGCAGCGCTGGCTGAATCTTGGCTTTACGAGAATACAGCCTTCGGAGCTTATGAAAATTGCCATGCCCATGATGCTTGCTTGGCTGGTTCAACGTCATGAGGGCCTGTCTTCAATTCGGCACTGGGCGGTTGCAATTGCTGTGTTGGCCGTGCCAACCCTGCTGATTGTGAAGCAGCCGGATCTGGGCACAGCAATTCTGGTGTTCACCGCAGGATTTTTCGTGCTGTTTTTTGCGGGCATTTCCTGGAAGCTGGTGCTGGGCGCGACCGCCATTGTTTTAGCCGGCCTAATTGCTTTGATTTTCTTTGGTGATGCAGCCTGCGCTGACGCAGTAAGCTGGCCCGGATTACGAGAGTATCAACGGCAGCGTGTTTGCACTTTGATTGATCCCATGCGAGACCCTTTGGGTAAGGGCTTTCATATTATTCAGTCGGTCATCGCCGTGGGCTCTGGAGGCCTTGTCGGCAAAGGCTGGCTGCAGGGTACTCAGACGCATCTGGAGTTCATTCCAGAGCGGTCAACCGACTTTGTTTTTGCGGCATTTTCTGAAGAGTTTGGCTTGCTGGGCAATCTGCTTCTGATCGCCCTTTATTCGTTGATGATTCTCAGAGGGCTGTGGATTGCGATCGGCGCGCCCACGATGTTTTCAAGGCTTTTGGCGGCGGCGCTCTCGCTCATGATTTTCAACTATGCATTTGTGAATATCGGCATGGTCATTGGTGTGCTGCCCGTAGTCGGGGTTCCCCTTCCTTGGGTCTCTTACGGCGGCACTGCCATGGTGACATTAGGGTTTGGGGCGGGAATATTGATGAGTATTTCGCAGACGCGATCCAAGACCGTTCAGGGGTTTACCCTCCAGCGACAATAGAGCTTAAAAGAGGTGGGAGAAGATGGAGAAGTCGACGGATGCAGCCAAAGCGCTTGTGGCAGGCTTCGATCGGCACTATGCCCTGTTTCGCTACAACGCCCAGCAGGCTAAGCAGCGGTTTGAGTCGGGCGATTTTCATGCGATTCGTGAGCTCTCACGCCAGCGCATTACCTTCTATGACCAGCGGGTCAGGGAAGCCTATGAACAAATGCGGGCGCAGTTTGGCGAGTCCGTCAAAACGGTCGAGTTTTGGCAGGGTGTGAAGCGCAGCTTCACGCAGCTGATCTCTGATCATCGACAGCCAGAGCTTGCTGAGACATTTTTTAATTCGGTCACAACCAAGCTATTGGATCGCGAATATTTTCGTAACGATATTTTGTTTGTTCGTCCGCAGATCTCAACCGAGTACCTCGATTCAGACCCGCCCTCGTACCGTATCTATTATCCAAAGCAGCGCGGCTTAAAGCAGACCTTGCTTGACATTGCAGTCGATATTGGCCTGGCATGTGCCTGGGAGGATATTTCCCGTGACCTACGGCTGGTGCGCCGCGCGTTGTGCGAGCGGCTGGAGCGGCCGTGGCACTCACAGCCAGACCTGCAGGTCCACGTGCTTCGCTCCTTGTTTTTTCGCAACAAAGGCGCTTACCTGATTGGCCGAATTGTCAATGACGGTGACCCCTTGCCGTTTGCGGTAGCGATCATGCGCGGCCGCTCGGGCCGTGCGTATATCGATACGGTGCTGTTCTCTCCCGAGCAAATAGCAGTGCTGTTTTCTTTTGCACGCTCGTATTTCATGGTGGACATGGAAGTGCCGTCTGCTTACGTGCAGTTCTTGCGAACCCTCTTGCCGAATAAGGCCAAAAGTGAGCTCTACACGATGTTGGGCTTGCACAAGCAAGGCAAGACCTTGTTTTATCGAGACCTGCTTTTACATCTGAAGCACTCGTCCGATCGTTTCAAGATCGCCGATGGCATTAAAGGCCTGGTCATGTTGGTGTTCACCCTGCCCTCCTTCCCCTACGTGTTCAAGATCATCAAGGACAAGCGCAGCAAGGACGTGAGCCGGGAGCACATTGAATCCAAGTACTTGCTCGTCAAAGTCCATGACCGGGCGGGCCGTATGGCAGATACTTGGGAATATTCGAATGTTGATTTTCCGCACTCCCGATTTGAGTCAAGCTTAATCGACGAGCTCAAGGAGTTTGCGCCTAGCATGGTGGTGGAGATGGGCGATCGGATTGTGCTCAAGCACCTTTATATTGAGCGTCGCATGATTCCTCTGAACCTTTATTTGGAACACGCCACAGAGGCAGAAGTTGATCAGGCCGTAAAAGAATATGGCGATGCCATTAAGCAGCTTGTTGGGGCCAACATCTTTCCTGGCGACATGCTTTATAAGAACTTTGGCATGACCCGACAGCGACGTGTGGTCTTTTATGACTATGACGAAATCCAGTATCTGACCGAATGCAATTTCCGCAAGATCCCTGAGCCACGCACGCCAGAGGAGGAGATGGCTTCAGAGCCCTGGTACACCATTGGGCCCAATGATGTTTTTCCAGAGGAGTTCGAAACCTTTTTGCTGGGTCAGCCAAGGCTTCGCCGGGCATTCATGCGTTATCACGCCGATCTGTTGACGCCGGAGTACTGGATCGCCCAGCAGGCTCGCATTAGTCACGGCCTGCTCGATGATGTCTATCCGTATTCTGAGGAGCTTCGGTTTAAGCACTATGCAGTTTGACACGGTGATTGTTGGCGCAGGCAGCGCAGGCTGCCTGCTGGCAAATCGGCTCTCTGCTGATCCGTCTCATCGCGTGTTGCTGATCGAGGCAGGCGCAGAAGACGACTGGATTTGGATCAAGATCCCGGTCGGCTATTTGTTCACCATTGCCAACCCGCGTACTGACTGGTGTTTTGCTACGCAGCCCGACCCAGGGCTCGGTGGGCGCTCCATTCACTATGCAAGGGGCAAGGTAATCGGAGGCTGTTCTTCCATCAACGCCATGATTTACATGCGCGGCCAGGCCAGCGATTACAGCCGTTGGGCTGCCGCGACTGGCGATCAAGGCTGGGCATGGGATAGCGCCTTGGAGGTTTACAAATCGATCGAAGATTATTTTGGCGGCGCCAACCCATGGCATGGCGCAGGCGGAGAGATGCGTGTGGAGGCTGCACGTGTGCGCTGGGAGATTCTTGATGCCTGGCGAGCGGCAGCAGCCGAGCAGGGCATTGCACCGATTGAAGAGTTCAATCGTGGCGACAATTCAGGTTGCGCCTACTTTCAGATGACCCAGAAACGCGGCGTGCGATGGTCGATGGCCGATGCTTTTTTGCATCCCGTGCGGCATCGAAAAAATCTGACGGTCATGACGCGCGCCCATGTCTTGCGTGTTTTAACAAAGCCAATTGCGCCTGCCACGCAAAACCAATCGGTGTATTCGCGCAAGGCATGGGCTGGAGCACAGCATGAGGCCACAGGGCTTGAAGTTTTGCACGAGGGCAACCGACAGACCATCTTCGCAAGGGATCAAGTGATTCTTTGCGCGGGTGCCGTGGGCTCGCCGCATTTGCTGCAGGTATCAGGCATTGGCCCGGCCCAGCATTTACATTCACTGGGCATTTCACCGCTCATTGACCTGCCTGGGGTTGGCGAAAACCTGCAGGATCATTTGCAGATTCGCACTGTCTATCAGGTTGAGAATTGCAAGACCGTCAACACCTTGTACAAAAATATTTTTACGCGAATTGGCATGGGATTGCAGTACGCATTTTTTCGCACAGGCCCCATGACGATGCCGCCCTCAACATTAGGCGCATTTGCGAGGAGCTCTGAGCAAGAGCCAACCCCCGACATGGAGTGGCATGTTCAGCCGCTGTCTTTGCCAAAGTTTGGCGAGCCTTTGCATTCGTTTAATGCAATTACGCCAAGTGTTTGCAACCTTCGTCCAAGCTCGCGCGGATGGATCAGGGCGGCTCACCCTGATCCAATGGCAGCTCCTAAGATATTTTGTAATTACCTTTCGACCGAGCATGATCGAAGGGTTGCAATCAGCGGCCTGCGTCTCACTCGAAAAATCATGCAAAGCCAGGCACTTTCCCCATATCATCCTAAAGAGCTTTTGCCTGGCCCCGACCTGCGGACCGATGCGGAGCTCGAAAAAGCGGCAGGAGATTTGGGCACCACGATTTTTCATCCGGTTTCAACCTGTGCCATGGGCAGGGTGTCCGATGCGGGCCAGGCATTTGACGGCATGACGGTGCTTGATTCTGAGTGCCGGGTTCGTGGAGTGTCCAGGCTGCGCGTGATTGATGCTTCCAGCATGCCGTCGATCACTTCAGGCAATACCAATGCTCCCGTGATGTTGATCGCCGAGCGGGCAGCCCGAATGATTCTGCGTTGAGGAAGTAGAGCGGGTAGTACTTACGGCTGATTCATTTTGCCAGTCGGCATAGTGGCTTATCAATCGTCAAGAAATGAGAGGAAAGACTGATGAGCCATTTGATGAAAACCCGCCTGTGCCTGATTGTTGCAAGCCTTGCTTTGATGTTTATTAGCCTGTCTTCGTTGGCCGCTTTGCCTGAGCCCATGGATCCGCGTGAGGCGGCCCGGTTGAGCATTGAAGAGCGGCTGGCTTACAGTCGCAAGCTTCGCGAATCCATGGCATCTGCCAAACCCGATGAGCGTCGCGCTTACCGAGACAAGCTTCAGCAAAAAATGGAGTCATTAAGCTTGCAGGAGCGTAAGACGATTCACGATCAAATGCATGTGGAGTGGAAAAAGCTTTCCAAGGAGCACAAAGAGTCCATCAAGCAGGAACGCAAGGCCATGATGGCAACGCTAAGCCGCGCGGAGCGAAAAGAAATTCGCAACGAGCGCCGCAAGTTAAAGAGCCTGGCCCAGCCTTAGTAATCAATTATCAGTGGGGCATGATCTGAGAAATAATCGGCCGTGTGTATCGCTGCGGCCTTGGCCATAGCCGCTAGATCAGGCGTTGCAATCTGATAGTCGATTCGCCAGCCGACATTTTTCGCTCGGGCCTGGCCCCGCTGGCTCCACCAGGTGTATTGCTCTGGCCGAGGGTCGAGTTTTCGAAACACATCGACCCAGCCGAGCGTATCGAAGACCTGGGTAAGCCAGTCTCGCTCTTGCGGCAAAAAGCCTGAATTTTTGAGGTTGCCCTTCCAATTCTTCAGGTCGATCTCATGGTGGGCGATATTCCAGTCGCCACAGATCACGAACTCACGGCCGGTTTCTCGAGACTCTCTCATCCACCCCGCCAAGATCGGATAAAACGCTTCCAGAAATCTGAATTTTGAGGCCTGCCGATCTTCTGAAGCGGAGCCCGAGGGAAGGTAAACGCTGATGACGGCAAGCGCACGGCGTCTGCCACCGTGCATCAGGGGGCTGTGATCGCCATCGAAGTCGGCACGAATCAGCCTGCCTTCATCGTCAAACTCTTGCACCTGCATGCCTCGAATGAGACGGCTTGGGGCCCGGTCGGTGTAGAGGCCCACCCCGCTGTAGCCTTTTTTCTGTGCCGCAAAAAAGTGGCCCTTCAGGGTGCGGTCGTTATGAACCACTGCAAGATGCTCGTCGCGCAGGTCTGCCTCTTGTGCCTTGAGCTCTTGGACACAAATGACATCGGCATGTTGTTGGGCGATCCAAGCGAGCGCCCCTTTTTTTGCGGCAGAGCGAATGCCGTTGAGGTTTAAGGAAATGATACGCATGCGTTATATTCTCGCATCATGAAGCATGCTCCTTCGGAGTCTACCGACCAGTCTTTTATCCGATTTGCCATTCAAGCAGGCGTGCTTCGGTTTGGCAGCTTTGTCACGAAGGCTGGCCGCACTTCCCCTTATTTTTTCAACGCTGGCTTGTTCCATCACGGCGGACTCTTGGGCAGGCTTGCGGGGTTTTACGCCAAGACATTTTTAGCAGCCGAGTTCGATGGTAGGCTTCATGCAGACATGTTGTATGGTCCCGCATACAAAGGCATCACCCTTGCGAGCGCCACTGCGGTTGCCTTGGCTCAAGAAGGCCACGATATTGGATTTGCCTATAACCGCAAGGAGGCAAAAGACCATGGCGAAGGCGGCACCGTGGTGGGTGCAGAGCTCAAAGGCCGCGTCCTTATTATCGATGATGTGATTTCCGCAGGTACCTCAGTGCGTGAGTCGGTGGAGATCATTCGCTCCCATGGCGCAACGCCTGCCGCAGTGTTGATCGCCTTGGATCGAATGGAAAGGGGCGGCACTGCGCAGGTGCCAACAAAACAATCGGCGGTGCAGGAGGTGCAGGATCTTTTTGGAATTCCTGTTATTGCAATCGCAACCCTTGCGGACTTACTGAAATTTCTGCAATCCAGTGATGATCGCGAGCTTGCCCATCACTGGGCGGCCGTGCAGGCCTATCGCGACCAGTGGGGCGTTGTTTAGGCGACTAAAGCCTAGGGTCTGGCGGCAGGGTTTCGATCGTTTTGCCGATTGCTTTAGCGTAAAGCGGCAGCGCGAAGTCAAGATTGCGCTCGATTTGATTAATTCTGTTTGAGCTAGAAGGGTGGGTGGAGAGCCACTGGGGTGGCGTACCTTTTGACGCCGCTGACATTTTCCGCCAGAGTGTCACAGCGGCCCGCGGGTCAAATCCGCCGCGTGAAGAGATGTCAAGCCCGACTAGGTCCGCATCATTTTCATCATCGCGGGAAAACTTCAGCATCGTGAGCTGCACGCCGTAATCCATGAGGGCTCTGCCAACATCGCCCACCCCAAGCACCGAGGACAGAACGCTTGCGCCAAGGCCGGTGAGCTGGTTTTTGGCAAGCTGTGCCCGAGAGTGTTCGCGCAGGGCATGGGCCATTTCATGGCCCATGATCACGGCTACTTCGTCATCGGTGAGTTTCAGTTTCTCAAGAATCCCGCTGTAAAAACCGATCTTTCCGCCGGGCATGCAAAAAGCATTGATCGAGTCATTCAGAAAAAGCTGTATTTCCCAAGGCCAATTCCTTGCATTTTCATTCCACAAGTAGGCATGGGGCTTGAGCTGAGCGGCAATTTTTCTGAGACGAATGAGCTGAGGGTGGTCATCGGGAGCCAGCTGATTTTTTTTGCTGGCCGCCTGTTTCATTTTCGCGAATTGCTGCCCTGCGGCCCGCTCGAGCTGGGCAGCGGGAACAAGGCTGCGCAGCTGAGAGGGCTGCTCTACGGGGATGCCATCGGCGGGGCCACGGGCTGCGGGGTTGCTTGAGGCTGTGGTCTGGCAGCCTGCCAATGCGAGCAAGAATCCGGTGGCAAGGAGTTTTCCAAACAATGAAGCAGAAATTTTCATAAGCGAAGACAATACGGCAGATTCAATGTCAATTAAACCGCCCGGATCCCTTTGAGCCAAGCCGACCAGAACAGTTCATCCCCAGGTGTTGCACAAAGCCTGCCGCCAAGCCGAATTCTTTTGACGATGACCCTTATTCTAGGGTTTGCCAGCGGCCTGCCCCTGGCCCTTTCGGCGGGGACCTTGCAGGCATGGTTGACGGTTGAAAATGTCGATTTGAAGACCCTTGGCTGGCTCACCCTCTTGGGGCTGCCCTACACCTACAAATTTGTCTGGGCCCCCATGCTGGATCGCTATCGAATTCCTTTGGGAGGCTGGGGAGGGCGGCGAAAGGCCTGGCTTGTTTTTTTGCAGCTCGCTATGGCCCTGGTGCTGTTTGGCATGTCTCAGCAAACTCCGGGCCAGCTTGCCTCAAGCCTTTGGGGCATTGCCGCCCTGGCATTTGCTCTGGTTTTGTTTTCCGCAAGCTTTGACATCGTGTTTGATGCCTGGCGGGCCGAGTCGCTGACTGTGTCGCAGCGCGGGCTTGGCGCGGCATGGTCTGTGGTGGGGTACCGTCTGGCGATGCTGACCTCGGGAGGCCTGGCTTTGATGTTGGCCGACCTTTATCTTGGCTTTGCTGGGGTGTATGGCCTGATGTCCGTTTTCTGTGTGGTGCTTGCAGTGGTTGCAGCATTTGCACCCGAGCCTTCGCAGGCGCCTGCGCCGAGATCGTTGCTGCGTGCAGTGGTGGATCCTTTTCGGGAGTTTTTCAGCCGCAATGGCGCAATTCTGATTCTGGTCACCATTGTTTTTTACAAACTCGGCGATGCTTTTGCGGGCAGCCTGTCCACTGCATTCTTAATTCGCGGTGCAGGCTTTACGCCTGCAGAAGTGGGAGCTGTGAATAAAGGCGTTGGGCTGCTTGCCACGCTTGTTGGCGGCTTGGCGGGTGGGCTGCTGATGTCACGCATTCAGCTTTGGACTGCACTTGTTATTTTCGGAGTGCTGCAGGCGATTACCAATCTTGGCTTTTGGTATCTCGCTGCCTACCCCGCGACACTGCCTGCAATGACTGTGGTGGTGTTGCTGGAAAATCTTGCCGGCGGAATGGGAACGGCAGCCTTTGTGGCCTTGCTGATGACCCTTTGTGATGCTCGCTTTACCGCAACGCAATTTGCTTTGCTCTCTGCGCTGGCCTCAATCGGCCGCGTGGTCGTAGGGCCAGTGGCGGGCATCACAGCCTCGGACTGGGGTTGGGCGCCGTTTTTTCTGTTCTCAACGGCCGCTGCTTTGCCAGGCATTGTGATGCTGGCCTTGATTAAAAACCGCCTCTCTACAGTGCCTACTTCACGACCGTCACAGGAATCGGGCAATGGCTAATCAGCTTGGTGGTTGTTGAGCCGATCAGCAGATCGGCTAAGCTGCTTCGGCCTTTGCCGCCAACGATAAGAAGGTCAATGCTTTCTTTTTTGATGATTTCAAGAATGGTCGGCACGATTTCTCCGTGACCCTTGACCACATCGGCAGAAAAGCCTGCTTGGCTTACAAGAGTCTTTGCATGGGCTAACTCTTGCTCGGAAATTTCATCCATATACTGCTCGACCTGTTTTCGGTCGATGCCCCGCGCCACCGGAGAGATCAGGGCAGAGATATGGACATTGAGCAGCACTACTGAGGGGACCTGCTTAAGCTTGTTCGCAAGCTCAAGGCCATAACGCACGGCGCGAAGAGAATTTTCCGAACCGTCAACGGCAACGGCAATGCGCATGATGTACTCCTGTCAATGAGCCCGCCCTTATTCTACCGTCACGCTCTTTGCCAGGTTGCGCGGTTTGTCAACATCGTTGCCACGCGCAAGTGCTACGTGGTAGGCCAAAAGCTGCAGGGGAATGACGTGCAGAATTGGAGAGAGCAGGCCCGCATGGTCGCCAAGAGTGATCACCTGCACGCCGTCGGTGGCATGCAGGCCCGAGCCTTTGTCGGCCACCACGTAAAGCATGCCTCCGCGGGCGCGCACCTCCTGTAAGTTGCTCTTGAGTTTTTCAACGAGCTGGTCGTTGGGAGCAACGGCGACCACAGGCATGTTGGCATCGACCAAGGCAAGCGGACCATGCTTAAGCTCTCCTGCTGCGTAGGCCTCAGCGTGGATATAGCTGATCTCTTTGAGCTTGAGCGCGCCTTCGAGCGCAATCGGGTAGTGAATGCCGCGGCCCAAGAATAACGCGTGGTGTTTATTCACGAACTGCATGGCCCAGCGCTTGAACTCTTCTTCCGCTTCTAATACATGTAGGATTGCCGCTGGCAAATGCCGAAGCTGGCTCAGATACTGTTGCTCTTCGCTTGCTTGCAAACGATTTCGTATTTTGGCTAGTACCAAGGCGAGCAAAAATAGCGATACAAGCTGAGTGGTAAAGGCCTTGGTGGAGGCTACGCCAATCTCGGGGCCGGCTCTGGTGAGGAACTTCAGAGTTGAGCCACGAATCAGGGCCGACTCAGGAACGTTGCAAATCGCAAGGCTGGATTGCGCGCCTTGCGCAATTGCGAATTGCAAAGCGGCGAGTGTGTCCGCAGTTTCGCCCGATTGTGAAATAGTGACCACTAGAGTGCCGGGCAGCATCACGCTATCGCGATAGCGATATTCGCTGGCAATCTCAACATTGACTGGAATTTTTGCAAGCGACTCAAGCCAGTATTTCGCCACCACTCCAGCGTGATAGCTGGTGCCACAGGCCAGGATTAGCACTTGTTGAGTGCTGGAAAAGGCCTGGGCTGCTTCATGTCCAAATAGTGTGGGGGCAAGCGCCTGTGCACCAATCACCTCTTCAATGGTTGCAGCCACTGCCCCGGGCTGCTCAAAAATTTCTTTTTGCATGTAGTGGGCATAGGGCCCAAGCTCAATGGCATCGAGCGAGAGGCTGCTGATGACAGGTGTGCGTTGAATCGGCGCATTTGCAGCGTTGAAAATTTCAACGGCGTTGGCGCGCAAGCACGCCAGGTCGCCATCTTCGAGATAAATGATAGTTCGCGTGACTTGCAGCAGTGCCGAGGTGTCAGAAGCCAAGAAATTTTCTGGGGCATCGGGCCTGGAGCCCAATCCAATCAATAGCGGCGCGCCTTGCCTGGCGCCAACTAAAACACCAGGATCTTTGCTGCAAATGACGGCGATTGCAAAGGCGCCTTGTAGCTTTTCGCGTGCTTTTGCAACGGCTGCGGTCAGGTCTTGGGTGTGGCTGCGTTGTTGGTGCACGAGGTGCGCAATGACTTCTGTGTCGGTTTCTGACTCAAAGACATAGCCCTGGGCCTCAAGCGTGCGACGAAGCGATTCGTGGTTTTCAATAATGCCGTTGTGCACGACGCAGACCTGAAACCCATTGCCCTCCGATAAATGGGGGTGCGCGTTTTTGGCTGTGACTCCGCCATGTGTTGCCCAGCGGGTGTGGGCAATGCCAAGCTGAGACGATAGATCTTTAGCTTGGGCTTCAAGCTCTGCCACCCTTCCGACAGCCCGGATCCGCGCGATTGACGCTTTATCCAGGATCGCTAAGCCGGCAGAGTCATAGCCGCGGTATTCCAGCTTTTTTAAGCCTTCGAGCAGTACGCTAACGACATTCCGTTTTGAGACGGCACTACTCACTGCCCCAACGATTCCACACATGATTAATGGGCCTTTTTATGCGGGCGCTTGTAGCCCTTCACAGTGACTTGTCGTGTTCGGGAGAGTGTGAGCTCATTGGCGGGGGCGTCTTGGGTCAGGGTGGTGCCAGCACCGAGTGTGGCGCCCTTTCCGATGGAAACAGGCGCAACAAGCTGAGTGTCAGAGCCGATAAATACATCGTCTTCAATGATCGTGCGATGTTTTTCCGCGCCATCATAGTTACAGGTGATGGTGCCGGCACCGATGTTAACGCGGCTGCCAATGACAGCATCGCCAAGATAGCTGAGATGATTCGCCTTGGAGCGCGGCCCGAGCTGTGTGTTTTTGATCTCGACAAAGTTACCGACATGGGCGCCTTCTCCAAGCATTGCGCCCGGCCGAAGCCGCGCGTAGGGGCCTACGATAGCCTGTGCGCCGACTTCCGCCTGCTCAAGGTGTGAAAAAGCCTCAATGACGGCATGCGCCTTGACCACGCTGTCTCGAATCAAAGAGTGCGGCCCAATCCGCACACCGGCTTCAAGCGTAACCTTGCCTTCAAAAACACAACCCACATCAATGAAAACATCGGAGCCGCAGACGAGCTCGCCTCGTATGTCAATGCGAGAGGGGTCTGCCAGGCAGACCCCTTGCTCCATCAATTTCTGGGCGAGCCGTTTTTGAAGCGCTCGTTCTGTCTCTGCGCGCTGGGATTGGCTGTTGATGCCCATGATCTCCTCCGGGCTTTGAGGGGAGGCGGAATGAACAGGCATGCCCTGCGTTGCAGCCATTTCAATCACGTCAGTGAGGTAAAACTCTTTTTGGGCATTGTCGTTCGTCAACCTTCCAAGCCACTCGATAAGCTTTTGAGTGGGGGCTGCCAGCATGCCCGTATTGATTTCATTGATGGCGCGCGTGGCAGCATCGGCATCTTTTTCTTCAACGATACGCGCTAAAGTGCCCTGGGCATTGCGGACAATTCGGCCATAGCCGCTTGGGTCTGCAAGCTTTGCGGTTAGCACCGATAAGCCATTGCTGGTTTTTGCCGCATTGAGCAGCTCAAGAAGTGTTTGACTTCGAACCAAAGGCACATCGGCGTAAAGCACCAAAGTTAGGTCGCTTTTATCCATCAAGGGAATGGCCTGCTGAACGGCGTGGCCAGTGCCCTGCGGCGGATCTTGCAGGGCGAATTCAATTGGCGCTGCTGCCCAGTTTTTTTGAATATGTGTTTTCACAGCCTCTGCGCCATGCCCAACAACCAAGATGATTTTTTTAGGCGCTAGGGCCATTGCGTTAGACAGCACATGGTCGAGCATAGGCCTGCCCCCCAGCGGGTGCAGGAACTTGGGCAGCGCAGATTTCATGCGCGTGCCCTTGCCGGCGGCGAGTATGACGATATTCATACGTGCTTGGGCTGCCCTCCGTGGCCATGGGCACGGTTTGGAGAAATCATGGAGCCAAGGATCATGCCGATCAAGCTGGCAAACAGGCCGAAGAACTGAGGCTCAACGGGCTCTTGAATGCCCGTGAACTCGAGAATGAGCCACGTGGACAGCCCGAAAGAGATCGCCAACCCCGCGCCAAGATTGCTTGCTTTTTTCCAAAAGAGCCCGGCTGCCAGAGGCACAAAGGCTCCGGCAAGGGTAATTCGATAGGCATTGACAACCATGTCATGAATGCTTTCATCGGTTGCGATGGCGTAGTAAGTCACCATCACAGTGAATGTGAGCACCGTGAGCCGAGTTGCCCACAGGAATTGTTGATCGGTCATGCGGGGAATAAACCCCTTGAGCACGTTTTCTGTGAACGTCACAGAAGGTGCCAGCAGGGTGCCCGAAGCCGTGCTCATAATCACCGACAGCAGTGCGCCAAAGAAGATAACCTGCATATAAATGGGCATGTGCTCGATGATTAGGGTGGGCAGAATTAGCTGCGAATCAACTTCCATAAGCTTTTTGACCATCTCAGGGTCAATCATGCTTGCCGAATAGGCGAGAAAAAGCGGCACAGCTGCAAAGAAAAAGTAGGCAATTCCGCCCAGGGTTGTTCCCCACACCGCAACCTTTTCGTTTTTCGCGGCATTGACGCGCTGGAAGACATCTTGTTGAGGAATTGAGCCCAGCATCATGGTAAAGAGTGCTGCCATCCAGCCCAGAATATCGACCACATCAAGTGTTGGCAGAAACTCAAATTTGCCCTCTGCCGATGCTTTGGCCACCACCGTTGCAACACCGCCGGCCTGGTCTGCTGCATTGCTTGTGACCAGAAGAAGGCCCACCACAATGACGATCATTTGCACGAAAGTTGTCATTGCAACTGACCACATGCCTCCAAATAGGGTGTAAACCAGCACGACCCCAGAGCCAATTATCATGCCCTGGTTCATGGAGATCAGGTCCTCGGACAAGACATTGAAGACCAGCCCAAGGGCCATGATCTGGGCCGATACCCAGCCGAGGTAGGACACGATGATGCAAATCGAGATAACCAGCTCAGCCTGCCGGTTGTAGCGAATTCGGAAAAAGTCACCCAAGGTAATGAGGTTCATGCGATACAAGGGCCGTGCAAACACCAAGCCAAATAACACCAGACATAGTGAGGCACCCAGCGGGTCAGAGATCAGCCCGCGAAAGCCTTCCTCCAGAAATGTGGCCGAAATTCCCAGAACAGTCTCCGCCCCAAACCAGGTGGCAAACACCATGGCCAAGATAAATGGCATAGGAAGGTTTCGACCCGCGGTGATGTAATCGCGAGCGTTATGGACTTTTGTAGCGGCATACAAGCCAATCGCAATTGAAATCACCAGATAAGCAATGACGAATCCAAGCAGCATAGTAGAAGCCCTCGATCAGGTTAGTGAAACAGGAAATACGGCTCGGCCAGCGCCAGCCCGAGCACTGCCAGCAAAGCAATTAAAAGCCCGATAATCACCAGCAGGAGCTGGCGCGATTGTCGCTGGGAACGCATTAAGACATCAATCTGCTGCTGAAGTGCATGCGGGTTATCCTGATTCGCGCTTTTGAGGGCCTGATGCACCAGCCTTGGGAGCTGCGGCAAGGTAAGGGCCCAGCGCTCAGACTCTTTTCGGAGGGAGTTTCGGAGTGCGGCAAACCCGATTTGCTCTTTCATCCACCGCTCCAAAAAAGGCATGGCGGTTTTCCACAGATCCAGGTCTGGATCAAGCTGGCGTCCAAGGCCCTCGACATTGAGCAGGGTTTTTTGCAGCAAGGTGAGCTGAGGCTGTATGACGACATGAAAACGCCTTGAGGCTGCAAAGAGCCGAACCAGAACTTGGCCCAGAGAAATTTCCTTGAGCGGCCGGTCAAAGTAAGGCTCGCAAACCCCGCGAATCGCAGACTCAAGCGAATCAATTCGCGTTTCCGCGGGCACCCAGCCCGACTCCACATGAAGCTCGGCTACCCGTCGGTAGTCCCGACGGAAAAATGCCAGGAAATTCTGGGCGAGATAGTTTTTGTCGGTTTCAGAAAGCGTGCCAATGATGCCGAAATCCAGGGCAATGTAATGGCCAAAGTGCGGCCCCCGATCGGCCACCAGAATATTTCCGGGATGCATGTCGGCATGAAAATAGCCATCTCGAAACACCTGGGTGAAAAAAATCTCCACGCCTTCTCGAGCCAGTTGCTTTAAGTTAATGCCCTCGGCTTGAAGCCGATCGAAGCGATTAATCGGTATGCCGTAGATGCGCTCCATCACAATGACATCGGTTTTGCAGTAATCCCAGATCATCTCGGGAATTTTCAAAAGCGTCGAATCTTCAAAGTTTCGACGTAGCTGACTTGCATTGGCAGCTTCTCGCACCAAGTCGAGCTCATCATGCAGATAACCATCAAACTCTTCGACGTTTTCAACGGGTTTGAGCCTTCGGCCATCGGAAGAAAAGCGGGCAACAAAGCGGGCAATAAGCTTTAAAAGGCCTAGATCTTGCTCGATGATCTCGAGCATGCCTGGCCGCAGCACCTTGATGGCGACTTCTCGGCCGTCAATTAGTTTCCCGAAATGCACCTGGGCAATGGAGGCGCTCGCGACAGGAGTCTCATCAAAGTCGGAGAAAATTTCAGAAATCGGCTTTCCCAATGAAGCCTCGATTTTTCGGACAGCAGTCTTGGAGTCAAAAGGCGGCACGCGATCCTGAAGCTTGGCAAGTTCATCGGCAATGTCTTCTGGCAAAACATCACGACGGGTGGAGAGCACTTGGCCGAATTTCACAAAAATGGGGCCGAGATCCTCAAGGGCCATGCGCAGGCGCTCGCCTCGCGGCGCCTTGGGCCGCCTGCCGACCCGGGACAGAGCCAGCAGGGCATTGAGCAGCCTGGAGTCGAAGGTGTTAGCGGCACCATCTAGGGCCATTTGATCAAGGCCGTAGCGCAATACGGTGCGCAGGATTGTCAGGAGCCTGAAAAACGATTGCATGAGCGGCTAGGGCGCGTCTTTTGAGGGATTTTGAGAAGGCACGAAGGCGAGAGTTTGCTCTGCTTTTTGTGGGATTTCAAAATCAAGCGCGTCGAAAGCGAGATCGCCCTCTGCATCTTGGCGGCCGCTCGGCGCAAGACTTGCAAAGTTGTAGAGCTTTGGATCAAGCAGGTGGGAGGGCGCGACATTGCTCAAGGCTTGGAACATTGACTCGATGCGTCCCGGGTGTTTCTTCTCCCATTCCTGCAGCATGCGTTTGACTTGTTGGCGCTGAAGGTTTTCTTGGCTACCGCATAAGTCGCACGGAATGATGGGAAAGCTTCGGTGCTCGGCCCAATGTTCAAGGTCTTTTTCTTCGCAGTAGGCCAATGGCCGGATCACGATATGCCGGCCGTCATCACTGACGAGCTTGGGTGGCATGGACTTGAGCTTGCCGCCAAAAAACAAGTTGAGAAAAAATGTCTGCAAGATGTCATCGCGGTGATGGCCAAGGGCAATCTTTGTGGCCTTCAGTTCGGTGGCCACCCGATACAAAATGCCTCTGCGCAGCCGTGAGCAAAGCGAGCACATGGTCTTGCCCTCGGGAATGACCCGTTTGACGATGGCATGCGTGTCTTGGGTTTCGATGTGAAAGCTCACGCCGCGAGATGTGAGGTAGTTGGGCAAGATTTCTTTCGGAAAGCCTGGATGGCCTTGGTCAAGATTGACTGCCACAATTTCAAATTCAATTGGCGCACGCGCCTGAAGGCTCAGTAAAATATCGAGCAGGCCATAGCTGTCTTTTCCGCCCGACATGCAGACCATGACCCGGTCCCCGGCCTCAATCATGTTGAAATCAATAATGGCCTGGCCGGTGAGCCGGTGAAGTCGTTTAGAGAGCTTGTTGGCCTCAAAGGCCTGCTTGTCGTGATTGCCCATCAGGCGAGTCCTCCGGCAAAACGAAGGACTTCGATGCCGACGGTCTTGCAGTCGGCATAAACATCGGGCTTTTGGCTTTCAACCCGGGCGGCCCGGATGCCCGGCTGGGCCAGACAAAGCCTACAAATTTCATCGATCAGCGTTTCCTGCAGATTGAAGTGGCGTGACTGGGCAACCGACACGATTGACTGACGGATAAAGTCGTAATCAATCACATCAGCGACATCATCATGGGCTGATGTGCTGTGCTCGATGGCGACAAACAGGTCGACGCTGATGAGTACGCGTTGGCGGGCTCGTTTTTCAAACTCGTGAAATCCAATCGAGGCATCGATTGAAAAATCTTTTAGAAAAATTCGGCGACAGTCTTTGAGCCGAGGGTCTGCAAGCATCATGGGCGCACCATCATCATCACATCTCGAGGCTGTGCCATGAGGTGTTGGCCGCCATCGACGAGCAGCATAGTGCCTGTGACTGCCCGGGCCTGGGCAAGCCAGACCACGGCCTGTGTAACTTCCTCGGGGCGGCTGGTATCTCCGAGCGGTGCCATGGTTCGGGTTTTCCGAAACTCTTCTGCGGTCTGGTCGCCGGAGGGCAGTGTCAGGCCAGGGGCAAGCCCCACAACCCGCATCACTGGCGCAAAAGCCATCGCTTGCAGGCGCATGGCTTCGTGCAGGGCGGCTTTGGCAAGCGTATAGGAGAAAAAGTCTGGGTTCGGATTCGCAAGTTTCTGGTCAAGCAAATGAATTGCCACACCAATCGGGTCACTGCCGTGCGTATGCATGGGCTTGAGCTGCTGATAGAGAGCTTGGGTGAGCAGGCATGGCGCAATCGCATTGACTTGAAACATTTTGGCGGCAAGTTCGGGATTAAGATTTTCAGGCCGATCAAATTCAAACCCCGAAGCGTTATTGATCAGACAGGATAAATGCCCCAAAGCGTTAAAAGCCTGGCTGATCAGCGCGCATGCCTGGGCGGAGTCGCTGAGATCGGCTTGCAGCAAAGCTGTTTTTCTTCCTTTTGCTTGCACTGTCTCAGCGAGTCGAAGGGCTTTTTCTTTTGAATTGCGGTAATGAATTGCAATATCCCAGCCCGCATCGGCCATGGCGAGTGCAATGCTGTGGCCAAGCCGATCAGCGGCGCCAGTGACGAGGCAGGCCTTGGCGCTTTGGCGTTGAGGCTGTGAGGGATTTGCTTGCATCATCGATAGTTTAGCTTTGATACCCTCTTCCCCCATGAGATCCCTCGCTCAGAAAATTCAGGATCAAATCGGCCTGGCAGGTGGATGGGTTGGCTTTGATGTTTTTATGAATATGGCGCTGTATGAGCCGGGCCAGGGCTATTACTGTGGTGGTGGCGAGCCCTTTGGGCCACGGGGCGATTTTGAGACAGCGCCAATGATCGGCCCCTGGCTCTCGCAGACGATATGGCGATGGTCTCGGGAGTTGCGCCCGGGCGCTGCTGCGCGCATTCGAGAGTTTGGGGGTGGCCCTGGCGAGTTAGCGGCGGAGCTTTTGCGCGAGGCGGCGGATGAGGGATGCGCGCTTTCTTTCGAGATGATTGAGCTCAGCGCGGGTTTAAAGGCTCTGCAGCGTGAAAAGCTCGCATCATTTAACAATGTTTCTTGGAGGGCGGAACTTGCGCCTGGATTTTCGGGCTTGGTGATTGCTAACGAACTGCTTGATGCCATGCCTGTGAAGTGCTTTGAATGGCAGGCCGGTGACCGAGTGCTCGAGTGGGGCGTGACTTGCAATTTGCCGCCAGGCCCCGAGCCTGTGTTTCAGTGGGCGGCCAGGCCCGCACAGGAGCCCTTGAAAAGCCATGTCATCAGGCGCGCCCAACTGGCAGCCAATCGAGGTCTGCCTTGGGCTTCGGGTTTTCGGGGCGAGGCCTGCCTGTGGACCGCCCCCTGGCTTAAATCGCTTGCCGAGTCAGTGGACTATGGGGCGGTGCTGCTAATTGATTATGGTTTTTGTGAAAGCGAGCTGGATCAGCCAGGAAGGGTTCAAGGAACGCTCTGCGCGCACTCCCGCCATCGGCGACTTGATTCATTTGAGGCCTTGCTCGAACGTGCGGGCCAGCAAGACCTCACTTCTCATGTGAATTTTTCCGCTGTGGCATTTCAAGCCCAGCAGGCAGGTTTTCAAGTTGATGGCTTTGTTACTCAGGCACGATTTCTGATGAATGCAGGCGTGCTCGAGTTGGCCGAGAAGGCGCTTTTACAGGCAAAAGATGAGCGCTCGCGCGTGCTTATTTCCCAATCGTTGCAAAAACTCCTTAATGAATCGGAAATGGGCGAAGTATTCAAGGTCATGCTCTTGACAAAAGGGTTTTCTGAATCTGTTCGAGATGCGCTTTATGCAGAGGGGTTCTCAGGCGGAGACCGCTTAGCGTCTTTGTGAAAACCTTGGGTGGGCCTTAAGAATCAGCAGCCTTGCCTGCTCCACAGCCTGTTTAACCGAGGATTTTTTCTCCTCTGCATCCTGAGCGGCCCTCGAAATTTTTTCAAGGGCTGCAGGTGCGCTAAAAAACGCCGCAATTTCTCTAAGCAAAGAGATCTGCGATGGATCGCCCCCCTCCAGGGCCATGCACTCTAACAACATCGAAAAGCGTTCGGGCCTGCGCTGAAAGTCGGTTGAAAACAGCCAGTCTAAAAAAGATTCGGGACTGCTCGGCTCCTGAGGGGGATTGTGGGCTGCTCGGGCCAGGAGCTCGGCAAATTCCTGGCAGGCCTTAGGCGTCTTGAATCGCGTAGCGCCAAACGATGCTCCACCGCGGTTGTGCACAAGCAGGCCAAATCGAGCTTCGAGCGGCAGTTTTTTTTGAGCAGCGCGATCAAGCTGTTGCAGCGTCTCTTGCTCAATCATCGGGCTATCTTGGGTAATGGCCTGCCATGCGCCGCAGCCTTGAAGCAGTTCAATCATGCGTGACGGCTGCAGCTCCATTAAGCCTGTTTGCACCTCTTGCCACACCCGCTCTGCGACTAAAGCGTTTGCTTCTCCGTTGGCAACAATTGTTTTGCATAAGTCGAGTGTCTCTTTTGCCACTTCAAATTCAGGCCAACGGGCAAGAAATCGGGCAAGACGCAAGAGTCTGACGGGATCTTCTGAAAACGCGCTGCTGACATGCCGCAGGATTTTGTTTTGCAAGTCGTCAATGCCGTTGAAGGGGTCAACGACCTCGCCCAACGCATTGATTGCAATGGCATTGATTGTTAGGTCACGACGGCCAAGGTCTTCTTCCAACGTCACGCTGGGGTCGGCGCTAAACACAAATCCCTTGTAGCCCTTGCCCGATTTGCGCTCGGTGCGGGCCAATGCGTATTCGTCATGAGAATCGGGGTGCAGAAAAACAGGAAAGTCCTTGCCCACGGGCGTAAAGCCCGCTTGCAGCATCTGATCAACGCTTGCCCCAACCACGACGTAGTCATGATCAGCGCTTGGGTTGCCGAGTAGCAGATCGCGCACGGCGCCGCCAACACAAAATATTTTTGCTTGGCTCGGCAGTTTCGCTAAAACCGCATCGGATTCCGGAAACAGTATTTGGGCAAGCTCAGGTTTTTGCACGCCGATCCGAGAGTCTTTGTCGGGGGGACTCTTTTCCGAGATAGGTGGGCGCAACAGCATGCAGGGAGTGCGGCTTTTCGATGCCAAGCTCAGGCGACATCGGCGCGGAGCCCACATTGGGGATGCTCGCGGAGGCAAGGTTATCCCGTGACATGAGTGGCTTGCCGGGAAGATGTTCCATGATCCAGGCCTGCGCCCAGGCAGCGCCATCTGGCAGCGGAAAGATGAGCCTTGGACAGCCGGCATACACGCCTGCCCAGTGAACAATCTCATAGAGCGTGAGCACATCAGGCCCCACGCACTCATATTGCTTACCGATCGTTTCAGGGCTTTCCAAGCAATTGGCAATAGCATTGGCCAAATCACGCACATCAATGGGCTGAAAGCGTGCGTGTGGTGTTGCCAAGGGAATGAAAGGAGAGAGCCTCTGTAGCTTTGCAAAAAGATTTAAAAACTGATCGCCCGGCCCAAACACTACAGAGGGACGGAGAATGGTGAGATCGATGCCTTGATTGGCCCGAAGCGCCGCCTCGCCCGCTGCCTTGGACCGCAGGTACATCGATGGCGCATGCTCTGCGGCGCCGAGCGCGCTCACGTGGACAAGCCTTCTGATTTTTCTACGGTTCATGCAGCGTGCAATGCGCGCAGGAAGTTTCACATGGGCCGCATCGAAATCCGGGCCCCACGGCTTTCCTGGCTTGCTGTGAAGCACGCCTACCAGATTGACAACACTCTGAGCGTTTTCAAGCGCCTCGAAAAGCTCAGCCTCGTCGTGGGCATTAGCCTCCACAATTTCTATTTTGGGAAGCGGCCAAAGCGCTTTGGCATGCTCGCGTTTTCGGGTGATGATTCGCACTGACTTCCCTCGGGAGGCCAGCGCAGAGGCAAGCGCCTGGCCAATGAAGCCAGAGCCTCCAAAAATTGCGACATCAGCCTGAAGCAGGGGCATTTCTTCCTCCGATTTTTGGTTCTTTCACCGCGCCACAGAAATCAAGAAGACTCGCCTGGAGCGATCTCACCCAAGAGTTTTTTTAGCGACGGCGCAGACCCCCCATTATGGACTGCGTGATACAAGACTGCATTCGACAAGACGCGCTTGACATAGTCGCGGGTTTCCGAAAACGGAATTGATTCCGCAAAAGCCGCGCCATCGATCGGCTTGGGCAATGCAGAGCGCCAGCTCGCTGCTCGGCCCGGCCCGGCGTTGTAGGCAGCGGAGGCTAATACTGCAGACCCGTTAAACCGGTCATGTAATTGGCGCAGATACTTTGTTCCGAGCCGCACGTTTAAGTCAATGTCGGTGAGGGAGAGCTTGCCCGGGTTTTTGATGCCGCTGTTTTTTGCGAGCATCTTGCCGGTGGCGGGCATGATTTGCATCAGGCCTGTTGCTCCGACTGAAGATCGTATGTCGGGGATAAACCGGGACTCCTGCCGAATCAGTCCGAGCACCCACCAAGGGTCAATCGATTGGGCCTGGGCTGCGGGCAACACATTTTCCTTGAAGGCCGCCGGATAGCGTAGCCTGAAATCATGCTCTTGTTTTGTTCGATCGGCTGCGGCAATCATTCGGTCGATTAAGCCCTGCTCTTGCGCATGATGGGCAGCAAGCAAAAGCTCTGCGTCGGACTTTCCGCGCATTGCTGCTGACCATTCCTGCACTGCCTCGGCCCGCAGTCCGGCGCGCGCAAGGACATAGCTGCGCTGCATTCCCAGGTTTTTATCGAGCCTGCGCAATTCTGCTTTTGCCAAGGAAATGTTTGCCGGCTGCGGAATCAGCACGGGCTCTCCGAGCCGCTCTCTTGCAAGCAGCCCGTAAAACCCGAAGTCGTGACGAAGTGATTGCAAGAGCTCGATAGCGAGTTGTCGGCCTTGGGTTTCTCCAAGGCCCACAGCTTTCCAATAGACCCAGGTCGGCTCTTGCTGGGCACTCATGCTCATTGCGTCAATTATTTCGATGAGTCGTTGCCATTCATAGCGACGAATGGCCTCCCTTGCCGCCATTTGTAATGTGAGATCTGGCTGCTGCCGAACGCTCGGCCAGCCGTCTAAAATCATGGGCCATGCGCTTGCGTGGCTTCGCTGCCAAAGCGCCGCGCCCACCGCAAAGGCAGCGTAGTGCGCTTGCTCTTGGGTTAGCCCTTTGCGATACCGTTCAAATGTCTGTAGGGCTTGCAGGCTGTTGCTTCGCGTGAACTGTAGTGTCTCGGCCAAGTGCCGCTCGGAGACAATTGGGCTGGGGCCTCGAGCATCGCGGTCATGGCCCTTGGTATAGGTTTGAAATATGTCGAGCATTCGGCCGCGCACAGCAGGTCCGGCGGTTTGCGAGGCCCAGCGTAGCCGCTGCCGTAGGTAGGTGCTGTCGACCAAATCATTATCAGCAAGATAGTCGATCATTGCGAGGCAGGCATCGGCTGATTCTTTGCCGACTGCAAGTTGGGCTGCGGAGCTTGCGGCACTTCGATCTGAAGATTGAATGAGATTAGCTTTGGATTTGGCACATGTGATTTGCGCCGAGGCCAAAGCGCTGGGAACTTCTCGGAGCGCAACAAAAACATCTTCCCAAAGGCCGCGCTTTGCGAGGGCGTCAATCAGGTCTTGTTGGGCCCGTTCTGCAAGGGGATGGCCTGCATGGCGCCTGGAGAACCTTTCAACAAGCTGGCGAATTTCTGGGCCTTGGACTTGTGGCCCGCTGATCCGAGACCGAAGCACCCAGTAGTCGGGCCAGGCGGCGAGCAGATGGCCTTTCGTCTTTGCGGCAATACGCTCGAGTTCGGCCATTCGATTTTTTTCGAAAGCAGCCTTTGCCTGAACGATGAGTGCAGCATCTTCTGCAACAGCTGATTTCGTGTTCGATTGAGCCGCAATCGGGTAGGCTAGCGATGTCGCCAGTAGCCCCGAAAAGAAAAGTGGATACAAAAGCCTCACAGCACGAAATTTACCCTGAAATCGGCCAAGCGAATGGGTGAAATCCAGACAATCCACAAGGGCCGCCTTCGCCAAAAGCTTTTGGGCCAGCGGGAGCAAATGTCGGCCGACGTGCGACGGGTTGCGGAAAAGAAAATTGCGGATGCTTTGTCGGCCAGGGCGGTTTTGGAGGGCTGGCAGCGGGTTTCGGTTTTTTTGCCTTGGCGTGGCGAGCCCGATTTGATGTCAATGTGGCGCGCCTGGCACTCACGCGGAATTGAGCTGGCTTTGCCAGTCGTCGTGGCGCATGATCAGCCCTTGGTGATGCAGCGATGGCAGCCAGGAGCTGCGCTGATTCAGGATGCGATGGGCATGTCGGTTCCGGCAAAAGCACAGAGCCTGTTGTGCGATACCTGGTTAGTGCCTTGTGTCGGAATTGATCCGCTTGGCCGAAGGCTCGGGGCTGGTAAAGGCTTTTACGATCGAACGATCGCTGCTACCCCAAAGCCCTGGCCAAGGCTTGTTGGCGTGTGTTTTCAGCAGGCGATCCGATCAGAGCCTTTTGGGCAAGCCCATGATCTTGTTTTAGATGCCTGCGTGACCGAGCGGGGATGGCAGAGCTTTAAAAGTCAAGCGCTTTAATGATTGCGAGTGTGGGTTGGGCTCGGTTCATGGTGTAGAAGTGCAGTCCCGGAGCTCCAGCAGTAAGCAGCTGGTCGCACAAATCCCGAATCACTTCCAGGCCGAAAGCTTGAATTGATTCGGCATCATCGCCATAGCCTGCGAGACGTTGCCGTATCCAGCGCGGAATCTCAGCGCCGCAGGCATCAGAGAAACGTGCGAGCTGGGAGAAATTGGTAATCGGCATGATTCCCGGAATGATAGGAATGTCAACGCCAAGCGCATGCGCATCATCAACAAATCGAAAGTAGGCGTCCGAGTTGAAAAAATACTGTGTGATGGCGCCACTGGCCCCTGCAGCAACCTTGTTCGCGAAAAACTTTAAGTCGTCTTGGGCGCTTTTGGCCTGAGGATGAATTTCCGGATAGGCCGCCACTTCAATTAAGAAGTGATCGCCATGTGTTTTCCGAATAAACGCCACCAGGTCAGTGGCATACGAAAATTGACCGCCCTGGCCGTAGCCCGATGGCAAGTCGCCGCGAAGTGCAACGAGGCGCTTGACTCCGAGCTCGCGATACTGAGCAAGCAGCTCAGACATTTGCTCCGTCGTTGCGCCAATGCATGAGATATGCGGCGCCACATCGGGAAACACCGTGAGCATCTGCCGCACAGTCTCTAAGGAGCCTTCTCGAGTGGAGCCGCCCGCGCCGTAGGTCACGGAGACATAGTCGGGATTAATGGCTGACAAGGCCTTTGCCGTGGCCAGGAGCTTTTCCGCCGCATCACTGCTTTTGGGCGGAAAAAACTCCAGGCTCAGGCCAGGCCTGCCCGCGCTTGAACCAAGCGCCATTGATTAATACCGGTAGGTATCGGGCTTATATGGCCCTTGCACTGGCACGCCAATGTAGCGAGCCTGGTCTTCCGAGAGCTCGGTTAGCTGAGCGCCAAGCTTTTGCAGCTGCAGCCTTGCCACTTTTTCATCGAGATGCTTGGGCAGTACATAGACTTTGCCGTTTTCGTAATAGTCTTTGTGCGTGTAGAGCTCAATCTGCGCAATAACCTGGTTGGCAAACGAGGAGCTCATGACATAGCTGGGGTGCCCTGTGCCGCAGCCCAGGTTTACCAGTCGGCCCTTAGCCAACAGAATTATGCGTTTGCCATCGGGGAAGATCACATGATCGACCTGAGGCTTGATCTCTTCCCATTTGCACTGGGAGAGCGAAACAACATCGATTTCGTTATCGAAGTGGCCAATGTTGCAGACAATCGCCTGGTCTTTCATTTTGGCCATATGGCTGTAGTCGATCACATTCTTGTTGCCGGTAGCGGTGACAAAAATGTCAGCCTTGTCAGCGGCATACTCCATCGTGACCACGCGATAGCCTTCCATCGCAGCCTGCAGGGCGCAGATTGGGTCGCATTCTGTAATCCAGACCTGGGCAGACAGTGCACGCAATGCCTGTGCGGAGCCCTTGCCCACATCGCCATAGCCACACACGACAGCCACTTTGCCAGCAATCATCACATCCGTAGCCCGCTTGATGGCATCCACGAGTGACTCACGGCAGCCATAGAGATTGTCAAATTTGCTCTTAGTGACCGAATCATTCACATTAATTGCACGAAATGCCAGCGTGCCTTTTGCCGACATTTCTTTTAGGCGGTGCACGCCGGTGGTGGTCTCTTCTGTCACGCCAATCACGGCTTTGAGGTTGTGCTCGTAAAAACCTGGGTCTTTGGCAAGCTGTTTTTTGATGGCGTTAAAGAGGCAAACCTCTTCTTCGCTGCCTGGATTGTTCAGCACAGAGGGATCCTTGGCAGCGTCGGTGCCGAGATGCAGCAACAGAGTTGCATCGCCGCCGTCATCGAGAATCATGTTGGAGGGCTTGCCATCAGGCCAGTTGAAAATCTGGTGGGTGTAGTCCCAGTATTCATCCAGCGTTTCGCCTTTGTAGGCATAAACTGACACGCCCGCAGCAGCGATCGCGGCCGCGGCATGGTCTTGTGTAGAGAAGATATTGCAAGAGGCCCAGCGCACCTCAGCGCCAAGATCCACTAAGGTTTCGATCAGCACGGCGGTTTGAATCGTCATGTGCAGCGAGCCGGTAATGCGCGCGCCTTTTAGTGGCTTTTTTGCAGCGTACTCTTCGCGAATGGCCATGAGGCCAGGCATTTCGGTTTCGGCAATCCTGATCTCTTTGCGGCCCCAGTCGGCAAGCGATAAGTCGGCAACTTTAAAGTCGGGTTGGCCAGCGGCCGTGACAGGTTTTAAAACAGCGCTCATCTCGCGCTCCTTTCAGTGATGTTGAAGGGTTCGCGAGCGCCGTTGAATCTTTGGGATTCGCTCAAGCCTGGGAAGGCATCTTGGCCTTCTCGCAACGCTCCTTGAGCAGAGCGCAGAGTCTAGCGGAAAGCGCTTGAGATAGCTAGGGTTTGATGGACGCTCAACGTGTTTTCAACCCTCGGGGCTTACCTTCGGGGTTCGCCCTCGTCGCGGTCGCCTGATAAAGCACCGGCCCGCGACGGTAGGCCGGTCACCTTGAGAGATTGCCACGCCCGCTTCGCGGGCTCGCAATGACTAAAGCCCGCAAGCAGCCCGAAGCGCCGCCGCTTTGTCTGTCCTCTCCCACGTAAAGTCGGCATCCTCACGCCCGAAATGGCCATACGCCGCCGTTTTTTCATAAATGGGTCGAAGCAAATCGAGCATCTGCACAATGCCCTTGGGCCGAAGGTCAAACACCTCTTGAACGACCTTGGCAATTTTCTCATCGGACACAACGCCCGTGCCTTCGGTGGTGACCATGACCGACGTGGGCCGTGCCACCCCAATGGCGTAGCTCACCTGAATTAGTGCTTTTTTCGCAAGGCCCGCAGCGACGATATTTTTTGCGACATAGCGGCCGGCATAAGCGGCTGAACGATCAACCTTCGAAGGATCCTTGCCTGAAAAAGCGCCGCCGCCATGGGGAGCGGCCCCGCCATAGGTGTCCACAATGATTTTTCTTCCGGTTAGGCCACAGTCGCCCTGCGGGCCGCCCACAACAAATCGGCCCGTGGGGTTGACCAGATATTTCACCTCGCCTTTGATGAGCTCTTTGGGCAGCACGGGCTTGATGATTTCCTCAATGACGGCTTCGCGGAGTTTTTCCAAAGCAATGTCGGGAGCATGCTGGGTCGAGAGCACGACGGTGTCGATGCTGTGCGGCTTGCCGTCGACATAGCGCAGCGTGACCTGGCTTTTCGCGTCGGGCCGAAGCCAAGGCAGGCGGCCGTCTTTGCGCAGCATGGATTGACGCTCCACCAAACGATGGGAGTAGTAAATAGGCGCCGGCATAAGCACTGGCGTTTCATCGCAGGCATAGCCAAACATCAGGCCTTGATCGCCTGCGCCTTGATCGAGATTGTTGTCAAAGGCGGCATTGACGCCTTGCGCGATATCGGGGCTTTGCTTGTCGTAAGCCACCAGAACCGCGCAGCCTTTGTAGTCAATGCCGTATTCCGTGTTGTCGTAGCCGATTCGCTTTAGTGTGTTTCGCGCCACCTGAATGTAGTCAACATTGGCCGATGTCGTGATTTCACCAGCCAGCACGACCAAGCCCGTATTGCAAAGGGTTTCGGCGGCGACACGGGATCTTGGGTCTTGCTTGAAGATGGCATCGAGAATTGCATCAGAGATCTGGTCTGCGACTTTGTCGGGATGGCCCTCAGAGACCGACTCCGAGGTAAAAAGAAATTCTTGGGACACGAAAGCCTCCTGGTAGTTGAATGCTCACCCGCGGTTGCTGAAAGCGGCTGAAGCTTTGACACGGGAGGGTCGCAGAAGGCAGACGCTTTAGCGGAATTTGGTTGGCACCCCGTACACTTCCGGCTATGCCATCGCCCCGCAAGTTGTGAATTAAATCGGCGACGGCGAAACTATAAATCAGATGATCTCGCTATTCAAACTCGTGGCATTGCTACCCCTTTGGGTGATGCGGGGCATCGGCCTGGCCCTGGGATGGCTGGTCTGGGCGGCGTCTGGCCGGTATCGAGCCGTGATGCGAGAGAACTGGCAAGCCGCAATTGAGTCCGGGCGCCTATCTTTGGATTCACCTCGTGCGCGCCGTCTGTTTCGCAACGCAATTGGCCATGCCGGCTTGATTGCAGCCGAGCTGCCAAAGATCTGGTGCGACCCAAGGGCCATTGAAAAGATGTCTGTTTCTGGCTTTGAGCAGGTGAAAACCCTCTCTGATGCCGGCAGGCCAATTATTTTTCTCACCCCCCACCTCGGGGCATTCGAGCTCTCCGCTCGAAAGATTTCGACCTATATGCCATTGACGGTGCTGTATCGGCCGGCTCGACAGGCAGTCTTGCGCCGAGTGATGGAGGCGCTTCGTCCACTTCCACGGCTTTTTACCGCGCCCGCGAATGCGGCTGGAGTGCGTCAGCTGCTCAGGGCTTTGCGAAAAGGCGAAGCGGTAGGCATGCTTCCTGATCAGGTACCGGGCCAAGGCGATGGCGTTTGGGCAGATTTCTTCGGTAAGCCCGCCTACACCATGACGCTGCCCATTCGGCTTGCACAAGCAACCGGGGCAGAGCTGGTCTGGGTCTTGGCTATCCGTACCCGCAAAGGCTGGCATCTTGATTTCTCGGCCTGGCAAACAGAGGGCTTTGAAGACTTGGGGCTTGAGCGCGCCGCTGAATTGATGAACCAGGCCCTGATGGCTCAAATCGCCCGGGCTCCTGAGCAATACCTTTGGGCCTACAACCGGTACAAAATGCCAAGACATGTGCTGAACGCGCAAGCCTCGCAAGGAGAACAAAAGAAGTGAGCCGGGTTTTCACTTGGTTGTTTTTGTGGGCTTTAAGAATCCTGGCCTTCATGCCAAAGCCAATCTCATGGGGCTTTTGCAACTTTGTTGGCGCGTTGGCCTACTACGTTGCGCATAGGCGTCGACGCATTGCGCTTGCGAATCTGTCGGTTTGCTTTGCAGATTGGCCGCAGGAAAAACGGGTTGGCATGGCCAAGGACCATTTCAAGTGCTACGCGAGGGCTTTTCTTGACCGTTTCGTTCTGTGGTTCGGCAGTCCACAGACTCTGTGCGACTGGGTGCATTTGGAAGGCTTTGAATACTGTGAGGCGCATCGGGGCAAGCCAGTAATTTTCCTGGCCCCACATTTTTTGGGGCTTGAAGCAGGCGGCATGCGCATTCAACTCGAGACGCGCGTATCGAACATCTATTCTCGCCAGAGCAATGCCGAGCTCGATCGTTGGATTCTTCGGGGCCGCAAACGGTTCAATGATCCGATTTTGTTGATGCGAAGCGAGGGGGTTGCTCGCGCAGTGCGTTGGCTAAAGCGCGGGGTGCCGTTTCATTACTCTCCGGACATGGACCTTGGTGGCCGCGAATCGATCTTTGTTCCGTTTTTTGGCGTCCCCACAGCAACGATCACTGCCTTGGTCCGAATGGCCCGTGCGACGGATGCCGTGGTGGTTCCACTTGTGACTCGGATGACTGCGCAGGGTTATGTGGCTGCTTTTTATCCCGGCTGGACCCACCCAAATGATGATGCGCTTGAGACGGTTGAGCAGGGCGTGATTCGCATGAATCAGTTTATTGAGCAGCGGATTTTGGAGATGCCGGCGCAGTATCTCTGGACACATCGCCGTTTCAAGACCCGCCCACCCGGCATACCTTCCATCTATGGATAATTTGGCCTCATGAAACTGCCTTTCACCAAAATGCAGGGCGCAGGCAATGATTTTATTGTCATTGATGCAACGCGCTTTTCGCCTTCATTGACGCAAGTACAGCTTAAAAAGCTGGCTGATCGTCGGTTTGGAATTGGCGCTGACCAGATTTTGTTCGTAGAGGCCTCAGACAGTCCGAACGTTGATTTTGTCTATCGAATTTTTAATGCAGATGGTCAAGAGGTTGAACAGTGTGGCAACGGTGCGCGATGTTTTGCGCGTTTTGTTCACGATCGCGGATTGACTTCCTCTTCGACGATTTCTGTTCGTACAAAGTCGGGCATCATCTCCCCAACGCTGCATGCTGACGGCAGTGTTACTGTCGATATGGGCGCCCCCAGATTTTTGCCGCAAGATCTTTGTTTTGACGCTGCAGGCCTTCCTCACCGCCTTGAGGGTGTAGCGGATCTCTGGCAGCTTGCTCCGCCGGCGGGCCAGCCCTTCTGGATTTCTCTAGTGTCGATGGGCAATCCACATGCCGTGCAGTGGGTCGACAATCTCCAATCCCACCCCGTTGAAGCGATTGGCGCGTGGTGTGAATCACACTCACGTTTTGCAAACCGCGTAAACGTTGGCTTTGCCCAGCTGCATAGCGCCACAGAGATATCGCTTCGTGTTTATGAGCGTGGCGTTGGGGAAACTCTCGCATGTGGCACCGGCGCATGTGCTGCGGTCGTTGCGGGCATTCGCCGTGAGTTGCTCAAGGCCAATGCCGCTGTGGTGGTTCGGCTGCCAGGCGGCAACTTGACCATTCAATGGTCGGGCCGAGAGGGCGACCATGTCATGATGACCGGGCCGGCTGAGCCCGTCTATGAAGGAGTGATTGAACTGTGACCCCGATTGAACCCACATTGAGTCTTTCCGCCAATCTGACAGACCGGCAGGTGGAGGAGTATTTGAAGCAGCACCCTGAATTTCTCTCAACCCACCCGGAGCTTCTGGCGGTTTTGAAAATTCCCCATCCTCAGTCAGGCAGTGCGGTCTCCTTGGTTGAGCGTCAGGCAACAGTCTTGCGAGAGCGGATTCGCTCAATGGAAATGAAGCTTGCAGAGCTCATTCGTCACGGCCAGGAAAATGATGCGATCTCAGCGCTCATGCAACGTTGGGTGCGCGGGCTTTTGCTTCAATCTGACCCGAAGTCGATGCCAGGCTTTGTGGCGAGCTCGTTGGGAGAGGTTTTTTCTGTGCCTTTGACAGGCATCTCTGTTTGGCAAGCCGCACCAGAGTTTTCCGGCAGCGCGTGGTCAGGTTCAGCCAGCGCAAGTTATGTTGAGCAGGTCCACGCTTTAACCCTGCCTTTGTGTGGAACGCCGGCAGTATCTGATGCAGTCACCTTGTTGCCTGAAGCGGGCCGAGATGCGCAATCAATCGCCGTGCTGCCCTTGCGAATCGGCGCCCGCCCAGAGGCCTTTGGCGTATTGGTGCTGGGGTCTTCAGACCCCGGAAGATTTTCTCCTGACCTAGGCGTGTCCTTTCTCGAACGGATTGCCGAGGTGGCCAGCGCTGCGATCTCAAGAAATATCAAGGCCAATATCTAGGACCCATGTCGGCGAATACGAATGAAGATCCGCTAAGCCCACTCGTCGCCGCCTATCTCGATTCCCTGGCCCACGAGCGGCGTTATTCCGCGCTGACCGTGCGGGCCTATCAACGCGATCTTCACTTGCTGGCGCAAGCCTTTTGCGGCCGTGCGCCTGATTCGATTCGAAGCCTGGAAATTAGAGCGGAGATGTCTCGCTGGCGCGCAGGCGGTTTGTCTGCGCGAAGCATCGCAAGAAGACTTTCTGCTTGGCGATCTTTTTTCACATGGCTTTCGCAGCATATTTCCTTGTCGTCCAATCCCGTCAGAAATGTTCGGGGGCCGAAAGCTTCCAAGCGATTGCCGAAAGCGTTATCGACGGATTGGGCCGTGCAGTTTGTGACGACATCGGAGAGCTCCAACGCTAAAAAAGATGTTTTTCTCGCAACCCGAGACCGCGCCATGCTCGAGCTTATGTATTCAAGCGGCCTGCGACTGTCTGAGTTGTTGGGGCTTGATGAGGCTGCGACGAGCAGCTCGTCGCAGCAGGCACGTGGCTATGTGGATTTTGAGGCCCGGGAGGTCTTTGTGCGAGGCAAGGGTGGAAAGGCCCGCCGCGTCCCGGTGGGCGGTCCTGCTCTGCAAGCCTTGAAGGACTGGATTAAGGAGCGGCAGGCAGCAATTGCTGAAAAACCCGGGCCCGCTCTCTTTATCAACAAAAAAGGGGACAGGCTTTCAGGCCGAACGGTGCAGCGCCGGTTCGCACAGCTTGCGTTAAAGGCGGGTCTGCCCACGGGGGTGCATCCCCACATGCTGCGGCACTCATTTGCCAGCCATCTTTTGCAATCAAGCGGCGACCTGCGGGCCGTGCAAGAGCTTTTGGGCCATGCGCAAATCGCCACGACACAGGCCTACACACACCTGGATTTTCAGAGGCTCGCTCAGGTTTATGATGCTGCCCACCCAAGGGCAAAGAAAAAAACATGATTCCAGCAACGATTCTGACCGGTTTTCTAGGGGCGGGGAAAACGACGCTCTTAAAGCGTATTCTCTCGGAGCCGCACGGCAACCGAATCGCAGTCATTGAAAACGAGTTCGGTGAAGAGAGCATCGACAATGCACTGCTCTTTGCAGATGAACAAGAGCGCATTGTGGAAATGAACAATGGCTGCATTTGTTGCACGGTGCGCGGCGACTTGATTGAGATGCTCATGCTCCTTGCGAAAAAGCGGGCTGCCGGAGAGATTGTCTTTGACCGTGTGGTCATCGAAACCACAGGCTTGGCTGAGCCCGGCCCGGTAGCCCAGACATTTTTTGTTGATGATGATGTTGCCGAGCGGTTTATGCTCGATGCTGTAATCACGATCGTGGATGCGGTGCATGGGCCCAAGCAGTTGAGTGAGCATGCCGAGGCACAGGCCCAGGTGGGGTTCGCAGACCGGCTGTTGGTGTCAAAAAGCGACCTCGTTGATGCACAGGCACTGAGCGCTTTGAGACAACGTCTAATGCAAATGAACCCGCGGGCGCCCATTGAACTTGTGCATTTCGGCGAAACGCCGATTAACGACATTCTGGATATCCGAGGCTTTAATTTGAATGCCGCTTTGGAAATCAACCCAGCCTTTCTGGATACCGAGGCTGGCCATGGCCATCTTGATGATGTGCATTCTTTTATCTTTAAATCGAGCCGGCCTTTTGACCCTGATCGGTTCGAGACGTTTATGTCGGCTGTCTCTCAAGCCTATGGCCCTCAGTTGTTTCGATATAAGGGCGTGCTGCACCTCAAGGGCAGTGATCACCAGATGGTTTTTCAGGGGGTTCACATGCTGATGGGCGGCGATAAAGGCAGGCCGTGGGCGGGTGACGAGCCACGGGAGTCGCGCCTGGTATTTATCGGCCGAAAGCTGCCAAAAGACACAATTCTCAAGGGCCTCGAACAGTGCCTAGTTTGAATTTTCTCAAACTCATAATTGCAAGATTCTGAGAGCATGATTGTGATAAGGTTTACTCGCATTTTTAGATACAGGATCGATGGAGGTGTAGGCCATGATGACCGAGACGTTTAAGACGATTGCTTCGGAAAAGGAGCTGCTCGCACAGTCCGTAGACGACTATATGAGCTCGGCGCAGCTCGATTTTTTCAAGCGACGCCTACTTGAACTAGAAGCGGAGCTTCGGGCCAACGCGGGTGAAACCACCGAGCACCTGCGCGAGACCGTGCTCGTGCCCGACCCAGCCGATCGCGCGACAATCGAGGAGGAGCATGCGCTTGAGCTTCGCACCCGCGATCGCGAGCGCAAGCTCATCAAGAAAGTTCAGCAAGCGCTTTCCCGCATCGATTCGGGTGAGTATGGCTATTGCGAGGAAACGGGGGAGCCCATCGGGTTGAAACGGCTTTTGGCCAGGCCTACGGCGACCCTCTCGATAGAGGCTCAGCAGCGTCGCGAACTGCGTCAGCGCCAGTTCGGCGACTGATTTCCCGATATGTCTGAGCCCAAGCCGCTGCCCAACGCAGAGACCAAGGCTGCCGTGCTGGCAGAGGCCTTGCCTTACATTCGTCGCTTTCACGGCCGAACCATCGTGATCAAGTATGGCGGCAACGCCATGACCGAAGAAGTGCTCAAGCAGTCATTTGCGCGAGACATCATTTTGCTGCGCTTGGTTGGCATCTTGCCTGTTGTGGTTCACGGTGGCGGGCCGCAGATTGAGAATTTGTTGTCTAAGGTTGGCAAGAAGGGCGAGTTCATTCAAGGCATGCGCGTCACCGACACCGAGACCATGGATCTGGTGGAAATGGTGTTGGCGGGCCAGGTGAACAAAGAAATTGTTGAGCTCATCAACCATGCGGGCGGCAAGGCGGTGGGTTTGACTGGCCAAGACGGCGGGCTGATTCGAGCATGCAAAATGAAGGTCAAAGCGGGCACAGAGAGCGAAGAGCTTTTGGATCTTGGCCATGTTGGCGAGATTGAGTCGGTAGACCCCAGCTTGATTCATTCCCTTCTTGCAAGCGGATTTGTTCCGGTGATTGCCCCGATTGGCTCGGGGAAAGAGGGCGAAACTTACAACATCAATGCGGATTTGGTGGCAGGAAAAATCGCTGAAATCCTGAAGGCCGAAAAGCTAATACTCATGACGAACACACCGGGCGTGCTCGACAAGAATGGCAAGCTGATCACTGGCTTGAGCGCACGCGAAATTGATGGGCTGTTTGCCGACGGCACCATCTCGGGTGGCATGTTGCCAAAGATCTCTTCTGCCCTTGATGCGGCTAAAAGCGGGGTGCAGTCGGTGCACATCGTCGATGGCCGGGTGCCGCATTGTTTGCTGCTTGAAATTCTCACCAGCGATGGCGTGGGCACCATGATCCGTTCGCATTAAGCGGGCGCCTGTCTATCGGTGCGCAAGACTCTGTCGCTGCCTCTTTGGCTGGTTGATCTCGACAATACCCTTTACGACGCCTCTTGGCGGGCCATGGGAGAGATCAATGCCCGTATGACCCATTACATCTCGGAATTGCTCGGGCTGTCGATCGAAGAGGCAAGCCGTTTGCGTGAAGACTACTGGCACCGGTATGGGGCAACATTGCTGGGGCTCATGGCCCATCATGGCGTCAACGCTCAGGACTTTCTGAAAGCAACCCACCCGAATGAGGACCTGCCGCTCTTCGTGCGCCCGATTCGTGGCGAGGCAAGCCGTCTGTCTCGTTTGAAAGGCGAGCGTTGGCTGCTCACCAATGCACCTCGGGACTACGCCCGACATGCGCTTCGCCTCATCGGGCTGGAGCGTTTTTTTGATCGAATCGTGACAATCGACGACATGGTGGTTTGCGGCAGGCTTTGCCCTAAACCTTCCACTCATTTGATGCGAAGGTTGCTGCGCGTGTCTCGCCGAAAGGCGAGCAAGGTGGTGCTCATTGATGACCACGACGAAAACCTCAGGGCGGCCCATCGAGTCCGCATGCTGACCGCGCGGATTTGGGCCTCAAAAACCGCTAAGCGAGAGGCCAGGGCTTCGGGTCGCCCCTTATCGATTCGCCGTCCTTCCTATGTCAAGGTTCAAGTAAACTCTCTAGCTTCTTTAGTCCGTTCCCAGCATCGGCTGGCCTAGACGCCGAAAATTCATGCAAGCAGATCTGAGCACCTCTCATCCGACCTCTTTGGGTCCTGGCCGAAAGCGACCAAAGCCGGGTGAGCGTCGCTTGCAGATCCTGCAGGCCATTGCAGCCATGCTTGAAGAGGACGCTTCTGAAAGGGTCACGACGGCGGCACTTGCCGCAAGGCTCTCACTGTCAGAGGCTGCCCTCTATCGGCACTTTGCCAGCAAGGCTCAAATGTATGAGGGCTTGCTTGATTTTGTGGAAGAGACCATTTTTGGCCTGATCAACCAGATCGAGGGCCAGCCAATCAAAGCCATGGCGAAGTCCAGGGAAATCGTGCTGATGCTGTTGAATTTTGCCGAGAAGAATCCTGGCATGACTCGGGTGCTGATCGGCGATGCGATTGTCAACGAAGACAGCCGATTACAGGCCCGTGTCAATCAACTGATCGATCGCGTCGAGGCCTCCTTGCGTCAGTGCCTGCGCCTGCATGGAGCGGAAGATGAAAAGAGCATGGAAAATGATGCGCCTGCTCGCGCCCATGTGGTGATGGCTTATGTGCAAGGCGCCTGGCTGCAGTTTGCGAAAAGCGGATTTCGTAAGCAGCCAAGCAGCGTGGCCGATGGGGCCGTGAAAATTTTATTGGGTTAATGCGGCTGCTAAGGCGCATCGCCGCGCCAGCACTTCGGGCCTCCTCGCGATGACTGGCCTGAGCAGACTGGGCAGCTGACATTTCTTCTTGCCAACAGCTGTTGAGCTGTTCCCGACTTCACATCAAACAAAGAAAGTCTCTGTTTTGACGCGGGCCTTGTTGCGGCGCCGTTTGCTTTATTCACAACGAGCTTGAGCGCCTCTGCCGCCTGCATGCAGCCCATCGCCCCGACAAGCGGGGCCAAAACGCCATAAGCGCCACAGGCGTGCGCGGCGGGCTCATGGCGTGGGTCAAAGATGCAGGCATAGCAGGCGGACTCCGGATCATCAGGATCGAAAACAAGGAGCTGGCCTGACCACTCGATTGCGGCCGCGCTGACTAATGCAGTGCCATGGGTAACGCAGGCCTTGTTGATTTCTTGACGAATTTTCCATTGGTCCGTGCAGTCGAGCACGACATCGGCCAAGGGCACTGCGTCATTTAAAAAATCGGCATCGGCGAATCGGTGTTCCGCAATCACTTCTGCTTCCGGATTCAGCTTTGCAAGCGCGAGTGCGCCCCGCTCAACCTTTGGTTTGCCGATATCGTGTGGGCCAAATAAAACCTGCCTAGCGAGGTTTGTGGCATCCACCACATCACCATCGATCCAATGCAGCACTCCAATTCCGCTTGATACGAGGTAAGTAGCGGCGGGGCAGCCAAGCCCGCCAGCGCCCACGATCAAAACCCTTGCTTGACGAACCGCATTTACTCCCTCTTCGTCAAAGCCAGCAAGCAATGCATGCCGACTGTAACGAAGAGACTCAAGTTCAGCTGTCATTTCCCGGGCGAGCGGAGGTAACGACAGGCTTGCCTTTGAGGTGATTGAGGGCTTGCTGGAGCTGATAGTCACTGTCGCTGCCAAACTCAACGGGTTTGGGGTTGCGGGCTTCGCCGCCTGAAGGCGTGCCGTTGCTCTGGGCAGGCTTTTTTTCCTGGCCATTTTTCGTCTTGGCTTGTTCTTGCGAGCCTGATAAGTGACGATTGAGGTCAGCTTCGCGCACACGTAAACGGTCTACTACGGCGCCATCCGCAGTCTCTTCCACCCAGAAATCAGGCGATATTCCCTTTGCCTGAATTGACTGGCCTTTGGGTGTGAAATAGCGCGCTGTGGTGAGCTTGATCGCCGTGTTGCTGGTCAGGGGCAATATCGTTTGCACTGAACCTTTGCCAAAAGTCTGCGTGCCTAGAATCTTTGCGCGGCCATGGTCTTGAAGGGCGCCTGCAACAATTTCTGAGGCAGAGGCTGAGCCGCCATTGACAAGCACCACCATGGGCACGGTCTTGGCTTGAGGTGAAAGCTTGGCCAAAGGATCTTGGCGCCCTGTGCGCCCATAGTCGGCCACGGCGGCGAAATACTTGCGTTTGGCATCTTCCTGGCGCCCGTCGGTGGATACGACAAGCGTATTTTCTGGCAGGAAAGCCGCTGAAACACCGATTGCACCGGTCAGTAAACCGCCAGGGTCATTTCGCAAATCGAGCACCAAAGAACTCATGGGGCCCTTTTCCGCAAGGCTATTGAAATGCTTTACCAGGTTCTCAACCGTGTGCTCCTGGAATTGCGTGATGCGAATGTAGCCTACGCCTGGCTCAACAAGTTTTGACCGCACACTTTGGATTTGAATGATGTCGCGGACGATAGTGAAGGTGAGCGGCTTGTTTTCTCCCTTGCGGCTGATCGTCAGCGTGATCGAGGTTTTCGGCTTGCCACGCATGAGTTTGACGGCTTCATTGAGTGCCATGCCCTTCGTGGCCTTGTCGTCGATCTTGATAATCAGGTCACCGGCCTTGACTCCCGCGCGCTCAGCCGGCGTTCCCTCAATGGGGGCAACCACCCGCACAAAACCGTCTTCTGTTCCCACTTCAAGCCCGAGGCCGCCGAACTCTCCTTGCGTGCCCACCTGGAGCTCTCTGAACGCATCAGCATCAAGATAAGCCGAATGAGGGTCGAGGCCTGTCAGCATGCCGCTGATTGCCTCTGTGATTAATTTTTTGTCCTCAACATCTTCAACATAGTTGGACTTGATGGCGCCGTAGACATCGGCAAACTGGCGAAGCTCGTCGATCGGAAGGGAGAGACGCGCATCGCGCTGAGCGACGGCTTGAAAGCCAAGGCTCACGAGCACGCCGCTGACCAGGCCGATAGAAACCCAACCGAGGACTTGAAACGGTTTTTTCATTTACATTCCCCTGCCCTGACAGGCAGTCTTAGATAGGGAGCCGTTAGGCTACCCGAATAGCCTAAAGTTTAAGCCGCTTTTGCCTTGCCTTGGTTGGCCACGGTCGCTAGCGCCGCCTCAATGACGGCCGGGTCAGCCAGGTAGCGCCGGCCTAGAAATCGAAGTTCTGCGTCAAGTTCGATGACCAAGGGCTGTGCCGTTGGGATGTTCAAGGCAATGATCTCTTGCTCCGACAGGTTTTCAAGGTACTGAATAAGCGCGCGAATCGAATTGCCGTGGGCCGAAATCAATACCCTCTCGCCCGCCAAAACGCGAGGTGCGATCTCTGACCTCCAGTAGGGAACGACCCGATCAACGGTGTCTTTGAGGCACTCTGTTGCTGGCAGCGCCTTGGGGTCGAGCCCTCTGTATCGGGGGTCTTTCGCTGGCCAGTAGTCACTCGTTGGGCTGAGCGGCTCTGGCCGAATATCGAAGGCCCGGCGCCATTGCAGCACTTGCTCCTCGCCATATTTTGCAGCCGTTTCAGATTTGTTCAGGCCGGTAAGCGCCCCGTAATGACGCTCATTGAGCCGCCAGTCGTTTTGCACCGGGATCCACATTTGATCCAGGGCATCAAGGGTGATCCAAAGCGTTCGAATGGCGCGCTTGAGTACTGAAGTGTAGCCGCGGTCAAACTGAAAACCCTTGGAGCGCAGTAGCGCTCCGGCGGCCACGGCCTCCTGGCGGCCTTGTTCCGTGAGGTCCACATCGACCCAGCCCGTGAAGCGATTTTCAAGGTTCCACTGGCTTTGGCCGTGGCGCAATAACACGAGGGAAAAGGTCTTGCTCATAGCCGCCATTCTATAATTTCTGCTTCGTTCATTCTTCGGTTCCAAACCAGAGGCCGCCCGTGCAGTTTTTTGCCGACAACATTATTTTGATTGCCGCCGCTTTCCTAAGCGGCGGGCTTTTGCTTTGGCCTTTGGTTGCAAGGGGCTCTTCGGCTGGCGCTATCAACACTTTGGGCGCAACCCAGCTGCTCAATACCCAGGATGCATTGTTGATCGACCTTCGCGAGACAGCGGAGACCGCCAAAGGAACTCCCCCTCAGGCAATGCACGTTCCCTTAAGCGCGCTTGAGGCGAAGATTGAGGACATCAAGCATCGGGTGAGCAAGGACAAACAACAAGCGCCCGTGATTCTCATGTGCCAAAGCGGCTGGCGTGGCATGAAGGCAGGCCGCATGCTCAAAAAAGCGGGCATTGAGGCGGTTTTTAACTTGGAAGGCGGTTTTGACGCCTGGCAGCAGGCCGGCTTGCCAGTGAAAAAGAACTAGACTGCAGCCTTTTGCTGCGAGGGGAAGAATTGGCATGGCAAAGGTTGTGATGTATAGCACCGCTGTTTGCCCGTATTGCCAAAGGGCGGAAATGCTCTTAAAGCAGCGGGGGGTGACCAATATTGAAAAGATTCGAGTGGATCTCGACCCCTCTGCGCGTGATGCGATGATTGAGAAAACCGGCAGAAAAACCGTGCCTCAGATTTTTGTTGGCGATCGACATGTCGGTGGCTTCGATGACCTCTCGGCCCTTGATCGAGACGGCGGCCTTGTTCCCCTGCTTTCGCAGCCCTAAATTGATTTGAATTGAAAGTGACTTATGGCCGAGCCAATCGCAAACACAGAGCAAACCCCAGCAAGCTTCAATCTTCAGCGTGTTTATCTCAAAGACTTATCGCTCGAAATTCCTGATGCGCCCGCAGTTTTTTTAGACCAGTTGGAGCCCAGGCTTGAGTTTCAAATTGATACCGCTGAGGCTGAGCTGCAAGAAGGTCTCTATGAAATATCTGTGCGCTGTACCGTAACTTGTCGGCTTGGCGAGAAGGTCGGTTTTTTGGTGGAGGCCACGCAGGCCGGCATTTTTGAAATCGTTGGCGTGCCGAATGCGCAGCTGGCCTTGCTCAAGGGCATCTCCTGCCCAAGCATTGTTTACCCCTATCTTCGGGCCAATATTGCTGATGCGATTTCCCGCGCAACATTTCCGCCGGTGCATCTTGCTGAACTGAACTGGGAGGCCTTCTATCAACAACGCATGGCGCAGGCAGGGGCTAACACGGCAGCGCAGGACAGCGGGATCATTCTTCCGAATCAGTAATGGCAAACGGCCAGGCCTCGATTCCAATCCTCGTTGTGGGAGCGGGCGCCTGGGGAACGGCGCTTGCTGTTCAGCTCTGCGCAAGAGCACAGCCTGGTTTGATCAGCCTGTATGCCCGTGATGCCGCGCAGGCGCATCTTCTGCAGGCAAGCCATGAAAACAAAAAATATCTCCCGGGTGTCTCGCTCCCGGAGTCTTTAGAGATTGCCCAGAGTCTGCCGCAGGCATGCCAGCACTGGCGTGAGGCAGCGCTTGCTTTTGCAAAGCGTAATCCAGATGCTCCATTGCGGGGCCTAATCGTGCTGGCCACACCAGTGGCTGGGCTTGAGGCTTCCTCTAAAGCGATCTATGAGGCCTTGGGCAAGGCCCAGCCTGGTGAGGCAATCCTGTGGCTTGCCAAAGGCCTGCGCATACAAAACCACGACAACTCGCGCTTGGAATGGCCAAGTCAAATTGTGGGTCGCAATTGCCCGGGCTGGCTGCTCGGCGCGTTGTCTGGCCCGAGCTTTGCGCAAGAAGTTGCCGCAGGCTTGCCCGCTGCGCTCACCTTGGCAAGCACACAGATTGATTTTGCGCGTGCTGCCGCACAAGCCTTGCATGGAGGCGGCCTTCGAATTTATGTCACCGATGATCTGATTGGCGTTGAGCTTGGGGGTGCAATGAAAAATGTCTTGGCCATTGCCGCAGGCATTTGCGATGGCTTAGCTTTGGGCGCCAATGCCCGTGCCGCTTTGCTCACCCGTGGCCTTGCTGAGATGTCCCGCTTGGGCCTTGCGCTTGGAGCCCAAGCCCAGACCTTTATTGGGCTGGCAACGCTTGGCGATTTGATTCTGACGGCCACTGGAGATTTGTCACGCAATCGTCGTGTCGGCCTTGGCTTGGCTAAAGGCCAAAGCATTGAGCAGGTTGTGAAAGGGCTTGGCCATGTTGCTGAAGGAGTGCTCACTGCACCCGCATTATTTGGCCTTGCTCAACAATATCAGGTCGATGTGCCGATTACAGAATCTGTTTGTCGTTTGCTGCAGGGCCAGTGGTCGCCGAAAGAGGCGATCGCTCAGCTCATGTCGCGAGAGCCCAGGGATGAGCGGCCCTCGTGATGAGCGCAGTGAAAACAGTGACGGTTTACTGTGGCTCGCGCAAGGGCCACGATGCCAAGTGGCTTCATCTTGCCTCTGAGGTGGGAGCGGCCCTTGGGCAAAGCGGCATTGCGATGGTGTTTGGCGGTGGCCGCAATGGAATGATGGGCGCAACAGCTCGGGCTGCCTTGGATGCAGGCGGCAAGGTCACGGGAATCATTCCAGAGACCTTGTTGGCCGTTGAACCTGCCATGGAAGATCTCAGTGAGTTATTCGTTGTTGATTCCATGCACACGCGAAAGCTTCTCATGTCGGAAAAAGCAGACGGGTTTTTGGTGCTGCCTGGCGGCATTGGCACACTGGAAGAGTTCTTTGAAATCTGGACATGGTTTCAGATTGGCCTGCATCAAAAGCCGATCGTGCTGCTCAATGCCTTTGACTATTACTCGCCCCTGCTTCGGTTTTTGCAGCATTCAGTGGACCTCGGTTTTTTCGGTGCCCATCACCATATGCATTTACGGGTGGCCAAGACTGCGCGTGATGCGGTGAGCTTGCTTGGTTCGCCTGTTGGGGTTTAGCGCGCTTTTGGCGATAAGCGTTTAAAGCCCGCCTTCAAAGCCGAGCTGTCGCCAGGCCTCGTAGGCCACGATCGCCACTGAATTTGAAAGATTCAGGCTGCGATTATTCGGGCGCATTGGGATCCGAAGCTTCTGTGTCGCCGAAAACTTTTCAAGCAAGGCTCCCAGGCCTTTTGTCTCCGAGCCAAATACAAGCCAGTCACCCGGCTCAAATTGACACTCATGAAAATACCGCTCACCTTTGGTGGTAATGGCAAACATTCGATGAACGGCCGGCTTTTCTGTCTCGCAGAAAAACTCCCAGTTTTTATGCACTTTAAAGAGGGCAAGCTCGTGATAATCCAGCCCTGCTCGCCGCATTTTGCTATGGTCAATGGGAAAGCCAAGCGGTTCAATCAAATGCAGATTGGCGCCCGTGTTGGCACAGAGCCGAATGATGTTGCCGGTATTAGGCGGAATCTCCGGCTCGACGAGAATAACGTTGAACATGATGGCTGTGCAAAAGTTTCTGGCTCTTGGATCGACGGTCTTTGGGAACATGTGCAATCACGGCTGCGGCAATCACTTCCCCCTGGGCAACGGATACCGCGCGAATTGCTTCTTTCATTGTCGCGCCAGTTGTCATGATGTCATCAATAAGCAGGATTCGTCTGCCAGCAAGCGCCGGGCTTGCCGTAAAGGCATTCGACAAATTTGTTTTTCGGGCATTCCAATCCAGTGTGGCCTGTCGTGGCGTCGCCCGTTGTTTGGAAAGCCACCGGCCCTCAAACTCAAGCCCCCAGCATTTCGCCGCCTGCGCAGCAATGATTTGCGACTGGTTATAGCCGCGCCTTGAGAGCCTGCTGCCTGCCAATGGAATTGCGACAACCGTAGGTTTTGGCCCGAGCCAAGGCCTAGGCAGTTGGCCGAGCAGCCTGCCCAGCATTCTCGCTTTGCCCCAATCGCCCTGAAACTTGGTTCGGTAGATGGCATCCGTGAGCAGGCCGCCATACGTTTCTCGCCACAATACCGGGATGCGGGCCTGTTCGTGCATCACGCTCGATACGCCCCAGGCGCTTTTATTGAGCTTTTCGCAGCATTTGCGGCAAAGGGCATCGCCATTTGCGTACTCCTCGCAAAGCATGCAAGGCGAGCGCACCAAGGCGCGAGCAGAGCGCGCAAGCGCGTCGAATAACCACATCGCTTCACTATACTGAGGCGATGCAAAAAGATCCCCTCATCCGAATGATCGACCCCCAAAGCGTTCGGCGGCAGCTCTCGCGCCGTGGCCTGCAGGTAGTGGCTTCTCACGTGCTTTGGGCCGAGGCCCATGCACGCATGCTCGATCGTTTTTCTTACATTCGGATGCAGCCGGAAATTCGCCTGGATTACGGTATTACAGAGTTTGGCCAACCGATTGAAAAGCCCGATCAGGGATTTGATCTGATCTGGTCGGTGGGCTTGCTGGCGCATCTTTCAGATCTGCGCTCAACCCTTGGTTTTTGGGCCAGGGCGCTTGCGCCCGAGGGCCTCCTGATGATTTCAACTTTGGGGCCCGATAGCTTTCGGCCGCTGGCCATTGCATTGGCGGACGCTTCGCAAGAGCGTCATGTGCCCGGCTACCCCGATATGCATGACATTGGCGATGCCCTTATTTCTTTTGGGCTCGCAAATCCGGTCATGGACGCGGAATGGATAGAGCTCTCTTATTCGAGCGCAGAGTCCGCCTTGCAGGATCTCCGTTTGCTGGGCGGCAACCCCCTGGTGGGCAGGCCAAAGGGATTGAGTCCAAAGACTTGGCGGGCCCGGGTGCTTGCGGCGATTGAATCTTTGGGCAGCGGTGACAAAATTCGACTGCCTGTGGAACTGGTGTTTGGCCATGCCTGGGCGCCAAGCCCGAAACCCCAAGGCCTGGGCGGTGATCGGGAGAACTCAAAGCCTATCCGATGGGTGGGGAAAACTCCCGCATCACCCCCCGAGCCCTAAGCTTCGCGCATATAATCGCGTCTCTTGGACATCAGGTCCGATAACAGCATTGGAAATGGGGGGAGACATTTCAATGGATGGTCGTTACAACCTGCAGACGCCTGTCACGGGCATCGCTGAAGGCATCTATGATCTTCACAGCTTCGTGATGTGGGTCTGCCTTGCGATTTTTGTTGCCGTGTTCGCGGTGATGTTTTATTCCATTTACGCGCATCGCAAGTCAAAAGGCGCAAAGCCCGCAGACTTTCATGAGAGCACGGCCGTTGAGATCGCCTGGACCGTGGTCCCCTTCTTAATCGTGGTAGTGATCGGCATTTATGCCACGCCGATTGTGATCGCACAAAAAGATACGACCAATGCCGATATTACGATCAAGGCCACGGGCTATCAGTGGAAGTGGGGCTATGACTACTTGAAGGGGGAGGGAGAGGGCGTCTCCTTTATTTCCTCGCTCTCGACCCCGAGGGACCAAATCCTGGGCATTTCACCCAAGGGTGAGCACTATCTTTCCGAGGTGGACAACCCGATGGTGGTGCCTGTTGGCAAAAAAATTCGTGTTGTGACCACGGCCAATGATGTGATTCATGCTTGGATGGTGCCGGCTTTTGGCGTAAAGCAAGATGCCATTCCCGGATTTGTACGAGACACCTGGTTTAAAGCCGAAAAAGAAGGCATTTACCGTGGCCATTGTGCTGAGCTTTGCGGCAAGGACCATGCCTTTATGCCGATTGTTGTGCATGTGGTTTCGGCCGAGGAATACAGCAAGTGGGTAGCCTCGAAAAAAGCGGCGGGCATGGTGAAGACAGCCAGCCTGGCGGCACCAGCAAAACAGTAGTCGCGTTACTAAACGCAAGGAATTCAAGGAGAAGCAGATGAGCGCAGTACTTGGCCCAGAGCACGGAATTGGCGCAGGCGCAGACCACGCCCACGACCATCATCATGATCACCCGAGTGGCTGGCGTCGCTGGGTGTTTGCTACTAACCACAAAGACATCGGAACAATGTACTTGTGGTTCAGCTTTTCCATGCTCTTCGTGGGTGGCTTTCTGGCCTTAGGCATTCGCGCCGAGCTCTTTCAGCCTGGCTTGCAGATTCTTCAGCCGGAGCTCTTTAACCAGTTCACCACCATGCATGGCCTCATCATGGTGTTTGGCGCGATCATGCCGGCCTTCGTGGGCTTTGCGAACTGGATGATTCCCCTGCAGATTGGCGCAAGCGATATGGCTTTTGCGCGCATGAACAACTTCAGCTTCTGGCTGTTGATTCCTGCAGGCCTGCTGTTGATTGCTTCTTTCTTCGTTCCTGGGGGTGCAACCGCTGCGGGATGGACCCTGTATGCGCCGCTTTCTACCCAGATGGGCGTTGGCATGGATTTGGCTATTTTTGCCATACACATTCTGGGTGCCAGCTCGATCATGGGTGCCATCAACATCATCACCACCATTTTGAACATGCGCGCACCAGGCATGACGCTGATGAAAATGCCCATGTTTGTCTGGACCTGGCTGATCACCGCTTATCTTTTGGTCGCGGTGATGCCCGTGCTAGCAGGCGCCATCACCATGCTGCTGACTGATCGTCACTTTGGCACCAGCTTTTTTAATGCAGCTGGCGGTGGCGACCCTGTGATGTACCAGCACATCTTCTGGTTCTTCGGTCACCCCGAGGTCTACATCATGATTTTGCCGGCTTTCGGAATTGTGTCGGAGATTATTCCTACGTTCGCACGCAAGCGTTTGTTTGGATACAGCTCCATGGTTTATGCCACAGGCTCAATTGCCATTCTTTCTTTCGTAGTCTGGGCCCACCATATGTTCACCACGGGCATGCCGGTTACGGGCCAGCTCTTCTTCATGTACGCCACTATGTTGATTGCAGTGCCCACAGGCGTGAAGATTTTCAATTGGCTCGCCACCATGTGGCGCGGCTCCATGACTTTTGAAACCCCGATGCTGTTCTCTGTGGGCTTTATTTTCGTGTTCACGCTGGGCGGGTTAACGGGAATCATTCTGTCAGTGGCGCCCGTTGACATTCAGCTGCACGACACCTATTACGTCGTAGCCCACTTCCACTATGTGTTGGTGGCTGGCTCGCTCTTCGCCTTGTTTGCAGGCCTGTATTACTGGTTGCCGAAGTGGACCGGCCATATGTACAACGAGACATTGGGCAAGTGGCATTTCTGGCTGTCGATGATTTTCTTCAACATCACCTTCTTCCCAATGCATTTCTTGGGTCTTGCTGGAATGCCACGTCGTTATGCCGACTACAACATGCAATTTGCCGACTTCAATGCGATTGCCTCAGTGGGCGCATTCGGCTTCGGCTTAACCCAGCTCTTGCTGCTCTACATCATCATCAAGTGCATCCAGGGCGGCCCAAAAGCAGCTGCAAACCCCTGGGAGAGCGAACAAGGCGGCCTGGAGTGGACAGTGCCCTCGCCGGCGCCCTTCCACACCTTTGAAACGCCGCCTCAGTTCAAGGGGGCTCACTAGTAATGACACCAGAGCGCCGCTCGAACATTCGCGTGGGCTTGATTATGCTCTCGGTGGCTGCTGCCTTTTTTGCGGGCATTGTGGCGAAGTACGCGATCTTTGGATAACGGAGCACGTATGTTTCAGCAAGACAATAGCCGGATGCTTGGAAAACTCCTTTTGGTGGCAATCCTGATGTTTGGGTTCGGATTTGCGCTTGTCCCTTTGTACGAGAAGATTTGTGAAATTACGGGCATTAATGTGCTGGCAAGCCGTGACAAGCTGAACTACGCCGAGGCCCGTGAGTTTGCAAAAAACACCCAGGTCGACAAATCGCGCAAGATCACTGTTGAGTTCGATGCCAATGTCCATGGCTCCATGGGCTTTAAGCCGCGTGTGGGCCACATGACGGTCCACCCGGGAGAGCTGGTCACTGTCACTTATGAGTTGATTAACTCCACAGCTGCAAGCGTGCATGGCCAAGCAATTCCCAGCTACGCACCACGGCATTCGGCAAGCCACTTTAAAAAGCTCGAATGCTTTTGTTTTGAGCAGCAGGCGCTAAACGCCAAGGAGATCAGGGAGTTTCCGGTGGTCTTTGTGATCGACCCAAAGCTTCCCTCGGATATCGACACCATCACTCTGAGCTACACATTTTTTGAAGTTGCAGGCCGGTCAGCAGCAGCGCCTTCTGCAGCGGCTGGCACGGGGGGTTAGTGCGGGGTGGGCGAGCCGCGAAAGCCTCCACCACTCACAGACATGAATTTGCTGCAAACGGTTAGCGCAGTGTTATGGTCTTTTTTTGGTGTGAGAAAAGGCGCTGACCATGACCGTGACATGTCCCAGCTCAATCCGGTGCATGTCGTGATCACTGGGGTTGTTTTGGGAATTTTGTTTGTTTTATCGATAGTGATTGTTGTAAGAATTGTTGTCGGAAATTAATAACTAGCGAAAACAGAAAATCAGGAATTTAGGGAGACAGGGATGAGTTCCACAAGCCACGCGCCTTATTACTTTGTGCCAAGCCCAAGCAAATGGCCCGCCGTTGGCTCCCTTGCCATGGTCTTCACACTGTTTGGCGCAGTCGGGATGATCAACGGCTACGACTGGGGCTCTTGGTCAGTGCTGCTTGGCTTTGCCATTCTGATTTACATGTTCTTCGGTTGGTTTGGCGCGGTCATCGCCGAGTCGGAAAGCGGCCAGTACAACGCGCGCGTCGATGTGAGCTTTCGCTGGAGCATGGGCTGGTTCATTTTCTCCGAAGTCATGTTCTTTGCAGCTTTTTTTGGCGCGTTGTTTTACGCCCGCGTGATCTCCATGCCCTGGCTGGGCGATCTGGATCACAAGTCGATTCTGTGGCCAGACTTTTTGGCCGTATGGGGGCAAGGCACGGGGCCTGCGGGAATCATCGAGGAATACAAGACCATGGGGCCCTTCTGGATCCCCACGATCAATACCGCCTTGCTGCTTACTTCCGGCGTGACCCTGACAATTGCCCATCACGCCCTGCGTGAAAACAATCGTGGCAAGCTGATTTTCTGGCTCTCCGCAACAATCATCCTTGGAGTAGTGTTCCTTGGCTTTCAGGCCTACGAGTACATGTATGCTTACAGGGATCTCAACCTAAAGCTCACCTCAGGAATTTTTGGCTCGACGTTTTATCTATTGACGGGCTTTCATGGTTTCCATGTATGCGTGGGCGCCATCATGCTTGCGGTGATCTTGGGCCGCTGCATCAAGGGGCACTTCAAGCCCAACCAGCACTTCGCCTTTGAAGCTGCCGCTTGGTATTGGCACTTCGTGGATGTGGTGTGGCTTGGCTTGTATGTGGTGGTGTACTGGTTGTAAGTCGATCAAGGTGTCTGACACCGTCATGGTGTCTGACACCTCAGTAACGAATCCCCGTAGTTTCGATCCAGCCCAGCTGATGGGCGATGATCAGAAACATAAAAAGCGCGACAGAAAAGCCCACGCGCAGGGCTAGAGCGCCAACGGTTTTATTGCTGGTGCCTTTGTCGCGCATTAAGTAAAACAAGGCGGAGCCAAGGCTGGCCACGATCAACACAAATGCAATTGCAATTAGGATCTTCATTTCAGCTCCGCTGTGAATCTGCCAATGGTAATCAAAACCCGTTCCTGGATCGCAAGCTTTGTGGCTATTTCTTTAGCTGTGGTGGCCATCAGCCTGGGCGTTTGGCAGCTTGGGCGTGCGGAAGAGAAGCGTGACATGGTAATCCGAGCTCAAGATCGCTTGACCCCTATCGAAATCGGCCGAGCCTTGCCTTGGCAGTCGGCCGTATCTGCAGCCTCTCTGGATCAACAACGGGTGCTGTTGTCCGGCACATGGCTGTTCGAAAAAACAATCGCCCTGGATAACCGTGGCTGGGAGGGCCAGGCAGGCGTGCATGTTCTGACGCCGATGCGACTCATTGATGGCAGCATTGTTTGGGTCAACCGTGGTTGGATGGCCAAAGCACCTGCTGCGCCTTTGGGCGATATTCCGCAGGCTGCGGAGCCCCAGAGTCTTGGGGGTGTGGCCTTGGCATCAATCATGAAGCGCATGGAGCTTTCGAGCAGCCCTCAGGCATTGCGCAGCGGAAATCTTTGGCAGAATTTTGACTGGAGCGCAGCGCAAGAGTGGTTGCCTGGGAATGTCTGGCCTGTGATCGTGTGGCAGGCACAGGACAACGCCGATGGCTTAAAGCGCAAACTGCCTGATGTCGGTGACGATGTGTCCATGCACCAGGGCTATGCATTTCAATGGTTTTTAATGAGTATTGCCGCGCTGTTTTTTGCGTGGCGCCTACGGCCGAAAGCAGCATGAACGAAAAGAAAAGAAACCTCTGGCCCTTGTGGGCCGTGTTGGCAGTCACGATTGCACCGGTGATTGCCTCTTATGTGATGTATTACGGTGTGAAGCCTGAGGGCCGCACCAACTACGGTGATTTTGTTGAGCCGCAGGTCACGGTGACGGCCGTCCCCGTTTCCTCAGTGGTGGAGCCCAAGGCTGAAAGCGCCTTTATTGCACTACAGGCAGACGCTCGCACCCGAAGGCCTCTCACATCGCTTGGCGACTGGGGCGGTCGGTGGCTTATGGTGCGTATGGGCCCTGCCGAGTGCAGCGAAGCCTGCAAGCACGAGTTGTGGCTGATGCGCCAGCTTCGGCTCACAACCGGCCGTGAACGCGATCGGGTCGAGCGGCTCTGGATCCTGACCGACGCGAAAGGCTCGCCCGATCCGGCTCTTTTGGCCGAGCACGAGGGCATTTGGGTGGTGAGGCTTGGTGATCTGAATGGTAAAGCCCCCCTGGTGGCGAACTGGCTCTCGGTTGCCCAACAGTCGGTGGCCCGAAACCAGGGTGCCAGCAATATCTGGATCGTAGATCCCCTAGGGAGTTTAATGATGCGTTTCCCCGATAATCCAGATGCAAACGGCATGAAAAATGATTTGAAAAAGCTCTTGAAGGCTTCTCGCATCGGCTAAAACCATGAGCGCATCTACCTTACCGTCTTCTTCGCTGCTAAAGCAGTACCTCGCGCTCACGAAGCCGCGAGTGGTGATGCTCATCACCTTCTGTGCCGTGATCGGAATGTTTCTTGCAACGCCCGGCTTTGTGCCTTTGAATGTGCTGCTGGCGGCCACGATCGGCATTACCTTGGTGGCTGGCGCTGCAGCGGCAGTGAACTGTTTAGTTGAACAGCATATCGATGCCAAAATGGCCCGCACACAATGGCGGCCCCTTCCTTCCGGAACATTGACTGCGCAGCAGACCCTAGTTTTTTCAGGGCTCATCGGCGGCGCCGGAACATTTTTGCTTTATGCATTCGTAAACCCCTTAACTACCTGGCTCACCCTGGCCACCTTTGTGGGCTACGCAATTGTTTACACCGTGTTGTTAAAGCCGCGCACACCGCAAAACATTGTGATTGGCGGTGCCTCGGGTGCCATGCCTCCCGTGTTGGGCTGGGCGGCGGTCACGGGCCAGGCGCCTGTTGAAGCCTGGGTATTGTTTCTGATTATTTTCGTATGGACGCCGCCGCATTTCTGGGCCCTTGCCTTGTATCGGGCCGATGAATATGCCCGCAGCGGCTTGCCCATGCTGCCGGTAACGCACGGTGAGCGATTCACCCGCTTGCACATTCTTCTCTACACCTTGCTCTTGTTCGCAACGACCTTGCTGCCATCTTTGATTGGCATGAGCGGCGTTGTGTATTTGGCAAGCGCCTTGGCGCTGGGTGGGTATTTTCTCTGGCTGACTTGGTGCCTGTATCAGAAGTACTCCGAGGCTTTAGCCAAAAAGACCTTTAAGTACTCAATCAATTATCTGGCGCTGCTCTTTGCCGCACTGCTGATCGATCACTACCTCATGTGAGAATGATCGCTTCATGCAAGCGATCCGCAGTTTCAATCACACGTTTTGGCAAAGCCCCTTTGATCAGGGGCTTTTGTCGTTGGTGCAATCAAGCGATTACGGGACTCTTCTGTCGGCGTTGAATTCTATAGCCGCGCAGCGCGAGTCTTTAAGTGGTTTGGGTGAGCCTTTGCAGTTTGTGCCACAAGAGTTGCTGCCCTGCGGCCAGCCCTATGAAACCTTTATTGCGCAGACGGGCTGTGTGCCCACTCGCGATAACTTTCATGATCGTTATAACGCCTTGATGTGGCTTGCTGCGCCCAAGACAAAGTCCTTACTCAATCGGTTGCAGCATGAAGAAATTGAGCGGCTTGGCGGCTTTGCCAAGCGCGGCCCTGTGCGCGACGCCTTGACATTGTGGGATGAGAACCTGGCGGTGGTTGTGGCTCACGAGCGTGCGGATTTATTGAAAGATTTGTTGAAGGCTCATGACTGGCAGAGCTTGTTTCTACAGAATCGTTTTCGGTGGCACGCTGATTGGCAGGTTCGCCTGTTTGGCCATGCGCTGATGGAAAAATTGCAATCGCCCTTCAAAGCGATTACCGCGCATGCGTTAGTGATTGATAGCCCGACTGCCGATTGGCCAGCGGTTGACTCTATATTGTTTGATTGGCTCTCAAATAAAGCGCAGCAGGCTGCATTGACATCCAAGGTATTTTCGCCGCTGCCAGTGATGGGCATTCCTGGGTGGTGTGGGGAAAATGAAGCGCCGGGGTTTTACGAAGACAGGCATGTTTTTCGCAACAAAGCCATGCCTTAGCAACGAGCATTTGCGCTAGTCTTAACGTACACACCGAAACCCGATATACACCACGCGCGTATCTCTCGGTTTTGTGGCCACATCGTCTTCGCGCTGCCGGCCTGCGTCGTACCACCAAGAGCTGCTGCGGGTAATGCGCTCATCGCCTCGGCCGGTGTCCACCCATTCCCAGACATTGCCACCCATCTCGAATAGGCCGTTCACACCGGCAGGGGTCGACATGACCGGCACGGCGCCAACACCACGGTTCAATGTTCCTGCGGGCGCAGTGCCTTTGTAATTACCGCATCCATTTAAACAGTGGCTTGCTTTTGCAGACTCGCCATTGGGGTAGGTGTAGCGCCTGCCTTTTACAAAGCCAGAGGGTGGGTTGTCGCGTTGCTCAAGGTAAGCGGCACTTGTCCATTCTTTATCGGTGGGTAGGCGTTTGCCAAAGAATTTACAAATGGCCTGTGCTTCATCGAACGTTAAGTGAACCGCAGGCTCATTGTCTTGGCCGGGCACGCCAAACGGGGAGCGCCAGTTCCAGCCGTTTTTCTTCGTCCAGCCCGCCTCATAGACATAGCCGCCGCCATCTTTTTCCGCGCGGCTAACAAAGTTCGCAGCCTTGGCCATTTGTTTAACCTGGCCAATGGTGACTTCGTGCAGATCCCATTCGATTCCGTGAACACGCGCAGTCGCGCCAACTGGTGGCGCAGCCAAGATTGAAGCAGGAGCAAGTGAGATAACGCCTAAAAAACAGGCGAGCACCGCGCTGGAGGGAGGAACTGCTTTTAGCGCAGTGTTGCGTGCGCCCATGGCCTTAAGACAAATGCGACCGCAGTTTTTTCATGGCGGCTGTTTCAATCTGCCGCACACGTTCTGCAGAAATTCCGTAACGGTCCGCCAGCTCTTGCAAAGTCGTGCTGCCGCCTTCTTCTTCATCGCGAAGCCAGCGGGCCATGACAATCTCGCGGCTGCGATCATCGAGGGAGTTCAAGGCGCGAAGCAGGCCTTCTGATTGAATTGACTGCACTTGCTTTTCTTCCACCAGCTTTGCAGGATCTGAATCCGGCGCAGCGAGATAGGCAATCGGCGCAAACGACTCTTCTCCATCCTCCACATGGCCTTCAATGGCAATGTCACCGCCCGATAGGCGCTGATCCATTTCCATCACTTCATGGGGCTCAACATTGAGTTGCTTTGCAATGGCCTGGGCCTGGTCGTCGTTCACGCCCTCTTGCACGCCAAGCGCGGCTTTAATGGAACGCAGGTTAAAAAATAGCTTGCGCTGGGCCTTGGTGGTGGCGACTTTGACGAGCTGCCAATTGCGCAGAATAAATTCATGGATCTCGGCCTTGATCCAGAGCATGGCAAAGGAAACGAGCCGCACCCCCCGGGTGGGGTCAAAACGCTTCACTGCCTTCATCAGGCCGATATTGCCTTCCTGGATCAGGTCGGCCTGGGGCAGTCCATAACCCCTGTACTGGCGGGAAACGGAAACGACCAATCTTAAGTGAGAGAGCACTAACTCTCTCGCAGCATCAATATCATTGAGGGTTCTAAATCGCATGGCAAGCTCTTCCTCACGCTCGGGGCTGAGCAGAGGAAACTGCTGGACAGCCCGTACATAGGCGTCCAGATTGCCGCCTGGGCTTAAACTGAGTGTGGCCAAGGCATGGTCAGTCGACAGTGCTGAAACGGTCATCTAGCCCTCCTTTTTGCGAATTGGAGAATTTTAGCACTCAGGGTTTCGGAGTGCTAAACACCCCGGTTGTATCCCCGCCACGGTCCCGAGGCCAGCGCCCGAAATCCAGACCCAGAACAAGGGTTTTGCCCTACTATCGCCCTTCTGTTTTTTGCAAGGGCGCCCGCCATGAAGTTTCGCTTTCCGGTTGTGATCATTGACGAAGATTTCCGCTCCGAGAACGCCTCCGGCCTTGGCATTCGTGCCTTAGCCGACGCCTTGGAAAAAGAGGGCGTCGAGGTGTTGGGCGTGACCAGCTATGGCGATCTTTCTCAGTTTGCCCAGCAGCAAAGCCGTGCCTCGGCTTTTATCTTGTCAATTGATGATGAGGAATTTGGCTCAGGCTCAAAAGAGGAGACCGATGCGGCGCTGAAAAACCTGCGGGCCTTTGTGGGCGAGATTCGTTTTCGAAACGCCGAGATTCCCATCTACATCTACGGCGAAACTCGCACCTCGCGACATATTCCAAATGATGTTTTGCGCGAGCTACACGGCTTTATTCATATGTTTGAAGACACGCCCGAATTCGTGGCTCGCCATATCTTGCGTGAAGTGAAATCCTATATGGATTCATTGGCGCCCCCATTTTTTCGGGCGCTTTTGGATTATGCGCAAGATGGCTCGTACTCCTGGCATTGCCCGGGCCATTCGGGTGGCGTTGCGTTTTTAAAGTCGCCCGTAGGCCAGATGTTTCACCAGTTCTTTGGCGAAAACATGCTGCGGGCCGATGTTTGTAATGCCGTGGATGAACTCGGGCAGCTTCTGGATCACACTGGGCCGGTTGCCGCCTCTGAGCGTAATGCTGCAAGAATTTTCAGCGCAGACCATTGCTTCTTTGTGACCAATGGCACCTCGACTTCCAACAAAATCGTTTGGCACGCCTCGGTAGCTCCTGGCGATATCGTGGTGGTGGATCGCAACTGCCACAAGAGTGTGTTGCATGCGATCACCATGACGGGCGCCATTCCTGTGTTTCTGATGCCCACGCGTAATCACCTGGGGATTATTGGCCCGATTCCGCTTGACGAGTTTAAGCCCGAGAACATCCGCAAGAAGATTGAAGCGAATCCCTTTGCGCGTGAGGCCCTGAAAAGCGGCAATGGCACAGCAACGCCGCGCATTCTCACGATCACGCAGAGCACCTACGATGGGGTGCTCTACAACGTGGAAATGATCAAAGACACGATTGGCAGCTATATCGACACTCTGCATTTCGATGAAGCCTGGATCCCGCATGCGACATTCCATGACTTCTACAAGAACATGCATGCGATCGGCAAAGACCGGCCACGGCCCAAAGATCCGCTGGTGTTCTCCACGCAATCGACACACAAGTTGTTAGCAGGTTTGTCGCAGGCCTCTCAAATTCTGGTGCAAGAGTCACAGAGCCGAACCCTTGACCGCGACCTGTTTAACGAAGCTTATTTAATGCATACGTCCACGAGCCCTCAGTACGCCATCATTGCTTCTCTCGATGTCGCAGCTGCCATGATGGAGCCGCCGGGCGGCACCGCGCTGGTGGAAGAGTCGATTGTGGAGGCCCTGGATTTTCGCCGCGCCATGCGCAAGGTGGATGAAGAGTTTGGCCTGGACTGGTGGTTCAAAGTCTGGGGCCCGGAGGATGTCACGGCCGATAGCTTCGGCATGGCTACGCGCAGCGAGTGGGAGCTCGACCCCAACGATGATTGGCATGGCTTTGATGGCCTAGTGCCGGGCTTTAACATGCTTGACCCAATTAAGTCCACCGTGATTACGCCGGGCTTGAACATTAAGGGAGAGTTCGATGCACGCGGCATTCCCGCATCGATTGTGACCAAGTATTTGGCCGAGCATGGCGTCATTGTTGAGAAGACTGGCCTGTATTCATTTTTCATCATGTTTACCATTGGCATTACCAAGGGCCGCTGGAACACACTACTCACAGCACTGCAGCAGTTCAAAGATGATTACGATAAGAACCAGCCCATGTGGCGTGTGCTGCCCGAGTTCTGTGCCAAGCAGCCGCGCTATGAACGCGTAGGCTTAGCCGATTTGTGCCAGCAGCTTCACGATATGTATAAGGCCAATGACATTGCACGGCTGACTACCGAGATGTATCTCTCGAATATGGAGCCTGCATTAAAGCCTGCGGACGCTTTTGGTTATCTGGCCCATCGCAAGACCGAGCGCGTGCCAATTGATCAGCTCGAGGGCCGAATTACAACTAGTCTGCTCACACCCTACCCGCCCGGAATTCCTCTGCTGATTCCCGGTGAGCGATTCAACAAAACCATTGTGCAGTACTTAAAGTTCGCGCGCGACTTTAACGAGCGCTTTCCGGGCTTTGAGGCCGATGTCCATGGCTTGGTGCAGCAAGAGGTCGATGGTCGGCTCGATTATTTCGTTGATTGCGTTCCGGCCTAGCGTCGGGTTCCTTTTTTGACTCGGGGCCTACCTTCGGGGTTTGCTCTCTTCGCGAGAACAGCACGCTCATCGAGTCGAATCCCCGAAGGTCTCCCCTCGAGTAACCGACCGGAGAGCGTCGAGGATTCGCGGAGAAAAAACTTCGAGGACGGTTTTTATGTCCGAGGTTTTTTCGAGCGAACCTCGGCGCTAGGCCGGTCGCTTTCGAAGAGCGGCCCCCGACGGTAAGCCGGTCACTTACTAAAGGCTCCAATCCTTAGATATTGCCGACGAGAGCGTTTGCGAACGCCTTCGCATCAAACGGCTGAAGGTCTTCAATGCCCTCGCCTACGCCGATGTAGCGAACGGGCACTGGCCGGGTTTTGGCGATTGCCAAGAGCACGCCGCCTTTCGCAGTGCCATCAAGCTTAGTGACTATCAATCCTGTTAAGCCTAGCGCTTCATCGAAGGCCTTGACTTGCGCTAACGCGTTTTGCCCCGTGCCGCCATCAATCACGAGCCAGATCTCATGCGGTGCGCCTTCAAGCGCCTTGCTCATGACGCGCTTTACTTTCTTGAGCTCTTCCATCAGGTGAAGCTGTGTGGGAAGCCGGCCGGCAGTATCGACCAGCACAATGTCTATGCCGCGCGAAACACCGGCACTGACTGAGTCAAAGGCAACAGCGGCCGGGTCGCCCTGAGCCTGCGAGATCACATCGACATCGTTGCGCTGGCCCCAAACGATGAGCTGCTCGCGTGCCGCCGCACGAAAGGTATCGCCCGCTCCAAGCAGAATCTTTCGGCCTTCAGATTTCCAAGCATGGGCAAGTTTTCCTATTGACGTGGTTTTGCCTGCACCGTTTACGCCTGCGACCATCACTACCCGAGTGTTAGCCACCTTGTCGGTATCAGGCACCAGCAACGGAGCCAGGGCCTGCTCAATGCAATCGGCTACTGCCTGCTGAAGCGCTTCGGGCGCGCTGTCGTTATTCAGTTTTTTTGCCTTGATCTCTTCTTTAATTACGGCAAGCAGGGCCTCGGTAGCCGCAGTGCCACAATCGGCCGTGAGCAGCGCGGTTTCAACATCGTCGAACCAAGCATCGTCAAGTTTTCGGCTCGAAAACAAGCTGCCCAGCTGGGCGCGGGTTTTGGAGAGGCCTTCTTTGAGCCGGTGGATCTTCAGCCGATCAAGGGTTCGGCCTAACCCTAGGAAACCAATCATTGAATTTGTGGTCTGCTATGAGGTTCGTTGACAAGGGCTCTATGATTCTATGTTGGTTTTAAACAAAGCGAGGGCAGATTGAAAGAAACAGCGACGTTTCGAATGTTGGTGGCTACAGTAGCGGCCCTGTTTCTGGCTGTGGCTGCGCAGTTGGCCCATGCCAATGCCGCAAAGCCCACGCTTGATAAAACCCTTCCGAATGGAATGCGGGTGCTGGTTTATGAAAATCCGCGGGCCCCGACGGCCTTGCATATGGTCTGGGTGAAGGCGGGCTCCGTCGATGAAACGAATGGCCGCACCGGCCTAGCCCACGTGCTGGAACATATGATGTTCAAGGGTACGAAGACGCTGGCGCCCGGAGAATTCAGCCGGCGCGTTGCGGCGTTAGGTGGTAGGGAAAATGCGTTTACGGCAAAGGACTATACGGGCTATTTTCAGCAAGTGCACAAAGACTCCTTGCGTGAGGTCATGCGGCTCGAAGCCGACCGTCAGCGCAATCTTGTACTCAAAGTAGATGAATTCAAAAAAGAAATTCAGGTAGTCAAAGAGGAGAGAAGGCTTCGCACGGATGACAACCCTGTTAGCCTGGCCTACGAAACCATTGTGGCCCAGGCCTTCCAAGCCAACCCGGTGCGCAACCCGATTATTGGTTGGATGAATGACCTTGAAAATCTCACGCTTAAAGATGTAGAACAATGGTACCGCGACTGGTATGCACCCAATAACCTGTTGCTAATTGTTGCGGGTGATGTTGATGCAAAACAGGTGTTTGCCTGGGCGAAGGAGCTTTATGGCTCCATGAAGCCGCGTGCATTGCCTGATCGCAAGCCCCAGGCAGAGCCTGAGCAAAACGGTATGCGTCGCGTGGCCTTGAGGGCTCCTGCACAAAATGCTTTTGTCTTGATGGCGTATAAAGCCCCTTCCCTCAATGAAGACTTTGGGCCCTTATCCATAAGCCATCAGCCTGCGCGCGATCTTGTTGCTTTAGGGGTCCTGGCGACTTTGCTTGATGATCCTGGCACGGGCCGTTTGTTTAAGCGGCTGGTTCGCGAGGAGCAAACCGCAATCTCTGTTGACACTGGAGCACCAGGAGTAGCCCGCGGTCCAGGGCTTTTCTATCTCGACATCACAGCGGCGCCGGGAGCCTCGCTTACTTCCCTGGAGACAAAAGCGAAAGAAGAAATTGCGCGCATTGCAAAAGAAGGTGTGGAGGAAAAGGAGCTGGTCCGTGTCAAGCGGCAGGCAAAAGCCAGCGAAGTCTTTCAGCAGGATTCTTCATTTTCACTGGCCATGGAGGCCGCACGTTTATTATTAGCAGGCCGGCCCTTGGAAGACTCTGATAATTGGCTCAAGGTGCTTGATGATATTCGTAGCGAGGATCTGCAGCGTGTCGCAAAGACATTTTTTGTAGACCATCAGCTTACTGCTTTAGAGTTTGAGCCTCTGCCCCTGGATCAGGCTACTAAACGGCCACGTGGCCCAGCATCTTCAGGAACCAGGCATTGATGAAAAAACTTATCTCAACATTTTTTGCCCTCATTGCGTTTTGTGCAGGCCCAGCACTGGCCAAGGAGCTGGGCATCGTTGACTGGATAACGCCGCAGGGTGCGCGCGTATTGTTTTTACAGGCGACCGAAATTCCCATGGTCGATGTCTCCATTGATGTCGATGCCGGCAGCCGCTGGGACCCAGCGAGTCAAGCAGGCCTGGCCTCCATGACCCAGGCCATGCTGGCCCGTGGCTGGCGGGAGGCTGATGGCCAGCCTGCAATGAATGAAAGCGCAATTAGTGAAGCCTTTGCGGAATTGGCCGTTCAGCGCGGCGGCAGCGCCGGGCTTGACCGTGCAAGCCTTAACCTTCGCACATTGTCAGATGCCGATGTTCGCGTGCCTGCAGTTCGCTTAATGGCAAGGCTGATGGCCCATCCCAGTTTCGATGGGCAGATTTTGGAGCGTGAAAAGAACCGCTCCATTGCATCGATTAAGGAATCGCTCACCCAGCCGCAAGCCATTGCAACCAGAGCATTGTGGAAATCAGTGTTTGGCGACCATCCCTATGGGCTGTCGGCAACGCCGGAGACAGTAGCCGCCATTAACGCAAAAGATCTCGAAGCATTTCATCGAAAGCACTGGCAGCCCAATCGCATGCGCATCACGATTGTGGGCAATCTCACGCAGTCGCAGGCAAAAGACCTTGCGCAAGGGTTGCTCGAGTTTTTCCCGCAGCAGGCGGCCCCGCCAAGCCGCCCTTCTTTGCAGCGGCCAGCAGAGCTTGTTCGGACAGCACCTGTTCGACAGGCCATTGCCCATCCAGCAACACAGAGCCATGTCTGGCTTGGCATGCCCGGAATCGCACGCGACGACCCTGATTTTTTTGCGCTCACACTTGCGAACTATATTTTCGGCGGCGGTGGTTTTGTCTCGCGCCTGACTGAAGAGATTCGTGAAAAGCGCGGGCTTTCCTACAGTGTGTTTAGCGCCTTTCAGCCATTGGCACAGCCCGGGCCTTTCATGATTAGCTTGCAGACACAGAGCGCCCGAGCACCTGAGGCATTGAAGGTCGTGGAGGCAACCTTGGCCCGATTTTTGAAAGAAGGCCCCACTGAAAAGGAATTGAAGGCTGCAAAACAAAATCTAGTGGGCGGTTTTGCGCTGCGTGTCGATACCAACCGAAAGCTCTTAGATAACCTTGCACAGATCAACTACTACGACATGCCGCTTGATTATCTGCAGACCTGGACATCGAAAATTGAGGCTGTCAGTGTTGCAGATATAAAACGTGCCATGAACCGGGTGGTGCAGGCCAATCAATTATCAGTCGTTGTAGTGGCAGGCCCCGAGGGGTTTACGCCCTAATTTCGAATGGGCCAGATTCGCATTATTGGCGGCGTATGGAAGCGCACGCCAATCCCTGTTTCTGATCGGGAGGGCCTTCGGCCCACGCCAGATCGGGTGCGCGAGACCTTGTTTAACTGGCTTGGCCAGAACTTGCAGGGCTGGCGATGTTTAGATCTTTTTGCAGGCTCCGGCGCCCTAGGTTTTGAGGCGGGCTCGCGCGGTGCGGAACAAGTCGTATTTGTGGAGCCCGATGTGAAGGCCGCGCTTGAGATTTCACAGCTGATCGAAAAGCTGAATGCGAAGGATCGGCTCGTTGTGGTGAAGGGCAAGGCGCAGGACTACCTTTCGCATGCGTTGGATTGCCGCGGCCCCTCGGGCCTCGCAACGACGCAGCCTTTCGATCTTGCCTTCCTCGATCCTCCCTTCGGAAAGGGCCTGACCGAGGCCATCATGCCGCAGGTGCTGCCGCTGCTCGCTCTGAGGGGCTACATCTATCTCGAATCTGACAAGCCGCTAAGCCCTGATCAGGCGGGGCTGTGGGGCTTGGATATCCTGCGCCAAGACAAGGCTGGCGCGGTTCATTATCATCTCCTCCAAAGGCGTACAGCCACTCAGGGAGATGCCGATGCTCAGAGCAGTCTATCCGGGGACATTTGATCCCCTGACCCGGGGCCATGAGGACCTGGTTCGACGCGCAAGCAAACTATTCGACCATGTCGTGGTGGGTGTGGCCGATAGCCGGTCCAAGCGGCCGTTTTTTACCATGCAAGAGCGTGTTGAAATTGCCCAGGAAGTTTTGGGCCACTACCCCAATGTCCAGGTCTGCGGGTTTACCGGCCTGTTGAAAGATTTTGTGCGCAAACATGAGGCCAAGATCATTGTTCGGGGCCTTCGGGCTGTGTCCGATTTTGAATACGAGTTTCAAATGGCGGGCATGAACCGCTATCTGTTGCCGGATGTGGAAACCATTTTCTTGACGCCTTCCGATCAGTACCAATTTATTTCGGGCAGCATCGTGCGTGAGATTGCCTTGTTGGGGGGCGATGTCAGCAAGTTCGTATTTCCTTCTGTCGAGAAGTGGCTTAGCGAGCGGCTGGGCAGCGCTGGCGCAGAATAAAAACCCATGGCCCTTCAAATCACCGATCAGTGCATTAATTGCGATGTTTGCGAACCGGTGTGTCCAAACACGGCGATCTACATGGGTGAAGATTTCTATGAAATTGATCCCGCCCGTTGCACAGAATGTGTTGGCCATTTCGATGAGCCGCAGTGCCAGGTCGTCTGCCCAGTAGCTTGTATTGAGGTGAATCCGAAGTGGGTGGAGACCAAGGAGCAGCTCCAAGCCAAGGTTGAGGCGCTAGGCACATTAGAATAGAAAGTTATGGCTCTTCAATGCGGCATCGTCGGCCTGCCTAATGTCGGCAAATCCACTCTGTTTAATGCACTCACCAAAGCGGGCATTGCGGCAGAAAATTATCCTTTTTGCACCATCGAGCCCAATGTCGGCATCGTCGAGGTGCCCGACCCGAGGCTAGCTCAGCTTGCTGCAATCGTGAAGCCTGAGCGGATCATGCCCGCCACAGTTGAGTTTGTGGATATTGCGGGCCTGGTCGCCGGAGCGAGCAAAGGCGAGGGCTTGGGCAATCAGTTTTTGGCCAATATTCGTGAGACCGATGCGATCGTGAACGTTGTACGTTGTTTTGAAGATGACAATGTGGTGCATGTCAATGGCCGCGTAGATCCCTTGGCGGATATTGAAACGATCGAAACTGAGCTTGCGCTCGCCGATCTTGCCAACGTTGAAAAGCAGATTGCGAAAACGGCCAAGCTTGCAAAGTCGGGCAACGATAAAGAGGCGCAACGTTTATTGGTAGTGTTAGAAAAATGCCAGGCGCAGCTCAACCAAGCCAAGCCGATTCGTGGCCTTGATTTATACGAGGAAGAAAAAGAGCTCATACGCCCGTTTTGTTTTATTACGGCAAAGCCCGCCATGTTTGTGGCCAATGTCTCGGAAAGCGGCTTTGAAAACAATCCGCACCTTGAAAAGTTAAAAGCTTACGCGGCCACGCAGAAAGCGCCAGTCGTGGCCATTTGTGCGGCGGTTGAGGCAGAAATTGCCGATATGCCTGATGAAGACAAAGCCGTATTCTTAAGCGATATGGGCATGCAAGAGCCGGGCTTGAACCGATTGATTCGCGCAGGCTTTTCTTTGCTGGGCCTGCAGACTTATTTCACGGCGGGTGTCAAAGAGGTGCGGGCCTGGACGGTAAAAGTTGGTGCAACTGCGCCTCAGGCTGCAGGCGTCATTCACACCGATTTTGAGCGCGGTTTTATTCGTGCCGAGGTTACTGCTTACGATGATTACATCGCATTTAAAGGCGAACAAGGCGCCAAAGAAGCGGGCAAAATGCGCCTAGAGGGCAAGGATTACATTGTCAAAGACGGCGATGTAATGCATTTTCGCTTCAATGTTTAGAGCGAATGTAGCTTGCGCTGAGCGGCTGTGATATCGCCGCCAAGGATGGTTGGCAGCTCGCGCACAATCTCATCAATGGCCCGGTCGATTGCAGTTTTCTCTTCGGCCCTCGGCGCATTCAATACAAAAGCCGCGACCTCTTGCGTCAGGCCAAGCGTGCGGGGGTGGCCAATTCCAATTCGCAGCCGCCAGAAATTGGGTGAGCCAAGATGCAACTCGATATCACGCACACCGTTATGCCCGCCGTGGCCGCCGCCTTGTTTGAGCCGCACGCTACCGGGTGGCAGGTCAAGCTCGTCATGCACGACCAAAATCTCCTCGGGGCTTAAGCGGTGAAATCGTGCAAAGGCGCTCACTGCCTCGCCTGAGGCGTTCATGAAGGTTGCAGGCTTTAACAGCCACCGGTCTTCGCTGGCAAGCCTTATTTTCACGACATCAGCCTTGAATTTTGATTCCCTCGCCCAGCCGGTTGGGCACAGCGCATCAACGAGCCAAAAGCCTACGTTATGGCGGTGGGCGCCATACTGGGCGCCGGGGTTCCCAAGGCCTACTAAAAGCTTCATGGCTTGCAGTGTGTCAAAAAAAACTGCTTCAGGCCAAACAGCACACTGAAGCAGTTTTAATCAGAAAAAAGCGAGCGCCTAGGCGGGTTTGCCTTCGCTGCCTGCCGCAGGTGCAGCAGCGGGGGCCGCAGCCTCTGCGGGCTCGTCGGCGCCGCCACCTGGAGCTGAGGTCGTGACCACCGTGGGGTTCTCGCCTTCGTGCAGCACGGGCGTTACGCCTGCCGGGAAGGAAATATCGCGCACGTGAACCGACTGGCCCACAGCCAGGCCAGCCAGATCCACTTCAATGAACTCGGGCAGGTCTTTGGGCAAGCAAGAGATCAGCACATCGTTCATCACGTGGCTCACCATGGCGCCCATGAGTTTGACGGCCGGCGAAATATCTTGGTTCTTGAAATGCAGGGGGACCTTGGTCTGCAGCTTTTGTTTGGCGTCAATGCGCTGAAAATCGACATGCAGCACCAAGGGCTTGTAGGGGTGCATTTGATAATCGCGCAGCAGCACTTGTTCAGGTTTTCCATCGACCTCCAGATCCAGAATGGAGGAGTGGAAGGACTCAACCTTCAGTGCCAAAAGAATCGGGTTGTGATCAAGCTCAATGTTGAGCGGGGTTTTTTGGCTTCCGTAGACAATTCCGGGAACCTTGCCGCTGCGGCGAAGGCGGCGGCTCGCACCCGATCCTTGCACCGTGCGGGAAGTGGCAACTACTTTCATGTTTACTGCTCCTAAGAATCGCGCCTTTTAGCGCGGGTTAAAAACCTTTTGATCGTTTGGCCTGCCGCGACCAGCAATGCCGCGTATCAAAAGGGACAAAAATCTTGAAAACCTTTTTCGAAACTTTTTCGTTTACTCCACAAACAACGAACTGACTGAATCTGATTTCACAATCCTTAATATCGTCTCTGCCAAAAGCCCTGCGCAAGACAGAACTCGAATTCGGCCCGTGGCCTGCGCCTGAGGCGACAGGGGAATGGAGTCCGTGACGACCAGCTCATCGAGCGAGGACTGTGCAATGCGATCCACCGCGCCACCGGATAAAACCGCATGGGTGCAGTAGGCCACCACACGGTCTGCGCCATGGTCTTTCAAAGCCTGTGCGGCTCGGGTCAGCGTGCCGGCGGTGTCGACCATGTCATCCATGATCATGCAGGTGCGGCCCTCGACTTCGCCAATGATATTCATGACTTCTGACACATTGGCCTTGGGACGGCGCTTATCGATGATGGCGAGATCGCAGTCCATTTGTTTGGCAAAAGCACGGGCGCGCACCACACCGCCCACATCGGGCGAGACCACGATCAAATTCGGGTAGGTCTGCTGCCAGACATCGGCAAGAATCACGGGCGCGGCATAAATATTGTCGACCGGAATATCGAAGAAGCCTTGAATCTGGTCGGAGTGCAGATCCATGGTGAGCACGCGGTCAACGCCCACGCTTTGCAGCATGTTGGCCACAACTTTTGCACTGATCGGAACGCGTGAAGAGCGCACTCGGCGGTCTTGCCGGGCATAACCGAAATAAGGAACCGCCGCCGTAATTCTTTCTGCTGAGGCACGTCGTAAGGCATCGCACATCAGCATGACCTCCATCAGGTGATCATTGGCCGGCGCGCAAGTCGATTGCAGCACCACGCAGTGTTTGCCGCGCACATGTTCAAGAATTTCTACCGTCGATTCGCCGTCGCTGAATTGGGCTACGTTAGCGCGGCCAAGACGCGTGTTCAGGTGGCGTGCCACATCGGCCCCTAGCTTCGGGTTGGCATTGCCTGTGAAGATCATGAGCCCTTCGGGGGCACCGCCTTCTTTGTTCAGCATGCGGTCGACCATTTTGTTTGCTTACTCGGGACTCAGATAAAAATGGCTGGGGAGGAAGGATTCGAACCCTCGAATGCCGGAATCAAAATCCGGTGCCTTAACCAACTTGGCGACTCCCCAACGGGCTCAACAACAATTCAACGCAACTGTGCGGGGTGGGACATCAGGGTTTTGCAAAGCCTCAGGTGGGCAAGGCATTGGCCTTGGCCCGACTTCTGAAACGCTTGCATGCTCTGATGCAGCCGTTCGGCCGTTTGGAAATCTGGCGCGCTGCAAAAAACGGCACCGCCTGACCCCGACATTCGAACTGCCACCGGCGCAATTCCTTCGGTTTCGGCAAGCCGTTTCATTTGCCGAAGGAGCAGGTCTACCTCCGGAAATTTCACCCGGGTTATTGGCTCCAAATCATTGTGGCCAAAAACCCACACAGGCGACGCGGCTGCTTCCGCGAAACCCGCGATTTTCAAGGGTTTGGTATCCCGTGTCAATTCAGCGCAGCCAAAGACCAGGCCTGTAGCGACGGGGGTTTTGGGCACGGCAATGACCAGCCAACGCTGCTGGCTTGAGATGGGGGTGAGCTTTTCCCCAACTCCTTCGACGAAGGCGGGCGCCCCGCCCAGAAAAAAGGGCACGTCGGCTCCGAGCTCAAGGCCTATTTGGGCGAGTTGGCTCAGGCTTAAGTTCAGGCCCCAGAGCCGGTTCAGGCCGATCAGTGTGCTGGCCGCATCGGAGCTCCCCCCGCCAAGGCCCGCACCCGCAGGAATTGCCTTGCGAATACTGATCGAGGCTCCCGGGCAGCCCCTAGCCCTCCAGACGGGCGTGGCCTGCAGGGCCCTGGCGGCCCTGACTGCCAAGTCCTGCTCCGCCGGGCCGATCAGGTCCCCTGACCTTGCGATTTCGGGCTCGGGGTGAGACTGGAGGCAAACCTCGTCAGACCAGTCAATGAGCTCGAAGACGCTTTGCAAGAGGTGATAGCCGTCTTGTCTGCGGCCGATCACATGCAAAAAAAGATTGACCTTTGCTGGAGCAGCCAGTGTGAGTGAGGCATTCATTGCAGCTCTTTTGCATCCAAAGCGATGCGAAATCGAAGGGCAATGTCTGCCAAGGGCATTTCTATGTCATGCACTCGCCGCTCTGAGGTGATCGCATCGGCGAGAAAACGTGTAAAGGTTTGCATGGCTTGACGATGCATCGCATCTTCTTTGATGGGCCGGCCAGCAAGCGAGGACAACAGCCGCCATTGTTCATGCTTTTCCAAAAGCAGTCCCTGTTCATCAAAAAAATTCAGCGTGAATTCCTTTCGCAGGCCAAGCGTGACTTGTTCGATCCCGCCCAGGGATTGGCCAAAGGGCCCAATGATCAGAAGCAGCCTGCGTGTTTGCTGTGCCGATTGATACTCAAGCCATTCGAAGCGACCTTGAGAGCCGCGAGGGTTCTCTTGCGGCGGCGTCTCCATGACTTGCACTGAGAATCGCCCGGTACGGCTTTGGACAAGCGTCTCACCGGGCCCTTGGAGTTCGATCTGCCGCTGTTTTGGAGGTGAGCTGCAGGCCTGCAGCAAAAAAGTTAGTGCGCCCAGTGTGAGCAGGCGTCGACGAGAAAAAACCTGCATTGGTAAGCTGCTTTAGCGAGGGTGAACCTGCAAGGGCGGTATTCCTAAGCGTTTGAGTGTATCGAGTAGCACTTCATTACGAGGGTCTGCTGCGAAGGCGGCTTGCAGAAAGGCTTGTGCCTCTACCCTGTCGCCCTTGGCCCAGAGAACTTCCCCAAGATGCGTAGAAATTTCAGCGTCTGGCTGCTTGGCATGGGCTTTGCGCAGGTATTTTTCTGCCAAGTCGAGATTTCCAAGACGAAAATGCACCCAGCCCATGCTGTCGATGATGTGGGCATCATTGGGCGCAAGGGTCAGGGCCCTTTCAATGAGCCTAAGTGCTTCTTCAAGCCGAATATTTTTGTCTGCGAAGTGATACCCCAAAGCATTATGGGCATGTGCATGGTTCGGCTCACAAGAGATGAGTTCTCTTAAAATTTTGACCATTTCATCATCTTGCCCGGCACGCTCATAAAGCATGGCTCGTGTGTACATGACTGCGGGCAGGCTTGAATGGGGCTCAGATACCGATTCGAAAAGCCTGAGCGCCTGCCGACGATCATTGGCGCGCCCTGCAAGCCCTGCAACGTAATCGTAGAAGCTCTCGAGCTGACCTTCTTTATTGGCAGCGTCTCGCCGAGGCGTGAGTGATCGAATGAGTTTTTCAGTTTCACCCAGCATGACCTGAAGCAGATCCAGGGTTGCTTGGGCTTCGCGATCATTGGGGGCGCTGGCGAGCCAGATTTGAGCGGCCTCTTGCGCCCGCTGTGGCATGCGGGCCTCGATGGCGAGTTCTGTGGCGCGTTTCGCAGCGGCTGGGTCCTGGGTCTGTTTCGCCACACTCAGGTAGGTCATCGCAGCAATGCCGATTTCTCCTTGCGCAAGCGCCATCTCGCTTGCCAGTATTTGAAACACCAAGGCGGCGCGCTCCCTTCCAGTATCAAACTTGGGTTGTGCGTACCCAAGGCTGGCTGTCATGGCAAGGGCCAAGCTAGCAACCACTTTTGCGGGCGCCAATCGTGAATGTGATTTCATACGCTTACACTAAACCATTTCCGTTAATTTCGCGTCATGCCTGAGCTTCCCGAGGTCGAGGTGACCGCCTGCCAATTACGCAGCATGCTGCAAGCAGCCACGCTTGTGGGCTGCCAGCAAAGTGGCAAAGCCCTGCGCCATCCATTCCCCGGCAAAGCGATCTTGGCGCTGTCCGGGCAGGCGCTTATCGCGGTTCGTCGGCGCGCAAAGTTTCTGATGCTTGAGTTTGACACGGGCTGGATCGTGGTGCACTTAGGAATGTCGGGAAGCTTGCGATGTTCGGAGCCGACTGCCTCAGCACGGCCGCATGATCATGTTCGGCTCTCTTTTGTTTCGCCCGACCCCAGGGAAGCGGCCGACTTGATTTTTAATGATCCCAGGCGCTTTGGCTCGTTTCAGTGGATTTCAAGAACGCAGGCAAACCATTGGGAGCAGGCCGCGCAAAGCTTAAGCCGTGCGGGCATGGGCGCAGAGCCTTTTGACCCTACGCTAACAGCACAAGCCCTCTATCAGGCGACTCGCAGATCGAAAATTCCGATTAAGCAATGGCTGATGAGCGGCCGCGCCTTGGTGGGGGTAGGAAACATCTATGCTTCAGAAGCGCTTTTTGATGCCGGCATTCACCCCCGTCGAAAGGCGGGGGCGATTAGCCTGGTGCGTTTTGAGTGCCTGCTTTCATCCGTTCGCAAGATACTTCGCGCAGCCATTGATTCAGGCGGAAGCACGCTGAGGGACTTTCGTGGGCCTGATGGCCATGCGGGTAGTTATCGGCAATCTCATCGCGTGTATGGCCGAGAGGGCAAGGCCTGCCCGAACTGTCGCGCGCCGATCAGGAAAATTATTCAGCAACAGCGCAGCACATTTTATTGCCATGCCTGTCAGCGATAAAGAAACAAAATTTTCAGGATGTCTGCTTGCTTGGCACCGCGTGCATGGCCGCCACAGCCTGCCCTGGCAGCAGAACCCGCCTGATGCTTACAGGGTCTGGATTTCAGAGATCATGCTGCAACAGACCCAGGTCGCCACTGTCATTCCTTACTTTGAGCGTTTCATGAAGCGTTTCGCAAGCGTGCAAGCGCTTGCCGCAGCGTCCGAGCAGGAGGTCTTGGCAATGTGGTCTGGCCTGGGCTACTACCAACGCGCGAGAAACCTGCACGCCTGCGCACAAAAACTTTTGCAAGACCATGGCGGACAGTTTCCGCAGACAGCTAGCGCTTTGGCGTTGTTGCCAGGCATAGGCCGATCCACTGCGGCCGCAATTGCAGCTACGGTGTTTCAAGAGCGGGCCCCAATTCTTGATGGCAATGTAAAGCGCGTGCTTGCCCGGGTGACCCGAACCAACGCCGCTTGGCAAAGCCCGGCGCTCGAGCGTTTGTTATGGCAGGAGGCGAGCAATCGTTTGCCCAAAGACCGCAAAGACATGCCCGCTTACACACAGGCCATCATGGATCTTGGTGCCTTGGTGTGCCGTGCAAGGCAGCCTTTGTGCAATGTCTGCCCTGTTGCAGCGCTTTGCGATGCGAAGCAACACAAGCAAGTTGATGCGTATCCCTTACCCAAGGCAAAACGAGCGATTCCAACCCGAAAAGCCTATTGGGCTGTTCTCGTCAATCAGAGCGGCTTGTGGCTGCAAAAACGGTCAGACCAAGGCATCTGGCCCGGACTTTGGGCGCCTTGGCATCTTGATTTGGCCGAAGCGCCCGTGAACTGGCACCGCACGGCGCGCGGACTTCAAGAGGTGATCAAACTGAATCACAGCTTTACCCACTATCGCCTTCAAATTGAGGCGGGCGTTATCCAGTGGCCTAAACCCAAGGCGCCGCAGGGTGCGCCAAAAGATCTGCGATTTGTGTCTTGGAAGGATGTATTTGAGCGGCCGCTGCCTTCGCCTGTGCGAGGGCTGTTGCTTAAGCTTTGCCCTTTTGAGATAGCGAGCGATGCCGAACCGTACAGGCGTATTGGGCCTTGAACTGATTGCGCAGCTGTTCCACCAAATAAACTGATCGGTGTTGACCCCCCGTGCAGCCGATGGCAACCGTCAGGTAGCTGCGGTTTTCTTCGGCATGGCGGGGCAGCCATTTTTCGAGATAAGCCGCAATGTCCTTTTTCATTTCAGTCACGCTGGAGTGGCCCTCAAGGAAGTCCGCAACAGCCTCATCCTTGCCATTGAGGGCCTTGAGCTCAGCGATGTAATAAGGGTTAGGCAGGCAGCGGGCGTCAAACACCAGGTCGGCATCAAGCGGAATACCGTCTTTGAATGCGAAGGATTGAAACAGCAAAGTGATTTTGCTGGCCTGAAGATTGAGCAGATCCTTCACCCAGCGGCGCAGCACCTGTGGCGCAAGCTCGCTTGTGTCAAGCGGCACGCCCAAAGGCTCAATCTCTGCAAGCAGCTCACGTTCAAGACGAATGCAGTCTTGCAGGGTCGGCACAGCAGTCTCTTCTGACACCGAGTCTGTAAATTCACGGCTCAAGGGGTGCCTGCGACGAGTCTCGGAATATCGTTGCAACAAAATATCATCGCGCGCATTTAGAAAAATCACCTGGAGCAGATGGCCTGCCTTGCGCAGCTCCTCAAGGCTTTTTGCAAGATGTCGCAAGGAGCCCGCCGTGCGCGCATCGACTGCAATTGCAAGCAGTTTTTGCCCTTGTTCACGCATGTGTTGTACGGTCTGTTCAAGAAACACAGCGGGCAGATTGTCAATACACAGGTAGCCTGAGTCTTCCAAGACATTTAAGGCCACCGACTTTCCAGAGCCCGACATGCCTGTGACCAATACCACTTTCACTGCGAGTGCCCCGGGTTTTGCTCGCGCATTGCCGCCTGCTGTCGCTCCAAAAACTCTTGCATGGTGTCGATGCCGCGAAGGCTTAGCACTGTGTTTCTGACGGCCGCTTCAACGAGCACAGCGAGGTTGCGGCCTGCGGCCACGGGAATCACCACTTTCCGAATCGGCAGGCCCATCACTTCCTGAGACATTGCCTCAAGCGGCAGGCGCTCAAACTCATCCATGACACTTCTGCGAATAAGCTGAACAATGAGCTTTAAGCGCATTTTTCTTCGCACGGAGGTCTCGCCAAAAATGGTGCGAATGTCCAGCAAGCCTAGGCCGCGAACCTCTAAAAGGTTTTGCAGCAATGGAGGGCATCGGCCTTCGATGGCATCAGGGGCCACGCGAATGAATTCCACTACATCGTCGGCAATCAGCCCATGGCCGCGGGTAATAAGCTCAAGCGCAAGCTCGCTTTTGCCAAGGCCCGACTCGCCTGAAATCATGACGCCCATGCCCAGCACGTCCATGAATACGCCGTGCATCTGCACTTGTGGCGCCATGATTTTCGAAAACTGCGAACGCATGATTTCAATGATCTGGCCCGCCGAGATGGGCGTGCGCAAAAGTGCAAGGCTTTCGCGCTCACATGCCGAAAATATTTCTGCAGGAGGAATCTGGTCGTCGGCAATGATGATGGCGGGAGGCTTGCCGGCCATCAGCTCGGCGGTGAGATAGCTTTTTCTTTGCGGATCAAGCCGGTTGTAATAGGCCACCTCAGCAGTTCCCATCACTTGAATGCGGCCTGGGTGAATCAGGTTCAAATGGCCAATCAAATCGGCGCTCTCGGTAGATTGCGCCGAGATACGGCGGCTTGCGCCGGCTTGGCCCGTCAAAAAACTTAGTTTTAACGCTTCTGCGTTCTCGTCAAAGAGTGATCTGACATCAAGCACGGGCAGGCTGCCAGGCCTCGAGCGCCTGGTGGAGCTTTTGTGGGTCTCCCTCTGACAGCAGCGTGTTGCGCATCGACTCATCAGAGAGCATTTCAGCGACCTCGGAGAGGATTTCAAGATGTTGTTGCGTGGCCTGCTCGGGCACCAGTAAAAAAAGCAGCAGGCTCACAGGCTTGCCATCGGGGGCGTCAAATGCGACGGGCTGGGAGAGCCGGATCAGTGCAGCGACTGCATCGTCAATGCCCTTGATACGCCCATGCGGGATGGCAATGCCCTCGCCAAGCCCGGTGGAGCCGAGACGCTCGCGGGCAAAGAGGGAGTCGAAGACCTTCACGCGGGCAATCCCCTGGTTGTTTTCAAAAAGCAACCCTGCCTGTTCAAAGACACGCTTTTTGCTGGATGTCTCCAGGCCAACAACGATGTTGGCCAAGGGTAAGAGCTTGCTAATGCGGTTCATCTTGCCGCCTCGTTGACTCGAGAGGCAGGATTATAGAGCTTTTGCTGCGCCGCGTAATTACCCTAAAACACGGTGGTCGGCGGGCAGGCCCCGGTGAACGCCGGGCCTGTGAGTCTCCTTGTAGCGCACGACCTGCCGGTCGAGCTTGTCGGACAGCAGGTCAATGGCTGCATACATGTCTGCGTGGTTAGCCTCGCAGTGAATGTCTTTGCCGGGCAGGCGAATGGTCACCTCGGCCACCTGATTGAGCTTCTCAACGCCCAACACAACGTGCACCTCATTAACATGGTCGAAATGACGCCACGCCTTGCCGAACTTCTGCTCGACATAGTCGTGCATGGCGGGGGTGATTTCGATATGGTGTCCTTTAACAGTGAGGTGCATGAACGGCTCCTTTCAGAGTTTTTTGCGTTGACTGACTGGCTCAATTCTGAGCGCTTCCCGATACTTTGCAATCGTGCGCCGCGCAATCTGAACCCCCTCGGCGCAGAAGCGGTCGGCGATCTGCTGATCAGACAAGGGTTTTTGGGGATCCTCTTGCTGAATCAACTGCCTGATCTTTGCGCGAATCGCCGTGGAGGAGGCCGTTCCGCCGGATTCAGTCGAGACGTGACTTGCAAAAAAATACTTTAATTCAAATGTCCCTCGAGGAGTCAGTAAGTACTTATTGTTGGTGACGCGCGACACAGTAGATTCATGCAATCCGCACTGCTCGGCAATTTCCCGCAGTACCAAAGGGCGCATTGCGAGCTCGCCACGCTCAAAAAATTCCTGCTGTTGATCTGCAATGGCCTGGGCCACCCGCAAGATGGTGTCAAAGCGCTGTTGTATGTTTTTGATCACCCATCGGGCTTCTTGAAGCTGAGACTGCATGCTTTGGGCCTGCCCATCACGAATCATGTTGGCATAGACCGGGTTGATGGATAGCCTCGGCATGGCCGCTTCATTAATGCGAATTTCCCAGCGCTTTTGGCCCTGCCGACGTGATCGGTAGGCAATCACGTCGGGAATGACGGTTTGGGCAGCATCGAGGCTAAATGCGCTTCCCGGTTTTGGGTTAAGTTTTTGAATGCAGTCGATTGCGGATCGAAGCGCATCACGCCCGCATTGCAGCTGCCTGCAAATTTCTGCGAAATCCTTTGAGCCGAGGGCATTGAGCAAAGCTGCATCAGCAAGAATTTTTTTCGCGAGCCTAATGCAGGTCTTGCGCTCTTCATCGGCCCAGCCGTTCTCGATTCGTCCAAGCTGTAAGGCAAGACACTCTTGCACCGATCGCGCACCAATGCCTGCAGGCTCCATGCTTTGCAACAGCCTGAGTCCGAGCATCTGCTCGTCGGCATCGAGCCGTTCTCCAAACCGTGCGACAAATGGTTCGGCAATGCCCTGCTCAAGCTCTTCAAGGCTGTCGCGCAAATAGCCGTTCTCATCGACCGATTCGATGAGAATTTCAAGCCAGGCCATGTCTTTTTCTGAAAGCGAAAGCCCGCGCGCCTGCTCAAACAAATAGTCATGCAGGCTGACAGGCTGCGGCCTTTGCGACTGCCAGTCTTCATCGGGGTTGGATGGCCCGCCCGAAGTCCAGGTTTCCTGGCTGCCGGGCATAGGATCCGAGGCCACATCAAGAGGCTCAGGGGGCTGATCCTCGCTTGTGGCATGTCGGCCCTCGGTCTCGAGCAATGGGTTTTCGGTGAGAAAACGCTCGACTTCTTGCTCAAGCTCTGCGGTGGACATCTGGAGCAGACGAATCGCTTGTTGCAGTTGAGGCGTCAGCGCGAGCTGCTGAGAAGTACGCAGTCCGAGAGAGGGCTTCATGCGTCGGTGTTCGCACCCGCGCTCACATGCGGAAGTGCTCTCCCAGGTAGACTTTGCGTACGCTGGGATCGGCCACGATCTCTTGTGGCGTGCCTCTTGCCAACACGGAGCCCTCACTAATGATGTAGGCTCGGTCACAGATGCCCAGGGTCTCGCGCACATTGTGGTCAGTAATCAGTACCCCAATGCCCCTGCTTTTCAAAAACCTGACGATGCGTTGGATTTCAATGACAGCAATGGGATCAACGCCTGCAAACGGCTCATCGAGCAAAATGAATCGCGGGGAAGTGGCTAAGGCTCTGGCGATTTCCACGCGCCGTCTCTCCCCGCCCGAGAGCGAGACGGCCATGTTCTCGCGCAAATGACTGACTTGCAGCTCCTCTAGGAGCGCATTGAGGCGTGACTCGATTTCCGTCTGGCTCAACGCCTTGCCATCAGATGCTTTTTGCAGCTCAAGAATGGCTCTGATGTTGTCAGCCACCGAAAGCTTGCGAAATACCGAGGCTTCCTGCGGCAGGTAAGAAAGCCCTTTTCTTGCCCGCTGGTGCACCGGCTTTTCGGCCATGTTTTCGCCATCCATCAGGATTTCGCCGGCATCGCTGCTGACAAGCCCCACGATCATGTAAAAGCTTGTAGTTTTTCCTGCGCCATTGGGCCCGAGTAGCCCAACCACTTCACCGCTGTTGAGTTGAAGCGAAACATCGTGAACCACGACTCTGCCTTTAAAGCTTTTTCGAAGCCGCCTGACTTCCAAGGCGCTCTGACCTGTAACGATCTGGGCGCTCGTCATTTGCCGTCTTTGCCGGGCATTAGGAACATGCGGGACCTCGCCTGGTCTGCCCCAGATTCAACGAGGTATCGCTCAGAGACATTGTTGTACGTGAGCCGATCGCCTGAGATTTGGTCTTTAAGCAAATCCCCTTGGAGTCTTCGCATAATGGCATTGCCAATCAAGACTACGGTTTCTGTTTTGCCATCGTAATCAAGGGTCAAGCTCTCACCTTCAATAAACTCGTTGACACCTTCTCGCTTTTGTCGAAACCGCGCAGGCTTTCCCTTGACGACCCCGAAGTAGTTGCCCGCCTGGTCCTGCCAAAGCTCCATTCGCTCTCCGCGCAGGCTTAGCGTTCCTTTCGTGAGGACGACATTGCCCGTGAAGATCGTCACTTGCCGTTGTTCATCGTGGCTAAGCGTGTCGGAGTCGATTACGGTGGGCTTGTCTCGATCGGCGCGCTCAGCCCAAGCTATTTGTGAGCCCAACAGCCAGGCAGCCACCAGCGCGCTGACTGCACTGCGAGGGGAAAGTGCGCGTTTCATTTTTTCTTTTCTTCCGGAAGGACCATTCGGGATTCGGACAACACACGAACCTGCTGAGTCTTGTGGTCAAACACCATGCCCACCCCTTGTAAGGCAGACATCCCTCGTTCAAGCCGCACAGGAGCATCGGTAAATGCACGCTCTTCATTGACCAATAGCGTGGCTTTTTCAGTGGTGAGCCGCATCTCGGGCTGCCCGGCATAGGCCTTGCGCGTCATCACAACATCGCCTGAGAGCTCAACTCGATTTTGGCCCTCCGTTGCAGTTCCTGTTTTTGCTTGCGCTCTTGAAATTGGCCTGTCTTTGGTCAGCGACACGAGCACGGGCTCCAGGATCATGCTTTTGTCTTCGCTTTCGACACGCTCAATACGCTTGGCCTGCAGCCGATATTGAGGCTGGCCGTCGGGGCCGGTGCGGACGATGACGGGCTCCTCGATGATGGCGCTTGGCCCTGAAGGGGAGATGGCCGCCCGCTCGAGCCTTCCCCTCGCGAGATACTCACTTAAACCCCAAGAGGCCACTGCCAGCGTTGCGAAAAAAAGCAGCGACACGAGGTTGCCAATCCAGTCGGTGCTCTTCAACGCCGGCTCTCCAAAATAAAGTCGCAGCACTCGCGAACCGCGCCCTGCCCGCCCGCCCGGCTCGAAACCCAATGCGCTGCGGCGAGCACTTCAGCCACCGCATTGGGGACTGCAGCTGCAAATCCAACGCGGGCGAAGACCTCTAGGTCTGGCAGATCATCGCCCATATGGCCGCACTGCTGGCCATTGAAGCCGTGCGAGCGCGCAAGATGATCAAAGGCCGCACCCTTGGAAGATTCCCCTTGAATGATGAGATCGAAGCCAAGCTCTTTTCCACGTTTTTCATTGGCGGGGTGCTGCCTTCCGCTGAGCATAGCGATCTTGATCCCTGCTGATCGTAAGGCTTTCAAGCCATGGCCATCAAGCACATGAAATCGCTTGAGGCTCTCGCCCCGTTCGCCATAAAACAAACCGCCATCAGTCATGACGCCATCGACATCGAAAAACATCCACTCGAGCACTCGCGCCCTCGCGCGCGCAAGCGATAGATTTTTTTCGAGGCAAGAGGTGTTGAACAGGGCCGTCATCGGGATTAAATGATTTTGGCTTCCAAAAGATCATGAATGCCGACTGCACCGACAAGGCGATTTGATTCGTCGACAACAAGCAAGTGATTGATCCGTGTTGTATCCATAAGGTGGGCCACTTCACTGGCAAGACGCAGACGGTCGATGGTTTTGGGCTGTTTGCTCATCACCTCATCGATCATGAGGCTGCGGACATCAATGCCTTGGGAGAGCACCCGGCGCAGGTCACCATCGGTAAAAATTCCGATCGCCTCGCCTGCCTTATTGACAATCGCTGTCATGCCCATTCGTTTCGCGCTGATTTCCCTAAAGGCCTCCGTTACCGGGGTTCCGCTTGTGACGACGGGAAGACTTTCCCCTTGCCGCATGACATCTTCAACTCGGATCAGGAGCCTGCGCCCGAGGCTGCCGCCGGGGTGAGAGCGTGCAAAGTCTTCCGCGCCAAAGCCTCGCAGATCGAGTAGCGCCAGCGCAAGGGCATCGCCGAGCGCCAGGGCCGCCGTGGTGCTGGCAGTGGGCGCGAGGTTGAGCGGGCAGGCTTCTGTTTTGACCGCGGCATTGAGGTGAATATCGGCCAGACTCGCCAGGGTCGAGCTGGGATTGCCGGTGACCGCAATCAGGGTTGCGCCAAGCCGCTTGATAAAAGGGGCAATCGTTGCAAGCTCTTCTGTTTCACCAGAGTTTGAAAAGGCTAACACGATATCCTCGGGCTGGATCATGCCGAGGTCGCCATGACGGGCCTCGCCGGGGTGCACAAAGAGGGCCGGCGTGCCGGTGGAGGCAAGCGTCGCGGCTATTTTTCTGGCGATGTGGCCCGATTTCCCCATTCCTGAAACCACCACACGGCCGGAGCACCGCAAAATCTTCTCAACGGCCAGAACCATCTGGCTATCGAGCTGATCCAAAAGACCTGTGACCGCATTGGCCTCAATCAGCAGCACCTCTTTGACCCTGGCGAGCACTCGCGCAGGGTCGATAGGTTTAGAGTCAGTCATTGATACACTCGTCATGGATAAGCCAGTGTAGCAAAGGCCCCAAGCAATCTTCATACCAATTTTTTGCCCAAAACCCTCGGTGAACTCCTCTTCATTCGGACAGCCATCTGTCCCCTCTTCCAACGCCGCCGGCTCGCGAGCCCTGGTTGCTTTTCGCGATCTGGTCTTTGGGTATGGCGAGCGACGCGTCATTGACCAGGTCTCTTTCGAAATACCGGCGGGCAAGGTGGTTGCGCTGATGGGTGGGTCGGGGGTTGGCAAGACGACTTTGTTGCGGCTCATCTCTGGCTTGGTGAGTCCGCAGTCCGGCACGGTCGAGGTTTTTGGTGATCGGCTTGACTGCGATAATCGGCAACAGCTCTATGAAGCCCGTCGACGCATGGGATTGTTATTTCAATTTGGGGCGCTGTTTACCGATTTGACCTGCTTTGAAAACGTCGCCTTCCCGTTGCGCGAGCACACCGATCTATCAGAGTCGATGATCCACGACCTGGTGCTTTTAAAACTGGAGTGTGTCGGCCTTCGGGGCGCAGCCCATTTGAAGCCGTCGGAAATCTCTGGGGGAATGGCCCGGCGTGTTGCCTTGGCGCGGGCAATAGCCCTGGACCCTGAGCTCATTCTTTACGATGAGCCTTTCGCGGGCCTTGACCCAATCTCTTTGGGGGTTACTGCGAACTTGATTCGAGATCTGAATGCGGCCTTGGGCGCAACTTCGGTCGTGGTCACTCATGACGTTGCCGAAACCTTCGCAATCGCGGATCGTATTTTTGTCTTTGCGCCATCGCCCTCAGGAGCCCAGCTGGTGGCACAAGGAGGCCCCGAGGAGCTTCGGGCAAGCCATGATCCTTTCGTGAGGCAGTTTCTCGATGGCCAGGTTGATGGCCCTGTTCGTTTTCATTACCCCGCAAAACCCATTGGGCAGGCCCTTGGGTTGGGGGGCGAGTGATGCAGAAGTTTTCGCAGCTCATCTTTTCTTTGGGAGACCGCACGCTTGGCTTCGTGCTTGGGTTGGGAATTTTTGCGAGGCTTTTGCTGAAAGTGATCTCAAGAAGCCCCGCCATTTGGAAAAGGCCCCGGTTGATTGCGGCACAGGTTCATTTTTTGGGAAACCATTCCCTTGCGATCATTCTCGTTGCAGGGATTTTTGTTGGTCTTGTATTGGGATTGCAGGGCTACTACACCTTGCGTCGGTATGGCTCGGAAGAGGCGCTCGGTTTGCTCGTTGCCTTATCCCTTGTGAGGGAACTCGGTCCCGTGATTTCAGCTCTGTTATTTGCAGGCCGTGCCGGAACATCGCTGACTGCTGAAATTGGGCTGATGAAAGCGGGTGAGCAGCTCGCCGCCCTGGAGACCATGGCGGTGGATCCGATTGCTCGGGTGCTTGGGCCGCGGTTTTATGGAGGGCTCATTACCGTGCCGCTTCTGGCGACTCTGTTTTCTGCAGTCGGTGTCATTGGCGGCTGGCTGGTGGGCGTGGTGCTGATCGGTGTTGACCCGGGCGCATTTTGGTCGCAGATGTCCGATGGCGTTGATTTCTGGGACGATGTGATGAACGGGGTCATCAAGAGCGTGGTGTTTGGCATTGTGGTGACACAGGTCGCGTTGATGATGGGCTATGAATCGAGGCCTACGCCTGAAGGCGTGGCCCGAGCAACCACGTTAACGGTTGTGGTAGGGTCATTGGCAGTGCTCGGCATGGATTTCATCCTGACCGCGCTCATGTTTGGAGATACGTAATGCAGGGTCGAAATTTAACGCTCGCTGTTGGCGCTTTTGTGCTGCTGGGAATCTCAGCGCTTTTTTTCATGGCCTTGCAGGTCAGCAATCTGGGCGCGATGACGGCCGGCAGCACCTATGAGGTTAAAGCCTATTTTGACAATATCGGCGGCCTGAAGCCTCGAGCTGCGGTAAAAAGCGCGGGCGTCGTGGTGGGCCGGGTACGGAGCATTCAGTTTGACGACCAACAATATCGTGCATTAGTCATCCTTGACTTGGAGGCACGTTATCAATTCCCCAAAGACAGCTCTGCAAAAATTCTCACAGCAGGCTTGCTCGGCGAGAACTATATTGGCCTTGAGCCCGGTGGTGATGTAGAGATGATGAAAGCTTCCGACCAGATCATGATGACGCAGTCCGCTGTCGTGCTTGAAAATCTCATTTCACAGTTTTTGTATAACCGGCCATCTGAGTCCGCATCAAAATCACAATGAAAAAAATTTGCGTTTTGCTGAAACGAGTTTTCGTTGCGGGCCTGGTGCTCTCGAGCGTTGGCTGTGCCACGTTGCCTGCGGGCCATGTGCAAGACCCGCGTGACCCGTGGGAGCGTTATAACCGCGCCATGTTCGCCTTCAATGAAGAAGCCGACCGGCTGGTGATCAAGCCGCTCGCAGAGACGTATCGCGATTACACCCCAGACCTGCTTCAGTTCCTGCTGCGTAACTTCTTTGGCAATCTGTCTGACATCTCTACCACTATTCAGTATGTGCTTCAGGCACGCCCCCCCGATGCGGGCAATTCAGCGGCACGGGTGCTCTTTAACAGCACGCTTGGGTTTGCAGGTCTTGGTGATCCGGCCTCTGAGATGGGGTTTGTAAAAACCAACAAAGACTTTGGCATGACTCTTGGATTTTGGGGGGTGGAGTCCGGCCCCTACTTTATGTGGCCCATTCTCGGGCCCAACACCGTGCGGGACTCTTTTGGTTTTGTTGGTGACAGGATTTACGACCCCGTTCGCGATGTCGTGACAACCCAAGACGGTCGCATCGCCTCGTATTTTGTCGAGGGGATGCATCGTCGCATTGATGTCATGCGGGCAGAGCCTACGATTCAGGCGTTGTCGTTTGATCGGTATTCCCTGGTGCGCGACGCCTGGCTGGCTCGCCGCAAGAATCAGATATACGATGGCAACCCTCCGCCCGAGCCTTTTTCCTACGACGAGGACAAATGAGTTTCAGCATGCAAGCTTTTCTGAGAGCGTTCGCCGCTTTTTTTGTTTCCGCTTTAGTAGCTGGGGCCGCCGTCGCTCAAACAGCACCTGACGCACTGATCTTGTCGGTGTCACAGGGGGTGCTGGATGAAGTCAAGGCAGACCGAACCTTGCTAGCGGGCGAGATCGAGCGCCTGAATCAGTTGGTCGATAAGCGGGTAATGCCCCATGTGAATTTTGCTCGCATGACAGCCTTGGCAGTGGGCCGTAATTGGCGAGCCGCAACGCCAGAGCAGCAGGCGAGAATCATGACCGAGTTTCGTCAGCTGCTCTTGTTGACCTACGCAGATGCTGTGCGTCAGGTGAGCGACACCAGCGTAAAGGTGCTGCCCTTGCGTGCAAAGCCAGAGGACACAGTGGTGATTGTGCGCACCCAGGTGCTTCGGCCAGGCAAAGAGCCCATTCAGCTCGATTACCGAATGGAGAAATCGGCAGAGGGCTGGAAGATTTTCGATCTCAATGTGTTGGGGCTTTGGCTGGTTGAGCACTACCGCAGCCAGTTTGCACAGGTCGTGAGCAACAGTGGCATTGATGGCCTGATCAGGTCAATTCAAGAGAAAAACCAAAGCCTCTCACGTTCGGCTTCGGTCAGCCGGGCCTCGAGCAAATAGGAAGCCTCAATGCACGAGATCCGGCTTGAGTTTCAGGGACGCTTGACGCTTGTCAATGCAAGGCAAGCGCTGGCCCAGCAGCAGCGAACCCTTGAGCTGGCTTGCAGCCAAGGCGAGGGAGGTACTCGTGGAGTCATTGCGGATTTGTCGGCCCTTGTCGATGTCGACACGTCTGCGCTTGCAGTCATCCTTCAACTTGATCGCGACGCCCGTGTCAAAACGGGTGCTCCCTTGCGCATTCACGGCGCCTCGCAAGACCTACGTTCCTTGGCCCGACTAAGCTCATTGGATTCGGTGCTCAATTGGGAGTAATCGGATCGTGACACTTGCAGTGCAAGTGGATGCTGTCTCCAAGCGCTATGTTTCTGCAAGGGGCCAAGTCCAGGCGCTCTCAGAAGTAAGCCTCCAGATTGCGCAGGGCGAGTTCATTGCCTTGCTTGGGCCCAATGGCGCAGGAAAAACAACGCTGATACAGATCCTTGCGGGATTGGTTCGTCCAAGCGCGGGTAGCGCATCCGTCATGGGCTTTGATGTCGTGGCCGATCCAGTGAATGCCAGGCGTGCATTGGGTGTCGTGCCACAAGAGCTGGTGTTTGACCCTTTTTTTACCGTTCGGGAAACGCTTCGAATTCAGTCGGGCTACTTTGGCATTCGCAATAATGATGCATGGATTGATGAGTTGTTGGAATGCCTTGGGCTTGGCGACAAAGCGCAAGCGAATATGCGCTCGCTTTCTGGAGGTATGAAGCGGCGAGTGTTGGTGGCCCAGGCATTGGTCCATCGCCCCCCGGTGATTGTGCTTGATGAGCCGACAGCGGGCGTCGATGTCGAGCTTCGACAAAGTCTCTGGGCTTTCATCCAGAGGCTGAATCGAGAGGGCCACACGGTGATGCTTACGACACACTATTTGGAAGAGGCGGAGTCCTTGTGCAATCGAGTCGTGCTGTTGAAATCAGGCCGCATCCTTGCGGATGAGAAGACACAGGATTTGCTGGCGCACTCCGAAGACAGCCTTGAAACCGTGTTTTTACGCATGCTGCGTCAGTCTTCAGAGCCGGTAAGTCCCGCTTCCTCGTTACAATAGCGGCTATGGTCACCCCGCAAGCTATTGAAAGCTATATCCAGCAAGGCCTCGTATGCGAGCATATCCAAGTCGAAGGTGATGGCCATCATTTCGAGGCTGTGATTGTGTGTGCCGGCTTTGAGGGCAAGCGTTTGATTGCCAGGCATCAAATGGTTTACTCAGCGCTGGGAGATCGCATGAAAGCTGAAATTCATGCCCTGTCAATGAAAACGCTGACGCCCGCTGAGTGGGCCTTGGCGAAATCCTAAAAAGCGCCCGATATGGATCGCTTCAAAATTTCCGGAGGCGTGCCGCTTTCGGGTGAGGTAGCTGTCTCTGGTGCGAAGAACTCGGCCCTTCCCATTATTTGCGCCTCAATTCTGACTGCCCAGCCGCTTGAGCTTGCCAACGTGCCCAAGCTTCGCGATGTAGCCACGATGAAACGGCTGCTGGCGCAGATGGGCACCCGAATTGAGAGCCTCGCTTCCCAAGACGGACAGGAAGCCGTGCGCTTGACGTCGGATTCCATGACCCACTTGCAGGCGCCTTATGAGCTTGTCAAAACGATGCGTGCCTCGGTCTTGGTGCTAGGCCCTATGTTGGCGCGTTTCGGAGAAGCCTTGGTCAGCCTTCCCGGTGGCTGTGCAATTGGTCAGCGGCCGGTGGATCAGCACATTCGGGGCCTGGCGCAGATGGGCGCAGAAATTCATATTGAGCATGGCTACATCAAGGCGCAGGCTAAACGGTTGCGCGGTGCGCGTATTGTCACCGACATGGTCACGGTTACGGGCACCGAGAACCTGATGATGGCGGCAACGCTTGCCGAGGGCACAACAGTGATTGACAACGCTGCTCGAGAGCCGGAAGTGGTGGACCTCGCAAATTGCCTGATCAGGATGGGTGCGCGCATTGAGGGCGCCGGATCGGATCGGATTGTGGTGCACGGGGTTGATCAACTCCAGGGCGCTGCGCATTCGATCATGCCTGATCGCATTGAGGCGGGAACTTTCCTGTGCGCTGTCGCTGCCACAGGAGGCGATGTTTTTGTGCGCCATGCCCGTTCGGCCGATATGCTGGCAAGCCTTGAGAAGTTGCGTGAGGCCGGAGTTGAGCTTACTGAGCAGGAGGGCGGGATTCGCGTTCGATCGCATGGCAGGCCCAAGGCTTTTAATTTTCGAACTGCTCCGTTTCCCGGCTTGGCCACTGACATGCAGGCCCAGTTAATGGCGGTGGCCTGCGTCGCCAATGGCACCAGCATCATTGCGGAGACGATTTTTGAAAACCGTTTTATGCACGTCCAGGAGTTGCGACGGCTGGGCGCGCAGATCGAGGTCGATGGCCACACTGCGGTGGTCAAGGGGGTGCCAGAGCTTTCTGGTGCCCGGGTCATGGCCACCGATCTTCGGGCCTCGGCAGGCCTGGTGATTGCAGGCCTGATGGCGAGCGGAGAAACCGAGGTCGATCGCATTTATCATTTGGATCGCGGCTATGACCGCATGGAAGAAAAGTTAAAAAAACTAGGCGCTCGTGTTGAGCGAGTTTCGGAACTACAGCCATGATGACCTTTGCCCTTTCCAAGGGCCGAATTTTTGAAGAAGCGCTTCCGCTGCTTGCGTCGGTGAATATTCGGCCTTTAGAGTCGCCCGAGTCATCGCGCAAGCTGATTTTGTCGACCAATCGGCCCGACCTCAGGCTGTTAATTGTTCGCGCAAGTGATGTGCCGACCTATGTGCAGTTTGGCGCTGCCGACATGGGCATTGCGGGCGCTGATGTCTTGGCTGAGCAGGGCAGTGAGGGCTTGTTTCAGCCTGTGGATCTGGGAATTGGGAAATGCCGCATGAGTGTCGCAGTGCCTGCCGAGCTCGATTACGCGCGCCTGGTGCAGCGGGGCGCTCGAATTCGTGTCGCGACGAAATATGTGAAGACAGCGAGAACGCATTTCGCGGCAAAAGGCGTGCACGTAGATCTGATTAAACTCTACGGCTCGATGGAGCTTGCCCCTTTGGTGGGCCTGGCCGATGTTATTGTGGATTTAGTCTCGACGGGTGGAACACTGAAGGCCAATGGCTTAAAAGAAGTAGAAAAAATCTCCGATATCTCGGCACGGCTGATTGTGAACCAAGCAGCGCTCAAGATTCGGCCGCAGGAGTTGCGGCCCATGATTGAAACTTTTGCAAAAGCCGCCGGACAGAGCTAAGCCATGGTGAGGATTGCAAAGTTAAAGTCGACACAGCCTGATTTTGCGCAGACGCTTGGCCGCTTGCTGCGTTATGACGCCGCGCAAGACGATGCAATTGCTGCCACGGTCAAAAAAATTGTGGCCGACATTCGTGCACGCGGCGATCAGGCCCTGTTGGAATACACCGCAAAGTTCGACCAGGTACAGGCAGCCTCAGTACCCGAGCTTGAGATTCCCCGCTCAGAGCTGCTTGATGCATTAAACAGGCTGCCAACAGAGCAGCGTGATGCGTTGACGCAAGCCGCAAACCGTATTCGTGAGTTTCATGTCTTGCAAAAACAGAGCTCGTGGACCCATATCGATTCGGCGGGCAATCGCTTGGGCCAGCGCGTCAGCGCTGTTGACCGGGCGGGCCTTTACGTTCCGGGCGGCAAGGCGGCCTACCCATCCTCGGTGTTGATGAACGCAATTCCTGCAAAGGTCGCGGGTGTGCAAGAGGTGGTCATGGTGGTGCCTACGCCCGGCGGTGTGCGCAACCCCTTGGTGCTTGCGGCTGCTGGCCTCGCTGGCGTTGATCGCGCCTTTGCAATTGGTGGTGCGCAGGCTGTTGCTGCGCTGGCCTACGGCACGCAGACGATTCCTTGCGTCGACAAAATTGTAGGACCTGGCAATGCCTTTGTGGCAGAGGCCAAGCGACAAGTGTTTGGCCAGGTGGGTATTGACATGATTGCAGGCCCTTCTGAAATTCTGGTGATCTGCGATGGCAAGACCAACCCCGATTGGATCGCCATGGACTTGTTTTCACAGGCCGAGCATGATGAGCTTGCCCAGGCGATTCTGCTCACGCCCGATGCCCAATTTATTGATGCCGTGCAAGCTTCAATCGATCGCCTCATTGAAGACATGCCACGCAAGGCCGTCATTCGTGCTTCGATGGAAAACCGTGGCGCATTGATTCAGGTGAGAGACCTGGACGAAGCCTGCGAGATTGCATCAACAATTGCGGCGGAGCACTTGGAAGTGTCGACGGATGAGCCCGAGCGTTGGGCGGAAAAAATCCGGCATGCAGGGGCAATTTTCCTGGGCCGTTATGCCTCGGAGTCCTTGGGCGATTACTGCGCAGGCCCCAATCACGTTCTGCCCACCATGCGTACGGCGCGTTTTTCATCGCCGCTGGGTGTTTACGACTTTCAAAAGCGCACGAGCATGATTGAAATCAGCGAGGAAGGCGCCCAGACGCTTGGCCGTGTCGCCTCAACGCTGGCCCACGGTGAGCAGCTGCCGGCACATGCAAAAGCGGCCGAGCTTCGGCTCAAGTAGCAGGCTCGGGGCCTACCTTCGGCATTCGCTCTCTTCGCGAGAACAGCACGCTCATCGAGCCGAATCGCCGAAGGTCTCCTCTCGAGTCACAGACCGGAGAGCGTCTTGAGCAGCGCCTCAACCTGTGCATCCGTGCCCACCGTAATTCGCAGGTACTGATCGATCTGCGGCTTCGCGAAATGCCGCACCAGAATTTTTCGCTCGCGTAAAAACTGAGCCAACGCAGCCCCATCATGTTTGGGGTGTTTTGCAAACACAAAGTTGGCCATCGAAGGCACTACTTCAAATCCCAGGCCTTGCAGTCCTTGCGCCATTTTTTCTCGCGATGCCATCACCTTGGCGCGATTTGCTTCAAACCATTCGCGGTCCTGAATTGCGGCTGCCGCGCCTGCCTGCGCAAATCGATCCAACGGGTAGGAGTTAAAGCTGTTCTTGATCCGGTTGAGCGCATCGAGCAACGAAGGGTTTCCAATTGCAAAGCCAACCCGCAGGCCCGCAAGCGCGCGTGATTTTGAAAACGACTGCGTCACCAGCACGTTGGGATACTTCAGTGTGAGCGGCACACACGATTGCGCTCCGAAATCTACGTAGGCCTCATCAATGACCACCATAGTCTGCGCATGATCGCAAACAAAGGCCTCAATCTCGTCGCGTGGTAGCGCCCTGCCTGTCGGCGCGTTGGGGTTTGGAAAAATCACGGCGCGGGCGGCAGAGGGTATTTTTTTAAACGACATGCGCAGGTCTTCTTCCAGAGGAAGCAGTGCGTAATCAATTCCGTAGAGCGCGCAGTAGCTGGGATAAAAGCTGTAAGTAATTTCGGGGAAAACAAGTGATGACCTGTTGGCCGCGCGTGAATTTTCACGGCCTGCCAGCAGCCCCTGGAATACGAAGGCCAAGACCTCATCGCTTCCATTGCCCACAAATACATGGTCGGGGCCGACCCCAAGGCTTTGGCCGATGGCCTCTTTTAGTGCCAGGGATTCGGGGTCAGGATAGAGCCGAAGCGCATCGATCCCGACGCCTTGGAGGGCTGCAACGGCCTTAGCGGAGGGCGGGTAGGGATTTTCGTTGGTGTTGAGCTTGATTAAACCCTCGATCTTGGGCTGCTCACCGGGGGTGTATGGCGATAAGCCATTCACCACAGAACTCCAGAATGCATTCATGGCGCGAATGTATCATTGAGCCAAAGGAGCCGTCATGAGAACCGCTGAGATCAGCAGAAACACCGCCGAAACACAGATTCGGGTGGCGATTAACCTCGATGGGTCGGGCAAGAAAAGCCTGGAATCGGGCCTGCCATTTCTCGACCACATGTTGGATCAGATCGCCCGCCATGGCCTAATTGATCTTGAAATCAAGGCCAAGGGTGACCTGGAAATTGACGCCCATCATACGGTTGAAGATCTTGGAATCACGCTCGGTCAGGCGTTTGCGAAAGCGATTGGCGATAAGCGGGGCGTTCGCCGCTACGGCCACGCATATGTGCCGCTCGATGAGGCCTTGTCTCGCGTGGTGGTCGACTTATCGGGCCGCCCCGGACTGGAATTTGGCGTGCAGTGGAAGCGCAGCATGGTGGGCCAGTTTGATCTCGATTTGATTCACGAGTTTTTTCAGGGCTTTGTGAACCACGCCTTGATCACTTTGCATATCGACAACCTCAAGGGTGAGAACGCACACCACCAGTGTGAAACGATTTTCAAGGCGTTCGCGCGGGCCCTGCGCATGGCCGTTGAGCCCGACCCACGGCTGTCTGCCGACAGCATTCCCTCGACCAAGGGCGCCCTCTGATTGATTGCAATCGTTGATTACGGCTCAGGCAATTTAAGGAGCGTGCTGCGCGCCTTTCATGCGGTGGCTCCAGGGGTTAATGTGCAAATCGTGTCGCAGCCCGAGCAGGTTCGTGCAGCAGAGCGCGTGGTCTTTCCGGGCCAAGGCGCCATGCATGACTGCATGGCAAGCCTTGCTCGTTCAGGCTTAAGGCAAGCCATCCTCGAGGCTTGTCGCGAAAAGCCTTTTTTCGGAATTTGTGTGGGTGAGCAGATGCTGTTTGATCACAGTGAAGAGGGCGACACACAAGGCCTCGGCGTGATGCCTGGGCAGGTCATTCGTTTTTCAGCCCAGCGTGGCGCCTGTGGCTCCCAAGGCATGCCGCTTAAAGTTCCGCACATGGGTTGGAACCAAGTGCAATGGGCCCAATCTCACCCAGTGGCGGCAGGCGCCGAGAATGACGGCTGGTTTTATTTTGTTCACAGTTTTCACGCAGAGCCCAAAGATCCCCGACATGTGTTGGGGGAAAGTCATTACGGAACCCGCTTTACCTGTGCGGTAGCCAGAGATAACATCATTGCGACCCAGTTTCACCCGGAAAAAAGTGCAGCAGGCGGTCTTCGCCTGTTGTCAAACTTTGTCTCATGGAGTCCCTGAGAGTTAATTTGACATGTTGTTAATACCCGCGATTGATCTTAAAGACGGCCAATGTGTTCGCCTTAAACAAGGCGATCTGCGCGACGCTACTATTTTTTCTGACAAGCCTGCAGAAATGGCTGCCCATTGGAAATCCCAAGGCGCGCGTCGCCTGCATGTGGTCGACTTAAATGGAGCGGTTGCGGGCAGGCCGAAAAATGAGGCGGCCATCAAGGCAATCATCAAGGCAGCAGGCGGTGAGATGCCCGTGCAAATTGGTGGGGGCATTCGCGATCTGGACACTATCGAGCGATTCCTCGATGACGGCGCAAGTTATGTTGTCATCGGAACGGCCGCCGTGAAGAATCCTGGGCTTTTACAAGATGCTTGCGTTGCCTTTCCCGGGCAAATTGTTGTGTCAATCGATGCAAAAGATGGCAAGGTCGCCACGGATGGCTGGAGCAAGCTTTCGGGCCATGAGGTGATTGACCTTGCACAGAAGTTTGAAGACTACGGCGTAGAGGCCATTCTTTACACCGATATTGGGCGCGACGGCATGCTCACAGGCGTCAACCTGGAGGCCACCGTCAAGCTTGCCCAAAGTGTGAGCGTTCCAGTGATTGCCAGCGGCGGCATCGCCAGCATCAAGGACATCGAGGCTTTGTGTGCTGTTGAGCAAGAGGGCATCACGGCGGCGATTCTCGGCCGCTCGCTTTATGAGGGTCACATCGACTTTAAACAAGCACAAAAGCGAGCGGACTCGCTTTCAGATTAATGCTGGCAAAACGCATCATTCCTTGCCTGGATGTCAATGCCGGCCGTGTCGTCAAAGGGGTGAACTTCTTAGATCTGCGCGATGCGGGCGACCCGGTCGAGATCGCGCGACGCTACGATCAGCAAGGCGCCGATGAAGTGACTTTCCTTGACATCACCGCTTCCAGTGATGACCGAGACCTGATATTGCCTGTCATTGAGTCTGTGGCAGATCAGGTCTTTATCCCGCTCACTGTTGGCGGGGGCGTGCGCACCGTTGATGACGTTCGACGGTTGCTTAATGCTGGCGCAGACAAGATCAGCATCAATACAGCGGCTATCCAAAACCCCAATCTCATTAAAGAGTGTGCCGACAAATTTGGTTCACAGTGCATAGTGGTGGCCATTGATGCCAAGCGTGTTGGCGATCATTGGGAAGTCTTTACACACGGCGGGCGTAATCCCACTAGGCTCAATGCAGTGCACTGGGCAAAGGAAGTTGCAAAGCTTGGCGCCGGCGAAATTCTGCTCACCAGCATGGACCGAGACGGCACAGGAAAGGGTTTTGATTTGGAGCTGACGCGGGCGGTCTCAACTGCAGTCAATATCCCGGTGATTGCGAGTGGTGGTGTTGGTAGCTTGCAAGATCTTGTTGATGGCGTCACGCAGGGCGAGGCCGATGCGGTGTTGGCCGCTTCGATTTTCCATTTTGGCCAACACACCATTGATGAAGCGAAACAGTACATGGCAGACCGGGGCGTGTGCGTTCGTGGAAAGCGGGTGCCCGCATGACGTCCGCGACATGGATTGATCAAGTGCGATGGGATGATCGCGGCTTGGTGACCGCCGTAGCCCAAGACGCCAGCTCCGGACGGGTCTTAATGGTGGCCTGGATGAACCGCAGTGCCTTGGAGCAGACTGTCAGCAGCCGAGAGGCCGTCTATTTCTCCCGGTCCAGAAATCGGCTTTGGCGCAAGGGCGAAGAGTCGGGCAACACCCAGCAAGTGCGTGAGATCAGGCTTGACTGTGATGGGGATGTGATTTTGTTGCTCGTTGATCAGCAAGGCGGCATTGCCTGCCATACGGGGCGTGAGTCTTGCATGTACCAAAGGCTTGAGCCAGGCGGGCCAGGTACAGATTTTCAATGGGTTTCGGTCGACCCTGTGCTTAAAGATCCGGACACTCTGTATGCTAGGAATATGGATCCATCAAGCCATGCCTGATCAAAGCCAACGCCCCCAGCAACAGCCCGCTGATTGCGTCTTGCAAGACGCGGCGCAGGTACTCTCGCGCTTGGCCGATGTAATTGCCGCGCGCAAGGGGCTCGACCCCTCTGATTCTTACGTCGCTAGGCTTTTGGCCGCAGCGCCTGATGCGGCGCTCAAAAAAGTTGGCGAGGAGGCCGCCGAGGTCATCATGGCTGCCAAAGATGGTGCTCGCGATCGCATTGTGAGCGAGATGGCCGACCTCTGGTTTCACTGTCTCGTTACCTTGGTGCAGGCAGGCGTGCGGCCTGAGCAGGTGCTTGCCGAGCTCACTAGGCGTGAGGGCATCTCTGGCCTTGACGAGAAGGCTGCACGGCGCGCCGAGCAGAAAGTCTAGGGAGATTTACATGTTGCATGACCCTCATTGCGTCTTTTGTAAGGTCGCCCAAGGGGCCATTCCTGCCAAAAAAGTCTACGAGGACGAGGTTTTGCTTGCCTTTCATGACATTAACCCTAAGGCCCCCATGCATTTGTTGATCATTCCCAAGGAGCACTTGGTTTCATTGCAGCAGGTCGAGCACCATCACGCTGAGTTACTGGGGAAAATGCTAGTGCTTGCCGCAAAGCTTGCCGCTGACAATGGCTCCCCCGGAGGCTTTCGAACAGTGATCAATACCGGCAAGGTGGGTGGGCAGGAGGTGTATCATCTTCACGTCCATGTTCTCGGCGGCCCAGAGCGGGTCGGCGTTGGCTTCAATCTTTAATCGGAGACCGTGATGGGTTCCTTTAGCGTTTGGCATTGGCTCATTGTTTTATTAATCATTCTGTTGGTGTTTGGCACCAAGAAGTTGCGCAACCTCGGCTCTGACCTGGGCGGGGCGGTGAAGGGCTTTAAGGAAGGCATGAAAGAAGGCGGCAGCTCTGAGGCAACTTCCACAACTGCCCAGAAGGCCGAGACTCCAACGATTGACGTGCAGGCCAAAGACAAGACCCCTCAGTAACGACCGCCGAGCCCGACGGTTCAAGACCCGCCGGGTAAATTATGTTTGATATCGGCTTTACAGAACTCCTGGTGATTGGCTTGGTGGCCCTCGTCGTAGTTGGGCCCCAGCGCCTGCCGGTCGCGACACGCACCATTGGCACTTTATTGGGGCGTGCGCAACGCTATGTCAACGATGTGAAGTCGGATATTCAGCGTCAGGTGGACTTAGAAGAGCTGCGAAAGATGCAGCAGCAGGTCAAGACCATGGGTGATGAGATTCAATCCACGGTTCAAAATGTCGAGAAAGAAGTGGGGGATGCCACCGCTTCCTTTTCCGACTCGGTGAATTCGACTTGGGAGAGCCTAGACTCATCCAACGATGCATCGACTTCTATGTTGTCTCGGCGTGGCTGGAATATCAATGCGCCTGAGCCCTCTTGGTCTGAACAGATGGAACAGCGAAGGGTGCGGGACAAGCTGAGAAACCGAATGCGAAAACGTTTTCTACAGAAACGGGTGATTGAATAGCCATGAGTGAGCAAGACCAAAATAGCGCAGACTCTCCTTCGAAAGAAGAGGGTTTTGTCACGCACTTGGTTGAGCTGCGCGACCGTCTGCTAAAGGCTGCGGCATCGCTGATTGTCTGTTTCCTGGCGCTCGTGTATTGGGCACCCGACATCTACAGTGTTTTGGCAGACCCCTTGCTGAAGTCACTGCCCTCAGGCACTTCAATGATCGCCACAGATGTAACAGCGCCTTTTTTTGTGCCCATGAAGGTCACCATGATGGTGGCCTTCGTGATTGCATTGCCTTATATCTTGTATCAGGCCTGGGCCTTTATCGCCCCAGGCCTTTATGACCACGAAAAAAAGCTTGCCATGCCGATCATCTTTAGCAGCTTTGTGCTGTTTTTGTTGGGCATGGCATTTGCTTATTTTTTCGTGTTTCCTGCGGTATTCAAGTTCGTTGCGGCTTACACGCCAGACGGCGTTCAGATGGCCACGGACATTGATAAATACCTAAGCTTTGTGATCACCCTGTTTATGGTCTTCGGGCTTTCTTTCGAAACTCCGGTCGTGGAGATGGTGCTCGTTCGGCTCGGCGTGGTGACGATTCAAAAGCTGAAGGACTTTCGCTCTTATTTCATCGTGATTGCATTCATTATTGCGGCAATCGTCACGCCGCCCGATGTAATCAGCCAGTTCATGCTGGCTGTGCCGATGATTCTGCTTTACGAGTTTGGAATCTTTATGTCGCGCTGGATCACGCCGCGCGGAAGGCTTGAGGAAGCAACAGAGTAAAGTCAACGACGCGGTGAACTTGGCCGTTCGGCAACCTCCACGGTCACGTCAGAAGTCTTCCCGCTTCTTGCAATCGTGAACTTCGCCTTGCTGCCCGGCGAAATTCCTGCAACGACTTGCATGAGCTCCGTCATGTTTCGCACAGGCGCATCATTGACAGCGAGCACGACGTCACCCGGCTTCATGCCTGCCTTGTCCGCGGGCCCGCCCTGCAGCACGCCGGCGATCAGGCTTCCTGGCGCATCAACTGCATCGCGCGGCTCCACGCCGATATAGCCGCGGCTCACCTTGCCCTTCGTGATCAATGACTCCATGATCTGCCGGGCTGTGTCAGCGGGAATTGCGAATCCGATGCCTTGATTGCCGCCTGATCGTGTGTAGATCGCCGTGTTGATCCCAAGCAGCTGCCCCTGAGTGTCCACGAGGGCTCCGCCGGAGTTTCCTGGATTAATTGCGGCATCGGTTTGAATAAAGTTCTCATAGGTATTGATGCCCAGGCGAGATCGGCCCATAGCGCTGATGATTCCCTGCGTTACGGTCTGGCCGACTCCGAAAGGGTTGCCGATTGCCAATACGGTGTCTCCGACTCTCGCTTCCGCAGGCCTTCCGAAGGTAATTACGGGCAGGTTGGCCAAAGAGACTTTCAGCACAGCCAGGTCAGTTTCCGGGTCCGATCCGACGAGCGCTGCTTTTGTTCTTCTGCCATCGGCCAGTGTTATCTCGATTTGCTCAGCCCCCTGAACGACATGGTGGTTTGTCAGAATGAAGCCTTTTTCCGAGACGATCACGCCAGAGCCCAAACCCGCGCTGGGCTCTTGTTCGGGCAGGTCTGGAAAGAACCTGCGAAATAGGGGGTCATTCAGAAAAGGGTGGTTAGGAATGCCCGTGGTTCGCTGAGTCGTGAAAATGTAGACCACCGCAGGCATGGCGCGGGCAGCCGCATCACGGTAGCCATGGGCCGCAATCGGAGCACTGCCCTCACGAAGCCCGAGATCACCCGAGCCCGAGCGCAAGGAACTTGTTCCGAGGTCGGCAACCCAATGAGGCTTAAAAGTCAGCACGACAAAAAGCGCTGCAAGCGCCAGAGTCGTGGACTGGGCAAAGATCAGCCAGATTCGTTTGATCATGGGCACCATTATTGCCGGATTGCTGGAAGTTGCCTCCCGGGGTGGACTAAAATACACGTTTGCCCTAACCGTGTTTCCAAAAAAGGCGTTTTTATGTCTGATTCAAATCAAGAGCTAAGTTTTTCTCCCCCGACGAAAGAGCTTCAGGCTGAGCGCCGAACTTGGTTAATCGCTTGCGGTGCTGCTGGCGGTGTGGCTGCTGTGGCCACAGCCGTTCCGATGGTGACTTCTATGGCCCCTTCGGAAAAGGCCCGCTCAGCCGGTGCGCCTGTTGAGGTTGATGTCTCAGACATTCCAGCCGGAGGCATGAAGACTGTCGAGTGGCGGGGCAAACCGGTTTGGGTCATGCGCCGCACGCCGGAGATGCTCGCCAGTCTGGAAAAAATCGAAGGTCAGCTTGCCGATCCCAACTCAAACCGCACCGAGTACCCCACGCCCGATTACGCCAAAAACCGTCACCGCTCGATCAAACCCGAAATTCTGGTCACGGTTGGCATCTGCACCCATTTGGGTTGCTCGCCCGTCTCAAGACTTGAAACTGGCAATCAGCCTGGATTGGGGGCCGATTGGCAGGGCGGGTTCTTTTGCCCCTGTCACGGATCGACTTTTGACCTATCAGGCCGTGTTTTTGCAAACAAACCCGCGCCAGACAACCTCGAGGTCCCAAGGCATATGTACCTCTCCGATTCTCGAATCGTGATTGGCAGGGATGAAAAAGGGGGGGCTTAAGGGCACATCGGTACGACATTGAGAAATCGAGTCAAGCATCAAGAGTTATTCATCGGAGATTTGAATGGCAGCTGAACAAAACGTTACGACTACCGGCCTGCTTGGCTGGATTGACCGTCGATTCCCGCTCACCAAGCTCTACAAAGAGCATCTCTCGGAATACTACGCGCCGAAGAACTTTAACTTCTGGTATTTCTTCGGCTCGCTTTCGATGGTGGTGCTGGCTTTGCAAATCGTTACGGGCATTTTGCTGACCATGCACTACAAGCCAGATGCATCGTTAAATGCTGCGGGTATTCCCGTTGCGTTTGCCAGCGTGGAATACATCATGCGCGAGGTGCCATTTGGCTGGCTGATCCGGTACATGCATTCCACGGGGGCATCCGCATTTTTTGTCGTAGTGTTTTTGCACATGTGGCGCGGCATGATCTACGGCTCGTATCGCTCGCCGCGTGAACTCATCTGGATTTTCGGCTGCCTGATTTTCCTGTGCTTAATGGCCGAGGCATTTTTTGGTTATCTCCTTCCCTGGGGCCAAATGTCCTACTGGGGCGCCCAGGTGATTGTGAATCTATTTGCGGCCGTTCCCTTGATCGGGCCTGATCTTGCGGTCTGGGTGCGCGGCGATTTTGTGGTGGGCGATGCAACGTTGAATCGTTTCTTTGCGTTTCACGTGATTGCCATTCCTTTGGTTTTGGTGGGACTCGTTGCTGCCCACATCATTGCCTTGCATGAGGTGGGCTCGAATAACCCCGATGGCGTGGAGATCAAGAAAAATAAAAATGCCGATGGCATTCCTCTTGATGGAATCCCTTTCCATCCGTATTACTCCATCCACGACATTTTAGGCATTGCCGGCTTTTTGATCCTCTTTTGTGCGGTCATGTTTTTTGCCCCGGAGTTCGGCGGCTACTTTCTGGAATTCAACAACTTCATTCCAGCTGATCCTTTAGTCACACCCCCGCACATTGCGCCGGTTTGGTACTTCACGCCCTTTTACTCGATGTTGCGTGCCGTGACCGACGTCTTCACCTGGGTCATGGTGGCTTCTGCGGGGCTTGGTGCGATTGCCCTGCTGCGTTCGCAGTTCCCCATGCTCGTCAAAGCCATTGGTGTCGCTGCAATCGTAGTGCTGGCGCTGACATTCCGTGTCTTTGATGCAAAGTTCTGGGGCGTTGTGGTGATGGGCGGCGCCGTGATCATTTTGTTCTTCTTGCCCTGGCTCGATAAAAGCCCAGTGAATTCCATTCGTTATCGGCCGACATGGCAGAAGTGGCTTTACGGCATTTTCGTGGTCAACTTTTTTATCCTGGGATATCTCGGCGTGTTGCCGCCGTTTGATCTGGGCCAGGCCTACTCCATGGTGGGAACGGTGTATTACTTCGGTTTCTTTGCGCTGATGCCAATTTGGTCGCGGATTGGGCAATTCAAGCCTGTGCCGGATCGCGTCACCTTCAAGCCGCATTAATCGGCGGGCCAAGGAACAAGGAAACCAGAGATGAACCGACACACCAACCATTTTTCGGCTGTCAACATGAAACCTCTTTTTTCACTTCAGACATTCCAGCGGTGGCTTTTGGCTGCATTCGCTGCCACGGCGCTTGCAGTCTCTTCGGCAGTTTTTGCAGCTGGCCCCTCTGCGCCGGTTGACGAGCTGCCTGCTGGCAAGATTGGCAATGAGCAGGCGAAGCAAAACGGCGCCAAGGCCTTCATGGCGTATTGCCTTGGCTGCCACAGCATCTCCCTGACGCGCTATAGCCGCCTTACGGACATTGGCATGACAGAAGAGCAGATCAAGGCCATCATGCCCGCGGGTGCCAAGCTTGGGGATTACATTCGCACCTCAATACCGCGGGCCGACGCAAAGCAGTGGTTTGGCGCCGCGCCACCCGACTTGTCGCTTACCGCCCGTTCACGCTCATCGCGTGAGGGCAGCGGCACCGAGTGGATTTACACTTTCTTGCGCACCTATTATGAAGACCCCGCTCGCCAGACCGGCTGGAATAACAAGACCTTTGCGAACGTGGGTATGCCTCATGTGCTGTGGGAAGTCCAGAAGTCAAAAAGCCCGCAGGAATACGACTCGTTCGTCGCTGATCTGTCTGCCTTTCTCGACTATGTTGGAGAGCCCTCTGAAAGTTCGCGCAAGGCCATCGGCATGGTGGTCATGGCCTTTTTGGCTGTCTTTTTCTTGATTGCTTGGCGCTTGAACAAGGCCTATTGGAAGAACATCAAATAGCGCAGTTGCCCAGGACCATTATCTGATTTTGCAGGGTGGGGCGCGAGCTCCACCCTTTGCTGTTTATTAAGGAGCCCAAAAATGATGTTGCTCTACTCAGGAACGACCTGCCCTTTCAGCCACCGCTGCCGATTTGTGCTTTATGAAAAAGGCATGGATTTTGAGATCCGTGATGTCGACTTATTCAATAAGCCCGAGGATATTTCCATCATGAATCCTTACGGCCAGGTGCCGATTCTGGTGGAGCGTGATCTCATTTTGTATGAGTCCAACATCATCAATGAATACATTGATGAGCGTTTTCCTCATCCGCAGCTCATGCCTGCCGACCCCGTGCAGCGTGGCCGTGCACGCTTGTTGCTCTTTAACTTTGAGCGTGAGCTATTCGTGCATGTCGAGGCCCTTGAAAAGCAAGACCCTAAAAAAGTGGACAAAGCCCGAGTGCTCGTTCGTGACCGGCTGGCCCAGCTAGCGCCCGTCGTCACCAAAAATAAGTTCATGCTTGGCGAGGAGTTTTCAATGATTGATGTGGCGCTTGCGCCTCTGCTCTGGCGGCTTGGCCATTATGGAATTGAGCTTCCGAAAACAGCCGCCCCTGTTCAGAAGTATGCCGAGCGTATTTTTTCAAGGCCCGCATTTTTTGAAGCCCTCATGCCACCTGAAAAGATCATGCGGCGCTGATTAGCATCTGCCAGAAAGATTTCTCTGTGTCGCAAGAACAGCCAAGCTCAACCAAGCCCTATCTGATTCGCGCCATTCACGAATGGTGCACCGACAACGGGCTTACGCCCTATCTCGCTGTGTCAGTCACGCAGGGCGTGCAGGTGCCGATGGAGCATGTGCGTGAGGGCGAAATTGTTTTGAATATCAGCATGCTTGCCACCGACAAGCTACAGCTGCAAAACGACGTGATTAGTTTTCAGGGGCGTTTTTCTGGCCGTGTTCATCAGGTTTATGTGCCGATTGAAAATGTCGGCGCAATCTACGCGAAGGAGACCGGTAGCGGCATGGCTTTTGAGGCACTAGCATCTCAAGGTGCGACTGAGCTCGCGCAGGTCGAGGCTTTAGAGCCTGAGCCCCCAAGAGAGACTCCGCCTCCGAGTACACCCTCTCGCCCGAAGCTGACTCGCGTAAAATAGGAATCTGTTTGTACGCGCAAGCCTAATGGTTTTACGCCGACTTAGCTCAGTTGGTAGAGCAATCGCCTTGTAAGCGATAGGTCATCTGTTCGAGTCAGATAGTCGGCACCAAAAAATTGGCCAACTCCGCAGTCACAAGTGATCAACTGCCGCCGGACTCGCACCAACCCTAGGATTTCGAGGCGATGGGCTCCAAGACCTTTTGGAGTTCTCCGTTTTCATACATCTCGCCCATGATATCGGCCCCGCCGATGAATTCGCCATTGACATAAAGTTGAGGAATCGTAGGCCAGTTTGAAAAATCCTTAATGCCTTGTCGAATCTCCTCGTCTTCAAGCACATTCACCGTGACTACATTTTTGACCCCACAGGATTTGAGAATCTGGATGGCACGGCCTGAAAATCCGCACTGAGGAAACTGCGCTGTCCCTTTCATGAACAGCACCACAGGGTGATCGGTGACGGTTTTTTGAATGAACTCTTTGACTTGCATGATCGGCTCCGAGATGGGTCTTTTGTTTATTTTAAAGAGGGTTTGGGGCTTGCGCTTGAAATCCGACAACAGCCCTGGGGTTGCCTGCGAGGTCTCGCAAACTCTCTACCTTCGACAAGCCCGATGACTTAAAAATTCCTATGACTTGATTTTGTTGATCAAAACCATGCTCGATCAGCAGAAACCCACCTGGCAAAAGCCGCTCAAGGGCATGGCTTGTAATCTCCATAATTGCCTCCAAGCCGCTGCAGTTTTGTTCTGGGAGGGGCGTGAGGGCATAGGGTGGCTCATAAGGCAGATCGCCCTGCGCGAGGTGCGGGTCGCCGCCAGCGATGTAGGGCGGATTGCTCACAATGCCATGGAACTTGTCCTTTACACCCGCAAAAGCGCCCCACCAGGAGCCCTGAAGAAAAGAAATCCGGGCAGATGCGCCTAGCCAGGCCGCGTTGTTTCGGGCAAGCCTTAAAGCCTTGGGTGATAGGTCGCTCGCAATTATCGTGGATTTCGGAATTTCTAGCGCAAGACTGACTGCAATGCAGCCACTGCCCGTGCCAAGGTCAGCAAGTCTTGCAGGCGCATTGAATTCAACGCCCTTAACAAGTTTTTTAGTGGTGTCAATCAGCAGTTCGGTGTCAGCCCGTGGGATCAGGGTGTCAGGGCTTACCCAGAAACTTCGGCCATAAAACTCTCTCTGGCCAATCAAGTACGCCAAAGGCATGCCTTTTAATCGCGCCTGTCTCCAGCGGTCAAGCAAAGCATGTTCGCCCGGTGATAGGACTGAATCGGGGTGGGCGATCCAAAACTCCTTGGGCTTTCCGGTAGCGGCTGCCAGCAGCGCGAGATGCTCGTGTCTTGGAATCACGGCTCGCCAAGCGCAGCGAGCATCTCCGCCTGATGCTCTGCCATCAGCGCATCGGAGAGCTCTGCCAGATCACCGTCCATGATCGCTTCAATCTTGTAGAGCGTGAGATTGATGCGGTGATCTGTAATGCGGCCTTGCGGAAAGTTATAGGTACGAATTCGTTCAGAGCGATCGCCGGAGCCAATCATCAGCTTTCGCGCGCTGGCTTCTTTGGCTTGCATTTCGCGCATTTGCGCATCTCGCACACGGGCAGCCAAGACTTTCATGGCGCGTTCTCGGTTCTTGTGCTGGCTCCGGTCGTCTTGGCACTCGGCAACAATTCCAGTGGGCAGGTGGACGATACGCACCGCTGATTCGGTTTTATTGACATGCTGGCCGCCAGCGCCCGAGGCACGAAACACATCGATGCGAAGCTCCTCAGGGGAAAACACAACATCGGCAACCTCATCGGCCTCTGGAAGCACGGCCACCGTGCAGGCCGATGTGTGAATTCTTCCCTGGGTTTCCGTTTCCGGAACACGCTGCACCCGGTGCCCCCCAGACTCAAACTTTAATTTTGAATAGGCGCCATGGCCTGCAATTCGAACAATGACTTCCTTGTAGCCGCCCAAATCCGATTCATTGGAAGACAGAATTTCCGCTTGCCATCGATTGCGTTCTGCAAAGCGCATGTACATGCGCAAAAGATCGCCAGCAAACAACGCGGACTCATCGCCTCCGGTGCCTGCCCGAATTTCCAAAATGACATCACGGTCGTCGTTGGGGTCTTTGGGCAGTAGCAGTTTTTGCAGTGCTGCAGTTTTCTCTTCAATGGCCAGCTTGAGACGTTGTATTTCATCTTGCGCGAACGCCTTGAGCTCCGGGTCGCCCAGCCACTCATTGGCGGAATGCAGGTCATTTTGTAGGGCTTCGTATTCATGAAAATTTTCAACCACTGGCGCAAGATCTGCACGCTCTTTGGAGAGCTTGCGAAATTCATTCAGGTCATTGGTGACTTCGGGCGCTGAGAGCAGTCCGTCGACCGCCTTGAGGCGGTCGGCCAGCTGCTGGAGCTTGCCCAGCAGGCTGGATTTCATCTAGTGGTTCCGGGGGTTTTTGCCCAAGCCAAACATTTCGCGAATGCGCTCCGCTTGGCGGCTTTGCTCTTCGGGGTCCTTGATTTGGCTAAGCGCATGAATCTGGGTGTAGGCGCCGTGAAGGTATTTATGGGAAAGCCCGTGGGCAAGAGACCGAAGCACGGCATCTAGGTCATCGCCTTTGGCGAGACGTTTTTTCGCAAGCGCGACCTCGGCGGCCTGAATCTCTTCCGAGTGCTCGGTCAGCGCCTTGATGATGGGCACTTGCGAGCGCATCTCTCGCCATTGCAAGAAAGCCTGCACACCATGGTCAATGATGGCTTCGGCTTGAAGTACAGCATCTTGCCTGGCCTGCACACCTTCTTTGATCATTTCGCCCAAATCATCGACTGTATAAAGGTAAGCATCATCGAGCTCAGAGACCTCGCGCTCAATGTCGCGCGGCACAGCAAGGTCGACCAGGAACATCGGCCGCCGCTTTCGGGTTTTCAGCGCGCTTTCAATCATGCCAAGGCCAATGATGGGAAGTGTGCTGGCCGTGCAGCTCACCACAATGTCGAATTCGTGCATGCGCAGCGGAAGCTCAGACAAGGCGATTGCCTCTGCGTTGAATTGATGGGCAAGCGCTTCACCACGATGCAGCGTGCGGTTGGCAATGACAATGCGCCTGGGGTGTTGTGCCGCAAAGTGCGTAGTGGTGAGCTGGATCATTTCACCAGCGCCAATAAACAAAACATTGGTTTGTGAAAGATCGCCAAAAATTCGTTGGGCAAGCTTGACCGATGCCGCCGCCATGGACACGGAATGCAGTCCGATCTCGGTGGTGGTGCGCACTTCCTTGGCAACTGAAAAAGCCTGCTGAAAAAGATGATGCAGATGGGTGCCCAGGCAGCCTGCCTCCTGGGCCTCGCGGGCGGCAAGTTTCATTTGGCCCAGAATCTGCGGCTCGCCCAACACCATGGAGTCCAGGCCACAGGCCACTCGAAACGCGTGCCGCACGGCCTGGTCATTGGGCAGCTGGTACAAATGGGGGGTGAGATCTCGCTGTGGCGTATCCGATTTCCAGGCAAGCCAATCGAGGGCTTGATGTCTGGCTTGCGAGAAATCTTCTGCCGCCAGGTACATTTCTGTGCGGTTGCAAGTGGAAAGCAGGGCCTGCTCGGGCGCTGACTGTCTCAGGCTAGACCGAAGCTCATTGAGGCCATCTCGCAGCGCATCACCCGGAAAAGCTAAGCGTTCCCGAAGCGATAAAGGGGCTGATTGATGGTTTAAGCCCAGCGTAATTAGCTGCATGCCTGATTGGGGTTGACCGAAACCCCCCGATTCTACGAGAAAACATCGAGCCGGTAAGCTATTCCATAGACGCAGCGCAGTCGAATGAGGGGCCGGTGATCCAGATCAAGTTTGCGCCGCAGCCGTCCAATATGGGTATCGAGGCTGCGGGATAAAAAACCGGCCGCCCGGCCCCAGACAAGCTTGAGAATCTCGTCGCGGCTAACCAACTGCCCCTGTTTCTGAAATAAAAGCCAGGCCAGGCGAAATTCTCTGGCGGTCAGATGCACTTCCTTTTGGCCCACAAAGGCCTGCAAGGTGCCCAGGTTCAAACAGATGTCTCCAGCGATCAGTGGCGCTTCATGAAAGAGCTGGGGGTTAGCCCTTCGCGCGATGGCTTTGGCCCGAATCAGCAGTTCGTGAATGCGATAGGGCTTGAGCACATAGTCAAGCGCACCTCCATCAAACGCTCTTTCCATATGCCCAGGCTCTGCGGACCCAGTGACCACGATTACGGGCAAAGGGCGGGCCATGATCGATGATCTTTGTTGTAAGCCGTTGAGCACTTCCAAGCCCGAGATATCGGGAAGCCTGAGATCGAGCAAGGCAAGATCGAACTCTGCTTGCGAGAGCTGCTGTAGAAATTTTTGGCCATGTGAGAAGACCTCGCTAGAGACGCCCTCATTTGAAAACATCTGGCCCAAGACTGAGGAGTGACGAGAGTCATCCTCGATGATCGCAACACGCATTTTTATTTTTCTCCCTGAAAGGGAAAACGATAGGGGCTTTTGTCCCGCTGTTAGTTCGCCTGGTGCAAAGTTCCCGGGGGGGCGGGGCACCTGTAAGAATTTTTTACAGGTGTGATTGCCTCGTAATGCCGCTTATGCTGAGAGAAACAGGCGGTAAGCCGGGTGTTCGGTTTCTTCCCAATGCGGGTAGCCGAGGCCCTTCAAAAACCTCTGCAAGGCCGCGCTGCTGTTGGGCGGCACCTGGATGCCCACAAGAATGCGGCCGTAATCGGCGCCGTGATTGCGGTAGTGGAACAAAGAAATGTTCCAGTCAGGGTGCATCGAAGACAAAAACCGCATCAAGGCGCCGGGCCGCTCGGGAAACTCAAAGCGAAAGAGGCGTTCATTTTTGGCAAGGCCTGAGCGCCCGCCCACCATATGCCTTAAATGCAGTTTTCCAAGCTCATCATTGGTGAGATCGATGGTGGGAAAACCGGCGGAAGTGAATGCCTTTGCGATCTGCCCCGCTTCTTTACCACTACGTGTTTGGATGCCCACATAAATGTGGGCTGCCTTGGCATCGGCGATTCGGTAATTAAATTCGGTGACATTGCGGTCTCCGATCACGCCGCAAAACCGCTTGAAGCTTCCGCGCTCCTCAGGAATGCTCACGGCAAAGACTGCCTCGCGCTGCTCGCCAATTTCAGCACGCTCGCTCACAAATCGCAGGCGGTCAAAGTTCATGTTGGCCCCGCAAGCCAAGGCGACCAAGGTTTTGTTTTGGGCTTTTTCCTGTGCGACCCATTGCTTCATTCCTGCGATGGCCAAGGCGCCTGCAGGCTCGAGAATTGCACGGGTGTCTTCGAACACATCTTTGATTGCGGCGCAGATTGCATCGGTATCGACTAGCACAATCTCATCGACATATTTCTGGCATAAACGAAACGTTTCCTTGCCGACTTGTTTGACGGCGGTGCCATCGGAAAACAACCCCACTTCGGACAGCGTCACCCGCTTGCCCGCCTTGAGCGATCGGTCCATGGCGTTCGAGTCTTTTGTTTGTACGCCAATGATGCGAATTTCGGGTGCGACTTGTTTGAGATAGCTCCCTACGCCCGCAATGAGTCCGCCACCGCCAATGGCAACAAAGATCGCGTCAATCGGGTCTTGGTGTTGACGAAGCACCTCCATCGCGATCGTGCCTTGCCCAGCAATGACGAAGGGGTCATCGAAGGGGTGAACAAAGGTGAGTTCCTCTTTGTGCTGAAGGTCTAGGGCATGCTGGTAGGCATCGGAGTACGAGTCGCCAAAGAGCACAACCTCGCCGCCGAGCGCCCGAACGGCTTCAATTTTCACGGCGGGAGTGGTCACGGGCATCACGATTACCGCCCGACAGCCAAGCTTTCGGGCAGAAAGGGCTACCCCCTGTGCATGGTTACCGGCCGAGGCCGCAATAACCCCCTTTTTTAGTTGCCTGGGCTCAAGATGGGCCATTTTGTTGTAGGCGCCACGCAGCTTGAACGAAAACACGGGCTGCATGTCTTCTCGCTTGAGAAGCACTTTGTTTTTAAGCCTTTGGCTTAAGGCCCGCGCGGGCTCCAAGGGCGTTTCCTGAGCCACATCGTAGACTCGGGCGGTGAGTATTTTTCGAAGGTAGTCGGCTCCCATGGCACGCTTTATAACCCAATTCACCCTAGGCCCTTTGCGTGCAAGCTTGGAAGTGCTGCCTTTTCTCAAAGAAAACAGGGAAAATCAGGGGTTTCGTTACACCCTAAAGTCTTCATGAACGCCCCTTTGAACCCTATCGTGCTGGCCCAGCTTGATCGCGCCGATCCCTCGCGCAATCCGGCTAGGCTGCGTGAAATTCCTTATAACTACACCTCGTTTTCCGATCGGGAGATTGTGCTTCGGGTGTTGGGGGAAGAGGGCTGGGCGCTGATTTCTGGCCTTCGGGGCGAGCGCAAGACTGGCCGGTCGGCCCGCATGCTTTATGAAGTGCTGGGCGATATCTGGGTAGTAAGCCGCAACCCGTATCTGCAAGATGACCTGCTCGATAGCCCGAAGCGTCGTCGGCAACTCATTGAGGCCTTGCACCATCGTGTGGGTGAGATTGATCGCAGGCGCAAGACGGAAGATGGACCAACGCAGGCGATCGATCGCGACCAAAAGGTGGCGAAATTGCTTGCGCTTGCTAAAAAAGCGGTCGCCCGGTTTGATGCCGATTTCGATGAGGCTGCAAAACTTCGCAAGCGTGTGCGCAAAATTCTGGGCCGCGCAACGGCTGCTGACAACATCAAGTTCGATGCGTTTTCGCGTGTCTCGCATGTCACGGATGCAACTGACTGGCGTGTTGAGTACCCTTTTGTGGTACTCACGCCCGATACTGAAGCTGAGATTCCTGCCTTGGTCGCTGGGTGCATTGAAGCCGGTTTAACGGTGATTCCCCGGGGTGGCGGCACGGGCTACACGGGCGGCGCTGTGCCGCTAACGCCCAAGTCGGCTGTCATTAATGTTGAAAAGCTCGAACAGCTTGGGCCGGTGGAGCGCATTGTTTTGCCGGGGTTAAGTGAGCCGGTTGCAACAATTTTTAGTGGCGCCGGCGTCGTGACTCGTCGAGTATCAGATGCCGCTGATGCCGCGGGTGTCGTCTTTGCAGTCGACCCAACTTCTGCTGATGCTTCTTGTATTGGCGGCAATATCGCCATGAATGCAGGCGGCAAAAAAGCAGTGCTCTGGGGCACTGCGATTGACAATCTCGCCTGGTGGCGCATGGTCGACCCCGATGGCAACTGGCTGGAAGTCACACGCATTGGCCACAGCATGGGCAAGATTCACGATGTCGATTACGCCGAGTTCGAGCTTGCCTGGTATTCGCCCGAGCAGCTGGTGCCTGGCACTAGCACTGTATCGGGCCCCTTGGCCGGCGAGATGCGTGGCGCGCCCATTCGAAAGGAAACCCTGCGTTTAGAAGGCTGGCGTTTTCGAAAGCTTGGCCTTGGCAAGGATGTCACTGACAAAGTCTTGGGGGGCCTGCCCGGCATTCAGAAAGAAGGCTGCGACGGATTAATTACAAGCGCGCGCTGGGTGCTGCACCGCATGCCTCGTCATATTCGCACGGTATGCCTTGAGTTTTTTGGCAATGCCCAAGAGGCTGTGCCCTCCATTGTGGAGATCAAGAATTTTCTAGACCAAAAGCCCGGTGGCGCGTTGCTTGCGGGCCTTGAGCATTTGGATGAGCGCTACCTGCGCGCTGTGGGCTATGGCACCAAGAGCAAGCGCGGCTCCTTGCCCAAGATGGTTCTGATTGGCGATATTGTGGGTGACGACGACGAGGCCGTTGCGAAGGCGTCTTCCGAAGTGATTCGTTTGGCCAACGGCCATGCTGGCGAAGGCTTTGTGGCGATCTCGCCTGAGGCCCGCAAGGCGTTTTGGTCGGAGCGCGCCCGCACTGCCGCGATTGCCAAGCACACCAACGCCTTCAAGATCAATGAAGATGTGGTGATTCCGCTTGATCGCATGGGCGAGTACACCAATGCCATAGAACACATCAACATTGAGCTTTCTATTGGCAACAAGCTCAAGATCATTTCCGCGTTTCGTGATTTGTTGGCAAGTGCCTGGCCCAAAGCGCACCTGCGGCCGGCCGATGGCGCAAGCCTGGAGACCTTTGAAGATGATCTCGAGCGGCGTATTAGCCTTGCCAATCAGTTGTTTGATCGTATTGGCAAGCGCTGGTCGTTTTTGTTGTCCCACCTTCACGATCGCGTTGCCGAGGTCGGAGCCGGGCTTCGTGAGCATGGTATTGAGCTCTCAGAGAGCGGGCTTGCACAGCGACTCGCCCGTCAGCCCAACTGCACAGTAGTAGAGCTCGTGCAAGAGCACTACATTCGCGTGTCATGGAAGCGTGAGCTTCGCGAGCCCTTGCAGGGAATTTTTGGCGGCACGGTCTATGCGCCGCTTATGGAAAGACTCGAAGCAACGCATAAGGAAGTGCTGCGTTCACGGGTGTTTGTGGCGCTACACATGCATGCAGGCGATGGCAATGTGCACACCAATATTCCGGTGAACTCCGATGATTACGACATGCTGCAAGAGGCCCATCGGGCAGTTGCGCGCATCATGGACGTGGCCAAGTCGCTCGATGGCGTGATCTCGGGCGAGCATGGCATTGGCATTACCAAAATGGAGTTTTTGTCACAAGCCGAGCTTGAAAGCTTTGAGCAGTACAAAAACAAAGTCGACCCAAACCAGCATTTCAATGCGGGCAAGCTGCTTCGCGGCGGCGGGCTTGAGAATGCTTACACGCCCTCGTTTGGCTTGATGGGCGCTGAAAGCCTGATCATGCAGCAGTCCGATATCGGCTCGATTGCCGATTCGTTTGCCAACTGCTTGCGCTGTGGAAAGTGCAAGCCCGTGTGTGCCACACATGTGCCACGCGCAAACCTGTTGTATTCGCCGCGCAACAAGATTTTGGCTACCTCATTGCTGATTGAAGCGTTTTTGTATGAAGAGCAGACTCGTCGTGGCGTTTCGATCAAGCATTGGGATGAATTTTCGGATGTTGCGGACCACTGCACTGTCTGCCACAAATGCGAATCGCCTTGCCCGGTGAAAATTGATTTCGGTGATGTGTCGATGAATATGCGCAATTTGTTGCGCAAAATGGGCAAGAAGAAATTTAATCCAGGCACGGCGGCCTCCATGCTCTTTCTAAATGCCACCAACCCGCAGACGATTAACTTTTTGCGCAAGGGCATGATTGAGTGGGGCTACAAGGCCCAGCGCATGGCTAACGATGTGCTGAAAAAATTTGCCAAGGCGCAAACTGCTAAGCCGCCTGCCACCCTAGGCAAGCCACCGGTGCGCGAGCAGGTGATTCACTTCATCAACAAAAAAATGCCGGGCAATTTGCCCAAGAAAACAGCGCGGGCTTTGCTGGACATTGAAGACGCAAACTATGTGCCGATCATTCGCGACCCGAAGGCCACGACGACCGACAGTGAGGCAGTATTTTATTTCCCGGGCTGCGGTTCAGAGCGGTTGTTTTCACAGGTGGGCTTAGCCACGCAGGCCATGCTTTGGAAGGTGGGCGTGCAGACCGTGCTGCCGCCAGGCTATCTTTGCTGTGGTTATCCGCAGAGGGGTGCCGGCCAGTTCGACAAGGCCGAGAAAATCATTACCGATAACCGCGTGCTGTTTCACCGAGTGGCCAACACGCTCAACTACCTCGACATTAAAACGGTCGTGGTCTCATGCGGCACTTGCTACGACCAGCTTGCGGGCTATGAGTTTGAAAAGATTTTCCCGGGCTGTCGCATCATCGATATACATGAGTTCTTGCTGGAAAAAGGCGTGAAGCTTGAGGCTGTCACGGGCGTGCGCTACATGTACCACGACCCTTGCCACAGCCCGATGAAGCAGCATCAGCCACTCAAGGTGGTGAACACGCTTATGAACAGTGACTTGAATGGCAAGATTGGGAAAAACGATCGCTGCTGTGGCGAGTCGGGCACGCTGGCGGTAACACGGCCTGATGTCTCAACGCAGGTGCGTTTCCGCAAAGAAGAGGAAATGCAAAAAGGGGCGCAAAAGCTGCGCGACGAATCTGGCCAAGACACGCAGGTGAAAATTCTTACGGCCTGCCCCTCATGCCTGCAGGGATTGAGCCGCTTTCAGGAAGATGTATCGGTGCAAGCCGATTACATCGTGGTGGAGATCGCCAAGCACATGCTGGGCGAGAACTGGCTGCCAAACTATGTCGACGCTGCGAATCGTGGCGGCATTGAGCGCGTTCTGGTTTAACAAGGCCCCGAGCTTATGAAGCCCCGCGAACGCGTTTTTCCGGAAACACGATCGAGAAACAGCTCCCTTTTCCAACCTCACTGTCAATGACGAGCTGCGCCTGATGCCGCGTGGTGATGTGTTTCACAATCGCTAGGCCCAAGCCAGTGCCGCCAGTCTCTCGCGAGCGGCCTCGATCAACGCGGTAAAACCGCTCGGTCAGCCTTGGCAAATGGTGCGACTCAATTCCCGGGCCGGTGTCGCGCACTGAAAATACGCCATGGTCGGCTGCATCTTTAGACCAGCGCACGGTAATTCGCCCGCCTGCCGGGGTATAGCGCACCGCATTGCTGATCAGGTTGGCAAACGCGCTCATCAGCTCGTCTTCAGCGCCTATCAATCCCGCCTCAAATTCTTTTTCCACAACAATCGTGTGTTGATCGCGGCTCATGGTCCTGGCGTCGTGGCCTAGCCGACCCAGCACACCGTGCATATCAATGAAATCTTCCTGCGTAGTTGACGCTGTTGATTCCAGCTTGGAGAGCACGAGCAGGTCATCGATGATGTTTTGCATGCGTTGGGCCTGGGCCTGCATCAGGCCCAAATACTGCGAGCGCTGGTCTTCGTTAAGTGGAAGCTCCCGCAGGGTTTCAAGAAAACCGGTGAGCACTGTCAGAGGGGTTTTCAGCTCGTGCGAGACATTGGCCACAAAGTCTCGCCGGGTGGTTTCCAGGCGTTCAAGCTGAGTAATGTCACGGGTCATCAGCAGCCGCTGCCGGGTGCCATAGGGGATGAGCTGTAGCTGCAAAACTTTATTGGAGTCACGAACGCCGTGAATGATCTGCGGCTTTTCCCAGTCATCACTGTTGAGATACTTCACAAAATCAGGGTGGCGCACGATGTTGATCAGGTTGCGGCCAGCATCTTGCGCAACGCGAATTCCTAGGTGGTCTTCCGCCTGCTCGTTGGCATAAATTACTTGATTGTCTTCATCGAGAGTCACCACGCCATCGGGCATGGCCTGGGTGGCGTTGCGAAAATCCTTGAGGGTTTCTTCGAGCCGCTGACGCTGCTGCTCTCCAGTTTTGGCAAGCCGATAAATCTTTGCGTAGATCAGCTCCCAGGTGCCGGAGCCCATGGGCACTTTTTCAAGACGAAAGTCTTCTAGCCATTGCATGGTCCTTTGCAGGTAGAACAACTGATACACCACCCACCATGCCAGCACGGCAGTTGCGAAGACCCAGCCTGCAATCGGCTCGCCAATCGCGCCAAAGAACCAGGCGATCAGGGCGATTCCCAGCAAATAGACAGTGATGCGAATCCAGAAACCAACCATAGACGCGATTATCGCGCCGTAAATCGATAGCCGCTTCCTCTTACGGTTTCAATCAGCTGGTCGTGGCCGGTGGGCTCCAAGGCTTTTCGAAGCCTTCGAATATGCACATCGACCGTGCGCTCCTCAACAAAGACATGGTCTCCCCAGACCTGATCCAGAAGCTGGGCCCGGCTATGGACCCGCTCCGAATGGGTCATGAAAAAGTGCAGTAGCCGAAATTCGGTCGGTCCAAGCTCCAGGGGAACAAAGCCACCTGCACGCGAGCCCCACAGCCGGTGGGTGCTGGGGTCGAGCCTTAATCCCCCGAGCTCCACCTGGTCATTGGTGAGCTGGGGCGCCCGCCGCCTGAGCACCGCCTTGATACGGGCCATCAGCTCTTTCGGGGAAAAGGGCTTGGTGATGTAGTCGTCCGCCCCGGTTTCAAGACCCTTCACCTTGTCGGATTCATCGGTACGGGCCGTGAGCATGATGATGGGGATGTCTTTTGTGCGCGCTTGAGCCCGCAGGTACTGGGCAAGCTGCACGCCAGACTGTCCCGGGAGCATCCAGTCCAGAAGAATCAGGTCGGGAAGCTCGGTTGCAATCATGGCTTTTGCAGCCTCGGCATCTTGCGAGAGCAGCACTTTGTGGCCAGCAAACCCCAGATTCACTGAGAGTAATTCAGCGATTGCGGGTTCGTCTTCAACGACTAGAATTGTACTTTTCATATCAGTTGCACCCGACTTTATTGCGGGAATATGACACGAGAATGACATGACGACTTCCCAAAGTGCGAACACCCTGCCATCGAGCCTCACGGTTCACGTGAAATCCAAAGTCATGGAGGTTGGCTACGAGGATGGCCGTCAGTTTCACATCCCATTTGAGCTCATGCGGGTCTACTCGCCTTCTGCCGAGGTGATGGGCCATGGCCCTGGCCAGGAGACCCTCCAAACGGGCAAGCGGCATGTCATCATCGAGTCGCTCGAGCCCGTGGGCCACTACGCTGTCAAGCCGAAGTTCAGTGACGGACATGAATCCGGCATCTTCACTTGGGATTACATCGCCTGGCTTGGAGAAAATCAGGAAGCCTTGTGGAAGGATTACCTGGTGCGGCTTGAGCAGGCGGGCGGATCGCGCGAGCCAGATTTCAATGCCACCGAAGTCAAACGCTCGGGCGGTGGCTGCAGTAAACACTAGGATCTTGGGTATGAACTCAAACAACACCACTCATTTCGGGTATCAGCAGGTGCCCGCTGGCGAGAAGGCTGGCCGTGTTGCCCAGGTTTTTGATTCAGTAGCCGCACGCTACGACATCATGAACGATGTGATGTCGGCAGGCCTGCACCGGGTTTGGAAGGCCATGACCATCTCACAGGCCAACGTTCGCCCGGGCCAGAAAGTGCTCGATGTCGCAAGCGGCACGGGGGATCTTGCCTTGGCGTTTGCAAAGAAGGTTGGCAAGCACGGTAAGGTCGTAATGTCCGATATCAACGCGGCCATGTTGGCCAGGGGCCGCGATCGGCTCATTGACCAGGGCTATCCCGTTGAGGCGGTTGTGTGCGATGCCGAACATCTGCCGTTTCCCGATGGCGAGTTTGATCTGGTGACGGTGGCCTTCGGCCTTCGGAACATGACCGACAAGCTGGCAGCCTTAAAGCAAATGCGGCGGGTTTTGAAACCTGGCGGCAAACTCATGGTCCTAGAGTTTTCCAAGGTGGCAGCTCCGCTTGAGAAAATCTATGATGTGTATTCTTTCAAGGTGCTGCCGTGGCTAGGCAAGCGAATTGCGAATGATGAAGCGAGTTACCGTTATCTTGCGGAATCGATTCGCATGCATCCTGGCCCTGGGGAGCTCGCCGAAATGATGCGCGAGGCAGGTTTTGATGTAGTGCGATTTAGCACCATGAGTGCGGGCGTTGTGGCCTTGCACACAGGGATTCGGTTGTAACAGTTCAAAAGGAGGTTGAAGGCGTGAAAACGATGAAATGGCTTTCAGTGGTTACGGCAATTTTTCTTGCTGGCGCTCCCTTGCTAGAGGCCGAGGCCAAGCGGCTCGGTGGCGGCTCCAGCATGGGCCGTGTAGCGCCCGCACCCGGGGCAAAGCCCCAGGCGACTCCTCCGAGCCAGGCTCAGCCGGTGGCGCCTCAGCAGGCGGCGCGTCCAGCCCAGCCGGCAGCCCAGCCCGCGGCGGCGCAGTCGGCTGCTCGTAGCAGCTGGATGGGCCCCTTGGCCGGCATTGCGGCTGGCCTGGGTCTTGCAGCGCTTGCGGCTTATCTTGGCATCGGCGAAGAACTGATGAGCCTTCTGTTGATCGCGCTTGCGGTATTTGCTGTTATTGCAATTGTCCGCATGATGACTGCCCGTCGCGGTGCGTCCGCGGGTTCCTATCGTCAGCCCGTCATGGCCCGCACTGGCTATGGCGATACCGATCTGGGGCCCGAAGGCCGGCCTGCCAGTGTCTCTTGGCCCGGCACTGCTGCAGGTTCAGGTGGCGCTCATGCGGCAGCATCAGTGCAATCCATGGCCTTGCCTTCGGCAGCCGTCACACAGGCAGAAATTGATCAGTTCGTGTCGGTGGCGCGCGAGCAGTTCATCAAGCTGCAGTCCATTTGGGATTCGGGCGATATTCATTCCCTAGCGGAATTCTGCACCCCTGAAATGACACGTGAGCTTTCGCACCAAATTGCAGCCCGCAAGGGATCGGCCAATTACACCGAAGTGGTGAACCTCGTCGTCGATTGGCTGGGCATGCAAGACAGCACTGATAATTTCGGCAAGCCTGTTGATGAAGTTCATATTCGCTTCTCTGGCCTCATTCGCGAAAAGCAGGACGACTTCGCTGAAAACTTCGACGAAGTCTGGACCTTACATCGCGTCAAGGGTGGCGATACGGGTTGGCAGCTCGCTGGCATCACGCAGCAGTGATCGGAACTTTCGTAAGCCTTTTGAATTTCGCAATCAGCCGCGATGACGACTTGCACAAGGCCTTAAAGGGCCTTGCCGGCAAGCGTTTTCGGCTGGTGTTCCCGGTTGGGGGCAGCCTCGATTGTGAAATTGAGGCCGATGGCTTGTTGAAAGAATTTTCCCGCAACGCCCATCCCGAGCCTCATGTCACTGTCATTGTGCAGTCCGATCTCACCAAGGGTCTGCGAATCGAGGGTGATGCGGCCGTAGCCGAGCGCTTAAGTCCTCTGGTAAAAGTCATCAAAGAGCGCGTCTCGCCCTGGGAGCGCTTTTGGAATAACTCAATGGCGGGCGCCATTGCAAAACAGGTTGCCGAATACGCCATTCATGAGTCTGATCTGATGGTGAGCCGTCAGCAGGCCCAAGCCCATCACGAGGCCTTGCGCCAATTTCGTGATGCGCTCGATCGCCTCGAGAAAAGAATCGAGTCAATCGAGCGGCGCTAACCCGCTGCTTAACGCGCAGGCACGAGTGCTTTATAGACACGCCAGGTGGTGTGCCCTACCAAGGGCGCGGTAATTGCGAGCAGGGGCAAAAACACAAAGAGGCTTGCTCCGATCAGCACCACAATGGTCACCGCCCAGGCCAACATTGCAGCCGGATTGTTCAAGAGGGCTTTCGCACTTGTACCGATTGATTCCATGGTGTCGCTGCCGCGATCAAGCATCATGGGCATAGACACTACCGAGATGGCAAATACGAGGCTTGCAAACACAAAGCCAACACCTGCCCACACAATCAAAAATTCAATGTTGTCGAGCGAGATAATCTTGGTGATCATGTCCCGAACATCGGGGTAGTTGTGGGCTCCAAAGAGGGCAAAAAGCACAACAGAGACCCGGGCCCAGACAATCATGAAAAAGGTCAGGATAGCTGCAAAAAAAGCAATCGCCTTCCAGTTGCGGGACCAACTCATGGTGCTTGCTGACAGGTTAGGCACATACCCACGATCATGCTGCCGAGAGAGATCATAAATTCCGCAGCAAAGAAATGGGCCAAGAAGAAAAAACCCTGCGGTCAGGCCCATAGTCATTTGCCAGAGGTTTTGATATACGCCGTAAATGGCATAACCCATTAGCACGAAGATCACGCCGTAAAAGACTCCGCGGAATTTGGTCTCCCGCATCTCTTTCCAGCCCTCTGCCAAAAACCCGAATACAGCTGTTGCCGGAAGCGGCGAAGAAATGGCTAGCGCTGCTGACATGAGCCCTCCCTTTGTAAAGTGCCCGCAAATCAATAACTCACGGTGAATAATAGTTTACGATTCTCAATCTAAAAAAATCATTTATCGTGGAATCTCATGTGTCTATACGCGCCGCACAATGACTCAAGGTAGGGGATACGAAAGCTAGCCTAGCCAATGTCCCATGTTTTTCATCGCAGCAGTGTTCAGTCCTACCCGGTTGTTGAAACCGGCCAGGGCTGCTGGCTAGTCGATTCATTTGGCAAACAATATCTTGATGCCTGCGGCGGCGCTGCGGTAAGCGCCTTGGGCCATCAACATCCAGAGGTGCTTGCCGCGATGCATTCCCAGATTGATCGGCTTGCCTACGCACACACAAGTTTTTTTACAAGCGAGCCGGCAGAGATGCTTGCAGATCGGCTCGTAAGCCTTGCGCCTTTTTTTGGCAAAGACGAGTCGCAACGGCTGGACCGCGTGTACCTGGTCTCAAGCGGATCGGAAGGCATTGAGGCGGCCCTCAAGCTTGCGAGGCAGGCGGCCATTGAGCGTGGAGAAAAAGACCGCGTGCAATTTATTGCCCGCAGACAGAGCTATCACGGCAATACCCTGGGGGCCCTGGCGGTGGGCGGCAACGCATGGCGGCGTGCGCAATTTCAAGAGCTGCTCATGCCAGTTCATCATGTCTCGCCCTGTTACGAGTACCGGGGTCGGAAAGAAAATGAAACGGCATTGCAATACTCCGAGCGCCTGGTCGAGGAATTTGAGCAAAAAGTATTGGAGCTTGGCCCCTCCAAGGTGTTGGCCTTTGTTGCAGAGCCCGTGGTGGGCGCTACCTTGGGAGCAGTGCCGGCGACACCGGGCTATTTCGAAGGCATTCGTGAAGTCTGCAACCGCTACGGCATTACTTTGATTTTCGATGAAGTGATGTGCGGCATGGGAAGAACTGGCTCTTTGTTTGCGTATGAGCAAGAGAGAATTCAGCCCGACATTGTAGTGATCGCGAAAGGCTTGGGCGGCGGCTATCAGCCCATTGCCGCCTTGATGGCGAGTCAGGCCATCCATGATGTGATCATGAATGGCAGCGGATTTTTTCAACATGGCCACACCTATCTTGGCCACCCCGTGGCCTGCGCTGCCGCCTGTGCCGTGCTTGAGGTGATGGCGAAAGAGAAGCTGATTGAACAGGCTGCGAAAAAGTCTGAGCGCCTCATGCAGGGGCTTTCGCAGTCTCTGGGGGAACACCCCAACATTGGGGATATTCGTGGCCGGGGCTTGTTCATCGGCCTGGAGCTCGTGGCCGATCGACGCACAAAAAAGCCTTTGCCGCTTGAGCGCAAGACCCATGCCGCAATCAAGAAGCAGGCCATGGCCTATGGGCTGATGTGCTACCCCATGGGGGGAACTCTTGATGGCCAGCGTGGCGACCATATCCTGCTTGCACCACCTTTGATCATTTCAGAAGCCGAAATTGACCAGGTGGTGGAAAGGCTTACTCAAGTGGTCCATCAGGTTATGGGGGTTGTCACTAATACTCCCGCCTAGATGCTAGGGCAAACTCCTAGATTCCAATCTTTCTGAGGAGTCTGAAGTGAAGCGATTTGCGTTAAAGGCAACCCTGATGACCGCAGCCGCTGCCGTAATGATTCCGGCGGCCTCTGCACAGCAGAATTTCATCACTATTGGCACGGGCGGTGTTACGGGCGTTTACTACCCCGCAGGCGGCGCGATTTGCCGACTGGTTAACAAAGACCGCAAGGATCATGGTTTTCGATGCTCTGTCGAGTCAACCGGAGGCTCTGTTGCGAATATCAATTTGATCCGCACGGGTGAAATTGAATTTGGCGTAACCCAATCCGACTGGCAGTTCCATGGCATGAAAGGCTCGAAGGCCTTCGAAAAGCAAGGCCCCATGCCTGAGCTTCGTGCAGTGTTTTCTCTGCACCCTGAGCCCTTCACGATCCTGGCCCGTAAAGAAGCCAACATCAAGTCATTTGATGATTTGAAAGGCAAGCGAGTCAACATTGGCAATCCAGGCTCGGGCACGGTGGCTTCGCTTGATGAGTTGCTTAAGGCTATGGGCCGTGAGCGCTCATTTTTCAGCCTAGCCAGTGAATTGCGCCCCGATGAGCATGGCGCCGCACTGTGCGACAACAAAATTGATGCGTTCTTTTTTGGCGTAGGCCACCCCAGTGCGAATATTCAAGATCCGACGACAAGCTGTGGTGCGGTCCTAGTGCCCATCACGGGCAAGGCCGTTGATGGGCTCGTGAAGGCCAATCCTTTCTATTCCTACGCGGACATCCCAGGCGGCTTGTATGCCAACAACCCCAACCCAACGCGCACCTATGGTGTGAAGGCAACTCTGGTCACCAGCGCAAAGGTCCCTGAGAAGGCTGTCTACACCGTAGTAAAGGCTGTGTTTGACAACTTCGAGGAGTTCAAAAAGCTTCACCCGGCTTTGGCCAATCTCAAGCCTCAGGATATGGTTGCTGATGGCAACACGGCGCCTCTGCATCCGGGCGCTGCCAGATACTTCCGTGAGAAAGGCTTGTTGAAATAAAAAGCCAGCGTGAAGTTCAGGCCTTAGAGGCAGATCTCGGTGGCCGCAAGCCCAAGGGGCTCGCGGCCATTGTTTTGTTTATCTCTTGTCTGGCCTGGGCTCTTTTCCAACTCTGGGCGGCTTCGCCCATTCCCTTTGCTCTGGGCTGGGGTGTCTTCAACGACACCGAGGTGCGGTTTTTGCATCTCTCTTTTGCGGTGCTCATCGGCTATTTAAGCTATCCCGCATTTAAAAAATCCCCACGAGATCGGGTGCCGGTTTTTGATTGGGCCCTAGCGCTCGCAGCGGCAGCCAGCATTTCTTATTTGTTTTTCTGGTACGCAGAGTTGGCTGCGCGGCCAAGCAGCCCGTTGCCTCAGGATTTAATTGCCTCTGCTGTTGGCATTTTGCTTTTGCTGGAAGTGACCCGCAGGTCACTGGGGCTGCCCATGGTGATTCTTGCCGTGGTGTTCTTGCTCTATGTTTTTTTAGGCCCCTATATGCCGGGGTTGCTGGCCCATAAAGGAGCGAGCTTTGCGCGGGTCGCGAGCCATTTCTGGCTCACGACGGAAGGCGTGTTTGGCGTTGCCCTTGGTGTGAGCGCAAGCTTTATTTTTATGTTCGTATTGTTTGGCGCCTTACTTGAACGGGCAGGCGCCGGTAACTATTTCATCATGTCGGCCATGTCTTTGCTTGGCCATCTGCGTGGCGGGCCGGCAAAAGCTGCGGTGGTGGCATCAGCGAGCACCGGCATGATTTCAGGCTCATCAATTGCCAATGTGGTGACCACCGGCACTTTCACCATTCCCTTAATGAAGCGTGTCGGCTATCCGCCTCACAAGGCTGCTGCAGTTGAGTCTGCAGCCTCGGTGGATGGCCAGATCATGCCGCCGGTCATGGGTGCTGCTGCGTTTCTGATGGTCGAGTATGTGGGCATTCCTTACACGCAGGTGCTCAAGCATGCGCTGTTGCCAGCAGTCATTAGCTACATCGCACTTTTTTATATCGTGCACATTGAGGCGGTCAAGGCGGGCATTCACGGCCTGCCACGCGGCCCAGTCAGCCCCATTCGAGATCGGGCGATTCGCTGGGGCTTGACGATCTCAGGCCTGATCATTTTTTCGGCTGCTGCTTACTGGTTGCTCATGCTGGTGAAGTCTTCCCTTGGCGCTTATGCTACGCCAGCGGTAATTGGCCTGTTGGTGGCCGTTTACTTGTTGGCCTTGCGCCACTCGGCGAGACAGAAAAAACCCGAGGTTGTCGATGCCGATCAGTTGGTTGAAACGCCGCCTGTCGCTTCAACCATTCAGAGTGGATTGCACTTCTTGCTGCCAGTCGTTGTGCTCATTTGGAATTTGATGGTTGAGCATCTTTCACCGGGTCTGTCAGCGTTTTACGCAACGATTTTTCTGATGGGAATTGTGGTCACGCAGCGGCCTTTGATGCGAATTTTCTCCAAGCAAAGCGGCCTTGGCGAAGCCGTGCGCGAAGGCTTGATTGATTTGCGTGAGGGGCTGGTGGTGGGCAGCCGCAACATGGTGGGCATTGCCATTGCCACAGCGACCGCTGGAATTATTGTGGGCACGGTCACGCTCACTGGTGTCAGCCTGGTGATGATCGAGGTTGTTGAAATTCTCTCTGCGGGCAATCTGCTGATCATGCTTTTTTTAGTAGCGGTGATCTGTCTGGTGCTAGGCTTGGGCCTGCCCACGACTGCGAATTACATTGTGGTGTCAACGCTCATGGCACCAGTGGTGGTAGAAGTTGGCGCACAAAATGGCCTGCTCGTGCCCCTGATTGCGGTGCATTTATTTGTTTTTTATTTTGGGCTGATGGCCGACATCACCCCACCGGTGGGCTTAGCCACCTATGCCGCAGCAGGCATTGCCAAGGCTGATGCCCTAAAGACTGGTGTCACGGCTTTCTTCTACGGCATTCGAACGGCAATTCTGCCCTTCATGTTTATCTTCAACACCCAACTGTTGTTGATTGGAATACAGGGCCCGTTTCACTTGTTTCTGGTGGCGACCAGCGCAACCCTGGCGAGCATGATGTTTGCAGCCGCCACTCAAGGACATTTTTTGCGCAAAAACAGATGGTGGGAAACAATGGCTTTGCTGGTGGTGGTGTTTGCCCTGTTTAGGCCAGGATTTTTTCTTGATCGCGTGATTGCGCCTTATGAAAGAGTGCCGGCTTCGGAATTCAAGGCCCGGGTTGCTGCGGCGCCGGATAATGCCCAGCTTCGTGTGTTTGTCACTGGCATGAGCCTGGAAGGGGATGACGTTTCCAAAGGCGTTCTCTTGCCGCTGGGGCCTGCGAATCAGAACCCGGATGAGCGCTTGCGTGCAATTGGCCTAGGCGTTTCTGGCCTGGGCGAAATGTTGCAGGTCACCCAGGTGCGGTTTGGGAGCACGGCTGAAAAATTGGGTCTTGAGCAAGGCTTTGAAATCAGCGCCATTGAGTTGCCAGTCAACCGGCCGGCCAAGGAGTGGATTTTTATTCCCGCCCTTTTACTGTTGGGGCTGGTCGCTTGGGCCCAGCGTCGCAGGCCGATTGCATGACATCGTGCCTGACACTGGCCCAAGACTTGCCGCAAAAGTAATCGCTTAGAACTCGAAACCTGCGAATACCTTGCCCGTGGTGCCGGTTACCGAGCCGCTCGTGGTGGCAAGTCCGAAACCGACCATTCCACGATTTGCAGCCCAGGCAGGAACCGCATAGGCGGCATTTACCCCTGCTGCCGACTCCCCATTAAAAAATCCCCCACCAAGGCTTACGGTGATTTTCCCCGGAGCCGAGGGAGTCATCACGCTTGAGAGCGCAATTGCAGAGGCAATGCCACGGCTCATATCTTTTTCAAGGCTCCAGAGCTGACCCATGTTGGCCGCATCGGTTGAAAATACGCCGTTGGCAACGTTGGAAACCGTTCGTGGGCTGTCCTCTGAGCCAACCGAAAAGGTGTTGTCTCGGGTTGCAACCGAGCCCGCGCCGATTGCGACTGAGTTCACGCCGCTGGCACTTGCGCCAACTCCGACTGCAACCGAGCCGTTTGAGGAAACCGACTGATTGCCAAGCGAGACAGACGCGCCATCGGCGCTGCTGTTAATGCCAATCGCTGCAGACCTGTCTGTTGCGAGAGCATCGGTGCCAATGGCAATTGATCGATCAAGCGCGCTTGCATCGTTGCCAATTCCGACAGAGGCCGTTGTGGCGTTTGATGTCACACCGATGGAGACAGAGCGATCAACGGCTTGGCTCTCAAAACCTAGAGCCGTGGATCGGTTGCCTGCGGTCGCGTCAACGCCAAGCGCTGTCGCACGCGTGGTGGCCACTGCGGTGATGGGATCGGGGTCTGCAAGCGCTCCACCGCCATCGGTGTAAGTGGTTTGTGCGAGGCTGATCGATGCGAGGGGAAGCAACCCCAATGCTAAAAACTTTTTCATGCTTCAAGCTCCTTGTGTAATGGAGCCAAAACTCTAGTCAAGCGCCTTGATCTTGATCGCACACCGCAAGAGCAATTCTCGCTTTTGTTTGTATAGGAATCCACGGATGACTTGCCCGACTATAGCGGGCGTCGGGGAAACTCTCAGTATTTCTGTAGGTTCGACGGGAACGCCTTGAATGCCTTTGCGGCTTGTTTTTATTTTATGTGCTCTATCGTTGGCCGGCTGTGGCGCCTTTTCAGCACAGCCAAAAGTAGACGCTGTGTTGGTTCGCTGGGTATTGGTCGAGGATCCGAGGCATATCTGCGCACAGCTTGGCGCCACCGTTCAATTCGGAATGGTGATTAAAGGTTGCGCCAGTTTTTCCTTAGATCACTCTCGGTGCGTGATCTATACCGCGCGAGAAACATCGAATGCGATTCTTGGTCATGAGCTTAGGCACTGCTTTGAAGGCCACTTCCACGATTGAGGAAATCAAAAGCGAACGGGAAGCGTTTGCTGGTCGGGGTGAGAGGATTCGAACCTCCGACTCCTGCGTCCCGAACGCAGTACTCTACCAGGCTGAGCTACACCCCGAAATGGAAAACGGCAGTCTACTAGCTCTTGCGCTCCACCACAAACGCCAAAAGATCCAAGAGCGCTTGCTTGTGCGCTGAATCGCGCAGTGGCGAAAGCGCCTTGCTTGCAAGTTCACATTCACGTGCTGCGGAATCGAGTGTGTACCGCATTGCGCCTGTGCGGCCAATCGCTTTTACGACAGCATCAAAATTGGCCTGCTCGGGGTGCAGAATGGCTTCACGCACCAAGGTTTTTTCTGCTGGCGTGCCAACCGCCATGACATGAATGAGCGGCAAGGTAGGCTTTCCTTCTCTTAAGTCATCGCCAACCCGTTTTCCAATTTCTGCCTCATTGCCCGCGTAGTCCAATGCATCGTCAATGAGCTGAAAGGCCGTGCCCAAATGTCGGCCATAGGCAGCACAGCCCTCGGTGAGTTCTTGCGAGAGGTTGGCAAGCACTGCGGGCACTTTCGCAGCGGCTTCAAAAAGCTTGGCGGTCTTAAAACGAATTACCTGCAGGTAACGGTCTTCTGTGACATCGGGGTCTTGGCAGTTCATCAGCTGCAAAACTTCACCTTCTGAAATGACATTAGTGCTTTCGGCCATGACGGCCATCACGCCAGCCGAGCCCACCTCAACCATCATTTGGAAGGCCCGGGAATAGAGGAAATCGCCCACCAGCACACTGGCAGCGTTGCCGAAAAGCACATTGGCGGTCGGTCTGCCCCGGCGCATCCCAGACTCATCCACCACGTCGTCATGCAGCAAGGTGGCGGTATGGATAAACTCCACGACGGCGGCCATGGTGGTGGCCCGATCGATGCTTAATCCCTCGAACCTCTGGGAGCTTCCTTGTAAGTGAGTGCTTAGTGCACCGGTAATCATCAACAGCAGCGCAGGCCGAACCCGCTTCCCCCCGCTTTGGATGATGTACTCGCTGACTTGGCCAATCAGCGCCACCTCTGAGGCTAGCCTGCGGCGGATCTCCTGGTCCACGCCCGCCATCTCTAGGGCAACAATGGCAGCCGGGGTATTAGATAAGCTCATATATGTTGGATTATCTCACCCCCTTTTTTACGTCGTCTCAAAGCCCATAAAACTTGACAAAACAGGCACTTAGGGCTAAATTGCGCGGTTCCTCTGAGCGCGATCGGATTCAAAATCGTGCCTGTTTAAGACTAATTTTTGAAAGCGTTGAAACCATGTACGCCGTGATTAAAACGGGTGGCAAGCAGTATCGGGTCAGCCCGGGAATGACTCTTAAGGTAGAAACTATTAACGCCGATGTGGGCAGCAAGGTGGTGCTTGATCAGGTTCTAGCCGTCGGCGAAGGCGACTCCTTGGTAGTAGGCGCCCCCCGGGTGCAAGGCGCCTCGGTGCAGGCCACTGTGGTGAGCCATGGCCGCCACGACAAGGTGCGTATTTTCAAGCACCGACGTCGCAAGCATTACGCCAAGACGCAGGGCCATCGCCAGAATTACACCGAGCTCAGCATCGTTGAAATCAACAAGCATTAATCAGCACAGAATTTAAGATCGAAGGCAGGCACAGAAAATGGCACAGAAAAAAGGCGGCGGCAGCACGCGAAACGGCCGGGATTCCGAAGCAAAACGCCTAGGCGTGAAGGTTTTTGGCGGCGAGGAAATTTCCGCTGGCAGCATCATCGTGCGTCAGCGCGGCACTAAGTTTCATGCGGGTGAGAACGTTGGCATGGGCAAAGACCACACCTTGTTTGCGCTGACAAACGGCAAAGTACAGTTTTCCGTTCGCGGTCCATTGAGCCGTTCCACGGTCAGTGTTCAGGCGGATTAAGTTTTTCAGGCTTATGTAGGAGCCCCGCCGCGAGCGGGGCTTTTTTTTAATGAAATTTATTGACGAAGCGAAAATTGAAGTTCAGGCTGGCAATGGCGGCAACGGTATTGTTGCGTTTCGTCGCGAGAAATTTATTCCTAAAGGTGGGCCGAGTGGCGGCGATGGCGGCCGTGGCGGTTCGGTCATTGCCATTGCCGATCGAAACATCAACACCCTGATTGACTATCGCTACGCACGGCTTCACCGAGCAAAGGGGGGCGAACATGGCCAAGGTTCTGATCGTTACGGCGCCGCTGCAGAAGATATTGTTCTGCGCATGCCCGTGGGCACCATCATCATGGATGCGGAGACCGATGAACTCATCGCAGACCTCGCGCTTGATGGCCAAGAGGTCATTCTTGCCAAGGGTGGCCGTGGCGGCATGGGTAATCTGCACTTCAAATCCAGTACGAACCGGGCACCGAGGCAGGCGACTAAAGGAACGCCAGGAGAGCACCGCAAGCTCAAGCTTGAACTCAAGGTGTTGGCCGATGTGGGTTTGCTGGGCCTGCCCAATGCTGGCAAGTCGACATTGATTGCGGCCTGCTCAAATGCAAGGCCCAAAATTGCAGATTATCCCTTCACAACCCTTCACCCAAACCTGGGCGTTGTGCGCACGGGCCCTGCCAAAAGTTTTGTGATGGCCGACATTCCAGGCCTGATCGAAGGCGCTGCCCAAGGCGCGGGCCTTGGCCATCAGTTCCTGCGGCATTTGCAGCGCACGCGACTGCTTTTGCACATCGTAGACATGCAGCCTGCGGGCTTTCGCGCCGACACCGAAAAGCAAGCCGCAGAGCTTGGCAAGCATCTGGTGGTGAGCATTCGTTCCTTGGCTTCTGAACTAAAGCTCTACGACGCAAATCTTTCGAAAAAGCCGCGCTGGATTGTGTTGAATAAATCAGACCTTCTTTCGCAAGAGCAGCAAGACTGGATTGCAGCAGCGGTGAAAAAATCATTGCGTAGCAAGGCCCCGATTTATGTTGTATCCGGCGTTTCGCGCGTGGGTTGTGAAGACTTAATGCGCGATGTCCAGCAATGGCTTGATGCACAGCGTATTGCAGAAATTGGCTCGGTGAACCCGGACGTTCGTTTTGTGGAAACAGACAATGACCACTAATTCTATTTCTGATCGTAAGCAGGTGAAGTCAGGCCAGCGCTGGGTTGTGAAGGTTGGATCAAGCCTAGTCACCGACGATGGCAAAGGAATCAATGTCGAGGCAGTCTCCCAGTGGGCCGCGCAGATTGCTGCGCTTCGAAATCAGGGCCGTGAAGTCATATTGGTCTCAAGTGGCGCGATTGCTGAAGGCATGAAGCGTTTGGGCTGGGTATCGCGCCCCCATGAAATTCATGAGTTACAAGCGGCTGCAGCCGTTGGCCAGATGGGCTTGGCCCAGGCCTATGAGTCAGGCTTTTCGAAGTGGAAGTTAAAAACTGCGCAGGTGCTGCTGACACATGAGGACATCTCTGACCGCAGGCGTTACTTGAATGCGAGAACCACTCTAAATACGCTCTTGGCTTATGGTGTGGTGCCCATTATTAATGAAAATGACACAGTGGTTACTGATGAAATTAAGCTTGGTGATAACGACACGCTGGCATCGCTAGTGACCAATCTAATTGAAGCCCATGTCTTGGTGATTCTTACCGATCAGGCAGGTTTGTACACAGCAGATCCGCGCAAGGATGCAAGCGCAGCACTGGTGGATCATGCCCGGGCATCCGATCCATCGCTGGAGGCCATGGCTGGCGGTGCGGGTTCGGGAATTGGTAAGGGCGGCATGGCCACGAAGATCAAGGCAGCCCAGCGTGCTGCCCGAAGTGGTGCCACAACCTTGATTGCAAGTGGCCGAGAGCCCGATGTGCTGCCGCGACTCGCTTCGGGTGAAAAGATCGGTTCTTGCTTGGTTGCAGACCTCGCGCCGATTGCCGCAAAAAAGCAATGGCTCGCCGATCAACTGCAGCTGCGCGGCCGTCTGTACTTGGATGAAGGCGCGGTGAAGGTGCTGCTTGAGCAAGGTAAAAGTTTGTTGCCGATTGGGGTTGAGCAAGTTGAGGGCGAATTCGACCGTGGTGATGTGGTGGCTTGCGTTTCACCTCAGGGCGCTGAGATTGCTCGAGGTCTTGTGAACTATGGCGCGTCGGATGCCAGGCGAATTCTGCGAAAGCCCTCTGCTGAAATTGAATCGACCCTGGGCTTTGTGGAAGAGCCCGAGTTGATTCACCGGGATAATCTTATTTTGATTGGCCGTTAACGGCCTTTTCTTCTTTTGCGTGAGGGTTAGCCGGTGTTACGGCACCCCCCATCATCGCGGCTGCGATTTTGAGTCCCGCATCAACCGCTTGGTCAACGGCCTGGGTGAATTGTTCAGTTGCGAGCCGGTGCACTCTCACAAGCTCATCTTCAGTAAACACAAAGCGTGAAAGCTCATCGAGCGCGGATTTGTAGACACCGCGCTTAAATTCAATGACGGATTCAAGGGGGATCCAGAAATCGTGCCAGCGCCAGGCATCGAACTCAGGCTTTTCAGAGCCGTGCTTGAGCGAAACATCGGAGTCTTGCCCAAGCATGCGCAATAAAAACCAGATCTGTTTCTGGCCACGGTAATAGCCACGCCACTCGCGGCGCACCCAGCGCTCGGGAACATCGTAGTGAAGCCAATCCTGGGTGCGGCCAATGATTTCCACATGGTGAGGCTTTAGGCCCGTTTCCTCTTCAAGCTCACGGTACATGGCTTGCTCGGGGTCTTCCCCGCTCTTAATTCCGCCTTGGGGAAACTGCCAGGCGTGCTCGCGAACCCGCTTGCCCCAGAAAACCTGGCGCCGATTATTCATCAAAATGATCCCGACATTGGGCCGGTAGCCGTGTTCATCAAGCATGGCGCTAAGCAAGAGTTCCTGACTTGGTCATAGAATTGCAAAGATTATAAAAGGGCTTTTATGCGCATTTCCCGTTTCCACTTCCAGACCTTAAAGGAAGACCCCTCCGATGCGGAGGTGATTAGCCACAAACTCATGATGCGGGCCGCGATGATTCGCAGGCTGGGCGCCGGGATTTACAACTACATGCCCTTAGGCTTAAGGGTAATCCGCAAGGTTGAAAACATTATTCGTGAGGAAATGAATCGTGCGGGCGCCATCGAGCTCTTAATGCCTTTGGTGCAGCCCGCTGAGCTCTGGCAAGAAACAGGCCGCTGGGAAAAAATGGGTCCCGAGCTTTTGCGCGTCAAAGACCGTCACGGGCGCGATTTTGCAATACAGCCTACTTCGGAAGAGGTGATTACCGACATTGCTCGGCAAGAGCTTAAAAGCTGGCGACAGCTGCCGAAAAATTTTTATCACATCCAAACCAAATTTCGTGATGAGCGCAGGCCGCGCTTTGGCGTAATGCGTGGCCGTGAGTTCACCATGAAGGATGCCTATTCCTTTGACCGCGATGTGGCAAGCGCCGAAAAAAGCTACGACACCATGTTTGAATGCTATTGCCGAATTTTTGATCGCTTGGGCCTGCGTTACAGGGCAGTAGCAGCCGATACGGGCGCCATCGGCGGCTCGCGTTCTCACGAGTTTCAGGTGATTGCAGAAACTGGTGAAGACGCCATTGTCTACTGCCCAAATTCCGACTTTGCCGCCAATATTGAACTTGCTGAAGCGGTGGCGCTGCTGGAAAAGCGTGCCGCTCCTTCAGAGTCAATGACGGTTGTGCCCACGCCGGGCAAATCGACTTGCGCCGATGTGGCCAAGCTCTTGGACCTGCCCATTGAGCGTACCGTGAAATCGATTGTGTTGGCCACGGATACACGCAACGAAAAAGGCGATGTCATTGCCAGCAAAGTGTGGCTTTTGTTGCTGCGGGGTGATCATGATCTCAACGAAGTCAAAGCAGGCAAGGTGGAAGGCTTAAACAATGGCTTTCGTTTTGCAACCGTAGAGGAGATTGAATCGCACTTTGGCTGCAAGCCCGGGTATCTTGGCCCGGTAACAACCGCCAAGCCTGTCACGGTGATTGCCGATCGCACCGTGGCCAACATGAGCGACTTTGTCACGGGCGCCAATCAGTGGGATCACCATATCCGCGGTGTGAATTGGGGCCGTGATATTCCTGAGCCCGCGATGGTTGCGGACATTCGTAATGTCGTAGAGGGCGACCCCTCGCCCGACGGCAAAGGTGAGCTTGCCATTCAGCGCGGCATTGAGGTGGGTCATGTATTTTATTTAGGCACGAAATATTCAGAGGCCATGAAGGCCACCTTCCTGGATGAAAACGGCAAGCCTGCGTTTATGGAGATGGGCTGTTACGGAATTGGTGTAACTCGTATTGTCGGTGCGGCAATTGAGCAGGGCCACGATGACAAAGGCATTATTTGGCCTGCAGCGATTGCGCCCTTCGAGGTGGTGGTCTGCCCGGTTGGTGCCGGAAAATCTGACCTCGTGAAAACTGAAAGTGAAGCGATCTATCAAGAGTTGCTCGCCGCAGGATTTGATGTGGCGCTTGATGATCGCGATGAGCGGCCCGGCGCGATGTTTGCTGATTGGGAGCTGATTGGCGTTCCCGTGCGTGTGACCGTGGGCGAGCGATCCTTGAAAGAAGGCAAGCTTGAATTATTGAAGCGCGCGGGAATGCAGGCTTCGATGTGCGACCGACCTTTAGTTGTTTCGGCGATTAAAGATTTACTCTAATGAGAACTCGAGGGGAGAACTTCGGGGATTCGGCTCGAGGAGCGTTGGAGCCGATGGTTCATCAGGCGACCGCGACGAGAGCGAACCCCGAAGGTAGGCCCCGAGTAAACTTCGCTAGGCCCCGAGCTCACGAATAAAGGAGACAAGAAAATGAACGCCCCCGACCAGCCCTTCATCCTTCGCGAGGACCACGACGGCATTGCCACGATCACCATGAACCGCGGCGATCGATTCAACCCGCTCTCCGCAGGAATGATCGTAGCCTTGATTGATGCCTTCGATGCGATCGCCAAAGACAGCTCGGTGCGCGTGGTGATTCTCAAAGGCGGCGGCCGTGGTTTTTGTGCAGGCCATGACTTAAAGGAAATGAACAGCAATCGCAGCCAGGAGTGGTTTCAAACCATGTTCAATAGCTGCAGTGACTTGATGATCAAGATCACGCAGATGCCCCAGCCCGTGATTGCCCAGGTCCATGGCATTGCCACGGCGGCAGGCTGTCAGCTCACCTCCATGTGTGATCTTGCCGTGGCCGCAAGTGATGCAAAGTTTGCATTGCCCGGCGTCAATGTGGGCCTCTTTTGTTCAACTCCTGCAGTGGGCGTAGTGCGCAACATTGGCCGCAAGCGCGCCATGGAGATGCTGCTCACCGGAGAGCCGATCAGCGCGCAGACCGCGCTGGACTGGGGCTTGGTCAACCGTGTGGTGCCTGCCAGTGAGCTGGAAGCCGAAACAAACAGGCTTGCCGAAACGATCAAGTCGAAAAGCACTTCAGTAATCGCTATGGGTAAGTACGCGTTTTATCAGCAAGTCGACAAAAGTTTGTCAGGTGCTTATGCCATGACCGGTGAAACCATGACCAAGAACATGGGGCTTTCGGATAATGCGGAAGGGTTTGATGCGTTTTTGAATAAACGCCATCCGCATTGGACGCACAAGTAGTCTCGTCATCCCGAGTCCGCCGCAGCTGGGCGTGGAGATCGCCTCGGGGGCTCTGGCCCCTCGCGATGACGGCTTTACCTTCGGAGTAGCCCGCCCATCCCTTTCATCGCCCCCATGGCCCGCATCATTTTGGCCATGCCGCCTTTTTGCATTTTCTTCATCATGTCTTGCATCTGCTCAAACTGGTTGAGCATGCGGTTAACTTCTTGAACTGAGACGCCTGCACCTGAGGCAATGCGCCGCTTGCGGCTAGCCTTGATCAGCTCGGGGTGAGCGCGCTCTTTGGGTGTCATGGAGTTGATGATGCCTTCCATGCGGGGGATGGATTTTTCCGCCTGTGAGAGATCGGCGCCTTTTGCAGCCTGCTGCATTTGGGCTGGCAGCTTATCGACCAGGGAGGACAGCCCGCCCATGCTGCGCATCTGGCCAATCTGCATTTTGAAATCATTGAGGTCAAATCGCGCACCAGACTTGAACTTCTCGGCCATCTTTTCAGCCGATTTAATATCAACTGATTTCTGGGCCTGCTCGACGAGGGCAAGAATATCCCCCATGCCCAAAATGCGATTGGCCATGCGCTCGGGCTCAAAGGCTTCCAGGCCATCGATCTTTTCCGAGGTGCCCACAAACTTGATCGGGCAGCCGGTGACTGCACGAACAGAAAGCACTGCACCGCCACGCGAATCGCCATCGACCTTGGTCAGCATCACGCCCGTAAGCGGAATGGTTTCCTTAAAGGCTTGGGCAGTGCGCACGGCATCTTGGCCCTGCATGGCATCGACTGTAAATAGCGTCTCAATTGGTTTTAACGCTTCATGCAGCTGCGCAATCTCGCGCATCATCTCTTCATCAATGGCAAGGCGGCCCGCTGTGTCCACCAAAAGCACATCCACCAAATGGCGTTTGGCGTGGTCCAACGCCTGGCGTGCGATTTCGAGAGGCTTAGCGCTTGCAGGCGTTGGAAAGAATTCGACGCCCGCTTGCTCCGAAACTAAACGAAGCTGCTCAATTGCAGCGGGCCGGTACACATCACAGGAGACGGTCAGCACTTTTTTCTTTTGCGTCTCACGCAGCCACTTGGCAAGTTTTCCAACGGTGGTGGTTTTGCCCGCGCCCTGCAACCCTGCCATCAGCACAATGGCGGGCGGCGTCGCAGCGAGATTGAGGCCCATCTTCCCAGCAAGCGCTTCCTCGCCACCCATTAGGGCAACAAGCTCCCGGTTCACCACACCTACCAAGGCCTGCCCTGGCGTAAGGCTGTTTTGCACCTCTTGGCCGATAGCCTTTTCCTTGACCTTGGCGATGAAATCCTTGACCACATGCAGGGCCACGTCGGCATCGAGCAGAGCGAGCCGTACCTCACGCAGCATTTCTTGCGTGTTGGATTCGGTAAGCCGGGCTTCGCCCTTAATCGTCTTGACGACCCGGGCGAGGCGTTCAGTTAGGTTTTCGAGCATGCTGCGCTACACTGATCCTCTATGAGTCTTACATTCTACGGCGCAGCCTGTCTGCTGGCTGCAGCGGGCTATCTTGGCCTGGTCTGGGTGCATCGCCAAGGCTCGCAGGCAGCGCTTGCGCCAATGTCATCGCGTCTGGGGCAGCTTTTGCTGCTCGTCGTTATTGCGCTTCACGGCCTGGCTTTGCTGCCCAACTGGTTTGCAAAAACAGGCCTGCAGTTTGGGTTTGCGACATCAATTTCCTGGACCTTATGGCTCGCGGTGCTGATCTTGTGGATTGAATCCTGGTTTCAGCGGCTTGCGCCCATCACCCGAGGCGTTTTTCTGGTGGCGGCAGTCGCGGTCGTGTTGCCCTTGTTCTTTCCTGGCAGAGAGCTCACTAGTTCGCTAGATACCGTGTTTCGCACGCACATGCTGTTGGCGATGTTGGCCTACAGCACATTCACAATCGCGGCGGCTTGTGCGCTGGTCATGATGGCCATGGAAAAAAGCCTGCATCAGACGAAGAATTTTTCGATTGACCAGCCTGGCTGGTGGCAGGGCCTGCCGCCCTTGCTTGGCCTGGATCAGATGCTGATGCGCGTGGTGTTGATCGGTTTCATTCTCATCTCTCTGACACTCGGCTCGGGAGTGTTGGTGAGCCTTGATCGGGGCTACGGCGCGATGCGCTTTGATCACAAAACAGTGTTCACCATCTTTGCGTGGGGCTTTGCGGCGGTGCTACTGGTTGGCCGCAAATGGTTGGGCTGGCGTGGCAAGGTAGCAGCGCGCTGGACGCTTGCGGGCTTTGTGTCGCTGCTCATGGCTTATGTGGGCTCGCAGTTTGTGCTGGAAGTGGTTTTGAATCGGGCGCAATAAAACATGCTTTGGCGCATTCTCATCATCATGGCCCTCGTTGGGATCGGGCTGTTTTTGCTGAAAAAAGCCTTTGGCGCTCGTAAGCCGCCGCCTTCTCAGGCACAGGATCAGCAGGGCAAGCTGGTTGCCTGCGCACACTGTGCAGCTCGCCTTCCGGCGACTGAGGCCTTATGGAAAGACGGTCAGGCTTTTTGCAGCATGACCCATCGCAACCTTGGACCTCGCGACGGTTCGTAATTGCAGGGCATGGGCCTTTCATGAACCCGGGTGAATTGGGCGGCTGGCTAGAGGGTTATCGACATCTTCCTTCCCCCCACTTTGATACCCGGCCGCAAGGATCAGCCCCTGATCTTCTGGTGATTCATTGCATCAGTTTGCCCGAGGGCGTTTATGGCACGGGGCATATTGAGGCCCTGTTTACTGGAACGCTCGACTGCGAGGCACATGCCTCTTTTGACTCGCTTCGTGGCCTGCGTGTTTCTTCACACTTTGTGATTGCAAGAGATGGCCAGGTGACGCAGTTTGTAGACTTGCACAATCGTGCGTGGCATGCGGGTGTTTCGAGTTTTCAAGGCCGGCCCGGTTGCAACGATTTTTCAGTGGGCATAGAGCTTGAGGGTTGTATTTCAGAGCCTTATGCGCCGCAGCAAATTCAATCTCTTACCGAAGTGTGCGTTCGCATCAAGAAGAAATTACCCTCCCTTGCCTGGGTGGCAGGCCATAGCGAAATCGCTCCCGATCGAAAGGCAGACCCAGGGCCGCACTTTCCTTGGGCCCAGTTCCTTTCGGGCTGCCATCTTCATGGGATATCTCTAAGTCGTGGAGGCTCGGGGTAATTACTCCCCTAAAAAAACCTTGCCCTCTTGGGCCTGAGACTACTAGAATTAGGGTCCAAATCACTAAAAACTACTAGATGTAGTAGTCCACCAGTCTTTTTCAAGGGGAGAAGCTTTATGCAGTTGGGCGCACAGTCGCAATCCACGCCTTCCGGGGCCCTGTCTATTCAAGCCTCGGCGGGAACCCCCTCGGTATCCAGTCTGTCGGGCCTCTCGACACAGGCAGTCGCGGCAGATATCAAAGTGATCCGCCGCAATGGCGCAGTGGTAGGGTTTGAGCCCAGCAAGATTCAAGTGGCCATGACAAAGGCCTTTTTGGCGGTTCAGGGCAATCAGGGCGCAGCCAGTGCGCGCGTCCGAGAAGTCACCGAGTCGCTCACCAATGCAGTAGTGATGGCCCTGATACGCCGGCTTCCCGCTGGCGGCACGCTGCACATCGAAGATATTCAAGATCAGGTGGAACTCGCCTTGATGCGCTCTGGTGAGCATGAAGTAGCGCGTGCTTATGTGCTGTATCGCGAGCGTAGGGCTCAGGAGAGGGCGCAGGAGCGTGCTGCGAAGGGCCAAGATCAATCCTCCATTTCGATTGCCACAGGCATCAAGATGTTGGTTGCAGGCGTGCCCCAGCCGTTGAACATTGCTTGGCTCGAGGGCATCGTGAATGACGCCTGCGCAGGCTTAGGCGATGCGGTCAACGCCTCGCATGTCATGCAAGAGACGGTCAAAAACCTATACGACGGCGTACCCATCGAAGAGGTGCTCAAGTCGGCCATCTTGTCTGCCCGCGCGCTCATTGAAAAGGACCCAGCCTATGCAAAAGTCAGCTCACGCCTGCTCCTGCACACCATTCGCTCGGAAGTCATGCAATCCGAGGTCTCGCAGGTCGAAATGGAAGGCCGCTATCAGGAATACTTCCCACGATTCATCAAGAAGGGCATCGAGATTGGCCTGCTAAACGAGGAGCTCTTGCGGTTCGATCTTGAAAAAATTGCCAAAGCGATCGACCCCACTCGCGATCTGCAGTTTGATTATCTTGGCCTTCAGACCCTCTACGATCGTTACTTTCTGATCGATCGAAACGATCTGTACTCGGGTGAGGGCCGGCGCATTGAAATGCCCCAGGCGTTTTTCATGCGCGTAGCCATGGGACTGGCCTTAAATGAGCTCAACCGCGAAGATCGGGCTATTGAGTTTTACCGGCTTTTGTCGAGCTTTGACTTCATGAGCTCAACGCCCACCTTGTTTAATTCTGGCACTACCCATTCTCAGCTTTCATCTTGCTATCTCTCCACCGTGCCCGATGAGCTCGATGGCATTTATGAGGCGATTAAGGAAAACGCCTTGCTTGCGAAATACGCAGGCGGCTTGGGTAACGACTGGACGCCGGTTCGCGCCTTGGGCAGCCACATCAAGGGCACCAATGGCAAGAGCCAGGGCGTGGTGCCATTTTTGAAAGTGGTGAACGACACTGCTGTGGCAGTCAACCAGGGCGGCAAGCGCAAGGGTGCGGTCTGCACATATTTGGAGTCCTGGCACCTTGATGTCGAGGAGTTTTTAGAGCTTCGCAAAAACACCGGGGATGATCGCCGCCGCACTCACGACATGAACACTGCCAACTGGATCCCTGATCTATTCATGAAGCGGGTCATGGAGGCTGGCGAGTGGACCTTGTTCTCCCCCTCCGACGTTCCCGATCTGCACGACAAATTTGGCAAGGCATTTGAAGAGGCCTATACCGCCTATGAGGCCAAGGCCGACCGCGGCGAGATGCGTTTGTTTAAGCGCATTCCTGCCTTATCGTTGTGGCGCAAGATGCTCACTATGCTTTTCGAGACGGGCCACCCCTGGATTACCTTTAAAGACCCCTGCAATATTCGCAGCCCGCAGCAGCATGTGGGGGTGGTGCACTCTTCCAACCTGTGCACCGAGATCACCTTGAATACCAATGACTCGGAAATTGCCGTCTGCAATCTGGGCTCGGTCAACCTGGTCAACCATCTCAAGCCTGCTGGAAATGGCGGCCTGGAGCTCGATCTTGCCAAGCTGCAAAAGACGGTCAAGACCGCCATGCGCATGCTCGATAACGTCATCGATATCAACTACTACGCCGTGGCCAAGGCTCGCAACTCGAATATCCGCCATCGCCCCGTGGGCCTGGGCATCATGGGCTTTCAAGAGTCCTTGCATGCCATGCGCATTCCGTACGCAAGCGATGCGGCTGTCGAATTCGCCGATCGCTCCATGGAGGCTGTCTGCTACAACGCCTACTGGGCCTCGACCGAACTGGCTGAAGAGCGTGGCGCCTACTCTTCTTTCCGCGGGTCGCTCTGGGATCGTGGAATTCTTCCGCTCGACACCCTGAAGCTTTTGGCCGAGGAGCGTGGCGGCTATGTGGAAGTAGACATGTCCTCGACCCTGGATTGGGATGCCTTGCGCAGCCGGATCAAGGCCTACGGCATGCGCAACTCCAACTGCGTGGCCATCGCACCGACAGCCACCATCTCCAATATCGTTGGCATTTCGGCCTCCATCGAGCCCACCTATCAGAACCTTTATGTGAAGTCGAACCTCTCGGGTGAGTTCACGGTGGTCAATGAGTACCTGGTGCAGGATCTGAAAAAACTGGGCCTGTGGGATGAAGTCATGGTGGCCGACCTGAAGTACTTTGACGGCAGCTTAGCCAAGATCGACCGCATTCCTGCGGAGCTTCGAAGCCTGTATGCCACTGCGTTTGAGACCGACACACGCTGGATTGTGGAGTGTGCAGCCCGTCGCCAGAAATGGATCGATCAGGCCCAGTCGCTCAACATCTACATGGCGGGCGCCTCGGGCAAAAAGCTTGATGAGACCTACAAGCTTGCCTGGCTGCGTGGCCTTAAAACCACCTACTACCTGCGCACACTCGGTGCTACCGCGGCCGAGAAGTCGACCATTAGTGCAGGTGAGCTCAATGCAGTTCCTGCTTCGGGTGGAATGGCAGCGGCTGCATCCGAGGCGAAGTTTTGTTCGATCGACAACCCTGAGTGCGAGGCTTGTCAGTAAGAAAAAACGCGCCGCGAGTCGTGGCATGAATGCGACAACAGAGTCGCGGCGCGCGTCGATTTAAAAATTTTTTAAAAAAATGATTGCAACGTGAAAAATGTTCTTGCATTATTCGCGCTGTGTACAACAACCGAATCTCACGTTGCTTTCATTGAACACCCCCTCCTTTCGAGGGATCAACTAGCAAAGTGAGAGTCGAAATGCTGAACTGGGAAGATAGCTCTACCACTGCTGCACCAACGCCAAACCGGGCCTTCGGTGCGCCAAATGTTTTGCCGGCGTTGCAGCCGGCCGTAGCCTCGGCGTCCGCCGTGGCCGCTGCTCCGTCTGCTGCGCCTTCCTCTGTCTCTGCCCATCCAGATGGCGATGCCCATCGTCGTGTTCGGGTGGAAGACAAGCGCGTGATCAATGCGGGCACAGATGTGAATCAGCTGGTGCCCTTCAAATACAAATGGGCCTGGGAAAAATATCTGGCTGGCTGCGCCAACCACTGGATGCCCCAGGAAATCAATATGTCGCGCGACATCGCGCTTTGGAAAGACCCCAACGGCCTGACTGACGATGAGCGCCGCCTGATTAAGCGCAACCTAGGCTTCTTTGTGACCGCCGATTCATTAGCAGCCAACAACATCGTGCTGGGCACCTATCGCCACATCACGGCACCCGAATGCCGCCAGTATTTGTTGCGCCAGGCCTTTGAAGAGGCCATTCACACCCACGCCTATCAGTACATTGTTGAGTCGTTGGGCCTGGATGAAGGCGAAGTCTTCAATGCCTATCATGAGGTCGCCTCGATTCGGGACAAAGATGAGTTCCTGATCCCCTTTATCGACACCCTGACCGATCCGAACTTTACGACTGGCACTCCTGAGGCTGACCAGCAGCTGCTCAAGTCCCTGATTGTTTTCGCCTGCATCATGGAAGGCCTGTTCTTCTACGTAGGTTTCGTGCAGATCCTGGCCCTTGGCCGGCAAAACAAGATGACAGGCGCTGCCGAGCAGTACCAGTACATCCTGCGTGACGAGTCCATGCACTGCAACTTTGGCATTGACCTGATTAACACCATCAAACTGGAAAACCCCCACCTCTGGACACCGGAGTTTCGTGAAGAGCTTCGCGGTCTTTTCCAGAAAGCCGTGGAGCTTGAGTACCGCTACGCCGAGGACACCATGCCGCGTGGGGTGCTGGGCTTAAACGCCTCCATGTTCAAGTCGTATTTGCGCTTTATTGCGAACCGTCGCTGCCAGCAGATCGGCCTAGAGCCCTTGTTTGGCAACGAGGAAAACCCCTTCCCCTGGATGGCGGAAATGGTCGATCTGAAGAAGGAACGCAACTTTTTTGAGACCCGTGTGATTGAGTATCAGACGGGCGGGGCATTGTCCTGGGAATGAGGAATTGAGCCAAGGATACTGCCGAAAAGAATTCATTAGCGTTGGGGGTTGTTTCCCCTGCGCGAATGAATGGTTCGTGCCGGCCGGCGCGAATCCCTTTTTGTTCAAGCTTGAAGGAGTATTCCATGGCTGAAGAAGCAAAGAAGAAAGCAAAGAAGAAGACCGCAGCAAAGAAGAAGACCGCTGCGAAACGCAAACCCGCTGCAAAGAAAAAAGCTGCAGCGAAGAAGCCTGCTGCTCGTAAGGCTGCTGCTCGTAAGGCTGCTAAGAAGCCTGCCAAGAAAGCTGCTAAGAAGCGCGCGGCTAAGAAAGGCGCGAAGAAAGCTGCTAAGAAGCCTGCCAAGAAAGCCGCAGGCAAAAAGCGCGCAGCCAAAAAAGGCGCTAAAAAAGGTGCTAAGAAAGCCGCCAAGAAAGGTGCTAAGAAAGGCGCTAAGAAAGGCGCTAAGAAGGCTGCTAAGAAGCCCGCAAAGCGTAAGGCTGGCAAGAAGCGCGCCAAGAAAGCCGCTGCTGCTGCACCCGCTGCAGCTGCAACCCTGTCTTCGACTTGGCCTTTCCCCACGGGCAGCCGTCCGTAATTCAGCGAATCGGTTTTTTCGATTCAATGAAGAAAAATCCCGCTTCGGCGGGATTTTTTTCGCCTGACGATAGGCCGATCAGCACTTAGAATCCCGGAATGGGAATTCTCTGGCTCGCCATCAAAACCATCGGAAGCCTATTTGTTATGGCCTGTGCTCTGCGCGTTTACCTGCAGGTGCTCCGACTGCCCGCGCAAAATCCTTTAAGTCGCCTTACCTTTCAAATGACCGACTGGATTGTGCTGCCCTTGCGTCGCTTTCTGCCGGGCTTTGGCGGCTTTGATTGGGCGAGTTTTTTGGCAGCTTTATTGCTTTCGCTTGCGCTGACCACTCTGTTTTATTTCTTCATGACCCTGGGGTGGCTTACTGATTTCCCAGTTGAAAAACCAGTGCGCCCCTTCGGCTGGCTGGTTCTGCTGGCGGGGATCTGGGGATTGTCGTGGTTTGTACAGCTTGCGGTGGTGATTCTGATTGTGAGCGTGCTGATGTCCTGGCTTAGCCCCGTGCATCCTTTAAAGCCAATCTTTGATTTGTTGGTTTCGCCCTTCTTGTTGCCCTTTCGCAAGCTTTTGGGTACGAAGCGCCGATCAGGATTTGATCTCTCACCGATCGGCGGTTTCTTAATGCTTCAGATCACTGCAGCAGTGCTTTCTGAGTTTGAATCAGGCGTCGTGCGACACCTCTTTTAGCGTGCAACGCGGGTGACACCGCCCCCTGTAATCACCTGAACCCGATCACCGGGCCGAACATCAACGTCGGCCTCTTGCACGATGATCCGCGTTTCGCCCGAATCGTACTTCACGGCGATTTCAAGGCCCGGCTTTTGGTTTGCTTTTTCTTCGATGGCCTGGCCAGCCACCATGCCGCCAATGGCTCCGAGTACGGTGGCGATGTCTTGTCCTCTGCCGCCGCCTACGCTGCTCCCGGCCAAGCCACCAACGACTGCGCCACCCACAACGCCCACACCTTTGCTGTCGCGTTGAATCGTGACTTGACGGACCGCTTCGACGGTGGCCATACGCACGGTCTGTTCACGCTGGGTTTGATCGCTTCGATAGACTGCCGAGGAACTGGTTTGGGTTGCACAGCCTGTTAGTGCTAACAGGCCAACAAGGCTTGCGGTGGTGACGAGAAGGGCTTTCGATTTTGTTTGTTGCATGGTGATCACTCTTTCTAAAAAGAATTTGGACTTTCTAGGCAACTTTCAGTCGCTTGGCTGTGTCCGGATAAATATTTTCAAGTAAACCTTGCACCTTGTTGCGATCCAGCGAATGGTTTTGCCCGCCGCGATGCACAACCTTCAAGCCACCCATGATATTGCCGAGGCGTGCACTGTCGAGCAAGGACATCCCTTGGGCTAGGCCAAAAAGCAGCCCCCCGCGAAACGCATCTCCACATCCCGTGGGGTCTACAGGCTTGGCTCCAAAAAACTTTTCAGCTTCTAGTCCTTCGACTTTATTTGAGCCTGAATGTTCCAATACCTCGACCCCTTGTGCACCACGCGTAACGATCATTCCGCCCGAAGTCTTTGCGGCAAGCTTGCTAATCGTGGTGCCAAGTTTCTCGGCAAGCATGTGGCCTTCATAGTCATTCACAGCGATCCATGTGGCCTGACTTGTGAGAAGGGCAAGCTCCTCACGGTTAAAAACCGGCATGGCCTGGCCAGGATCAAACACAAATGGAACACCACGCTCGCAGAATTCCTGGGCATGCCGCAGCATGGCCTGTTTGCCATTCGGTGAGACGATTCCGAGCTTGGTTGGCGCATTTCCTAGGCCCACTTCACCAGCCCGGTTCATTGCGCCCGGATGAAAGGCCGTGATCTGGTTATCATCTAAATCGGTCGTAATGAAGGCCTGTGCGCTAAAACAGTCTTGCGCAAGAAGCACCTGGCTTGTGTCGATACCGAGTGCTTGAAGACGTTCAAGGTAGCCTGCGCCATCTTTCCCAATCGCACCAAGCAGGCCGCAGGGCTGGCCGAGACCCCGCAGGGTATACGCAATATTGGCCGCGCAGCCGCCGTATTCCTGACGCATCTGCGGAGCCAGGAAGGCCACATTCAGCATGTGGACCTGGTCGGGAAGGATGTGATCTTTAAATCGGCCCTCAAACACCATGATGGTGTCAAAGGCAATCGATCCGCTGATTTGTACGCTCATTGCTGATTTCCTAAAAAATGGGTTAAGCCCTACGGGTGCCGATGCACACCCAGCCTTCTTTTTCGCCGAGCACTTCAAGAGGCGCCAAATGTTTTGCAAGCGGGCGATAAATGTCGAGAAGCTCTTGGGATTGTCGTGCAAGAATGCCTGATAAAAAAAGGCTAGCCCCAGGTCTTGCGTAAGTTACGAGCGCAGGCGCAAGGAGCTTCAGGGGCTGAGACAAAATATTGGCCACCACCAAGTCGAACTGCCCTTGCGGCGACACTGCAGCCTCTTGGGCTGCAATCTCCACCCGATTTTTCGTTGCATTGCTGGCCGCGGTCTGAACGGCGATTGGGTCGATATCTACGGCAATCACTTCCTTTGCGCCAAGCTTGGCAGCGGCAATGGCCAAAATGCCTGAGCCACAGCCCATATCCAAGACGCGATCGGGTCTTGGTTCCAAGCGAAATCGTCTGAGCATGAACTCTAGGCAGAGCTGTGTGGTGGCATGGCTGCCTGTGCCAAAGGCCATGCCAGGATCAAGCTGAATGGCAATTGTCGGCGACGCAAGGTTTGAAGGCGGCTGCGACCAGTGTGGCCCAACCCAGAGGCAGTCATCAATCAGCAAGGGGCTGAATTGCCGTTGGGTTTCACTCACCCAGTCGCGATCGTCAATCGCCCTGATCTCGTAGGGCACCGATTCAAAGTCGCGATCCCATTGCGAAAATTCTTTCCACAAATCTTCTGGCCTCGCGTGGGATTCAAGCAAAACTGCCACCCGACAGCTTGGCCATGACTGAATATCAATTGCTGAGCCAGGTTCGCCGAAGATCGGTGTTTCATCTTCCGAGCTCGCCGCCGCATCTTCTACCGTGACGCTTAAGGCGCCCAGTTGCATGAGCGCATCGGAAATTGCTTCAGCGTTGTGATGGCGTGTTTCGAAGACCAGTTCGTGCAGCAGGGCCATCAATGCCTTATAAAAGTCGCTCGCGCGCTGCGAGCATATGCTCAAGGTAATGAATCGAGGTGCCGCCATCGATGAAATGCGTATCGAGCATCAACTCACGATGCAGCGGCACATTGGTCTGTATGCCTTCCACCACGGTTTCAGAGAGCGCGATCTGCATCCGTGCAATGGCCTGCTCTCGAGTATCGCCATAGACAATCAGCTTGGCGATCATGGAGTCGTAGTGCGGAGGCACGGTGTAGCCGCTATAGGCATGTGAATCCACCCGCACGCCTGGCCCGCCCGGCGCGTGCCATGTGGTGATCTTGCCGGGAGAAGGCGTGAATTTGTAGGGGTCTTCTGCGTTGATTCGGCACTCAATGGCATGGCCCTTGAACTGAATGTCTTTCTGGCGGAAGCGAAGTTTCTGGCCGCTGGCCACCCGAATCTGCTCTTGTACGATGTCAATGCCCGTGATCAGTTCAGTGACGGGGTGCTCCACCTGTACGCGGGTGTTCATTTCGATGAAATAAAACTCATTGTTTTCAAATAAAAATTCAATCGTGCCCGCGCCGCGATAGCCAATTCGGCGGCAGGCTTCCGCGCAGCGCTCGCCCGTTTTATCTCGCAGCCTAGCCGTAAGCTTGGGCGCTGGCGCTTCCTCAAGAACTTTTTGATGGCGTCGTTGCATGGAGCAATCACGCTCGCCTAAGTGCACGACATTGCCAAAGTGGTCTGCCAGAATTTGAATCTCGATATGCCTGGGGTTTTCTAGGAACTTCTCCATGTAAACCTCGGGATTGTTAAAGGCTGCCGCCGCTTCGGCCTTAGTGGTGGCCACTGCGTTAATCAGCGCCGCTTCGGTGTGCACCACCCGCATGCCGCGTCCGCCGCCCCCGCCTGCCGCTTTGATAATGACGGGATAGCCGACGCCGCGGGCAATCCTGACAATCTCTTTTGGGTCTTCGGGCAGGGCGCCCTCGGAGCCTGGCACGCAAGGGACGCCGGCAGCAATCATGGCTTTTTTCGCGGCAACCTTATCGCCCATCATGCGGATCACATCGGCAGTGGGGCCGATGAATTTAAAGCCGCTGCGCTCAACACGCTCCGCAAAATCGGCATTTTCCGATAAGAACCCATAGCCCGGGTGGATCGCCTCTGCATCGGTGACTTCAGCAGCCGCAATGATGGCGGGAATATTCAAATAGCTTTGACGCGAGGGCGGCGGGCCAATACACACCGATTCGTCGGCAAGCTTGACGTATTTCGCATCGGTGTCGGCCTCGGAATGTACCACCACGGTTTTAATGCCGAGCTCGCGGCAGGCGCGTTGAATTCGTAGCGCGATTTCGCCGCGATTGGCAATTAATACTTTTTCGAATAAAGCCATGAATGATTCTTTCTGGCCGAATTAAGCAAGTACAAAGAGCGGCTGGCCAAACTCAACGGGCTGGCCGTTTTCCACCAAGACTTCCTTGATGACGCCAGCACAGTCGGCGGGAATTTCGTTCATGAGCTTCATGGCTTCGATCACGCACACCGTCTGGCCTTCGCTCACAGAGGCACCGATGGCAACGAAGGGCTCGCCTCCGGGAGAGGAGGCGCGGTAGAAGGTTCCCACCATGGGGGATTTGATGACCTTGCCCTCAGGCAGCTCGGCGGCCTCCGTTGATTGTGGCGATACAACTGCGGCAACTGGGGCTGGCGCAGCCGCCATAGTCGGGGCCGCACTCGGCGCCATATGGACATGGCTCACCTGAGGTGCGGCACTTACCGGCCCCGATTTGACGATGCGAACCTTGTCTTCGCCCTCGGTGATCTCAAGCTCGGCAATACCGGACTCTGCAACCAGGTCGATCAAGGTTTTTAGTTTTCGAAGGTCCATAAATGACATTCCTTTTTACACAGAAAGTTTTTTGGCAGCGAATTCCAGCGCTGCCTGATAGCCCATTGGGCCAAGGCCGCAGACCACTGCTTCGGCCAGATCAGAGAAGTAAGACTGATGACGGAAGGGCTCGCGACGATGCACGTTCGAGAGGTGCACCTCTACAAAGGGAATGGCCACGGCAGCCAGGGCATCTCGTACAGCAACGCTGGTATGGGTAAATGCCGCGGGGTTGATGAGGATAAAGGCTACTTTATGGCCGGGCGCCTGATGAATCTTGTCAATCATCGCGCCCTCATGATTGGTTTGAAAGCTTTCAAGCGACAGGCCAAGGGAGGTCGCCTTGGCCAAAAGCTGTTGATCGATTTCTTCAAGGGTCGTAGACCCGTATATTTCGGGCTCTCGCAGGCCAAGCCTGTTTAAGTTAGGCCCATGAAGCACCCAGATCAGCGAAGATGACGACATTGAGCCGCCTCCAAATAAACACAAGCTTCGGATTCTACCGTACTTCTGAAATCCAGGATCTGAGCTCTTCTTCGCGTATTCTGCCGAGTTTTTGCCTGATTACGTCGCCTTTTTCGTTGATTAGCACGGTATAAGGAAGTGCTTCTACAGAATTTCCAAGCCGTTTTCCGAGTTCACTGCCTGAGGCCCCAGTGACTAGCAAGGGATAGGAAAACTGCCGGGTTTCCAGAAAAGTGCGAACAGCCGATGGGGAGTCGATGGCGAGCCCTATAACTTTAACTCCTTTTGGCGACATTTCGGCGTGAATTGACGAAAGTTCCGGCATTTCCTCAACACAAGGAGGGCACCAGGTCGCCCAGAAATTCACCACGGTCAGCTCGCCTCGCACGCTTGATAGCGGTACCGGCTGGCCTTTAGCGTCGGGGAAAGAGAGGTCAAACACCCATTGGGCTGGCAGCTCTACCGCCTTGGGGCTTAGCCTCCAATTGCTTATCCCAATGCCCAGGCCAAGGGCGAGCAGGGCAATAACGATGAGTGAGATCTTTTTTTTCATGTTTGGCTTTCGTGGGCCGATGCCTCAAGCAGGGCCTGAAGCGAACGGGTATTGATTCGAATGGGTTTGCTCTTTGCCTGCTTTTGGCCGTTAAGCCTGAGCTCAAGTTCCGGATAAATCGCAATCGTTGCGAGCTCGCCTTGCCACTGAATGGCCAAGGCTTCGACATCGGGCTGCCCTGGCTTGGCATTGGGCATGAAGCCTGCTTCGCTCTGGATATCGTGATTGAGCAGGGTGATACCGATTTCTTTGGCGCTATCGGCAAAACAATGCAGGTGAATGTCGGAGTGCTCACCTGCGGTGCCATTGGCCACTGCGCCCGTGATCATGGGTGAAAAATCAGAGAGTAGCTCCATGAGCGCAAGGGATTTGAGCCTGAGCTCCCGAAGCCTTTTGGGCTGCTCTTGCGATTGAAAAATGGCCTGGTGCTCTCTTACCGCCTGCTCGACTTCTTCATTTGAAGGCAACGCTTCTTTTGCAATTCTGCTGCCCTTGCCGCCAGTGATGCGTTCATAGGCACGTCGCTTGGCATTTGCGTAATCGAGCCCCTCTTCGGCAATCATTGCCGCAGCCGCAGTTGCGATCTCACAGCGAAGGTTTGAATATTCCATGACGGGATTATGCCCATGGCTACAATGCCTGCCATGCACCTTCACATCATTGGAATTTGCGGCACCTTCATGGGCGGTTTGGCGCAGCTGGCCGGTGCCCGCGGGTTCAAGGTGACGGGCTGTGATGCGAATGTCTACCCGCCCATGAGTACTCAGCTCGAGCAAGCGGGCATCGCCCTGGTGGAAGGGTTTGCTGAAGATCAGCTTGATCTTGCTCCTGATGTTTGGGTGGTGGGAAATGTCGCCACGCGCGGCATGCCTTTGGTTGAGGCCCTGCTGAATCGTGGCGATCGTCTGGTTTCCGGGCCTCAGTGGCTTGCCGAAAATATCCTGTGCGATCACTGTGTTTTGGCCGTCTCGGGCACACATGGCAAAACCACAACCAGCTCAATGTTGGCCTGGATTTTGGAGGATGCAGGTTTATCGCCTTCGTTTCTGATTGGCGGCGTGCCGGAAAATTTTGGCGTGTCGGCCCGCTTGAATTCCTCGGTCGTTGCGAGGTCCCAGGGGGGCCGCGGCAATCTGCCTCCTTTTGTCATTGAGGCCGACGAATACGACACTGCATTTTTCGACAAGCGGTCCAAGTTTTTGCACTACCGGGCGGAGATCGCAATCCTGAACAACCTTGAATTCGATCACGCCGATATCTTTGTTGATCTTGCAGCCATTGAAACCCAGTTCCATCATTGGCTTCGCACGCTGCCTGCAAAGGGTCGCCTGATTGTGAATGCTCAAGAGGAGGCACTTACGCGCGTGATAGCGCGCGGAGCCTACACGCCAATAGAATATTTTAATGCCCGCCCGGAGATTGCCACGGTCCCGTTGGGGCTTCGCAAAGACGACCCCGTCACCGCGAGCCGCGACAGCGGCGTAGCGGCCCACCATCTCAATAACCAGGCCCTGATGGGCGCCCACAATCGAACCAATGCCGAGGCTGCCATCAAGGCTGCGGTTGCTTTCGGCGTGCCTCTTGACAAAGCATTGGATGCCTTGTCGCGATTCAAGGGCGTCAAACGCCGCATGCAGTTACGTGGTGAAGTCGCAGGCGTGCAGGTGTTCGATGATTTTGCGCATCACCCCACCGCGATCGCCACAACGGTCGAGGGATTGCAGCGACAAATGCAGGCTACTGGCCAGGCAGGAAAAATTCTCGCCGTCATTGAGCCTCGATCCAACACCATGAAGCTTGGCGTGATGTCGGCAAAACTCGCAGGTAGCCTAGCATCGGCCGATTATGTGTTTGCTTATGCAGGCGGCATTTCCTGGGATCTGGAAGGTGCGTTGGCACCCCTGGGTGATCGGGCGCTTGTCTCGGGCGATCTCGATGCACTGGTATCTTCGATTGTCGCGAAGGCCAATGCTGGCGACCGCATCTTGGTCATGAGCAATGGCGGCTTTGGCGGAATTCATCAAAAGCTTTTAAGCGCGCTAGATGGCCGCGGTCCCAATGGGGCCTCACGATGACCTTATTTAAGAACGCGTCGCAGCGAGCCGTGTCAGTGGCGCGGCGGTCTGCGGGCAGGTAACGAGAGAAAAGATGTTTCTCCTCTACGAAGAAGACGGCGCTTTTAAGGCCGGCACACTTTTTTCCGAGGCCGATGCGACTGTGCAAGTTGAAACGCCCACGGGGAAGCGCATCAAGATCAAACGCACGGCTGTTCTGCTGCAATTTGCCGAGCCTGCGCGTGATGCCTTGTTGCCTGCTGCGCAGTCGATTGCCAGCGAGCTTGATGTGCGGTTTTTGTGGGAATGCGCGCCACAAGAAGATTTCGGATTCCAGGAGTTTGCCAAAGAGGTTTTTTCTGACAAGCCCTCGGCACAACAGCTTGGGGGCTTGCTTTTGGCCCTGCATCAGGCGCCCATGTATTTCTATCGCAAAGGCAAAGGCCGTTTTCGAGCAGCACCCGAGGAGTCATTAAAGGCTGCACTAGCGGGTGCCGAACGAAAACGTTTGGCTGCCGAGGCCCAAGAGGCAATGCACAAGGATTTAGTGGAAGGCGGCTTGCCCCAAGAGATTCGCACATTGGCAGTTAGCTTCTTGGTTAAGCCTGACAAGCAATCCATTGTTTTCAAGTCCCTTGAATCAGCGGCCTTTGAATTGAAAACGACACCGGCTCGTTTATTGTTGGAGCGGGGCGCATTGCCATCGGTTTACAGCCTTTTGCGTGCGAAGTTTTTGCAGCAATGTTTTCCGCAAGGCACCGGGTTTGCAGTGAGCACTCAAGACATTGAGGAAGCGATTGCCTTGGCGCAAAAACAAAGCGTGCCGCTTGCCGAGCAGCCGGTCTATTCCATTGATGATGTCACCACCACCGAGGTTGATGATGCGTTTTCAATTGCCGAATTAGATTCCGGCGGCTGGCGCGTGGGTATTCACATTGCTGCGCCGGGCATTGGCATTGCGCCGGATAGTGCTGTGGGCAAGATGGCTTTTGAGCGCGCTTCGACGGTTTATTTTCCGGGCGACAAAATTACCATGTTGCCAGCCAAATTGATCGAAGCCTTTTCCCTTGATGAAGGAAAAGTACAGCCTGCACTCTCGCTTTACGTTGATTTCAATGAACAGGGCGAGCGAATCGCAAGCCAGTCGAGAGTCGAGCGGGTGCGCATTGAAAAAAATCTTCGCTTGGGCGATTGGGAGGCGGCGCTTGATCAGCCCTTCGAGGCAATCGATGCCGCAAAGCTTCCTTGGAGTGGCCTAAAACCGCTTTTATTTTTGGCGTTGAAATTACGTGAGGGCCGCGAGGCTGTGAAGGGCAAGGCCGAGCCGCGCGGCCGGGTTGATTTTAATTTTTACGTCGATTGGAACGACGCCAACCCCAAGGCCCTGGAAACTGGCGATGGCACCCCCCGTGTTGTGGAGCGCAGGCGGGGCTCGCCAATTGATGTCTTGGTCTCCGAGTTCATGATTCTGGCCAATACGGCATGGGGAGATACGCTCGCGTTGGCAAGGCTGCCTGGCATTTATCGGGTGCAGACCATGGGCCGCGTTCGTATGCAAACCAATCCTGGCCCCCACCAAGGCCTGGGGGTCAACAATTACGCATGGTCCACTTCGCCACTTCGCCGCTACAGCGATTTGGTGAACCAGTGGCAGATGCTCGCAGTATTGGGTGTTCGTCCGCCGGTATTTAAAGGCAATGAGGCAGAGCTCTTTTCCACGGTCACGCAGTTCGATACTCTGTACAACCACTATGCGGATTTTCAGGAAACCATTGAGCGATACTGGGCCCAACGCTGGCTTGGCCAACAACATGGCCTGGGCAACCAGGAATTCTGGTCGTCGGTGGCAAGCGGCGCAACAGTGCGAGAAAAAGCAGTGGCGCTTAGAGACGGCGCCTTCCGATTGCGCCGTGTGCCATGCCTCGTGCGTTGCCTTGATGCCCCGCAGGTTGTTCCCGGTGTTGAGGTAGAGCTTGAGCTCCTGGCATCAGACGTTCTCGATCTGCGGCTTGAAGCAAAATTTGTCGGGGTGCTGTCGGCAACCCCGGTTGATGAAGGGGAGACGGTCGAGGTGCTAAGCCAACACTACGCAGTTCTGGGCGATCCAATTCTTCATAGCCAATCGCCTTTCATTCACACAGCGTTTGCACAGCAAACGGGGGAAAGTGTTGTTTATGAAGCGAAGCAGGTGCCAGCACCACAGCTTGCAGTCGTGTTGGAGCAGCTAATAGAGGAAGGCTATGGGGGCGTGAACCTTACCGTGCCGCTGAAGGAAGAGGCCTTTGCTTTGGCGCAGGGTTTAGGCTGGGAGATCTCCGAGCGGGCCCAGGCTGCGGGTGCCATCAACACTTTGCGATTCGACTCAGGCGGTGCGGTGCTGGCCGATAACACCGATGGCCAAGGGCTTGTGGCAGACCTGCAGCGTTTGCTGGGCGGCCAGTCTGCGCTGCAAGGCTTATCGGTTCTGATCATCGGTGCGGGCGGCGCAGCCCAAGGGGTGATTGGCCCTTTGCGACAAGCCGGGGTGGATCGCATTCGCTTGGCCAACCGAACTTACGACAAGGCCCAGCAGATCGTTGATCGTTGGGTTGAGATGGATTCTTGCGCCGGGCAGTGGCTCAGCGCACTGCCGCTCTCAGTTTTAGAGACTGCCACCCTGCCTGCGGCAGCTCGCAGTGACGAGATCACCGACATCATCGACATCATCGTCAACGCATCCTCCGCAAGCCTCGCAGGTGCGACGCTCGATATTCATCCGCACTGGCTCTCACATGCCAAGCTTGCCTACGACATGATGTATGGCGCAAAGCCAACGCCTTTCATGCAACAGGCGCAGGCCGCTGGCGTGCCCATCATGGCCGATGGCTTGGGCATGCTGGTGGAGCAGGCCGCTGAGGCATTCTTCATCTGGCGAGCTGTTCGTCCAGAAACTGCTTCGGTATTCAATGATTTGCGGCTAAAGTTAGCGGCAACTTAAAAATCTCAAGGCCCAGGCCTTTTGCACGAGAGCCCTCGCATGACCGAGCTGCTGGAAAAACAAAGCATAACGCGAGACCCGGAGGTAGCCCAGCTTGCGCTGGCCGAGGTGCAGGAGCTGCTTGTCCGCCAAAAGCTTGAAAGCGAGGTCGTGCATCGCGAACAACACGTGGTGGGCGCTGATCGTCAGGCCTTGGTGGAGCAGCTCGTGACAAAACAGCAGCATGCCGCCTTGCGTTCCAAGCTTGAAAACCTGCACCCTGCTGATGTTGCTTACATCCTAGAGTCACTGCCGCGCGAGGATCGTCTGGCGATTTGGGATCTGGTTGGCCCGGATCGTGATGGCGAGATTCTGGTGGAGGTTTCAGACTCGGTTCGTGAGTCGCTCATTAAGGTGATGGATCGTGATGAGCTGATTGCAGCGGTTGAGACTCTCGATACCGATGACCTTGCAGCCCTTGCACCCGATCTTCCAGAGGAGGTGGTGGAAGAAGTCAGCGAGGGCCTGACCATTGAAGAGCGCGAACAGCTTCGTGCTGCCATGTCCTATCCGGAGGGCAGCGTGGGCGCTCGCATGGATTTTGAAATGGTCACTATTCGCGATGATGTGACCTTGGAAGTAGTGCTGCGTTATCTGCGCCGGTTTGACGAGTTGCCGGATCACACGGATCAGGTTTTTGTAGTCGATCGGAAGGAAAAGCTGCAGGGCTCGCTGCCTTTTGCAAAGCTTTTGGTTCATGAGCCCGAGACTTTGGTGCGCGATGTCATGGAAAAGAACGTCATGACTCTGCAGCCGCACGATGATGTTAGCGAAGCGGCCCAGGCTTTTGAGCGTTATGACCTGGTGTCGGCGCCGGTGCTCGATCACCATGGCGGGTTGTTGGGCAGGCTGACCGTCAATGAAGTGGTGGATGTGATTCGTCAAGAAGGTGAGCAAGATGTGTTTGCCCAAGCCGGTCTTCGCGATGAAGAAGATTTGTTTGCATCGGTCTGGCAGTCGGCTAAAAACCGTTGGCTCTGGCTGGCTTTGAATCTTTGTACGGCATTTTTTGCTTCGCGTGTGATCGGCGTTTTTGAAGACACTATTGCTCAGGTGGTAGCCTTGGCTGCGCTCATGCCCATTGTGGCGGGCATTGCTGGCAATTCTGGCAACCAGACCATGACCTTGTTTATTCGCTCAATCGCCTTGGGCCAGGTGACGCCGAAAAATGCAACTCGCGTGTTTGCCAAAGAGCTTTCGATTGCCCTGCTCAACGGCCTGGTGTGGGGGCTGATTGCGGGCGCCTTTGCTTGGTGGCTCTACAGCGACACAGAGCACGGCTTCATGCTGGGCGCTACCATGATGCTGGCCATGACACTGAATTTATTGATTGCTGCCCTGATTGGCCTGATCGTGCCGCTTGTTTTGCAGCGCATGGGCCGAGATCCTGCGATTGGGTCTTCCGTGCTGCTCACCTTTAGCACCGACTCAATGGGCTTTTTCATTTTCTTGGGCCTAGCGACCCTGTTTTTTACCTAGTGCCTGGCTCACGCGCTGAGCCTCGACTGTCGTATTCTTTTTTGAAAGCTCTTTTGAACATTTTGTCATGACCGAATTTCTGCCCTTTCTAACCCTCTTGGCCGTGCTGGCGGTCGCGGTCTTGGTATTCATTTCCCGTCGATCGGCAACGGGGGAAGATCCTCTTTTGCAAGAGCTGGTAGGCCGGGTGGAGACCCTGGGCCGAGAAGTCAATGCCCTGAAAGAAGTCTCCAATGCAGTCTCGGGCATGCAGGAAAAGCGGCTGGAGTCGCTGTCAACACAAATTCAGCTCACGCTCGACTCTGTGAAAAAGGATATGGGCGAGCGGCTCACGCAGATGACGCAGACTGCAGAGCAGAGCGCCGAGCGAGTGCGCAGTACCCTGAATGAGCAGCTGGCTAACATTCAAAAAGATAACGCCGAAAAACTTGAGCAGATGCGCAAAACGGTGGATGACAAGCTGCATGCCACCCTAGAGGAACGCCTTGGGCAATCCTTCAAATTGGTCACCGATAAGCTCGAGGCCGTGCATCGTGGGCTAGGCGAAATGCAGAACCTGGCTTCTGGTGTTGGCGACCTGAAACGGGTGCTCACCAATGTGAAGACCCGCGGCACCTGGGGCGAGTTTCAGCTTGAAGCATTGATTGAGCAGATCTTTACGCCTGAGCAGTACGAAAAAAATATCGCTACCCGGCCGGGTGCTACCGAGCGGGTCGAGATCGCTATTCGTTTGCCGGGCCGCGATGGCGATCAGCCGGTCTGGCTGCCTATTGATGCAAAGTTTCCCATTGAAGACTATCAACGGCTTTTGGACGCCCATGAACAGGCCGATACCGTGATGGTGGAAGAGGCCGCCAAGGCGCTGGAAGCTCGAATCCGTGGCGAAGCGAAAAAGATCAAAGAAAAATACATTGAGCCCCCGCACACGACCGATTTTGCAGTGATGTATCTGCCGACTGAAGGCCTTTATGCGGAAGTGCTTCGACGCACCGGCTTGGCTGAGAGCCTGCAGCGCGACTACCGTGTGGTAGTGACTGGCCCCACGAATACCGCGGCCATGCTCAATAGCCTGCAAATGGGCTTTCGTACCCTGGCCATTGAAAAGCGCTCATCCGAAGTCTGGGCCTTGCTGGGCGGCGTGAAGACCGAGTTTGAAAAGTTTGGTGGCGTGATCGCCGAGACTGAAAAGAAACTGCAAGAGGCTGCCAATAAATTCCAGTCTGTGGGGGTTCGTACCCGCGCCATTCAGCGCAAGCTTCAGGATGTGCAGGCGCTGCCGGTTGGGGATTCAGCCGCTGAGTTGTTGGATTCTTCGTCAGACGAAACGCAGGCCTAGTATTTTTCCTTGTCGCGACGGAACGAGGTCAACCCTTGCGTCGCATAGCCCTGTGCCGAATTCGCGCCTCTTCGAACTCTGGCCCCTCGGCGATAAAGCCGTAGCGGGAGTAAAACCCAAGGGCGTGGATCTGTGCATGCAGGTAGGCCTCATACTGGCCGCGTTCGTTCGCAGCTGCAATCAAGGCGCGAAGAATCTGTCCGCCTAAGCCTCGGCCACGAAATTCCTTTAACACCGCCATCCGGCCAATCCGGCCATCTGGGCAGAGCCTTCCGGTGGCAATCGCAAAACGGCCCCGATAAATCACGGCGTGCACGCAAACAGCGTCAAGCGCATCAAGCTCCTCCGATTCGGGAACCCCCTGCTCATGCACGAACACCGCAAAGCGAATTGAGGTTGCGGCTGCGGCCAGTTCCTCCCAGTTTCCGACTTGAATCGAAGTTTCGTCCGCGGGGTTTTCCTGTTGTGCACTCATAAACCCAGCCATGCCGCCCCTCGCACACCCGATGAATCGCCATGCATCGCCGGCACGAGCCGAGTCGCCACAGGCTCGTTTGAGAATATCCACTGCCCCCAGCGCTTGGGGACTTCGTCATAAATTGCTGCGATATTTGAAAGCCCGCCACCAATTACGATCACATCCGGATCCACAATATTGATCACTAAGGCAAGGGCCTTGGCGAGCCTGCCGTAAAACAATTCAAGGCAAGCCTTCGCTTGGGCATCGTTTTTCGAGGCGGCATCGATAATCTCTTCGATTCGCCGAACATTGGCTTGGGCTGTCTCATTGAATTCGCGAACGATGGCAGGCCCACTCAGGTACGTTTCAGTGCAGTTTGATTGTCCACACCAACATAGCCTGGGCTGCGATGTCTCTGCATCGGATAACCAGGGCAGCGGCGTGTGGCCCCACTCACCTGCAATGCGGTTTGCTCCTTGCAATACTTGTCGGTGAATTGCAAGGCCGCCGCCAACGCCAGTGCCTAAAATTACCCCAAATACGACTGCCGCATTATGCCCAGCGCCATCTACCGACTCTGACAGGGCCAGACAGTTCGCATCATTAGCCATTTGAATGGAAGTGCCCAGCCTCGTTTCAAGGTCTGACTTCAGGGGCTGTCCATTGAGCCAGGTTGAGTTGGCGTTGCGCACTCGCCCGGTGCTTGGGGAAAGTGAGCCCGGAATTCCAATGCCAATTGTGCGAAACATTTCCTGAGCCGTCATAGCAACCTGGCCGCTTGAGAGCGCCCGAGCATTTGCCTGCCACAATTTTGCCTCTTGGACGAGGCTTTCAATGGCAAGAAGGGTTGCTGTGTAATCGCGTTGGGGCGATGCAATGCGTTTTCGCCATACCGTCATTCCATCAGAATCGAGCAAAGCCGCTTCAATTTTCGTGCCGCCAAGATCAATGCCAAGTTTCAGCACAGCGAATTAGAATGCCTTATAGAGCAGGCTTAGTGCCATGACAAACATGGTCACGGTGAGCGCTTTTTCAAACTGAGCCTGATTAATTCTCGCCCGAATTCGTTGGCCCCAGAAGATCCCCAGAAACGCTGGAACGCAGGCCAGCACGGCCATCAGAAGATCGTTGGAATTCATCACCCCAACCTTGGCAAGCGAGCCTGCTAGCACTAGGCCGCCGATCAAAAACAACACGGCAACTGTGGTGGTAAACACATCTTTTTGCAATCGAAGGCTCGCTAGGTAAACCAAAAGCACCGGCCCATAAAAACCCGACATGCCGCCGACGACTCCAGCAAACCCGCCGACGCTCGGCCCAAGCCATCGCTGCATGTCTTCTGAGATCACTGTGTTGGGCCGAAAGAGTTTTAACGCGGGCTGAATCATCACTACCGATCCCATGATCAAGTACAGCACTTTGGGGTCAAGCCGCACCATGATCTGCGCCCCAATCGCAATGCCAATCGACATCGCAACGGCCACCACCCAGAAACGCTTGAACACAGGCCGCAGATTGCCCCCTTGCAGCGCCTGATAAATATTGGTAGCTACGATTGGCGCAGTCAGAATGACCAAAGCCTGCGGCACCGGCATGGCGAGAGAGAGAAAAGGAATGGCCACCAGAGGCAGGCCAATGCCAAGTGCGCCCTTTGACAATCCGCCTAAAAGCAAGCCGGCAATGATGGCGCTCACCGCAGTGAGTGAAAAGCCAAGCAGGCTAAATTCCAAGGTCTGTTCCAGTTGATAGTGAGAGAGTGTGCAGCTTAATCGCCGATGGGGTGCTTGAGAAAACCGTCGCGTGTCTGTGGAAGTTTCGCGCCAAGAACTGAGCTTGCCACTTGGGTGCGCAGAATTTGGGCCGTGCCGCCTGCAATTGTAAACATGCGAGCATCGCGTACGTGGCGTTCAGCCGCAATCTCTCGGGAGTAGCCGGTTGAGCCAAATAACTGCAAGGAATCATTTGTGACCTTGTTGGCTGCTTCGGCTGCAAAAATCTTGGCCTGCGCAGCAAGCTTGACATCGGGGAATTGGCCCACCGGAACATTGGCAGCACGATGAATCAAAAGCCTTGCGGCATCGAGTGCAATCGACATGTCAGCAATCATCCATTGCAGGCCCTGGAACTCTGCAATCGGCCTTCCAAATTGGCGCCGCTGTTTGGTGTATTCCACCGCCTCTTCAAACGCGCCCTGGGCAATGCCCAAGGCCACAGTGCCTGCACCGACGCGTTGCGCGTTGTAGGCATTCATGAGGGCCGCAAACCCTTTTCGAAGATCGCCCATGGGTTTGAGCAGCATCGACTCATGGACTCTCAGAGCATCGAAATAGACATGGGTTTCGGGAATGCCGCGAACGCCCATGGCCGGCGTGCGCTCGGCAATCACGAACTCCTTCGGCTCGCCGTTATCACGCACCACAATAAACCCGCCAATGCCCTGCTCGATACCATTTTCGAATACGCGCGCAAAAATCAGGTGCAGCCGAGATACACCCCCGCCCGTGATCCAGTACTTGTGGCCTTTGATCACGTAATGATCACCCTCTCGGTCAGCGCGGGTCGTCATTTCGCTGGCAGCGCTTCCTGCATTAGGCTCTGAGATACAAATGGCGGGTTTGTCTCCTGCAAGCACGCAGGCTGCTGCAATTTTCTTTTGTGTATCGCTGCCATAGGCCATGATGGCGCCGATGGCGCCCATGTTGGCTTCGACCGTAATGCGTCCCATGGTGGCGCAGGCCTTGGCCATTTCCTCAATCACCAACACGGTTTCAAGATAGCCCAAGCCCTGACCGCCATACTCTTTGGGAATTGTCATGCCCATAAAGCCGGCATCGCGAAGCATCGCAATACTCTCCCAGGGATAGGCCTCGCTTGCATCAACGTCTGCCGCCCTAGGCTTAAACTCCTTTTGAGCGAGCTTGCGAGCAGCCTCCTGAATGGCCAGTTGTTGAGCGCTTAAGCTTGTCATGTATTTCCTGGGAATTGTTGTCAGTAAAAATAAAGTTCAGTTAAATATCTGCGCCCAGCCAGTCTCGCAGAATTTCTTTTTCATGTTGATTTCGCACCGGGGGCGCGTAGCGATATTGCACCGGTGTTTCGGAGAGCTTAAGCGGGTTTGCAATCACGCTCACTTCGCCTGAACCCGCTAAAGGGTGCGCAAGCCTGACCTCTGCGCCGCGGTGCTTGACCTGGGGGTCATCGAACACCTGCTCAAGCGTATTGACAGGCCCGCAGGGAACGCCTGACTTTTCGCACTCGGCAATCCAGTGGGCGCGCGTCTGTTTGCGCAGGGCGTCGGAAATAATCATGATCAGGGCATCACGGTTCTCGACACGCGCTACATTGGTTGCGAATCTTGGATCATCGGCTACGCCCTTCATTTGCGCGACTGTACACAGCTTACGAAATTGGCTGTCATTGCCCACGGCGATGATGATGGGGTCATCGGCCGTGGGAAAGACCTGATAGGGAACAATGCTGGCATGGCCGTTGCCGAGTCGTTCAGGATTTTTTCGAGACGTGAGATAGCTTGTGCCTGCGTTGATCAGCCACGATACCTGGGTGTCAAGCAAGGCAAGGTCGATGTGCTGGCCCCTGCCCGTTTGGTCACGATGACGAAGTGCAGCAAGAATTCCCACTGCGGCGTACATGCCGGTCATGACATCGGCAATGCCCACCCCCACCTTCATGGGCTCGCTATCGGCTTGCCCAGTGATGCTCATGATTCCCCCCATGCCTTGAATCAGAAAATCGTAGCCCGCACGCGAAGCATAGGGCCCGGTTTGTCCAAAGCCAGTAATGGAGCAATAGACCAGCCGGGGGAAACGGTCCTTGATCTGCTCATACGACAGCCCGTAAGCCTTCAAGCCGCCTACTTTGTAGTTTTCAATCAGTACATCGGCTTTTTCAATGAGCCGAAGCGCCAATTCCTGGCCTTGGGCGCTTGCGAGGTCAATTTCAATGGAGCGCTTGTTTCGGTTTGCGCAGAGGTAATAAGCGCTCTCGGAGGTGGGGCTGCCCTGCGCATCCTTCACAAACGGCGGGCCCCACTTACGAGTGTCGTCTCCTTCCCCGGGCTTTTCCACTTTCACCACATCAGCCCCAAGATCGCCTAAAAGCTGTGTTGCCGACGGGCCCGCAAGAATGCGTGAGAGATCCAGGACACGAAGCCCTGCAAGTGACATGGTGCTCATAGGGTGTGTTTTTTAGCGCACGAAGCTTCCGCTTTTGCCGCCATGTTTTTCATGCAACGCCACATTGGTAATGGTCATGCCACGGTCTACGGCTTTGCACATGTCATAAATCGTGAGCAAGCCTACTTGAACTGCGGTAAGGGCCTCCATTTCAACGCCGGTTTTCCCAGTCACCTCGACACGGGCAGTGCAGACCACGCTCGGTGGCGATTCAATGATTTCAAAGTCGACGGCCACACGTGAGAGCATCAGAGGGTGGCAAAGCGGAATGAGGTCGGCGGTTTTTTTTGCAGCCGCAATGGCAGCAATCCTGGCAACCCCGATCACATCTCCTTTTTTTGAGTCGCCCTTGCGGATCAGCGCGAGGGTCTGCGCGAGCATCTGAATCTCCCCGCGGGCCACAGCGGTTCGATGTGTATCCGCCTTCTCGCCAACATCGACCATATGGGCCTGGCCAGAGGAATCAAAGTGAGTGAGCTGTGTCATAAGCCTATGATAGTGCTTGTGCCCACACTGATGCCCTTATTGCTGCGCCGCAGCCTAGCCGCTTTGCTACTCGCCTTTATGGCCCTGGGCTTGGCTTTGCCCTCGCATGCCCAGTCTCGGGTTGGCGGAATCGATAATCTGCCCGCGCTCGGTGAGGCCTCGGTTGATGAGCTCTCACCCGCGGCTGAGCAACGCTTAGGCGATCAGATTTTCCAAGAGTTTCTTCGATTTGGCGTAGTGCATGACGATCCCGAAACGACCGATGCCCTTGCCCGTCAAGCAAGCCGTTTACTCGCTTCAGCAAGCGGCCTGGGCCACATGACGATGGATCGGCCATTTCGTTTTTTTCTGGTGAAAGACCCCTCCATCAATGCTTTTGCCCTTCCCGGCGGCTACATTGGAATCCACACTGGGTTGATCACCACTTCCGAAAACGAATCTGAAGTGATGGGTGTGCTGGCCCATGAAATCGGCCATGTTACCCAGCGGCATATCGCCCGAATGTTTGGCCAGCAGCGAAAAAGCTCTGCTGTCATGATTGCTGCAGCGGTGCTTGCGGCAATGGCAGCAAGCGCAAGCCCGGATGCCGCCATGGGTGTTTTGTCGCTGGGTCAAACCGTTGCAATCAGAGATCAGCTTGCCTTTTCCCGCGATGCAGAGCGGGAGGCCGACCGCATTGGATTACAGATTCTTGCAGAGTCTGGCTTCAATCCGCGGGGCATGGCCACCATGTTTGAGCGTCTCGGCCAAGCAGGGCGTCTCTATGAGAACAACGCGCCAGGGTATTTGCGCACCCACCCGCTCACGACCGAGCGGGTTGCCGATATGCAAAGCCGCCTTCAAACAGACCGAGATCTGCAGGCCGCAAGCCTTGCTGCGGCAATGAAAGCAAACTCAACTGATTTTGATTGGCCGAGACAAAAGTTGATCGCGCTTTCTGACACACGTGTCGATGGGCTTCGCACCACGCGTCAGCGTTTTGAGCTTGCGCTTGCCGAGGAAAAAAACAAGCGTCCACAGCAACAAGCCGCAATTCATTTTGGCCTGGCGTGGGCGGCGTTTGCGCAACGTGATTTCCCAGCGTCTTTGCGGCATCAGGAAGAGGCTTTGCGTCTTGCTCAGAAATCCGGGATCGAGCCTGCAGTGGCGCCTTATCTCGCAAATCTGCGCCTTGCCCAGGCGATCGTTCAAGGCGAGTCCGCTTTGGCGCAGTCGCTGGCCTCAAATGCTGTCTCAAGATTCGGCACGCATCGAGCGGTAGTGCGATCGGCCATTGAGCTTGCCTTGATCGGCGCAGGCCCTGTGGAGGAGGCGGCGCAGTGGGCGCGCACAGCAACTCAGCAGTGGCCCACCGACCCGCAAGTCTGGTCTTTGCTCGCGAGAGCCGAGGGTGCAAGAGGCGTAAAAGCCGCTCAGCACGCGGCGCTTGCAGAGCAGTTTGCCTTGGCAGGAGCATACTCGGCTGCCGTTGAGCAGCTTACGCTAGCGCGGGCAGCGGGCGATGTCGACTTTGTGACGCTTTCAAAAATCGATGCACGGCTTACCGTGATGCGGGCAAGGCTTCGTGCTGAGCAGCTCGAGCGGCAGCAAGCACGCTAACGACTTTTTCGGGCCTTAAGTCTCTCAGGCAGGCGGTTGTTCCCAGCGGGCATACGCGCTGAAAGCACGGGCTGCAGGAAAGCCCGAGTGTTAATACTGTTGCCTTCGATGAATGGGGTGGTGTGTGGTGGGCGTCGGTCGAGCCAAACAAGGCGATAACAGGAACATCAAGTGCTGCCGCCGCATGCATTAAGCCAGAGTCGTTACTCACCACAATGCTGGCTTTTGCAACCTCTTCGAATGCTTCGTGAAGGCTTGTTTTGCCGCATCGGTTCAGGAGTCTTTGTGCAGCCATGGGCGCATCACGCGCAATCAGGCGCTCAATCTCAAGGCCTGCCTCAATGTCTTTCGGGCCGCCAATGACGCACACGCGATTGCCCGGGCTTTGTTCAAGCCAGTAGTGGGCGACCTGCGCAAAATAATCCGCAGGCCACTGCTTTGCGGGGCCGTATTCCGCGCCGGGGCAAATGACCAGACATCGGGTATCAGGCACCGTGCCTGATACCTTCAATACTGGGCGGTGTTCATCAAAGGCATTGATTTTTTGGGCGGGCACCGGATGATCGGCAAAGCCCAAATAGGTCTGCAGCATTGATGGCCGCTTTCCAGGCCCAGACTGCACGGGGTCACGCCGATCGTTGATGAGCCAGTACCGAGACTCGCCGGTTGTGCCGCGACGAATGGGAATGCCAGCGAGCCAAGGAATCAAGGCAGACTTCAGCGAATTCGGGCAAACGACGGCGGTTTGATAGCAGCTTCTTAAACGGCGTGCGACTTGTCGTCGCAGGCCAAGCTGGAGCCTGCCGTGTTCAAACTTTTCTGTGTGAAGCGCTCGCACATGAGGGCAGCATTCATAGACTGCCCGCACCGCTGGCACGGCGAGCACATCGACCGCATCGTATTCACTTGCCAGCTGTTTAATGAGCGGCAAAGAGAGAATCGCATCACCGACCCACTGCGGGGCGATCACGAGGGCATTGCGTTCAATGGCCCTGGACTTTGGCACCGGCTTCGAGCTGATAGAGAGTTCCGCAGTAAGGGCAGCGGGCCTGCTTTTGATGGGTGACATCCAGAAACACTCTGGGATGGTGGTTCCACAGAGGCATTCTGGGGTTTGGACAAAAAGCGGGGAGTTCGTTGGCCTTCAGGGTCACGATGGGCTCGACAGTTTCAGAAGACATTTTGATCTCCTTCACAAAGCCTATACCGGCGTGATCCAGTGTTGGTACTGGGTCGATCTGCCGCTCACCGCATCAAAAAATATTGACTGAAGCCTTTCTGTGATTGGACCGCGGGCACCGCTACCGATTGCGCGGTCGTCAAGCTCTCGTATCGGGGTGATTTCTGCCGCGGTGCCGGTAAAAAATGCCTCATCGGCGCAGTACATTTCATCGCGGGTAATTCGCTTTTCAATCACTTCCAGGCCCAGGTCTCGGGCAATGGTAATCACCGAGTCGCGCGTGATGCCATCAAGGCAGCTTGCAAGGTCAGGCGTGTAGATCTTGCCTTTTTTCACGATGAAAACATTTTCTCCGGCGCCTTCCGAAACATAGCCCTCGGTGTCGAGCAACAAGGCTTCGTCGTAGCCGTGAATGGTGACTTCCTGGTTCGCGAGAATAGAGTTGATGTAGTAGCCAGAGGCCTTGGCCCTCACCAGCGATACATTGACATGGTGGCGGGAAAACGAAGAAGTCTTCACGCGAATGCCTTTGGTCAGGCCTTCTTCTCCCAGATAAGCGCCCCAGGGCCATGCCGCCACTGCCGCGTGAATGGTGTTGGTACGAGTGGCAATGCCAAGCTTTTCAGAGCCGATCCAAATGATCGGCCGCAGATAACAGGACTCAAGCCCATTGCGCTTGACGACCTCCCGCTGCACAGACGCAAGCGTTGCCGCATCGAAACCGACCTTCATCTGAAAGATTTTTGCGGAGTTCAACAACCTCTCGGTATGTTCCTTCAAACGAAAGATTGCGGTGCCGGTGCTGGTTTTGTAAGCGCGAACGCCTTCAAATACGCCCATGCCATAGTGAAGCGTGTGGGTGAGCACATGGATTTTGGCATCGCGCCAGGCAACGAACTCGCCATCCATCCAGATCCAGCCATCGCGATCAGCCATTGACATCACTATCCCCTCGCAAAGTGTCAGTCCGCCATTTTAGCGGAGGCATCCCCCTACAATCCAAGACATGAACTCCTCGCAACCACTGGCCGATAGCCTCTCGGCTCAACAAGCGGCTGCCCTTGGCCGCAAAGACATGCTGCCTGCTTCGGTGGCCATGGCGTCCTGGGGCCTGGTGACGGGCATTGCCATGGTGCAGTCTGGCCTATCCACAATGCAGGCCTTAGGAATGTCCTTGATGGTGTATGCGGGTTCGGCCCAGTTGGCGAGCCTTCCCTTGTTTGCCGCTGGTGCGCCCTGGGTGATTGTGTGGGCCAGCGCGATCATCGTGAACCTGCGATTCGTGATTTATTCCGTGGCCATCAAGCCCTTTTTCAGAGGTTTTCCTTGGCCGCGCAAGCTGCTATTTGGTTTTGGCACCACCGATGTTTTGGCTGCCGATTTTCTGCGGCGTTTTGATGCCTCGCGCAATGGCGCTGCGGCCCTGCTTAAGCAAGACCAACAGGATCCGCTCGAGGCGCCGATTGTCTACTTCCGCGTTTCGGCCATCATGATTTGGATGGTCTGGCAGTCCGCTTCGATTGCAGGAATTTTCCTTGCGCAATGGATTCCAGCGGCCTGGGGCCTAGAGTTCGTTGCGATTCTCGCCTTGATTGCCATGCTCTTGCCCATGGTGGTAGACCGGGCCGCATTGGCATGTGTTGTGGTGGCCGGATGTGTTGCTGCAGTGGCAGTTTCGTTGCCTCTGAATCTTGGTCTTTTGTTGGCGGTGATTGCCGGAGTCGTTGCTGCCCTCGCATTGGACTGGGCGACCGCAAAACCGAAGGAGCATGGCCGTGGATCGTGAGCTCTACATCTGGATCGGAATTGTGGGCCTGATGCTCATGACAATCATCGCGCGCTGCGCCCTGATTGTCTGGCCAAGGCCGATTGACATTGGCGCAAGGCTTGCCCGTGCACTGCGGTTTGCGCCCATGGCGGCGATTGCCGCCATCATTGTTCCTGGGGTGCTCTATGGCCATGACGGCAATGTCGTGAGCCTGACAGACCCCAAAATTTTTGCCGCGGCAGGCTCCTTGATCGCCTGGTTTTTAACGCGCCAGATGGCCTGGTGTATTTTGGGAGGCCTGGCGGTGTATGTGATTGCAAGGCTTGTCACCTGAGGCCTGAAGGCTGCCTTAAGGCTTGCTTAAGGCCTTGATTTTTCATGGATGGCTGTAAGGCTGCGCACTTGCGCTGGCGCCTGCGAAAACACGATGTTCCACAGGGCTTTGACAGCGTCACGCTGACTCACAAATTCAGTGGGATTGACACGGGCAGAAGAGGCCCCAGATAGTCGCTCGGCATGCTGCCTGCGACGATAGTCGCGATAGGCATCGCCGACAGTGATTGCCAAGTGTTGCGGAATCAGGCCAAGCTCGGCCGCAATTTTTAGCAAGGCGATGTTTCCAAGATTGCCTGTCAACTTCTCGTGGTCGTGGCTGTAGCGCAGCACCAGGGTCTGCACGATAAACTCAATATCCACCATGCCGCCCACGTCATGTTTGATGTCGAATTTTCCGCTTGGATTTGGGTGGCCCTCATGCATTTTCTGTCGCATGGCCAACACTTCCTCGAGCAAGGGCTCAACGGGCCGCTTGAGCCTGAGAATTCGGGTTCGTTCCGCCTCAAATGCGGCTCCGATCGCCGTATCTCCCGCACAAAAACGTGCGCGGGTCAAGGCCTGGTGTTCCCATATCCAGGCATGCTGGGCCTGGTAATCGATAAAGCCATCGAATGCCGTGACCAGCAGGCCCGCATTGCCGTTGGGCCGAAGCCGAAGGTCAATTTCAAACAGCGTGCCTGCTGCCGTTGCGGTCGATAGCCACAGGTTAAATCGCTGCGCGTACCGAGCATAGATCTCCGGCGCACGCTCATCTTCATCGTCGTACAGAAAAATAAGGTCGAGGTCGGATGCGTAGCCAAGCTCTTTGCCACCCAATCGGCCGTAGGCGATCACTGCAAATTTCGGAGACTCGCAGTGTTTCTTGGCCATCACCGCCCAGACCGCCTCGAGCGTGACTTGCAGCACTGCATCCGCCATCGCCGACAGGTGGTCTGAGAGCGTCTCAACCTGCCATCGCCCGTCCAAGTCCTGGATCAGGAGACGAAACAGGTGGGCATGATGCACTTCGCGAAGTGCATCCATTTGACGCTCGACATCCGGCGTGCCCTGAATCATTGATTCATGGACCCGGGTGCGAAGCTCTTCGATAAAGGCTGCCGGATCGGGCGCTCCGTTCATCACGCGTGTATCAAGCAGTTCATCAAGAACAATGGGATGCTTGCGCAAATAATCAGCAGCCCAGGCCGAAGCGCTCACCAAATGGGCAACCCTTGAAAAGGCTGCGGGGTACTCGTCAAAGAGCGCGAGATAAGAGGCTCTTCGGCCAATGGCCTCAAGCAATTGGGTGAGTCTTGCAAGCGTCTCCTCAGGGTTCTTTGTTTCTCGCGCAATGAGGTCAGCCCGAGCGAGCAGCCGCTCGAGCCGAGTCATTTCTTTGTTGTTGTTTTCAGCACCAGGCTCAACAGTCTCGCCCGAGAACAATCGCTCAAAGGCTTGGCGCACTTTTGACTGGAATTCTTCAATGGCTCCGATAAAAGCTGGCGCACTGTCAAAGCCCATGGAAACGCCAACATGCCCGATCATTTCCATCTTTCCGGGGAGCACATGCGTCTGCGCATCTTCGAGATATTGCAATCGATGCTCAAGCTCACGCCAGAATCGATAGGCCTGCTGCAGCATTTGCACATCGGCCAAGGAAAGCCGGCCGCTCTTGGCCAGGTAGTTGAGCACCTCTCGCGTTCCCTTGGCCCGTAGCGGCTCCTCTTTGCCTCCACGAATCAGTTGAAACAGCTGGGCGATAAATTCCACTTCACGAATGCCTCCAGGGCCAAGCTTGACATCGATCGGTGCGCGCTCTCCGGAGAGATGAGACTCCCGGCCGCTTTGCCGGCGGGAGGCTTCCTGCCGAATCTGGCTGTGCAGGTCTCTCAATGCCGCCAAGACATTGAAGTCGAGGTAGCGTCGAAAAACAAATGGCCTCACAACTTCGGAGAGGTTTTGAATGCTTTTTTGAAAATCAGTGGGTGTCTGCACGCAATACTGGTTGACAACCCTTCCCTTGATCCATGCGTAACGCTCCCACTCGCGTCCCTGCACGACAAAGTATTCCTCCAGCATTCCCAGGCTTGAGACCAAAGGCCCGGAATCGCCATTGGGCCGCAGACGAAGGTCGACCCGAAATACCATGCCATCGGCGGTGAGCTCGCCAAGCAAAGCCGCAATCTTGCGGCCAACTTTTGTAAAAAAAGTGCTCGTATCAATTGGCCGCGCCCCCGGCGTGCTCGCGTCGGTCTCCCCTTCTTCTGAAAACAGATAGATCAGGTCCACATCGGAGGAGACATTGAGTTCACGCCCTCCTAATTTCCCCATGCCCACAATCAGCATGTCTTGCGGCTGCCCGCAAGCGTCTCGGGGAATGCCGTGCTGGGCAATTGCATGGGCCATGGCCGCCCGGTAGGCCTCGTCGATAGTAATGTCAGCGAGAGAAGTAATCGCCTCGAGGGTCTCATCGAAACTTGCAGATCGCGACAGGTCTCGGGCCATGATGGCCAGCACCGCACTGTTGCGAAACTGGCGAAGGGCTCCTGGCAGCGTCTCGCGGGGTTCATTGCGAGAAGCGAGTGCGTCAGGCCAATGGGCCTGCCAGTGTTCCACGAGCCGATTGTGATCAATCGGCATGCTCAGATCCATCAACTGGCCCCGCGCCAAAACTGAAGGCAGCGCCCTGCTCGCGAAGGGGGAGTGCCGAATGGCGCGCTCATAGCCGGGGGCTTGCCTTGCGAGCGCATCAAGTCGATCGTCTGCCTGTGCGATGCTCATGTCATCCCTGTGCTTGGTTTCTTGGGTCGGGGCTGTGCAAGAATCCTGCTCATGCTAGCGCAACTGCAGAGACGTTTGCCGATTCGAGCTTTGGCCAAGGCCATGCTTGGCTTTCTTGCGGTGATTGCAGCGCTCGCTTTGATTGCTTTGCTGCTCATACGGTTTTGGCTGTGGCCTGCCTTGCCGCAGTGGCAGGATGATGTCCTTGCGGCAACGCGCGCCAAGCTTGCCGAACGTGGCCTCACGCTCGAGGTGGGCTCCGTGGTGGCTGATTGGGAGCGCTGGCATCGTCCCAGGCTCAGCGCCGAGGGAATTGCGCTTCGGGACGCTCAAGGACAAGCGCTCGTTGAGATCAGCCAGGCGCAGGCGACGCTCGGGCCAACAACGCTCGCAAGCTTATGGCGATTGACGCCTGTGTTTTCTGAGATCCGTCTCTTAGACGCCAAGGTCTCGGGTTTTCGGGATCGCGCCGGGGCGATCTTTGTGGCGGGCTTTCGTGTAAATCAGCGGGACCTTGAATTGCAGCAGCCTGCCGACACCCGAGTCATTGAATGGCTTTTGCGCCAGGGCCGAATTCGAATATCTGGCGGAGCCTTCGCCTGGACTGATGCATTGCGAGAGAAGGCTTTTGCGGTCGAAAATATTTCTGCCTCTTTGCGCAATCTTGGCTATCAGCATTCCTGGTCCTTGCAGGCAAGCGTTTCAAAAGAGATTGGCGAAGGTTTTTCCATGCAAGGCGGTTTCAGGCATCCTTTTTTCAAAGGGCCCGCGGCTTTCGCAGACTGGTCTGGCGATTTAGTGGTTCAGTTCAATCCGGTTGATTTGTCTAAGCTTTTTGAGTTTGTGCACCAGCCTCAGGCAACGCCTTTGAAAATCAATTCGGGTTTGGGCTCGATCCAGGCCAAGGCGCAGTTCTCTTCAAAAGAAATCAAGCAGCTCGATGTCGAACTTGATTTAGCCAAGGGCTCGTTGCAATGGGGCGCAAGCCGCAGGCCGCTAACTTTTGAGCGCCTCTCGGGCAGAGTTGAAACTGCGCTTTCGGGCAGCAGCCAGAGAATTGAAGTCAAGAACCTCTCGCTTCAGTCGCAGCAGCTCATCGAGCCTGTGCAGGTCAGCTCCGCTGAGCTCAGGCTTGAGCAAGACCCTGCAAGTGGCAAAGACCGGCTTGCGGCTGCATCCCCCAAGATCGATCTCGCTGTTGTGCGATGGCTCATAGAACATCTGCCGGTTGAGCAAGCACTCAAAGATGTTTTTGCAAGGCTCGAGCCCTCGGGTTTTTTAACGGGGCTTGATGTCGCTTTGGTGGATCGCGCACAAGGCCCGGTTTCCTTGCGATTTGAGTCAGGCTTTGATGACCTAGCCTTGTCAGCCGGCGCCGACGGCCCGAGTTTTTCGGGCCTTGCAGGCCGCATCAAAGGCACTGAGCGTTCAGGGGCGATTTCGATCGATGCCAGCAAGGCCGCTTTGCGCTTTCCTGGCATCTTTGAAGAGCCCCTCATTGGGCTGGAAAAGCTAAAGGCGGAAGCCTCGTGGAATTTTGGCCAGCCGCCTGTCGATGCTGCAAAGCCTGAGTCTTTGAAGATTTCCCTTTCAGGTTTTTCTGCCTCAAATTCAGATATTTCAGTTGAGGCCTCTGGAACTTATGAAGCGTCAACACAGGGGCCCGGTATTGTTGATCTAAAGGGCAGGGTCCTGCGGGCTTCGCCTTCTCAAATTCATCGCTACGTGCCCGTCATTGCTGGAAACAATACCCGAAAGTGGCTACGTGAGTCATTGAAAGATTCTTCTCCCTATCGTGCAGATTTCATTTTGTCGGGCCCATTGGAAAAATTTCCCTTCGTTGATGGCAAATCGGGAGCTTTTCTTGTGAAGGCGCACATCGAAAATGGCCGATTTCAGCCCGCGCCGGGCTGGCCGCTGTTCACTGGCGTGAAGGCCGATGTGACCTTTGATCGATCTCGTTTTGATTTGATGGCACAGCAAGCACGCTTTTCCAATTTGAGCGCTTCGAAGATTCGGGCGAGCATCGAGGACATGAAGGCGCCACAGACATTGCTGCAGGTTGACGGAGCCTTGTCGGGGGATTTGCAGCAAGTTATTCGTGCAGCGAATCAGTCTCCGGTGAAAACCTGGCTGGGTGGCGCCACAGAATTAATGTTAGGTAGGGCACCGTCCAAGCTCGATCTCTCGCTTAACCTCAATCTTTCAGACTCAAGGCTCTCGCGATACGCGGGCAAACTTTCTTTAGGAAAGGGCGTGTTTCAGATCTCAGAGCGGCTGCCAGTGATCACAGTTGCTTCGGGTGCATTTGAGTTCAGTGAGGCTGGTTTAGGGAATGTCATGATTCAAGGCCAGACCCTTGGCGGTGCGCTCAGGGTGAAGAATCAGGCTGTTGCGGCCACACCAGGCCGGTCGCAGTTACAGGTTGAGGGCCAGGCCACGGGCCGTGGATTAGAGCAGTGGGCCCGCCAATCCTTAGGCCTCGTCTGGAAGGATCAGCTCTCCGGATCAACCCCTTTTTTGGCAACAATCGAGATGGGCCGAGGCCCAACCGAGGTGGCCGTCAACACGACACTTAAAGGCTTATCGAGCAAACTCTCGGCGCCACTCTCAAAGCAGCCTTCTGAAGACTGGCCCCTGAGGGTTCAATACCGCGGCATGAATCGTGAAACCCAACTACAGATTGATGCTCCGAGGGTGAAGGGCCAGATGCGTTGGAGGGCAGAGGAAAAAACAGGGCCACTATTGACGGCGCAACTTGAACGTCTTTGGCTTGGCTCCGGTAGCGACTCGGAGCCTCGCGCCAGTGAGCAAAATCACGAAGGTCTTCTCGCCTATCAATGGCCCAGAGTCGATTTGTCCATTGAGGATTTCCGGGTTGGCGCGCGTCAGTGGGGCAGGGCAGAGGTTCAGGCACAGCCGGCTCAGGCCACCCGGAGCTGGGAGATCTCTCGTCTTTCAATCGTTAATCCAGATGCAACGCTGGCTGCGAGTGGCAGTTGGAGCACCCGTGCGCTCGATCCGCGTTCAAAAGTCCGTTCACGTTCGGTGCTTGATATTGAAATGGATTTGAAAAACGGCGGCCAAATGCTCTCACGAGCGGGCTATCCGAACGTGGTGCGCGATACCGAAGGCAAGATCTCGGGCCAGCTCAACTGGCCGGGTTCGCCTCTAGATTTCTCCTCCTCAGCAGTCAGCGGGAAGCTTTCTTTAAGCTTTGAAAAAGGCAGGTTTTTGAAAGCAGAGCCCGGAGTTGCGAGATTGGTTGGCGTGTTGAACCTGCAAAGCCTGCCCAGGCGAATCAAGCTCGATTTTAGTGACGTCTTCTCAGAGGGGTTCAGTTACGAGCGGATTCGCGGGGATCTCGATTTTATCGAGGGCAATGTTTCGACGACCAATCTCAGAATTGTTGGCGTTCAGGCCACGGTGTTTCTGGAGGGCGCAGCCAGCATTCGTGATGAAACTCAAAATCTCAGGGTCTTGGTGCTTCCGGAGGTGAACGCCGGACTTGCATCCCTTGGCTATGCAGCGATTGTTAATCCTGCAGTGGGGCTCGGCGCGTTTTTGGCGCAGTACGTTTTGCGGGATCCGGTGCGAAAACTGCTCGCCTACGAATATCAGATCACGGGGAAATGGGATGACCCAACGGTGACGCCATTGGCCAGAGAAACCCGTGCTGACACACCAAGTCTTTCACCATCAACGCAGTGACCCATAAGCCATGATTTCAAGCTCGTGTCGTGTGGCGTCCGTTCAAATGGTGAGCACTCCTCGCATTGATGAAAATCTGGAGCGCATGCGTCATTGGGTGGGCCAGGCTGCAGCCCAGGGCGCGCAAGTGGTATTGCTGCCGGAGTATTTTTGTCTCATGGGAGACGAGACCGACAAAGTCAAGCATCGCGAGCGACACGGCATTAGCGCAGCTGCGCCCATTCAATCGGCTTTGTCTCAGGCGGCTTTGGCAAACAATTGCTGGATTATTGGCGGCACCGTGCCTTTGGCGGCCCGTGATGCCCATCGGGTTCGCAATGCGGTGTTGGTCTATGGGCCAGACGGCGTGGAGCGCGCCCGCTACGACAAGATTCATCTGTTTGCATTTCGCAAAGGTCAGGAGTCGTATGACGAGGCTCGCACGATTGAGCCGGGCAGTGCGCCAGTGGTGTGTGACACGCCCGCCGGAAGAACTGGCTTGTCGGTGTGCTACGACCTGCGTTTTCCAGAGCTCTATCGCGCTATGGCACCTTTGGACCTGATCGTGATGCCCGCAGCGTTTACCTACACCACGGGCAGTGCGCATTGGGAGCTCTTGATTCGCACACGTGCTGTTGAAAACCAGTGTTATGTGCTGGCGAGCGGCCAGGGCGGGCGGCATGAAAATGGCCGCCGCACCTGGGGCCATAGCATGCTGGTAGACCCCTGGGGCGAGGTAGTCAGCGTATTGCCCGAAGGCGAAGGCATTGTCCTGGGTGAGGTCAATCATGATCGGCTCGCCGAGATTCGCCTAAACTTGCCGGCTCTGAAACATCGCGTGTTTTAAACAGGAAAAAGCCATGAAACCGTTTGACGCTGCTGTTGCATCGCTCGCAACTGCCCAAGAGCTGCTGCTTGAGCCTTATGGCTTAAGCGAAAGTCATCTGCATCATGCGCTGGGAGAAATTTTTTCCCACCGTGTTGATTTTGCTGACTTGTATTTTCAATACACGCGAAGCGAATCCTGGAGCCTCGATGAGGGCATCGTGAAAAGCGGAAGTTTTTCCATTGATCAAGGCGTGGGCGTTCGTGCTGTCAGCGGTGAGAAAACCGCATTTGCGTACTCCGATGTTTTGAGCCCGCAGGCTTTGTTGGAAGCTGCGGTGACCACCCGTGCGATTGCCCGCAGTGGCGGCTCAGGCAAGGCCAAGCTGAAATCGCTTGCGCCCGCATTGACTGTTCCCTCTGCTGTTTTGTATGAAGGGCTGGATCCTTTATCGGTGATGTCCGCCCAGCAAAAAGTGGACCTGCTTGGCCGGGTGGAATCCATGGCGCGGTCAAAGGATCCACGGGTCATTCAGGTCATGGCCTCGCTGGCCGGTGAATACGATGTCGTCATGGTGATGCGTAGCGACGGCATCATGGCTGCTGATATTCGGCCCTTGGTGCGATTGTCGGTAACGGTTATTGCCCAACAAAATGGCCGCCGAGAGGTGGGCGCAAGCGGCGGCGGTGCACGTCGAGACCTGCTGATGTTCAGTGACGGTGTCATTGAGGGCTATGTCAATGAGGCCGTTCGCCAGGCTTTAATCAATTTGGAGTCGCGGCCTGCGCCTGCGGGCACCATGCCCGTCGTGTTGGGCCCGGGCTGGCCTGGGGTGCTTTTGCATGAGGCGGTTGGCCATGGCTTAGAGGGCGACTTCAACCGCAAAGGCTCCTCTGCATTTTCGGGCCGCATTGGCCAGCAGGTCGCCGCAAAAGGCGTGACCGTGGTGGACGATGGCACGCTTGCCGATCGTCGGGGCTCGCTCAACATCGATGATGAGGGCCAGCCGACACAGTGCAATGTGCTGATTGAAGATGGAATTCTGCGCGGCTACATTCAGGATTCGCTCAATGCCCGTCTTATGAAGGTATCGCCCACTGGAAACGGCAGGCGTGAGTCCTATGCCCACCTTCCCATGCCCCGCATGACCAATACCTACATGCATGCCGGCAAAGACGATCCAAAAGAAATCATTGCCTCGTTGGATCGTGGCCTATACGCCGTGAACTTCGGGGGTGGCCAGGTTGACATTACCAGTGGCAAGTTTGTGTTTTCCGCTTCGGAGGCCTACTGGGTCGAAGGCGGGAAGATCCAATACCCCGTCAAGGGAGCGACGATTATTGGCAATGGGCCCGACGCCCTTACCCGGGTGACCATGATCGGCAACGACCTGGCGCTCGACTCAGGTGTTGGCACCTGCGGCAAGGAAGGCCAGAGCGTTCCTGTGGGCGTGGGACAACCCACGCTTCGCATCGAGTCGCTCACGGTTGGCGGTACCGCAGGATAAAATTGCAGGCTATGGACACAAAAACAAAATCCCCCGCCCGTACCGATGATCTTCGGATTCGCGAAATCAAGGAGCTAGCGCCTCCCTCCCATGTCATTCGCGAGTTTCCCATCACGGCACTCGCTGCTGAATTGGTAAGCGACAGCCGTCAGGCCATCCATCGCATTCTTCACGAAATGGATGATCGTTTGTTGGTGGTCATGGGCCCGTGTTCCATTCACGACCCGAAGGCTGCATTTGAGTACGCAAGCCGCCTGGCAGAACAACGCCGTAAATACGCAGGCGAGCTTGAAATTGTGATGCGCGTTTATTTTGAAAAGCCTCGCACCACAGTGGGTTGGAAGGGCCTGATCAACGACCCGAATCTTGACAACAGTTTTGACATCAACCGAGGCCTGCGTTTGGCCCGCGAGGTTCTGCTCACCATCAATGAACTGGGATTGCCCGCAGGCACGGAGTTTTTGGACATGATCTCTCCGCAATACATCGCGGATCTTGTCTCGTGGGGCGCGATTGGCGCACGCACGACTGAATCGCAGGTTCATCGCGAGCTTGCCTCAGGCCTGTCTTGCCCTGTGGGCTTTAAAAATGGAACCGATGGCAATCTGCGCATTGCCATTGATGCGATTAAGGCGGCTGCCCATCCTCACCACTTCCTTTCAGTCACCAAAGCAGGCCATTCAGCCATTGTGTCGACTGGCGGCAATGAAGATTGCCATGTGATTTTGCGTGGAGGCAAAGCGCCCAACTATGATGCCGCAAGCGTAGAGACTGCGTGCAAAGAGGCGGCAGCAGCAAACATGGCCTGTCGCCTCATGATCGATATGTCACACGCCAACAGCAGCAAGAAACCGGAGAATCAGCTGCCGGTCTCTGAAGCTATCGCGGCGCAAATCTCGGGTGGTGACGAGAGAATTTTTGGCGTGATGGTGGAAAGCCACTTGGTTGGTGGCCGTCAAGATCTTGCTCCAGGAAAGCCGCTTGTCTATGGCCAGAGCATCACCGACGGCTGTATCGACTGGGAGGGCAGCCTAAAGATCCTTGAGAACCTGGCCCAGGCCGTGGCCGCCCGCCGCTTAAAGCGCGCTTAACTCCGCTGCCGATCCCACAAAACATCGCCGCCGGGGCCGCTGCACTCCTCGCTGCGGTTCAGAAGTCGTGCCACCACGAATAATAAATCCGAGAGCCGGTTTAGGTACTGCGTGATTTCGATGCGCACTGGCGAATCAGTGCGCAAGTGCACCACCGATCGCTCGGCCCGCCTTGCCACGGTTCTGCAGACATGGGCTAAGCCCGAAGCACGACACCCGCCTGGCAAAACAAATTCTGCAAGTCTTGGCAGCTCCGTATTCCAGAGCGTGATCAGGTCTTCAAGCGACTCAATACGAATGTTTTTCAAAAGCGCGTAGCCTGGAATCGACAGTTCTCCACCCACGTCAAACAGGTCGTGCTGAATCTCGATCAGCTCCCTGCGGATGTTGGCGGGAAGCGATTCGGCAAGCAGCACGCCAATGCAGCTATTGAGCTCATCGACATCGCCAATCGCATTGATGCGAGCATGGTCTTTCGAGACCCGGCTTCCATCTCCAAGCCCGGTGGTGCCGTCATCGCCCGTACGGGTCGTAATGGTGGAAAGTCGGTTGGCCATCTGGGAATTCTAACTGCCTGGGTCGTGGCTCATCTAAAATGTACACATGAATGCGCCACGAGAACTGCACTTAGGCGAGCTGCGTTTTGCAGACTTCAGCCATCCCATGGAAGAGCCCAAGCGACGGGCTTTGATCGAAGGGCTCTCCGTTCTTTTGCCTCCCGAGAATCTTTTGCACACCGAGGAGTCCCTGCGGCCTTATGAGTGCGATGGCCTGGCAGGCTATCGCCAATTGCCCGCGGTGGTGGCTCTGCCAGCTCACGAGGGCCAGGTTATTGAAATTCTCAAACTTGCCCATCGGCTTGATGTTCCCGTGGTGGCGCGAGGAGCGGGCACTGGATTGTCAGGTGGAGCCACACCCCATCGAGGAGGCCTCGTTTTGTCGCTTGCGAAATTCAACCGCATTTTGTCTGTGGATCCTGTCGCGAGAACAGCGCGTGTGCAGCCCGGGGTGCGCAATCTCGCAATTTCAGAGGCGGCCGCGCCCTTCGGGCTGTATTACGCCCCAGATCCTTCCTCACAGATTGCCTGTTCGATTGGCGGCAATGTCGCCGAGAACTCAGGCGGCGTGCATTGCCTGAAATATGGCCTCACGGTGCACAACGTGCTGCGTGTTCGAGCGGTCACCATTGAAGGAGATGTCATTGAGCTAGGCTCTGAAGCCCTTGATGCTCCAGGCCTCGATCTGCTCTCCACGCTAGTGGGCTCAGAGGGCATGTTGGCAGTCGCCACCGAGATTACCGTCAAGCTCATTCCCAAGCCAACGCTCGCACGCGTGATTGAAGCCTCGTTTGATGACGTTGAAAAAGCTGGTGACGCTGTCGCCAACCTGATTGCTGAGGGCATTATTCCCGCGGGCCTGGAAATGATGGATCAGAAAATTACACGCGCGGTTGAAGAGTTCGTGCATGCAGGCTATGACTTGAATGCGCAGGCAATTCTCTTGTGTGAATCCGATGGCACGCCAGAAGAAGTAGAAGAAGAAATTGGCCGCATGAAAGAAGTGCTGAATCGAAGCGGAGCCACTGGCCTGCGCTTGTCTCAGTCTGAAGAAGAGCGCATGCGGTTTTGGTCGGGAAGAAAAAATGCCTTTCCTGCGGCTGGCCGTGTGGCGCCCGATTACTACTGCATGGACGGCACGATTCCTCGCAGGCGCTTAGGCGAGATGCTCAAGCGCATTGCCGAGATGGAAATCAAATACGGCCTGGGCTGCATGAACGTGTTTCATGCAGGCGATGGAAACCTGCACCCCTTGATTTTGTTCGATGCCTCCAAGGCCGACGAATTTCATAAGGCCGAGCTTTTTGGCGCGGAAATCCTTGAGCTTTGCGTTGAGTTCGGTGGCACGGTTACGGGCGAGCATGGCGTGGGCTTGGAAAAAATCAACAGCATGTGCGTTCAGTTTTCGCCGCAAGAGCGCATCAGCTTTTTTGCCGTTAAGCGCGCGTTTGACCCAGCAGGCCTGCTCAATCCGGGTAAGGCGATTCCAACGCTTACACGGTGCGCAGAATACGGAAAGATGCATGTTCATCGAGGCGCATTGAAATTTCCAGAGCTGCCGCGCTTTTAAGACATGAATACCACAAGCTCCTGGCTTGGCGAGGCATCTGATCAGATTGCCCGGGCCACGAAAGAGAAAACCCCGCTAAGTATTCAGGGCCACAAATCAAAATCTTTTTATGGCCAGCCCATCGATTCTTCACATCCTGCACTGAGCACCCTTGGGCACGCGGGTGTTGTCGAATATGACCCCACCGAGCTGGTGGTGGTGGTGAAATCAGGCACGCCGATTGCCGAGCTCGAGGCGGTGCTTGCTGGCTCGCGTCAAATGCTTGCTTTTGAGCCGCCACAGTTTTCGGGCCAGGGCACTATTGGTGGAATGGTGGCCTCGGGCCTCTCGGGTCCGCGCCGCATGGCTGCCGGCGCAGTGAAAGATTTTGTATTGGGCTTGACAGTGCTGGATGCGCAGGCAACCCCTTTGCGCTACGGGGGCACGGTGATGAAAAATGTCGCGGGCTATGACCTTGCGCGATTGCACACGGGGGCGCTTGGCACGCTCGGCCTCATTGTCGATGTATCGCTGAAGGTGCTTCCGATGCCGCCTGCGCAAGAGACCATTGTCTTTGAGGCAAGTGCTGAGCAGTCAATTGCATGGGCCAATGAATGGGGCGGCAAGCCTTTGCCGATATCGGCGACTTGCTGGCTCGATGGGCGGTTTTATGTTCGCCTCTCCGGGGCCGTTGCTGCAGTTAGTTCGGCAAAGGAAAAACTAGGCGGTGAGCTGCTTGCAAGCGAGCAAGCCCAGTTGTTCTGGCAGGGGCTGCGCGACCATGCGCATGGGTTTTTCCAGCTCGCTGCAGGCGATACCGATCAATGTTTATGGCGGCTTTCAGTGCCGAGCACAGCTTCGCATTTTGCAGAGCTTGAAGCGCCGCAGTGCATTGAATGGGGCGGGGCGCTACGGTGGATGAAAACGAATGTGTCGGCTGAAAGCATACGGACCGCTGCCGTAAAAGCGGGAGGCCATGCAACTTTGTTTCGATCGCAGAAGTCTGAGCCTCGGCTGCAACATGGCGCTTTTGCCCAAGTATCCCCGGCACTCATGAAAATTCATCAGCGCTTAAAGCAAGAGCTCGACCCTAACGGAATTTTTAACCCCGGCCGTCTTTATGCCGGCCTGTGAACTGAGATAACGCGCTGACATGGAAACCACGCTTGCCCCGGAACTTGCTGGAACCCGACAAGGTGTTCATGCCCAGAAAATTCTTTTGCGTTGTGTTCACTGCGGCTTTTGCACGGCAACCTGCCCTACGTATCAGATCTTGGGCGATGAGCTTGATGGGCCTCGTGGCCGCATCTACATGATTAAGCAGATGGTCGAGGGCGCACCGGTCACGCGCGAGACGCAGGTGCACCTTGACCGTTGTCTCACCTGCCGAAATTGTGAAACCACCTGCCCTTCAGGCGTGGAGTACGGAAAGCTCGTGGATATTGGCCGCGAGTTAGTTGAGAGCCGTGCTCAGCGACCCATGAAAGAGCGGCTGATGCGCAGCGCCTTAAAGGCAGGGCTTACCTCGCCTTTATTTGCGCCGGCCATGCGCCTTGGCCAGATCGTCAGGCCTTTGCTGCCCAAGGCGCTTGCAGCCAAGGTGCCGCAGTATCGCCCGCCTGGCGCAGTGCCAACCCGCCAACATGCCCGCAAGGTGATTTTGCTCAAAGGCTGCGTTCAGCCTGCCATGTTGCCTGGCATTGATGCCGCAACAAGGCGCGTGCTTGATGCGCTTGAGATCAGCTCGCAGATTGTCGAGGGCTCAGGCTGTTGTGGCGCGATCAAAACCCATCTCGCAGATTCGGCAGGCGGAAAACAAGATGCCCGCCGCAACATCGATGCCTGGTGGCCGCAGGTGGAATCCGGAAGCATTGAGGCCATTGTGGTCAATGCTTCGGGCTGTGGGGTCATGGTCAAAGACTATGGCCATTTGTTTGAAGACGAGCCCTTTTACGCAGAAAAGGCAAAGCGGGTTGCAGCACTTGCGAAAGACCCGGTTGAGTTGTTGGAGTCTTTACTGCCCCAGCTGCAAGAAAAAATTAGCGCTAATCGCGTGCGTTTAAAGGCAGGGGTAATGGGCAATCGGGTTGCTTTTCATCCGCCCTGCACTTTGCAGCATGGCATGAAGATTCGAGGCGCTGTTGAAAGGCTTTTGAAAACGCTTGGTGCACAGCTCACCCCCGTGGCCGACAGTCACTTATGCTGCGGCTCTGCAGGAACCTACTCGGTGCTTCAGCCCGCACTTTCTGGCGAACTAAAGCAACGCAAGCTTGACGCGCTAACGGCCCATGAGCCCGATGCGATTCTTTCGGCCAATATTGGCTGCATCACTCACTTGCAGTCCGGCACACAAACGCCTGTCAGACACTGGGTCGAGTGGGTTGATGAGCGCCTGGGGTAATAGACCCGAGCACTCTTGGGCCGAGCGCCCCTGTGACATCCGGCGCATTGCCTGCGAGGCCTTTCATGGTTCTTGCAGCAAGCCAGGCAAATGCACTGGCCTCAATCGATTGAGGGTCCCACCCGTGGCCCTGGCTTGAACTGACTTTAAAGGGCCGGCCAAGCACAGCCTGCGATTCGCGGGCGAGAGAATGCATGAGTGCGGAATTTTTCGCGCCACCTCCGCAGACAATGAGCGATGCGCAGGCTTCTTTTCCCTGCTCAAGCTTTTGAATCTCCTTGGCAATGCTGCGGGTGGTGAGGGCCAGTAGCGTGGCCTGCACGTCTTGTGCCGCAAGCGTGCTGAACTCTTGTTGGACAAGAAATTTCTCTAGCCATCGCCTGCAAAATAACTCACGCCCCGTGCTGCGTGGCGGTCGAACTGAGAAAAAAGGATCCGAAAGCATTTTCTCAAGCAGTCTTTCATTCACATTGCCGCTTTGTGCCCATCGGCCATGGTCGTCATAGGCCTGCCCGAGATGCTGCTGTGTCCATGTGTCCATCAAGAGATTGCCGGGGCCAGTGTCATAGCCAATCAGTTTTGCTCCAAGCCAACTGATGTTCGCAATTCCGCCAATGTTGACTACCGCGGTCACGCCGACCGACTCGGGTTCTCGCTCTGTGGGCCCTTTAAAAATGGCTTCATGAAAAGCGGGAACCAGGGGAGCGCCCTGGCCGCCTGCAGCGATATCGCGGCTGCGAAAATCTGAAACTACGGTAATTCCCGTGATCTCAGCAATTCGAGCAGGTGCGTTGAGCTGAAGACTGTAGCCAAATTCAGGCCGGTGCCGAATGGTTTGCCCGTGCACGCCAATGGCATGAATATCGCTGGGCGCAAGCCCATTCGAGGCCAGCAATTCAAGTGTCGCCCGGCTAATCAGGTCTGCAAAGCTGTTGGCAATGAGCGCTGCGCGATGCAGCTCGTCAGCCTCGTTAGACAAAAGACTCTGCAGCGCTTCACGAATGGAAATATCAAGCGGCTTGGAGGAGAAACAGGCCAGCTCAATCAGCGCGTCTTCATGGCCAAGTGTCACAGACTCTCCAAGCCTGAGAACCGCAATGTCAATCGCATCCATGCTGTTGCCAGTCATCACGCCGGCAAACAGGCCTGGCTTGATCATTGCGCCCTGGCCGTGTTGACGCTGTCAAGAAGCGTCAGTCTTGCACGAAGATCTTCCGCCTTGGTCACGAATTTTCTGAGCGTCTCGCCCCTCAACGAAGGAACCTGCGGATTCTCAGCAATGATGCGGCTCGGATTCACGTGCCGGCCATTGACTTTGAACTCATAGTGAAGATGCGGCCCGGTTGCCCATCCCGTGGATCCAACGTAGCCGATGACATCTCCCATATTGACCGACCTGCCTTTTTGAATTCCCTCGGAGAATCCTTGAAGGTGTGCATACAGCGTTGAGTAGCGCTCGTTGTGTTTGATCTCTATCGTGTTGCCGTACCCTCGACTCCACCCTTTTTGGACAACAACGCCATTGGCGACCGCACGTACCGGCGTTCCTGCCGGGGCCGCATAGTCAATGCCTGTGTGGGCACGCGGGTCGCCGAACAGGGGGTGAAGACGGTAGGTGGTAAAGCCCGATGACATTCGCGTATACCGAAGGGGCGCCGCCAAAAAGCCACGCATCACCGACTGCCCTTCGGCATCGTAGTAATTCCCCCGGCCTGTCTCAGGGTGTTCGAAGTAAAGGGCTTCATAGGTTTTTTCGCCAGCTTCGAAGCGCACAGCCAGCAGGCGGTACCGGCCAATGTCACGACCGCCGACCTGATGGTTCTCGTAGATGACTCGGACAATGTCCCCGGGCTTGACCTGGCGTCGGAAGTCGAGATCGGATTCAAAAAGAGTCACCACCTGTTCGGTGATCGCATCGGGCACACCAGCTTCATCCATAGCACCGAAAAAAGACTGGCTGACTTGCACGGAGCGATGCTCGACCTGAAGCTCTGAGCCAAGCCTCGCTGTCTTGGTCTCGAACTGGCCTTCGCCCGTACGCTCAACAATCCAGGCATCAAGCTTGTTGAGCAGCTGAAGCCTCAGCAGGTTTCCTTGCAGATCGATTCGCACGACAGCTGTATTGCCCGCATTGCTTCTTAGCACGGCCTGCGTGCGCCTGTCTTTTGACAGATAGCTGATTGCGGCTGGCTCGGTAACTCCGAGCCGCTCGAGCAGGCTGGAGATGCTGTCGTTTTTTCGAACTTCGTCCTCGCGGGTCAGCTCAAGCCCATGGGCATCCAGGGCCTTGATCTGCTCCGCAAGGTTTTGCGGAGAAACAGGCTCACGAACCTGTTGCGCAAGCATTTTCGACTCGGCCTCCGACACTCCGGCAATGCCTAGGGCAGTGATGCAGGCCATAAACAGGCCCAGTGCGGCGGGGCCGATAGTCCAGAGCTTGTCGGCAGAAGGCAGGTGCAGGCGTCGCATAAGGGCTAAAATTCTAGCCTCTTATCTAGCCTGCGTCTTCCGAATGAACTCAATCGCAAGCTCCGCCCGGAGCCAGGAGCAAAGCATTGCCAAGATCTCGCTGAGCGACACCGTGCGCCATGCGCTCGAGGTCACCGAGCGCGGCTGCGAGGAGCTCTTGGTGGCCGAGGAGTTTTTGGCCAAGCTTGCGCGCAGTGAAAAGACGGGTGAGCCCCTGCGGATCAAGCTCGGCCTGGACCCAACAGCTCCGGATCTGCATCTTGGCCATACCGTGGTTCTCAACAAACTGCGTCAGCTTCAAGACCTGGGCCACACCGTAATTTTTTTAGTGGGGGATTTCACGGCCTTGATTGGCGACCCCACGGGCCGAAACGCTACCCGCCCGCCCTTATCGGCAGAGGAGATCTCTGCCAATGCCCAGACGTATTTCAAGCAGGCAGCACTCGTGCTTAATGCTGAAAAGACCGAGATACGAAGGAATTCGGAATGGCTTGACCCTTTAGGGGCAAGGGGCATGGTCCAGCTTGCGGCCCGCTATACCGTGGCCCGCATGCTCGAGCGCGATGATTTCACCAAGCGTTACAAGTCAGGCACCCCAATCTCGGTGCACGAATTCTTATACCCCCTGGTGCAAGGCTATGATTCCGTAGCTCTGAAGGCTGATCTTGAGCTTGGCGGCACCGACCAGAAATTTAACTTGCTTGTTGGCCGCGAGCTGCAGCGTGAATATGGCCAGGAGCCGCAGTGCATTCTCACCATGCCCTTACTGGTTGGTCTCGATGGCGTTGAAAAAATGTCAAAAAGCAAGGGAAACTATGTGGGCATTTCAGAAAAGCCTGCTGAGATTTTTGGCAAGCTGATGTCAGTTTCCGATGAGCTGATGTGGCAATACTTTGAGTTGTTGTCGTTTCGGCCCCTGTCTCATATCAAGGCGCTCAAAGCAGAGGTGCAATCGGGCCGAAACCCCCGCGATGTCAAAGTCGACCTTGCGTTGGAAATCGTGGCGCGTTTTCATAGCGCCGCGGCTGCGGAGCATGCGCTTGCCGATTTCGAGGCCCGCTTCAAGCAAGGCGCCATTCCCGATGAAATGCCGGAAGTGCGGCTTAGTGGTGCGCCTCTTGGCCTTGTTGCCATGCTAAAGGCCGCAGGCCTTGCGCCATCTTCGACTGAGGCGGTGCGCAACATTGAGCAAGGAGGAGTGCGCATCGATGGTGAAAGAGTCGCCGACCGTGGGCTTACCCTTGCAGCAGGAACTTATGTGTTGCAAGTGGGAAAAAGAAAATTTGCAAGGGTGATACTGTCATGAATGTAAAACGTGTTGGTTTGATTGCCATTATTGCGGTGTATTTCCTGATCCTCGTGGGTGGCACAGTGCGCGCTACGGGCGCAGGCATGGGATGCCCTGACTGGCCCCTGTGTTTTGGCCAGCTCATTCCCCCAACCCATGAAAGCCAGCTGCCGCCCAACTGGCGCGAGATCTATGCCGATCGTGGCTATGACAAAGCCCCTTTTGATGCGACCAAGACGTGGATTGAATACATCAATCGTTTAGTGGGCGCCTCGATTGGCCTGTTAATCATTGGTTTTGTGGCCGTGACATACCGGTTTCGAAAAATCGATGCCCCCGTTTTTTGGGTTGCGGTTCTCGCCTTGCTTGCGGTGATGTTTAACGGCTGGCTGGGCTCCCAAGTTGTGGCCAGCAATCTCAAGCCTGTCATCATCTCCTTGCACATGGCTGGGGCATTTCTAGTGCAAATGGCTTTGATCTATTCAACAACCCGTGCCGAGCGATATCGTCTCTCTTCCGAGATCGCGGGGGTGTTGCCTCCATGGTTTCGTCCGCTCTTGCTCTTTACGCTCGCTGCGCTGATTGTGCAAATCATTTCGGGCTTACAGATTCGTGAAAGCATCGATCTGATCAGCCGAAGCGCAACTGATATTGAGCGTGCCGAGTGGCTTGAGCTTGCGCCCGCCATTTTTTATTTTCATCGCTCATTTTCATGGGTCATTCTTGGCCTTGCGCTTTTCATGACCTGGAAGGTTTTGCTCGGCCCGTTGCGGCGCACCGCGGTAGGAAAGGCCGCCTATGGCCTGGTGGGCCTGGTCATATTCGAAATGCTCTTGGGCGGCGCTCTGAACCACTTGGGCTTTCCCGCGATTGCCCAGCCCACGCATTTGCTGGCAGCCCACCTGATTTTCGGCGTGCTCTGGTTCCAATGGTGTGTGCTTTCCGTGGCGCAGGCCCAGCTTGAAAATCAGGCCTCTAATTCAGGCGCAGCCTCTTCTCTTACAACGTCTAACAGGAACTCTTATGTTTGATCGCCACGTCCCGCTTGCTCAACTAGACCCTGATGTCGCTGCGGCGATTCATGCGGAAAACGCGCGCCAAGAAGCTCACATTGAGCTGATCGCCTCCGAGAACTATGCAAGCCCTGCCGTCATGACTGCACAGGGCTCGCAGCTCACCAACAAGTATGCGGAAGGCTATCCTGGCAGGCGTTACTACGGCGGCTGTGAGCATGTCGATGTAGTCGAAACCCTGGCCATCGAGCGCTTAAAGAAGCTCTACGGCGCTGATTGCGCCAATGTGCAGCCGCACTCCGGCGCGCAGGCCAATCAGGCGGTGTTTCTCGCATTTTTAAAGCCTGGCGACACCATCATGGGCTTATCACTTGCAGAAGGCGGCCATTTGACACACGGAATGCCTTTGAACATGTCTGGCAAGTGGTTCAATGTCGTAGCGTATGGCTTAAATGCGAAAGAGGAAATTGATTACGACCGAATGGAGGCTCTGGCCCGCGAGCATAGGCCAAAGCTTTTGATCGCAGGCGCATCGGCTTATGCACTGAAAACCGATTGGGCACGATTTGCAAAAGTAGCCAAAGAAATTGGCGCAATCTTTATGGTCGATATGGCCCATTACTCGGGCCTCATTGCAGGCGGCGTGTACCCCAACCCTGTGCCGTATGCCGATGTGGTCACCTCTACCACGCACAAGAGTCTGCGCGGCCCACGCGGGGGCATCATTCTGATGAAGGCTGAGCATGAAAAGGCCATCAATAGTGCGGTATTTCCAGGCCTGCAAGGCGGCCCGCTCATGCATGTGATTGCAGCCAAAGCAGTTGCGTTTGGCGAGGCCTTAAAGCCTGATTTCAAGGTGTATTCGCAAAACATTCTCGATAACGCACAGGCCTTGGCCAAAGCCTTGGTCAACCGTGGCTTGCGCATCGTGTCGGGCCGAACGGAAAGCCATGTCATGCTGGTCGACCTTCGGGCCAAGAGCATTACAGGCAAAGCGGCTGAAGCGGCATTGGGCCTTGCTCACATTACGGTGAACAAGAATGCGATTCCCAACGACCCGGAAAAGCCAATGGTGACCAGCGGCATTCGTCTCGGAACGCCGGCGTGCACCACCCGAGGCTTTGGCCCGCAGGAAATGACGCTGGTCGGCAACCTGATTGCCGATGTGTTGGAGGCTCCGCAGGATGAGTCTGTGATTGCCAAAGTGCGCGTGCAGGTCGAGGCGCTGACGGCCCGTTTCCCGGTTTACAAATAAAAAAGCAGCCCAATGCGATGCCCCTCCTGCGGATCCGAAGACACCCAGGTCACAGAAACCCGGGTGTCGGAAGACGGCGTGGAGATTCGCAGGCGCAGAAAATGCATCGCCTGCAGCCGGCGGTTCAAAACGGTTGAGCGCATTGAGTTGTCTTTGCCCTATGTGGTGAAAAAAGATGGCTCACGCTTGGAGTTCGATGAACAAAAACTTCGGGCCAGTTTTGTTCTGGCCCTTCGCAAACGGCCGGTTCCGGCCGAAATGGTCGATGCATCTGTTCGTAAAGTTCAAGAGCAGCTTGCTGCGAGCGGGGAGCGTGAGGTAGCCACGCAGCGCATCGGTGAGTTGGTCATGCAAGAGCTAAAAAAACTCGACAAAGTGGCCTATGTGCGTTTTGCCTCTGTCTACAGAAGCTTTCAGGATGTCGCCGAGTTTCAAGAGCTTGTCAAAGAGGTGAGCCCGCGCACGGGGCGGCCTACGAGAAAAAGTTCAAAGCCTCATGTTTAGTCCTGTTGACGAGCGCATGATGCGCCGAGCTTTGGAGTTGGCGGCCCTCGGTTTATTCACAACGACCCCCAATCCAAGGGTTGGCTGCGTGATCGTGAGCCAAGGCGCTGTGGTTGGAGAGGGCTGGCATGAGCGGGCAGGCGGCCCGCATGCCGAAGTGATCGCTTTGCAGAAAGCGGGGCTTGAGAGAGCAAAGGGGGCAACGGTTTACATCACGCTTGAGCCTTGCAGCCACTTTGGAAGAACGCCGCCGTGTGCAGAGGCTTTGGTCAAGGCTGGAATTCGGCAAGTGATCGTGGCGATGCAGGACCCCAATCCCAAAGTTGCAGGCAGGGGTTTGCAGGCACTGCGCGATGCTGGCATTGATGTTCGGTGCGGACTGCTGCAAGAGGAGGCCGCCGAGCTCAACCTCGGTTTTGTAAAACGCATGACCGTAGGCATGCCCTGGGTCCGCGCAAAATCTGCGGCTTCCTTGGATGGCCGCACTGCCCTGCCCAGCGGCCAAAGCCAGTGGATCACACCTCAGGCTGCCCGCGATGACGGCCATGCGTGGCGTGCCCGTGCATGCGCAGTGCTCACGGGCATTGGCACCGTGCGCAAAGACAATTCCCGCTTGGATGTTCGTGCTGTTGCCACCTCTCGACAGCCCTTGAGAGTCGTGGTGGATACGCGGTTTGAGATCGATTCAAATGCCCATGTACTGGCGTCGGGCAATGCCTTGCTGGCGGTCTGCGTCGATTTGTCTTTGCCAGCCTATCGGGAGAAAGCCCAGGGCTTGCGTGACCAAGGCGTCGATCTGCTGACACTGCCCAGGGAAGGCCCCGAGGGCAAGCTTGATCTGGCGAGCCTGTTCAAGGAACTGGCGTTGCGTGAGTGCAATGAAATTCATGTGGAAGGCGGCGCACAACTCACAGGCGCCATGATGCGATTGGGCTTGATTGATGAGTGGCTTCTTTACACGGCGCCGATATTCCTAGGCGATGGCTACCCGATTGCAGCGGGTGTTGGCCCGTGGTCACAAGTCGATGATGCGCCGCGTTGGCGCTGGAAAGAACACGTGATGGTGGGCGATGCCCTGCGGTCCCGATTGGTGAAAATATAGGCTGACAGATAGACTCTGCTCATGTTTACGGGAATCGTTCAAGCCGTTGGCCAAATTCGTTCGGTGTCCCCGATCGCCGCACAGCAATCGGCCTGGGGCGCGCCTGGGGTGCGCCTGACAGTCGAGTTCGGCGGGCTTGATGGGGCCGATGTTTCCGTTGGCGACTCGATTGCCATCAACGGCGCTTGCATGACGGTTGTGCAAAAAAACGAAGATGCGTTTGAGGTGGATGTCTCGCGCGAAAGCCTGAATCGCACTGCGCGCCTGGATCAACCAGGCCTGGTAAATCTCGAAAAAGCACTGCGGGCCAGTGACCGTCTTGGCGGCCACATGGTGAGCGGCCATATCGATGGCACTGGCGTTGTGAAACAAATTGAGCTGGCCGGTGAATCCTGGCGTTTTGTGGTTGGATTGCCTGCACACATGTCGGCCTATGTCACCGAAAAAGGCTCGATTGCGCTTGACGGTGTAAGCCTCACCATCAATGAGGTGTCGGACACGGTGTCAGGCACCGAGCCTGGCACCGAGATTTCTGTCAACCTCATTCCGCATACCTGGCAGGCGACGACCCTACATCTGCGCAAGCCAGGCGATGCCATCAATGTCGAGCTTGACCAGCTAGCCAAGCTGGTGGGGCGAATGCTTGCGCGTTATTCATTAAAAACGAACTGACTTTCATGGCTGCACTATCGAATACTGAATCACTGATAGCCGAGCTGCGTGCCGGCAAGATGGTGGTGCTTGTCGATGACGAAGATCGCGAGAATGAAGGGGATCTTGTCATGGCGGCTTCCTGTGTCACGCCTGATGCCATTAACTTCATGGCCAAGCATGGCCGTGGATTGATTTGTTTAACGCTCACGCAGGCTCGATGCGATCAATTAAACCTGCACCTGATGGTGAGCGACAACCGCTCTTCGCACGGCACGGCCTTTACGGTCTCAATCGAGGCAGCGCAGGGCGTGACTACCGGCATTAGCGCAGCCGATCGCGCGCGCACCATTGCAGCGGCGGTGGCGCAAGAAGCAAAGCCCTCCGACCTGGTGCAGCCCGGCCACATTTTTCCTTTAAAGGCCCAGCCAGGGGGTGTGTTGGCTCGGGCTGGCCACACTGAGGCGGGCTGTGATCTTGCGCAGCTCGCGGGCTTTGAGCCTGCTGCAGTGATCTGTGAGATTTTGAAAGACGACGGCTCCATGGCACGTCTTCCTGATTTACTAGAATTCGCCCAAGCCCATGGCCTCAAAGTTGGCACCATCGCCGACCTCATCAAGTACCGCAGTGCCACTGAGAGCCTAGTCGAGCGCAGGCATACATCGAAGGTCAACACGCCTTATGGCGAATTTGAACTGTTCGCCTACGAAGATCGCGCCGCAGGACAGCCCCATCTTGCCCTTGTGAAAGGCAGGCCCTCAACTGATCGTGAGTGCCTGGTGCGCGTGCATGAGCCTTTTACAGTGATTGACGCCTTAGAGACAGAAAACACCAAGCACAGCTGGAGCTTGGCGCACGCAATGAAAACAATTCAGGCCCAAGGCGAGGGGGTGATCGTGCTGCTCAATTGCGCGCCTGCTGCGCAGGTGTTGTTTTCAAAGCTGACTGAGGGCAAAGATGCGCCTCCGAAAAATTCAGGCGGTGCCAGTAGCCAGCTTCGTCACTACGGCTTAGGCGCTGCAATTCTTCGCGATCTGGGCGTAGGAAAAATGCGCCTGATGTCCAAGCAGGTCAAAATGCCCAGCATGACAGGCTTTGGCCTGGAGGTCTTGGGCTACAAGGGGGGATGACATGAATGAGCTAAAAGTCATGGCCGATGGCGAGGGCTTGCGCGTTGCAGTTGTGCAGGCGCGCTTTAATGAGTCGGTGGGCATCGCGCAGCGGCAGGCCTGCGTGCAGGAGCTCTTGGCACTTGGGGTAGACCAGTCCGATATTGTGAGTGTGACTGTGCCGGGGGCTCTTGAAATTCCGTTGGCCTTGTCGCAGCTTGCTGAAACGGGCCGCTTTGATGCGCTTATCGCATTAGGTGCTGTGATCCGTGGCGAGACCTATCATTTTGAGGTCGTATCGAACGAGTCGGCTGCAGGAATTTCGCGGGTGGCTTTGGAGTTTCATATTCCTGTGGCCAATGGCGTGCTCACGGTGGATACCGATGAACAGGCCCATGCCCGCGCCCAGGAAAAAGGCCGTGATTGCGCAAAAGTGGCTGTTGAGATGGCCAATCTGTTGTTTGCCATTGATGATCAGCTCAGCAGCGATGAAGACTGATACCCATGATTCACGGCCGGATCGCTTAGCGCGCGGTGCGCGGCGCGCATCGCGAAGCCTTGCCGTTCAGGGCTTGTATCAATGGCTGATTGCCCAGCAAGATGCTGGCGCGATTGATGCGTTTTTGCGCGAACAAGAGGCTTACGCGCGCTGCGATCAGGCGTACTTCGACCAGGTTTTTCACGGCGCACTTCGCAATGCTGAAGAACTCCGCACGGCCTTTGCGGCTGCATTGGATCGCCCGCTAGAAGAGCTCTCGCCGGTGGAGCATGCAATTCTGTTGCTTGCCACTTATGAATTCATGCAGGTGGCCGAGGTGCCTTATCGTGTGGTGATTAACGAAGCCGTTGAGCTTGGAAAATCATTTGGCGGCACCGATGGCCACAAGTACATCAATGGCGTGCTCGATAAGCTCGCCTCAGCCCTTCGGCCCCATGGCTAGCCTCGGTGAGTTCGAGTTCATTGACCAGCTATTGAAGGCCCGAGCTACCCAGGGCCAATCATTTTTCGCAGACCCATCGGCCTTGGGCATTGGCGATGATGCCGCATTGATTCCCGCCTTGCCGCAAGGCGAACAACTGGCGGTGACCACCGACATGCTGGTGGAAGGCCGGCATTACTTTTCCGAAGTGGATCCGCGCTCTTTAGGGCACAAAGTTTTGGCGGTGAACTTGTCTGATCTCGCAGCGATGGGCGCAAGGCCAGTGGCCTTCACCTTGGCAGCTGCTTTGCGTTCGATTGATCGGCCTTGGCTTGAACAGTTTCTTGATGGAATGTTCGACTTGGCTGCTCGTTTTCAGTGCCCTTTGATTGGCGGCGATACGGTCAAGGTGTCTGACACCACACCGCAGTCGTTCTCAGTTACTGCGATGGGCCGCGTGCCGATTGGGCAGGCGCTGCGCCGCGATGGACTTTTGGCCGGTGATGATCTCTGGGTCTCTGGGGATCTTGGCGATGGCGCTTACGCTGTTGGGAAATGCATGGCATGCCGCAAGCTGAACTGGCCCGAGCCGCAGGTTGATCTTGGCCTGCGGCTTCGTGGCATTGCCTCGGCAGCGATTGATATTTCCGATGGCCTCAAACCTGAGCTTGGGCATTTGCTTGGGCAAAGATTATCAGCCGATGTCTTTTGGGAGTCGCTTCCATTAGGGGTTGAATTGCGCAAAGCCCTGGGCCGCGGCGAGATGGCGATCGATGAGGCCAGGCTGCTAGCGGCCACAGGTGGAGATGAATACGAACTGTTGTTTGGTGCGCCACAGGGTAAACAAGGTGAGATTGCGGCGATTTCAAAATCCTTGGACCTGCCGCTGACTCGAATTGGCCGTGTTACGGATCGCACCGAGCAGCCGCTAAACTGGAAAACCGCGGATGGCGAGCCGATTTCGAGCCATGAATTGCTCGGCCAGCTTGCACAAGGCGGCTTTCGTCATTTCTAGGATTCGCTCCCTCATCAGGCCTACAACATGGATATCGCACCTGCTTCCGTATCGACATCGCCAACGGCTTCGCATTTGTTTTTAAAACATCCCGCTCATGCGATGTCATTTGGTTTTGGCAGCGGCCTTGCGCCGGTTGCGCCCGGCACCGTTGCGACTTTATGGGCCTGGATTGTGTTTCTCATCCTGGATCCCGTCATGGGCGATTTCAGCTGGGCCTTGCTGTTGACCGCAGGTTTTCTGGTAGGTGTACGAGCCACAAGCTACACCGGTAAAGCCTTGGGTCGGCCCGATGACTCCGCCATGGTCTGGGATGAAATTATTGCGTTTTGGCTCGTGCTTTGGATTCTTCCAAAAGAAAGTGATCCTGCAGGTTTTTATGCCATGGGTAGCGTGCCGGAGTGGTTGATTCAGCTCACCGCGTTTGTGCTGTTTCGTTTTTTTGATGTGGTGAAACCGTCCCCGATTCGCACGATTGATCGTTTCATTAAGGGGGGCTGGGGTGTCATGCTCGATGACCTGATCGCTGCGGCCTACACCCTGCTGGCATGCGCTGTCCTGCTGCGCTTAGCCCATTTTTGGGAAGTCTGGTTTTAATGGCCGTCGATTCCAATCGTCTCAACCGGCTTGGCCTGCTCTGTGGCCTGGCTGTGGGTTTTGCGGCGTTAAGAGTGAATGCCCGGATCATGCTTGCCGAATCCTGCACGGGCGGTCTGGCCAGCCATTGGATCACCCGAATCGCGGGTTCAAGCCACTGGTTCGATGGCGCGGTGGTCTGCTATTCCAACTCGGTGAAGTCTCAACTGGTGCTCGTGCCTGCGGAAACCTTGTCGGCCCATGGGGCGGTAAGCGTCGAAACGGCGCGGGCTCTGGCCAACGGAATTCGTGCCCAGCACGCCCAGTCTCTGGCCAAGGGCGAGGCGCACCACCCCGTCTCAGCCTTGTTTTCGGCTGCGATCACAGGCATTGCGGGCCCAGGCGGGGCGACGCCGGGCAAGCCTGTGGGAACGGTCTTTTTCGCCTGGTCAGGGCCTGCAGGCAGCCAGAGCGAGCGATGCCATTTTGCGGGCGATCGGCTCGAGATCCAGGCCCAGGCGGCCGCTCGGGCCTGCTCGGGGCTCGTTGGGGCAATGATCCAAAGGGCCTAGGCTAGCCCCTCTAGGGCTATCTTCCGATATTCAAGGCGCGGGAGGCTTCCTAAAATGAATAAGACTTGATAACTGTTTTTCTATACAGTATATTGAGCCCATCCCAACTAAGGAAAAAACATGCAAGACAAACAAGACAAAACCCGCGGTGAGAAGGCCAAGGCGCTGCAGGCAGCCCTGTCTCAAATTGAGAAACAGTTTGGCAAGGGCTCCATCATGCGCATGGGCGAAAACGAGGTTGCCCCCGATATTCAAGTGGTCTCCACGGGCTCTTTGGGCCTTGACCTGGCCTTGGGCGTTGGCGGCCTGCCGCGCGGCCGGGTCGTTGAAATCTACGGCCCCGAGTCCTCGGGCAAAACAACCCTTACTCTGCAAGTCATTGCCGAGATGCAAAAAATTGGCGGCACTTGCGCCTTCGTTGATGCCGAGCATGCGCTCGATACCCAATACGCTCAAAAACTCGGCGTTGATTTAAGCGAGCTCTTGGTCTCCCAGCCGGATACCGGCGAGCAGGCCCTTGAAATTGTCGATGCCTTAGTGCGCTCTGGCTCAGTCGATTTGATCGTCATTGACTCGGTGGCGGCGCTTACACCAAAAGCAGAGATCGAAGGCGAAATGGGTGACTCACTGCCCGGCCTGCAAGCCCGGCTCATGTCTCAGGCCCTGCGAAAACTCACCGGCACCATTAACCGCACCAACACCCTGGTGATCTTCATCAATCAAATCCGCATGAAGATTGGTGTCATGTTTGGCAACCCCGAAACCACCACGGGTGGCAATGCCCTGAAGTTTTACTCTTCCGTTCGTCTCGATATTCGGCGCACGGGTTCGATTAAAAAGGGCGAAGAAGTCACAGGCTCAGAAACAAAAGTCAAAGTGGTGAAAAACAAAGTGGCACCGCCATTTAAAGCGGCCACCTTTGACATTCTTTACGGCGAGGGCATTTCGCGCGAAGGTGAAATCCTCGACCTTGGCTCAGAGGCCGACATTGTTGAAAAATCTGGCGCCTGGTATAGCTATAACGGCGAGCGCATTGGCCAGGGCAAAGACAATGCCCGCGAATTTCTGCGTCAAAATCCTGCGCTTGCCATCGAAATTGAAAACAAGCTGCGCGAAAAATTTGGCGTCGCCGCCAGGCCTGCCGGAGAGGCCAAGGCAGTTGCAGAACAAGAGTAGCGATCCGCTTTCTTCAGCCGCCCTTCGGGCCAGGGCAATTGCTGCCTTGGCTCGAAGGGAATACTCCCGCAAAGAGCTCGAAAAAAAATTGGGCTCGCTTGCGCAAACTCCCGAGCAATTGTCTGAAATTCTGGACCAGCTTGAGCACGAAGGCCTTCTTTCCGATGTGCGATACGCTGAATCGGTAAGCCGCGTTCGCGGCCAGCGCTATGGCACAGCACGCGTCATGTTTGAGCTACGTCAAAAAGGTGTTGAACCAGAAAATCTTGAGTCGATTGCTCAGCAATTGCGCAATACCGAGTGGTCACGCATTCAAGAGGTTTGGAAAAAACGATTCGACAGCCTGCCTGACAGCCCCGAACAAACCGCGCGCCAGCAGCGTTTTTTGCTTCAGAGAGGCTTTAGTACCGAGCTGATCTACCGCCTGTTTCGGGAGCTTCGCGCAAAGGGTGCGTGATAAACTGCCCCCGTTCTCGGGGGGGTATAACAATGAAAATTCATGAGTACCAGGGCAAGGAAATCTTGCGTAAATATGGTGTTGCGGTTCCTCGCGGCACCCCATGCTTTTCAGTTGATGAAGCATTAAAGGCGGCCGAAAAACTGGGCGGCCCGATCTGGGTGGTCAAGGCCCAGATTCACGCAGGCGGACGCGGCAAAGGCGGCGGCGTCAAAGTGGCCAAGTCGCTCGATGAAGTGAAAACCTATGCGTCCAACATTTTGGGTATGCAACTCGTCACCCATCAGACCGGCCCCGGCGGCCAGAAAGTTCGCAGGCTTTTGATCGAAGAAGGCGCCGACATTAAAAAAGAGCTCTATGTTGCCGTGGTGACGGATCGCGTTAGCCAAAAGGTTTGTGTGATGGGCTCTAGTGAGGGCGGCATGGACATTGAAGAAGTTGCTGCCACTCATCCAGAAAAAATTCACAAAGTCTTTGCCGATCCTGCAACCGGCCTGACTGATGCCCAGGCCGATGAGCTCGCAGCGAAAATTGGCGTGCCGGCCGCATCAGTGCCGCAGGCGCGCGCCGTCCTCAAAGGCTTGTATCAAGCATTCTGGGAAACCGATGCCTCGCTTGCAGAAATCAATCCCCTGATTCTCACCGGTGATGGCAAAGTGATTGCACTCGATGCGAAATGGAATTTCGATTCGAACGCCTTGTATCGCCATCCCGAAATTGTCGAGATGCGCGATCTCGATGAGGAAGATCCTGCTGAAATCGAGGCTTCCAAATACGATCTCGCCTACATTCAGCTCGATGGCAACATCGGCTGCTTGGTCAATGGCGCAGGCCTGGCTATGGCCACCATGGACACCATCAAGCTCTACGGCGCAGAGCCCGCAAACTTTCTCGATGTCGGCGGCGGTGCTACCACTGAAAAAGTCACCGAGGCTTTCAAGATCATGCTCTCAAATCCGAAAGTGAAAGCAATTCTGGTCAATATCTTCGGCGGCATCATGCGCTGCGACGTGATTGCCGAAGGCGTGGTGGCTGCATCACGCGCAGTTGGCTTGAAGGTACCTTTGGTGGTGCGCATGAAAGGCACTAATGAAGACTTAGGCAAGAAAATTCTTGCCGATTCCGGCTTGCCCATCATCACGGCCGACACTATGGCCGAGGCGGCGCAGCGCGTCGTTGACGCCACAAAAAGAGCCTAAGGCCTTCAGGGAGAACAATATGTCGATTCTGATTAATAAAAACACAAAAGTAATTACCCAGGGCATCACCGGCAAGACAGGCCAGTTCCACACGCGTATGTGCCGTGACTATGCCAACGGAAAAAACTGCTTCGTTGCGGGCGTCAACCCGAAAAAGGCGGGCGAAGACTTTGAGGGCATTCCTATTTATGCCAACGTCAAAGATGCAAAAGCTGCAACGGGCGCAACAGTATCTGTAATCTACGTTCCGCCCGCAGGCGCGGCCGATGCGATTTGGGAAGCCGTTGAGGCCGACCTTGATTTAGTCATCTGCATTACGGAAGGAATTCCGGTGCGCGACATGATGGTGGTGCGCAACAAAATGAAGGCCGCTAACAAGCGCACATTGTTGCTCGGGCCTAACTGCCCTGGCCTGATTACCCCGGAAGAAATCAAGATCGGCATCATGCCGGGCCATATTCATCGCAAGGGCCGCATTGGCATTGTGTCACGCTCGGGCACGCTCACTTATGAAGCGGTGGGTCAGGTCACGGAAATGGGCTTGGGCCAGTCTTCAGCTGTGGGCATTGGCGGCGACCCCATTAATGGCCTCAAGCACATTGATGTGCTCAAGCTTTTTAACGACGACCCCGAAACCGATGCCGTGATCATGATCGGTGAGATTGGCGGCCCCGATGAAGCCAATGCGGCGATGTGGGCGAAGGAGAACATGAAAAAGCCGATTGTGGGTTTTATCGCGGGGGTTACAGCGCCGCCCGGAAAGCGCATGGGCCACGCCGGGGCATTGATCTCAGGAGGGGCTGACACAGCCCAAGCAAAGCTCGAAATCATGGAGGCCTGCGGAATAAAAACCACCAAGAACCCCTCGGAGATGGGAAGATTACTAAAGTCGGCACTAAAGTGAGCAGGCCCTAAGAGGAAACCTTGATGGAGTTCGGTAGCCCAGCGTTTTGGATTGCACTGCTGCAGATTGTCTGGATCGACTTGCTGCTATCGGGCGACAATGCCATTGTTATCGCTTTGGCATGCCGAAACCTTCCCGAAAAACAGCGCAGGCTCGGAATCTTCTGGGGCGTATTTGCGGCTGTAGCGCTGCGCGTGGTCCTGACTGCGTTTGCGGTGCAGCTTCTCGAAATTCCCTTCCTGAAAACCTTGGGTGGTCTGCTCCTGGTCTGGATCGGCATCAAGCTTGTTATGCCACAGCACGAAGAAGAGGGCATGCACATCGAGGGGAAAGATCGTCTCTTTGCAGCGATCAAAACCATTGTGATCGCCGACTTTGCGATGTCGCTCGATAACGTGATTGCGGTAGCCAGTGCCGCGAAGGGCAGCATATTCCTTTTGATCTTTGGGCTGGCCTTGTCTATCCCTCTGGTAGTCTGGGGCTCTAAGCTTGTGTTAGCCCTGATGAATCGTTTTTCTTGGCTCGTGGTGGCGGGTGGCGGCCTCTTGGGTTATCTGGCAGGAGACATGCTGCAAGGTGATCCAGGTTTTCGCGATTTCTGGAATGTCACCGTGGGTTTGCCGCCCCATGCCTTGGCGGTTGTTGGCGTTGTTGTCGTGATCGCCCTGGGCAAGTATCTGACCATGCGGCAGCAGAGAAACACGCCACCCGACGCCATGGCCTGAGGGCGAATGCCCATTTGCGAGAGGCGCTGAAGATGAATCCCCCTTCGAAAAACTCAAAGACGATTCTGAAGACCATGGCGGTAGTCTTTATTGCCGCATTGGTCGTGGCGATTTTGATTCGCTAAAAGTCCGTCATTGCGAGGCTCGCGAGGCGAGCCATGTCAATCTGCCGACTTAAATCTCCAGATTGTCGATTAACCTGGTTGCCCCGAGCTTTGCGGCGCCGAGCACCACCAATTGATTGGGCTCGCTCAGGTCCTGTGCTTGCGGCGAGGTTAGATCCGCGCGTCGCTTGATGGAAATGTAATCCGTCTTCCAGCCGCGCTGATTCAGGATCTGGCGGGCAGCTGCTTCCAGGTCGGCGATATCATCGACCCGAAGGCTGCCTTGGCCCACGCCTGAGCGCACACGCTGGGCAACTTCTTGCAAGGTTTTCGAGAGCCACACCGCTTCCTCGCGCTCCTCAGCCGACAAGTAACGGTTGCGTGAAGACATGGCCAGCCCATCGGGCTCGCGGACAGTTTCTGCAGGAATAATCTGCGTTGGAATGGAGAACTGCTCACACATCTGTCGCACGATCATGAGCTGTTGATAGTCTTTTTTTCCAAACACGGAATACTGCGGGCCAACGCACTGAAAGAGCTTCATCACCACGGTGGTCACGCCCGCGAAAAACCCGGGCCGAAACTCGCCTTCTAAAATATCGCCAAGGTTTTTAGGCGGGCTGATGCGAAACTCTTGCGGCACGGGGTACATCTCTCGCTCATCGGGCGCAAACAACACATACACCCCCTCAGACTCAAGCTTGGCAATGTCTTCTTGCAGCGTTCGCGGGTATTTGTCGAAGTCTTCGTTAGGCCCAAACTGAAGCCGATTCACAAAAATCGAGGCCACCACTGGGTCGCCATGATTGGCGGCCAATCGCATGAGCGACAAATGGCCCTCATGCAGATTGCCCATGGTTGGCACAAAGGCGGTCCGTAGCTGGCCCCGCAGCTGGGCCCGAAGGGCTTCAATGGTGTGAACAACTTTCATAAACTCTCTTTAGTTGTACAAGGCGTTAAAGAAGCTTCGGCGGCCTTTGAAATTGGCGATCTGCTGCACTAAGGCATTGAAGTCTTCCTCGCGATCAATCGGGTTGAGCTGATCGGTATTGATAATCAGCAGCGGTGCGCTCTCGTATTGATGAAAGTAATGCGTGTAGGCTTGCGAGAGTCTGCGAAGATAGTCCTCCGAGATGTACTGCTCCATCGGAACCCCTCGCGTGCGGATCCGCTCAATGAGAGCGTCTTCCGAGGCTTGCAGCACAATGACCAGATCGGGCTGTGGCGCTTGTGGCTTTTGGGCTTCAAAAATTTTTCGGTAGAGCGAGAGCTCTTCATCGTTGAGCGTGAGGTTGGCAAACAGCGGGTCTTTTTCAATCATGAAGTCACTCACCACATGCTCGACGAAAAAATCTCGTTGTGTAATCTCCCTTAACTGATCAATGCGCTGAAATAAAAAAAAGAGCTGTGTGGGCAGGGCATAACGGCTGCTGTCCCGGTAGAACTTCTCCAGAAATGGGTTTTCCTGCGGGGCTTCGAGCAAAGGCCTAAAGCCAAACCGCTCGGCAAATTTCACTGCCAGGCTGCTTTTGCCCACGCCAATTGGACCCTCAAACACAATCGAGCGAAAGCGCTGGGCCCATGCTGGCTTTTCTGCGAAGACGTTGACGGAGTCTTTCATGAGCACAATTGTCTCACCATGGCGTGACCTGCTGGCAAAGTATTGGGTCAAGGTCCCTGAGCCATTCCGGCGCAGGCTTTAAGAGGCCTTTGTTGGCGGGGCCGAGCATCACGGTGTTGTCAATCTCACACAAGGGAATCAAGACAAATGCACGCGCATGCGCACGCGGATGGGGAAGTGTCAGATCAGGAAGCGCCATGAAGCAATCGTTGTGGGCGATTAAGTCAAGGTCAATGGTTCTGGGCGCGTTGCGAGTGCTTCGGGTTCGGCCAAGCTGCTTTTCAATGTCGAGCAATGCGTCTAGCAGGGCCTTTGGCCCAAGCGTCGTCTCAACGATGGCAGCAGCATTGCAAAAATCCGGGCCTTGTGCATCAACAGGCTTGGTCCGATAGAGCCGAGACACGCGTGTCGGTTGAATCTCAGGGTGCGCCTGCAAGCATTGGATCGCCGCATGAATGGCCTGCTCACGCTCGCCCAGATTCGCGCCAAGGGCAATGGCAGCGCGGTGAACGAGCAGGCTCATTGGTCTGGGTTTTCAGCCTGGCTTGGCGATGAGGAGGCCTCTGATTTGCGAGGCCGTCTGCGACGCGGTTTTTTTGCTCCACCCGCACGCGATGCAGTCACTTGCGCCAGCAATTCGCTGCGTGTCTGCCCATCTGTGCTCGCAAATTCGTTCCACCACTGGGCCAAGGTTTCATCAAACTGGCCAGACTCTGCACGCAGCAGCATGAAATCCAGGCCAGCACGAAAACGGACATGTTCTGCTAGCCGATTCGCCGAGGCGGCTTGACGTTTCTCGAACCGCGGCTGCATCAGCCAAATTTCTCGCATATCGGCAACATAGCGTCGCTGAATGGCCAGGCTGTCGAGCTGCTCTTCCACCACTTCATCAATTGCCTGATTCAAAGCAGGGATCAGATGGGTGCCTTGTGCATGAATGGCCCTCCATCGCACATCAACCATTGACCATAGCAAGGCTGCAAACAGAAAGCCCGCCGAAACGGGTTTGCCCGCATGGATACGGGCATCGGTCGATTTGAGTGCGCGGGCTACAAAATCTAAGGCTTTGGGGTCGGGATTATCAAACACCAGGTCAAGCAAGGGCAGGCAGCCATGATGCAGGCCCTGATCGCGCAGCATGCGCAGCCCTTCATAGGCGTTACCTGAATTAAAGAGCTTCATCATCTCGTCAAACAAGCGAGCGTTGGGCACATTGCGAATCAGGGCGGCCATCTCTTCAATCGGTGCGCGGGTGGCGGGATCAATTGAAAAGCCGAGCTTTGTGGAAAGCCGCACGGCACGAAGCATGCGTACCGGGTCTTCGCGGTAGCGGTGAGCGGGCTCGCCGATCATGCGCAGTGTTTTCGATTTCAGATCAGAAACGCCACGGTGATAATCGAGCACCGTGTCACTGATCGGGTCGTAGTAAAGCGCATTGACTGTGAAGTCACGGCGCGTTGCATCCTCGTGCTGCTCACCAAAGACATTGTCGCGCAGCACACGGCCGTGCTCATCCACATCCACATCCTCAGCCTGCAGCGCCCGAAAGGTCGAGACTTCAATCGTCTCGGGCCCGAACATGACATGCACCAATCGAAACCGGCGCCCGATGATACGGGCCCGGCGAAATGCCTTTTGAACCTCCTCAGGCTCGGCATTGGTGGCGATATCAAAGTCTTTGGGCCGGATGCCAAGCAGCAGGTCTCGCACGGCTCCACCCACGACAAAAGCTTTAAACCCTGCTTTTTGCAGGCCCTCCACGGTGCGCATCGCCGCATTGGATACGAGCCTTGGGTCGATACCAATGCGCGAGCCTTTGAAGATCTCAGGCTCGTGCGGCACTTTCTCGCCAGAGCGGCGCAAGGCCTTGATCGACAGCTTGGTGTTTCTGAGCTTGGCGAGGTTTTTAAATAATTTTTTGATCATGTGAAAGGCTTAGTCATCGGTGCTCTCAACTCTTGGAAAGAGCTCGAGCACCTGCCATTGTTGCGCCTTTGCATGCTCAAAAAGACGTTTGTCCGGATTTACGGCAACCGGGTGTTTGACGCGTGAGAGCAGCGGCAAGTCGTTAAACGAGTCGCTGTAAAAAGTGGAGAACTCAAATTCAGCAAGGCCCAGGCCTTGCTGGGCAAGCCACTGTTCCACCCGCGTGACTTTGCCTTCGCGAAAGCTTGGCAGGCCAAGGGGCTTGCCGGTGAATTCGCCATTGGCAGCAATTTCAATTTCGGTGGCAATCAAATGCTCCACGCCAAAAGCATGGGCAATTGGCCCGGTAATGAATGAGTTGGTGGCGGTGACAATCGCACAAAGCGCCCCGGTGTCTTGATGTTGTCTCACCAGGTCATGGGCCGCGGGCAACATCTGCGGCCGAATCACCGTTTCTAAAAACTCTGATCGCCATTGCACCAGCTGTTGCCTGGAGTGTTGGGCCAAGGGCGCTAGCTGGAAATCAAGAAACTCGTATATATCGAGAGTGCCCGCGCAGTACTGGGCATAGAAATGGTCATTGCGCTTGGCATACCACTCGGCATTCACTACCTTTTGATCGATTAGGAATTTCGCCCAGCAGACATCGCTGTCGATGGGCAACAGGGTGTTATCCAGATCAAACAAGGCGAGTCTTTGCATCGGCAGTGTCCAAAAGTTCTTTAAGCAGTGGCAATGTCGCAGGCCTTTTCTTCGAGAGCGATAACTCGTTTAGCGCATCGAGAACTCGGGCCAACAAGCCAAGATCTCGAGGCAACCTCGTCATGAGATAGCCAAGCGCCTCTTCAGAAAGCGGCAAGGCCATTTTAGAAGCCCGCTCGCGCAAGGCCTGTTTTTTCTCCTCGTCACTCAGCTCCTGCAGCTCAAACACCAGGCCCTGGCCCACCCGGGTTCGCAAGTCCTCACGCAGGCAGAGCCGAATCGGCGGAGCGCTTGTTGACGCAACAATGCGGTGCCCGTGTTCTCGCGCTGCATTGTAGAGGCGAAACAGGGCTTCCACCGTCTCGGGACTCGACTGATCCAGGTTATCGAGCAGCCAGAGCCGCTGCCCTTTGGGCTCATCGTTGACCAGGTTTATGACCGCTTGGGTTTTCGCGCAGTCAATCATCTGAGCCAAATCAGGCAGCTCGGCCTGCCAGGCGCCAAGCCAGAAGCTTTTGCCGCTGCCGGGCGACCCCCACAGGCACAGCGTTGCAAAGCCGGGGATTTTGGCCTGCAAGGCAAACGCCTCAAGCGCCTTAAGTGCTTGGCTGTTGCGGCCCACGACCCCATCGGAAAGCCTTGGGGCGGGAGGGTCAATGAGTTGCAGGGGCAGTTGCATGTGGGCTCGGGATTGCCTGTCAGGGGATTGTGTTCGATTCACTAAAATGGTGATTTTAGAAAGAAACACCACTATGGACTCTAACGCCAAGAATGCTGGCTCCAATACGCCCATGACTTATCGGGACGCTGGGGTGGATATCGATGCAGGCGATGCCCTGGTCGATCGCATCAAGCCTCTGGCCAAGCGCACCATGCGGCCCGAGGTCTTGGGGGGCATTGGCGGCTTTGGGGCATTGTTTGAGGTGCCCAAGAATTACAAAGAGCCTGTCTTGGTGTCTGGCACCGATGGCGTGGGCACCAAGCTCAAGCTTGCATTTGCCCTAAATCGTCACGATACCGTGGGCATTGACCTGGTCGCCATGAGTGTTAACGACGTGCTGGTGCAAGGCGCTGAGCCATTGTTTTTTCTCGATTACTTTGCCTGCGGCAAACTCTCTATTGACACTGCAGCCAGTGTCGTAGGCGGCATTGCAAAGGGCTGCGAGCTCTCGGGCTGTGCCTTGATTGGGGGCGAGACGGCGGAAATGCCGGGCATGTACCCTGAAGGTGAATACGATCTTGCAGGCTTTGCAGTGGGTGCAGTTGAGCGCAGCCAAATTCTGGATGGCAGTCGTGTTGCGGCTGGCGATGTGCTCTTGGGCCTGGCTTCAAGCGGCTTTCACAGCAATGGCTATTCCTTGGTGCGCAAAGTGTTGGAGCGTGCCTGCGGCGAATTAAGTGTTCATGCATTGAATGAAGTGAAGGTGCCTGGCACCGATGCGCCATTGGCTGATCTGGTGATGGCACCGACTCGGCTTTATGTGAAATCGATGCTGTCTGCGCTTGCCGCCCATCGTGATTCAATCAAGGCCATGGCCCACATTACCGGGGGCGGATTGGTGGGCAATGTGCCTCGTGTATTGCCCGAAGCCCTGACCGCTGTGCTGCATCGAAATTCCTGGACATTGCCGCCCGTGATGGCCTGGCTGCAGTCGCAGGGCAATGTGCCCGACGATGAAATGCACCGGGTGTTTAACTGTGGCCTTGGCATGGTGGTTGTGGTTGCAGCCTCGCAAGTTGAATCAGTTGCGGCACATCTCACCATACAAGGCGAGCGCGTGTATCGGATTGGGGAGGTGCGGGCCCGTAATGCAGGCGAGCCACTGACGATCGTGCAATAGTGTTACTGCGAGGGGCGTTTAAACGCTTTCTCCTCGCCTTTGAGTAGCTGCTCAATATTTTTCTTGTGACGAATGACCAGCAAGATTGCAATTGCAAGCACCGACCAAAACATCACGCCCAAGCCGTGACGCCATAAGGTGATAAGGGGGGCGGCCACTGCTGCGCTAAGCGCAGCGACTGAGGAAATTCTTCCCACTTTTGCAACCACGAGCCAGATCAGCCCAACGATCAGGCCAAGCCAGGCATCGAGTGCAACGAGCACGCCAAAGGCAGTGGCCACGCCCTTGCCGCCTTCAAAACGAAAGTAGACCGGAAAGAGATGGCCGAGAAACACGGCGAATGCCGCTATGGAAATGGCAGTCATCTGCAAAGGAGCGGGCAAGTAACTCGGCACGAGCCAGGCTGCCATCGCCACGACAACCCAGCCTTTCAAGGCATCTCCCAACAAGGTGAGTGCGGCAGCGACCTTATCTCCGCTGCGCAAGACATTGGTCGCACCCGGGTTGCCTGAGCCAAAGGTGCGCGGGTCGCTTAAGCCCCGCAGCCGGCTCACCACAATGGCAAACGAGATTGAGCCGATCAGATACGCTGCAATGCCGATAGCGCCAAGAATCATTTTATAGGACATGGTGTGAAATTCTATGCCCGCGGATGATGTTTCGCATGAATGGCCCGCAGCCGGTCATTGGCCACGTGGGTATAGACCTGGGTGGTGGAGATGTCTGCATGGCCCAACAGCATTTGCACGGCCCGAAGGTCTGCGCCGTGGTTGAGCAAATGCGTGGCAAAAGCATGTCGAAGCGTGTGCGGCGAGAGCGCCATCGGCAGCCCTGCAGCCTTTCCATAATCTTTGATGATTTTCCAAAACCGCTGCCGGGTCATGGCCTGGGCCCGCTCGGTCACAAACAGGGCGTCACTCTGTCTGCCCGCTAGCAGCAAGGGCCGCGACTCTTGCAGATAGCGAGACAGCCAGCTCATCGCTTCTTCGCCGATTGGAACAATGCGCTCTTTGTCACCTTTGCCGATGACGCGCACCACAGCATCCGAGGCCGAAACATTGATGCTTTTCATGCCGATGAGCTCGCTCACACGCAGGCCCGCCGCATACATCATCTCCAGCATGGCCCGATCACGCAAGCCAAGGGCGGTTTCAACCCTGGGGGCATTGAGCAGGCTTTCCACTTGTGACTCAACGGGCGCTTTCGGAAAGCGTGCGGGGCGCTTGGCGCTTTTGAGCAGCAGACATGGGTCATCATCGCGCCTGCCTTGTAGCAAGACCCAGCCGTAAAAGCGACGCATCGATGACAGCCTGCGGTTGGCGGTGCTTGCCCGAATTCCTGCAAAGCGGTCTGAAAAATATCGGCTCACATGCTCCCGAGAGGCTTGGGCAATGGCGACACCTCGTTGGCCTGCGAGCCAATCGGCCAGGTCATACAAATCCTGCCGATAGGCCGACAAAGTGTTTTGCGACAAGCCGTCTTCGAGCCAAAGCGCATCACAGAACCGGTCAACCTCCGCACGGCTTTGGGTGGCAAGGGTAGACTGAAGATCTTTTTCAGCGGCCATGAACGGATTTTCACTTCTTTTCCCCGATTTCGCCATGATTGCGGCGGGCTTTGCCATGGTGCGCACCCAGTGGCTTACTCGGAGTTTCTGGGAGGGCGCTGAAAAGCTGGTTTACTTCGTCTTTTTCCCCGCGCTGCTTTTTGCGGCAATTAGCCGCAGCAATCTCGCACTTGGGCAAACGGCCTTTGTCGTGCAAATTGCCGTCATCACCATGCTGGCAGGCAGCGCATTAGGCTTGCTCACTCGTTTCATCCCGGGCATGAACCGAACCGACTGGGCCTCCGGCGTGCAGTGCGCCTTTCGTTTCAACACCTATATTGCCTTTGCCGTGGCGTCGCGTGCTGCGGGCAGCGAGGGCTTGGCGCTCATGGCGGTGACCATCGGCTTTACTGTTCCGCTTGCGAATTTGTTGGCGGTTTCTTTTTTGGCCAACACTTTTCACCCAGGCCGTTTGTTCAAGGAGCTTTCCCGCAATCCCTTGATTATCGGAACCGTTGCCGGGCTCGTTGCAAACGTCTTTTCTTTGAGTCCACCAGGGATTGTTTATAACCTGCTCGATCGGGCCAGCTCCGCCGCGTTGGCGCTGGGATTGCTGTGTGTGGGCGCGGGCTTGAGCTTTGCGGGAATTCAAAACATGACCGGCCGGATTCAAGCGGCATCGATTACAGCAATCAAGCTGCTCGTGCTGCCGGCCTTGGCCTGGGGCCTGTGTATTTGGTTCGGCGTTACGGGAATGCAGCGCGACCTTGCGGTTTTGTTTGCCGCCATGCCCACGGCAACCAGCGCTTACATTCTGGCTGCACGCATGGGCGGCAATGGCCCGCTTACCGCAGGCCTGGTGTCGCTCTCCACCTTGGCATCAATGGCAACAATTACAGCTTGGTATGCTTTGTTGTGAGTGCCCAGGCAACATGTTCTCTGACCAACTCCGAAGCATCGTTCTCGCGTCTTTTTAAGGCAGCAAGCAAATCAGAACGCAAGGGCTCTTCACAATTTGCACTCGCAAGACTGTTGCCTATAGCCACCGCAAGATTGCGTAGCCAGCGTTCATAGCCGATGCGCAAGATCGCGCTGCCCTGATGCCGCGAGGCGAACTCCTCTTGCGTCCAGCCAAAGAGTTCAATTAGCTCGGCGCTATCCAGTCCGTTTCGAACATCGAAGTCGGAAACACTGGCCACCTGCGCATATTGGTTCCAGGGGCATGCCTGCTGGCAGTCATCACATCCATAGACACGATTGCCAATTAACGGGCGAAGATCTGAGGGAATGCTGCCCTTGTGTTCAATCGTTAAGTATGAGATGCAGCGCCTTGCATCAAGCCGATAGGGCCCAACGAAGGCCTGGGTTGGGCAAATATCCAGGCATTTGGTGCAGCTTCCGCAATGCCCTTCTTCTGATTCGGAAACATCGGGTGCCCATTGCATGGGCGCAATCGGCATGTCAGTGAGCAAGACGCCGAGAAAAAACATGCTGCCTTGCTCACGATTAAGCAGCAAGGTGTGCTTGCCTCGCCAGCCAAGCCCGCAGCGTTTGGCCAAGGCCACTTCCAGAACCGGTGCAGAGTCAACACAGGCCCTGAATTGATACATGCCGTGGGCATCCGCGGAAAGCTTTGCTGCAAGCTGACTTAGCCGTGAACGAAGCACCTTGTGATAGTCGCGGCCGTGGGCATAGACCGAAACCACTGCGCGTTTCGGGTCTTCAAGTGCCTCCGAATGGCTTTCTTGCCAGTTCTTGTGAGTCGAGGCGGGAAGGTAGTTCATCAGCACTACGATTGCCCGCAGGTGTGGGGAGTCTTGCGATTCGAGCAGCATGCGAGGGTTTTGCCGAATCGGTGCATGCCGGCCTAGGTAGTCCATATCGCCTTGATAGCCTCGGGCGAGCCAGTCTGCAAACTGAACCATTTCATCGCGCAAACTGTCTTTCGCATCAAGGTTCGCCACGCCGATGCGCGAAAAACCAAGGCCCTGGGCAATTAGAATGAGTCGTTTGTCATCAAACACCATGCACAAAAGTATGCGCCAAAACCCTGTTCTGCTTGCGGCCCGTCGCTTTGAGAAGGCTGATGAAAGCATGGCGGCAGCCATTGCGCGGGCAACCGCCAGCCTGGCCCAAGCCGCTATTGCCAAAGCGCCTGCGGGTGTTGGACTGCGGATCACACTCTCGGGCAACCTGGGCGCGGGCAAAACTACTTGGGTGCGGGCTTTTCTTCGGGCTTGTGGCATTGCAGGCCGTATCAAAAGCCCAAGCTTTAGCGTTGCAGAAACTTACGAACACGAGGGCCGTGTTTTCCACCACCTTGATTTTTATCGTCAGTCTGACCCTCTCCAATGGCAGGGCGGAGGCTTGCGGGATTTGCTCGCGCAGCAAGCCATTGTGTTGATTGAATGGCCCGAACACGCGCAAGGTCTGCCCAAGCCCCATATCGAAGTCTCAATTGGCTGGCAGCAAGATGCCGAGGCATCAGCGCCCCGCAACATTGCGCTTCATTTTTTTGATCAACAAGACGGCATTGCAATCGGCCCGTATCTCTCGAAGTGGCAAGAGCAGGTCGCAGAATCGGGGCATGGCGCATGAGGCGGCGCACCGTGCTGCTTGCAGGGGGCGCCACTTTGTTGGTTGGCCTAAAGCCCGTATTCGGCGCGGGCATCAATGTGGTGGCAGTTCGTGTTTGGCCCGCCTCAGACTACACCCGTGTTGCGATTGAAATCGATGCCGAGGGCATGCGTTACAGCACCTCAACGCTGTCAGACCCGCCTCGCTTTGTCGTGGATTTACAAGGCGTTGTCCTAAACGACAAGCTGCGTGAACTCACTGCTCGCACGAGCAACGACGATCCGTATTTGAAGTCGGTGCGAGTTGGCCAGTTTCAAACCGATGTTGTGCGCATTGTGTTTGATCTCAAGCAGACAATTAAGCCGCAGGTGTTTAGCCTGCCGGCGATTGCCCAATATCAGAACCGTCTGGTCATTGATCTATACCCCGAGGTCGACCCCGACCCGCTCATGACTTTTCTTGCCAACTACGAAAAAGAGCGGGCCACGCCGCCCGCAGTTGCAAGGGCGCCCGAGATCACTGATCCCACACGGGAGAAATCGACATCGCCTGCGCGCAAACCTGTAGTGAGCCGTTTAGTGACCATTGCTCTGGATCCTGGCCACGGCGGGGAAGACCCGGGTGCCATCGGCAAGCGGGGAACTTTTGAAAAAGATGTGGTGCTTTCGATTGCGCGAAGGCTAAAAAAACGAATTGATCAAGAGCCGAATATGCGGGCTTATATGACCCGCAATGGCGATTATTTTGTGCCGCTGCACATTAGGGTTCAGCGGGCAAGGCGTGTTCAGGCCGATTTATTCATCTCGATTCATGCCGATGCCTGGATATCGCCCAATGCAAGGGGCTCGTCGGTGTTTGCGCTGTCTGAAAAGGGTGCATCAAGTGCAGCGGCACGGTGGATGGCGAACCGGGAAAACAGCGCCGACCTGGTAGGCGGCGTCAATATTCGGCACAAGGACCGACAGGTCGCTGAAGTGCTGCTTGATATGTCCACCACAGCGCAGATTAAAGACTCCCTGCAATTAGGCAAGGCCTTGCTGCAGGAAATTGGCGGCGTGAATGTCTTGCACAAAACCCGTGTTGAGCAGGCAGGCTTTGCCGTTTTGCGCGCACCCGATATTCCATCGGTGTTGGTCGAGACCGCATTCATCAGCAACCCCGATGAAGAGAGAAGGCTGAAAGATCAGGCTTATCAGGAACAAATGGCCGATGCGTTAATGGAGGGCATTCGGCGTTATTTCCGGGCTAACCCGCCGCTTGCAAGATCAAGGATGATGTAGCCCATGCCCATTCAAGTTTTGCCCGATGCACTAATTAGTCAAATCGCCGCAGGCGAAGTGGTGGAGCGGCCAGCCTCCGTGATCAAAGAGCTTTTGGAAAACGCTATTGATGCAGGCGCTTCGCAAATAAGCGTTGAGCTTGAAGAAGGTGGCATACGTGCCATTCGTGTACGCGATGACGGCGCAGGCATCTCCGCAAATGAGCTACCCCTGGCGGTGCAGCGTCATGCGACAAGCAAGATTGGTTCTTTGCAGGACTTATCTCGGGTCATGACCCATGGCTTTCGTGGCGAGGCCCTCGCGGCCATTGCCTCGGTGTCTCGCCTTGCGATCACCAGCAAAACGTCGGAAGCCAAGCATGCAAGCCGAATTGACAATCACTCCGGGCAATGGGCCGTCTCTCCCGCATCGGGCAGCCAGGGAACGCACATTGAGGTGGCCGGGCTTTTTGATCAAGTACCGGCTCGTAAGCGTTTTCTCAAGTCGCCTGCCACTGAGCTCAATCATTGCAAAGACGTTTTTGTAAAGGCTGCGCTAATACAGCCGGATATCCAGTGGCTGTTATCGCACCAGGGCAAGCCACTTCTGCGTTTCGTTTCTGGCAGCGCACAGGCGCGAATCGCCCAGTGCTTGAGGGTGGAAAAAGGCGTTTTACGTATTGCGAATGCGCAGGCTGGCCCCTTGCAGGTGCGTGCCTGGCTGGCTCCTGCGACAGAATCTCGCACCAAAGCCGACGATCAGTATTTCTATGTCAACAATCGGGCTGTGAAAGACCGGGTGCTATTACATGCCATGCGTAGCGCCTATAGCGATGTGCTTCATGGTGATCGTCAGCCAGCCTTCGTGCTCGCCATTGAAATCGACCCCGAGTTGGTGGATGTGAATGTCCATCCGGCCAAAACCGAAGTCCGTTTTCGCGACAGTGCGGCCATCCATCAAGCCGTGTATCGGGTTGTGCGCGATGCCTTGGGTGCGAGCATGTCATCGCGTGAAAGCTCTGGCATGGCGTCGGGCGCCATGGGCTTGAGTCAGTCAGGCATTTCACCGACCCGAGATTGGCAGCCCGTATCGCTTGATCTAGGCGCTGCATCTTTTGCGCGTGCAAGTGAGCCTTGGCCGGCGCAATCGTATTCAAGGCCCCAGGCTGCAGGGCTGGCCGCGCAGCCCCCTGGCAATGATGAGCATCCGCTAGGGTTTGCAATCGCTCAAGTACATGGCGTTTATGTATTGGCGCAAAACAAGGCGGGTCTCGTCGTAGTCGATATGCATGCCGCCCACGAGCGCATTGTTTATGAATCCATGAAGCAGCAGTTTGAGACGCAAGCAGGCCCGCTGCCGAGCCAAGCATTGCTTGCGCCCATCGCGTTGAGTGCATCGCCTCTTGAGATGGAGACATTGAAAAAACATCAGGAGACCTTGCAGCGTCTGGGTTTCGATTTAAGTCTACTGGGCAGCCAGCAGATTGCAGTGCGTGCTCTGCCAGTATTGCTCTCTGAGAGCGAGCCGGCAACCTTGGTGCGAGATACTTTGGCTGAACTTGCCGAGCATGGGCAGGCTTTGGAGATTGAAAGCCAGCGTAATGAATTGCTTTCCACCATGGCTTGCCACGCAGCGGTCCGGGCAAACCGCATGCTCACCATTCCTGAAATGAATGCGCTATTGCGCCAAATGGAGCGCACCGAGCGGGCCGATCAGTGCAATCATGGCAGGCCCACGTGGCTGCAGTTTTCCATGGCCGATCTTGATCGGCTGTTTATGCGCGGTCAGTAGACCGCGTAATTCTCATGCTGTGCATTCTCGGCCCTACCGCAAGCGGAAAATCTGCTCTAGCCATGGCGATTGCGCAAGAAATGCCGCGCATCGAGATCATTAGCATGGATTCTGCCTTGGTTTATAAGGGCATGGATATTGGCACCGCAAAGCCCACAATTAGAGAGCGCCAACAGGTGCCGCATCATCTCATCGACCTGATTGATCCTTTGCAGCCATACTCAGCAGCCCAATTTGTGCGCGATGCCGCCCATGCAGCGCACGAGATTCGTGCGCGCGGCAACATTCCTGTAACGGTAGGCGGCACGATGCTCTATTACAAAGCCTATGCCCAAGGCCTGGATGATCTGCCAAGCGCGCCGCTCTCTATTCGCCAAGAAATTTCAACACAAGCGAAAAAAATTGGGTGGCCTGCCTTGCATGCAAAGCTTGCACAGATTGACCCTGAGACTGCAGCCAGGCTTGCGCCCAACGATGCACAGCGCATCTCAAGGGCGCTTGAGCTCTTTGAGCACACCGGCAAAACCATGAGTGCATTAATTGCGCAAAGTGCCCAGCAACGACTTCAGGAGGAGGGCTTTTATCCCGATCGAGAGCCGCTGGCGGTCATTGCCCTGGAGCCCCAAGATCGTGCTGCCTTGCATACACGAATCGCACAGCGTTTTCACGAGATGCTGCAGTTAGGATTTGTTGAGGAGGTTCGTGCGCTGAAAGAGCGAGGCGATTTAAGCTTGGAGATGCCCAGCATGCGCTGCGTGGGCTATCGGCAGGCTTGGGAGTATCTGGAAGGCAAAATCAGCTACGAAGATTTTGTGAATGCAGGGATTGCCGCCACACGGCAATTGGCAAAGCGACAGATCACCTGGATTCGTAGCTTTCATGATGTTGAAAAGCACGATCCATTTACAGACGATGGATTGCTCCATCGCTGCCTAGCGATGACGCGTTAGTTTGCAAGACTCCAACGTGGCCGCACGCTAAACGCACCAGCCTCTTGGCCTCGCGCTCCCGCCAATAATCGCAGGCCTGCGGCCCAGGCAATCATCACGCCGTTGTCGGTACACAAGCTCGGCGGAGGAAAAATAATTTTCGCTCCCAATTTTCTTTCGATCTCCGCCATTTGTTGGCGCAGCTCCAAATTTGCGCTCACACCGCCGGCCACCACCAACTGCCGCACTCCCGTTTCTTCCATGGCGCGCCTGCATTTGCCCACCAACACATCCACAATTGCGCTTTGCACGCTTGCAGCCATATCGGCTCTGGCTTGGTCATCAAGCGCATGGGCTATTTTGAGTTTTTGTACATGCGTAAGCACTGCGGTTTTCAAGCCCGCAAAACTAAAGTCGAGCGTCGGTCGTTTTGCCAACGGCCTTGGAAGGTCAAATCGTTTGGCATCGCCCTTTAGCGCCCACTTTCCAATCGCTGGCCCGCCCGGATAGCCAAAGCCCAGGAGTTGCGCTGATTTATCAAATGCCTCGCCGGCCGCATCGTCAATGGTTTCGCCCAGCAGTTCATAGCTGCCAATGCCATTGACACGCATGATCTGGGTGTGGCCGCCGCTGACCAGTAACGCAAGAAAAGGAAACTCAAGCCCTGCTGCAGAGGCATCAAGCAACGGAGAGAGCAGGTGTCCTTCCAGGTGGTGAATGCCAATGACGGGTTTCTCGATCGCGGCAGCCAAGCCCTGGGCCGTTGCCGCACCGACCAGCAGCGCACCCGCCAAGCCGGGCCCCTCGGTGTAAGCAATGGCGTCGATGTCGTGCAGGCTGAAGCCCGCCTCGGCAATGACTTTTTCAGTAAGGGGCGTGAGCCGCAGAACATGGTCGCGAGAGGCCAGCTCGGGCACCACCCCGCCGTAATCGGCATGCATGGCGATTTGGCTGTGAAGGGCCTGGGCAAAAACGACGTCATTGCGAGGGGCCGCAGGCCCCGTGGCAATCCACGGCCCGTCGACCCGAACCAGGGCCACCCCTGTTTCATCGCAGGAGGTCTCAATCCCCAAGATAGTTAGCGTTCGCACACTTAAAACGTCCCCATGGGGAGCTTTTTCGCCCAGAACCGCGCTCATTGCTTGTCAGCGACCTGTAATTTGTCGATAATCCAAGGTTATCCTTTTTTCTAACCGGTTTGAAAGAATCTACGAATGCCTTTAGTTCGCGTTAAAGAAAATGAGCCTTTTGAGGCCGCCCTGCGTCGCTTTAAGCGCACCATCGAAAAAATTGGCCTGCTCACCGAACTTCGCGCACGCGAGTTTTACGAAAAGCCTACAGCCGAGCGTAAGCGCAAAAAAGCCGCTGCCGTGAAGCGTCATTACAAGCGTGTGCGCAGCATGATGCTGCCAAAGCGCAAGTATTAATCTTAGAAGGCTTCATGCCGCTCAAAGAGCAGCTCTCCGAAGACATCAAGGCCGCAATGCGCGCAAAGGAGGGCGATAAGCTCTCCACCCTGCGCCTGATTTCGGCGGCAATCAAGCAAAAAGAGGTTGATGAGCGTATTGAGCTGACTGATGCGCAAGTGCTTGCCGTCATTGAAAAAATGATCAAGCAGCGCAAAGATTCGATTACCCAGTTCAAGGCCGGCGGCCGCGCCGACCTGGTCGCTAAGGAAGAAGCCGAGCTGGTCATTCTCTCGGCTTATCTGCCAGCGCAAATGTCCCAGGCCGAAGTGGCTGCCGCCGTTGATGCCGCTGTTGCAGCCTGCGGCGCGGCAGGTCCGCAAGACATGGGCAAAGTCATGGGAGTTTTGAAGCCCCAGCTCGCCGGCAAGGCTGATATGGGCGCAGTTTCTCAGCTAATTAAGGCAAGGCTGACGAAGTAAGCTTCCGTGGCGATCTAAACTTGCGCCATGATCCCTCAGCAATTTATTGATGACCTGCTGCGCCGAGTCGATGTTGTCGAGGTAGTGGGCCAGCATGTGCAGTTAAAGCGAGCGGGCGCCAATTATTCGGGGCTCTGCCCCTTTCATACTGAAAAATCCCCGTCTTTCACGGTAAGCCCATCCAAGCAGTTCTATCACTGCTTCGGCTGTGGCGCGCACGGCACGGCCCTTGGTTTTTTAATTGAACATTTGGGCTTGCCATTTCCTCAGGCTGTGGAGGATCTTGCGCGCCGTGTTGGCCTGGAAGTGCCGCGTCAGGCCAATGACATTGACCCTGAGCAGAAAAAACAAGAAACCGATCGGCGCACACGTTTGAAGTCGCAGCTCTTGGAGGCTGCAAGGTTTTATCAGCGCAGGCTGAAAGAGTCTGTGCATGCGGTGGAGTATTTAAAGAAACGCGGCCTTTCTGGCGAGATCGCGGCGAAATATCACCTGGGCTATTCGCCGGAGGGCTGGCAGCCTCTTCAGGCAGTCTTCGGTGACTACGCCAATAAGGATCTGGTTGATGCAGGCCTGGTCATTGAAGGTGAGGCCGGCAAGCGTTACGACCGTTTTCGCGATCGCATCATGTTTCCCATTCTGAATCCGCGCGGTGAGGTGTTGGGCTTTGGCGCACGAACACTGGGCACCGATGAACCCAAATATTTGAACTCGCCCGAGACACCAGTGTTTTCTAAAGGATACGAGCTCTACGGGGTGTTTGAAGGCCGCGCTGCAATTCGTGAAAACGGTGAGGTCTGGGTGGTGGAAGGCTATATGGATGTGGTCGCATTGGCGCAGCATGGATTAGGCCACGCAGTCGCAACACTGGGCACTGCAACCACGCCACAGCATGTGCAGGCGCTATTGCTATTAAGCGATCACGTGGTGTTCATGTTTGATGGCGATAACGCCGGAAGGCGAGCTGCCGCGCGCGCATTGGAAACAGCGCTGCCGTTTGCTTCTGAAAAAAACCGCATTGATTTCGTATTCCTGCCGCAAGAGCATGACCCCGATAGTTTTGTGCGAGAGCATGGCGCGCAGGCCTTGAAAGACTGGGTCGCAAACGCAAAGCCACTGTCGGCCTGGCTTGTCGATCTCGCTGCTGAAGGCCAGCCACTGGAGTTGCCAGAGGGAAGGGCAGCAGCGGCTAGTGAGGCGCAGCGCCTCTTGGGGCTGATGCAGGCGAACGCATTGCGGGCACAAATTGCGCGAGAGCTTGCACGGCGTTTTGATGTCAGTGAAGCCTCTGTCTTGGGGACTGCCGGTTCAAACGTTATTGCGAGACCCGAAGGGTCCTGGCAATCTGCGGTCGCATCGCGCAGCGGTCCAAGGCCTCAGTGGCAAGCTGCGCCAAGAAGAACCCCTCCGGTCATTCGCCCTTTGGCCGAGCGCGTGCTTCAGCTTCTCGTTCGTTGCCCCGAGTGGGCCCACAGCATCGATTCCGAATGCTGCGCTTTGCTTGACGACACTCAGCTGGCTTTGGTGGAGTGGCTCAAGGGCCACGCGCCTGCGGGCGCGAAAACGAGCTTCGCGATTCTGCACGAGGCCGCGCTTGCCGCGGGCAGAGAGCGGGGGCCGGAAGAGGTGCGACTTTTTATCAAGCTTGCGCGCCCAGATACGGCCCTGGACCAACTCCTGGAAGAAAGCCCCGATCAGGCCTTTCAAGAACTCAATTCGGCAGTTAGCCGCCTGAAGCTCAGGGCCCTGCAAGAGGAGGCCAGTCGCCTCGCTGGGCTGGCGGCAACGGATCCACAGGCGCGGGCTCAGCTTGCAGCCTTGCATCAGAGAATCCACAGCCTCAAGGCCTAGTGCTCGTGGCATTTTTCCTTTAAAATGAAAGGTTAGCCAGTAAGTTCGTAAGCACTTGCATTTCTTGCGCAAACGATCGTCATCAAAGGATTCCATCGCCGTGAGCAAAGCCAAAAAAGCCCCAGCCAAGCCTGCAGCTAAGAAAGCGGCCCCCAAGCCTGCCTCCAAGACCGCTGCGAAGAAAGCCGCGCCGAAAAAGTCTGTCACCAAGCCCGCTGTAAAAAAACCAGCTGCTAAAAAGCCTGCCGCAAAGCCGGCTTCGAAAAAAGCCGCGCCCAAAAAACCTGTCTCAAAAAAGCCTGCCGCCAAGCTGGTCCCGAAGAAAGCCGCACCCAAAAAGCCTGTCTCAAAAAAGCCTGCCGAAAAGCTGATCCCCAAGAAAGCTGCGCCCAAAAAACCTGCTGCAAAACCTGCTGTGAAGAAAGTAGCTGCAAAAAAGCCTGAGACAAAAAAAGAGCAGGCGAAAAAAGAGCAGGCGAGAAAAGCTGAGCAGAAAAAACTAGAAGCCAAGAAAGCAGCAGAACTCAAAAAAGCCGAGGCCAAGAAAGCTGCAGAACTCAAAAAAGCCGAGGCGAAAAAGGCTGCAGAACTCAAAAAACTTGAGCAGCAAAGAAAAGCTCAAGAAAAGAAGGATGCTAAGGCTGCAAAACCCAAAGGCAAGCCTGGCCGTCCGCCTAAAAAATCCCCGGAACAAATTGAAGCCGAAGCCAGCGGAATGGACGACAGCGTTGATGCTGATGAGTCCATTGACCTGATTGAGCCTCCGCCCCCGCCGAAAAAGGGTTCCGCCCGCCGAGCGCGTGACCGAGTGCTGAAGGAATTTTTGCCACAAGGCGGCGCAGTCACGCCCGAAGAGCTTGAGGCCCGTAAAGCCAAGCTAAAGACTTTATTCAAGCTTGGCAAAGAGCGCGGCTATCTCACTTACGCAGAGATTAACGATCATCTGCCTGAAAACGTTGTCGACGCCGAGCAGATCGAAACGATCGTCTCTACCTTCAGCGACATGGGCATTGCTGTTTATGAGCAAGCGCCAGACACAGAAACCTTGTTGCTCACCAGCAACGCCCCAGCCTCTGATGATGACGATGCTGAAGAGCAGGCCGAGGCAGCCTTGCAGACTGTTGATTCGGAATTTGGTCGCACTACCGACCCAGTTCGAATGTACATGCGTGAGATGGGCACTGTTGAGCTGCTCACCCGCGAGGGCGAGATTGTCATTGCGAAGAAGATTGAGGAAGGCCTTCGCGATATCGTGCTGGCGATCTCTGCTTGCCCGGTGACAATCCAGGACGTGCTCGACGCCGCCAACAAAATTCGTGAGGGCACCACGCCGATCAATGAAGTCGTCGATGGCATTGTCGACCCCAACGCGCCTGAAGAGGACCTGTTGTCTTCAACGGAAGCAGAGTTTGAGGCGATCGAAGCCTCTGAGGAGGTGGATGATGACGGCGCCGCCGCCGCAGCAGCAAACACAGCAAAGCTTGAAGAGCGTAAGGCGGCCGCCCTTGTCAAGTTCGAGGCTATTCAAAAGGCATTCGACAAGATGATGAAGCTTGGCCAAGGGGGCGGCTATCGCACTCCTGCCTATGACAAAGCTCAAAAGGCCATCAGCAATGAATTCATGAGCATTCGTTTTACCGCCAAAATGGTAGAGCGTTTGGCCGACAGGTTACGCAGCCAGGTTGAAGATGTGCGCAAGATTGAGCGCCGCATTCGCTCAATTGCCGTTGATCGTGTTGGGCTTGACCAGGATTGGTTCTTCAAGGAATTCCCAGGCAATGAGATTAATTTGGAGTTGTTTCCAAAAAAGGTCGCTACCGCGGGCGCTATGGCCGCTTTGCTTGAACGTAACCTCCCCGCCTTGCAAGAAGAACAGCAAAAGCTTATTGACGTTCAAACCCGGGTATCCATGCCCCTCAATGACCTGCGCGAAATTCACAAGCAGATGACAGCGGGTGAGAGAAAAGCAAGGGCTGCAAAAAAAGAAATGACCGAGGCGAACCTGCGTCTGGTGATCTCGATCGCTAAGAAATACACTAATCGAGGCCTGCAGTTCTTAGACCTGATTCAGGAGGGCAATATTGGCCTAATGAAGGCGGTCGATAAGTTTGAATATCGCCGTGGCTACAAGTTTTCGACTTATGCCACCTGGTGGATTCGTCAGGCCATTACGCGCTCTATCGCGGATCAGGCCCGCACCATTCGTATTCCGGTTCACATGATTGAAACCATCAACAAGATGAACCGCATCTCGCGCCAGATTCTGCAAGAGACAGGCAAAGAGCCCGACCCTGCGACTCTGGCTGTGAAAATGGAAATGCCGGAAGACAAGATCCGCAAGATCTTGAAGATCGCCAAAGAGCCTATCTCCATGGAAACGCCAATTGGCGATGATGATGACTCTCACCTCGGCGATTTTATTGAAGACCAAAATACCGTCGCCCCAATGGAAGCTGCCCTGCAAGACTCCATGCGCGATGTGGTGAAAGAGGTGTTGGATTCGCTCACTCCGCGTGAGGCGAAGGTATTGCGCATGCGCTTTGGTGTTGAAATGGCCACTGATCACACCTTGGAGGAGGTTGGTAAGCAGTTCGATGTCACGCGCGAGCGAATACGCCAGATAGAGGCGAAGGCCTTGCGCAAGCTGCGGCACCCCAGCCGTAGCGACAAGCTAAAAAGTTTCTTGTCAGACACGCAGTAAAGAAAGGCCCGGGGAACCGGGCCTTTTTGCTCGAAGTTACGGGGGGCGTTAGCTCAGTTGGTTAGAGCAGAGGACTCATAATCCTTTGGTCGCTGGTTCGAGTCCAGCACGCCCTACCACCTTTTTCGGGTACGTTCCGGGCGGATATGAGGAGGCGTATAGATGAGCTATGAGAAATCACTTTTTGAAATTTTTAATTACATTAGTAAAAAGCATCCCGAATTCTTTAGTGAAGTGCGATTACCAGATGTAGAACAGTCACATTTTTTTAAAGAACTCGGGTTTTTAGGCGTTTTTTCCTACGCGAAGAATTCTGCATGTGAATTAGCAGCTCTATGTGACAAATACGGCTCCGATAAGGGAGAGATAATCAAAGGGCCGCACCCATACGCCTGGCCTTCTCACACCTATTCAGATTACTACCAAAGATTGTGGGGGCACTGTCGAGGAAACGTAAAAAGAGTTTTTGAGTGCGGGCTTGGCTCAAACAATCCAAACTTTCCGAGTTCAATGGGAACACTGGGTAGGCCCGGAGCATCTTTAAGGGTTTGGCGTGACTACTTTCCAAACGCACAAATTTATGGTGCCGACATTGACAAAAACATACTTTTTTCCGAAGAGAGAATAAGTACGTACTACATTGATCAATTAAATCCGCAAGCGATCGCTAAATGCTGGTTAGAGATTGGGGATGAAAATTTTGATTTTATTATTGACGATGGATTGCATACTTTCGAGGCGGGTTCATGTCTATTTACGCACTCAATAGCGAAACTCTCTGAAGGCGGAATTTATGTGATTGAAGACGTCAGTGTGCGAGACTTCAAGCAATATAAGGAATTTTTTAAGGCGAAAAATTATCTTGTCGATTATGTATCTCTCTATAGGCCTAAGATCGCACTGGGAGACAATAATCTTTTGGTCATTAGAAAGTCATAATTGGTGACGAACTTAATTGGCCGGTAGCCCTAACAGTGCAACCAACCATGTCTACTCTAACCTTCCGGGATATTCCATGGAAACTCTTCAGCAACTCATCGCGGCAAACTTCCCGATTGCATCCCAAACGTCTGACGCCGATAAGATTTTTTTATTAAAAATTCTTAGCGTTTTCAAGGCCAAATCCAGACGGTTTAAGTACCTCGAGATTGGTTCGTTTATGGGCGGTAGCTTAACGCCGTTTCTTCGAGAGGATCTCTGTGAACTTGTCGTGTCGGTTGACGAGCGTGAGCGCCAACAGCCTGATGAGAGGGGGGCGAAGTTTGATTATTCAGGAGTAACTCATGAGACCATGATTAATAATTTACTTTCACGTGGTATCGACATTTCAAAATTGGCGGTTCATGACGGTCCAATTCAAACTTATAAATCCGGGAAAGAGAAATTTAGTGTTGTATTTATTGATGGAGAGCATACCGATGTTGCATGTGTAAAAGATTTTGTTTGGACTTATCCACTCATGGAGAATGATTCTGTGATCATGTTTCATGACAGTACGATTGTATATAAGGCTCTTAGCATAATTCAGGAATTACTACTGCAAAAAAATGTTGAATATAAGATGATCAAGCACGAAACATCCGAGATTACCGTTGTGCTTTTCGGAGAATTTTCGCAGCTGAATTATGGAAATTGTTTGGGTGGCATTGAAGATTGGGCGGCTTTCCAGGCGAGGGCCGAGGCCGCCATGCTCTCCGCTGTAATCAGCAATAGAGTGAAGTTTGAGATGAGCTACAAGATAAACCCCATGCCCTTGTATAGGGCTTCGTAACAGCGCAGGCTGAGTCCAGCACGCCCTACCAGTCCCGCACGGTACGAAATCCAATGGCAACATCGTTGCGGTGTGCGCAATAGAAATTGCGGTAGCGAAAATCCTGCAGCAACCCAGGGGTCATCAAGCTTGCTCCCTTTACTAGCTGATGTGTCATGAACCAAGGCTCTGAATATTCACGGTAAGGGTGAGGTCTAAAGCCCTCAAACCCGGTAAATGCATCGGCGGTCCACTCCCAAACATCACCCCAGCACATATTCGCTTGGCAGCCAGCGAGCCACTGCGCCTCGGTCGGCAGTTTGCGTTTCGCCCACCGGCAAAAGGCGTTTGCCTCATAAAGGCTTACATGCACCATGGGGCTCTCTGGATCCACCGCATGCCACTGGCCATAAACGCAGCGCTGAATCTCACCGTCTCGAATTCGAAGCCATCGCGGCCCTTGCAGTTCTTGCCCATGACGCCAGGCCCAGCCTTCTGGGCACCATAGTGATTCGCGGCCATATCCGCCATCCTCAACGAACTCTGCAAATTTCCCATGGCTTACGGGGTATCGATCAATTTCAAAATCCTCAACCACCCACTGTGTTTTTGGAAGCTCGTTATCGAAACAGAATTCATCTTTCGAAAACTCAAGGGTGAACTGCCTTGCGCCCACATCAAGAGACCGCCGCACAAAAGCGCCGCTATCGTCGTGCTCAAGCGCTGCGCCAATTGGCTCTCTTGGCACGGCAATGCCGAGCACTTGCCCCATGATTCGAAACGACTCAATGTGCATCAGCTCATGGGCAAGGGCTAAGCGGTAAAAGTAAAGGCTTTCGGCAGTTTTCGGTGCGTCTGCCTGAATCGCATCAAGGCAGCCCACTAGGGTATCCTGAAGGTACTGGTGCAGTTGTTGCTGCATCTCAACACTGACCTGAGACCGCATAAAGGGCGGTGCGATTGCCGAATTAAAGATTGTGTCGGCATTGAGAAATGCAGAGTCCTTGTGCCGGGTCTCAGGGCAATAGCGAAGGCCTTTGGTACGTTCAGGGTTGCGCGCAACCCAGTATTCCTGGAACCAGGCCACATGGCCCGCCTCCCACAAATAAGGGTTTATCTCTGCCTGTGCCGGATCCCGATGCCGCCAGTATTCATGATGATCGGCTACCTCAAGCGCTTGAATGAGGCGAAGGGTCATGGCCCGTGCCGCCAGCAACGCCTGTGAAAGCTCTTCGATTCCCATGGAACGCAGATTCGCGTTCATAATTTCGCCATGAATCATGCTGGTCACATTGCTCAAGAGATTACGCAGGGCCTGCTGTCAGCGCGGCCATTCATATCGCCAAAATTCTTTTACGACCGATTAGGCTCTTATCTCTTCTCGGCGATTACTGCAGTTCCGGAATACTACATTCCCGCCATCGAGGCGTCTATCATGACCAGTGCATCTAAGGAGATTGCACAGCTTGCGGGGCCAGGCCGTGTGCTAATTGACATTGGTGCAGGAGATGGCCGCAAGGCTGCCGAACTCTTTGGGCTGCTGAACCCCGCTGCCTATGTTGCAATCGACATTTCCGAGGAGCATCTCGGCCTTAGCATTGAGGCCCTGCAGCGCGAATTCCCGAATCTTTTGATGACAGGCTATGCCTGTGATTTCTCCCGACAATTCAGCCTGCCTGCCAATCTGCCCGAGGGCCCTCGCATGGCTTTTTATCCGGGCTCAAGCTTGGGCAATTTCTCGCCCGACCAGGCATTAGAGTTTCTCTCTCAGGTCTGTGCCTTGCTCAAAGGCGGCGGCTTTCTGATTGGCGTTGATCTTATAAAGGAGCAAAAGGTTCTGAATGCAGCGTATAACGATGCGCTTGGCATTACAGCGGCTTTTAACAAGAATATTTTACTCAACGTCAATCGCCTGATCGGCTCTAACTTCTCAATCCATGATTTTGAGCACGTGGCTTTTTTCAATCCGAAAGAGAGTCGCATTGAGATGCAGTTGCAGGCCCTACGCGATCTTGATGTGCAATGGACCGGCGGAAAACTTTCGCTTCAAGCAGGTCAACGGATTCATACCGAAAACTCCTACAAGTACACGGTTGCGTCTTTTGAAACCTTGCTGAAGCAATCAGGATTTTCAAAAATCCGGATTTGGACGGACTCTAAAAACTATTTTTCAGTCGCCTGGGCGCAATCATGAGCCTCGGAGGAAGCGCTAGGGTTTTTCTCCTCCTCCGTGTATTCCGACTCCCAGCCAAGGCAAGAAAGCAGCGCTTCGTAGCGCTCAAATAGTTCCTTGCGGCTTGCGGCGGAGAGGTTGGTAACCGCGTAACGATAGCTTCCCACCCACTTGAGTTCACGGGCCTTGCCAAACCCGCGTGATTTTAAATACAAGTGCAGCCGTGCATCCGGGAACAGCGATCGTGCGGTATGAACTTGTTCCGCTGAAGGCTCTGCCGGCAGATTTCCATCAAAGCTTCGCCGCACAAAGCTGGCTGCGTTTTTTCTTGTTCCCCGTGATGCCTTTGCTGCAGGCTCCACATCAAGCCCACAGGCAAGACAAAACAGGGCGTGCCAGCAATCAACCCCATGGACATCTTGATAGATGCTCGTGAGCTGGCGGGCCATGCGCGGATTGATTTCAATCACACGTACCTGAAATGCTTCGGGTCCATCTGCGGGCTCGACAAAAACTTCAACATTAAAAAATCCATGCTGATACTTCAGGCCATGCAGCATGGCCTTCACAGTCTTGACCACTGCATCCAGGGCTGGCTGGGAGATCCGGCTTGGATATTCAAACCGCTTGAAGGCATGGGTGTTGGGGTACATCACCGCATCAATGACACCCAAAACATGAACCGCGCCATGACTTGTAAATCCATCGACATTGACCTGGCATCCGCCAAGCGGCGTTTCAGCAATAAATGAGCGCAGGCTTGGTAGGCGCTTGCCGCTGCCGATGACATGCCGGTGCAAAATCTCTACAGATCGCAGGGCTACATGTTGGGATAACCGCTCATACCAATGAAATCGCGTGGCCTGCTGCATCTCTGAAACTGATGAGATCCGCCGTGCGAGCACTGAAAAACTCGACTTAACAGGCTTAATAAATACAGGGTAGGCAAGCGTTGGAATCTTTTGTGCGGCATTGCCTGGCTCAATTACCTCGAAGCTGGTTGCGCCCTGGGGGGCAATCGCGCGCTCTGCTTCGCGAAACAGGGCTTTGTGCTGGCAGGTGACCAATACGGTCGGGTCCAGCCCGGGCAGGTTCAGCTCTTTTGCAATCAAGGCTGCAAGAAGGGCGCCCCAGTGGTCATCATTACTCACTACACCTTGAATTTTTCCTCGGTATTGCGCCACCATGCGATCAACAAAGCGCAGAGGGTCAAACAAGGCCAGATTGAGCCGCTTAAGAATGCTGTAGCGGTCAAAGCCTTCATAGACAATATCAAAATCTTGGTAAAGCCCCGCCCGCGCGATCTCTTGCCGATCCCATTCATTGGGATAGAGAAATAGAATACGGGGTCGGTCTCTTTTCATTGCGCAGGTGTTCAAATCGGCTCAGGGCTATTTTCCCAAATACTTGGCAGTAACGAGTCTAAAGCCCGCTTGGCAAAGCTGGCTGTCATGGTGCTGCTTGCTCACTTCGTGCTTATCGCAGCCCTTTTGTTTTCTGCTGCGCCTCCGAAGCCTATTGAGAAGCCCGAGCCGGTCATTGCGCTTCGTGTTGTGCCGCTTATGGGGCAGGCCTCGAAAAACGCCGCCCCTGCGGCCGCTTTTCAACCGACAGTCAACAAATCGTTGCCTGCTGCGCGCCGAGAGATCGTTGAGCCTGGCACACCGACTCATCCCTCTCCCCGGCCCAATACATCATCGGCCAGCTTGCCCGACAGTCCGTCAGCGGTGCAGGAGCCATCAAAACATGATGGGAGGGATTTTTCTGCTCAGGCAGTCTCAGAGCCTGACTTCAAGGCAGCCTATCTTAATAATCCCAAGCCGCCTTACCCAAAAATGGCGATTCGGCAGCAAATTCAGGGAACCGTGACCCTTCTTGTTCGGGTGCTGCCTGATGGAAGCCCTGGCGACATTCGCATTGATCAGAGCAGTGGCAACAGTCTTTTAGATGATTCAGCGCTCAAAACTGTCAAGTCCTGGCGGTTTGTTCCTGCCCAGCAAGGGGGGCTGCCCGTCACGGCAGAGGTAAAAGTACCCATCATTTTTAGCCTGCAATGAGCAACACCATCAATTACCTCACGCCGCAAGGCTATCAAGCGCTTAACGATGAGTTGCAAAACCTTGTCAAGGTAGAGCGGCCAAAAGTAGTGGAAGTTGTCTCTTGGGCAGCATCTAATGGCGACCGTTCGGAGAACGGAGATTACATTTACGGAAAGCGCCGCTTGCGCGAGATCGATCGAAGGCTTCGATTCCTCACCAAACGGCTTGCCATTGCGCAAGTGGTTGATCCCTCCAAGCATTACGGAAACGACCAGGTTTTTTTTGGTGCAGAGGTCGAAGTCGTGGATCAGTCCGGGGTTGAGCAGCGTTTTCAGATTGTTGGAGTTGATGAGACCCATTTAGGCCCGAATCGAATCAGTTGGATCTCACCCATTGCCCGTGCGCTAATTAAGGCTCGAGAGGGCGATACGGTCCGGTTTGAAAGCCCTTCGGGCCCGCGCGAGATTGATATTCTGCGCGTACGCTATCCGGCACCTTGACGGCTTATGCCCGATGATAGGGGTGGCTGTTCAGAAGCGACCAGGCCCGATAAATCTGCTCGGCCAGTAGCACTCGCGCAAGCCCGTGCGGCAGCGTCATGTCGGAAATTCGTAGCAATTGATGTGCCTCGCCCTTTAAGGCTTCATCGTGGCCGTCGGGCCCGCCAATCAAAAATGTCAGCTGAGAACTTCTGCCGAGCGTTGTCTCCAGAAAGACCGCAAACTGCTGTGTCGTGAATGACTTACCATGTTCATCAAGTGCGCAGACAAATGCATCATGTTTTGGGATCGCCGCGCGAACTCTATCCGCTTCGGCAAGCCTCATGGCCTCCACGGTTTTTCCCGTGGTGCGTGGCTCCGCTTTCACTTCCTTTAGATTGATTTCCCAAAGCCCCGAGAGACGGTGCGCGTAATCTTCGAAAGCAGCATTCACCCAGTCGGACTGCTTCTGCCCAACTGCAATGATGGCGATCATTTTTTAGCAGATTTTTTAGCAGCGGGCTTTTTGGCAGGCGCTTTCTTGGCCGCGGGTTTTTTGGGAGCTGGTTTGCCTGTGGCTTTGGCTGAGGATTTCGTCGCCGGTTTTTTCGTTGCAGGCTTTTTGGCCGCCGATTTTTTCGCTGCAGGTTTGGAGCGGGCTACAGCACCTTTCGTTCCTCGTGATGACGGCTTGAGATTGATTGGATACTTGCCCCAGATCTCTTCCAGTCGGTAGTACTCACGAATGGCTGGCTGCATGATATGCACCACAATGTCGCCGAGATCCACGAGCACCCACTCGCCGCTCTCCTCGCCTTCTGCGCCAAAAACATCGCCACCGGCTTGTTTGACCTTGTCGTGCAAATGCTTGGCCAGCGCCTTGGTTTGGCGGTTTGAAGTGCCGCTGACAATCACCACGCGATCAAACAGGCCAGTAAGAGGCTGCGCATCGAACACCACGATGTTTTGGCCTTTAATGTCTTCAACCGCGTTGACAACAACTTGCTGCAGTTTTTCCAGATTCATGCTTTCATCTTATCGATAGAGTTGATGGGCTGCAATGTAATGGGCGATCGGTGCGGGGATCAAGCCCGGCAGCAGATTACCCGCCTGCAGTGCATTGCGCACTTCGGTAGAAGATACCGTGTCAGGCTCGATTTGGATCCAGTGAATCACGCCGCCGCGCTCGCGAATAATCTTGGCTACGCTCGAGCTCTCCGCACCGGGGCGTGCTGCAACCGCGAGCTCGACATGGTGAATTAGCCAATCCCATTTGTGCCAGGAAAGAAAATGCTGCAGCTGATCTTCGCCCAGAATCCAAATCAGCTTTCGGCCGGGGAATTCTTTTTGAAGGCCAGCCACGGTGTCGGCAGTGAAGTTCGAGCCGCCGTGCTGGGCCGCAATGATTTCCCGCTTATCGACCTGCATTCTTGGGTCGTGCAGATCCTTGAGCGCAAGCTCCGTCATGGCAAGACGGTGTGTGGGTGAGGCAATCACTGGCTTGTGCTCGGGGTCGCCCGTCACAATCCAACGAATTTCATTAAGATGAAGCGTGTCGGCAACGGCCCGTGCAATGTTCACATGGGCACGGTGAACGGGGTCGAAGCGACCGCCGAATAAACCGAGAGGGGAGATTGCCGCGCTCGCTTGCAATGACGGACTGTCGGCAGCCACTACACCCAATCCCTAGGCTTAATTGCTTCGTAGATTCTTGCCTCTGGCGAGCCTGGTTGTGGGTTCCAGTCGTAGCGCCATTTCACAATCGGTGGCATAGACATGAGAATGCTTTCCGCTCGCCCGCCGCTTTGTAGGCCAAAGTGTGTGCCACGGTCAAACACCAAATTGAACTCAACATAACGGCCACGCCGATACGCCTGAAAGTCACGCTCACGCTCGCTGTAGGCCATGTCTTTGCGTTTAGCAACAATCGGTGTGTAGGCATTCAAAAATGCATTACCCACGGCCTGCATCATGGCAAAGCTTTGCTCGTAGCCCAGTTCTGAGAAGTCATCAAAAAACACACCGCCAATTCCACGGGCCTCTTCACGGTGCTTGAGGTAGAAGTATTCATCGCACCATTTTTTAAACTTTGGGTAGTACTGCGCCCCAAAGGGTGCAAGCGCCTCTTGGCAAGTGCGGTGAAAATGCACCGCATCTTCATCGAAGGGGTAGTAGGGTGTGAGATCCATGCCACCGCCAAACCACCAGGCATCTTCCTCGCCGGCTTTCACAGCTTTGGCCACAAACGAGCGTACGTTCATGTGTACCGTTGGAATGTAAGGGTTACGTGGATGAAACACGAGCGACACCCCAATCGCTTCAAATCCACGACCGGCAAGCTCGGGCCGATTTTGCGTAGCCGATGGCGGAAGCCGGTCGCCCCGCACATGTGAAAATCCCACGCCTGCGCGCTCAAACACATTACCCTCTTCCATAATGCGGGAGCGGCCATCGCCTTTCAGCATCGCGTCTTCCGGTTTTTTCCAGGCGTCTTCGGCGAAGGGTTTGCCATCGATTTCGCTGATCTTGGCAGTGATGCGATCTTGTAGGCCAAGGAAATAATCGCGTAGGTTAGAAGTGTTGATATTCATGGATTGCTTCACTCGCAATGACGGGTTATCGAATCGCCCGGTAGCCAATATCGCCTCGATACTGCATGCCGTCAAACGAAACGTGTTTCACCGCTTCATAAGCCGATAATTGCGCGGCCTTAATATTTGCGCCAAGGGCAGTCACGCACAGCACACGGCCGCCGCTTGTGACCAGATTGCCTCCCTGCTGCTTGGTGCCTGCATGAAAAACAAAGCACTCCTCTGTGTTTTTGGGAAGCTGAGTAATGACATCGCCCGCGCGAACGGTTTCGGGGTAGCCGCGCGCGGCGATTACCACGCCCAAGGCTACCCGTGTGTCCCACTGGGCATGAACGTGGTCCAGCTTTTGCGCAATCGCGGCCTCGGCAAGAAAAGTTAGATCTGATTTCAGTCGCATGAGAATCGGCTGGGTCTCCGGATCCCCCATGCGGCAATTGAATTCCAAAACCTTCACACCGCTTTTAGGCGAGATCATCAAGCCTGCATAGAGAAAGCCGCTGTATGGCGTGCCCTTTGCGGCCATGCCTTTTAATACTGGGGTGATCACCTCACGCATGACCTTGGCGTGAATTTCCGGCGTAACGATTGGCGCGGGCGAATACGCGCCCATGCCGCCGGTGTTTGGGCCTTGGTCTTTATCGAGCAATCGTTTGTAGTCTTGGCTTGTGGCCATGGGCAGTGCGGTCTTGCCATCGCACATCACGATAAAACTCGCCTCTTCGCCTTCTAGAAACTCTTCAATGACTACGCGTGCGCCAGCATTACCGAATTTGTTACCGACCAGCATCATGTCGATGGCATCGTGCGCCTCTTGTGCACTCATGGCCACCACTACGCCTTTACCGGCGGCCAGGCCATCGGCTTTAACAACAATCGGCGCGCCTTTGGCGTTGACATAGTCGTGAGCTGCCTGGGCGTTGCTGAAGGTTTGAAACTCTGCAGTGGGAATGTTGTGCTCGGCCATAAAGCGCTTGGCAAAGTCTTTGCTGGACTCAAGTTGCGCGCAGGCCTGTGTGGGGCCGAAAATGGCCAGGCTTTCTTTTTGAAATAAATCGACAATGCCGGCGGCCAGCGGCGCTTCGGGGCCAACAATTGTTAAGGTAATTTTGTTTTGCTTTGCGAAGTCAACGGCCGCTTGTGGGTCTTGGGCGGCATCGATCGCTACGTTTTCGATCGGTGTAGATTGCTTTGCGTTGCTCGCAATGACGGACCCCACCGTTCCGCCGTTGCCAGGCGCAACGAAGACCTGATCGACACGCGGCGATTTGGCGACACACCAGGCCATGGCGTGTTCGCGGCCGCCCCCGCCGATAATTAGTACGCGCATGTCGTCATTGCCAGGCCCAGAGGGCTGCAGCAATTCACTTTAGTTAATGATCGCATTCGTATAAATCTCTTGCACGTCATCCAAGCCTTCAAGCGCATCCAACAGTTTTTGCATCTTGACGCCGTCTTCACCGGCAAGCTCGCAATCCGTGTCAGCCCGCATGGTGATCTCGGCCACTTCGGGCTTTAGGCCTGCTTTTTCCAAAGCGTCTTTTACAGCCTGAAAATCGTTCGTGCCACACAGCACTTCAATGGCGCCATCCTTATCGGTGATGACATCTTCAGCGCCTGCATCCAGCGCGGCTTCCATGACCTTGTCTTCCGAGGTGCCCGGCGCAAATATGAACTGGCCGCAGTGCTTGAACATGAAGGAAACGGAACCATCAGTGCCCAGATTGCCGCCGTATTTGGAAAAAGCGTGGCGCACCTCGGCAACAGTGCGGGTGCGGTTATCGGTCATGCAATCCACGATCACTGCAGCGCCTGCAATGCCGTAGCCCTCGTAGCGAATCTCTTCGTAGTCAACGCCTTCTAGCTGCCCTGTGCCCCGCTTGATGGCATCGAGAACCTTGTCTTTGGGCATGTTGGCGTCCGACGCTTTGTCCATGGCCAGGCGCAGCCTTGGGTTGGTGGCGGCATCGCCCCCGCCAAGCTTGGCGGCAACGGTGATCTCTTTGATCAGTCGCGTGAAGATCTTGCCCCGCTTTTCGTCTTGTCGGCCTTTGCGGTGCTGAATATTGGCCCATTTGGAGTGTCCTGCCATAGGGGCCTGATTTTACGGCAGGACTAGGGTTTTTGCTTAGCGCTTGTAACGCTTCGGCACGAACGGCAGCTTGATCAGTTCTACCTTAAGTGTTTTGTCTCGAACGATCGCATACAGGGGCTCGTTGACTGCACTGGTCTTGACCAGAGCCAGCATGACTGGGTGGCCAAGCGAGGGCGACACGGTGCCGCTGGTGACCTCGCCTACTTCGCTGCCATCTTCTCTAACAAGCTTTGCATGTGAACGAATCGGCACAGGCTCTTTTGAAATAAGCCCAATCAGCTTACGGGGCGCGCCATTGGCAATTTGTGAAAGCACTTTTGTGGCACCCGGAAAGCCGCCGTTTGCGCGGCGCGAGGTGGCAATTGAAAAACCAAGGCTTGCTTCAATCGGCGTGATGGTTGGCGATATGTCATTGCCATGCAAAGGCAGGCCGGCCTCAAGCCGCAGGGTGTCGCGTGCGCCCAAGCCAATGGGTTTTACACGATCATCCTTCATGATTTCACGCACGACACGTTCTGCATCAGCTGCCGGAATCGAGATCTCGTAGCCGTCTTCACCGGTGTAGCCCGAGCGGGTGGTAAAGCAAGTCACCCCACACAAATTCAAATCGGCCGCTTGCATGAACACCATATCGGCAGCCTTTTCGTCGAGCTTTGCCAACACCGATTCCGCATCGGGGCCTTGCAATGCAACCAGTGCCGCATCTACCCATTCAAACTTCAGGCCAGGCGCAAGTTTTCGCAGCAGGGCAAGGTCGGCATCGCGGTTGCCGGCATTGACCACCATTCGAACCTCTGAACCCCGATAAACCAGCATCAAATCATCTTCAATTCCACCTTGGTCATTCAACAACACCGAGTAGCGCTGTACATCATTGGGCCAGCCATTGAAGTCGCAGGGCAGCGCCGCCTCTAACTCGCGGCAAAGCTGCGCACCGCTTGGGTCGTTCGGTGCAGTGACGCGCAGTTGGCCCATGTGTGAGACATCAAATAAGCCTGCATGGCTGCGCGTGTGCAAATGCTCGCCCTTTAAGCCCATGGGGTACTGAATGGGCATGTTATAGCCCGCAAAAGGGCCAAACTTGGCGCCAAGCTCGGTGTGAAGTTTTTCGAGGGGAATTGATTTCATGGTTCTCTTCTGATTGCGACGCCCGCTTTGGGCGGGCACGCAATGACGTTACGCATAAGCCTCAACAGGCGGGCAGGTGCACACCAGGTTGCGATCGCCCGCCGCATTGTCAATACGCTTTACGCTGGGCCAGAACTTGGCAGCACGCACATAGGGCAAGGGGAACACAGCGGTATCGCGCGAGTAGCTGTGGGCCCACTCGCCAGTAACTTCTTGCGCAGTGTGTGGTGCGTTCTTCAAGGGGTTATCCGACTTGTCGAACTCGCCTGAGCGAACCTTTTGAATCTCACCCGCAATGGCAATCATGGCATCGCAGAAACGATCGAGTTCTGCTTTTGACTCAGATTCAGTGGGCTCCACCATTAAGGTATCAACAACGGGGAAAGAAAGCGTGGGGGCATGATAGCCATAGTCCATCAAACGCTTGGCCACATCTTCCGCGGTAATGCCCACCTCCGCTTTCAGGTGGCGCAGATCCAGAATGCACTCGTGCGCGATACGGCCATTTTCACCTTTGTACAGAATGGGGAAATGGTTTTCCAAACGCTTGGCTACATAGTTAGCATTGAGAATTGCAATCTCGGTGGCCTTGCGAATTCCGCTTGCACCCATCATGCGGATATACATCCAGGAAATGGTGGTGATCAGTGCGCTGCCACAGGCCGTTGCTGAAACGCTATTGCCTTTATCAGGCTGTGTAAACGGATCAATTGCCAAAAATGGCGCCAGATGTTTTGCCACAGCAATCGGGCCCATGCCGGGGCCGCCACCACCGTGGGGAATGCAAAAGGTTTTATGCAGGTTCATATGGCAGACATCCGCACCAATGTCGCCAGGCCGGGTTACGCCTGCCTGCGCATTAAGGTTGGCGCCATCCATATACACCTGGCCGCCAGCATCGTGCACCATTTTGCAAATTTCTTTAATGGCCGACTCAAACACACCGTGGGTCGAGGGGTAGGTCACCATCAAGGCACATAAGGAATCTTTGTGGGCTTCAATCTTGGCTTTCAAATCCGCTACATCCACATTGCCTTGCGAGTCGCAGGCCACCACCACAATTTTCATGCCCATCATCTGCGCAGTTGCGGGGTTGGTGCCGTGTGCCGAGGAGGGAATCAAGCAGACATTGCGGTGGCCTTGGCCAAGTGACTCTTGATAATGGCGAATCGCTAAAAGGCCCGCATACTCACCCTGCGCGCCAGAGTTTGGCTGAAACGACACCGCATTAAACCCAGTGATTTCCTCAAGCCATTTGCCCAGCTGGCCCAACATAATCTCGTAGCCACGCGCTTGTTCTGTAGGCGCAAAAGGGTGAAGCCCCGCAAACTCAGGCCATGTCACGGGCGCCATTTCAGCGGCGGCGTTGAGTTTCATGGTGCAAGAGCCCAGGGGAATCATGGAGTGCACCAATGAAATGTCTTTGTTCTCAAGCCGCTTCATGTAGCGAACAAAGTCAGTCTCGCTGTGAGTGCTGTTAAATACCGGGTGGGTCAGCACCGGGTCATTGCGCAGCAAGGTGCTGGGGATCGATTCAGGCTGCACCGTAAGCCTTAATGCTTTAAGCGCCTCCACTGTCGAGGCCTTGCCAGTCAACGCTTCCACCAAATCAGCAACATCGGCTAGGCCCGTGGTTTCATCGCAGGCAATGCCAACATCGCCATTGGCAAATACACGCACATTGATCTCTTTTGCAGCGGCGCGCTCTTTTACAGCCTGCGTTCCGCCCACATTGGCTAGGCTTGCCGCGCTAAACGTTACGGTGTCAAAGAACTGGGTGCTTGTTGCAGTCAAGCCGCTGGCTTTCACAATCAAGCGGGCCATGGCATTTGCACGCAGAGCTATGCGGTGCAGGCCTTGGGGGCCGTGGTAGACCGCGTAAAACGAGGCAATGTTGGCTAGCAGGGCCTGTGCGGTGCAGATATTGCTCGTGGCTTTATCGCGGCGAATATGCTGCTCGCGCGTTTGCAGTGACATGCGGTAGGCAGGCTTTCCGCTGGCATCGACTGACACGCCGATAATTCGGCCCGGCATTAACCGCACCATGTCTTCTTTGACCGCCGTAAATGCAGCGTGCGGGCCGCCATAGCCCATGGGCACGCCAAAGCGTTGGGCCGAGCCAATGGCAGCATCAGCACCCATGGCGCCAGCGGATTTCACAAGCATGGACGCCAACAAGTCAACGCCAATGCAAAGCTTGGCATTCACCGCGTGAAGCTTTTCCGCGAGCGAGGAGAAATCACGCAGCACACCACGGGTGTCGGGCGATTGCACATGGGCGCCGAAAAACTCTGCTGTCGGCACAAATGAATCGGCATCGCCCACCATCACCTTAATGCCCATCCAGCCGGCACGTGTGCGCATCACGGCAATCACCTGCGGATGCACATAGGCATCCACAAAAAACTTTGTGGCGCTTGCCACTTTGCTGGCGCGCTTCATTGTGGCCATGGCCTCTGCTGCGGCAGTGGCTTCATCTAAAAGTGATGCATTCGAAGTGTGCATGCCTGTGAGATCGACCACCATTTGCTGGAAGTTCATGAGCGCCTCGAGGCGGCCTTGTGCAACCTCGGCCTGATAGGGGGTGTAGGCGGTGTACCAGCCCGGGTTTTCTAAAACATTGCGTCGAATAGGCTCTGGCGTATAGGTGTTGTAGTAGCCTGCGCCTATAAAGCTTCGCCAGACTTTGTTTTTTGCGGCAATCGACTTTAGCTCGGCAAGCGCTTCGGCCTCCGAGGTAGGCGCGGGAAGGTTGAGCAAGCCGTCATGCAAAATGCTTGGGGGCACCGTTTCTTGAATCAGCGCCTCGCGCGACTTCGCACCGATTTTTTCCAGCATCTGGCTCTCAGCTGCGCGGCTGGGGCCAAGATGGCGGGTGTGGAATTCATCATGGGCAAAAAGCCCGTCGAGGTTATCGATAGGTTCGTAAGCGTGCATGGCCGCTCCTGGCAGGTAAGGGGTTATTGACAGCGCTTAAGCAGCGCCAGATTCAGACTTGTACTGATCGACTGATAAAAGGCTTTTCTCAGCGCCTGCAGCAGCGGGCTTTAGTTTGAAAAGCCAGCCTTTTTCGTAAGGCGATTCGTTCACTGCCTGTGGCGTGCCCGAGAGGTCTTGGTTTATCGCAATCACCTCCCCTGCAACGGGCGCATAAACATCGGAGGCGGCTTTTGTTGATTCCACCACGGCGCAAGACTCGGCGGCTGCAACACTGCGGCCTATTGCCGGCAAGTCCACATAAACCAGCTCACCCAAGGAATCCTGAGCGAGATCGGTAATACCGACCGTTAAGGTGCCATCCGATTCAGCACGAACCCATTCATGGGATGCGGTGTAACGCAGTTCAGCAGGAAAATTCACGGTCTTTCTCCGGCGCTTTCGCGCAGTGCACGTTTCGTTAAAGGGTCATGCCTACAGGGCCATCAACAACTGGCTGTACCGCATTCCCCCTCTGTCCTTCGTGCCTGAGAAAGTAACCTTCGGCGGGCCTTCTAAATACAAAGGCCTCTCTCCAGAGAGTCCGACAAGCGCGCAGTCCTTTTGCCTGAGAGTTTCTGGGGCTTTACACCTTCGGCGTTGCGCAGGGTTTTTCCTGCTGCAATCTCTCCCACGCGCGAGAGTAGACTAGTCGCAAGTTTCGGCAAGGGTGGCAGAACTGTCAAGTTGCCCAATTAAAGTTTTACTTTAGGAGAAGGTTTTATGTCGCAAAAAGCAAGAGCCGTTCGAATCGATGCCTTTGGCGGGCCCGAGGTGATGAAGTTCATAGAAGTTGAAGTCGGCAGCCCCGGCCCGGGCGAAGCCCTGGTGCGCCACCATGCGATCGGCCTGAACTTCATCGACATTTACCAGCGTTCAGGGGTTTATCCCAATCCCCTGCCGCTTCAGTTAGGCATGGAAGGCGCAGGCATTGTGGAAGCGGTGGGCCAAGGCGTGACTCATGTGAAGGTGGGCGATCGCGTGGCTTATGCAGGCAACCCTCCGGGTGCTTACGCTGAGCTTCGCTTGATTGCGGCAGCAAAGCTGATCAAGATTCCTAAAACGATTTCCTTTGAGGCGGGTGCGGCCATGATGCTCAAAGGCATGACGGCGCACTATTTATTTAAGCGCACGGCCAACCTGCAAAAAGGCCACACGGTGTTATTCCACGCCGCTGCCGGTGGCGTGGGCCTGATTGCCATGCAGCTGGCAAAGCTCATGGGTGTGAAGGTGATCGGCACCGTGGGGTCCGAAGAAAAAGCGAAGCTTGCCAAGAAGTGGGGCTGCGACCACACCATTGTGTACACCAAAGAAAATTTTGCGCAGCGTGTAAAAGAAATTACCAAAGGCCGCGGTGTCGATGTGGTGTACGACTCGGTTGGAAAGGATACGTTTGAAGGCTCGTTGGCATGCCTGCGCAAGTACGGCCTGATGGTGAGCTATGGCAATGCCTCAGGGAAAGTGGCGCCGTTTACGACGGATGTGCTCAAAGGCACATTGTTTATTACCCGTCCCTCGCTCATGCCCTACACCGAGACCCGCGAGGAGCTTGAGCTCACGGCAAACGATTTAGTGAAGCTTGTTGCGAGCAAAAAGCTGGTGATCCCTGTTGAGCGCACTTACAAGCTGGCCGATGTCCAGCAGGCTCACCATGATCTCGAGGGCCGCAAGACTACGGGCTGCTCGGTACTAATTCCCTAGGCCTTGTGATACCCCGTTACCCGCTCAATCTCATTGCGCGACCCCATGAACACCGCAACCCGCTGATGTAGTTCGGTGGGTTGCATTTCCATAATGCGTTCATGACCGTTGGTCGAAGCGCCCCCAGCTTGCTCGACTAAAAAGCTCATGGGGTTGGCCTCGTACATGAGCCGCAGTTTTCCCGCCTTGCCGGGTTCGCGCGCATCGCGCGGGTACATGAAGGTGCCGCCACGCGTGAGCACGCGGTGCACATCGGCCACCATGCTGGCGATCCAGCGCATGTTGTAATCCTTGCCCAAGGGGCCTGTTTTGCCAGCCAGCATTTCATCGATATAGCGCTTCACGGGCGCTTCCCAATGTCTTGCATTGGAGGCGTTGATGGCGAACTCTTTGGTGTCGGCTGGAATCTCGACACGCTCAGTGGTGAGCCACCACTGGCCCTGATCAAGCGTAAAGGCTGCCGTGCCTTTGCCCAGAGTGATCAGCAGCTGGGTGGCAGGCCCATAGGTGACATAGCCCGCGGCGATTTGCGCCGTGCCGGGCTGAAGGAAGATGCCATCATCCGTGGCAATCTGCTGCGGCTTTCTCAACACCGAAAAAATTGTGCCAATCGTTACGTTCACATCAATGTTCGATGAGCCATCGAGCGGGTCAAACAGCAGCAGATAGTCACTGCCCCCGGAGGCGGAGCCGAGCCCTTGAGCCGACACCGCGCCTGATGCCACGGGCGCTTCCATCTCCTCAGAGGCCACCGCGTAGGCGCCCGCCTCAAGGCCAGCCTTAAGCAGTATGTCATTGGCAATGACATCAAGTTTTTTCTGGTGCTCGCCTTGCACATTGTCGCTGCCGGCCTCGCCCAGAATTCCGGCCAAGGCGCCTCGGCGCACTTCACTGCTAATGTGAACGCAGGCATTTGCAACGCCCATTAGAAGTTTCGTTAGATCGGCTGGCGTGCCTTGTTGTTTTAAAAAATCACCAAGCTGCTTTGGCATGGGCTCTCCCTGTGTTTTCCGTATTATTCCATCATGAAAAAAACTACCGAATCCGCAGTGGATCGCCGCTTTGCCAGCACGGCCAGGCTTTTTTCGGCCGAGGAATTCTCGCGAATTCGGGCTGGCCACGTGGCAGTAGTCGGTTTGGGTGGCGTGGGCTCCTGGGCTGCCGAGGCCCTGGCCCGATCGGGCGTGGGCGCGCTCACCCTGATCGACATGGATCATGTTGCCGAGTCGAACCTAAACCGCCAGGTGCAGGCCCTGCATTCCACATTGGGCGTGGCAAAAGGCGAGGCCCTTGCCAGCAGAATTCGGGACATTGCGCCGGATTGTCAGGTGAGGGTCGTGGATGAGTTCGTAACGCCTGAGAATTTTGGGGAGATTGCGAGCGCGGTGGATCGCCACGGGCCCTCAGCCCTCGCAATGACGGAATCGGAATCGGGTCTCGTCGCGGTGACCAAGCCTCTTTGGCTCGACGCAACCGACGATCTGCGCGCTAAAAAAGCCATGATTCTTTGGCTGCAAAGTCAAAAGAGTCTCGCCAGGCTCATTGTCAGCGGCGGTGCGGGCGGCAAGACCGACCCTACCCGAATTGAGGTGACAGATCTTTCGGAAACTCTGCAAGATCCCTTGCTGTCGACCTTGCGCTATGACCTTCGTAAACACCATGGATTTCCCCGGCAGGGAAAGATGAAAATATTGTCTGTGTTCTCGCGACAGCCCACAGTCAAGTCAGAGGATTGCGACCCTTCGGCAAAACTGGCCTGCGCGGGCTACGGCTCTTTAGTCACCGTAACGGCGGTAATGGGCATGGTAGCGGCGAGTGCCGCTTTAGACAGGATTATTCAATGAACGCACGCGACTCTCTATCCCCTGCAATTACAACCCCAGTCGTAATTCATCGGCGCGATTATCAGCGGCCAACTCACCGCATTGCCTCGGTCAGGCTCGATTTCTCGCTCGGATTGGAAGACACACGCGTTGTGAGCGAGTTTGCATTTGAGCGCACGGGCAGCGAGGCTGCATTGAAGCTTCATGGCGATGAGCTTGGTTTTGTGTCAGTTGCCATTGATGGCAACACATTAAGCGCCGATGAGTTCGATGTCTCGCCCCAGCACTTGCACATTCACAACGCACCAGCAAAAGGGCTGCTGCGTGTTGAAACCAGAATCAACCCGACTGCGAATATCGCGCTCATGGGCCTTTATGCCTCGCGTGGCGGCCTGTTCACCCAATGTGAATCAGAAGGCTTTCGGCGCATTACCTACTTCCTGGATCGGCCCGATGTCATGGCCACCTACGATGTCATTCTGCGTGGGCCCAAGGGGCAGTTCCCTGTGTTGCTGAGCAATGGCAATTTGATTTCACAAAAAGATCTTGGCGGCGGCCTGCACGAAGCCCACTGGCAAGACCCATTTCCAAAGCCAAGCTATCTGTTTGCACTCGTTGCGGCTGATCTCGATCGAATCGAAGAAACAATTACAACCTGCAGCGGCAAAAGGGCGTTGTTGCAGGTCTACACCCGCAAAGAAGATTTATCGCAGGCGGGCCACGCCATGGAGTCGTTAAAGCGCGCCATCTTTTGGGATGAAAAACGCTTTGGCCTAGAGCTCGACCTTGAGCGGTTCATGATTGTTGCCGTACCCGACTTTAATTCCGGGGCCATGGAAAACAAAGGCTTAAACCTCTTCAATACCAAGTTCGTGCTGGCCGATCCGCAAACAGCCACCGACATTGATTACGACGGCATTGAGTCGGTGGTGGCCCACGAATATTTCCATAACTGGACGGGCAACCGCATTACCTGTCGTGACTGGTTTCAGCTCACGCTCAAAGAAGGCTTAACTGTTTTTCGCGACTCTGAATTTTCAAGCGATATGGCGGCGCAAGGCCTAAACGAGCGCGAGGCGGCAAGTGCTCGTGCCGTTCGCCGAATCGATGCGGTGCGGGTGCTGCGCGCAGCACAGTTTCCCGAAGATGCCGGCCCCATGTCGCACCCCATTCGGCCCGATAGCTACCAAGAGATTCGCAACTTCTACACCGCAACGGTTTATGAAAAAGGCGCGGAAGTGATTCGCATGCTGCAGACCTTGCTCGGCATTGATGGCTTTCGCAGAGGTATGGATCTCTATTTCAAGCGCCACGATGGTCAGGCCGTGACCTGCGAAGAGTTTGTCAACGCCATGTTCGATGCCAATGATCGAAAAGGCGCAGAACTTTTCATGCGCTGGTACGACACTTCCGGCACACCTCATGTGAAAGTGTCAGATACTTGGGATTCGGAAAACGGCACCTACACCTTGCACTTTGAGCAGTCTGTCTCAACGACCAGTCCCTCGCAACAGCCGCTCATGCTACCCATTGCCTATGGCTTGATTAGCCCGCAAGGCAAAGCGCTTGCCAATGATGTGCTGGTCATGAGCGACTGGAAGGCAAGCGTAACAATCGGGGCTGAGGAAAAGCCGGTGCCTTCATTGTTGCGCGATTTCTCGGCGCCAGTGGCGCTTGATTACGCCTACTCAGAAGAAGACCTGATTCATCTGCTGGCCCACGACACCGATCCCTTTAACCGTTGGGAGGCAGGACAGCGGCTCATGCTGGGGGTGATCACTAGCAAGAGCAAAGACAGCCTGCAAAAACTCTTGGCTGCTTTTGAGCAGATCGCTGCGGATGCATCGCTTGATAACGCTTACAAGGCCTGCATGCTTACGCTGCCCTCTGAGCAGTATGTTGCAGAACAAGTCGACCTCGTTGACCCGCAGGCCATTCGCAATGCGCGCAACGCCTTGCGCTTTGCGTTGGCCAACGCCTTGCGAAAAGAGCTCAAAGCAATTGATGCGCGGCTTCAGGCTTCAACGCCGCAGGCCTACTCGCCAGATCCAATCTCTTGTGGCCGTCGCTCACTGGCAAATCTCGCCCAGCACTGGCTGGTGATTGCGGGCGTAATTTCTCCTGGGGAACTGCTGGCCCGCTATCGCAAGGCAGCGAACATGACCGATCGCATGGCAGCCCTGCAGGCGCTGGTTGAACTCAACACCGTTGAGGCCAGCCACGCGCTGGAGGAATACCTGAATCGCTTCAAAGGTCATGCATTGGCCACAGATAAATGGTTCTCAGTGCAGGTCACCATGCTCTCGGAGGCTGCCCTGGATCGTGTGCAGTATCTGCTGAATCACCCACTCTACGATGCATCGAACCCCAACCGGGTGCGTGCGGTGTTGGGCGCCTACACACACCAGAACCTGCCTGGTTTTCATCGCGCCGATGGCAAGGGCTATGCCCTATGGGCCGAGCAGGTCGTAGCGATTGATCGCAAGAATTCCCAGCTTGCATCGCGCCTGGCCAGAGGCCTGGATCGCTGGGCCCGCTTTGAGCCCGTTCGCCGGGCGTTAATGAAGCAGGCACTCGAGCGTGTGGCGGCGGATGAAAAGCTCTCGCCCGATGTGCGGGAGGTGGTGAGCAAGGCGCTTGGTTAGGGTTTCAATTTTTTGCCGCATTGTCGATTACTTCGGCGATGCGGGCTTTTGTTGGCGATTAGCCATCGCGCTGAAACGACTCGGCGCATCGAATGTCAACCTGATCATCGACCGAATCAATATTCTTGATCAGCTTCGCGGCACCCAGCGCGAGCCAGGCGTCACTGTTATGCCTTGGAATGTCACGCAAGAGCGTTGGGAAAAACAGGGCGTACCCGCGCATGAACAATGCGATCTGGTAATTGAGGCATTCGCATGCGATCCGCCTGATGTGTATTTGCACAGCCTTCCCGCCCACGCGCAGTGGATCACGCTGGACTATTTGGCAACCGAGCCCTGGGCCGACACAGCCCATGCAAAACCATCGCCTGCACCGAATCTCAATCACCCCGCAGCAAAAACTCGGCGCTGGTGGGTTCCCGGTTTCTCAAAATCAACAGGCGGGCTTTTGCACGGCAACTGGCGGCACATTACCGAAAAGGAGCGCACGGCGTGGCGCGCAGAATTAGCAAGCATCATTGGCAAGCCGGTCGGCACCGACACGTTTTTAATTCTTGGCTTTGGCTATGAGGATGCGCCTTGGCGTGAACTGGAATTGATCATGCGCAACGCGCAACGCTCGACTGGCCAGTCTCGGCACAACAAGGGCCACCGTGACCTTCCGAAAGGTTTCCAGGACTTTGCAATTTGGTGGCCCAAAGGAATTCAATATTCACAGCACGAGTTTGATGAAATCTTGCAGGCCTGCGATTTGAATTTTGTGCGCGGTGAAGATTCTTTTGTGCGCGCCCACTGGGCCGCCGCAGGCCCTTGGAAGGTGCCCTTCGTGTGGCAGCCGTATCGGCAAGAGAACAAGGCGCATGGCCATAAGCTTGCGGGCTGGCTCAATCAAATGATTTGCCACCCCAGCCTTGCGCAGTTGCAAAATCTGCACTGGGCGTTTAATCGCTTGCGACCCGCAGAGTCACTCGCAGGCTTGACACTTGAAACTGCGTGGCGCGATTTTGCGAGACATTACGGCGAAGTGCGATCGCAGTTGCATAGCGCCTGCTTAAGGCTGGCAGGCGAGCAATCGCTGGAAGCCGGATTGTAGAGGGTGTCTGCGAAGCCCTCCGGGCGATATCCCTGAACCTAGGGTTCAGGTGGGCGAGATCAGAACGGCTCTGGGGTCAACCGCGCAATGGGTCGACTCTCGCCTGCCGGACAATTTTCAAGCCCGTGCGCAAGCGCATTGGTTCAAAGAAATAATGGCCCAAAAGGCTCGCAGACGGCCTTAGTGTAGAGTGATTTTTGCTTCTATAAAACCTTCGAAACGTGGTTTTTTTAAAAGAATTTCCGCGTTGACGGTTCTCGCGTCAGGCCGGGAAAAAAAACGGAAAAACGGCTAAAATTCAGGCCTAACTAAAGCCCACCCTCGGGCTTTTCTTGTATTGACTTCTGGAAACTTAACGAATGAAAACCGCACAAGAACTCCGCGTCGGCAACGTCTTCATGATTGGCACAGAGCCCATGGTCGTGCTCAAGGCCGAATACAACAAATCAGGCCGCAATGCCGCCGTTGTGAAAATGAAACTCAAAAACCTGCTTTCGGGGGCAGGCCAGGAAACGGTGTTTAAGGCCGATGAGAAATTTGAAACTCTCGTGCTTGACCGCAAGGAATGCACGTACTCTTATTTCGCCGATCCCATGTATGTCTTCATGGATCCGGAATACAACCAATACGAAGTCGAAGCCGAATCCATGGGTGATGCACTGAACTATGTGGAAGAAGGCATGGCCTGCGAAGTGGTGTTTTATGAGGGCCGCGCCTTGTCGGTGGAAATGCCTACCAGCGTAGTGCGTGAAGTGGCTTACACCGAGCCTGCCGTAAAAGGCGATACATCGGGCAAGGTCATGAAGCCCGCCCGCATTGCCCCCACTAATTTTGAAGTGTCGGTGCCTGCCTTTGTCGATATCGGCGACAAAATTGAAATCGATACCCGCACGGGCGAGTACCGCAACCGAGTGAAGTGAGCCAAGAGAAACATTCGCTGTTTCTTGATCAGGCCCGGGCCATTCTTGGCCCGGCTGCTGTAAAAACAGCAGCCCAAGAGCTTGAGCCTTACGCTGTTGATTGGCGAAAGCGCTACCACGGAAAGCCCTTGGCGGCCTTGTTTCCGCACACTACCGAAGAGGTTGCAAAGATTGCAGCGCTGGCCAATCAGCATGCAATTGCCCTTGTGCCTCAAGGCGGCAACACAGGTTTGTCGGGCGGGGCTACGCCCGATGCATCAGGCACACAAGTCATTCTCTCTTTGTCAAAGCTTCGCGCCATTCGCGCAAAAGACGCTGAAAATAAAACCCTCACGGTGGAGGCGGGTGTCACGCTGCAAGAGGTGCAAGAGATTGCAAACGGCATGGGCTTGTTGTTTCCGTTAAGCCTTGGCTCGGAAGGCTCGGCCACAATCGGTGGCAATCTTGCGACCAATGCAGGCGGCACCGCAGTGCTGCGCTATGGCAACACGCGCGATCTGTGTCTGGGCCTGGAAGTCGTAACGGCGCGCGGCGAGATCTGGAATGGCCTGCGCGGCCTTCGAAAAGATAACACCGGCTACGATCTGCGCGATTTATTTGTGGGAAGCGAAGGCACGCTCGGCATCATCACCGCTGCCGTGTTAAAGCTCTATCCAAAACCCGCTGCCATCGTTACCGCGCTTGCAAAAGTTCAAGGCCCACAGGCCGCATTAAAGCTTTTTCAGCTTGCCCAGGAAAAATGCGGCGCCACGCTTACGGGCTTTGAATACCTGTCGGCTGTTAGCACGCAATTGGCAGCCCAGTATCTGCCAGAGGTCGCCCACCCGTTTACAGCCCTCATCGGCACAAATGCCGCCGCTGCCACCACCTCACATGCAGGCCCTGGGCCATCGGCCAGCGTGCTTCTGGAAATTTCACACTCCGAGTCGCAAGAGGCCGCAAGCGCCATGCTGGAAGCCTTGACGGGCCAGGCCATTGAAGACACTCTCGTGCAAGATGCCCTGATTGCGCAGTCGATCTCGCAGGCCAAGGCCATGTGGCATTTGCGTGAGGGCATTACCCTGGCAGCTGCGCAAGATGGTGCGCATATCAAGCACGATATTGCCCTGCCCATTTCGGCGCTCACTGGCTTTATTGATCAGATGGATCAGGAACTGCAGACTCAATACCCTGGCATTCGTATCATCAACTTTGGCCACTTTGGCGATGGCAATCTGCATTACAACATTGCTCCGCCCGCTGCAATCAGCCAGGGCTTAACGGCCGAGCAGCGCCATCAAGTCCATATTGATTTCCTCATCCACAACGAAGAGGCCATTCGCACACGCGTGCACGATCGGGTTGTGGCCATGAATGGCTCAATTAGCGCAGAGCATGGCTTAGGGCAGTTGCGGCGCGACGAGGCAAAGCGGTATAAAAGTGAGGTCGAGCTTGGTTTAATGCACACTATCAAGCAAGCCCTTGACCCAAAGGGCATCTTCAACCCAGGGAAAGTATTGTGAATATTTTATTAACGGGCGGTGCCGGCTACATTGGCAGCCACACAGCGGTGGCCTTGGTTGCTGCAGGCTATAAGCCCGTGCTGCTCGATGATTTTTCCAATAGCCAGCCCGAGGTGCTGGTGCGCTTGGCAAAAATTCTGGGCCAGGAACTGCCCTTTGTGCAGGCCGATGTGGCCAACGCTGATCTTGTGGAGCAGGTGATTCGCAAGCACAAGATTGAAAGCGTGGTGCACTTTGCGGCCTACAAAGCCGTGGGTGAGTCCATGGAGCAGCCGCTTAAGTACTATCAAAACAACGTGGGCGGGTTGTTGGGTTTAATCAAGGCCATGAACAACGCAGGCTGCAAATCGATTGTGTTTTCAAGCAGCTGCACCGTGTATGGCGAGCCGGAAAAAGTGCCGGTCACGGAAGATATGCCCACCGGCTATGCAAGCCCCTATGGCCACACCAAATTAATGGGCGAGCAGATGTTGCAATCGTTAGCCGCGCTGCATTCGAACTGGCGCGTGGCCATATTGCGTTACTTCAACCCTGTGGGCGCCCATGAAAGTGGCTTGATTGGCGAAGAGCCTGTGGGCATTCCCAATAACCTCATGCCCTATGTTGCGCAGGTGGCTGCGGGCCAACGTGAAAAAGTGCGCATCTTTGGCCGCGACTATCCAACGCCTGATGGCACGGGGATTCGCGATTACATTCATGTCATGGATCTGGCTGAAGGCCATGTCGCCTCGCTGCGCGTGCTCATGCAAACCGGCAGCCATTTGGTCAACCTTGGCACAGGCAGGGGCTCCTCGGTGCTCGAAGTGATCAATGCGTATTCGCGTGCCTGCGGCAAATCAATTCCTTACGAACAAGTCGATCGCCGGGCAGGCGATGTTACCGCCGCCTATGCCGACCCAACGCTGGCGCAAAAAGTGCTGGGCTGGCGGGCTCAGCGAACCCTTGACGATATGTGCGCAAGCAGCTGGAATTGGCAGCGCAGGCAGCAGGCCGAAAAAGGAGTTCAGGCTTGAGCAGCGTTTGGTATTTGGCCTACACCAAGCCGCAACAAGAGCGTGTGGCCGAGGAAAATCTTTTACGCCAAGAGTTTCATATTCGTCTGCCCTTGGTACGCAAAGTAGCGCATCGCCAAGTCAGCCTTGAGCCTTTGTTTCCGCGTTACATTTTCTTTCAGCCCTCGCGTGATCAACAGTCGCTCTCGCCCGTGCGGTCCACCTTGGGGGTGAGCACCATTGTGCGTTTTGGCATGGAGCTTGCCACCATTTCGCAGTCGCGCTGTGAGCAGATCATGGCCTTTGCCAAGGCGCAACAAGAGGGTGGTTTAGAATCGCTGCTTGGGGTGCAGGGCATCAAGCCCGGCCAAAAAGTGCTGATTCAGTCGGGCCCGTTTTCTGGTTTGGAAGGCTTGGTCTCTTCTGTTGCCAAAGATCGCGTGCTGGTGCTCATGAGCCTACTGGGCAAAGAGCAGGCAATTGGCTTTGAGCCCACTGACTTAACCGCCGCGTAAGCGGCTTTTTTGAGGTTGCGAATGAAAATCGCTGTTGCAGGTCTCGGCTATGTGGGCATGTCCAATGCAGTGCTACTGGCCCAGCACAACGAGGTTGTTGCTGTTGACCTAGTTGCTCAGAAAGTTGATCAGGTCAATAACCGCGTCTCACCCATTGAAGATGCCGAGATCACGAATTACTTAAGCACCAAGCAACTCAACCTAAAGGCCACCACGCAAGGCGCGCAGGCCTATGCCAATGCTGATTTTGTCATCATTGCCACACCCACTGATTACGACCCTCAAACCAATTACTTCAACACCAAATCAATTGAAGCCGTGGTGCGTGATGTTCGGGCCGCAAATCCCAAGGCCGTGATGGTGATTAAGTCTACCGTGCCCGTGGGCTATACCGAGCGGCTCAAGGCTGCGGTGCAGGCGCAAACGGGCGCTTCGGAGGTACCGATCATTTTTTCGCCCGAGTTTTTGCGCGAGGGCCGTGCGCTCTATGACAATCTGCATCCCTCGCGTGTCGTAGTGGGCGAGCGATCAGACCGCGCCCGCGTATTTGCCAGCCTTTTGCAGCAAGGGGCACTGAAAAAAGATGTTCCCACGCTGTTTACCGGCAGCACTGAGGCCGAGGCCATTAAGCTTTTTGCCAACACCTATTTGGCGATGCGGGTGGCCTACTTCAACGAGCTTGATACCTACGCGGCCCGCCACGGCCTGGATTCCCGAGAAATCATTAATGGCGTGTGCTTAGACCCACGCATTGGCAGCCACTATAACAACCCAAGCTTTGGCTATGGTGGCTATTGCCTGCCCAAAGATACCAAGCAGATGCTTGCGAACTATCGCGATGTGCCGCAAAACCTGATCCAAGCGATTGTGGAAGCCAATACCACACGCAAAGATTTCATCGCCGATGATGTGATTGCCCGGGCAAGCGCGAACAATGGCGGTGCAGCGCCCGTAGTGGGCGTGTATCGGCTGGTGATGAAGGCAGGCTCTGATAACTACCGCGAGTCGAGCGTACAGGGCATTATGAAGCGCATTAAGGCCAAGGGCATTACGGTCATTGTGTATGAGCCCATGCTAGAGAGCCCTGATTTTTTCAAATCCAAAGTGGTGAATGATTTGGCCCAGTTCAAAAAAGAATCCAGCGTTATTCTGGCCAACCGCCACACTGAAGCTCTGGCCGATGTGGCGCACAAGGTCTACACAAGGGATTTATTCGGCAGTGACTAATTCTGCAGCCAACACCTCTGAAGCAACGCCTGTGATCACCCCCGTGGTGCTGTGCGGCGGCTCGGGCACGCGCCTGTGGCCTCTGTGGCGGTGCTATTGCCCATGCGCCATGCCGATATCTCGCCATGGGCAAGCCTTTTGGCCTGCTCTTATCCGGTGGTCGACACGGTATTTAGCATTATGAGAAGGCGGCATAAATCCAGGCACCCAGGGCTGCCTGATCGGCTGCATTTTCACAGCCTGATCTATCGTCGTGGCCTGGTGCTGGCCTTTCCAGGGGCAAGGCGCCTGCCGCCATTGCACCGCAATTCACTCACTGGTTTTGTGCTGCTGCTGTTTGGCCTGGTGCCGGCCTCTGTTGCAGTGATGTTTGCCCATGTTGAGATTGTGCTGCAGATATTCGCGGTGTGTTTTATGGCAGTCTATTGGCTGCTCTATGCGCGGATGGTGCGCATGCGCTGGTTCTGATGAAAAGATATCTTGTTACCGGTGCGGCCGGTTTTATTGGTATGCACACTACCTTGGCTTTGCTTTCGCGCGGCGATTCGGTGGTGGGCTTTGACAATGTCAATGCCTATTACGACCCAACGCTGAAAGAAGCCAGGCTTGCGGCCATATACGCCCACCCGAATGCATCACGCTTTGAATTTGTGCGTGCGGATTTGGCGGATGCCGCTGCAGTAAAGGCGGTGTTTGATTCGCATGAGTTTGCAGGTGTCATTCATTTGGCAGCCCAAGCAGGTGTGCGTTATTCGCTGCAAAACCCGCAGGCCTACATTGATAGCAATCTCACAGGCTTTGTGAATATTTTGGAAGGCGTGCGCCGCCAGCCCTCGGCGCATCTGGTTTATGCAAGTTCTTCCAGTGTGTATGGCGGCAATAAAAAACTTCCCTTTGCAGAAACCGATCGGGTGGATCACCCGGTAAGCCTGTATGCCGCCACCAAAAAAGCCAATGAGTTGATGGCCCACACCTATTCCCATTTGTTTGGAATTCCTGCTACGGGCCTTCGTTTTTTCACGGTGTATGGCCCCTGGGGCAGGCCCGATATGGCGGCCTTTATTTTTACCAAGGCCATTCTGGCGGGCGAGCCCATTACCGTGTTTAACCACGGCAAGATGCAGCGCGATTTCACCTACATTGATGACATTGTGCAAGGCGTGGTGCGCGCACTCGATCGGCCGCCAACACCCGAGCCCTCCACCGGCGATTTTGCGTTTGACACCATGGCACCGCACCGGGTGCTCAATATTGGCAATCACAACCCCGAAAAGCTCACCGACTTTATCGCTGCAATTGAAGAGGCCTTGGGCCTGAAAGCCAAAATGGATCTGCAGCCCATTCAGCCCGGCGATGTGCCCGCCACCTATGCCGAAACCTCGGCCTTGAGGGCGCTTACAGGCTTTGCGCCCGCCACCCCGCTTCGGGTGGGCATTGGGCGCTTTGTGCAGTGGTACCGGGGGTATTACGGGGTTTAGCATCACGCTAGACGACAAACTGCATCAGGCGCTAAAGGAAACGGCCGCCCGGCAGAGGCGCCCTATTGGCAAAATCATTGAGGAAGGCTTGCTGCTTCGGGGCATTAAGCCAATGGAAAGCGCCAGAGATCTTTTGCTGCGCGCCTTGCCCCTTTGCGAATCGGAGTCTTTGGTGATCACTGTGGATAAAACACTTTTGACTGATCAGGCGATGCAAGAGCGGGTTATCTCGCCAAGAGACCTGACTTAGTAAAGCGGCGCGACGGGGTTTTCACACTTTTTTATGCATAAAAGTGTTTTATTGGCATTTCCTTAAAATTTTAAAAATAATTAAATAGTGTTTTATAAGACATAAAAAACACTATAATTTGCTTCATATGAAAAATGTCTCCCCAACGCCGCTTCCGGTTGAGCGTAGCCTGAAACGTCTCGGCCGCGCTGTGTCGCTCGCTCGTCGGCGAAGGCACCTCACGCAGCATGATCTCGCTGATCGAATTGGCGTTACTGCGGCCACGGTGCGGCGCATGGAAGCTGGTTATCCAAGCACAGCCGTGGTTCACTTCGCCCGTGCATTGCAGGTCTTCGGCGAGCTCGAGAAGCTGGATCAACTGCTCGACACCCCAAATGACACCATCGGCTTAATGCTGATGGATGAAAACCTGCCCCAGCGTGTCCGTAAGCGGCGCAGAACGCCAGAATCAGGAGGGTTTTAATGCCGAATAAATCCTCCCTTGCGCAAGCCCCCATTCGCACGCAGCTCGATATTTTTCTTGGTCAGGCGGAAACGCCGCTTGGCCGGCTTGTCTTCGTCAAAGATGGACAGCGCGAGTTCTCTCAGTTTGCCTACAGCCAGCAGTGGCTGACAAATCCGGATTCTTTCGACATCTCCCCAGATCTTCAGCGCCAAAATGGCTACCAAGTTCGCAAACCGCCACACAGGAATGACAGCTGCTTTTTTCATGCGCTGGCTGACACTGAACCCGACGCATGGGGACGAAGGGTGATTGCGCGAGCCCACGCGAAGGCTCGCGCCAAAAATCCATTGCTCGCGCCGTTAACAGAGGCTGACTACTTATCGAGTGTCGATGACTTCAGTCGAGTGGGCGCGTTGCGCCTAAGAGACGAGAGTGGCCGTTACTTGCAAAGTGCAGGCAATGGCGTGCGCATGACGCCTGTTTTTCTAGAGCTCGAAAAAATCCTGGTCGCATCGCGGGCAGTGGAGATGAGTAGTGAAACTGCGGCTGATCTCGCCTATCTTCAAGGCAAGGCCACCTCGCTAGGAGGTATGCGCCCCAAATGCACCATCCTTGATTCGGATGGGGCGTTATCGCTAGGGAAATTTCCCAGTGTGACCGACGAACGTTCGGTAACGCGCGGCGAAGTATTGGCCATGAAACTCGCGAGGCTGGCGGGTGTGGACAGCGCACAGGCGCGCATTGTCATGGTGGAGGGCCAGCCCGTTGCCATGATTCGGCGCTTTGATCGCACCCCTTCGGGCCAGCGCATTCCTTATATCTCGGGCGCTTCGCTGATTCAGGCCCGCCGCGACGATGAGCATTCGTACACCGAGATCATCGATGTGATGCGATCCAAGTGTGAAAACTTTGTTAATGACGCCCGCCAGCTTTGGCGGCGTCTTGTGTTCAACTTCCTGACCACGAATGTGGATGATCATCTTCAAAATATTGGTTTTCTCTACGCCGGCAACAATCTCTGGCGTCTGTCACCGGCGTTTGACCTAAACCCTTTCCCCGACAAAGACCCAGAATCTAAAATCTGGCTTAGCGAAGACACCGGCCCGATAACCTCGATTGCGCAGTTGATCGGTCAGGCCTCACATTTTGAACTGTCGCCCACACAAGCTCAATCGGTTCTCGCGGAAGTGATGGCTGCAGTGAAACGCTGGAAAGACGTTGCGATCACACCCGAGGTGGGGATGCAGGCGCATGAGCTAGCCGCTTTCAAGCCGGCGTTCAAAGCAGCCGGATTGAAGTGAGGGTTTCGCTTAGTCAAAAACCCGGGCTTGGGCCAGCGCGGGCGCGTTTTTATCTTTCTCGGAAAGCGAGAGTTCTTTCTGCGAAATCTCGCTTGGCCATTGAATGCCAATCGTTGGGTCGTTCCATTTGAGCGCCGCCTCGGATTCGGGCGCGTAAAAGTCGGTGGTTTTGTACAGGAAATCGGTGCGGTCTTGCAGCACCAAAAACCCATGGCCAAAGCCTGGGGGAATCCAAAGCATTTCACCGCCGGTATCGCTAAGCACCACGCCTGCCCATTTTCCAAAGGTGGGCGAGGAGCGGCGCAGATCCACCGCCACATCAAACACGGCGCCATTGACCACGCGAACCAGCTTGCCTTGCGCATGCGGGGTTAACTGATAGTGAATGCCGCGCAACACGCCGCGCGAGGAACGCGAGTGGTTATCCTGCACAAAGGTGGGCGATAAACCTGTGGCCTGCTCAAAGGTTTTTGCGTTGTAGCTCTCTACAAAAAAGCCACGGGCATCGCCGTGTACCTTGGGCTTAAGAAGCAGCACCTCTGAAAACGGGGCAAGCGGGCAGACCTGCATGGCTAAAACACCCGATCGTTGATGAGATCCAGCAAATACTTGCCATAGCCGCTTTTGGCCAAAGGCTGAGCAAGGGCTTGCAGTTGCTCGGTGGTGATCCATTTTTTTCGCCAGGCAATTTCTTCAGGGCAGGCCACTTTTAAGCCTTGGCGTTTTTCAATGGTCTGAATGAACTGGCCTGCCTCTAAAAGCGATTCATGCGTGCCGGTATCAAGCCAGGCATGGCCTCGGCCCATGACCACCACATCCAGGCTACCTTCTTGCAGATAGCAGCGATTCAGATCGGTAATTTCAAGCTCGCCGCGAGGCGAGGGTTTGAGACGCTTGGCGATCTCTGACACGCGATCGTCGTAAAAATAAAGCCCGGTGACTGCATAGCGCGACTTTGGCCTGGCTGGTTTTTCTTCCAAAGAAACTGCCTTGCCGTTTTGATCAAACTCCACCACGCCGTAGCGCTCGGGGTCGTGAACAGGGTAGGCAAACACGGTAGCGCCCTTGGCTTTGTTTTGGGCTTCTTGCAGCGAGCCAGCAAAATCATGGCCGTAGAAAAGATTATCCCCAAGCACCAGGGCGCTTGGAGAATTCTTCACAAACGATTCGCCAATCAGAAATGCCTGGGCTAGGCCATCGGGCGAAGGCTGCACCGCGTATTCAATTTCAATACCCCACTGCCTGCCATTGCCCAGCAGCTGCTCAAACCGCGGTGTGTCTTGCGGGGTGGAGATCAGCAAAATCTCGCGAATGCCGGAGAGCATGAGCGTGGTGAGTGGGTAAAACACCATGGGCTTGTCATACACCGGCAAAAGCTGTTTCGACACTGCAAGCGTTGCGGGGTGCAGCCTTGTGCCCGAGCCGCCCGCCAAAATGATGCCTTTGCGTGAGTTCATGTGATTAAGTCTTGTGTCGCGGTTCGGAGTTAGTCTTGATTGGCTTCAATTATCAACTCCCGGGTCGTTGCTTGCACCGCTTCTTGCCAATCCGGGGCAGCGGTGCCAAGCGCCTGTTCAAGCTTCGAAGTGTTGAGCCTTGAGTTTAAGGGCCGCCTGGCAGGCGTGGGGTACTCGGCCGTGCTGATGGGCAGCACTTTTTTCACGGCCTTGGCTGCCCCCAATGACTTGGCGGTGTTGATCACAAGCCTTGCATACTCAAACCAATTTGTCTCGCCTTTGGGGGCGCAGTGATAAATGCCAAAGGCAGGGGGCGTGCCGCGGCTGCCCAAGCCCGGTGTGGCTAAGTTGATTAAGTCCAGTGTGGCCTGCGCCAGATAGTCGGCGTGGGTGGGCACACCCCACTGATCGTTCACCACCTTAATCTCTTCACGCTCACTGGCTAGGCGCAGCATGGTTTTTAAAAAATTATTGCCATGCTGGCTATAGACCCAGCTCGTGCGCAAAATGAAATGCTTCGCCCCGCTTGCGGTGATGGCCTGCTCGCCCTGAAGCTTGGTGCTGCCGTATAAGGAAAGCGGCGCGCACGCGTCGGTTTCTTTCCAGGGTGTTGTGCCGCTGCCATCGAACACGTAATCAGTTGAGTAATGAATCAAGAGGCTATTGATCTTTGCGGCCACTTGCGCAATGGCGGCAGGTGCCTTGGCGTTTATTTTTTCTGCAAGCTCGGGCTCAGATTCGGCGCGATCTACTGCTGTGTAGGCGGCCGCGTTAATAATGATGTTGGGCTTGAGGTCCAACAGGGTTTCGGTAATGCCTGCGGTGTTCGCAAGATCGCCGCAGTAATCGCGGCTTTCGCGTGTCAGAAACACATGCTCGGGAATTTCGCCAAGTTGTTCAACAAGTGATCGGCCCAATTGGCCTGCGCAGCCAAAAACCAGAATCATTGCTGGCCTGCTGCTTGGGAATTGCTGCGGGGTGCTGCCTGGCCTAGGGCTCGATCGGAATACTGGGTTTGAATCCACTCGCGATAGGCGCCGCTTTGTACTCTGCCTACCCAGTCTTGATTGGCCAGGTACCAATCTACTGTTTTGGCAATGCCGGTTTTAAATGTTTCTTTGGGCCTCCAGCCAAGCTCGTTTGCAATTTTTTCAGCGTTAATGGCATAGCGCCGATCGTGGCCTGGCCGGTCTTTGACAAAAGTGATCAGGTTTTCATGCTTGCCGCCTGCAGCCTTTGCGCTGGCGGGGGATTTTTCATCCAGCAGGCCGCAGATGAGTTTTACGATTTCAATATTGGGCATCTCGTTCCAGCCGCCCACGTTATAAACCTCGCCGACATGGCCTTTTTCCAAGACGGTGCGAATGGCACTGCAGTGATCGCCCACATAGAGCCAATCGCGAATATTCATGCCATCGCCGTAAATGGGCAGTGGTTTTGATGCCAGTGCGTTGGCAATTACTAAAGGAATGAGCTTTTCCGGGAACTGATAGGGCCCGTAGTTATTGGAACAATTCGTGGTGAGCACCGGCAGGCCATAAGTGTGGTGCCAGGCTCGCACCAGGTGATCGCTTGCGGCTTTACTGGCTGAGTAGGGGCTGTTGGGCTGATAGGGCGTGGTTTCGGTAAAGGCCGGGTCTTGGGGGCCAAGCGATCCATACACCTCATCGGTACTCACATGCAAAAACCGAAAGGCCTTGGCGTCGGTTTCATTCAAACTTTTCCAATAGGCCAAGGCACACTGCAGCAGGTTAAACGTGCCTTCAATATTGGTGCGAATAAAGTCTTGCGGGCCGTGAATGGATCGGTCTACGTGCGACTCGGCCGCAAAGTGCACGATGGCCCGGGGTTTGTGTTCGGAAAGCAAACGGGTAACCAGCGCGGCATCGCAAATGTTGCCGTGAATGAACCGGTGGCCAGATTCGTTGGCTAGGCCTTTTAGATTTTCGCGGTTGCCGGCGTAGGTGAGGGCATCCAGGTTGATCACTGGCTCGGCACCGCCTGCCAGGCCCACATGGTTTGCCCGGCCCTTGAACCAATCAATAACGAAATTTGCGCCAATAAAGCCGGCCCCGCCGGTGACAAATATCAATTGCTCGCCTCTCTCAGTTTCCAGGGAAATAATTTTATCGCTGTCGCTGCTTACTTTAGGCCTAAAACAGAAGCTACTGCGCCCAGGCCGATACACACCAGCAAGGTAATGATCATGTTTAAGCGAAACTGAAGCAGCATCAAAATGGCAATGATCGAAATAATGATTGCCACCAAGTCAAGGCTTCGCCACGACCACAGCTGCCCATCCGGGAAAAAGGTGTATTGCGTAAAGACCAAGGCTAGGTGAACAATCACGCCAACCACTGCAGCGCTCACTGCAGTGAGCGGCGCAGTAAACGAGGGCCGCTTGCGTGTGGCTTCTATCCAGGGTGCGCCTACCAAAATAAAAATGAATGAGGGCAGAAATGTAAACACGGTTACCACCAAGGCGCCGAGTGCGCCTGCCACCGGAATGGAAAGTTGGCTAAGGCTGATATCTTGCGATGCGCCCAGGTAGCCCACAAAGGCATTAATCATGACCAGCGGCCCTGGGGTTGTCTCGCCGAATGCCAGCGCATCCATCATCTGGCTCGCAGTGACCCACTGATATTGGTTCACGGCTGAGTCAAACACGTAAGGCAGCACCGCGTAAGCGCCGCCAAAAGTAATGAGCGCTACTTGCGTGAAAAACAGGGCCATGTCGGTCAATACACCCGGAAAGAAATGATTCACCAGGCTGTAAAGCAGAGCCCACAGGGCAACCCCCGTGCCGATTGCCATGATGAAGTGCCGTGAGTCAGTCTTAAGCGGCGGCGCTGGCGTATGGTCATCAATGATGTAGGGCTCAGCATCGTCTTTCATGTTTTCTAGGCCATGCGCGGAGAAGCCCGCGGGCTCCAAACCTTTGATGGGCGTTTTGGAAAACAGGAACACCGTCCAGCCGATGAAAGCAGCCAGTGCGATGATGGCAATGAAGGATGCGCCAACCCACAGGCCAAGCAGTGCGCCAACGGCAATAGCCCACCACAGGGGTCCCCGTAAAACCTTGCTGCCAATTCTCAGGCAGGCTGCCAATACAATGGCAATCACCGCCGGCTTAATGCCGTAAAGAAAGGCTTGCACCTCGGGCACCTGTCCAAACATGACATAGAGATAGCCAAGGCCGATCATCACGAATAAAGAGGGCAGAATAAAAAGTGTGCCGGCAAGAATTCCGCCAAGCGCGCCATGGGTGAGCCAGCCGAGGTAGGTCGCAAGCTGCTGTGCTTCGGGCCCAGGCAGCACCATGCAGTAATTCAGGGCATGCAAAAACCGCTTGTTCGAGATCCAGCGCCTGCGCTCCACTAACTCGTGGTGCAGAAGCGAGATCTGGGCCGCAGGCCCACCAAAGGAGATCAGGCCAATTTTGAGCCAGGCTCTCAGGCTAGCGAGCAAGGAGATTTTTGATGTCGCTTGCAATTTGCTCTGCGGGTAAATCGTGGGGCACGACTAAACGAAGCCGCCCTTGTGTGTCGTAAATATAGGTAAAGAGCGTGTGGTCGATGGTGTAAGCCATGGGGTCTTTGGCAGAGTCTTTGGTGTCGACCTTGCGGTAAAACACCCGAAACTCTTTTGCGGTCGCCTCGGTTTGTGCAAGATCGCCTCGAAGGCCAACGATGGTTGGATCAAACGAGGTGAGATAAGGCTTAAGTTTTTCCGGCGTATCGCGTTCAGGGTCTACGGTAATGAAGACTGTTTGAATCAGCTTTCCTTGCTCGCCAAGAAGTTTTTTGACTTCATTGATTTTCAACAGGTGCGTGGGGCAGGCATCGGGGCAAAACATAAAGCCAAAAAACACGGCTGCAATTTTTCCCTTGAAGTCTTCAGGCGTTGTGATTTTCCCTTCCAGGTTGGGCAGCGCGTATCGCTGCCCCCAAGGCGCATTGGTAACATCCATGGAATTGAATTTTGTTGGCTTGTCTGAGCAGCCGGTGGCGCTAAGAATCGATGCGCCGATTGCCAAGATCAGCGTTGCGCGCCGCGCTGCCCACAAGCAGCGGCCTGGCTTGAGCGAAATCGGGCTTCGTGTTGTCATAACTAGCTATGGTAACCCGTGAAGATGCTGTTAGCGCCCGTAATGGCGCTCGTGCCCGCGCCCAAAATGGCCAAAGTGTTGCGGTGATTGGTGCGGGATTAGCCGGCGCAGCCTGCGCACGGGCTTTGGCGTTACGCGGCTTTCAGGTCTCGGTATTTGAGCGGGAAAGCCAGCCCGCAACAGCCGCCTCGGGTAACCCTATTGGTATTTTGCATCCGCTGATCTCGGCGGATCACAATCTTGCAAGCCAGTTGGTCGATGTGGGCGTGGCCACGACCTTGCGTTGGCTGGGGGAGCTCGAGCGGTGGGCCGCCACGCTACCCATCGGCCGTGGCAAACCGCGCAGTGACGATATCTTCGGCGCGCAATGTCCAGTCCTCCAAATGAATGCCGACTGCAGCGAGCGCATTCATTACACCAACCAAGGCGCCTGGATTCGCCCCGCGAAATTTGTTGAGGCTTGTTTAGAGGAGGCTTGCGCTAATGGCGCGAAGATATTTCTTAACGATGAGCTGCGCGCAATTCACCGGCATGAGCACAAACATGGGTCGAATCGTTTTGCGACAGGGCCAATACCGCTGGAATTTTCAAACGGCAAGATTCAAAAATTCGATCACGTCATTTTGGCAAACGGCCAGGGCGTCATGGATCTGTTGCCGCACGCACAGCTCAGGCTTAATGCCATTCGCGGCACGATTACTTCTTATGAGCTTTCAAAAGAGCGAAGTCTTCCCTGCATTATTTGTGCAAGCGGCTATGCCACTCCGGTCATTGATGGCTGCATGGTAGTGGGCGCAAGTTATGAGCGCATTGATGAAGCGGGCAATATCGAGCCAGACGCCATGAGCAACCTTGATCGGCTTGACATAATTTCTCCCTCCTTGGCGAGGTATTGCGCAACGGTTCCCGCGCGGGATCGCACGAGCATTCGCATCGCCACGCATGACCGCATGCCCCATATTGGCCGGGTGCTTGGCGATCGGGCGCTTTTGCCCAGCATGTCACAGATGCACCACATGCCGCGCTCCGATCGGGTCTGGGTGCTGGCAGGCCTGGGTTCGCGGGGCTTGAGCTTTGCCCCCTTGGGCGCCGAGGCCATTGCAGACCAGCTTTTGGGCCGCGCGCCAGCGGTGCCCCAGCGCCTGCTGGATGCAGTCGACCCCGTGCGGTTTGCGTTAAGGCAGCATCAGCGCCGGGCAAGCACGCCTGCCTCGTGCTAGATTGCCTTTCATGAATTTTCAGCAGCTCAGAATTGTTCGCGAGGCCGTGCGTCGTCAGTTCAACCTGACCGAGGTTTCCATTGCGCTGGAGTCTTCGCAGTCGGCAGTCAGCAAGCAGATCAAAGATCTGGAAGACGAGCTGGGCATGGATTTGTTTGCCCGCAAGGGAAAGCGGCTATTGGGCCTGACTGAGCCCGGAAAAATAGTGCTTGAGCATGTTGCGAAAATTCTGCAAGAACAGGAAAACCTGCAGGCTGCAGCCGAGAGTTTTTTAAAGCAAGATGAAGGCCGTTTGGTCTTGGCCACCACACACACGCAGGCCCGTTATTCCCTTCCGGAAATTGTCCGTCGATTTCGCCAGGAATTTCCCAAAGTGCATTTGGCCTTGCATCAGGCAACACCGGCTGAAATTGCCACCATGCTGCAAACTGATCAAGCCGATATTGGCATTGCTACCGAGTCGCTGCGTAGCAATCAAAATTTCATCACCTTTCCGTTTTATCGCTGGTATCACGGCGTGATTGTTCCCAAGGGCCACCCCTTGGCCAAGGTCTCGCCGCTGACACTGGAGGCGATTGCAAAATACCCCTTGGTGACGTATCACGAGGGCTTTACCGGCCGCGCCATGATTGACAAAACATTTACGCAGGCAGGCCTTGCCCCTGAAATTGCGATGGCCGCGCTTGATGCCGATGTGATCAAGGCCTATGTGGCCTTGGGCATGGGCATTGGCATTGTGGCCTCAATGGCCTTTGATGAAGATCAGGATCAGCAGCTTGAACTCTTGGATGCCAGCGAGCTCTTTGAGGAAAACACTACCTATGTGGCCCTTCGCAAGGGCCGCTTTCTTCGGCGCTACGTGCAGCGGTTCGTGATGCTGTGCGTGCGCAATTTGTCTGAGACTCAATTGCAGGAGGCTTTAGCCCATGACGAACTACGGAACGAATGAAAGTGCTGCCTCCGCTCAGGCGGGCCGCAAGCCAGTAACGCTTGCAAATTTAAAGGGGCGGCGTGAGACAGGCGAAAAAATTGTGATGCTCACGTGTTACGACGCAAGCTTTTCTTCATTGTTGGATCAATGTGGAGTAGACATTTTGCTGATTGGCGATTCGCTGGGCATGGTGCTGCAGGGCCATGATTCCACCTTGCCAGTCACCATTGAGCAGATGGCCTATCACGTGGGCTGTGTAGCCAGGGCCAAGCCCAAGGCCTGGGTGCTGGCGGATATGCCTTTCGCGAGTTATCAGGAATCGCCCCAGCAAGCCTATGCCAATGCGGCAAAACTCATGGCTGCTGGTGCGCAGATGGTGAAGATTGAAGGCGGCGCATGGCTTGCGCCCACGGTTGAGTTTTTAACTACGCGCAGCATTCCCGTGTGCGCGCACTTGGGTTTAACGCCGCAGTCGGTGCATGCCTTGGGTGGCTATCGGGTGCAAGGCCGCGATTCAGCGGCTGCCGAGAAGTTGATTGCCGATGCGAAATTGTTGGAATCCAGCGGCGCCGATATGGTGTTGGTGGAATTGATTCCAACGCCTTTGGGAAAACGCTTAACCGAATCATTGAAGGTGCCCACCATTGGCATTGGCGCAGGCCCGCACCTCACCGGCCAGGTGCTGGTGCTGCACGACATTCTGGATGTCACGCCCGGAAAAAAAGCCCGCTTCGTGAAGAATTACCTGCAAGGCGCAGGCAGCATTCAAGAGGCGGTCTCGCGGTTTGTGACCGAGGTTCGAAGCGGCGCCTACCCCCAGCCGCAGCATGGGTTTGACGCTTAAGCGGCAACGAACTGCAGCTGCCCCTGGGCGTCTTCGACGCGCTTGAGATTTCCCGCATGCCACAAGTAATTCAAGTGGGCCACGGTTTCCCCTAACGCGAATGTGAGCTGATGCAAATCAAGCTCACGTTTAAAGAGCGCCGGCAGCACTTCAGAGGCATGCACTGGCGTTGCACAGGCCTTCAGTGTTTCGCTTAGCCGCTCTTTGTGGTGGTCGCGCAGTTGCTCGATGCGGGTCTTGATTCCGCCATCGCGCGTGCCCGGCGCTGCACCGAAAGGCTTACCGTGAGAAGGCAGCACCAGCACATCATCGGGCAGTTTTTCGTAAGCATGGAGCGAATCGAGATAAAGCTTTAAGGGATCAGCATCGGGCTCCTGTGCCCAGACCGACATATTGGTGGAAATTTTCGGCAGCACCATATCGCCGGAAATCAAAAGATTCAAGTCTTCGCAATACAGCGCGCAATGCTCGGGCGAGTGGCCATAGCCTGCAATCACATGCCAGTGGTGGCTGCCAATGCGAATCGATTCATTGGGAAAAATTCTGCGAAAGCTTGAGGGCACCTCGGGCACAAGGCTTGGGTAGTAGTCACGACGCGCTTTTAGTTTTTCAAGTGTCTGCGCATCGGTAATGCCATGTCGAAAGAAATGGTTGGTGTTCGAGGTATCGGCCACCCGAGCAGTGTCCGATGCCACGCCGGATGCCGAGCCTTGGCCCCCGCCGCTCCAGAGCCTCGCGCAGGCATATTCGGCAAGGTTCATCCACAAGGGCGCGCTCCATCGCCCTTCATCAAGCCCCTTGCAAAGCCAGGCGGCAAGGCCCACGTGATCGGGGTGAAAGTGCGTACACAGCACACGCAGAATTGGCAAGCCGCCAAAATGATTGGCAATCACCGATCGCCATGCCTCACGGGTTGCATCCGTGGCCACGCCTGCATCAATCACGATAAAGCCCTTGCGGCCCTCGATTTCATCTTCAATGAGCCATAGGTTGATATGGTCCAGCGCAAAGGGCAGCGGCATTCGCAGCCAGTGCACCCCATCTTTGATAGTTGTTACATGCCCGAGTGCTGGCATTGGGTACGGGGCGTAGCGAATAGCGTCTTCGGGTTTCAAGGGGTAAACTTTCTTTAAAAGCAATAACAAAAATATTGCATCAAAGAGGAGACAAATTTTATGTCGATCTACGAACAGGGCCTGGGTAAAAACCCGGCGAACTATGTTCAGCAATCCCCTCTGACATTCATCGAGCGAGCGGCCTCAGTTTACCCGTATAAAACCGCCGTTATTCATGGCGAGTTGCAGCGCACCTGGGCCCAGACTTATTCGCGGTGTCGCCAACTGGCTAGCGCCTTATCGAAAATGGGCATCAAGCGCTTTGACACGGTGGCCGTCATGTTGCCCAACACGCCGCCTATGGTGGAGTGTCATTTCGGCATTTCCATGGTTGGTGCGGTGCTGTGTGCCTTGAATACCCGGCTCGATTCCTCAGCCATTGCCTTCATGCTGGAACATGGCGAGGCTAAGGTGGTGATCGTAGATAAGGAATTTTCCGGTGTGATGAAAGCCGCCTTGGCCGTGCTTGCACAAAACAGCAAGCCCATGCCCACAGTCATTGATGTGGATGACCCCACATACGCTGGCCCAGGCGAGCGGCTTGGGAAAATTGAATACGATGCATTTATTGCGGGCGGCGATGCGCAGTTTGCCTGGAGCCTTCCCCCCGATGAGTGGGATTCCATTTGCCTGAACTATACCTCGGGCACCACAGGCAACCCGAAGGGCGTTGTCTATTCACACCGTGGCGCCTATACCAATGCCATCTCTAACATTTTGGAATGGGATATGCCCAGGCATCCGGTTTATTTGTGGGTGCTGCCCATGTTTCATTGCAACGGCTGGTGCTTCCCCTGGACGATTGCGGCGCGCGCCGGCGTAAACGTTTGCCTGCGCAAAGTCGATGCGAAAAATATTTTAGATGCCATTCGTGCGCATACGGTCACGCATTACTGTGGCGCACCGATTGTGCACGGCATGTTGATCAACTCGCCTGCTGAAATGAAGGCGGGCATTGATCACCGGGTCAATGCCATGGTGGCAGGCGCCGCGCCTCCTGCCACCATGATTGAAGGCATGGTGAAGATGGGCTTTGATATCACCCATGTCTATGGTCTGACAGAAACCTATGGTCCGGCTTCGGTTTGTGTGAAGCACGACGACTGGGAATCGAAAGACATTAGCGAGCGAGCCCGCCTAAATGCCCGCCAAGGCGTTCGCTATCACTTGCAAGATGCTATTGCTGTGATGAACCCCGAGACTATGCAGCCGGTGCCGGCGGATGGCGAGACCATGGGCGAGATCATGTTTCGCGGCAACATTGCCATGAAGGGTTATTTGAAAAATGAAAAAGCCACGCAAGAAGCCTTCGCAGGCGGCTGGTTTCATTCGGGCGATTTGGCGGTGATGTACCCCGATGGCTATGTGAAGATCAAGGACCGCAGCAAAGACGTGATCATTTCGGGCGGCGAAAATATTTCCAGCATTGAGCTTGAAGATGTCTTGTATCGCCACCCGGCGGTGCTGGCAGCGGCCGTTGTGGCCAAGCCCGACCCGAAGTGGGGTGAGACCCCTTGTGCGTTTTTAGAGATCAAGCCCGGTGCACAGGTCACACCTGAAGAGATCGTTGGATTTTGCAAGCAGCACTTGGCAGGCTTTAAAGTGCCTAAAGCGGTCGTGTTTGGCGAGCTTCCGAAAACCTCAACGGGAAAAATTCAGAAGTTCGAGCTGCGAAAACGTGCGGGATCTGCCCAGGCCATTGATGTTTAATCGAAGTGCATGAATATGGAATCAAAGCGCCTCAATTTTGCGTCGCAGCATGAGGTTCGCTGGGGAAATCCACACTAGCTCTAGCCCGCTTTGGGACACAAGCTCAGCATGTTCATTTAACATCTCAACGAATGTCTGATTACATTCTTCAAACTGAGAACCTGACCAAAGAGTTCATGGGCTTTGTGGCCGTGGATAATGTCAATCTCAATGTCAAACGCGGCACCATTCATGCCTTAATTGGCCCCAATGGCGCGGGCAAAACCACCTGCTTTAACCTGCTCACCAAATTTCATGCGCCTACTTCGGGCCGCATTAGCTTCAAAGGCGAAGACATCACCCATAAAAGCTCTGCCGAAATTGCTTTAATTGGCATGGTGCGCTCGTTTCAAATTTCATCAGTCTTTCCGAATCTCACCGTTCTTGAAAATGTGCGTATTGGCCTACAGCGCAGGCTGGGTTTGTCCATGCATTTCTGGAAAAGCGAAAAGACACTCGAAAAATTAAACGACGAGGCGATTCAATATCTCGAGCAGGTGGGCCTGGCCGATTACCGTGATAAAACCGCGGTAAGCCTTCCTTATGGCCGAAAGCGGGCCCTGGAGATTGCCACTACCTTGGGCATGAACCCTGAGCTTATGCTGCTTGACGAACCTACGCAGGGCATGGGCCACGAGGATGTTGACCGTGTCACTTCTTTGATTAAAAAAGTCTCTGCGGGCCGCACCGTGCTGATGGTGGAGCACAACATGAAGGTGGTTGCGAAAATTGCCGACACCATTACGGTGTTGCAGCGTGGTGCTGTGATTGCTAGCGGCACTTACGAAGAAGTTTCTAAAAATCCGCAGGTCATGGAGGCCTACATGGGCTCTGCCGACACACAGCTTGCTTCACCGGCAGGGCATTGACTCATGGATGCGCTACACATCAGCGGTCTTCACGCCTGGTACGGCGAATCGCACGTATTGCACGGCATGAGCCTGGAAGTGGCCCATGGCGAGGTGGTCACGCTTCTTGGCCGCAATGGCGCGGGCCGCACCTCGACGCTGCGGGCCATCTGTGGCCTGGTGGGAAGGCGTACCGGCACGATCAAGGTCAATGGCGTTGACACGATTGACATGCAGCCGCACAACATTGCGCGCTTGGGCATTGGCTACTGTCCTGAGGAGCGGGGCATTTTTACAAGCCTCACCTGCGAACAAAATCTTTTGTTGCCCCCCGTTGTAGCCGAAGGCGGCATGTCGGTCGACGAAATTTACGAAATGTTTCCCAACCTTAAAGAGCGGCGCAACAGCCCCGGGGGCAGGCTTTCGGGCGGAGAGCAGCAAATGCTGGCCATTGCCCGCATTCTGCGAACCGGCGCCAAGCTTTTACTGCTCGATGAGATTACCGAAGGCTTGGCCCCTGTGATTATTCAGCGGCTTGCCCAGGTCGTGCCCATGCTGCGAGATAAGGGATTTACGATAGTTTTGGTGGAACAAAACTTCCGGTTTGCCGCGCCACTGGCCGATCGGCATTATGTGGTGGAGCGTGGCGTGGTAGTAAAAGTGGTTGAGAAAAGTGAGCTGGCCAGTAACACCGAGATGCTCAATGAATATCTGGCGATGTAGGAGGTAGTGTTTTGAGAGGTGTTGTTTAAAATTTTTTTATAAGAGAGGGTCGAGGAGATGAAACAAAAAATCGTAGTCAAGGCAGTGGCCGCATTGTTTGCGGCAGCAACTGCAACGGGCGCCATGGCCCAGGGCATCAGCAACGATGTCGTGAAAATTGGCGTGCTTACCGATATGTCGGGCACTTATTCTGATCTTGCAGGGCGTGGGTCAGTGATTGCGGCTGAAATGGCCGTGCAGGATTTTTCCAAAAACCGCACTGTGCTGGGCAAGAAAATTGAAGTGATTTCGGCCGACCATCAGAACAAGGCTGATATCACCGCGAACAAGGCCCGCGAGTGGTTTGATAAAGAGCAGGTCGATGTAATTGTCGATCTGGTCACCACCAGCACGGCCCTGGCCGCCATGGAAATTGCCGAGCAGAAAAACAAGGTCACCCTGGTTTCAGGTGCGGCATCGCTCGATATCACCCGCTCCAAGTGCACGGCGAATAACGTGCACTGGGTCTATGACACTTACAACCTGGGCAAGGGCCGTGAGGCATTGGTCAAAGGCGGCAAGAAGACTTGGTTCTTCGTTACTGCCGATTACACCTTTGGCCATAACCTTGAGCGTGACACCTCGGCTATTGTCACGGCCAATGGTGGCACGGTGGTGGGCAGCGTTCGCCACCCCTTCCCAAGCAGCGATTTGTCTTCTTTCCTGCTGCAAGCCCAGGCTTCCAAGGCGCAGGTGATTGGTTTGGCCAACGCTGGCCAAGACACCATCAATGCGGTCAAGCAGGCAGCTGAATTTGGCATCAGCCAAAAGCAGACCATTGTTCCTTTGCTCACCTTCATTACCGATGTGCATTCATTGGGATTGCAGGCCGCACAGGGCTTGAGTGTTTCAGAGTCTTTCTACTGGGATCTAAACGACAAAACCCGTGCCTGGTCGCGCCGCTTCTTCGAGCGCCACAAGCGCATGCCTTCCATGGTGCATGCTGGTGTCTATTCCTCAGTGCTCAATTACTTGAAAGCTATTGAGGCCACGAAGACCGATGACACGGCAGCAGTCATGAGGCGCCTGAAGGCTACGCCAATTGATGACGGCTTGTTCAAGGGCAACATTCAGGTCAACGGCAAGTTCAGCCACGACTTCTATGTGTTCGAAGTAAAAAAGCCTGCTGAGTCGAAGTATGCGTGGGATTACTACAAGCTTGTCTCGACCATTCCAGCCAATGAGGCCTCGGCCCCGCTGGATAAGTCCTGCAAACTGGTGAAGTAATTCGTGCGGGCACCCAAGGCACTTATTCGCAATGTTTGAACTCCTCGGCATAACCCCCCAGGGGCTGGTCGCACAGCTCCTGGTGGGGCTTATCAACGGGTCGTTTTATGCGATTCTGAGCCTTGGGCTTGCCATTATTTTTGGCCTGCTCAATGTAATTAATTTCACGCATGGTGCCCAGTACATGATGGGTGCCTTCGTGGCCTGGATCGGTCTGACACAGCTAGGTCCCTGGCTAGGCATGCCAGGGTTTGCCGTGAATTACTGGGTGGCTCTGGTCGCTGCGCCCCTGTTTGTGGGTGCCATGGGAATTCTGATTGAGCGATTCATGCTCAAGCGTTTGTATCACCTGGATCATTTGTATGGATTGCTCCTCACCTTCGGCCTGGCCTTAGTCATTGAGGGCATGTTTCGCCATTGGTATGGCATCTCGGGCGAGCGCTACCCTGTACCTGATTTGCTCCAAGGCGGTATTCAGTTAGAAAGCCTCGGATTGTTTTTGCCCAAGTATCGTGTTTGGGTCATTGTAATTTCCATTGCCGTGTGTCTGGCCACTTGGTATGTGATTGAGCGCACCAAGCTTGGCAATTATCTGCGGGCGGGCACTGAGAACCCGAAGCTCTTGCAGGCACTTGGCATTAATGTGCCTTTGATGATTACGCTCACCTATGGCTTTGGCGTGGCACTGGCCGCCTTTGCGGGCGTGTTGGCTGCGCCCATTTTCCAGGTCAACCCCGTGATGGGTTCAAACCTCATCATCGTGGTGTTCGCAGTTGTGGTCATTGGCGGCATGGGCTCAATCATGGGCTCCATCGTCACGGGCTTGAGCCTAGGCTTATTGGAGGGCTTAACCAAGGTGTTTTATCCCGAAGCCGCTGGCGTGATTATTTTTGTGATTATGGCCATTGTGCTGCTGCTTCGGCCGGCGGGCCTTTTTGGTCGTGAAAAATAAGGGGCCGCAGACATGAACATGCAAACGGCAACCCGCGCGCTTTATCTGGCCTTGTTGGCATTTCTGCTGATCGTGCCTTTTCAGGAATTTGTCTACATCGTATTTGTGATGAAGCTGCTGTGCTTTGCCCTGTTTGCCAGCGCTTTTAATTTATTGTTGGGCTACACAGGTTTACTTTCTTTTGGCCATGCAGCGTTTTTTGGTGGGGCTGCGTATGTCACTGCCCATGCCTGCAAAGCCTGGGGCTTTACGCCGGAGCTTGGCATTTTGACCGGAATGCTCTATGCGGGCATCACAGGCTTTATTTTTGGAAGTCTTGCTATTCGGCGCCAAGGCATTTATTTCGCCATGATCACGCTAGCGCTATCGCAGCTCATTTTCTTTTTAGCGTTGCAGCTTCCATTTACTTTTGGGGAAGATGGCATTCAGGGCGTCCCCCGTGGCAAGTTCCTGGGCCTGATCGATCTTTCAGGCGACACGGCTTTGTATTACTTTGTGCTGGCCATTTTCCTGTTTGGTTTTTTGCTGATTCAAAGGGCTATTCATTCCCCCTTTGGCCAGGTGCTCAAATCGATTCGCGAAAACGAGCCGCGCGCAATGTCTCTGGGCTACGATGTTAAAAAGTTCAAGCTCTTGGCTTTCGTTATCTCTGCGACCTTAGCTGGCATGGCAGGCTCTACCAAGGCCTTGGTGTTTCAGCTGGCCACACTCACCGATGTGCAATGGCAAATGTCGGGTGAGGTGGTGCTCATGACCATTCTTGGCGGCATTGGAACCATATTGGGCCCCATCATTGGCGCGGGCGTCGTGATTGGCCTTCAGAACTATCTGGCAGGCATTGGCTCCTTCAGCACCATTGTGCTGGGTGCGATCTTTGTGGTGTGCGTGCTGGCCTTTCGCCGCGGCCTGGTGGGCGAGTGGCTCGCTTTTCTTGAGCGCCGGCGTGAGGCTGCAGAGTCGCGCAATCCGTAAAAGCTAACGAGCGCTTGCTGAGGCTGAATTAAGGCCTAATTTGAACATTGAGCGGCGGCATGGAGCAGCCTGCCATTTGTGCAATGGGCGTTGGCATGGCAATGGCCATGCTTGCACCTGCACTGCGCAGCGCTAAACGGTCTTTCGGGCCGCCATAGACCCACCACCAGCCGCCTCCCAAACGATTCAGCACCAAGGGGCTTGCGGCAATTAACTGGGTATCGGACAGACTCGGCGCCCAGACCAGCGTGGGCAATGGGTCGCTGCGCTGAGATTGAACCGCAATCCAGATCATGATTGCCGTGAGTGCCGTGAGTGTCAAAAGAGCCAAAGCGCCCAGATGCGAGACGCCTTTTACGGTTGATGCTTCTCGGGTCATGCGAGATTGATCATGCGAGATTGATCATGCGGGCTTGATCGTGCACTTGATCACGCCGCCTGAGGCTTGGCTACCCAGAGCTGTTCCCGAATCGGCAGATGCACGATTGCGGCCATCAGTGCTAGCACAACGCTGCCCCACCAGATCGGCAGATAACTGCCGCTGGAAGCAAAGATCTGGCCGCCAAGCCATACGCCGAAAAATGCGCCAATCTGATGGGATAAAAACACAAAGCCAAAGAGCATGGAGAGGTATCGGTTGCCAAACATCACGCCCACCAATTGCGCCGTAGGCGGAACGGTGGAGAGCCACAGCACGCCCATGGCAGCGCCAAATATCAGTACTGAAGTTGTGGAGATGGGCGCAAGTAAAAACAAGGTGATGACCAGGGCCCGCAGGAAATAAATCCATGAGAGCAGAACTTTGCGCGACAGCCGCGCGCTCATGGGCCCCGCCATGTAGCTGCCAATGATGTTAAAAAGCCCAATGAGCGCTAGCCCCCAACTGGCCACTGTTGCAGAGATTCCCATGTCATTGAGGTAGGGCGGAAAGTGCACGGTAATGAATGCAAGCTGAAAGCCGCAGACAAAAAACCCCGCAATCAAGAGCCAATAGCTGGAGTGTCCAAAGGCCTGTCGTAACGATTCAGTGAGTGATGAGGCTGTGGCCGTGGTGGGCGGAGGCGCTGCCTTGCCTTGCTTTTTCGTGCGCAGTGCAAGTGCAAGCGCAGGTGTTGTAGCCATGGCAATCGCAAGAATAAGAATGGCCCAGACCCAGCCATAGGCTTCGATAAAGGCCTGGCCCAAGGGCACCACCATGAACTGGCCAAGGCTTGCCATGGCAGTCGCTAGGCCCATGGCCCAGGCCCGTTTATCCACCGGCATGATCTGCGCAAATGCGGCCAACACAGTGTTATGGCCTGCACCACTCATGCCCAAGCCCACGAGAATTCCGGCAGTCAGCGTAAATGTTGTGGGGTCGCTTGCAAGGGTCATGGTGGCCAAGCCCAGTGCAAATAAAACACCGCCGCCTGCCAAGACCTTCCACGGGCCAAAACGATCGGCAAGTGCGCCTGCAATGGGCTGGCCGATGCCCCAGAACAAATTCTGCAAGGCCATGGCCATGGCAAATGATTCGCGCCCGAATCCGAAACCACTGGGGCCTGAAACTGGATCGACAAACAAGCCAAAGGAAGATCGTGTGCCAAAGGCAATCATGCCGATCAGGCAGCCGCAGATCAGCATGGCCCATAGGGCAAAGGTCATGGGGCTTGGTGTGTTGTGCTGTGCTGGGCCCGTGGCGGAGGCACTCATGATCGAATTATCCCACCAAGCTCGCCTAAAAAATCGGCCCATGACTTCCGCAGTCGGGTTGCGAGCATGGCAGCCCTGATGGCTTTTACGACTCGCTGGCTACCGAGCGTCGAGTCCGCTCACGATGGCCCCGCTCCAGCAGCTCCATGAATGGCAAAAGCAAATCTGGCCGCACGGCATCCTCTTCGCCTGACGGAATTGCACTGACTAAAAACTGAATTTCAGGCAGGGGATTCAGCAGAAAATCTTTCTGTGGTGCAACTGCACCTGCACCCAAGGCACGTGACATTAACCAGAGCTTTCGCGCCTTGCCTGTGATGCCACGCTTTGAAATAGAGTCATAGCTGTTTTTTCTCACCATGCGGCCAATGTCGGCATAAATCAGCCGTGCGGCCATGATGGAGGCGCGGCAGTCGCGCGGCAAAGAGGCAATGCCGGTCTCGGCGCGCACATAAAGCTGATCTGCGGCTTTTAATAGCCGCTGTACAACCCGGCCAAGGGCTGGTGTGTATTGGGGCGAGCGTAGAAATTTCTCTGGGTCAATTCCTGCCTGGCGCAGCCATTGCAGGGGCAGATAAATTCTTTTGCGCCGTGCATCTTCACCCACATCTCGGGCGATATTGGTGAGCTGCATTGCAACGCCTAGCTCGCAGGCTCGTGCCACTGTTTTCGAAGACCGCCCGCCCATGACCAGGGTCATCATGGCGCCAACTGTGCCTGCAACCCTCGCGCTGTAGGCATACACCTCTTCAATCGTTTCATAGCTTCGTTGGGAGGCATCCCACTGAAAACCCTCGAGCAGTGCCAAGGGAATTTCTTTGGGAATTTTGTATTCCTGAATTACCGCGGCAAAGGCAATATCGGCATCAATGCAAAACGGCTCATTGCGATAAATTGCCTCCAGCCGTTCATGCAGGTAGGCCATGACAATGTCAATCGAAGCACCTGGAGGCATTTCATCAACGGCATCATCGGCCACCCGACAAAACGCATAGATTGCCGTGGCGGCAATTCTGAAACGCTTTGGAAGAATTCTGGAGGCGGCAAAAAAAGAGTGCGATCCACAACGCATCAGACGCTCGCAAGCTTCATACACTTGCTTGCTGAAGACTGGACCTTGGTTGTGGATGCTGTTTTTCAAAGTCATGTCAGGCGGCGATTAGGCTTGCGGGGTCAGGGATGACCTTATCGAGTGCTTTGGCCGAGCCAATTACGCCCGGCACACCTGCGCCAGGGTGTGTGCTTGCCCCCACCATGAAAAGCCGGTCAATGTCTTCGCTGCGATTGTGCGGCCGAAAATAGGCGCTTTGCAAAAGAATAGGCTCTGGCCCAAAAGCGGCGCCACGAAACGAGAGCAATCGTTTTTCAAAATCAATCGGAGTGGTGAGAAATGATTCGGTGACATGGGCCTCAAAGCCCGGCATGACCGATTCATTTAAATACTTGGCAATCGCCTTTCGGTAAGGCTCGGCCTGTGTGGCCCAATCCACGCCCGCCTCTAAATGCGGCACAGGGGAGAGCACATAAAACGTATCGCAACCCGCTGGCGCTACCGAAGGGTCGCTGGCACTGGGCCGGTGTAGATACAAAGAGAAATCCTTTGCCAAGATCTTGCGTTTGAAGATATCAGCCAGTAGCGCTTTGTAACGCGGGCCCATGAGGATCATATGGTGGGGCACGTCTTCAAACCGCTTGTTCGTTCCGAAATACCAAACGAATAAACTCATGGAAGATTTCATGCGATTGATTTTCGCGTCTGTCCAGTGCCTGCGATGCTCTGGCGCAATCAGGTGCTTGTAGGTCCAGGCGGTGTCGGAATTGCACACCACAATGTCGGCCTCCATGCGCTCGCCGCTAGCCAGCAGCACGCCTTTGGCCTGGCCGTTTTCCACCAAAATTTGTTTTACTTCCGCGTTATAGCGCACCTCATTGCCCTGGCCTTTGATCAGATCGACAATGCCTTGGGCAATCGCTCCGGTGCCACCCATGGCCCAGTGCACGCCATGCTTGCGCTCCAATGAATTAATTAGCGAATAAACGCATGTCACCGCAAAGGGGTTACCGCCGATAAGCAGCGGGTGAAAACTAAACACCATGCGCAGCTTGGGATCTTGAATGTGCTTGGCCACCAGGTTGTAGATCGTTCCCCAGGCCTGCATGCGCAGCATGTCGGGAATGGCGGAGAGCAAATCACCCAGGGTGTTAAAAGGCTTGGTGCTCATTTTTTCAAAGCCAAGCCGGTAGCAGCGCTCTGCATCTTGGAAAAATGCTTCGTATCCCGCGAGGTCCGAAGGACAGAAGCGGGCCACTTCTTTGCGCATGGCTTGCGCATCGCCGGAATAGTCAAAGTGCGAGCCGTCATCGAACCGGATCCGATAAAACGGATCCATGTATTTCAAGGTCACATAGTCTTCGCGTTTTTTGCCGCAGATTTCCCAAAGCTCATCGATCAGGAAGGGCGCGGTGATGATGGTGGGGCCCGCATCGAACACATGTCCGCCTCGGCGGTGCACATAGCCGCGGCCCCCTGGCCCATCGAGCTTTTCCAGCACAGTGACCTGATAGCCCCGTACCCCTAGCCGCACTGCAGCAGCCAAGCCCCCAAAACCGCTTCCCACCACGATGGCGTGGGCCTGACGTGACGCAGGGTAAGGACTCTTCATCTTGTCGATTCTATGTGTAAATTTTAGTTGACGGTCAAATATCTCAATAAGAGAATGAACCGATGAATCAAACCGTATCGCCAAGGGCGCTACCAGACCTGTTCGCGGTGGCCGAGCTGTTAAAGCCGATTACCTGGTTTCCACCAATGTGGGCGTTTACTTGCGGTGTGATTGCTTCTGGAATTGAGCTTATGCCCAACTGGCCGATTATTCTGATCGGCCTTTTACTGACAGGTCCTTTGGTTTGTGCCACAAGTCAGGCAGTCAACGACTGGTTTGATCGGCATGTCGATGCCATTAACGAGCCGAATCGGCCCATTCCTTCGGGGCGAATCCCTGGGCACTGGGGGCTTTATATTGCCGTGGCTTGGACTGTTTTGTCCCTAATTGTGGCAACGGGTCTTGGGAACTGGGGCTTTGCTGCCGCCACCTTGGCCTTGGCGCTGGCCTGGGCCTACAGCATGCCGCCTTTGCGTTTAAAGCAAAACGGCTGGTGGGGAAATCTTGCCTGCGGGCTGAGTTACGAAAGCCTGGCCTGGATCACCGGGTCGGCCGTGATGATGGGTGGGGTGATGCCCTCAACCGAAACCATGTTGTTGGCCCTGATGTATGGCCTTGGCGCCCACGGAATCATGACGCTCAATGATTTCAAATCAGTGGCAGGCGATAAACAAATGGGCGTGCGTTCCTTGCCCGTGCAGCTTGGTGTTGTGAAAGCGGCCCGGCTTGCCTGCTGGACGATGGCCCTGCCGCAGTTGGTCGTGATTGCGCTGTTGTTGCAGTGGGGTGCCCCCGTTCATGCGATCGCTGTTATTGGTTTGTTGATTGGGCAGATTGTATTAATGCGTTGGTTTTTAAAGTCGCCAAGCGAGCGTGCCTTGTATTACAGCGGATTCGGCGTGCCCATTTATGTTTCAGGAATGATGGTGAGCGCCTTTGCCTTGAGGATGGTGTCGTGAAAAGGGATCACTCATGAGCACGCCCTCAACGGTCAAGCCCTTTGGTTGGTTCGCCATTGTGCGATTAGGCTTTGCCCAATTTAGTCTTGGTGCAATTGTGGTACTCATGACATCCACCCTGAACCGGGTCATGGTCATCGAATTAGCGCTGCCTGCATTGCTGCCCGGGCTTTTGGTGGGCCTGCACTATGTGGTGCAACTGCTTCGCCCGCGCATGGGCTATGGCTCAGACATGATGGGCCGCTGCACGCCATGGATTTTAGGCGGCATGTCGGTGCTGGGCTTAGGCGGTGTATTGGCAGCCACTGCCACCGCCTTGTTATCAACAAGCTTTGCCTGGGGTGTAGCGCTTGCAGTCATTGCTTATGCGCTGATCGGTGCAGGGGTGAGCGCCTCTGGAACATCGGTGTTGGTGTTATTGGCCAAACGTGTGGAAGATCATCGTCGTGCCGCTGCTGCAACCATTGTCTGGCTCATGATGATTAGCGGCTTGGCAGTGACCGCAGGTCTTGCAGGCCAGCTGCTAGACCCTTATTCCCATGAGCGATTGCTGGTGATCTCAACCTTGGTTGCGATCGGGGCCATTACGGTTGCATTTGCGGCGCTCTATAAATTAGAAGGTGCTGCAGGCTCGATCAACGCAAACTCTCAGCAGCTTGAGCCTGAGGAACACAAACCCAGCTTCAAACAAGCCATTGCGCAGGTATGGAATGAATCGGCGGCACGTCGTTTCACTGTGTTCGTATTTGTTTCCATGCTGGCGTTTTCCGCACAGGATCTAATTCTTGAGCCTTTTGCGGGCCTGGTGTTTGACTATTCCCCCGGCGAAACCACGAAGCTTTCAGGCCTGCAGCACGGTGGCGTGCTGGTGGGCATGATTCTGGTGGCCTTTGCCTGTGGAAGATTTGGCGGACGATTTGGCGATCGACAGATTGGCTCGCTGCGTGCATGGACAGTCGGCGGATGCATTGCCTCATCGTTAGCCTTGTTCAGTCTGGTGGCAGCAGGCCAGGTGGGCCCGGGCTATCCGCTTAAGGTCACTGTGTTTCTGTTGGGCGTATCGAATGGTGCGTTTTCAATTGCTGCCATTGCTTCAATGATGCGGCTTGCTGGCGAGGGCCGTGGCCATCGCGAGGGAACGCGCGTGGGCTTGTGGGGCGCTGCCCAGGCGATTGCATTTGGCGCAGGCGGCTTAATTGGCGCGGGCGCCAGTGATTTGACACGCCGCTTAGTGCAAGACGAGGGCCTCGCTTATGGCCTGGTGTTTTTTGCAGAGGCCGCTTTGTTTTTAGTAGCAGCAAAGCTTGCCTTATCCATTGATTCCGATTTAGATGACAAAAAAGCGGGCCGCTCGACACACCGAAATTTAGGGCCACGGCAAACCAAAGGGGCTGCGCCAGCTTAAGTGCTGCGCGAAATTATGAAAGGAGCGCCCATCATGACTCACTCAACTTCAAATATTTTTGACATTGCCGTAATTGGCGGCGGCCCATCTGGTGCAACGGCTGCACATGATCTGGCGCGCAAAGGCTACAAAGTCATGCTTTTGGATCGTGCAGGCCGCATCAAGCCATGCGGCGGCGCCATTCCGCCAAGGGCCATGAAAGACTTTGAAATTCCTGAATCGATGTTGGTTGCCAAGATCACCAAGGCCCGCATGATTTCGCCTCAAGACAATCGTGTCGATATTCCGATTGAAAACGGCTACGTGGGCATGGTCGATCGTTGTGAGTTCGATGAATGGCTGCGTACACGGGCGGCCTCTCAAGGTGCAGTGCGCCGTATCGGGACTTTTGATCGGCTGGAACACCTGTCTTCTGGCGAAGCAATCGTACATTTTCAGGCACGCGATGCTGCTGGCGATTTGCAGTCTTACGCAGACTCGGTTCGGGCGCGCGTCGTGATTGGCGCGGATGGCGCGAAATCAGAGGTGGCTCGGCAAAACGTGAAAGATGCGGAAAAGACAAAGTATGTGTTTGCCTATCACGAGATTGTAAAAACGCCAGAGCAGGCGCCTGAGAACTATGAGCATCATCGCTGCGATGTGTATTACAACGGCAAGATGTCGCCCGATTTTTATGGTTGGGTGTTTCCCCATGGCAGCACAGCTAGCATTGGCACGGGCAGTGCCGACAAAGGGTTTTCTTTGCGCAACGCAACGGCCTTGGTGCGCCAAGTGGCAGGCCTGGGCAATGCGGAAACCCTGCGTCGTGAAGGCGCGCCGATTCCCTTAAAGCCGCTGAAATATTGGGATAACGGAAAAAACGTGGTGCTCGCTGGTGATGCGGCTGGCGTAGTGGCGCCTTCTTCCGGTGAAGGCATTTACTACGCGATGGCAGGCGGCCGTTTTGCTGGTGAAGCCGCAGAAGCATTTTTGAAAACAGGCGATGTGCGCGCGCTCGCCGGCGCTCGCAAAAAGTTTATGAAGCTGCATGGCCGGGTGTTTTGGATCTTGGGCGTGCTGCAGTACTTCTGGTATCAAAACGATAAGCGTCGCGAGAAGTTCGTCAAGATCTGCGAAGACAAAGACGTGCAGACTTTAACCTTTGAGTCGTATATGAACAAAGAGCTGGTCCGTAAAAAGCCTATGGCCCATGTGCGAATCTTCTTCAAAGATCTTGCGCATTTGTTTGGGTTCGCCAAGGCCCAGTGATCACCACGCAGCGGCGGTGGCGATCCATTAAACCCAGCGCGATAAGATTTCGAGCCGCATGACTGCATCCTGCTCGGCCAAGAACTCCACTTTCTGCTCGCCTGACAAAGGCAGCAGGCTTGCCCAGCGATCCGACACCCAGCCAGCATCTTCAAGTTCGTAGGGCTGTTGTAGCGGAAGGCGGTCTTCAAATCCTTCCCGCTGTGACTGAGCGATCAAAGCCCCGAGCTGGTTCGCAAGCCCCTGGTGCTGTTGCGGAATTTCGGCGGGAATTTCCGTGATGCGCTCAATTTCGCCGCTCCATAAGCCATACGCGCCACGCTCATGGGCGCCCAGCTTAAAGCGTTGTGTGCCGATGCATTTCACGGCAAGCACTGCAGGCTGTACTTCTTCCATCTGCTCAAGCCTTGCCAGGCAGCCCCAGCCGTGCAGCGCTTCCAGCGCGCCTGCTTTTTGCACTTCCACACCTTGGGCAAGCGGCACGACTCCAAACTCAATGCCTTCGTTTTGCACTCGCCGCATCAGGTGCAGATAGCGCACCTCGAAAACATTCAGGTACAAAACGCTCTTGGGAAACAGGGCGCTTGAAAGCGGGAACAAGGGGACAGTTTCTAGGGGCATGCGGTTTCGTTTATGTCGCTGTTTTTGTAGCTGCTAAGATCTTCGCATGCCTGAAAGAGCCGTTACCCTGCCAGGCGGCGGGCTTTCTATATAAGGGGATTGTCTATGCCCAGCGATCCAGTTTTCGATCCCAATGACATTGAAACCCAAGAGTGGCGCGAGGCCTTCGAGTCGGTGCTGCAGCAAGAGGGCCCCGACCGTGCAGCCTTTTTGCTGACTGAGCTCGAGCGGCTAGCCCGTAAAAAAGGCATTCGCTGGGCGCGTCATCGCAACACGCCCTATGTCAACACCATTGCCTCCAGTGTTGAGCCACCGTACCCCGGCGGGGCGCAAGCCCTCGCCTTGGAGGAGCGTATTGCCAGCATCATTCGTTGGAACGCCATGGCCATGGTGGTGCGCGCCAATCGTTTTTCAGCGGAGCTAGGTGGCCATATTGCAAGCTTTGCTTCTGCGGCCGATCTGTTTGAGGTGGGCTTTAACCATTTCTTTCGTGCCTCAGCAGATGGGGTGTCGGGCGATGTGGTGTTTTTTCAGCCGCATTCCGCACCCGGAATTTATGCCCGCGCATTTTTAGAGGGCCGGTTAAGTGAAGAGAGCCTAAAGTTTTATCGTCGTGAAATTGAGGCCAAGCGTTTGGGTGTACAAGGTTTGTCTTCCTACCCCCATCCGTGGCTTATGCCCGATTTTTGGCAGTTCCCAACGGGGTCGATGGGCTTGGGCCCAATCTTCTCGATTTATCAGGCACGCTTTATGCGCTATTTGGAACACCGTGGGCAGATGCAAGCCGGTGATCGCTACGTCTGGGGCGTTTTTGGCGACGGCGAAATGGATGAACCCGAGTCGCTTGCGGCCTTATCGCTGGCTGCGCGCGAAGGACTGGATAACCTGGTGTTTGTGGTGAACTGTAATTTGCAGCGACTCGATGGCCCAGTGCGCGGCAACGGCCATGTTGTGGATGAGCTCGAGACCCTGTTTACCGGCGCTGGCTGGAATGTCATTAAGCTTCTCTGGGGCTCCGACTGGGACCCGCTGTTTGCAATGGATGCCACGGGCGATTTGATTCGCACCCTGACTGCCACCCCTGATGGCCAGCTGCAGACCTTTGCTGCGAATGATGGCGCCTACAACCGCGAACACTTCTTTGGCCAAACCCCAGCGCTAAAAGCGCTGGCCCAGCGCTTGACCGATCAGGAGATTGATCAGTTAAAACGCGGCGGCCATGATTTCCGAAAGATTTACTCGGCCTACCATGCAGCCACGCAGCACAAAGGCGCGCCCACGGTCATTCTGGCGCAGACCAAAAAAGGCTTCGGGATGGGCAAGGCTGGCCAAGGCCGCATGACCACTCACCAGCAAAAGAAGCTGGAAACGGCAGACCTGTTGGAGTTTCGCGATCGCTTCAATTTGCCTTTGAGTGATTCGCAAATTGAAAACCTGGAGTTCTATAAGCCGGCGCCAGATAGCCCTGAAATGCAGCATTTGTTGGCAAGGCGCGAGGCCCTTGGCGGTTTTATGCCCGTTCGCAAAAGCACTGGCATTTCGTTGCCCGTGCCTGCCTTGCCAACTTACGCTGAGTTTGCAATGCAGCCTGCTGGCAAAGAGATGTCTTCCACTATGGCCTTGGTGCGCATGCTTGGAAGTCTGCTTAAAGATGCGCAGTTAGGGCCGCGCATTGTGCCCATTGTGGCCGATGAGGCCCGCACTTTTGGCATGGCGAATCTGTTTCGACAGGTCGGTATTTATTCCGCGCAAGGCCAGCTGTATCAGCCAGAGGATATTGGCTCGATTCTGTATTACCGCGAGGCGAAAGATGGCCAGATTCTGGAAGAAGGCATTACGGAGGCGGGGGCGCTGTCGTCCTGGATTGCCGCTGCAACAAGTTATTCGGTGCATGGCAAGCCTATGTTGCCGATTTACATTTATTACTCGGTCTTTGGTTTTCAGCGTGTGGGCGATCTGATCTGGGCGGCTGCTGATCAGCGTGCACGCGGATTTTTAATTGGTGCTACTTCTGGCCGCACCACACTGGCAGGCGAAGGCTTGCAGCACCAAGATGGCAGCAGCCTGTTAGTCGCGCATAGTGTTCCGAATTGTGTCTCGTATGACCCGGCATTTGCCTATGAACTTGCGGTGATCATGGAAGCAGGCATGCGACGCATGCTGGAGCGGCAGCATGATGTGTTTTATTACGTGACAGTCACCAATGAAAATATTGCCCAGCCCGATATGCCGGAAGGCGCACACGAGGGTATTTTGCGGGGCGCGTATTGCTTGAGCGGTGCAGGTGTCGTCTCGGGTTCGAATTTGCCGGATGGGGCTCACTCCAGTGTCGACGTTCGGCTTTTAGGCGCGGGGGCTATGCTGCCTGAGAGCATTCGCGCAGCGCAGTTATTGGAAGAAAAATTTGGTTTGCATGCGCAAGTGTTTAGCGTGACCAGTTTTTCCGAGCTTGCCCGCGATGCCGTTCGGGTCGATCGTGCCAAGCGCTTGAAGGGCGAAGTTGGGCAGTCTTGGGTTACACAGCAGCTCGGCAACTCGAGTACGCCTGTGATTGCCGCATGCGATTACATTCGTGCGCTGCCTGAACTGATTCGCTCAGAAGTTCGGGCGCCTTATGTCACCCTGGGCACCGATGGCTTTGGCCGCAGTGACACACGGGCCAAGCTGCGTGATTTTTTTGGCGTGAGCGCGCAGTGGATCGCATTTCATGCGGCCATTGAGTGCTTTGCCCAGAAAGAGGGCTATTCGGCGAAGCGGGCATCCGATGTTGCGAATACCTTGGGCCTGGCGCTTGAGCACCAGGCCATCGATGTGTTGACTCAGTAGGCCTTAAAGCTTCAATTCACTCAGAATCAGGTTTTCAATCCGCTCCACAATCTGCCCATTCGCTTCGGTTTCCTTGCGGGTTGCGATCCATTTCGGGTCGGCCTGAAACGCATTCCACTTCGCTTCGCGCTCGGCAAGCGACTCCCATTCCAGTGTGTAATAGAGAGCGGCGTTGGAGGGGCCGATCAGCGTGGTCCAGAATTTGTCGTGCTTGATCCCGTATTGCTTGAAAAAGCCCAGGGTGTGGTTCTTGAAGCGGGCGATTAAATCGGGCAGCCTGCCCGGGCAGCAGTGGTAGATCCGAAGCTCGTGAATCATGGGGTCTCCTTGAAGGTTCGGCTGTCATTGTAAGCCGCCTGTTTCGCTCGCTATAAAATTCATCAAAAGCCGAAGGAGAATCAAATGTCCCAATTAAAAGGGGGTGCTTTGCTGCCAAAAACACTGCTGGCGCAAAAGCTTTCAACCACCCGTGGCGGGGCAAGCCTTGCAGACTTTGCAGGCCACAATCTGGTGATTTATTTCTACCCCAAAGACAGTACGCCAGGCTGCACCGTTGAGGGCAAAGATTTTTCTGCCCTGCACTCACAGTTTCTGGCTGCCGACACTCAGGTGGTGGGCGCATCGCGCGACAGCCTGAAATCGCATCAAAACTTTATCGAAAAACAGGGCCTGACCATCACCTTGATCTCGGATAGTGATGAATTGCTCTGCAAAGCCTTCGATGTGATCAAAGAGAAAAACATGTATGGCAAAAAAGTCATGGGCATTGAGCGCTCGACCTTCCTGATTGATGCAAAAGGCGTATTACGAAAAGAGTGGCGTGGCGTAAAAGTACCAGGCCATGCCCAAGAGGTGCTAAACGCAGCAAAGGCCATAAGCTAGCCATGCTCAAATCTAGCGCAGCCAGGGTTGGTGAGTCGATCAATCAAATCGACACGCCGGCCCTGATCATGGATCTCGATGCCTTTGAGAAAAATAATGCCCTGCTTTTTGCCTCGTTAAAGGGTTATGGCGTTCGCATTCGGCCGCATGCCAAAAGCCATAAATGCCCGGAAATTGCCAGGCGCCAAATCGCCTTGGGCGCCATTGGCATTTGTTGCCAGAAAGTTTCCGAGGCCCAAGCCTTTGCTGATGCCGGCATTCAAGATATTTTGATTGCCAATGAAGTGGTGGGCGAAAAGAAAATCGCGGCCCTGGTTGCGCTTGCGAAGCAAGCCACAATTACGGTGTGTGTGGATCATGCGGAAAATGCGAAAGCACTCCATGCGCAGGCTGCTGCTGCGGGAATTCAGCTTAATGTGTTGATCGAAATTGATGTGGGTGCAAAGCGCTGTGGCATTGCACCCGGTGAGCCTGCGCTTGCGCTTGCCAAACTGATCTCTAGCCTTCCCACACTGAGCTTGAAAGGCCTGCAGGCCTATCACGGCCCCGCCCAGCACATGCGCGCAGCGGCTGAGCGCAGGGCCGCCATTCAATCCGCTTCAGATGCAGCTTGTGCTACTCGCGATCTTTTGACGGCCAATGGGATTGACTGTGAGGCCGTCACCGGTGCAGGAACGGGCAGCTATTTGCTGGAGGCCGCAAGCGGGGTGTTTAACGAGGTGCAGCCAGGCTCCTACATTTTTATGGATGCTGATTACGCCCGAAACGATTGGGCGAGCAACGACATGCCCAAGTTCGAGCACAGCCTGTTTGTGTTGGCCTCGGTGATGAGCGCCTCACGCCCAGGCCATGCGGTGGTCGATGCGGGATTGAAAGCCTCCAGTGTGGATTCGGGAATGCCCGCCGTGTTCGGCCGGCCAGGTGTTGTTTATCTGAAGGCGTCTGATGAGCATGGCGTGCTCGCAATAGATTCCGCTGCAACACCCGTCACACTGGGTGAAAAAATCAAGCTGGTGCCTGGCCATTGCGACCCAACCGTGAATCTTTACGATGAATTAATTCTGGTGCGCAACGACAGAGTGGAAGCGATCTGGCCAATCTCGGCCCGGGGTGCGGTGCTGTGATGGACCTGCAGGCCGCCGCTATCTGGCTTGTCGACTTTGTAATCCTTGCAACGCTCGTTGAGCTTTTTGTATTGCGCGCTCTCTATGTCAAAAAGGGCGTGGGCGTGGCGCCGAGAGACGTTGCCTTAAATCTGCTCTCCGGCGTATGCCTCATGCTGGCCCTGAGAGTTGCCCTCTCAGGTGGCGCTTTGGCTTTGATTTTGATCACATTGGCCGCAGCAGGCCTGCTCCACGGCCTGGATATCTACCGGCGCTGGCAGCGTTAGGCGCTACACTAGCCCCATGGCAGCTGCTTTTCCGTTTTCAGCAATTGTTGGCCAGGAAGAAATGAAACTGGCCATGTTGGTGACCACCGTCGATCCTTCAATTGGCGGCGTGCTGGTGTTTGGCGATCGCGGCACAGGCAAGTCTACTGCCGTGCGTGCCTTGGCAGCAATTCTTCCCAGAATGAAAGCTGTGGTGGGCTGCCCCTACGCATGCGACCCCGAGTCAAAAAAATCGACTTGCGAGCTTTGCCCCACTCTTAAAAAAGACAAAGTAAAAACCCACCTCGTGCCTGTGCCTGTCGTTGATCTGCCTTTGGGGGTTACAGAAGATCGCGTTGTGGGTGCCTTAGACCTGGAGCGTGCATTGAGCGAGGGTGTGAAAGCATTCGAGCCAGGTTTGTTGGCTAAAGCCAATCGAGGCTTTTTGTATATCGATGAAGTAAACCTGTTGGAAGACCACATCGTTGACTTGCTCATTGACGTTGCGGCCAGTGGTGAAAACGTGGTGGAGCGCGAAGGCTTAAGCGTTCAGCATCCCGCAAGGTTTGTGCTGGTAGGCAGCGGCAACCCCGAAGAAGGTGAGCTGCGTCCGCAATTACTCGATCGCTTTGGCTTGTCGGTCGATGTCAAAACCCCGCAAGAGTTGGCCAATCGTATTGAAGTGGTAAAGCGCCGCGACGCGTTTGAGCGCAACGCCGATGCGTTTATTGAGAGTTGGAAAAAAGAAGACGACAAGATTCGACGCAAGATTACTGCGGGCCGATCAAAAGTTGAATCGGTCAGTGTGCCAGATTCAATTTTGGGAAAAGCATCCGAACTTTGTATCAGGCTTGGCACCGATGGCCTTCGTGGCGAGCTCACCCTGATGCGTGCTGCGCGCGCCTTGGCTGCGCTCGAAGGCGCGAAAGGCGTTACCGTGAATCATTTGCGCCGAGTGGCGCCCATGGCGCTTCGTCACCGCTTGCGCCGCAACCCCTTGGATGACACTGCCTCTGGCGTAAGAGTGCAGCGGGTTGTAGACGAGGTGATTCCTGCTTGAATGGATCGCCACGGGCCCTATCGGGCCCTCGCGATGACGGAAGCGCCATGAATCTTGCTGCCTCTCAAGATGCTCTGCTTGCAGCAAAACTTTTTGCGCGAGATCCATCGCATTTGGGCGGCATTTGCATTAAGGCCCACGCGGGCCCGGTGCGCACGATATACCTTGATTTTCTAAGATCTTGCCTTCGCGAGAATACGCCTTACCGGAAACTTCCCCTAAGCGTCCAAGATGAGCGTTTGTTGGGCGGCTTGGATCTCGCCGCCACCCTCAATACGGGCAAGCCAGTGTTGAATCAAGGTTTGCTGGCCGAGGTGCATCAGGGTGTGTTGGTGGTTCCAATGGCTGAACGAATCCCCTCTTCTTTAGCGGCGCGTTTAAGCGCAGTAATGGATCGCCGCGAGGTATTGGTTCAGCGCGAAGGCTTATCGGCCGAGATCCCTGCTGCATTTGGCCTGGTGTTGTTGGATGAAGGCGTAGAGGACGATGAGCGTGTTGCGCCAGAGCTCATTGACCGAATCGCATTCATGGTGGATTTGACGGAAATCTCGCATGCGCAGATGCAAGAGGCGATGGATTTGTTCGCTGAGCTGGATCGCCACGCGGCTGCGCCGCCTGCGATGACAAGTAAAGCAAATGATGAAATCACCACTGCCTTATGCAGCACTGCGATAGCGCTTGGTATTCCTTCGATTCGCACCTCAATCTTTGCAAGGCGTGCTGCAGAGCTTGCAGGCCAACTGTATGGCCGGAAAGCCGTGACCCAGGAAGACGCAGCCCTTGCCGCACGCATTGTGCTTTCGCCTCGGGCAACGATTCTGCCAATTGAGTCAGAGCAACCCGAGGAAGAACAGCCTCCTGAGCCGCCCGAAAGCCAAGACCAGGTTGATGAAAATAATTCGCCGGAGAAACCTTCCGAGCAGGAGATTGATGAGCTTGAGGATGTGATCTTGGAGGCCGCAAGGGCAGCAATTCCTGCAGGGGTGCTAGCGCAACTGCTCTCCGATCAACGCTTGATAAGTCGAGGCGGAGGCTCTGGGAAAACCGGTGCCTTGAAAAAAAGCGGCAAGCGCGGAAGGCCAATTGGCTCGCGTCAGGGCCTGCCTTCGGGCGGCAATCGTTTGAGTGTGATTGACACTTTGCGTGCAGCGGCGCCCTGGCAGCGGGTTCGTGGAGCGAGATCGCCACACGCTCTCACAGCCGACGGCCTTGGGATGACGAAGGGTACCCGTGCTGACGCGCGTTTAAAAATCCGCGCCGAAGATTTCCGCATCAAACGTTTTCGCGAGAAATCCGAAACCACGACGATCTTTGTGGTGGATGCATCGGGCTCCTCTGCGCTACATCGGCTCGCTGAAGCAAAAGGCGCCGTCGAGCTTTTGTTGGCCGATTGCTATGTGCGTCGAGATCAGGTTGCCGTGATTGCCTTTCGCGGCAAGCAGGCAGAAGTTATTCTGCCGCCTACACGATCACTTGTGCGCGCAAAACGCGGGCTGTCTGGCCTGCCTGGCGGTGGCGGAACGCCTCTGGCGTTAGCGATTGATGCCGTAACGCAGCTGGCCTTGGGCATTGCGCGCCGAGGTGAAACGCCCCTGATTGTCATGCTCACTGATGGCAAGGCCAATATCGATCGCTCTGGCAACCCCGGTCGCGAACAGGCAAATGCCGATGCATTGGCCGCAGCAACACAGGCTGCGCTTGCTGGATTTGCTTCAATGATTATTGATACATCGCCTCAGCCCTCGCAGGCCGCACAGCAAATTGCTACGCAGATGCATGCGCGCTACATGCCGCTTCCGCACGCCGGAGCTGCTCAGGTTTCTCAGGCCATAAAGACAATGTCGTGAATGAGCCGGGCCACATCTTTGGGCCGCTCTTCATGAATCAAGTGTCCGCCTTCCCAAGTCATCACTTTTGCCTTGGGAAATGATGCGGCAATTACTTCTTTGAGTGGCGCTTCTTTTACCCAGCTGTCTTGCTTGCCTATTAAAAAACTCATCGGTACTGTGAGCCTTTTCCCGCGCTCCAGAATCGAAGGCAAATCGGCACCGGCCATAAAGCCCATGGCCCCTTGCACATGGGCATTTTGTGAAAACAAGAACTTGTAGCGCTCCCGGTGTGGTGCAGGAATTTTCGAGCCCGTGGAATCGAGCAACTGATCCACCATGCCGGTGTTGGCGGCAATAAAGGTGAGCATTCCGGTCATTGGAGATGAAGTAGCAATCGGCGCCACCATGGGCCCAAGCAGGGAGGTGTAAAGCGATGGCGGTGGCACCAGCGAGGGGTTCAAGCCAATGATGTGTTGGATATTCGGCGCAGGGGCCTCAGTGCCCCCTGTTGGCTTTCCCGGCGCTTTCGCGTGATTCAACACCCATTCAATTGCCAGAGGGGCGCCTGCCGAGTGACCCACAAACACAACATCACCAGAAATTTTCATCGTGCGCAGCAAGTTATCGAGCGCATGGGCCATGCCGGGCAGGGTGAGCATGGGGGGTGTCGCGCCGCGGGTGAACCCATGGCCAGGCAGATCAACATTCACCACGCAGGCAAATTCTGTTAACGGCTCGATCAAATCGGCCCAGGAGTGGGTTGATGCGCCAGTGCCGTGCAGCAAGACCAGGGTGAGCTCAGGGCTTTGCCGTGCGGAAGAGGCCCTCGCGCGGCCGGCACCCTGTTTTGCATCGTGCACCTGCACATGCCAGCTCAGCTTGCCTACAGAAACAAAGTGGCTTTGGTCTCGATAGGGCCAATCGGAGGGCAAAACCCTTTTGGGAGATTCCTGGTCGCTTGAAAAATGTCTATTGCAGTTGACACTCATGAGTGACAATATACCCACACAAATCACGGTTTTGGGAAAAATGGGGGCCGAAATGGCAACTGCACAAGCATTAAAAGACTCGCTAGAACAAGCACTTATCTCGTCGATTGCCAGCGCCGAGTCGCCCCACGGCCCTTCGCTTTTGGCCCAAGCCTATCACCACGCCGTCTTCCCAGGGGGTGCAAGAATCCGGCCTCAGCTCACGCTGGCGGTGGCCAAGGCCTGCGGAATGGATGACCCTGAGCTTTCATTGGCCGCTGCAGTCGCCCTGGAGCTTTTGCACTGCGGATCGCTGGTGCACGACGACCTGCCGTGTTTTGACAACTCGCCCACGCGACGCGGCCAGCCCTCGGTTCATGCGAAGTTCGGCGAGCGTCTTGCTGTTTTAACCGGTGATGGGCTGATTGTGTTGGCATTCCAAACCCTTGCAATCGCAAAAGCAAAACATGGTGAGCGGGTTGCATCGCTGATTTCTGCGATTGCGCAAGCCACGGGCGCGCCCGACGGAATCGTTGCGGGACAAGCTTGGGAGTGCGAGCCTAAAGCCAATTTAACGGTGTATCAACGCGCAAAGACGGGCGCACTGTTTGCAGCTGCAACGGCCTGCGGTGCATTAAGTGCGGGCGCACCTGCGGAGGCCTGGCGTGGGCTTGGTGAATGGCTGGGCGAGGCTTATCAAGTGGCCGACGACATTCGCGATGTGATTGGTGATCCTGACCTATTAGGAAAGCCAACGGGCCAAGACATTACAAATGATCGTCAGAGCTCGGCACGCGAGCTCGGCTTATTCGGCGCTGTGCAAAATTTTGAACTGCTCATCGGCAAGGCCATTCGCGCCATTCCGTCATGCCCGGGCGCGCCTTATTTGCGAGCTTTGGTATTGGCAGAGTCCGAGCGCTTGGTGCCACGCGAAACACTGGAGAAAGTGCAGCTCGCGTAAATGGCATGGTTTGATGTTCGCAATCGGCTTTTAGCCAGCGAAGCTTTTCACCGTTTTGCAACCTGGTTTCCTCTTACGCGGCCCATTGCGCAGCGTGAGGCGAAAAATCTTTTTGATCTTGTTGCAGGCTTCGTGTATTCACAGATTTTGTATGCCTGCGTTAAGCTGAATCTTTTCAAGCTGCTCGCCAATGGGCCCTTACCCTTAAAAGAAATCGCACAGCAAACAAAGCTTTCGCAAGAATCTGCGCAACGCTTGTTAGCTGCGGCGCGATCATTGCGATTGGTGGAAGAGCGTGGCGATGATTTGTGGGGCTTAGGTATGTTGGGCGCCGTCATGGTCACCAATACCGCAGTAGCTGCATTGGTAGAGCATCATGCAACGCTTTATGCAGATCTGCGTGACCCGATCGCTTTGCTTCGCGGCGAGACCGATCCTTCTATGGCGAAGTACTGGCCCTATGCCGATGAGCACGGTGCATCACCTCTAGAACTAACTGAAGAAAAAGTTGCGGAATACTCGCAGTTAATGAGCGCCTCACAGCCGCTGATTGCCAGTGAGATTCTCTCGGCCTACTCATTTTCAAAACACAAAAAACTTTTGGACATCGGCGGGGGGCAGGGCACCTTCTTGATGGCCGCTGCAGAAAAAGCCCCCCATCTGCAACTCATGCTTTTTGATCTTCCCGCTGTTGCCTCCTTGGCCAAAAAGAATTTTGAGCGCGAGGGCATCGCTGGCAGGGCGAGCGCCCACGGGGGCAGCTTTTTCGAGACGCCCTTGCCAAAGGGGGCCGATATCGCCTCCATCGTTCGCGTGCTCTACGACCATGATGACCATCGAGCACTGGCCATTCTCAAGGCTGCATATCTTGCATTGCCGAGTGGGGGCACACTTTTAGTAGCAGAGCCAATGAGCGGCACTCGAGGCGCACAGGCCATGGGGGATGCCTACTTCGGCTTTTACCTTTTGGCCATGGGCAAGGGGAAATCCCGCAGCGCACAACGGCTGATACAGCTGATTGGCGAGGCGGGATTTTCGAGCCCAGCCCTGCAGTCGACCCGCCTGCCCCTGCAAACCCGACTAATCCATGCCCGGCGGCCATGACCAGCCGGGTCGCCAAGTCCCCAGCCGAGCCCAACCCCCCGAGCCTGATTTAGCGCTTGACTTTGGGCGCAGGAAGACTACGATCAAGGTGTCAACAATAGTTGACAATTAAAAAAGTAAGGTAAATCTGACAATGACAACAAGCGGCATCGCTAACGAGTCAACAGCGATCGTTCTCAAGAAGCCAGAAGAAATTTCGGTGAGCCGGGTCGCTTTGACTGCTCCCGCCAAAGGCGACGTTGTCGTGGACATTCTTTATAGCGGCATCAGCACCGGGACAGAGAAGCTGCTTTGGACCGGCCGCATGCCGAACTTCCCAGGCATGGGTTATCCCTTGGTGCCAGGCTATGAGTCGGTGGGTCGTGTGGTGCATGCCATGCCCGGGGCAACGCATCTGCCCGGCCAGTTCGTGTTTGTGCCGGGCGCTAAGTGTTTTGGCGATATTCGTGGCCTGTTTGGTGGCGCGGCCTCGCGCGTTGTGATTCCAACAGAGCGCGCATTAACGATTGACGAATCCCTGGGTGAAAAAGGCGTGTTGCTTGCATTGGCGGCAACCGCTCATCACGTTTATCAAGGCAAACAAGAGCAGCCGGACTTAATTGTCGGACACGGCGTCTTGGGTCGGCTCATTGCACGCTTGGCTGTGATCGCAGGCGCACGCCCTGTGGTGTGGGAAATGAATCCTGCCCGGTGTGATGGTGCGCACGGCTATCGCGTGATTGACCCGAGTGCCGATGAGCATCGGGCTTACAAAAGAATCTGCGATGTCAGTGGAGATCCAAAAATACTCGACACACTGATTTCCAGAATGGCCATGGGCGGCGAAATTGCCCTGGCAGGTTTTTACGACGACCCCCTCTCCTTTACTTTTCCTCCGGCGTTTATGCGGGAAGCCAGCATTCGGGTTGCGGCCCAGTGGCAACCGCAAGACCTCATCGCGGTGCGCGAGCTTGCAGAGTCAGGCGCACTGTCCCTCGATGGGCTGATTACCCACCGTAGCACTCCGGACCAGGCTGACGCAGCGTATCGCACAGCCTTTCAAGACCCGGATTGCCTAAAGATGATTCTCGATTGGAGAAACTGCGCATGAGCGAGAAAAAAGAAACCCAGATCATTGCGATCTATGGCAAAGGCGGCATTGGCAAAAGCTTCACGCTGGCCAACTTGTCTTACATGATGGCCCAGCAAGGCAAAAAGGTTTTGCTAATTGGCTGCGACCCAAAAAGCGACACCACGTCACTTTTGTTTGGCGGCAAGGCAACGCCAACGATTATCGAAACCTCTTCAAAGAAAAAACTCGCAGGCGAAGAAGTCGAGATCGGGGATGTCTGCTTTAAGCGCGACGGCGTTTTTGCCATGGAGCTTGGCGGGCCTGAAGTGGGCCGGGGCTGCGGTGGCCGCGGAATCATTCACGGTTTTGAGACCCTCGAAAAGCTCGGTTTCCATGATTGGGGCTTTGACTATGTGCTGCTCGACTTTTTAGGCGATGTGGTCTGCGGCGGCTTTGGCCTTCCAATTGCCCGCGACATGTGCCAGAAAGTCATCGTGGTGGCCAGCAACGATCTGCAGTCGCTTTATGTTGCCAACAATGTCTGCTCGGCGGTCGAATATTTCCGCAAGCTTGGCGGCAATGTGGGTGTGGCCGGCATGGTCATTAATAAAGACGACGGCACCGGTGAAGCCGCAGCCTTTGCCGAGAAGGTTGGCATTCCCGTGTTGGCAGCCATTCCTGCACACGAAGACATTCGCCGCAAAAGCGCAAGCTATGAAATTGTGGGCAAGCCCGATAGTCAATGGGGCCCCCTGTTTGCTGAGCTCGGCAAAAACGTTGCCGAGGCACCGCCTGTTCGGCCCAAGCCATTAGTTCAAGACGATCTTCTTGGCTTGTTTTCATCCGACACCGTTGGCCGCAATGTCGTGCTTGCCCCCGCAAGCATTGCCGACATGATGGGCGTGGATGTGCCGGTGAAGCAGTCGCTCGAAGTGGTTTACGAGGAAGTCTGAGGCCGCCATGAATAAGCCCCTCGATATCCCCATCAAAGTGATGAAAGATGCGTCCTGCCACGGCGGTAAAGAGCAACTGACCGCAGCCGCACGCGCAGCCGGCAAATCCGAAACACTGGATCAATACGCCGCCGACTATCCCAAAGGCCCGCATGACCAGCCGCAAAGCATGTGCCCTGCATTTGGCTCCCTGCGCGTCGGCCTTCGCATGCGCCGCACGTCTACCATTTTGTCGGGCTCGGCTTGCTGCGTTTACGGCCTGACGTTTACCTCGCATTTTTACGGCGCGCGCCGCAGTGTGGGCTATGTGCCGTTTAATTCCGAAACGCTCGTTACCGGAAAATTGTTTGAAGACATTCGTGAGTCGGTCTACGCACAGGCCGACCCTGCGAAGTTCGATGCCATTGTGGTGATCAACCTCTGCGTGCCTACTGCTAGCGGTGTGCCTTTGCGTTTGTTGCCCAAAGAAATTAATGGCGTGCGCATTATTGGAATTGATGTTCCAGGCTTTGGTGTTCCCACGCATGCAGAAGCCAAAGACGTATTGGCTGGCGCCATGCTGAAGTATGCGCGAGAAGAAATTATGTCGGGCCCGGTGCCCGCGCCTAAAAATCGCGTGTCGGATAAACCCACCATTACCTTGTTGGGTGAAATGTTCCCAGCAGACCCTGTTGGAATTGGCATGATGTTGGCCCCCATGGGTTTGGCTGCAGGCCCTGTGGTGCCTACCCGCGAGTGGCGTGAACTTTACACCGCACTCGATTGCGCAGCGGTTGCCGCTATTCATCCTTTTTACACCGCTAGCATTCGCGAGTTCGATGCCGCAGGCCGCAAGATCGTGGGCTCAGCACCCGTTGGTGTTGAAGGCACAGAAAGCTGGCTGCAAAACATCGGCCTGGCTGCAGGTGTTACACAAGAAAAAATCGATGCTGCAAAAAATGCAATGCTGCCGGCAATTAAAGGCGCATTGTCAAAGATGCCAATTAAAGGCCGCATCAGCATGAGCGGTTATGAAGGCTCTGAGCTTTTGGTTGCGCGCTTGTTAGTGGAATCCGGTGCTGATGTGCGTTATGTCGGCACGGCCTGCCCGCGCACACAGTGGAGCGACGCAGATCGCGAGTGGCTCGAAGCAAAGGGCGTGCATGTGCAGTTTCGTGCCTCGCTTGAGCAAGACCTGGATGCCATGAATGAGTTCGAGCCCGATCTCGCGATTGGCACAACACCCGTGGTGCAAGCTGCAAAACAAGCCAGCATTCCAGCATTGTATTTCACCAACCTGATCTCAGCCCGCCCCCTGATGGGCCCCGCCGGTGCAGGCTCATTGGCGCAGGTGATCAATGCCGCAATTGGCAACAAGTCGCGCTTTGATCAGATGGAAGATTTCTTTAAAGACGTGGGTGCAGGCGACGCTGCCGGTGTCTGGGAAGACCTCCCCAAACCTAACGCAAAGAGTGCGGCAACGAGCGCAGCAACGAGCGCAGCAACGAGCGCAGCAACGAGCGCAGCAAAGGGGATGGCCTGATGTTTGTCATTGACCATGATCGCGCTGGCGGCTACTGGGGTGCTGTGTATGTGTTCACGGCTGTCAAAGGAATGCAGGTGATTATCGATGGGCCTGTGGGCTGCGAGAACCTGCCAGTCACTTCTGTTTTGCATTACACGGATGCCTTGCCCCCGCATGAACTTCCGATTGTCGTAACCGGATTGGCAGAGGAGCAGCTGGGTCGTGAGGGCACCGAGGGCGCCATGAAGCGGGCGCACAAAACCTTAAATCCTGATCTTCCGGCTGTAGTGGTTACAGGTTCCATTGCTGAAATGATCGGTGGCGGGGTTACGCCAGAGGGCACCAACATCAAGCGCTTTCTTCCCCGCACGATTGATGAAGACCAGTGGCAGTGCGCGAATCGCGCCATGCTGTGGCTGTGGAAGGAATACGGCATGAAAAAAGTGCCGTCGCCTCGCAAGCGCAAAGAAGGCGAAAAGCCTCGGGTAAATATTATTGGCCCAGCTTATGGCACCTTTAATATGCCCAGCGATCTGGCCGAGATTCGCCGCCTGGTGCAGGGCATCGGCGCTGAAGTGAATATGGTCTTTCCTTTGGGCGCGCATTTGTCGGATATCTCGCGCCTTGTCGAGGCCGATGTCAACATTTGCATGTACCGGGAGTTTGGCCGTGCACTATGCGAGCAGCTGGACCGTCCCTACCTGCAAGCACCCATTGGCATGCACAGCACCACCAAGTTTTTGCGCAAGCTTGGCGAGCTTTTGGGTCTGGATCCAGAGCCCTTTATCAATCACCAAAAGCACACCACGATCAAGCCGGTATGGGATCTCTGGCGCTCGGTGACCCAGGATTTTTTTGGTACCGCAAGCTTTGCGGTTGTGGCCAACGATACCTATGCCCGTGGCATTCGTCATTTTCTGGAAGATGAGCTGGGGCTGCCTTGCAACTTTGCAGTCTCACGCATTCCTGGCCAAAAAACCGATAGCGAAACCATTCGGCAGTGGTGCAAAGAAAAGCCGCCCCTGGTCATGTTTGGCAGCTACAACGAGCGCATGTACCTCGCCGAAACCGGCGCGCGAGCCACTTATATCCCCGCCTCATTTCCGGGTGCAATTATTCGTCGTCATACGGGAACGCCCTTTATGGGCTATGCGGGTGCAACTTATATCCTGCAAGAGTTTTGCAACGCGTTATTTGATGCGCTGTTTCACATCTTGCCGCTTGGCACCGACATGGATCGTGTCGACCCAACATTGGCCCGCATTGGAGAGGCTCAGTCTTCTCTCCAGTGGGATGCCGATGCCCAAGCTTTGTTAAATGAATTTGTCCAGACCGAGCCGGTGCTGATTCAGATCTCTGTTGCAAAACGCCTGCGTGATCGCGCGGAGCGCGATGCCAAGCGCCAGGGCGTAGATCGAATCACCGTGGAGCATGTCGCACATGCCCATGAGGCACTTAAGCAGGGAGAGCCTGCATGAGCTGGACACCCAGAATGCCGCAGCAGTTCGTTGTGACATCCCCGGCCACGGGGGGTTGTCGTGGTAACGGCCGAGAGGCCAACTTAGAGGAGAAATCCTATGAGTAACGACCAAAAGAGTCTTAGCGGACTCTCCGATGAGGAAGCCCAGGAGTTTCACAAGTTTTACATCTCGGGTTTTCTCGCTTTTACGGCAACCGCCGTCGTTGCACATGCGCTGGTTTGGGCATGGCGTCCGTGGATTCAATGATTTTTAAAGTCTTTTAGGCAAAGGGGAACACCATGTCACAGGTAACAAGCGAATTACTGCATGAGTCGGCCAAAACCAACTCAGTCACTTACTACTGCATTTTTGTAGTGAGCTTCGTTTTGTTTCTTGCAATCGCCCTCGTTGCGCAGATGTTGTTTCTGCGGTGGCGTTCCTGGTTTCCGGGGGCAGAAGGCGGCAAGACATTGATCGGTGACGTAAAGGCTGCGGTTTATACCTTTATGTCGCAACTCACTTAATTAGTAATAGGAGATGGAACCATGTGGAGAATATGGCGCCTGTTCGACCCGCTCCGTGCTCTCGTAGCACAGTCGGTGTTTTTGTTTGGTGTCGCCGTGATGATTCATTTCATCCTGCTGTCCACCGAGCGCTTCAACTGGCTCGATGGCAAGACCACGGCCGAAATCAAAGCAGCCAAACCCGCTGCAGTGGCTTCGCCGAAGTAAGTTGTAGGAGCACAGCAGGGGTGCTCGCGCAACGCGTGCGTGCCTCTGCTTCTTGATACGGAGATTTACAAATGGCGATGCTCAGTTTTGAAAGAAAGTATCGTGTCCGAGGTGGAACCCTGGTTGGCGGGGATCTGTTTGATTTCTGGGTTGGGCCGTTTTATGTCGGCTTTTTCGGAGTTACGACAGTATTTTTCGCTGTGCTGGGCACGCTTCTGATCATCTGGGGGGCTTCACAAGGCCCGACATGGAATTTATGGCAAATCAACATTGCCCCGCCTGACTTGAGCTACGGCTTGGGTATGGCGCCGCTGCTGCAAGGCGGCCTGTGGCAGTTGATCACCGTCTGTGCGCTCGCCGCTTTTGGTTCTTGGGCGCTGCGCGAGGTGGAGATATGCCGAAAACTTGGCATGGGCTATCACGTGCCAATAGCGTTTCTGATGGCGGTATTCGCGTATTTCACTTTGGTGGTGATTCGGCCGGTGCTCATGGGCGCTTGGGGCCATGGCTTTCCTTATGGAATTCTGAGCCACCTCGATTGGGTGTCGAATGTGGGCTATCAGTACCTGCATTTCCACTACAACCCCGCCCACATGATTGCCATCACTTTGTTCTTCACTTGCTGTTTGGCGCTCTCAATGCACGGCGGCCTGATTTTGTCGGCAGCCAACCCCGCAAAAGGCAATACCGTGCGCAGCCCTGAGCATGAAGACACATTTTTTCAGGATTTGATTGGGTATTCCGTGGGCACCCTCGGAATTCACCGCTTGGGTTTGTATCTTGCGCTTGGCGCGGTATTTTTCAGCGCTGTGTGTATCGTTATCAGCGGCCCCTTCTGGACACGCGGCTGGCCAGAGTGGTGGACCTGGTGGCTCAACCTGCCAATTTGGTCGTAAGGAGAAAACAATGTTCGAATATCAAAATCTCTTTACACAGGTGCAGCCGGTTAGTCCGGCACATGGCGGCGTAAAGCTAGAGCGCGAGCTTGATCAGCGCGAGCGAATGGGCAAGCCATTTCTGGTGCACTTGTTTGGCCGTTTAGGCAATGCACAGGTGGGCCCAATCTATCTGGGCACCTTGGGCGTGCTGTCCGCTGTATGTTTCATGACCGCCTTTGTGATCGTGGGCTTTAATATGCTGGCCCAGGTGAGCTACGACCCGATCCAGTTTATTCGCCAGCTGTTTTGGCTCTCGCTCGATCCTCCCTCACCGGAATACGGCTTGAGACTTGCGCCGCTTTCCGAGGGTGGCTGGTGGAATGTCGCAGGCTTTTTCTTTACGGCATCAATCATGTTGTGGTGGGTGCGCGTCTATCGTCGCGCCCGGGCTTTGGGCATGGGCACGCACGTGGCCTGGGCTTTTGCTGCCGCAATCTGGCTTTACCTGGTGCTGGGTTTTTTCCGCCCGCTCTTGATGGGTAGCTGGTCAGAGGCTGTGCCGTTTGGAATCTTCTCGCACCTTGATTGGACCGCCGCATTCTCGATTCGTTACGGCAACCTGTTTTATAACCCCTTCCACATGCTGTCGATTGCGTTCTTGTATGGCTCAGCACTCCTGTTTGCCATGCACGGCGCCACGATTTTGGCGGTGAGCCAGTATGGCGGCGACCGTGAGATTGAACAGATTGTGGATCGAGGAACAGCATCTGAGCGCGCGGCCTTGTTCTGGCGCTGGACGATGGGCTTTAACGCCACAATGGAGTCGATTCACCGCTGGGCTTGGTGGTTTGCAGTGCTCACGCCGCTGACAGGCGGAATTGGAATCCTGCTCACCGGCACCGTCGTGGATAACTGGTATCTCTGGGGTGTGAAGCACGGCATTGCGCCGCCTTACCCTGACATGTGGGGAACGCCCTTGGCCGATCCTGCATCGATTCAAGGAGCAAAGTGATGAAACTCAACAGAAACTCTTGGGTCGCGCTGGTGGTTGCTGCCTCTGCCTTATTGGCAGGCTGCGAGCGGCCACCTGTCGATGCGGTGCAAACGGGCTTTCGTGGAACGGGCATGGAGCTTGTCTATAACCCGCGTACCCTTGCCGACAATCTGGATGTTCATAAGGCGCCTGCGCCCTATCCCGATCTTGGAAAAGACGGGCCTAAGGCGAGGCAGGTTTACAAGAACGTGCAGATTTTTGGCGACTTGTCCGTCAATGAGTTCAACCGCTTGATGCTGGCCATGACCCAGTGGGTTGCGCCAGAACAGGGCTGCGCCTACTGCCACAACGTCAATAATTTTGCAGAAGACTCTGTCTACGCAAAAGTGGTTGCGCGCAAGATGTCGCAAATGACTCAGCACATCAATGCCTCCTGGGGCGATCATGTGAAGAAAACAGGGGTGACTTGTTATACGTGCCATCGTGGCCAGCCTGTGCCAAACAACGTCTGGTTTGCGCCGGATGACAAAAAGCTGATGAACACCAAGTTCTTTGGCCAGCGTAACGGCCAGAATCAGCCGGTTGCAGCGAATGGCTACAGCTCGTTGAATTCCGATCCGTTTACGCCGTATTTCTTGAACGACTCGCGAATTCGCCAGATTCCCCAGACCGCGTTGCCACAAGGCATCAATAGCAATAAGTCGTCCACTCAGGGCACAGAGGCAACTTATGCCCTGATGTTCCACATGTCTGGCGGCCTTGGGGTGAACTGCAGTTTCTGTCACAACTCCCGCAATTTCTCAGATTGGGAGCAAAGTCCGCCGCAGCGCTTGACGGCCTGGCACGGCATTCGCATGGTGCGTGAGCTCAACAATGAGTTCGTGGTGCCCCTTACCAAGGTCTTTCCTGAAAACCGTTTAGGCCCCAAAGGCGATGTTGCCAAGATCAATTGTGCAACCTGCCACCAAGGCGCTTACAAGCCTTTGTTTGGGGATGGCTCACTCACGGCTGCACATCCCGAGCTGCGCGGCCCTGCACAGAAGCTAACGACAGCGCAGGCGACAAAGTAATCCTGATCACCCCTGCCCCCGGTGGATGTCCCCCATCCGGGCGGTGAGGGCAGCGCCGGAAGGCTCCCCCCTTCGGGCGTTTTTTTATCGGTGATCGCGAGTGCAGCGTGGCGATCTGCTTGCTCTTGACTTCCATCAATCACTTCTCACGGCTTTTTGTCAATACTTCCCTGCAATATTGACCTAATCCCAAGAGCAGCAGAAATGGCCACAACTATTGAGAGCTTTGGCGTTGACGAGGCACTGATTCGTCGCTTCGACATGCCTGGGCCGCGCTACACGTCTTACCCGACGGCTGATCGTTTCCACGAGGGGTTTGATGCAAAAACACAGGCTAGGTGGCTCGATCATCGCGACCGGATTGAGCCGGGAAAGCCGCTCTCACTCTATGTTCATCTGCCATTTTGCGCATCGATCTGCTATTACTGTGCTTGCAATAAGGTCATCACCAAAGACCACAGCAAGTCAGCGACTTATCTCGACTATCTTGAAAAAGAAATCAGGCTCGCAACTTCTTACCTGCCCAATAGTCGTTATGTCACGCAGATGCATTTTGGCGGCGGAACTCCCACGTTTCTCAATCCGGCTGAGCTCTCGCGCTTGATGCGCATGTTGCGCGAGCATTTTGATCTTGCGCCCGATGGCGAATACGCCATTGAGATTGATCCGCGCAGTGCTGACACCAAAATGATTCACCTGCTCGCTGATCTCGGTTTTAATCGCATGAGCATTGGCGTGCAAGATTTTGATGAGCACGTGCAAAAGGCGGTGCATCGCATCCAACCCGAAGACATGACGATGGCCACCCTGGAAACGGCTCGTGAGTGTGGTTTCAAGTCGATCAATATGGACCTGATCTATGGCCTGCCCAAGCAAACGCCAGAGACATTTGGCCGCACGCTTGAGTGTGTGCTCAAGGCCTCGCCTGATCGCGTTGCCTTGTATAGCTATGCGCACCTGCCTGCGCGCTTTAAGCCTCAGCGGCGAATCGACCCAGCCGATATGCCATCGGCGCAAACAAAGCTTGACATCATGCTATTGGCCATCAACATGATGCTGGAGGCAGGCTATCAGTTTATTGGCATGGATCATTTCGCCCGAGTGGAGGACGAACTTGCGGTGGCCCAGCGCAACGGCACTTTACACCGCAACTTTCAAGGCTATACCACGCAGGCCGATTGTGACTTGCTGGCCGTGGGCGTGTCATCGATCAGCAAGCTTGGCGCCTCATTTGGCCAGAACATGAAAACCCTCGATGAATACTATGGGGCGCTTGATCGCGGCGTGCTGCCGATTACCCGAGGATTTGAGCTTTCCAGTGACGACCTAGTTCGACGCGACGTCATTATGGGCTTGATGTGCCAAGGGGATGTTTCAATGCGCCAGATCGGCGATACACACGGTGTGCTGTTTCAGGAATACTTCCTGCCTGAAATCGCACAGTTAAAGCAGCAGTTTGAGCCGGAAGACATGGTGGAAGTCTCGCATGATCGAATCCTGATTACGCCTAAGGGCCGCTTTTTTCTGCGCGGTATTGCCATGGTGTTTGATCGGTACTTTCAGTCGCAGGTCAACCCTGGAAGGTTTTCGAAGCTGATCTAGATTCTGGGGTTAGCCCTCAGTGAATACCGAAGTCTGTTCAAGACCTCTCTGTAAAAGCCTCAGCCAGCGTGGGAAAGAAATTTTCACGGCCAATCTCTGCAACAAATCCCGCCCGATGCATCAGCTCATAGGGCTGGCCTGTGGCACCGGCAATGGCCACGCTGCCGCCTTTATCCGTCACCGTCTGAAGCAAGTCGGAGAGGGCCTCAAGGCCTGTGCTGTCGAGCTGAATCAGGCCCGATAAATCGAACACTAAGCGGTTCGGAAATGCCCTGCGATTTTCAGTGAATTCCTCTATCTTGCTGATTGCGCCAAAAAACAGTGTGCCAACAATCCGTACCACTTCGGTTTGATCATCTTGAATGTTCAGCGCCTTGCGTTCTTTGGGTGTGAGCGGTTCAACCCGTGTAAGCGCGGACATCCGCGTGATGTAAAACAGGCAGGAAAGTAGCAGGCCCACTTCCACGGCTACCGTAATATCAATGACAACGGTCAAGATGAAAGTGGAGAGCAGAATTGTGCGGTAGGAGTAGGGAAAATTCTTCAGGCGCACAAACTCCCGCCACTCGCCCATATTCCAGGCGACAAACATGAGAATTCCGGAAAGCGTTGCCAGCGGCACATTACTGGCCAACGGCGCTGCTCCCAAAACAATTGCCAGCAGTGTCAACGCATGCACCATGCCAGATACCTGGGTCTTGCCGCCAGCACGAATATTCGTGACCGTGCGCGCAACGGTGCCGGTCGCGCAATATCCGCCGAATAAAGGCGAGGCGATGTTGGCAACTCCTTGAGCCATCAGTTCTTGATTCGGATCGTGCTTTTTGTCGCGGGTCATGGTGTCGGCCACGCGTGCGCATAAGAGCGACTCCACCGCGCCCAGAAATGCAATCGTGAGGATTGGCCCGAAAAGATAGCGCACCGTATCCCATTCAAAACGCGGCAGCTCAAAGCCTGGAAAGCCTTGGGGAATGCCGCCAAAAGCGCCTCCGATGGTTGCGACTTCAAGATCAAAAACTGAAACCACCAGCGTGCCAACACACAAGGCGATGAGCGTTCCCGGAAGCCGTGCAATCAGCCTTCCTGTCAGCGACATCTGTTCGGAGTAGCTTTTAGGCCACAGCACCACAATCGCCAAGGACCCAAGTGCAATTAGCACAGCAAGCGGATTGATCGTGTGGATGGAGGAGGCGATGACCGACATTTTCTGAAAGAAATCGGCGGGTAGGGATGCGACTTCGAGCCCCAGAAAATCTTTAACCTGCGACAAGGCGATGAGCACTGCAATGCCATTGGTGAACCCAATCACGATGGAGACGGGGATCAGGCGCACAAGATTGCCCCAGCGAAGCAGCCCCATGACGATCATGAGCACACCAGCACACATGGTGGCGATCATGAGATTGGCAACCCCATAGCGCTCGACAATTGCAAACACCACAACGATGAAGGCGCCGGCAGGCCCTGCCACCTGCACCGAGGATCCGCTGAAGGCCGAGGCCAGAAAACCAGCAACAATCGCGGTGATCAGGCCGGCCTGGGGTGGAAGGCCCGATGCAATTGCAAACGCCATGGCTAGCGGCAGCGCAACAATTCCAACGGTAATACCTGCCGAGAGATCTGAGGCGAATGTACGGCGATCGTAGAGAGCCAGATCGTCTAGCAGCCTGGGCCGAAAACGAAAACTGATCTTCATCAAATCACGCACAATCGTCCAAGTGTAGCATTGGTGTTCGTATGCAGATGCGCCTAAAAGGGGGAGAGCGGGTGACGAACCGTCGTGGTTTCATTCGGCAGTCTTGGAGGGCTGGCCTTGGCATCAGCGCAGGCGTGGCAGGTTTAACTCTTGTGCCCGAGGTCCGATTGTTTGCGCAGCAGGTTGACGATTTTCTTCGCGGGCCGCCAGTGGCCGATATCAAGCCCAAACAGATCTCTCAACGTGTTTGGCTGATTTACTCAAAGGATAGTTTCCCCACCCCTGAGAACAGGGGAATGATGTGCAATGTCACCTTTGTCGTCACCCGCAAAGGCGTGGTCATTCTGGATTCTGGCGGCAGTGTGCAAATTGGCGAAATGGTTTTGCGCATGATCAAGAGCGTGACGGACAAACCTCTGGTGGCGGTGTTTAATTCCCACTATCACGGCGATCACTGGCTTGCGAACCACGCTTATGCTGATGCGTATCCCGGCCTTCCAATTTATTCGCTTGAGGAAAATATTGCGCGCATCAGGGGGCTAGAGGGCAATCTGTGGCGAGGTCTGCTTGAGCGCTGGACCAATCAGGCCACTGCCGGCACCAAAGTTGTTCCCCCTAATCGCACCGTCAACAATGGCGATGTGCTCGATTTTGGTGACACGCGCCTCAAGATGCACTTTTATGGAACAGCGCATACGCCCTGTGATCTCACGGTCGAGGTAGTGGAAGATCGCGTGACCCATGTTGGGGACATTGCAATGGAAAACCGCATCGCCAATATTGACGATGGCTCTTATCCCGGAACATTTAAATACTACGCAGCCCTTGAGAAAGCGGCGGGCGACCAGCTCTGGCTTCCCGGCCACGGCAATCCCGGAAAGGGTCTTCTGAAAGATTACGGTGAGCTGATGGCAGGCATTTGGGAGACCTGCTTAAAAGCAGTTGAAGACGGCAAGCAGCTTTCCGAGGCCAAGTCTTTAGTGCTGAAAGACCCTCGCGTTGCCTCCCGGGCAAAGCGCACCCAGGGCTTTGACGACAACATAGGCAAGTACACGAGCCTGGCCTATCTCGAGGCAGAGAAAGAGGCTTTCTAGCGACAAACCCTTCTCCAAATAAGGGATGAAAGTCCGTAAACTAACGGGCGGTTTACCTTCTCACTTCCTTTTTTTGGAGACTTGTATGCGTGAAACACCGAAGAAGTCGTTTGCTTACAGAAAATCTGCACTGCTTGCTGTCTCTGCAGTAGCGCTCGTTGTGGCCGGCTGTGGCTCGAAAGAAGAGACCGTAAAGATTGGCCATGTTGGCCCTCTCACAGGCGGCATTGCCCACCTCGGCAAAGACAATGAGGCAGGCGCCAAGCTTGCAATCGCTGATTTGAACAAGGCTGGCGTCACCATTGGCGGCAAGAAAGTTACCTTTACCCTGGTTTCAGAAGATGATGGCGCTGATCCGAAGCAGGGCACTGCTGCAGCTCAAAAACTGGTGGATGCCAAGGTGGTTGGCGTGATTGGCCACTTGAACTCCGGTACAACCATTCCTGCTTCGAAGATTTATTTCGACGCAGGCATTCCTCAAATTTCCCCTTCGGCCACCAACCCCAAGTACACCTTGCAGGGCTTTAACACGGCCTTCCGCGTAGTGGCTAATGATGGCCAATTGGGCGGCACGCTAGGCAAGTACGCAGTAACAGAGCTGAAGGGCAAGAGCATTGCGGTCATTGACGACCGTACTGCCTATGGCCAAGGCGTGGCGGATGAGTTTGTCAAAGGCGTTGAAGCGGCAGGCGGCAAGATTGTTGATCGTCAGTTCACAACCGACAAATCAACCGATTTCATGTCCATTCTCACAGCCATTCGTGCCAAGAAGCCGGACATCGTCTTTTACGGTGGCATGGATGCAGTGGCAGGTCCCATGCTTCGCCAGATGGATCAGTTGAAGATCAATGCCAAGTTGATGGGCGGTGACGGCATCTGCACAAGTGAGCTGCCCAAGCTTGCCGGAAACGCGATTGGCAAAGACCGCGTCTTTTGTGCAGAGGCGGGCGGTGTCGTAGGCCCCTATGAGCAAAAGATGGCTGATTTCCGCGCCCGCTTCCAAAAAGAGACGGGTGAAGAAGTCAAGCTCTACGCGCCCTATGTTTATGACGCCACCATGGTCATGGTGGAAGCCATGAAGAAGGCAAACTCAACCGACCCCAAGAAGTATCTGCCTGAGCTTGCCAAGATTCAGTACGAAGGCGTGACGGGTCCGATCTCTTTTGACAAGAATGGAGACATCAACGGCGGCACGTTGACCCTGTTTACTTATCGCGATGGCAAGCGTGAGCTGTTGCGCGTGATCAAGTAAATAGACCCCGCGGTCTTCCGTATTGGATACATTTCTTCAACAGATCATCAATGGCCTGGTGCTTGGCAGCGTGTATGCGCTGGTGGCGCTGGGCTATACGATGGTCTACGGAATACTGCAGCTCATTAACTTCGCCCACGGCGAAGTGCTGATGGTGGGCGCCATGGTGGCGCTCACCGTTCTCTCTGTTTTGGGAACACTGTTTCCCGGATTGCCCTTGGTGGTGCAGTTGTTGATTGCAACCCTTGCCACCATTCCGGTGTGCATGCTGCTTTCGGCAACAATTGAACGCGTTGCCTATCGGCCGCTTCGTAATTCTCCAAGGCTTGCGCCCCTGATCACTGCGATTGGCATCTCCATTATTTTGCAGACCTTGGCCATGATTATCTGGTCGCCCAATCCCCGCGTTTTTCCAGACATGCTGCCCACCACGCCTTTTGAAATTGGCGGGGCTTTGATTGCTCCGAAGCAGATTCTTATTTTGGTGGTGGCCACGATCGCCATGGCCGGGCTTTTGCTGCTGATCCATAAAACAAAACTCGGCCGCGCCATGCGCGCGGTGTCTGAAAATCCAAAAATTGCAAGCCTCATGGGCGTCAATCCTGATCGCATCATTGCAGCGACCTTCATGTTAGGCGCGGCACTCGCAGCAATTGCGGGAATATTGGTGGGCATGAATTACAACATTGCGCATTTCACCATGGGCTTTATGCTCGGGCTCAAAGCCTTTACCGCCGCTGTGCTCGGGGGAATTGGAAATGTTGGCGGTGCTGTGTTGGGCGGCCTGTTGTTGGGGATTATTGAAGCCTTGGGGGCAGGCTACATCGGAGACCTCACCGGCGGATTTTTAGGCAGCCACTATCAAGACATCTTTGCTTTTGCAGTTTTGATTTTAGTGTTGCTCTTTCGGCCATCTGGCCTGTTGGGCGAGCGCGTCGCGGATCGGGCCTAAGAAAGATCGATCATGCACCTCGGCAACTTGTCCATCTCCCTTTCTCGTCGCAACGCTACCTTGGCTGCAATTGCAATTGGCCTTGCATTGATTGCCTTGCCGTTTGTGGCGGGCCTTGCCGGAAATGCCTGGATTCGAATTCTGGCCTTTGCACTGCTCTACATCATGCTGGCTTTGGGCCTAAACATTGTGGTGGGCTATGCGGGCTTGCTAGACCTTGGCTATGTCGCCTTTTATGCAGTGGGTGCTTATATGTACGCGCTGCTGGCCTCGCCGCATTTGTTTGAGCAGTTTGAATGGATTCGCCAGGCGTTTCCCGAGGGCCTGCATAACTCGATCTGGATGGTCATCCCGCTCTCAGCCGCATTGGCGGCCTTGTTTGGCGTGCTGTTGGGCTTTCCGGTCCTACGTCTGCGCGGTGATTATCTGGCCATTGTGACCCTGGGTTTTGGCGAGATCATTCGGATTTTTCTCAATAACCTCAATGCCCCGATCAATTTCACTAACGGGCCACAAGGCATTAGCCGCATTGATCCGATCACGATTGGGTCTGTTAATTTGTCGAAGCCCCTGGATTTTTTTGGCATCACCATTCCCTCCGTGCAGCTGTATTACTACCTGTTTTTAGTTCTTACGGTGGTGGTGATCGTGGTGACCGTGCGCCTGCAAGACTCTCGTGTGGGCCGTGCCTGGATCGCAATTCGGGAAGATGAGATTGCCGCCAAGGCTATGGGAATCAATACGCGCAATGTCAAGCTTTTGGCTTTTGCTATGGGCGCTTCTTTTGGGGGTGTGTCAGGCGCCATGTTTTCGGCATTTCAGGGCTTTGTGTCGCCCGAAAGCTTTGTGCTGATGGAAAGCATAGTGATTGTGGCGATGGTGGTGTTGGGGGGCATGGGCTATGTTCCTGGCGTTGTACTTGGCGCTGTTGTGCTTTATGCAATTCCGGAAGTGCTGCGCCATGTCGCGAGGCCCTTGCAAGAAGCTTTGTTTGGCACCGAGCTCATTGCCCCTGAGGCTTTGCGCATGCTTTTGTTTGGCTTGGCCATGGTGTTGATCATGCTGTATCGGCCGCGCGGGCTGCTTGCCCCGAAGCGGGTGATGGCTTAAGAGGGGATACGAGAAATGACTGCCCCTCTGTTACGAATCAGCAATGCCCGCAAGGTGTTTGGCGGCCTCGTTGCTTTGGATGAAGTGAGCATTGAAATTCAAGCAGGCCAGATCTATGGCCTCATTGGCCCTAATGGCGCTGGTAAGACAACCTTTTTTAATGTCATTACTGGCCTCTACACCCCTGATGGCGGAAGCTTTGAGTTAGATGGTGTGCCGTATAAGCCCACTGCGGTTCATCAGGTAGCTGAAGCGGGCATTGCCCGCACGTTTCAAAACATCCGCCTGTTTCCGGATATGACGGCTTTAGAAAATGTCATGGTGGGAAGGCATCTGCGCACCCATGGTTTTCATCGTGGCGTGATTGGCGCGGTTTTTCGCACCAAACAATTTAGACAAAGCGAGGCGCTGTTGCATCAAGAGGCCCGTGAGTTGTTGGCCTATCTTGGCATTGAGCGATTCGCAGACTCTGTTGCCAAGACGTTGTCTTACGGCGATCAACGGCGTTTGGAAATTGCACGGGCCCTGGCAACCGAACCTAAAGTGTTGGCCCTGGATGAGCCTGCCGCCGGTATGAATGCCACCGAAAAAAATGCATTAAAAGAAACCCTGGAACAGATTCGTAATGACGGCAAGACTATCCTGATCATTGAGCATGATGTGAAGCTGGTGATGGGTCTGTGTGACCGCGTTACGGTATTGGATTACGGCAAGGTAATTGCCCAGGGAACCCCGGCGCAGGTGCAACGCGATCCGAAGGTGATTGAGGCTTATCTAGGCTCTGGGGCAACACATGCGTGATGCATTGGAGCTGCGTTCTCTCAAGGTGCGCTATGGAGGCATTCAGGCGGTCAAGGGAATCAGCCTCTCTGTGAAGCCGGGCGAACTCGTGACCCTGATTGGCGCCAATGGCGCAGGCAAAACCACAACCTTAAAAGCGATTACCGGCCTGGTGCCAGCCTTCGAGGGCTCGGTGTTGTTTCATGGCGAAGACATTACGAAGGCGCCTCCACATGCTTTGTCAGCCAAGGGCCTGGTGATGGTGCCCGAGGGCCGTGGCGTGTTTACGCGCATGACCATTTTAGAAAATCTGCAGATGGGAGCGTATTGTCTTGGCAGTGGGCACTATGCAGGCTCAGCCAGCCCGTCTGAAATTGATGCCGCGATTGAAGCGCAACTGGCTTTGTTTCCGCGTTTAAAAGAAAGGCTGATGCAGCTAGCAGGGACCTTGTCGGGAGGCGAGCAGCAAATGCTCGCCATGGCCCGCGCCATGATGGCCAAGCCCTCTTTGCTATTGCTCGACGAGCCTTCCATGGGCCTATCACCAGTGATGGTGGAGAAGATTTTTGAGGTCATTTGCGATGTCTCGAAGCGTGGGGTCACCATTCTTTTGGTCGAACAGAATGCGCGGCTTGCCCTGCAGGCTGCCAATCGCGGCTATGTCATGGAATCTGGAATCATCACGATGAGCGCGCCTGCCAAAGACTTGTTAAACGACCCTGCCGTGAGGGCAGCGTATTTGGGGGAGTAGCTCTACCCCGTATTCCTCAGCCCCGCCGCAATCCCGTTAATCGTCAAGTGAATGCCCCGTTGGGTGCGTTCATCCTGCCGGCCGGAGCGCCAGCGGCGAATCAGCTCGATTTGTAAATGGTTGAGCGGGTCGAGATAAGGAAACCGATGGGCGATGGATCTTGCCAGCATGGGGTTGCCCGCCAGCCGTGTTTTTTCCCCGGTCACTCTTTCAAGAGCCTGCACCGTGCGATCCCACTCGCTTTCAATAGCTCCAAGAATTTTTCTAGCCAGCTTTCGATCTTGAACAAGATCAGCGTAGCGCTTAGCCATGGAGAGGTTGGCCTTGGCAAGCACCATGTCGATATTGGAAAGCAGGGTGGAGAAAAATGGCCAGTCGCTTTGCATGCGCTTGAGAAGCGCGAGATTTTTTCTAGGCGAAATCGCTACAAATTTCTCAATGGCGGTGCCAAAGCCATACCAGCCGGGCAGATTCACGCGGCTTTGCCCCCATGAAAACCCCCAAGGAATGGCCCGCAGGTCCTCGATTTTGCGCGATGCCTTGCGGCTTGCCGGCCGAGACCCAATGTTGAGCTGCGCGACCTCGCTAATCGGGGTGGCCTCGAAGAAATAATCTTCAAACCCCGGTGTCTCGTACACCAGCGATCGGTAGGCCGCCATGCTGAATTCGGAAAGCGTCGCGGCCGCTTTCAAAAATTCAGCCGGGGGCTTTGTTTTTGATGAAATCAGCGTGGCCTCAAGCACAGCAGATACCAGTGTCTCTAAATTGCGGCTGCCGATCTTTGGGTTAGCGTATTTGCTGGCAATAATCTCGCCTTGCTCGGTGAGCCGAAGCTGGCCGTTCACGGTGCCAGCAGGCTGGGCAAGTATCGCCTGATAGCTCGGCCCGCCGCCTCTGCCTACGGTGCCGCCACGACCATGGAAAAGCCGTAGGGTCACGCCGGAAAATTCCTTAAAGAGCTCGACCAGCTCGGTCGAAGCCTGGTGAAGTTCCCAGTTGCTGGTGAAAAAGCCGCCATCTTTGTTGCTGTCGGAGTAGCCCAGCATGATGTCTTGCTCACCACCCGAATTGCGCACGAGCGTTGCGATGCCGGGCAGCTTGTAGAAGGCTCGCATGATGGGTGCGGCACAGCGCAGATCCTCAATGGTTTCAAAAAGCGGCACCACGATCAGGCTAGCCTTGCCCTCTTGAGTCAGCGTGCCCGACATTAATCCCGTCTCTTTTTGAATGACCAGCACCTCAAGCAGATCGCTCACGCTCTCTGTGTGGCTGATGATGGCGTGTCGAATTGTCTCTTGGCCAAACTGTTTAAGAATTCTTCGTGCCTCATCGAAGATGGCCAGTTCGCTTTCGGCAAGCTCCGAGTAACGGGCCTGCTGGTTTCTCAGGCTGCGGGCATCGCCAAGCAGCCCCAGCAAGAGCTCAACTTTCTTGGCCTCTTCAAGCTTTTCATAGCGTTGCTCAAGCCGTGTGTACCGCAAAAGCTCGGCCACCACATGCTCATGGATACTGGAATTTTGACGCAGGTCGGTTGTGGCGAGATGAAAGCCGAATACTTCGGCCGAGCGAATCAGGGGCGCAAGTCTTGCGCGGCTGAGCGCCTCGCCATGGTGGGAGGCCAATGAGTCCCTTACCACTTTTAAGTCAGCAATAAACTCCTCCGATTTTTGATAGGGCTTTGCAGGTTCGATGGCGTGCCGCAGGGCCTCAGTGCCCGTGAGTTCTGTCAGGGTTGCTGCGAGTCGGGCATACACGCCAATCAGGGCGCGGCGATATGGCTCATCTTTGCGGTGAGAGTTGTGATCGCCGGAGCGTTCGGCCAGCGCTTGCAAGGCCTTAGAGGAGCCCGCCAAGGCCTCGCAGACCGAGAGCTCGCCGCCAAGAGAATGCACCTCAATCAGGTAATGTCGCAGCACGGTTTCACTGTGACGTGATACTGATCTTTTTAGCGTTGGTGCAATGACATAGGGGTTGCCATCGCGGTCTCCGCCGATCCAATTGCCCATTCGAAACATCGGGGGCAGATTGTCGACTCCGACGATGCGCTCGATACGCTGATACAGGCGGGGCACTTCATTCAGAAAAGTGCTTTTGTAGTAAGAGAGCGCATTCTCGATCTCATCATCCACGCTGAGTTTGGCAAACCGAATAAGCCGGGTTTGCCAGAGTTGCGTGACGCGCGCTCGAATCAGCATTTCGTTTTCGAGGAGATCCTCTTTGTTCTCGAGGCTATAGCGCCTAGAGAGCAGATCACCGATGGCCCGCTCGGCATCGAGGATGCTTTTTCGCTGCACTTCCGTGGGGTGTGCGGTGAGCACCGGAGAGATCCAGGCCTGCTGTAGGGTCTGTGCGATTTTCTTGGGGCTTGTGCCAGAGGCCTTCAAGCGGGAAAAGCTGCGTCTGAGGCTACCTTCGACCTCGTTGGGGTCTTCCTGGCTAAACTGCCTTAAGGTGAACTGATCTTCCGCGATATTGGCCAAGTGTGAGAAATAGCTGAAAGCTCGAATCACGCTAACGGCTTTTCCGCTGCTCAGATTTTTTAAAATCTTATTGAGGTCTTTTCCGGCCTCGTCATCGGCATTACGATGAAAGGCAACGCTGAGCTTTCGAATGTTTTCAATCAGCCCATACGTCTGCTCGCCCTCTTGCTCTCGAATGGTATCGCCTAAAATAGCGCCAAGAAAGCGAATGTCTTCTCGCAGGCTTTTGTCAGATAGGGCTGGCATGGCGGCTTTCGAGGGGGGTCAGGGTCGGCTCCAGAGCCTCGCGCTCATCAAACACGAAGCAGCTGCCCTGAAAATGCCGAGCATCGGTCTCTTCGAAGTATTTCAAGATGCCGCCTTCGAGCTGATACGCATGCTCAAGGCCAATTTCACGCATGTAAATCGCGGCCTTCTCGCAGCGAATGCCGCCGGTACAAAAGCTCACGATGGTTTTGTTCTTTAACTTTTCTTTCTCTTGGGCGATTGCCTTAGGGAATTCGGTGAACTTTGCAATTCGGTAGTCAATGGCGTTGCGAAAACTGCCGTAATCCACTTCAAAGGCGTTGCGGGTGTCAAGCGTGACCACCTCTCGGCCTTCATCATCGTAGCCTTGATCAAGCCAGCGATTTAGTGTTGCTGCCGTGACCGCGGGTGCACGCTTGGCATGCGGGGCAATGGCGGGATGGTTCATGCGGATGATTTCTTTTTTGATTTTCACCAGCATTTTTTTGAAGGGAACTGTCACAGACCAGCTCTCTTTCACAGCGAGATCTGCAAAGCGATGGTCTTGCCTGAGAAATCCTAAAAAATGGCCCACGGGCTCGGCAGCGCCGGCAACAAATAGATTGATTCCCTCTTCAGCGATCAAAATCGTGCCCTTGAGCCCAAGCGCTTGTGCGCGGGCTAAAAGCTGCTCGCGAAGCGCGGGCAGATTGGCGAGCGTTACAAACTTGTATGCGGAGATGTTCAGAATGTCAGGCATCTCCGAATTGTGCGGCAATCGACTTAGTTTTTGTTTACATCGACCACTGTGCGGCCACGAATTTTTCCGGCGAGAATCTCTGGGGCGGCGGCGATGACATCGCCCAGAGCGATCTCGGAGGTCATTGCATCAAGCTTGTGCGTATCGAAATCGCGAGCAAGGCGCTGCCAGGCCAGCCTCCTGCGCTCGGTCGGTGCAGTGACACTGTTGACGCCCAAAAGCGCTACGCCACGCAAGATAAACGGCGCAACGCTTGCAGGAAAATCCATGCCTTGGGCCAAGCCGCATGCAGCCACTGCACCTTCGGCCTTGGTCGCGGCACAGGCATTGGCCAGGGTGTGGCTGCCGACGCTGTCGATCACTGCTGCCCAGCGTTCTTTTGCCAAGGGCTTGCCGGGTGCGGAGAGCTCTGTTCGGTCAATCACGCTTGCTGCGCCAAGGCCCCTGAGATAGTCGGCCTCGTTCATGCGGCCTGTGGATGCAATGACCGAGTAGCCCAGCTTGGAGAGCAGGGCGATTGCAGTGCTGCCGACACCACCTGCAGCGCCCGTGACCAACACTTCGCCATCGGCGGGCTTTAGGCCATAGCGCTCAAGCGCAAGAATGCAAAGCATGGCGGTATAGCCTGCCGTGCCGATTGCCATGGCTTGTCGGGTTGAGAAGCTATCGGGCTTTTTGACCAGCCAATCTCCTTTGACTTTGGCGTATTGGGCAAGCCCGCCGGGGTGGCTTTCGCCCACGCCCCAGCCATTCAAAATAACCTGATCGCCAGGCCTGTAATCGGGATGCTCGCTGTGTTCAACCGTGCCTGCGAAATCAATGCCTGGAATAAGCGGAAACTTTCGAATGATCGGAGAGCGGCCAGTGAGCGCAAGGCCATCTTTGAAATTAATGGTGGAGTAATCCACTTTCACCAGTACATCTCTGTCGCCAGTGCTGACAAGCGCAGAGTCATCCACTTTTCTGAGTTCTGGGGTGTAGCTTGTCTCGGTTTTGTTCACAACGATCGCATTGAAGGGGGTCATGCTTTATCTCCTGAGTGGATTTTCCCGAGTGTACTTGCAGCTTGTTCCTGTTTGAAACCCCGAATTATTCCAAAGACTGGCCTGCTCTGTGAGCCTGGGCGTGGCGTTTAATCGCATGTTTCGTTTCTTGCGACAGGCGGTTGAGATTGCGCACCTGCATGACCATGCGGGGGTTCCGAGAGAGCATCGCTTCATGCCGCAGCAGGAAATCCCAGTACAGCGTAGTGAAGGGGCAGGCGGGCTTTCCCTTGCCGTCATCCACAGACTTTGCCGGGTCAAAGCGACAGCTCCTGCAGTAATTGCTCATGCGGTCAATATATTTACCGCTTGCCGCATAGGGCTTGCTTGCCATCACACCGCCATCGGCAAACTGGCTCATGCCTAAAGTGTTCGGAAGCTCTACCCACTCTACCGCATCAACGTAAACACTTAAGTACCACTCGTGCACTTCTTTGGGATTCACGCCATAGAGCAGGGCGTATAAGCCTGTGATCATGAGACGCTGGATATGGTGAGCGTAGCCGTGGCGCAGCGTCTGGCCGATGGCATCTCGCAGGCAGGCCATGTCTGTTTCGCCGGTCCAGAAAAAACCAGGCAGTGGCTCGCTGGCCTGCATTGAATTGCGTTCTAGGTACTCAGGCATATAGAGCCAATAAATACCGCGGACATATTCACGCCAGCCCAGGATCTGCCGAATAAAGCCTTCCACTGCGGCCAGTGGCGCCTTGCCATTTTTGTACGCAGTTTCGGCGGCCTGCACCACTTCGCGGGGATTGAGCAATTTCAGGTTCAGTGCGGCTGATAGATGCGAGTGAAACAGCCAGACCTCGCCTTGCCACATTGCATCCTGATAGCGGCCAAAGAATTCGAGCCTCTGGTCGATAAACTCATGCAGGCATTGCAGGGCTTGCTCGCGCGTGACCGGCCAGCCAAAGGCCGTGGTGTCGGACACCGCACCGGATACCTTACCCGGGTGACTGGCAAATCGCGTATTGACCAAGTCAATCACCTCTTGCGTGATGGCGTCGGGCGTAAATCGTGTAGGCTTGGGAATGGACGGTGGGCCTCCTTTGCCGAAGGATTCGCGGTTCTCCTGATCGAAGTTCCAGGCGCCACCCTCAGGCTTGCCGTCTTGCATCAAGATGTTGTGTTTCTGACGAAGCTCGCGATACCAGTATTCCAGGCGCAATTGTTTGCGGTCTTTGGCGTGGGCTGCAAATTCACGCACAGTGGAAAAGAAGTGGCGGTCTTCTCGTATATCGAGTGGCAGATCGCATGATTTGGCTATCGATCGCAAATCATTCAGCACTCGCCAATCCCCGGGCGCGGCCATCACAAGCCCCTTCGGCTTATAGCGCTTAATCGCGCGATTGAGCTCCGACGAGAGGGTGCCGGTGTTGGCCGCTTCATCAAGATGCGTGTAATCAACTGGAATCTTTTTACGTTTAAGTGCGGCTACAAAGTGGCGCATTGCCGACAGGAACAGAACGACTCTTTGTTTGGAGGAGGGCACATGCGTGGATTCCTGCGCCACCTCGGCCATCCAGACGAGATCTTCTCGGGGATCAAAGTGATCAAACGCTGAGGACTCGGCATCGAGTTGATCGCCAAGCACAATCACGAGATTTCGGGTGGTTTTCATGCCAAGGATTATCCGGTGATCGGCAGGCAGAGAACCGCCCATCCCCTAACGGGGGAGAAGCTTTTTCAAGATGGTGGAGCCGGCGGGAATCGAACCCGCGTCCGCAAGTCTTCCAAAGACAGTTCTACATACTTAGTCGATTTATTTAAATTTAACTTGGGTGCTTAGCCAACCGACAGGCCGGCACCCAGCGATCCGCTTGTTTTAGGCACTGGGCCCACGGCTTGCCCAGTGACGATCTGATGTGAATGACGCTGCTGCGGTTTGACCCGCCCGGCCCATCAGAGAACCGGTGCAGCGCTCGCTAGCCCTTAGGCTGCGAGAGCGAAACGCTCTTCGTTTGCGTTTGTTTTTTTTCGACTGTATTTACGAGGGAATCGAGCCTCGGTATGCCCTGCGCTTCTTCACTACCCACGTCGAAACCGGGTCGGCCCCATGTTTCTAAGTAAAAAACTAAGATAGGAAGTATGGGGTAAAGGTTCCGTAAAGTCTAGGATTTCGCAATGACAGCCAGCAGATCTTCTGCCTTCTGAATCAAGACATCTGCCCCCCACTCCTTGGGAAAGGGCGCTTCCACGTGATGGCCAAAGTCGCAGGCGACTGTCCACGTGCCTGCCGCAAAGCCGGACTCGATATCGCGGGCATCGTCACCGACGTAAATCACCGATTCGGCATGAAGATCCAGCGCAGAAATTGCGTGATGCATGGGCGCGGGGTGGGGCTTGGCATGTGGGGTCGTATCGCCGCCCACCACCACCGCACAGCGATCCCAGAGACCAATTTGTTTCAACAGTGGCTCGGTGAATCGCATGATTTTGTTGGTGACAACTCCCCAGGCAATGTTTTGCTGATCCAGAGAATTCACCACGGTTTCCATGCCCGGCCAAAAGCCGGTTTCATTGGCCAAGCACTCGGCATAAACCTCTAAGAATTCTGCCCGTAGGGCCTCATATTCCGGGTGATCGGGCGCAGCCCCCATGCCTTTGCCCACCATGCCGCGTGCACCCTGCGATACCCAGGGCCGGAGCTCGGAAACACTCATTGGGGCAAGGCCACGCCGAGTGCGCAGAACATTGGCTGCGTGAGCGAGGTCCGGCGCCGAGTCGAGCAGTGTGCCGTCAAGGTCGAACAAAATGGCGCGTTTGGGAAAGGTTAACCAGCGCGAATGCCAGTCGGGGCGGGGGAAAGGATTAGTCATGTATTGCGTCATTGCGAGGCCCAATAGGGCCACGGCAATCGTTCATTTCCGATACGCCATCAAATAATTCACGCTCGTATCCTTGCCGAGCGAGTACACCTGTGTGATTGGGTTATAGCTCATGCCCAGCATTTCCTGCAAAACTAATTTCGCATCACGGGCTGCATTGGCAAGCTCACTGGGCTTGATGAACTTCGAGTACTCGTGCGTGCCCTTGGGCAGAAGGCGCAACACGTATTCCGCACCGATGATTGCAAACAAAAAGCTTTTCGGATTGCGGTTAATGGTGGAAAAAAATACCCAGCCGCCAGGCTTGACCAGCTGCGAGCACGCGGCAATTGTGGCTGCTGGGTCGGGCACATGTTCTAGCATTTCCATACAGGTCACCACATCGTATTGGCTGGCTTCTCGGGCCGCCAAGTCTTCGGCAGCAATCGCTTCATAGTCCACTTTGACGCCGCTCTCTAACCCATGCAGCTGGGCCACTTTTAAGGGCTTTTCTGCAAGGTCGATACCTTTAACGTCTGCCCCAAGCTTGGCCATGGCTTCGGCCAAGATGCCGCCGCCGCAGCCGACATCGACTACTTTTTTTCCTTTAAGGCTTGACAGTGCGTCAATCCAATCAAGCCGCAAGGGGTTGATCTGGTGAAGCGGGCGAAACTCGCTATTTGGGTCCCACCAGCGCGAGGCGAGCGCACTGAATTTTGCGAGCTCACCTGGGTCTACGTTGGAGTTGGTGTTCATTGGGGAAAAGGATACCTCAGCAAAACAAAACCCCGCTAGCGCGGGGCCCTGTTAGACCGCTTCAGCCCTCGCGGGCCTCGCGGCGACGCTTAGCGCTTGGTCGAGGTTCCGATCAGCTCAATCTCTACGCGACGATTTTGAGCGCGGCCCTCGCGGGTCTTGTTAGACGCTACCGGTTTGGACTCGCCTTTGCCTTCGGTGTAGATCTTGCCAGCGGGGATACCCTTGCTGACCAAATAGGCCTTGACCGCAGCGGCTCGACGCTCCGAGAGCTTTTGGTTGTAAGCATCCGTTCCAACCCAATCTGCGTGGCCAACAGCGATGATGACCTCAAGGTTGAGGTCTTTCGCGCGGCTCACTAAGCCATCAAGCACGACGCGGCCCTCAGGCTTGACCACCGACTTATCGAAGTCAAACAGGGTATCGGCTTGAAGCGTCACCTTCTGCACTACCGGAGCGGAGGGCGGGGGTGGTGCGGCAGGCTTGGCTGGTGCGGGTGCTGGAGCCGCAGCCTTTTTCGGAACAAGATCGGGGTCGCAGGCTTCGGTAGCCATTTGCGGCGTCCAGTAGCCTGCACGCCAGCAAAGGCCGAACCCACTTTTGACGTCACCGCCTGAGGATTGCCAGTAGCCCGGAGTTGACTGAGCGAGGGCTGAGGAGGGGTGCGAGGTGATCGCAATCGCCAAAACGGCGAAAGCGAAAAGCATGGGTGAGAGGAGTTTTCTGGCCATAACAGCTCCCTTTAGATTGCGGTTTGAGATTAGCTTGCTCAGATAGTTCAATGTTTCATTGTGCCACAGTAAAAGTTGGCTAAAAAGGTAAAATCCGATGATGAATTCATTCGCCAAAGAGACCCTGCCTGTAAGCCTCGAGCAGGAGATGCGCCGCTCCTATCTCGATTACGCCATGAGCGTGATCGTCGGCCGCGCCCTTCCTGATGTCCGCGACGGCTTAAAGCCCGTTCACCGTCGAGTTTTATTCGCCATGCATGAGCTTAACAACGACTGGAACCGGGCGTACAAGAAATCTGCACGTATCGTGGGGGATGTGATTGGTAAATACCATCCCCACGGGGATTCTGCGGTCTACGACACGATTGTTCGTATGGCCCAGGACTTTTCCCTGCGTTACATGCTCGTCGACGGTCAGGGGAATTTTGGCTCAGTCGACGGCGACAACGCTGCTGCAATGCGGTACACCGAGATTCGCCTGGCCAAAATCGCGCACGCCCTCCTAGAGGACCTCGATAAAGAAACAGTCGACTTCGGGCCCAACTACGACGGTAGCGAGAAGGAGCCGCTAATACTTCCCGCGCGCATTCCAAATCTCTTGATCAACGGATCTTCGGGAATTGCCGTTGGGATGGCCACCAACATCCCGCCGCATAACCTTTCGGAAGTGATCGAAGGGTGTCTGAAGGTTCTGGAGAATCCAGACATAACTGTGGATGAGCTGATTGAAATAATTCCAGCGCCTGATTTTCCAACCGCAGGAATTATTTACGGCGTGCAGGGTGTCCGCGAGGGCTATCGCACCGGCCGCGGCCGTGTCGTCATGCGGGCCAAGACGCACTTTGAGGAGATCGATAAAGGCGCTCGGCAGGCCATCATCATTGATGAGCTTCCTTATCAGGTCAATAAGCGCACCCTGCTTGAGCGGATTGCCGAGCATGTCAACGAAAAGCGCATAGAGGGCATCTCCGATATCCGCGATGAATCCGATAAATCGGGCATGCGGGTTGTGATTGAGCTCAAGCGCGGTGAGCTGCCCGAGGTGGTGCTCAATAACCTCTACAAAAACACGCAGCTGCAAGATACCTTTGGCATGAACATGGTGGCCTTGGTCGACGGCCAGCCTCGCACGCTGAACTTAAAGCAAATGCTGTCAGCCTTTATTGATCATCGCCGCGAAGTAGTGACGCGCCGTACGGTCTTTGAGCTTCGCAAGGCCCGTGACCGCGGCCATATCTTGGAGGGCCTGGCAGTGGCCGTCTCCAATATGGATGAAATGATCGCTTTGATCAAAGGCTCCGCCACGCCGGTGATTGCGAAACAGGAATTAATGTCTCGTACTTGGCAGGCGACGCTCGTGCGCGAGCTGCTTGCGCGGGCGACTGAAACCACAATCCCGGAGGCATTCAAGCCTGAAGGCTTAAGCGATGCCTTCGGCTTGAAGGAAGACGGCTATAAGTTGTCTGACACCCAAGCCAATGAGATTCTTCAAATGCGCTTGCAGCGGCTCACTGGGCTTGAGCAAGACAAGATCGTTGGCGAGTACAAGGAGATCATCGAGAAGATTGCCGATTTGCTCGATATCCTGTCTAAGCCCGCGCGAATCATGGCCATCATCTCTGAAGAGCTCAATGCGATTCGCAACGAATTTGGCGATATCCGCAGAAGCCATATTGAAACCAATGCTGAAGAGCTGCAAACCGAGGACTTGATCACCCCGCAAGACATGGTGGTGACCTTGTCTCATTCGGGCTATATCAAGAGCCAGCCATTGTCCGAGTATCGTGCCCAGCGCCGAGGCGGCCGTGGCAAGCAGGCGGCCACCACCAAGGAAGACGACTGGATTGACCAGCTCTTCATCGCCAATACACACGACATGATTCTCGCGTTTTCAGACCGCGGCCGTGTGTATTGGCTCAAGGTATGGGAGGTTCCGCAGGGAAGCCGCACCTCACGCGGCAAGCCCTTGGTCAATGTCTGGCCGCTGGAGCAGGACGAAAAAATTACTGTGGTGCTGCCGGTCAAGCAGTTTGATGAAGACCATTATGTATTTATGGCCACTGCCATGGGCACCGTGAAGAAAACGCCGCTGACAAGCTTCTCGCGGCCTATGAAGCGCGGAATCATTGCGGTTTCGCTTGATGAGGGCGATCATCTGATCGGCGCTGCGATTACCGATGGCCAGCACGATGTCATGTTGTTTAGCGATGCAGGTAAGGCCGTGCGTTTTGATGAAACCGATGTTCGTCCAATGGGCCGTGAGGCCCGTGGTGTGCGTGGTATGAACCTTGAAGAAGGTCAGCGCCTGATCGCCATGCTCGTCGCGGAAAGCGAAACTCAATCGGTGCTTACCGCCACTGAAAATGGTTTTGGCAAGCGAACCCCAATTGCGGAATACACCCGCCACGGCCGCGGCACCAAAGGCATGATTGCGATTCAAACTTCAGAGCGTAACGGCAAGGTGGTGGGCGCGGTGCTCGTCAATGACACCGATGAAATCATGCTAATCACTGACAAGGGCGTGCTCGTGCGTACCCGGGTTTCAGAGGTTCGTGAAATGGGCCGTGCAACGCAGGGTGTGACCTTGATCGCCGTTGATGATGGCAGCTTGCTTGCTGGCGTTCAGCGTATTCAGGAAAGCGATGTGGGCGAAGAAGGCCCCGATGGTGATGAGCCAAGTGCGGAAGACTCGGAATCGGGTCCCGTTGATGCTTAAGTCATAGGCTGACCGTTCATGGCCATGATGCGCCCCTACAACTTTGCTGCGGGTCCATCCATGCTGCCAGACAGCGTGCTGCAGCGGGCCAGCAGTGAGATGCTTGACTGGCATGGCACCGGCATGTCGGTCATGGAGATGACGCACCGAGGCGCGGAGTACCAGGGGCTTTTTGAGAAGGTCATGTCCGACTTTCGCAGGCTGCTGGCCCTGCCCGGGCATTACAAGATTTTGTTCATGCAAGGTGGCGCCACTGCTCAAAATGCGTTGATACCGATGAACCTGCTTGGCGAAAACCGCAAGGCCGATTATGTCAACACAGGACATTGGTCGACCAAGTCGATCAATGAAGCTAAGCAGTATGGTGATGTTCATGTGGTGGCGCGTCCGGAATCTACCGCCATCCCGCCCTTCGAACACTGGCGAGTCCGCCCCGACTCTTCTTACCTGCACCTCTGCGGCAATGAAACCATTGGCGGCGTCGAATTCCACCAATGGCCCGATATGAAGGCGTTAGGCGTGTCGAATGTACCGCTCATTGTTGACATGTCCTCGCATGTTCTCTCGCGTCCTATGGACATGACTCAAATGGCCCTGGCTTATGGCGGCGTGCAGAAAAATCTTGGGATTGCAGGCTTAACCTTTGTGATCCTGAATGAGTCACTCATCCAGGAGCGCGTCAAGGCGCCGCTGGCTGGCTGCCCTTCGATTTTCGATTACCGCAAAGTGCTCGCGAATGATTCCATGTTTAATACGCCGCCCACTTACGCGATTTACCTGACCGGGCTAATGCTTGAATGGATCGATGCGCAAGGTGGCGTTGCGGAAATGGGCAGGCGCAATGCGGAAAAAGCAGCTTTGTTGTACGGCATCCTTGATGCATCTGATTTCTATCAGACACGTGTTGCGAAAAATGCTCGGTCATTTATGAACGTGCCGTTTTACCTCCCGGATGAGCGCTTGTATGAGCCATTTCTGGCGGGTGCGAAAAAGCGCGGCTTGCTCAACCTGAAGGGCCATAAGGCTGTGGGCGGGCTTAGAGCCAGCATCTACAACGCTATGCCAATTGAAGGCGTTCATGCCTTGCTGAATTGGCTCAAGGAATTCGAAAAGGAGCATGCATGACTCCCGAAGAGCTACAGAGTTTTCGTGACAAGATCGATGCGGTAGATAATCAGTTGATCAGGTTATTGGCTGAACGAGCAGGCTATGTACAAGAGGTAGGCCTAAAAAAACATCGCGTGGGCGCGCCCGTGTTTCGGCCTGAGCGCGAAGTGGCCATTATTGAGCGCATGGTGGCCACCAACCCTGGGCCTCTTTCTTCCAAATCGGTAGCAGCCATTTGGCTTGAAATCATTTCAGGCTGCCGCGCACTTGAGCGCGAAATGCGCATCTCTTATCTGGGCCCTGCAGGCACTTACAGCGAGCAGGCTGTCCGAATTCTGTTTGGCCATCGCGTGCAAATGGTGCCATGCTCAACCCTGGATGAAGCGATTCGCGAAGCCGAAGCGGGCAGTGTCGATTGTGCTTTACTGCCGGTTGAGAACTCAACCGAGGGCACCGTCGGCCGCACCTTGGATATCTTGTTGCGCACGCCTTTGAAAATCTCGGCGGAAATGTCCATGCCGATTCATCACAGCCTGCTTCAAAAGGAAGGCAAGCGTGAGTCAATTCAATCGGTGGCAGCCCACTCTCAGGCCTTGGCCCAGTGCCAGCGTTGGCTCGATGAGAATATGCCCGGCGTGGTGCGTATGCCTATGGCCAGCAATGGCCATGCCGCAGAGCTTGCATCGCGTGATTCGTCGGTAGCAGCGATTGCCAGCCAGTTAGCCGCCCAGCATTACGGCTTGCAGTCGGTGGCTGAGCGTATCGAAGATGATCCCAACAATCGAACCCGATTCGTCGCAATCGGCGATTTCACTCCTGATGACTGCGGCGTAGACCAAACCTCCTTGATTCTCTCTGTGCCCGACAAATCCGGCGCCATGCTCTCATTGATCGAGCCGCTTGCCCGCCACGGTGTCTCGATGAAGCGCTTTGAGTCGCGGCCTGCGCGCTCAGGCGCGTGGGAATATTATTTTTATGTGGATTTGGTGGGCCATCGCAAAGATCCAAAAGTTGCCCTTGCACTTGCGGAGATCAAGGAACGGGCCGCGTTTTTCAAAGATCTTGGGTCATACCCCTTATTTGACCGCTTAACAGAGAAAGTCTGATGAGCCATACGCCCTCAGAGTTCGCGCCAAATTACATTCGTGCGATTGCGCCTTATCAGGGCGGCAGGCCTATTTCGGAGATTGCCCGTGAGTACGGCTTTGCTGAATCTGACATTGTGAAGCTCGCTTCCAATGAAAACCCCTTGGGCATGAGCCCGAAGGCAAGCCTTGCCATGCAAGAGGCTGCAAAAGATCTGGGCCGCTATCCAGACGGCAATGGATTTGAATTAAAGGCTGCGATCTCCAAACGGTTTTCGGTTCCACAAGACTGGATTACCTTAGGCAATGGCAGCAATGACATTTTGGAATTAAGTGCCCAGGCTTTTTTGCATTCGGGCCGAGAGTCGGTCTATAGCCAGCACTCTTTTGCCGTTTATGCCCTGGCCACACAGGCCCGAGGCGCGCATGCCGTGGTGGTGCCCGCAACTGCAGGCCTCGGCCACGATTTGGTTGCAATGCGTCGTGCGGTCAATGAGAAAACCGGGATTGTTTGGGTGGCCAACCCGAACAACCCAACCGGCACCTTTATCGCGCCAAGAGATCTCAAGGCCTTTATTGCCGACGTCCCCGAGCAAGTGCTGGTGATCCTGGATGAAGCTTATACAGAGTACTTAAGCGATGCCGATCGTTACAACGCATTTGATTGGGTGGCACAGCACTCGAATTTATTAGTGTCGCGATCGTTTTCCAAGGCCTATGGCTTGGCGGGCCTGCGCATCGGCTTTGGCGTAGCCCAGCCTGCGATTACCGATCTTTTGAATCGTGTTCGTCAGCCTTTTAATGTGAACTCTTTGGCACAGGCCGCTGCCAGCGCGGCCTTATTTGATGAGGCGTTTTTGCAAGAATCGCGTCGTGTAAATGACGAGGGCTTAGCGATGCTCAATCGGGCCATGAGTGAGTTTGGCTTTCAGACAATTCCCTCCAAGGGAAATTTTGTCTTAGTGAAAATTGGCAATGCGCCGGATGCTGGAATGGCGATGTTCAAGGCCCTGCTTGCGCGAGGCGTCATTACGCGGCCGGTCGCCAATTACCAGCTGCCGCAATGGCTCCGCATTTCAGTAGGCACAGAAAAGGAAAACAAGGCCTGCATTAATGCGATGCGCGATGCTTTGGCCGAGGGGTTAGCAGCGTGAGCGATTCTTCTGCCGCTCAATCTCGTAGCGCCAAGCCCTCGCTCGATGTTTTGATGGTCATTGGCACCGGCATGATGGGCGGCTCGGTTGCGGCTGCCGTAAAAAAAAGTGGGTTCGCAAGCCAAATCATCGGCGTGGATGCCCACTCAGCGAGGGCTGCGAAAGAGCTAGGGCTTGTTGATTTTGCCTTCGACACCATTGAAGCCGCCGCCAGCCATTTGAAAGGCACGGGAGGTGCGCCTTCGATGGCTGTCGTAATCGCTTCTCCCGTTAAGACCTATCCGGAAATTTTTTCCAAGCTTTGCGTCTTGCATGGCCAGGTGCGGCTTCAATGGGCAAGCGATATCGGCAGCACGAAGGCGGGGGTACTGAGCGCAAGCCAGGCATTGGGAGGGCTTTCGAGCCAGTTTGTTTCCTCTCACCCCATGGCGGGATCCGAGCGTCAAGGTGCGCAAGCAGCGAATCCAGATCTCTTTGATGGCGCACGGGTTTTAATCAGCAGGCTCTCTGCATCCAGCCAAGAGTCTGTAAGCGCTGTGGAAGAATTCTGGCTTGCCCTTGGTGCGGATCCAACGCCGCTGCCGATCGAAGATCACGATGCCCTGTTGGCGGCCATTAGTCATTTGCCGCATGTGCTGGCTTATTCGCTCGCAGGCAGCCTGGCACAGGGCCATCTTGCGGGTGCAGCGCAAGCGTTGCACGGTGGTGGCTTGCGTGACACCACCCGCATCGCGGCCTCCTCGCCTGAACTGTGGGCAGATATCTTTTTAGATAACCGTGAGGCGTTATTGCAGTCATGGGGAGACTGGTCTTTGCAGCTTCAGGCCCTGCATCAGGCCGTTGAGGCCAATGATCGTGAGCTCTTGCTTAGATTACTCGCGCAGGCCTCCCACTGGCGCAGAGGCTTTCAGTAGGGGCCAAGCCTGAGGCCCTCGCCCCAGAGCCTGATCATGATTTATCCCCAATCAATTCTATTGACACCTCGCAAGGGCGCAAAGGGCGTCGTCACCCTGCCTGGAAGCAAAAGCATTTCAAACCGTATGTTGTTACTGGCTGCTCTAGCCAAAGGCAGGGCCCAATTACATAACCTGCTTGATTCTGATGACACTCAGGTCATGATTGATTCGCTGCAAAGGCTCGGTGTTTCAATTCGGGAAGCCGAGATTCATGGGGTTGATGGTGTATTTCCGAATATCGGCAGCGAGGCCACTCCGGTAAAGCTTTTCGTTGGCAACTCGGGCTTGACGATTCGCACTCTGGTGCCTGCGGTTGTTGCCTCGCTTGCAAAAACGGGGGGCTGTGTCGAGCTAAGGGGTGTGCCGCGCATGCATGAGCGGCCTATTGGCGATTTGGTCGATGGCCTACGCGCGATTGGCGCCAAGATCGATTACCTGGGCCGGGAGGGCTTTCCGCCGTTGCGAATCACGGGGGTGAAGCTTTCGCCTGTCAAGGAAATCCGGGTGAAAGGCAATACATCAAGCCAGTTTCTAACAGGGCTGATGCAAGCTGCTCCCTTGTTGGCGACACATTGGAATCAGGCAGTCACACTGAGCGTTGAGGGTGAATTAATTAGCCGGCCCTATATCGAAATTACCCGCGCTGTGCTGAAGAAGTTTGGCGTTGAGGTCAAAGCCGTTGGGCCAGTAAGCCCGATAGCTGGTGCGCGATCTTCAGATGCAAGCGCGCAGAGCCTTGTCTCTCACCGCTTTGAAATTGCGCCTCAAGCCATTATTTCAGCGGGCGATCTTCAGGTGGAGGGCGATGCCTCGTCAGCCTCTTATTTCCTGGCGGCAGGGCTCATTGGTGGCGGTCCCGTGCGGGTGGTCGGCGTCGGCCAAGATAGTGTGCAAGGTGATATCCGTTTTGCCGATGCCTTAGAGCAAATGGGTGCCACGATTACCTGGGGGCCCGATTGGATTGAGGCATGCGCCCCTCATTGCGAGGAGCCGCTTCGCGGCGAGGTGGCAATTCAAGCAGTCGACCTCGACTGCAATCACATTCCCGATGCCGCCATGACATTGGTTGTCTGCGCGCTCTTTGCCGATGGCCCAACACTTTTGCGCGGTATTGGCTCATGGAAAGTGAAGGAGACCGATCGCATTTTGGCGATGGCCAATGAATGCAAAAAGCTGGGGGCCACGGTCGAATACGGCAACGACTGGACCCGCATTCATCCTGCCAAGCAGCTCAAGCCCGCAACAATCGAAACCTACGACGACCATCGGGTCGCCATGGCCTTTTCGCTGGCCAGTTTTGGCAATGCTCCGGTGCGGATTGATGATCCCGGCTGCGTGGCGAAAACCTTTCCGAATTATTTCGAGGTGTTCTCAGACCTTTGCTCTCAAGCTGTCCCGGTTTTGGCAATTGACGGCCCCACGGCCTCTGGCAAGGGCACGGTTGCCAGCCAGGTGGCCATGAGTCTGGGTTTTGGCTATCTGGACAGTGGAGCCTTGTACCGAATCACGGCCTTGGCTGCTCAGCAAAATGGCATTTTCGATACAGATGAGCAAGCGCTTGCCTCCATTGCGACAGATATGGATATTGAATTTCTAGGGCAGACTATCTTGCTTGACGGAGTGAATGTCAGCCACGCCATTCGCGCAGAGGAGGTGGGGGTGTTGGCCTCCAAGATCGCGGTTTTTCCCGCCGTGAGAAGGGCGTTATTGCTTCGCCAGCGCGATTTTGCAAGGCTTCCTGGCCTTGTTGCCGATGGCCGGGACATGGGCACGGTTGTATTTCCGAATGCCCAACTGAAGGTTTTCCTCACGGCCACGGCCCGGGCGAGGGCGGAAAGACGCTACAAACAATTGATTGATAAGGGTTTTTCCGCTAACCTTGAAAGTCTTTCCGCCGATTTGGAGGCGCGAGACGCAAGGGATGCCTCCCGAGCGGTTGCGCCCTTGAAACCGGCCCCTGGAGCGGTTGTCGTGGATTCCACCAACCTCTCTATTGACGAGGTGGTGCAAGCGGTGATTCGCGAGTGGCGCTCAAAGGTTTACGAGTCGTCCTCTTTCTAATTTCTCTTGCGCTTTTTTTAACTCCGCTGTCTCGTGGCGCTTGATGCGTTCGGGGCGGTGTGCTTTTTAGACTTTTTGTCGGAAACCAAAACTTAATGTCCCAACAACTTAACCAACTAAGCGAGATCGCTAAAAACGCTGCCCCCGATTCATTTGCTGCAATGTTTGCAGAGTCCATCGCCCGCCAGGAAATGCGCGCAGGCGAGGTCATTACCGCCGAAGTGCTGCGGGTTGACCAAAACCACGTTGTGGTCAATGCCGGACTCAAGTCTGAAAGCTTTATCCCTCTCGAAGAATTCTTTAATGACCAAGGCCAGGTCGACGTCAAGGAAGGCGACTTTGTCTCCGTGGCGATTGAGGCCCTGGAAGATGGCCGCGGCGAAACCCGTTTGTCGCGCGATCGCGCCAAGCGCTTGGCGGCCTGGGTGAGCCTGGAGCAGGCCTTGGAGAGCGGCGAGACCGTGATCGGCACCGTTACTGGAAAAGTAAAAGGTGGCCTCACCGTCATGACCAATGGCATCCGTGCCTTCTTACCGGGCTCGCTCGTAGATACGCGCCCTATCAAAGACACATCGCACATCGAAGGCAAGACACTTGATTTTAAAGTGATCAAGCTCGATCGCAAACGCAATAATGTGGTGCTCTCGCGCCGCGCAATTGTTGAAGCTTCGATGGGTGAAGACCGCGCCAAGCTGATGGAAAACCTCAAAGAAGGCTCCACGGTGACCGGCACAGTGAAAAACATCACCGATTACGGTGCATTCATTGACCTTGGCGGCATTGATGGCCTGCTGCACATCACCGATATGGCCTGGCGACGTGTGCGTCATCCTTCCGAAGTGCTCACGGTGGGCCAGGAAGTCACCGCACGCGTTCTGCGTTACGACCAAGAGAAAAACCGCGTGTCACTCGGCGTGAAGCAACTGGGCGATGATCCTTGGGATGGCATTGGCCGTCGTTACCCTCAAGGCACACGCATGTTTGGCAAGGTTACCAACATCACCGATTACGGCGCATTCGTTGAGATCGAGCCCGGCATTGAAGGCCTGGTGCATGTGTCGGAGATGGACTGGACCAACAAGAACGTGAACCCCGGTAAGGTAGTTCAGGTGGGCGATGAAGTCGAAGTGATGGTGCTGGAGATCGATGGCGAGCGCCGTCGTATTTCTTTGGGCATGAAACAGTGCCGCGCCAACCCTTGGCAGGAATTTGAGTCCAGCCATCAAAAGGGCGACAAGGTAAGAGGCCAGATCAAGTCGATCACTGACTTTGGCGTGTTTATCGGCCTGCCCGGCAACATTGATGGACTGGTGCATCTGTCTGACCTCTCCTGGAATGAAAACGGAGAAGAAGCCGTTCGTAATTTCAAAAAAGGTGACGAGTTGGAGGCGGTTGTGCTTGCCATTGATGTCGAGCGTGAGCGCATCTCACTTGGTGTCAAGCAGCTGGAGGGCGACCCCTTTAACTCCTATGTCGCTCGCTTTGACAAGGGCGCGGTTGTCAAGGGCACCGTGAAGTCTGTCGATGCCAAAGGCGCCGTGATTACGCTTGATGGCGATGTGGAAGGCTATCTGCGTGTCTCCGAGATTTCGCGTGAGCGTGTGGAAGATGCCTCCAAGGTGATGGCCGAAGGCGACACGGTTGAAGCCATGATTGTGAATATTGATCGCAAAGCGCGCTCAATTAATCTGTCCATTAAGGCAAAGGACTCTGCCGATACAGCAGAGTCCCTACAGAAGATGGCTGCTGAAAGCAACGCTTCCTCTGGCACCACGAGTTTGGGTGCTTTGCTTCGCGCCAAGCTCGATGACCAGACGAAAGAGTGACCAAGTCTGAACTCATCAATCGCCTCGCAGATCGTCTCAATCAGCGAGGCTCTCCGCTAGCGGTGCGTGATTGCGAGTTTGCGGTGAAGACCCTGCTTGATGCGATGGCTGAGGCCTTGGGCCAACGCCATCGCATTGAAATTCGGGGCTTTGGAACGTTCTCCCTTTCTTATCGCCCCGCGCGCGTGGGTCGTAACCCAAAGTCTGGCGAGCAGGTTCGTGTTCCCGAAAAACGGGTTCCTCACTTCAAGCCGGGTAAGGACCTCCGTGAACGGGTGGATCTCAATCACTCCTAGACCCTGGGCAGGGGCTGGCCTTGGAAATTGACCTTGCTTGGCTGCTGGTCCTGCCCATGCTTTTTGCATTGGGATGGATCGCCGCCCGATATGACCGTGGGCAGCAAACCCGCGAGTCTCGTCGTGTTTCAAGCGATCTTCTCAATGGGCTCTCCGATGTCTTGGCAGATGACCTGGAGTCAGCGACCGAATCCCTGCTCTCTGCCGCCCGATTAAGCCCCGATTCCACAGAGCTGCATCGATCGGTTGGGAATCTTTATCGTCGCCGAGGCCTCATTGACCGCGCGATTGAAGTCCATGAGGGCGCCTTGAAACATCCCGAGCTTTCCGCTGAAGATGACGCTCGGCTTCGCCTTGATCTTGGCCGAGATTACCTCGTCGCGGGCTTTTTTGACCGCGCGGCCCAGGCTTTTGAAGAGGTGCTCCAGAAACTAGCTGATTCAGCTTCGGGAGCTGAGGTGATTTCGGATAGCGCGAGACGCAGGCTGGGGAACCTGGCTCGCAGTCTCTTGCTTCAGATTGCCCAGAGAACCCGTGACTGGACAAGTGCAATTCGCTGGGCTGATGAGCTGCACAGCCATAGCGCAAGCTTTGGCGAGCATTCGTATCCTCAGCTGATGGGCCACTTTCATTGTGAACGGGCGGAAACGGCACTCGCTTCAGGAGAGCGAGATGAGGCACAGGCTGCCCTCGCAAAAGCAGAAAGCTTTTCGGCGCCGGGGCCGCAAAAACGAGCAGCGCTGATTCGTGGAAGGATCTCGGGAGTCTCGGATTCCAAGGCGCCAATGGCCCCCTCGCCTTCGAGCTGCCGGATCTGTGGCTTTCGCAGCCGACAAGCCCATTGGCAGTGCCCAGGCTGTCACACATGGGATAGTTTTTTGGAGATCAGGTCTTGAAAAATTTTGATGCATGCCGAGTCTTGGTCGTTGGCGATGTCATGCTCGATCGCTATTGGTTTGGAGATGTTGATCGCATCTCGCCAGAGGCGCCTGTCCCTGTGGTGCGCGTTCAGAACTCTGATGAGCGGCTTGGCGGCGCGGCGAACGTTGCCCGTAATGCTGTAGCGCTTGGCGCGCAGTCGATGCTCATGGGCGTAGTCGGAAATGATGAGGCAGGTCAGATGGTTCATCGCCTGATTCGAGACTGTGGCATTGAGGATCATGTCTTCGATGACCCCAAGGCAAAAACAACGGTCAAGCTTCGCGTGCTTGGCCGTCAGCAGCAGTTACTGCGTGCCGATTTCGAATCGACGCCAGATCACGAGCTACTCATTGAGAAGCTTGACCATTTCAAGGCCGTGCTGCCTAAAGCTGGCGCTGTCGTGCTCTCCGATTACGGCAAGGGGGGGCTTGCCCACATCTCGGAGATGATTCGCCTGGCCCGGGCCCAAGGCGTGCTGACGCTGGTTGACCCAAAGGGCGATGAATATGAGCGTTACCGCGGGGCGACGATGCTTACTCCCAATCGTTCTGAGTTTGCACAGGTCGTGGGCCGCTGGAAATCAGAAGCCGAGATGACCGAGAAGGCGCATGCTTTGCGTAGATCTCTGGACCTTCCTTACTTGTTGGTGACAAGATCGGAGGAGGGCATGAGTCTTTATTGTGAGCACAATGGCCAAGCTAAAGAGGTGCATATCGCAGCACAGGCGCGAGAGGTGTTTGATGTCAGTGGCGCGGGCGATACTGTGATTGCAACGTTGGCGGTGGGCCTGGCTGGCGGCATGGAGATAGAGCAGGCAGTCGCATTGGCAAACCGGGCTGGCGGCATTGTGGTGAGCAAGCTGGGCACCGCAACTGTCAGTGCAGAAGAACTTTTTTCGGAGCAGCAATAATGGCCATTATTGTGACTGGCGCGGCAGGATTTATTGGTAGCAATCTGGTGAAGGCTCTGAATGAAGCGGGCGAGACCAACATCATTGCAGTCGATGAGCTGACAGACGCTGACAAGTTCAAAAACCTTGTTGACTGCGAGATTGCAGACTATCTCGACAAAGATGATTTTATTGACCGCATTGAGGCAGGAGGGTTTGACAAAGGCATTACGGCAATTTTGCATCAGGGTGCTTGCTCTGACACGATGGAAACCGATGGCCGTTTCATGATGGACAATAACTTTCGGTATTCCCGAATTCTGTTGGGATGGGCCCAGCACTATCGGGTTCCGTTTTTATATGCTTCGTCTGCTGCGGTTTATGGTGCACGCACTGAATTCCGAGAAGAGCGCAGCGCTGAGTCGCCGCTAAATGTTTACGGGTACTCAAAGTTTTTGTTTGACCAGACAGTTCGCCGCATGTTGGCTGGCCCGAAGAGTGCATCAAGTGGCTCGGCATCGAGTCGCCTTGCGCCCGTTGTGGGTTTTCGTTATTTCAATGTCTATGGCCCACGCGAGCAGCACAAGGGCCGCATGGCTTCGGTGGCATTTCATCATTTCAATCAGTACCAGGCCGAGGGCCGTGTAAAACTGTTTGAGGGCTACGATGGTTGGGAGGCCGGCGAGCAGCAGCGTGATTTTGTCTCAGTCGAGGATGTCTGCAAAGTGAACCTGCATTTTTTAAACAAGGCCTTGTCGGGTGATTCGCGCAGCGGAATTTTCAATTTGGGAACGGGCAGGGCCCAGACGTTTAATGAGGTTGCCCAGGCTGTCATCAATACCATTGAAAAGAAAGATGCTTCGGTAGCGGATCTTGTGAAGGCCCAGAAGATTCAATACATTGAGTTTCCGCAGGCATTAAAAGGCAAATATCAAAGCTATACGTGTGCCGATCTAAGCTTGTTGCGCAAAGCAGGCTACAAAGGGAAATTCCTGACTGTGCAAGAGGGCGTGAGCCGATATGTCAACGCACGCCTTGCCACTGCTTAAGTATCGGTTAAGGCTCTATGGCAAGCTTGCCCGAGTCGATAAGCCAATCGGCACATTGCTGCTGTTGTGGCCAACACTTTGGGCTTTATGGATTGCTGCTGACGGTTTTCCAGACTTTTCCCGGCTGATTATTTTTCTTCTGGGTACGTTTCTAATGAGGTCAGCAGGCTGTGTTTTGAACGATATTGCAGACCGTCGGTTTGATGACAAGGTTAAGCGTACCAAAGAGCGGGTACTGGCATCCGGAAAGATATTTTTGTGGGAGGCGGTGTTGGTCGCCTTGGCGCTCCTCGCTGCCGCAGCCGCATTGCTGTTTTTCATCAATGACTTAGCAATTCAATTCGCATTCACGGCGGCCTTCGTTGCGGCGACTTACCCTTATTTCAAACGTTTTTTCGCAATCCCCCAGGCGGTACTTGGCATTGCCTTCGGCTTCGGAATTCTCATGGCCTTTGCGGATACCCAAGGCCAGGTGCCCGGCATTGCATGGGTATTGTTCATTGGCAACTTCTTCTGGGCCATTGCCTACGACACGGCTTACGCTATGGTGGATCGTGATGACGACGTGAAGATTGGTGTCCGTAGCAGCGCGATCGCTTTTGGCCGATTCGATGTCATCGCGGTCGGAATTTCTTACGCTGTTTTTCTTTGGTGCATGGCCATTGTGGGCCAGTCATTGCCCGGCGCTGGGGGGCATTGGATTTACTGGATAGGCTGGCTGATTACCGCGGTGTTTTGCGCCCTTTTAACGCTCAGAATCCGGAGCCGGGATCGTGATGACTGCTTTGCAGCATTTCGAGCCAACAACTATATCGGCATTCCTTTATGGATCGCCCTCGTCTTGCAGTTGGGGTTTTAGGAAAACTCTTTCGACATTTCTGCGCCACGGTCTTTCGCAGCAGTCAGGGCCCGTTCGATTATCTTTATGAACTCGTCTCGCTCAAGGCTCGCAAGCGCGGCTGCCGTAGTGCCGCCCTTTGATGTCACTTTCTCGCGAAGGGCAGCAGGCGACTCCGAAGAAGATTCAAGCAGGGCTACTGCACCTTTTAGCGTCTCGAGGGCAAGCGTATGCGCTTGTTGCGCCTCCAGCCCAAGGCTTGCGCCGGCTTCAGCCAAGGCCTCTAAAAATCGAAACACGTAGGCAGGGCCGGATCCCGAGAGCGCGGTGATCACATCCATCAATTCTTCTTTTTCAACCCAAACCACCTTTCCGACAGCTGCCATGATGGCCTGTACCGCCTCACGTGATTTTTGCGAAACCGTGGGGGCGGCGTATAGGCCAGTGACACCTTTGCCGACAAGGGCAGGCGTATTCGGCATGGCTCTTACGACAGCGCTGTTGCCACACCAACGAGAGATTGCCGCAATCGAGATGCCTGCCGCAATGGAAAAAATCTTGGCACCTGCCAAGGCGCGTTGCACATTCTCAGGGGCCTGCTCGCAGGCCTGCTGCATTTGCTGAGGCTTGACTGCCAGCACGACCCAGGTGTCGGTATCTTGCGAGGGAAAATCCTCAGTGCAGTTTCTCGCATCAATCGTGAACTTGATGCCGCTTGCACCCGCTGCGCCCGAATACTTATCTGCCAAGCGATTGCGTGCCTCATCACTGGGCTCGATGACATGCAGATACCGGATCTCCGTTTGCTTTTCAATCAATCCGCCGATCAGGGCTGTGGCCATGTTGCCGCCCCCAATGAATAAAAGGTTCATGCAAAATCCTTTTTCATAAGTTGCCTTACGGGTACGCCAAATAGGCGCAAGGCGGCGAAATATACGGCTGCCGCCACTAGCAGAATGAAGCCTAGCCAGACGATGCGCAAGAGTGGCGCATGGGCAAGGCCCGCCCAATCGATTTCAAGCGCAATGAATGCAATTGCAGCCCCCATTGCAACCGCGCTGATGCTGACCTTGACCAAAAACCCAAACCAGCCCTTCGAGGGCGAATAGATCCTGCGTTTTCTCAGGCCCAGATACAGGAGCCCCGCATTGGCCAGTGCCGCAAGGCTGGTGGCAAGCGCCAGGCCTGCATGGGCAAAAACGGGTACAAAAACCAGGTTAAAAATCTGCGTGAGTACAAGCGTAAAGATGGCAATCTTCACTGGTGTCTTGATGTTTTGTTGGGCGTAAAAGCCAGGTGCGAGCACCTTAATAGCGATAAGGCCAAACAATCCTACCGAGTAGCCCACCATGGCTTGTGAAGTCATCACCAGATCCTGATGATCAAATTTTCCGTAATGAAAGAGCACGGCAGTTAGCGGCACTGCCAGAATGGCCATGCCGATAGCGCACGGAATTGCCAGCAAAGCCACAAGCCGCAGGCCCCAATCGATGAGGCCGTTTACCCGATCCATGTTCTGCTCGCTATTGGCTTTGGTGAGGCTTGGCAGCAATACGGTGCCCAGTGCAACCCCTAAAAGCGCAGTAGGAAATTCCATCAGCCGATCAGCGTAGGAAATCCAAGATACGCTGCCTTCTTGCAGACGCGAAGCGATATGTGTGTTGATAACCAGGCTTACCTGTGCAACGGAGACCGCAAGACTTGCGGGCACCATGAGGGTGAGCACGCGCCGTACGTTGGGATCTCGCCATGCGGCGCGAAGCGACCACTGGTCATTCCGTGGGAATGACGCAGCGGGCTGCGCGCGAGGAGCACTGAGCATTTTTCGCAATGCAAACCCCATGAGCGCAAGCTGCGCGAGGCCACCCAAAATCACTGCAATGGCTAGCGCCCAAATTGGCTCTTCCAGATATGGGGAGAGCAACACCGCACACCCAATAAAAGACAGGTTTAGCAATACGGGTGCAAAAGCGGGCGCTTTGAATTCCGACCAAGTGTTGAGCACCCCTGATGCAAGGGCCACTAGCGAGATCAAAAGAATGTAAGGAAACATCCAGCGTGTGAGCATCACTGCCAGATCAAAGGTTTCGGTGTTTCCTGAAAAGCCACCTGACATGACCCAGACCAGGATTGGTGCGGCGATGATCGCCAGGAGCGTGATCACCCCAAGAATGATGGCCAGCAGTAAGGCGGCGTGTCGGGCTAGCCTTAAGGCAGGCTCCTCGCCCTCCTCGGTCTTGATCTTGCCTAGCACCGGCACAAAGGCCTGGGAAAAAGCCCCTTCGGCAAACAGCCTGCGAAGCAGGTTCGGCAGCCGAAAGGCGACGAAAAAGGCGTCCGTCTGGGCGCCGGCCCCAAAGTAGGCGGCAGTGAGGGTCTCCCTGGCCAATCCCGTAATGCGGGAAAGAAGGGTCAACCCGCTAATGGTGGCGGCGGTCTTGAGAAGGTTCATGTTCCGCGCTATAGTTTAGGGCTTTTCCCAACACCATTAAGGAATTCTAAGTCCATGGCCAATTCAGCGTCTGCGCGTAAAAGCGCACGTCAAGCCGCCGCCCGCCGACTGCGCAATGCCGGTCTGCGCTCGGCTTATCGCACCGCAGTCAAATCAGTGCGCAAAGCGGTCGCCACCGGTGATGCGAAGGCAGCAGCCGAAGCCTTTCGTTTGGCTACCAGCGCTATCGATCGTATTGCGGACAAGAAAATTGTCCACAAGAACAAGGCGGCCCGTCACAAGAGCCGTCTGGCTGCCTCGGTCAAGGCGATTGCTGCCCGTTAAAGCAGAAATTCGAAGTAAGTTCCAGAACAAACCGGCCCGAAAAGGGCCGATTTTTTTTATGTCGTGCGTCTAAACCCGCGTGCTTCTCTCGCCAAACAAGGCGGTGCCCACGCGCACCAGCGTGCTTGCTTCTGGAATTGACTCGGCTATCGCGGCCTCCAGATCGGCAGACATTCCCATTGATAAGACATTGAAACGAGCCTGCTGATCAATTGGGAGCTTTGGGCGTATTGTCTTGAAAAGCTCGGCAAGCGTTTTAAATCTTGCGCGCTGCAAGGCCTCATCCGGCGTGGGCTCGGGAATTGCCATCAGGCCGCGGAGTATGAGCCTTGGCAGCCCTGCGACAGCAAGCGCCAAGGCTTGCGCCTCGTTTGGTGAAACCCCGCTTTTTGATTCTTCGCCGCTGACATTGACCTGGATACAGATCTGCAAAGGGGCCAGGGCCTGCGGCCGCTGCTCAGAGAGTCTGCGGGCGATTTTTTCCCGGTCAATCGAATGCATCCAGTCGAAGTGCTCGGCAACCTCTCGGGTTTTGTTGCTTTGAAGCGGCCCAATGAAATGCCAGGTGAGCTTGTCTCTTGATGTTGAGAGAGCAGCGATTTTTTCCACACCCTCTTGCACATAGTTTTCGCCAAACTGCCTGGCACCTGCGTCAATCGCGTCTTGAACAACGCTGGCAGGAAAGGTTTTGCTTACTGCAAGCACTTCAATGCTTGCGGGGTCCTTGCCGTGCTGTTGGCAGGCAGCCGAAATGCGATGGGTGATCTGTTGAAGATTTTCAGAAAAACTCATGCCGTATTGTTACTTATTTCACGGGGTTTGCTGTTTTGTTTGAATCGCGCATTGAGCCTGCCACCATGTCAAAGCGCATCCACCGGCATTCAATGTCGCCATTAAATACCGGAACTCGGCGTGAGGCCTTCAGCCGCATATGACTTTCCAGCTTGAGGTCATCCGTCAGAATCCAGGCGCTCCAGCCCGCGAACTTCTTTTTCAGCGCCTCGGCTACTGATCGCTCAAAGTTGTAGTTGGCTTCCTCAGAGTCAGGAGTTGACATTGATGCTAGAGGTGCCGTGGTGGGCAGTGCCGCTTGTTTTTCCAGGCGCTTGCCATAAGGCGGGTTTGTGATCAGCACGCCTTGGGCTTGCTTCGGTGACAGTTCTTCAAAGCTGGAAACCTGCCAATCAATCGCGTTGGCAAGATCTTGAGGAAGGGCACGCTGCGCATTCTCTTGAGCGATGCGAATCATGCGGCTGTCGCGATCGCTTCCATACACTTTCGGCAGGGCTGTCGCGCCCGCTGATTGAAGTTCCTTTTCTGCGCGTTCAATGGCTTGTTTGGCTTTTGCCCGAAGGGCCTGCCAGTTCACCTGGCCCATGGGCGAATTCGCATGAAAGCGCTCCGCTGCAAATTCCCTTGGAGCGTTTGGGACATAGCCTGGAGGCAGGCGAAATGCCCACTGTAGGGCCTCAATCAATAGAGTGCCACTTCCACAAAAAGGGTCGAGCAAAGCCTCTTTGCCATTCCACTGGCTCATGATGGCTAAAGCTGCCGCAAGGTTTTCGCGCAAGGGCGCTTCGCCTTTGGATTGGCGCCAGCCACGCTTGAACAAGGGCTCGCCAGAGGTGTCGATATAAAGCGTGAGCTCGTTTTGGTCGAGATAAGCCCACACTCGAATGTCGGGGTGGGTGGTGTCAATAGAGGGCCGCTCGCCGCGGGCCTTTCGAAATCGATCGCAAATACCATCTTTCACCAATAAGGTTGCGAAATTGCGGGCAAGCGGCTTTTCAAGCTTGGGCTCACGGCCCACGGCAAGATCAATGCGCAGGGTTTGGCGAAAGGTAAACCACTGCTCCCACAGCACGCGCATGGCAATCGCATGAATATCTTCTTGTTTGCGAACGCTGCCTTTGCCCACTTCGATCAGCAGCCGCGTGGGCACACGGGCCCACAGATTCGCATGTGCGATCGAGTCAGGGTTTGCTGCGAAACGAACGCCGCCGCGGCCTCTCTTGATCTCTTGGAAACCGGGCATCAGCGCCAGCTCTTTTTCGAGCGTCTCCTCTAAGCCCGTGGGGCAGACAGCAAACCCGTTAAGAATTTTCCCTTGGGAGGCTGCGGTGTTTGTAGACACTTAGAAAGGCTTGATCACAACCAGCAAGGTCACGATGATCAAAAGCACCACGGGCACCTCGTTAAACCAGCGGTACCAGACGTGAGAATGGCTGTTCTTGCCCCGACGGAAGTCTTCGAGCCGGTTGTAGCACATGCCGTGATAGACCATCAGCAAAATCACGAATAAAAGCTTCGCATGCAGCCAGCCGCCCTTGAAGTCATAGCCAATCCAGATCCAGGTGCCCGCCGCCAAGGCCAGCACCATGATGGGTGTCATGAACCGAAAGAGCTTGGTGGCCATGAGCATTAGTCGGTCACGCTCTGCCTTGTTGGCCTCGCCATCGGGAACCATCGCCAGGTTCACGAAGATTCGTGGCAGATAAAACAATCCTGCAAACCAGCTGGTCACCATGACAATATGAAAAGACTTCCACCAGCCATAAAAAGCTTTGTCATCAAAGCCCATCAGGGCCAGCACGATGACTAGGGCAATGGCTGAGTTGATAAGTATGCTTTTGAAGTTTTCCAAGATAGTTACTCCAGAATTTCGCCGTGTCCCATTACGATCCATTTGTAGGTGGTCAGGCCCTCCAAGCCCACCGGACCGCGCGCATGAATTTTGTCATTACTAATGCCGATCTCGGCGCCAAGCCCATACTCGAACCCGTCGGCAAAGCGCGTTGACGCGTTATGCATTACCGATGCAGAGTCGACTTCACGCAGAAATTTCTGGGCGGTCGCGGTATTTTCCGTGACGATGGCATCGGTATGATGAGAGCCATACTCATTGATATGGCTGATGGCCTGGTCTAGCCCATCAAGCGTACGAATCGCCAAAATTGGCGCGAGGTATTCGGTGCGCCAGTCTTCTTCGGTGGCATTTTTAATATCGGCATGATCGAGGCCAAGCCTCGCAAGCTCAGCCCGGGTTTGTGGGCAGACCCGAAGCTCGACTGACTTCTCGCGATACACACTGACTAAGCTGGGCAGGGCCTTGGCAGCGATTGGCGCATCAATAAGCAGAGTCTCCATCGTGTTGCAGGTGCCATAACGATGGGTCTTAGCGTTATCAGCAATGCGAATAGCCTTCTCCAGGTCTGCATCGCGATCAATAAACACATGACAAATGCCATCAAGATGTTTGATCACCGGAACTCGGGCCTCTTCGGTAACGCGAGCAACTAGCGATTTGCCCCCGCGGGGCACGATGACGTCGAAATATTCTGGCAGGGTGATCATAGCCGACACCGCCTCGCGGTCGGTGGTGGGAACGACCTGTACTGCGGCTTCGGGAAGGCCTGCAGAGCGCAAGGCCTGGCCAATCAGGTCTGCAAGCGCACGGTTGCAGTCGATCGCCTCAGAGCCGCCACGCAGCACGGTGGCATTGCCTGCTTTGATGCAGAGTGCCGCTGCGTCAATGGTCACATTGGGCCGTGACTCGTAAATGATCCCGATCACGCCGAGCGGCACACGCATTTTTCCAAGCCCAATACCACTGGGTCTTTTCGTCATTTCACCGATTTTTCCGATCGGATCTTCCAAAGCCACGATTTGGCCTATCCCATCAACCATGGTGTTAATCGCTTTGTCTGACAGGGTGAGCCGATCGATAAATGCAGGGTCTTGTCCAGCCTTTGACGCCCGATCAATATCTGAGGTGTTCGCAGCTTTTAAAATTGTGCGATTGGTGTCGATAAGTTTTGCAAGCGTTTCAAGGGCCTGATTCTTCTGGGCTGCATCTGCAGTGGCCATAGCACGGCTGGCGATGCGCGCCTGCCGGCCAAGGGCAATCATCTGCTGTCGAATGGGAGAGACATTTGTGATCATGTTTGTGCGAAGTCTAGCGCCATACGCTCAAGCGCAACCCAGGGATCATCGATTTTTAAACCTTTCACGATTGTATCGACCTCGGCTGCCATTCGCAGCGCGCGCCAAGCGCGATTCGTGTTTGCTTTTCGGCAAGCGAGGGCAATCGGGCGCTCCCGGTGCCGCGGGATGCGCGCCTCACGAAGCGCCTGCTCGATGCTGCGGCCGTTTTCTATCAGGCGTTGTGTTCGCACAAGCATGCGCAGGTCTTCGGTCACGGCCCAAAGGATCAAGGGCAGAGGCTCGGCTTCCGCTTTCAACCCTCTCAGGATACGGATGGCTCGGCCCGCTTCTCCTGAGAGCACTGCCTCGCCCAAAGAAAATGGGCTAAAGCGCGCGACGTCGGCCACCATCGCCTTGATTTCATGGGCGTCAATGGCTTCGCTGCGATTTTCGTGGTGTAAGGCAAGCTTCAGGATCTCCTGGTTTGCAGCAATTAAATTACCCTCGAACTGATCGCACATCCACGCAATCGCATCGGGTGTTGCGCTAAGCCCTTGTGTGCGAAGGCGCTGGCTAATCCATCCTGCCATGTCAGAGCGATAGAGCTCTGGCACGATAAAGATTACTCCCGCTCCGTCCAAGGCTTTAAACCATGACGAGTTCAGGATGTTGCGATCGGCACGCGGTAGAGTGACCAATAGCGCCACATCTGCGGGAGGGCTAGCGCACCATTCCTGAATCGCCTTGCTACCCTCTGTGCCGGGCTTTCCCGTCGGAAGCCGCAGATCCATGAGCCGTTTTTCTGAAAACAATGAGCCTGTAGCGCTTGCGGCAAGCCAGCTCTTCCAGTCAAAGCTGCGATCGGGAACTTCGACCTGGCGCTCAGAGACGCCTAGAGACTTTAAGTAGCTGCGAAGCTCGTCAGCAGTCTCACCAACCAACAATGGGTCATCGCCAGAGATTGCCCAGATGCCGTTATCTCTCGCTGCAAGAAGGCTTTTTTTGAGTTGGTCGGCGGACCGAAGCTCCACGCGCAGCTGCATGATTGCAATTAAGGCGTCGGCAGCTTGACTGCACGCAGCCTGCGAACGAGTTGCTGCGCAATATCTCGGTTCATGTCGGCTTTCATGAAGTCTTCGGCGCCAGCCATCGCGAGCACTTCCGATTCGCTGACTGAAATATCCCGTGTTTGCGAAATTTCTTGAGGTGCAGTGAGCTCAACACCAAACCCATCGGTAATTCGGTAGGCAACGCGCATGCGCAGCTGAATCTCCCGGGGCCGGCCCGTGCTGCTAAAGGCGACAACAAACCGTTCAAGACTTTGCCCTGTCACCGCCAGCACGACCTGGGCTTCTGTGGGCTTTGTCACTACCTTGACACCCGGCTGCCCGCCCATGAGCCGGCGAATCTCTCGCGTTACGTCCTGAGTGCCTTGAACCGCGAGGGTTTGAAAAGGCAGTTTGAGATCAAAACCGCTAACTCGAAAACCGCAGCCAGTGAGGTTCACCAGGCTGGCGCCTGCGAGGAAAAGCGCCACTGCAATGAGCAAAGCCCTTGTCGCGGTGCCGCGTCTAGTGCTTAAAGCCTGTGCACCCATGGTGTGGTAATTCGTGAACATGCGCATGCGATCAATCAGACCACAATATTCACAAGCCTGCCAGGCACGACAATCACTTTCTTCTGCGGCCTGCCTTCTGAGAACTTGGCAAAGGCCTCGCTGGCCAAGGCAGTTGCTTGGATCTCTTGCTGGCTTGCATTGGCGGGCACGTTCACTACGCCGCGTACTTTGCCGTTAATCTGCAGCACCAACTCCATGGAATCACGAATCAGAGCTTGCTCGTCAACGACAGGCCAGGCGGCATCTAACATGTCACTGTGGGCTTTGGCATAGCCAAGGTCACGCCAGAGCATCCAACCGATATGGGGCACTACGGGGTAAAGCACACGCAAAAGAATGGATAAGCCCTCGGTCAGGGCCAACTGAAGATCTGGGCTTTGCTCGGACTTGGCGGCTTCTTCTAAGGTGTTGAGCATTTTCATAGCGGCTGACACCACGGTGTTGTACTGGCGTCGCTGCATATCGAAATCTGCCTGTTTCAGAAGGCTGTGCATCTCCCGGCGCAGGTTTTTTGCTGCCTCGTTGGCAATGCCTGAAAAATCTTTCACTTCGCAGCGCAGGCTCGCCTTGATCTGCTGCGCGAATAGCCAGAGACGACGCAAGAAGCGATAGGCGCCTTCCACCCCCGCATCGGACCACTCCAGGGTCTGCTCGGGCGGTGATGCAAACATGGTGAATAGACGTGCCGTGTCGGCACCATAGCGATCAATCAAGGCCTGCGGATCAATACCGTTATTCTTTGACTTGGCCATTTTTTCTGTGCCGCCAATCTGCACAGGCTCGCCATCGGTTTTGAGTGTGGCGCCAACCGGCCGGCCTTTGTCGTCGAACCGTACATCGACATCGGCCGGATTGAACCAGGACTTTCGGCCCTCGGCGTCCTCGCGGTAGTAGGTTTCATTGAGCACCATACCCTGCGTGAGCAGATTAGAAAACGGCTCATTGAATTTCACCAGGCCAATGTCGCGCATGACCTTAGTCCAGAAGCGCGCATACAGCAAATGCAGTACGGCATGCTCAATGCCCCCGATGTACTGATCCATTGGCATCCAGTAATCGTTGCGCGCATCGACCATGGCCTGGCTCGCATCGGGCGAGCAGTAGCGCATGTAATACCAGCTCGAATCAATGAAGGTGTCCATGGTGTCGGTCTCGCGCCGCGCAGGCCTGCCGCACTTGGGGCACTCGACGCTCAGGAAGCGTTCGTCTTTGTTGAGCGGATTGCCGCCTCCATCAGGCACTAAGTCCTCGGGCAGCACGACCGGCAAGTCTTTCTCAGGCACTGGCACTTCACCGCAGTGATTGCAGTGAATAATGGGGATGGGCGTGCCCCAGTAACGTTGGCGTGAAATCCCCCAGTCACGCAGGCGAAACTGCACACGTTTTTCGCCCAAGGCCATGGCGGACAGGTCACTGGCTACCGCATCAACAGCCTGCTCATGAGCAAGGCCATCATATTTACCGGAGTTTACGCAAATGGTGTTGTTTTTGTCGGCGTACCAGGCTTGCCAGTTACGCGAGTCGAAAGTTGAATCTAGGCTCCCTTCAGGAGCCATCACCTGCTTGATCGGCAGCCTGTACTTTACGGCGAAGGCAAAATCCCGTTCGTCATGTGCCGGCACACCCATCACTGCACCATCACCATAAGTCGTCAGCACATAGTTGCCGACCCACACCGGCACCTGCTCTTTCGTCAGTGGATGGGTCACAAACAAGCCTGTGGGCAGGCCCTCTTTTTCGCGCGTCGCTAAATCCGCCTCGGCGACACCTCCGGCTTTGCACTCCGCAATAAACGCAGCAAGTTTGGGGTTGTTCGCGGCCGCCACCGCGGCAATTGGGTGCTCGGGTGCAACCGCTACAAAAGTGACGCCCATGATCGTGTCGGCACGCGTGGTGAAGACATGCATATTGCCGTCATTAATGAACGCGCCGTTGACATCTTTAATCTGGTGTGGAAATGCAAAGCGAACGCCAATCGATTTTCCAATCCAGTTCTCCTGCATGATCTTGACCCGCTCGGGCCAGCCCAAGCCCGCGAGATCTCCAAGCAATTCCTCCGCGTATTGGGTGATGCCAAGGTAGTACATGGGAATCTCGCGCTTTTCCACCACGGCGCCGCTGCGCCAGCCTCGGCCATCCACGACTTGCTCGTTGGCAAGTACGGTCTGGTCTACGGGATCCCAGTTCACGGTTCCCGTTTTCAAATACGCAATGCCTTTTTCGCGCATCTTTAAAAACAGCCACTGATTCCACTTGTAGTAATCGGGAGAGCAGGTCGCGACTTCCCGAGACCAGTCAATGGCCAAGCCCATCGACTGCATCTGTTTTTTCATGTAAGCGATATTGTCGTAGGTCCATTTCGCAGGCGCCACCTTGTTGGCCATGGCAGCGTTTTCAGCGGGCAAGCCAAAGGCATCCCAGCCCATGGGCATGAGCACGTTATAGCCTTGCATGCGCAGCGTGCGGGCCATGACATCGTTAATCGTGTAGTTACGCACATGGCCCATGTGCAGCTTGCCCGAGGGGTAGGGCAGCATGGAGCAGGCGTAGTACTTTCCTTTCGTAAAGCGCGGATTATTTTCGGTTGCGCGGTAGGCATCGGTTTTGGCCCAAGCTTCTTGAGCCTGTGATTCAACGATGCGTGGCTGATACGAGGTGTCGGCCAATTGGCCTACGGAGGAAGACATTGGGCAGGGGGTCTTGGTTAGATTCGCGAAGCTGCGATTTTACCAACCCTTACAATCCACAAATGCCCGATCTTTTGCACAACCTAAACCCGGAACAGCGCGCGGCAGTCACGCTTCCCGCTGAATCAGCCCTGATTCTTGCAGGTGCGGGCAGTGGTAAAACCCGAGTGCTCACCACCCGAATTGCCTGGCTCATCTCGACTGGCCAGGTCAGCCCTCAGGGCGTTTTGGCCGTGACTTTTACCAATAAGGCGGCCAAGGAGATGCTGGCGAGGCTTGCGGCCATGCTGCCTGTGAACATCAGAGGCATGTGGATTGGCACCTTTCATGGCCTGTGCAATCGGCTGCTGCGGGCGCACCACCGCGATGCCAATTTACCCGCCACATTCCAGATCCTTGACAGCCAAGATCAGCTCTCTGCCATCAAGCGCTTGCTGAAGCTTTTGAACTGGGATGATGAAAAATTCCCGCCTCGCCAATTGCAGTCTTTTATCAACGGCGCCAAGGAACAGGGCTTGCGCGCAGCGGATATTGACGACTCCGATGGCTATAACAAAAAATTCATCGACTTTTATCAGGGTTATGACGAGCAATGCCAGCGCGAAGGGGTGGTGGATTTTGGCGAGTTGCTGCTTCGGTCGGTCGAGCTTTTACAGCGCAACACCGCGCTGCGTGATCACTATCGCAGTCGTTTTCGTCATGTGCTGATTGACGAATTTCAGGATACGAACCCCTTGCAGTACGAGTGGATCAAGCAACTGGCGGGTGACGCGACTGCCGTATTTGCAGTGGGCGATGACGACCAATCGATTTATGCCTTTCGTGGCGCTGACGTGGCCAACATGCGGCATTTTGAGCGCGAATTCAAGGTGGCTCATTTAATCAAGCTTGAGCAGAATTATCGTTCTCATGGGCATATCCTTGATAGCGCGAATGCGATTATTCGAAACAACGCTGATCGGCTCGGCAAAAACCTGTGGACCGAAGCAGGTGAAGGCGAGCGGCTGCGCATTATGGAGGCTGCCAGCGATGCCCTCGAGGCCCAGTGGTTGGTCGATGAGATCAAGGCCCTGATGGGCGACGGCATGGCAAGAAGCGAAATCGCCGTGCTCTATCGAAGCAACGCACAGTCCCGTGTTATTGAACACGCGCTGTTTAATGCAGGCATTCCGTATCGCGTATTCGGGGGCTTGCGATTTTTCGAGCGGGCCGAGATCAAGCATGCCCTAGCGTATCTGCGCCTGATGGAAAACCCACACGATGACACTTCGTTTTTGCGCGTGGTGAATTTTCCTGCTCGGGGCATTGGGGCGCGTAGTATCGAACTGCTACAGGAAAAGGCGATGGCACTGAAGCTCTCGCTTTATGCCGCCGTGCCTCATGTAGAGGGCAAGGCGGGTGCGGTATTAGGCGGCTTCACCCGGTTGATTGAGTCCTTGCGTTTTGAGGGCCAGGGCTTAAAACTCAGCGAGCTCGTTGCCCTAGTCAATGAAAAGTCTGGCCTGATGGCCCACTACCAGGCGGAGAAAGACGGCCGTGACCGCGTTGAAAACCTTGAGGAATTAATCAACGCCGCCGCTGCCTTCTTATCCGAAGAGGGCGAGCGGGTCACCGACGATGGCGAGATCCAAATGCCGCCTTTGGTCGCGTTCCTGACCCATGCTTCTTTGGAAGCGGGGGATAACCAGGCTGAGGAAGGCCAAGATGCCGTGCAGCTGATGACGGTGCATTCGGCAAAGGGCCTCGAGTTTAATGCGGTGTTTATCACGGGCCTGGAGGAGGGCTTGTTTCCTCACGAGAACGCCGCCTCAGAGCCCCGGGGTTTAGAGGAAGAGCGACGGCTCATGTATGTCGCTATTACTCGTGCACGACAGCGACTGTACTTATCCCTTGCCCAGACACGCATGTTGCACGGCCAGACCCGATACAACATGCGCAGTCGTTTTCTCGATGAGCTTCCTGAGGAGCATCTGCATTGGCTCACGCCGCGGGTCAACACGGGCTTTTTGAACTACGAGGGTGGAAGCGCATACGGCCGAGGCGCCTATCCCGCTGCGGGCGGTTTTCGCAAGATACCTGCGCCGCCAGGAGGTAGTGGCCGTGCTGCAATCCTCGGGGCGCATGACAGCGGATTCAAGATCGGCCAGGCCGTCAGCCATGCGCGGTTTGGCTCGGGCGTGATTATCGGATTGGAAGGCTCTGGGGAAGACGCCCGCGCTCAAATTCATTTCAAGCGAGATGGTCCCAAGTGGCTATTGCTCTCCGTCGCCAAACTTGAAGCAGCCTAGTTATTCCGGGCTGGAGTTGCTGTCTTCTCCGAATACGGCTTTGGTGCTTGCATAAAATGAACTGTGGGCGACCGCCATCAGGATCAGGGTGATGGGAAAGAGAAACGCGGTCATCGTGTTGGGATCAAGACCCAGGCTAGCATCCATCAAGGCCATGACTGCACCCACGAAAATGGTCAATGCGGCCCAGCTGATGAGATAGCGAAGAAAAGCGCCTTTATTTCTCCAGACCGCAAAGAAACTGAAGAACAGGGCTTTTAACGGAGTAAAACCAGACCATACGACGAGTTGCGGCGCAAACCAAAAGGCCATCATTACGGGCAGATAAAGCAAAATACTCAGCGCTGCCGACATTCGCAGGCCAGCGATTTGCGCTTCAGTGGGGGGTGTGCCCATGGTGATCCACTCCACTAAAACTCCGCCATCGATCAGTGTTGCCACGAGCATGATCGCCACAATCTCGGCCACATACCAAACACCAAGCATCAGGAGCGACTTTGCGCGCTCAGATCGAAACCCGCTGATCAGTAGCGGTGGCGCCGCCGAGCCTTTAGTATCAATTGCGTGGGCAATTGCAATAAAGCCAAACGCGAGGCCTGGCGTGAGCAGCAAGGGAATGATGACGCCGAGGCCTGGGATGAAAGCCAGCATCAGCATGGCCGCCCAGTAAATGAACAAGATGAGAGTCCAGGCCAGAGGCTGCTTGTGAAACAGCCGAAAGCCAAGGGCAAGCCAAGACTGCCCTGCCCTGGATTCCAACACGCGCGGTTGTGGCAGCAAGTTCATTAGAGGCCTGACTCCTCCCGGCGAAGCCGCAATAAGTTCTCAAAATGCCCCGGGTTTTTGGGCGTGAGCATGGCTGCGACCCTGGGCAGATGCCAATCGTAAAGCCTGGACACCCAGAAACGGTATGCAGCCGATCTTAGTGCCATGGGCCATGCACGGTGCTCATCCACAGTTTTCTCGCGAACTGATTGATAGCCGTCAAGCAGGGCGTTGAGTTTTGCAGAATCGAATTGTCCCAGCTGTTCGGGTTCATGGTGAATGCACCAGTCGTTTGCCGCAACGGCCAAGTCAAAGACAAAAGTGTCAACGCCTGCAAAATAAAAATCGATGAAGCCGCCTAGCACTGGGCCCTGGTCGGTCTCTTCAAACAGCACATTGTCTCGAAACAAATCGGCGTGTACTGCCCCTTTAGGTAGGCGGGAATGACCCGGAGTTTTTTGAAAGGCTTGTTGTGCGGCGAGCTCGTCAAGCAAGAGCACTGCCTGCTCTTTTGAAATATGGCCAATAAGTTCGGGCACGGTCTGTTCCCACCATAACAGGCCGCGAAGGTTGGGTTGATTGCCGCGGTAGTCCGCAACCGCAAGGTGGGCCTTGGCCATGGCTTGGCCCACTAGTTCGCAGTGCCTTGCAGTGGGCTTTTGGGGCCAGCTTCCTTTGAGCCGCGTTGCAATCGAGGCCGGTCTGCCTTCGCACTGTAAGAGAATCTCGCCTTGGCGATTGGGCATGGGCCGTGGGCAGGGCACTTCGTGGTCTGCCAAATGCCGCATGAGCTCGAGGTAAAAAGGCAGCTGCTTGGCGGTGAGCTTTTCAAACAAGGTCAGCACAAAGCGGCCCTGCGTTGTGTCGACAAAGTAGTTCGTATTCTCGATACCCGCGGCGATTCCTTCGAATCCTGTGAGCTCACCAAGATTGAATTCGGAGAGAAGTCTGCGAAGCGGACCTTCTGATACGGGGGTAAAGACCGCCATTAGGATTTGGGCGTTTCAAGTCGTTTAATGAGACTGGAAGTATCCCACCGGTTTCCGCCCATGGCCTGAATATCGGCGTAGAACTGATCAATGATTGCAGTCACTGGCAGCGAGGCACCCAAACGTGTCGCCTCTTGCATGCATAGCCCAAGGTCTTTACGCATCCAGTCCACCGCAAATCCGAACTCGAATTTTCCATCAATCATGGTGGGGCCGCGGTTCTCCATTTGCCAGGACTGGGCAGCACCCTTTGAGATCACCTCGAGCACCAGCTTCATATCCAAGCCAGCTTTTTTGCCAAAGTTCAAGCCCTCCGCCAGGCCTTGGATAACGGCAGTGACACAAATTTGATTCACCATTTTTGCGAGTTGTCCGCTGCCGTTTTCGCCCACACGGGTAAAGGCTCGGGAATAGGCGCTAGCGATCGTTTTGGCTTTCTCAAAAGCCTCGGCATCTCCCCCGACCATGACGGTCAATGTGCCGTTGATGGCGCCAAGCTCGCCGCCCGAAACAGGTGCATCGAGAAAATGAAGGCCCATTGCACTGGCTTTACCCCCCAATTCCCGGGCCAAATGGGCCGAAGCGGTGGTGTGGTCAACGAAAACGCTGCCCGCTTGCATACCTTGGAAGGCGCCTGCGGGGCCCACGGTGACACTTCTTAGGTCCTCATCGTTGCCGACGCAGGCCAGCACGAAGTCGCAGCGGTCCGCCGCCTCCCTTGGGCTGCCAGCCACGTCAACATCAAACTGTTCATGGGCCTTCGTCCAACGCAAAGCCTTCTCCTGGCTACGGTTGTAAACGACGACACGGTGACCTGCCTTGGCCAAATGCCCCGCCATGGGGCCGCCCATGACGCCCAAGCCTAGGAATGCGAGGCTCGCTTTGGGGGAATTCATACGGTGTTGCCTTTCTTTCTGGGGTGCTAAGCCCGTTAAACTTCTGGGTTGAGTGAAATTTTAGGCTATCCCCCGTTAATGATTGTCCAAAACCGGCTATGAACGTTTCCGAAATTCGCGAGAAGTTCCTTCGATATTTTGAGTCCAAGGGCCACACCATCGTGTCCTCAAGCCCCTTGGTGCCCGCCAACGACCCGACATTGCTGTTTACGAATAGCGGCATGGTGCAGTTCAAAGATGTATTTTTAGGCCGCGAGCAAAAGCCTTATAAGCGGGCTACGACCTCGCAGCGAAGTGTGCGCGCAGGCGGCAAGCACAACGATTTGGAAAATGTCGGCTACACCGCTCGGCACCACACGTTTTTTGAGATGCTGGGCAATTTTTCATTCGGCGATTACTTCAAGAAAGACGCAATTCACTACGCTTGGGAACTGCTGACGCAAGTCTATGGATTGCCAAAAGAAAAACTCTGGGTCACGGTATATCAGGAAGATGATGAGGCCTTTGATATTTGGGCCAATGAAATCAAGGTGCCGAAAGAGCGGATCGTGCGCATCGGCGATAACAAGGGGGCGCGCTACGCCAGCGATAACTTCTGGCAGATGGCCGACACCGGCCCTTGTGGCCCTTGCAGTGAAATTTTCTACGACCACGGTCCCGATGTCTGGGGCGGGCCACCCGGAAGCCCCGAGGCCGATGGTGATCGTTATATTGAAGTCTGGAACCTGGTGTTCATGCAGTTTGAGCGTGATGAAGCCGGCAATATGACGCCGTTGCCGAAGCCCTGTGTCGACACCGGCATGGGCTTAGAGCGTATTGCCGCAGTCTTGCAGCACGTACACAGCAATTACGAAATTGATCTTTTCCAAAACCTGATCAAGGCCGTTGCCCGTGAGACAGGCTGTAAAGATCTCGCCAATCCCTCGCTGCGGGTCATTGCCGATCACATCCGGGCCTGCAGTTTTTTGATTGTAGATGGCGTCATTCCCGGCAATGAGGGCCGCGGCTATGTGCTTCGCCGAATTATTCGGCGCGCCCTGCGTCACGGCCACAAGCTTGGCCAGGCGCAGCCGTTTTTCTACAAGCTAGTTGCAGACCTTGGGAAAGAAATGGGTCTGGCCTATCCCGAGCTTTCGAAATCAGCCGATCGGGTTTCAGCAACCCTGAAGCAAGAAGAGGAGCGCTTTGGCGAGACCCTTGAAAAAGGCATGCACATTCTGGGTGCCGCTTTAGCTGGCCTGAAAAAAGGTGAAAAACTAGATGGCCAAACGGCTTTTACTTTGTATGACACCTTTGGCTTTCCCCTTGACCTGACCGCCGATGTCTGCCGAGAGCGTGAGGTTGAAGTCGATGAAGCGGGCTTTGATGCAGCAATGGAGCGACAGCGTGAGCAGGCGCGTGCTGCCGGCAAGTTCAAAGCTGCAGACACTCTGGAATATTCCGGCGTATCCACAACTTTTGTGGGCTATGAACGGCTCGAGGAAAGCGGCACCATTACGGCAATCTACAAACAGGGCGCCTCTGTCTCGAGCCTGAGTGCAGGCGAGCATGCTGTGGTGGTGCTCGATACCACGCCGTTTTATGCGGAATCCGGCGGCCAAGTCGGCGATGCGGGCGAGCTGCGTGCAGGCGCTGCCGCATTCCAAGTGCAAGACACACAGAAAATTTCCGCAGAGGTGTTTGGACACCATGGTGTACTTAGCCAAGGCGCATTGAAAGTAGGCGACCGTATCGTGGCAAGTGTCAACATGACGCGCCGTGCCCATACGGTGCGCAATCACTCGGCGACACATTTGCTTCACAAAGCCTTGCGTGAAGTCTTGGGCAGCCATGTGCAGCAAAAAGGCTCGCTGGTGGATCCCGATAAAACCCGCTTTGATTTCTCGCACAATCAGCCGGTGACCGATGAAGAAATTCGCCGGATTGAAGCGATCGTGAATGCAGAAATTCTCGCCAATCAAGACACCAAAGCCCAGATCATGGCCTTTGACGACGCGATCGCCCACGGCGCAATGGCGTTGTTTGGCGAAAAGTACGGTGATCAGGTTCGGGTGTTGGATATCGGCTCTTCGTGCGAGCTGTGTGGCGGAACGCATGTCTCACGCACGGGCGACATTGGCTTATTCAAAATCGTTTCTGAGTCTGGCGTTGCAGCAGGCATTCGTCGTGTTGAAGCCGTAACAGGCGAAAACGCACTCGCACTTATGCAGTCGATGGAGAGCCGCATTGAGCAGGCCGCCGCTGTGCTCAAGGCCCCGCCTGCCGAACTTCCCGTTCGGCTTACCCAGATCATGGAAAACGTCAAGGCCATGGAAAAAGAGATTGCCCGCTTGAAATCCAAGCTGGCTTCTTCTGCGGGGGATGATCTTGCCGGCCAGGCGCAGGAAGTAAAGGGTGCCAAGGTGTTGGCGGTTCAGATCGATGGTGTCGATATTGCTGCAATGCGTGAAATGCTCGATAAGCTCAAGGGCGCTTTAAAGAGTGCCGCGATTGTTTTGTCCACCGCGGAGGGGGGCAAAGTGAGCCTGATTGCCGGCGTCACCCAAGACCTCACTGCCAAGGTGAAGGCGGGCGAGCTTGTGAACCATGTGGCCACACAGGTCGGCGGCAAGGGCGGTGGCCGGCCCGACATGGCCCAGGCGGGCGGCACCGATCCAGCGGGATTGCCGAAAGCATTGGCCAGCGTCAGAGAGTTCGTCGAGAGCAAGCTTTAATGCTGAACTCTTTGCCGAGTTAAGCGCTCTACTGTCTCATGACTGAACCGAATCGCGTGCTCGATACCCGTGGCTTGAATTGCCCGATGCCGATCTTGAAAGCCAAGAAGGCTTTGAATGAAATGGCCGCCTCAGAGCTTTTGAGAGTGCTTGCCACCGATCCTGGTGCAGCGCGGGATTTTGAATACTTCTGCAAACACACTGGCCATCAGCTTATGGAAAGTACTGAAAGCGGTGGGGAATTTGTGTTTTTGATCCGGAGAAAGGATTAGACTCCGCGCTGAGGAGGAGGGATCGTCATTTGAGGGAGTGACGATCATTTTGGGCGCTAGCGATAGCGCCCTTTTCTTTTGCTCCTCGTGGGCCGCTCGCCTCATTCTTTGTCGGCTCGGTGCCTACCTCCGGCATTCGCTCTCTTGGCGAGAACAGCACGCTCATCGAGTCGAGCGTTGGAGGCGAATGGCTTTCGCTGTTATTCGCCGACCGCGAGACGAGCGGCCCCCGACGGTAGGCCGGTCACTTAGGAAAGACCCCCGACGGTAGGCCGGTCTGTTACAGATTCAAAAGTTGATCATTTACGCGAGCGAGCGCCGTTTCAAACGTAGCGAGCCGCTCCTTCTCTTGTGCAACCACTTCCGCCGGAGCGCGAGCGACAAAGCTCTCGTTCGAGAGTTTGCCCTTAGCCTTTGCGATCTCTGTTTCAAGGCGTGCAATTTCTTTTGAAAGACGTGCCCGCTCCGCTTCAATATCGATCTCAACCACCAACATAAGCTTTAAATCACCCACAATCTGTGCCGGGGCGCGCTTGGCTTCTTCACCCAAGGTGTGTTCAAAAGTCACATCGCTTAGGCGTGCGAGTGCTTTTAGGCTTGCCGCAATCTGTTGGCGCTCAAGAGATTCTTGGCGCAAATCAAATTGCGTGACTGGATTCGTCGCCTGCATATTTTCAAGGCTCACACGCAGTGGCACTTTTTCTGCAGGCGATAAGCCCATTTCTGATCGCAGCGCACGTACCGCGCTAATCATTTCCTTGAGCTGGGCAACGCGGGCTTCTGAGAGCGTATCAATTTTCCCAGGCTCTGATTTTGGGTAAGGTGCAGTTACGATCGAATCAAACTGGCCAGCTTCAAGCTTGGCCGAGCGCTTGGCCTCTCTGGCGACGGTCTGCCACAACTCTTCGGTAATGAAAGGAATGATCGGATGTGCTAACCGAAGGGTCGCTTCGAGCACGCGCAATAATGTTCGGCGTGCGGCCCGCTGTGCGTTTGGAGCACCAGTGGCAATTTGCACCTTGGCAAGTTCCAAGTACCAGTCGCAGAACTCATTCCACACAAACTCATAAATTTCCCGGGCAGCGAGGTCAAAGCGGTAATCCGCAAAGTGCTGCTCAATCGCCGCTTCAGTGCGCTGCAACTGCGAGACAATCCAGCGATCGGCGAAAGTGAAGTTGAGCACGCCGTCAGGGCCACAATCGCCCGCACACACATCTAAACCGTTGTCTTGACCTTCGCAGTTCATCAACACAAATCGGGTGGCGTTCCACAACTTGTTGCAGAAATTGCGATAGCCCTCGCAGCGGCTTAGGTCGAAGTTGATATTGCGGCCGGGCGTTGCTAGGCTTGCAAAGGTAAAGCGCAACGCATCCGTGCCGAAGGCCGGTATTCCCTGCGGGTACTCCTTGCGGGTTTTTTTCTCGATGGCCTGGGCTTGCTTGGGGTTCATGAGCCCGGTGGTGCGTTTGGCCACCAGCGCATCAAGGCCAATCCCATCAATCAGGTCGATCGGGTCCAGTGTGTTGCCCTTGGATTTGCTCATCTTCTGGCCCTCAGCGTCGCGCACCAAGGCATGGACATAGACATGATGAAAGGGCACCTTGCCGGTGAAGTGGCAGGTCATCATGATCATTCGGGCCACCCAAAAGAAAATAATGTCAAAGCCCGTGACCAGCACACTAGAAGGTAAAAATTGCGAGAGTTCTTTGGCTAAATTAGGTTCGCCCTTTCCATGATCCCAGACTTGCTTTGGGTCAACCAAGGTAGAAAAGGGCACGAGTGCGGAAGAAAACCAGGTGTCCAGCACATCGGGGTCGCGAACAATCGCGCCTTGCCAGCCTGCCTTTAACGCCTGCCCCTGAGCGTCTTCTTGTGTGCGGGCCACAAAGACCACGCCGTCGTGAATCGGTTGGCCGCTGGTATCGGCTTTATACCAGGCCGGGATCTGATGTCCCCACCATAGCTGGCGTGAGATACACCAATCCTGAATGTTGTCGAGCCAGTGGCGATAAGTAGATGTCCAATTCTCGGGAATGAATTTCACCTCACCCGACTCCACGACTTCGAGCGCGCGGCCGGCGATGCTCTTACCCGGTGTATGGGTGCCTTCTGGCGCAGACTTACTCATGGCGACAAACCACTGGTCGGTGAGCATGGGTTCAATCACGGCGTTGGTGCGATCACCACGCGGCACCATCAGCTTGTGATTTTTCTTCTCCACAAGCAGGCCAATAGACTCAAGGTCTTGCAGAATTTTTTCGCGGGCCATGTAGCGATCCAGGCCCTGATAGGCCGCGGGGCCGTTTTCGTTAATGCGGGCATCAAGCGTCAAGATACTGATTTTTTCAAGTCCATGACGCTCGCCCATCGCGTAGTCGTTAAAGTCATGTGCTGGTGTGATCTTTACGCAGCCTGTTCCAAAGGCCGCATCGACATAGTCATCGGCAATGATGGGAATCTCGCGCCCAACAAGCGGCAGCTGAAGGGCCTTGCCAATTAAATGCTTGTATCGATCATCTTGCGGATTTACGGCCACAGCGACATCGCCTAGCATGGTCTCTGGCCGCGTGGTTGCCACGACGAGGCCCTTGCTTCCATCGGCCATTGGGTAGTGAATCGACCATAAAAAGCCATCTTCTTCTTCGCTGACCACTTCAAGGTCAGAGACTGCAGTCAGCAGCTTCGGATCCCAATTCACCAGGCGCTTTCCGCGATAAATCAAGCCTTGCTCATAAAGCTTGATAAAGACCTCTTTCACCACCTCTGAGCATTGCTCATTCATCGTGAAGTATTCCAAGTCCCAGTCACAGCTTGCCGCAAGCCTGCGCATTTGGCCGGTGATGGTTGAACCCGATTGCTCTTTCCATTGCCAAACACGCTCGATGAATTTCTCGCGGCCAAGATCGTGCCGTGACACGCCCTGGGCATCGAGCTGTCGCTCCACTACGATCTGGGTGGCAATCCCGGCGTGATCAGTGCCGGGAAGCCACAGGGTGTTTTCGCCTTTCATCCGATGCCAGCGCGTTAGCGCATCCATCAGGGTTTGATTAAACGCGTGGCCCATATGCAGCGTGCCGGTGACATTGGGTGGAGGTAGCTGAATTGAAAAAGAGGGCTTTCCGGCCTGTTTCCCCGCTTGGTAAAGCCCGCGTGACTCCCACTCGGGGCCCCAACGTTTTTCAATGGCTGCAGGCTCAAAAGACTTGGCGAGTTCGGGAGTTGCCGGCTTGGTCATGATTTCTTTGAAAGGTCGTAGTTGTTGATGGCATAGCCACGATCGCGATAAAAAGCGAAACGCTCACGGGCTTTCGCACGATCAGCCTGTTCGGCGGAAACGACTTCGAACAAACGCACATAGCGCGTAAAAAACGGTGGCGGGCTGTCATCAAGATTTAGTAGGAGGGTGTGGCTCTGAAGCTTGGTGTCGGTGTCCATCAGCAGGATCGGCGACTCCTGCGCCTCGGGCAGAGACACGTGGCTATGTGGAATAAATTCTTCAGGCCAAAGGCTCCAGAGCAGATCATCGAATTCATCAAGCCTTGCGCGATCAGTGCAAAAAACCGCAAGCGGGGTTTCAAGCTGTGCTTGCCCCGCATTAAATATTTTCCGGGTTAGCCTGCAGGCGTACTCGAGCCGGTTGGGCGTATTAAAGTGAAAATCAATTGCAGTCATGGCCCGGGAGCATTGAAATTACTCCAGGCCTTTTTTCAGGAACTCGACAAGCAGCGGCACTGGCCGGCCGGTGGCCCCTTTGGCTGCGCCTGATTTCCACGCTGTGCCGGCGATGTCTAGGTGCGCCCAGCGATAGCTCTTCGTGAATCGCCACAAAAAGCAGGCTGCCGTGACGCTGCCTGCCGCGCGTCCGCCCACGTTCGCAAAGTCTGCAAAGGGCGACTTGAGCTGCTCCTGATATTCCTCTTGCAAGGGCATGCGCCAGGCATGGTCAAGCGCATCATGGCCGGCGGCCAGCAAAGCATCAGCCAGCGCATCGTCCGCGCTGAACAGGCCTGAGTTGATGCCGCCAAGTGCGATTACGCAGGCACCTGTGAGCGTTGCAATATCAACGACCGATGCAGGCTTGAATCGCTCAACATAGGTGAGTGCATCACAAAGGATGAGCCGGCCTTCGGCATCAGTGTTGAGTATCTCAATCGTCTGGCCTGACATGGAGGTGACAATGTCGCCAGGCCTTGTGGCGTTGCCGCTGGGCATGTTTTCGCAGGTGGGAATTACGCCAATTACGTTACGCTTTAGGCCCATTTCGGCGACGGCACGCATAACACCAAGGACGGTGGACGCGCCCGACATGTCGTACTTCATCTCATCCATGTCGGCGGGAGGCTTGAGCGAAATGCCCCCGGTATCGAAAGTAATGCCTTTGCCGACCAGCACATGAGGAGCATCCTTCGCTGTGCCGCCGTTATGCTGAAGCACAATGAACTGTGGCGGCTGAACTGAGCCTTGGGCCACTGCGAGCAAGGCGCCCATGCCGAGTTTTTCCATTGCAGCGCGGTCGAGTACTTCGACCTTGAGCCGATACGATCGTGCAAGGGCTTTAGCCTGATTTGCCAGGAAAGTCGGCGTGCAGATGTTCGGGGGCAAGTTGCCTAGGTCTTTTGCGAACTCGATGCCGTTCGCTAAAGCCTGAGCGTCCGAGATGATCTTCGGCGCTTCGGTCGGGCGCATATCACCAGGGAGCAGCATCTCCACGTGCGTGATGCCATCGGGAGCGGTCTTTGCTGGTTTCGTTTTCGTAGCGCCCTGCTCTTGGCCGTCTTTCTGGGTTTTAAACCTTTCGAATCGGTAGCTGGCTTCTCGGACAGCCAGGATATGCGCATTGACACGCCATTCGCCCGAACGCTCTCCCGCTTTAGATTTGACCGGAACATCAGTCAAGAAGGAGGCAATCTTTTTGATGCCTTTGGAGCTGCTGACCGACTTGGCTGCAGAACGAACGGCCTCATAGAAGACCTTCTCATTGAGCTCTTCACGCTTTCCCAGGCCGACAAGCAGGGCGCGTGGCGATGGCAGCCCAGAGAGATCCCGCAGAAGCAAATTATTGCCAGGCTTGCCATCGATATCACCCGCTTTGATGGCTCTTGATACCGCGCCGTTGGAGACCTTATCTAGAACTTTCGCGGCACTGCTGAGCTCGACGGCCCCGGCGGCGGTCGCGCAGACGCCGACCCAGACGCAGTCAGCTGCGGCTCGATCAACCGGTTTGTTGCTGGCAATAAATTCAGGGGTTTGGCGGGGTTCGCCAGGATCTTTAATTTCTCTCAAGTCCTTTGGAGCGGTAGCAGTCATGACAAAATGCCTTGAGTGGAAAACCGTCAATTATAAAGAAAATGATCTTTCAAAAATCCCTGCTCAGGGAGCTGCGATCTGCCGCCGGCGGGGTTTTGGCGGTGCTCCTGACGGTTTTCGTGACCATGACCCTGATCCGGGTTCTTGGACGAGCCGCATCCGGCCGGGTTGACAGCGAGTTGGTCGTGCCCCTGATTGTCTTTAACACCATCAGCCTTATGCATATTGTGCTCATGCTGACCGTCTATGTTGCCGTTTTGATCGTGCTGTCCCGCTGGTGGAAAGACTCGGAGATGGTCATCTGGCTTGCCTCGGGCAAGGGACTGACCGATCTCATTAGGCCGGTCTGTCGTTTCGTCTGGCCCATCATGCTGGCCGTCGCAGTGCTCGCCATGTTCGTATCGCCTTGGGCAAGGGGGCAGATCATCTCTTTTGAGGAGGAGATTCGGGGCCGCGGAGATGCGCAGCGGGTGAGCCCCGGCCAGTTTCGTGAATCACTCTCTGGCCAGCGCGTTTTTTTTCTTGAGTCACCTGATGACGAAGCTGGGAGGATCGGCACTGTTTTTGTTCGTTCCGTAGAGCCGTCAGGCCAGCATGTCCTACTGGTGTCATCGACAGGGCGCTTCGAAAAAGATGCCCAAGGACAACAGTGGGTCGTATTGGAGAAAGGGTATCGAACTGACTACACCCCCGGAGCCCTGGAGGCGCGCACAATGGGCTTTGGCACCTATCGAGTCCGTCTTGATCAGGCGATTGCGAGCCCGAAATTAGGCCAGAGCCTCGGCGCTACCGGGACCTTGGAACTGATGGGCAGAGAGGACCGTGCCGCCAAAGGCGAAATGGCGATTCGGTTTGGGTTTCCACTGCTCACCTTGGCGTTGGCCATTCTTGCAATTCCATTGGCGGTGACGAGTGCCCGTTCCGGCCGAGCGACTAACTTAATCATCGCGCTGTTGGTCTATGTGACGGCGAGCAATTTGTTTAGCGTTATTAAATCACTGCTGTCGCAAGGGAAACTCAGTTTTGCAATCGGGTGGTGGCTATTGCCAGCGGCCATGCTGGCAGTGGCGGCTGTTTTGTTCTGGTGGCGATCGAGGCAGCGCGAGAGTGTTTTCGATTGGCTGCTAAGGAAACGGGCAATGGCCTTTGATCGCGTAGCGCGGAGAGCTTCATGATTTTTTATCGCTATCTGGGCCGAAGCATCTGGCAATCCAGCTTGTTTGTGATGGCAGGTTTCTTGGCAATGTTTGTATTTTTTGATTTTCTTGCAGAGGTCGACGAGGTTGGCGTGGGGGCTTACCGAATTGAGCATGCGCTTGCTTTTGTGCTGCTCGGCATTCCGGGGCGTGTCGTTGAGCTTGCGCCGATTGCCGCGTTAATTGGAACCCTTTGGGCTTTGTCTCAAAGCGCTGCAAGCTCTGAGTTCACAGTGTTTCGTGTGTCGGGCCTGTTGCCTCGGACCTCTGTTTTGGCCCTGCTTCGAATCGGCCTACCCATGGTTTTAATCACGATTTTGTTTTCCGAGTTTTTAGCGCCTTGGTCCGAGGGCTTTCGTGGGAAGCTGCATGATGATTTTGCCTCTTCTCCTGCATCGGGCCAGATGCGTTCAGGACTCTGGCTGCGCGATACGGTGGAGCCAAACAGTCAACAGCCGAGGGGCTCTCGTTTCATTAATGCCGCAGGGCTTAGGAGCAATAAAGAGCTTTTGCGAATCGCAATCTATGACTTTAGCTTTGATCAGCGACTTGTCAGTGTGATGCGTGCTGAATCTGCGGTTTTCTTATCCCAACAGGGTGATATTTCAACTTGGCAGCTTTCAAACGTGGACATGCTCTCTTTTGCTGCTGACGGCGGCGTGAGCCGCCGCACGCTGAAAGAGCTTCCGCTTGAAGTGGCTCTGTCGCCGAATACTTTGGATGCGGTAATCACCAGTCCTGAGCGCATGTCGTCACTTGAGCTTTATCGTTATGTTCAATATCTGAAGCAAAATAAGCTGGAGTCAAATCTCTATGAGATTTCCCTCTGGAAGGGGCTGGTATACCCATTTGTTATTTGGGTGATGCTTCTGCTGGCTTTGCCTGCAGCGTTTCTACAGGCGAGGGCTGGTGCGGTGGGCATGCGGGTGCTAATTGGCATCTTGGTCGGAGTAGGCTTTCATTTGCTCAACAGCCTGTTTCTGCATTTAGGCGTGCTGACGACTCTGCCGGCTCCTCTGATGGCTGCGCTTCCGAGTCTGATGGCACTGATCCTAGCGGGAATCTTCTTTTACTGGGTGAATTACCGTTAGCTGAGTTTCGTTACAGTAAAATTCCGTTTTTCTTTTAACGGAGCGGCAACATCTTGGCGCATCAGTGCTCTCTTGTACCTTCTGGCAAGCAGTTTTCGGTCAACGACGAGGAGACCATTCTTCAGGCGGCTTTGCGCAGCGGCGTTGTTTTGCCTTATGGCTGTAAAGACGGAGCCTGTGGGTCCTGTAAGTCCCAGCTTTTGGAGGGCCAGGTGGACTATGGCGTTTACCAGAAAAAAGCTCTGTCCGATGCCGAGAGGGCGGAAGGCGGCGTGCTGATTTGCTGTGCTAAGCCCCTTAGCGACGTCGTGATCAAAGCTCGAATCGTGGCCGCGGAGGGCATGATTGCCATTCGTAAGCTCCCCTGTCGGGTTATTAGCATTGCGCGAGCCGCCCCCGATGTCGCCATCGTGAAGCTGCAGCTTCCAGCTTCGGAAAAGTTTGAATTTCTTGCGGGCCAGTATATCGATTTTTTGTTGAAAGATGGAAAGCGTCGCAGCTACTCCATGGCCAATGCTCCTCATCAGGAGGGGCAGATTGAGCTGCACATTCGGCACACTCCGGGCGGTGCATTTACCGATGCCGTTTTTGGCACGGGCACCCCTTCAATCAACGCGGTAAAAGAAAAAGACATCATGCGATTTGAGGGCCCCCAGGGCACATTCTTTTTGCGCGAAGACAGCGCCAAGCCGATCGTATTTTTAGCGAGCGGCACGGGGTTTGCGCCGATTAAGTCGGTCATCGAACACGCCATTTTCAAGAGTATTTCCCGGCCCATGACACTTTATTGGGGTGGCCGCAGGCCGCAAGATCTCTATCAGGCTGATATTGCGGCTGAGTGGGAAAAGAAAATTCCAGGCTTCAAGTTTATCCCGGTAATTAGCGATGCACTGCCGGAAGACCAATGGGCTGGCCGCACGGGTTTCGTTCACCGCGCAGTGATGGAGGATTTTGCGGATTTATCAGGTCATCAGGTTTATGCGTGTGGCGCACCAATTGTGGTGCAGTCGGCTAAGCAAGACTTTGTGGCGAAGTGCGGCTTGCCAGAAGAAGAGTTCTTCGCTGATGCCTTCACAACCGCGGCTGACCTTGCTAAGACCTGAGCTCGTGGCCTACTCCGGGGTTTGTTCCTCAAAAGTGACCGGCTTACCGTTGGGGGCCGCTACTCGGAAGTGACCGGCCTAGCGCCGAGGTTCGCTCGAAAAAACCTCGGACTGAAAAGCTGTCCTCGAAGTTTTTTTCCGCGAATCCTCGACGCTCTCCGGTCTGTGACTCGAGGGGAGACCTTCGGCGATTCGACTCGATGAGCGTGCTGCTCTCGCGAAGAGAGCGAATACCGAAGGTAGGCCGCGAGCTTTCGAGAAGTGGGCCTGGGGCTCACAAACTTCTGAGTTTCAAAAAATCTTTCAGCGCTTTACCAGTATGGGTTCTGAGCTTGCTCAGTTGTCCCGGAGTGCCTGCGCCGGCCAGGCGGCCGCCATTGGCGCCGCCCTCAGGCCCAAGGTCAATAATCCAGTCGGCCTGCGCCCAGATATCAAGCTGATGCTCAATCACCACAACGGTGTTGCCCGCGTCAACCAGCCTGTGCAACACATGAATGAGCTTTTCAACATCTGCCATGTGCAGGCCCACAGTGGGCTCATCTAACACATAAAGCGTATGCAGCTGTGTGCGTCCAGAGCTGGTGGATGCTTTTGAGAGCTCGGTAACAAGCTTAATCCGCTGCGCTTCGCCGCCCGATAATGTTGGGCTGGGCTGACCGAGCGTGAGATAGCCTAAGCCCACGTCTTGTAAAAGCCTCAGAGGCTTTTGTACCGAGGGGTGATTTTCAAAAAACTCAACGGCAGCTTCTACCGTCATCGACAAAATATCGGATACGCTTTTGCCGCGCCACAACACCGTGCGGGTCTCTGAGTTAAATCGCGTTCCGCCACAGGCATCGCAGAGCACCCGCACATCGGGTAAGAAGTTCATTTCAATTTTCTGCCAGCCCTGGCCTTCGCAGAGCTTGCAGCGGCCATCACCAGCGTTAAACGAGAAGCGGTTGGGGCTCCAGCCACGCATGCGGGCCTCTTCGCTCTCTGATAACAGCTTGCGGATCGTGTCCCAAAAGCCGATATAAGTCCCCGGTGTTGAACGCGGGGTTTTTCCGATGGGGGTTTGATCAACTTCCAATACTCGATCAACGGATTCCCAGCCAGAAATTTTCTTGCATCCCATCCACGGTTTAGCCGATGCGCCCTTCGCAGCGCTTGTCTTGGCCTTGAGGTTGGCAAGCAGCACATCTCGGGCAAGGCTTGACTTTCCGCTGCCAGAAACACCGGTGACCACGGTTAAGCAATGCAGCGGAATATCGACGTCGATTGCTTGAAGATTGTGCAGATTTGCCCCATGAATCGTCAGGTTTGATTCCACATTACGTCGTGGGTGAGGCGCATGGCGAATTGGCTGTGCCAGATACTTGCCGGTGAGGGACTCGGGGGATTTGCTTAGATCTTCGGGCTTGCCGTGGGCAATCACACGGCCGCCATGGCTGCCTGCACCTGGGCCAATGTCAATGACGTGGTCGGCAAGTCGCACGGTGTCCTCGTCGTGCTCCACCACTACCAGCGTGTTGCCTTTGTTTTTTAGCTGTACTAGCAAACGCAGCAGCGCCTGATTGTCACGGGGGTGCAAGCCAATAGTGGGCTCATCCAGGATATAGCACACACCTTGCAGGTTAGAGCCAAGTTGTGCAGCCAAACGAATGCGTTGCGCTTCGCCGCCTGAAAGTGTCGGCGCAGAGCGGTCTAGTGATAAATAGCCGAGGCCCACCTCATCTAGAAACTGAATGCGGGATGAGATTTCTTGAACCAGGTCTCGCGCGATCTCGCGATCACGTGCATCGAGATCTTGCTCAAGATCAGAAAGCCATTTAGGAATCGTTGAGATCGCAAGGCCTGAGACTTTTGCAATGTTTGAGTCTTTCAGCCGAACTGCCAGGGCGGTCTCATTGAGCCGTGCCCCTTTGCAGCTTGGGCACTGACTCAAGTCGTTTTCGTTTTCCGTTGCCCCCTGCCAGTTTTCCTCTTCACCGGTTTGGTCTTCGGTGAATTCATCAAGTTTTTCGCCTGTGCCATAGCAGGTGCCACACCAGCCATGTTTAGAGTTATAAGAAAACAACCGCGGATCAAGCTCTGCGAAGCCCGCGCCACAGCTTGGGCAGGCTCGCTTGGTGGAGTGCACGGTGATCTCTGCGATCGGCTGATCTAACGGGGCAATCACATGTACTACCCCCTGGCCATAATTCAGGGCAGATTCGAGCAGCTCGCGAACCGCTGCTTCGCTGCCGGGCTTAACTACGGTGTCACCCAAAGGAAGCTCAATGTTGTGCTCTTTAAAGCGATCAATCTTTGGGAAGGCATCCGTTCGAACAAACTCGCCATCTACTCGCAAATGGGTGTGGCCTTTTCCCGCCGCCCACTTTGCCAGGTCTTGGTAGATGCCTTTACGGCCTACAACCAGGGGCGCCATAAAACCGACGCGCTGATTGCGGTGGCGCTTCATGAGCGCGGCAAGAATCGATTCAATGCTTTGTGGCCTGATCGCGACATCGCAGCTAGGGCAGTGCTGTGTGCCTGTTTTGACATAGAGCAGGCGCAGGAAATGGTGAATCTCGGTGAGTGTTCCGACCGTGCTTTTTCTTCCACCCCGGCTCGTGCGCTGCTCAATCGCAACAGTTGGGGGGATCCCGAACACCGCATCCATATCCGGCCGGCTCGCGGGCTGCACGAACTGCCTTGCATAGGCATTGAGCGACTCAAGGTAGCGGCGTTGCCCCTCCGCGAACAAAATATCGAAAGCCAGCGTCGATTTGCCGCTGCCTGATACGCCCGTGATCACGGTCATTTTCTCCCGAGGAATATCGACGGAGACATTTTTCAGGTTGTGCTCGCGCGCACCGTGAATTTCGATATCCTGGTGAAAAACCTCTTTAACGGCTGAGTCGTTTACTTGCAATAAAAAAGGCTCTTGTGCTGTAAGCACGTTTAAGCTTCCCGATAGCTGCGCCAGCGCTTGCTCGAGTGCGCGGCCGGTATGCGACTCGGGGCAGGCGATCAGGTCGTGTATCGAGCCCTGGGCAACAATAGCGCCACCTTCCTCCCCCGCCCCGGGGCCAAGATCAATCAGCCAATCCGAGGCCAGCATCACATCGGTGTTGTGCTCAACCACCAAAAGGCTATGCCCAATTGTTTTTAGCGCCTGTAATGCTTTTAAGAGCTTTGCAATGTCATCAAAGTGAAGACCTGTGGTCGGCTCATCGAAAATGAGCAATGCACCCTTGATTTTCTTGTCTGCGGCTTGCGCCAGTTGGCCTGCAATTTTTAGTCGTTGCGCCTCGCCGCCTGAGAGTGTGGGCACAGGCTGCCCGCATTTCAGATACGACAGGCCAACATCGGCCAAAGGCGCTAGGCGCCGCGCAATTTCTTCGTCACCTGCGAAAAACTCCAGCGCCTCGCTGATTGTGAGGTCGAGCACATCGGAAATGGATTTTCCTTTCAAGGTGATCTCAAGAATTTCGCCGCGAAAACGCCTGCCGTCGCAGTCGGGGCAGCGCAGGTACACATCAGATAAAAACTGCATTTCCACATGCTCAAAGCCGTTGCCGCCACAGGTGGGGCAGCGGCCATCTCCCGAATTAAAGCTGAAAGTGCCTGGCGTGTAGTTACGTTGTTTTGATTCGGAAAGGCCAGCAAAACGTGTACGAATGGCATCAAAGGCACCCACATACACCACAGGGTTTGATCGCGTTGTTTTGCCGATCGGTGATTGGTCGATTAGCACAACATCGTGGATTTTTTCTGCGCCCACAACCCAGTCGTGCGCACCCGGGGTTTCAGTAGATTTCCCTTTCGCTTTGCAAAGCGCGGGGTAGAGCACGTCTTGCACAAGGGTGGATTTGCCGCTCCCTGATACGCCTGTAATGCAGACAAGCTGATTTAGGGGCACCGTAAGCTCAACCGACTTTAAGTTGTTGGCACGAGCTCCGACCAGCTTGATCGACTCTTTCGTTGTGCGCGTCGCTGTCGCAGCTGTATCGTCTTGGACCTTACGCCTTCCCGCAAGGTAATCGCCCGTCAGGGTTTTTGTTTGGCAAAGTGCGGCGTAATTGCCATTAAATAACACGGTGCCGCCGTGCTCTCCAGGCCCTGGCCCCATGTCGATCACACGATCGGCAGCAGCCATGACCAGTGGGTCATGCTCTACAACGACCAAGGTGTTGCCTGCATCGCGCAGTCGGTGCATGACACGCACAATTCGGTGTAAGTCACGCGGGTGCAGGCCAATGGAGGGCTCATCCAGAACAAATAAGGTGTTCACCAGCGACGTGCCTAGGGCGGTAGTTAGATTAATGCGTTGCACCTCGCCGCCCGAGAGTGTTCGTGATTGCCGATCTAGAGTGAGATAGCCCAGGCCCACTTCAGACAAAAAACCTAGACGCGACAGAATTTCACGGCCCACGAGATCCGAGGCGGCCTGCTGAGCCGCACTGCTGCCACTCGCGCTTGAAACTTTCAGGGCTTCCTTTGCCCAGCGAAGCGCCGAATCAATCGGCATGAGCATGACTTCGTGAATCGTTTTGCCGTTGACGCGCCACAGCAGCGCTTCGGGCTTTAGCCGTGCGCCTTTGCAGGCATGGCACTCGGTGTAGCTGCGATAGCGCGAGAGCAGCACGCGCACATGCATTTTGTAGGCCTTGCTCTCCAGGTGCTCAAAAAAGCGGTTAACACCGTACCACTGGCGGTTCCAATCGCCCGACCAGTGGGCATCTCCCTCGAAAATCCATTGACGATCTTTTTCGGAAAGATCTTTGAAAGACACATCAGTCGGTATACCCCTGCGGGCGGCGTGTATCAGAAGTTCCGTCTGGCAGTCCTCATAAGATTTGGTTTGCCACGGCTTTACGGCGCCTTCTGTCAGAGATTTGCGTTCGTCGGGAATGACTAACCCCGGATCAATCCCAATTACCCGACCAAAGCCTCGACAGGTCTCGCAGGCGCCAATCGGCGAATTAAACGAGAACAATGCTGGCCTTGGCTCGCTGTACTGAATGCCACATGGCGCACAGGCCAAGTTACTGGTGAAATCGTGCGTGCTCTCGCCAATCGAGATCCGACACTTGCCATGCCCATAACGCAGGGCTGACTCTACTGCTTCATGGATTCGACTGCTGGCGGTATCTTGCCGCAGCACAAAACGATCCTGAATGACAAATAGGGTATCGGCGGTGCGTGACTGTATCTTGGTAAAGCCCTGGGCCGATAGCCAGTGCTCAATCTCCTCATGGGGGAGCGACTCTGGGGTGCGAATCGGAAAACTCACCTCAATGCGCGAGTCCACGGGGCTTGCCGAAATGATCATGGCAATGCCTTGCGCCGTTTGGCGCCTTACCGGCTTTGCGCACGACTGACAGTGCAGCTCGGCAAGCCTTGCAAACATGAGCTTGAAGTGATCATTGAGCTCGGTCATGGTGCCTACGGTGGAGCGCGATGTACGCACCGGATTCGTTTGGTCGATCGCAATCGCTGGCGGCACACCTTCTATTTTCTCGACTTGGGGTTTATCCATGCGATCGAGAAACTGCCGCGCATAGGCCGAAAATGTCTCGACATAGCGGCGCTGCCCCTCTGCATAGAGGGTGTCAAAGACCAAAGAGCTTTTTCCAGAGCCCGACACTCCGGTGACCACGATCAGCTCGCCAAGCGGCAGATCAATGTCAATGTTTTTTAGGTTGTTTTGCCTGGCGCCACGAATTCGAATGGCCCCGCGGCCGAGTGCCGAAGGCCTGTGCGAAGCCCCCATGGCTTAATGCTTATGGTTGTGATCGTGGTGGTGATCATGGCCATGGTCGTGGCCGTGATCGTGGTCGCAGCCCGGGCCATGCTCATGGTGTTCATGCCCACAGCCAGGGCCATGAACATGGCCTTTCGGTGTGTTCTCTTCAGAAAGAAGTGCTGCCGATTTTTCCTTCATGCCCTGATCGGCCTCTGCGTGGAAATGATCCATGCTCGTGAGCACACGAAATCCAATTTCTTTAAGCGTCGAGGCTGCTTCATCACCGGCAGCCTCGCCACGCGGAAACTTAACAAAGTTATTTCCAATCTCAACCGCAATGTTGCGCGCAGCCAAAAAGCGCACAACGCGCATGAGCAGTTGGGCTTGGCCTGAGGTGTAGACGTATAGCTTGATCCGAGGGTGATCGAGGGAAGTCATGGTTTAGTCCGATACTTTGAGCATGATTTTGCCGACATGGGCAGAAGACTCCATTAGATCATGGGCTTTGCCTACTTCGAGCAGGGGAAAGACCGAATGAATAACGGGTAATAGCCTGCCCACCGCTAGCTCGGGCCACAAGGCATGGCGCAGGCTCAGTGCGATTCGCGCTTTTTCCTCCTCAGAGCGGGCACGAAGCGTGGAGCCGGTGATGGTGAGCCGTTTCATCATCATGGGCTGCAAGTCGATTTCAAGCTTTGCGCCTTGCAAAAACGCAATTTGTACGAGCCTTCCCTCTGGCTCAAGGCTTCGCAGGTTTTTCTCGGTATAGGGGCCGCCCACCATATCGAGAATAAGTTGCACCCCTTTGGCGGGCTTTACTGCCTCTTTCAAAGTGGCAGCCCAGTCTTCCGTTCTGTAATTCATCACAATGTCTGCGCCAAGGGCTTTGCAGGCCTTGGCTTTTTCCTCAGAGCCCACGGTTGTGAATACTCTTGCGCCAGCCCACTTTGCAATTTGAATCGCGGTCACACCAATGCCACTTGATCCGCCATGAATTAGCACAGTTTCGCCTGCGCGAAGCTTGCCGCGTTCAATTAGGTTAGCCCACACTGTCATATAGGTTTCGGGCAAGGCCGCTGCTTGCAATAAAGACAATCCTTTGGGAACTGGAAAGCAGTGGCCCGCGGGCGTAATAACTGCTTGTGCGTAACCCCCACCCGGCGTTAATGCGCAGATTTGTTCGCCTACTTTCCATTGTGTAACGCCTGGGCCGATTGCTTTGACGGTGCCGCTGACCTCAAGCCCCATATAGGGCGATGCGCCAGGAGGCGGTGGGTAAGCGCCTTTGCGCTGAAGCAAGTCGGGGCGATTCACGCCAGCGTAAGCCACCTCAATAAGTACCTCGCCGGCTTTCGGCACAGGTGTCTCAATATCAATGACACAGAGCGCGGGGTTGTGCGCGACAACTTTCATCAATTACTTCCAGGAATCTTTTAAGGTGACCGTACGGTTAAAGGCAGGTCTGCCGGGTTGCGAGTCGGCATAGTCGGCAACAAAGTAGCCATGGCGCTCGAACTGAAAACGCTCTTCCGCTTTTGCTTCCTTTAAACAGGGCTCAAGCGCCGCCTGGATGACGGTCAGTGAATTCGGATTGATGTCATCCAAGAAATTGCGCTCAAGATCGGGCGCATCGCCCTCGCGGCGTGCACCTGGTGTGGGATGTAAAAACAAACGGTCATACAAACGCACTTCTGACATGTAGGCATGCCTGGCGCTTACCCAATGGACATTGCCTTTTACTTTGTAATTGTCTGACCCGGGTGTGCCGCTTTTGCTATCTGGAAAAATCTTCGCTCGCACCTCAGTCACCACGCCTTGCGAGTTCTTGTCGAAACCTGTGCACTCAATGACATAACCATACCGAAGCCGCACTTGAGTGCCCGGCGAGAGGCGGAAAAACCCTTTCACGGGCGTTTCCATAAAGTCCTCGCGCTCAATCCAGAGGTCGCGCGTAAGCGGCACAGCGCGCTTGCCAAGTTCGGGCTGCTGTGGGTGATTGGGCGCAAAGCAATCTTCCTCATGGCCAGGTTCCACGTTTTCAAGCACCAGCTTTAAGGGGTCGAGCACGGCAATACGGCGCAGGGCAGTGTCGTTCAAGTGGTCGCGCATGCACTCTTCCAGCACGCTGTAATCGATCCATCCATCAGACTTTGACACACCGATCATTTCGGCAAATCGGCGAAAGCCTTCGGGTGTGTAGCCACGCCTACGCGCGGCCACCAGAGTGGGCATGCGTGGGTCATCCCAGCCATGAACATGTTTCTTTTCAACAAGCTCAATGAGCTTGCGTTTTGAAAGCACAACAAACGTCAGGTTCAGCCTGGCAAATTCATACTGATGCGGAAGGGCCTTTGGGTCGAGCTTGCCGCAGGCGGCCACTTGTTCCAATAGCCAGTCATAAAGCGGCCGATGGTCTTCAAACTCGAGCGTACAGATGGAATGGGTAATCGATTCGATGGCATCTGATAGCGGATGTGCATAGTCGTACATGGGATAGATGCACCAGGCATTGCCAGTGCGGTGGTGCTCGGCATGTCGAATGCGATACAGCACAGGATCGCGCATATTCATATTGGGCGAGGCCATGTCGATCTTGGCACGAAGCACATGGGCGCCATCGGGAAACTTGCCTGCACGCATGTCTTTGAATAACTGCAGGCTCTCTTGGATCGGGCGGTCGCGAAAGGGTGAGTTTTTGCCCGGCGAAGTCAGTGTGCCGCGATTGGCGCGCATGTCTTCAGCATTTTGCGAGTCAACATAAGCTTTGCCGGCGAGCACCAGGCTTTCTGCAAAGTCATACAGCTTTTCGAAATAATCGCTTGCAAAATAATGGTGACTTCCCCAGTCAAAGCCCAGCCATTTCACTGCGGCTTCAATGGCATCGACATATTCCTGCTCTTCTTTGGTGGGGTTAGTGTCATCAAGCCGCAAGTGGCAGCGGCCGTAGTAGTCGCGGGCCAAGCCGAAATTCAGGCAGATCGACTTGGCGTGCCCAAAATGCAAATAGCCGTTGGGCTCTGGCGGGAATCGCGTGACCACGCCCTTGACTCGGCCTTGGGCCAAGTCGGCATCGATAATGTTGCGGATAAAGTTAACAGGAGCTAAGGCGGGGCTATTCATGGCGTGCTGGCAAAGGCCGAAACCCTGATTTTAGCTACACTGAGGGCTTACCTCTTTTGTTTAGGACTGCTCGCGGTGAGCGCAACTTCCCAAGACCGTTTACTGCTGATCGACGCCTCGAGTTTTCTGTATCGGGCTTTTCACGCCTTGCCGGATCTCAGGGCGAAGTCCGGTGCTCCCACCGGGGCGCTTACGGGCATGATCAATATGCTGCGCCGGGTGCAGGCCGAGTGGCCGTCGCGCTATGTGGCCTGCGTGTTTGACCCAAAGGGGCCTACCTTCCGCGATGAGATTTATCCTGAGTACAAGGCTAACCGAGCCTCCATGCCCGAGGATCTTGCAGCCCAGATTGCGCCCGTGTTCGACGCAGTGCGCGCTTTGGGCTGGCCATTGTTGCAGGTGCCCGGTGTTGAAGCCGATGACGTGATCGGTACTTTGGCCAAACAAGCGAGTGCCAAGGGCTTAAACACCGTAATTGCGACGGGTGATAAAGACTTGGCTCAGTTGGTCAATGACCACGTCATTTTGATCGATACCATGAGCCGGGATGGCGGGCCTGCAAAAGTATCCGATCGTGACGCGGTGATTGAGAAGTTTGGCGTTCCACCTGAGCGCATCGTCGATTACCTTTCTTTAGTGGGGGACGCTTCTGACAATGTGCCAGGCGTGGAAAAAGTCGGGCCTAAAACCGCCGCGAAATGGATCAGTCAATATGGATCGCTGGATGCGGTCATTGCAGCGGCCGATCAGGTCAGTGGTGTCGTTGGTGAAAACCTGCGCAAGTCCCTGGGCTGGCTGCCCACTGCAAGAGTATTGGTCACCGTGAAAACCGATTGCGACTTGTCTCAAGTCGTCAATAGTTTTGATCAAGCCCTGAGCTTTTCGCCCATTAATGAGGCCGAAATTGCAAGACTCAAACAGGAGTATCAGCTCGACCGAAGTCTACGCGGAATTGGTGATGCGGCGCCCGCCTCTGCAGGGGGCAGAGCCGCGGCCTCGTCGGATTCATTAAACAGCGCGCCATCATCTCCAGAGCCTAGCCTTGTCGCGGCAAGCTTGTTTGATTTGGAAGCCCAATACCAAGCGGTTATGGATTGGCCTGCATTCGATGCCTTAGTCGAGGCAATTACCGCGGCCGATTTGGTGGCTGTGGATACAGAAACAACCTCCATCGATGCCCGGGCCGCCAAGATCGTTGGACTGTCGTTTTCCACGGAAGTGGGCAAGGCTTGGTATGTGCCCCTTGGTCACGACTATGCGGGCGTGCCCGATCAACTGCCCGCGCAAGAAGTTCTTGCAAAGCTAAAGCCTTGGCTTGAAGACGCCTCACATAAAAAAGTGGGCCAGAATTTAAAGTATGACCAGCATGTGTTTGCAGGGGTTGGCATTTTTCTGCGTGGGATTGCCCACGATACCTTGCTTGAATCTTATGTGCTCGAGGCGCACAAGTCACACGACTTGGATTCGCTAGCCCAGAGGCACTTGGGTCGTAAGGGTTTAAGTTATGACGATGTCACTGGCAAGGGGGCTTCTCGTATTGGCTTTGAGCAGGTGGCGATTGATACGGCCACGCGGTATTCAAGCGAGGATTCGGATTTCACCTTGCATGTGCATACAACCTTATGGCCGCAGATTCAGGCCTCGCCAGAGCTTTTGAAGGTCTACGAGTCCATCGAAATTCCGGTGGCCCAGGTGCTGTGGCAGATGGAGCACAACGGCATTGAAATCAATGCCCCATTGCTCGAGGCGCAAAGCGAGGAGCTTGCCGAAAAAATTTCTGCGCTTGAGGCCAAGGCCCACGATCTCGCCGGACAGCCTTTTAACCTGGGCTCGCCCAAGCAGCTTGGTGAAATTCTGTTCGGAAAGCTGGGCTATGCACCAGTGAAAAAAACCGCAACAGGTGCCGCATCGACCGATGAAGAGGTGTTGGAAAAGCTTGCTGAAGATTACCCCCTGCCGAGAGTGCTTTTGGAGTGGCGAAGCCTTTCAAAATTAAAGTCGACCTATTGTGACAAGCTACCCAAAATGGTCGACCCCAAAACCGGCCGGGTTCACACCACGTTTTCTCAGGCGGTGGCGGTCACGGGCCGGCTCGCCTCAAGCGACCCGAATCTTCAGAACATTCCCGTGAGAACTGCTGAAGGCCGCCGCATTCGGCAGGCATTCGTTGCGCCAGCGGGCTACAAACTGATGTCGGCCGACTATTCGCAAATTGAGCTGCGAATCATGGCCCATTTGTCGCAAGACGCTGGCCTATTAAAAGCGTTTCAGGCTGGAGAAGATGTACACAAGGCCACCGCCAGTGAGGTGTTTGGTGTGCCGATCGATCAAGTGAATTCTGAGCAGCGTCGTTATGCCAAGGTCATTAATTTCGGCTTGATCTACGGCATGAGCGCCTTCGGCCTTGCCCGAAATCTCGATATTGATCGGGGAGTCGCCAAAAACTATATTGATCAATACTTTGCCAAATACCCTGGAGTCGCCCGCTATATGGAGGACATTCGCCAGGCCGCTAGGGCGCAAGGCTATGTCGAGACCGTATTTGGCAGAAGGCTCTGGCTGCCGGAGATCAACTCGCCCAATGGCCCACGCCGGCAAGCGGCAGAGCGGGCCGCCATTAACGCACCCATGCAGGGCACGGCTGCAGATCTCATTAAGCTCGCCATGATCGAAGTGCAGCATAGCCTCGAAAAAGAAAAGCTAAGATCTCGGTTGGTTTTGCAGGTGCACGACGAATTGGTTCTAGAGGTGCCGCAAACGGAAGTAGAGACGATTCGCGGCCTGTTGCATGAAAAAATGGTGCGTGTGGCTTTGCTGCGTGTACCGCTGTTAGTTGAAGTGGGGGTCGGTGATAACTGGGATGAGGCCCACTAGCAGGCCTCATGACATGCGTAAAGCTAAAAGGAGAATTGTTATGCTGGATTCATTGAAGCAAGAAATCGATTCGTTGTCGCCTCAAACTGAAACAGGCAGTTCGCGCCGCGGATTCATACAAGGCTCGGTTGCTGCAGGCTTTGCTGCGGCTGTTGCACCCACAGGCCCTTTGCTTGCACAGGTGATCACCACTGACACCGTAGGATTGACTGCAGGCATGGTGGAAATTCCTGCCAAAGACCGCAAGATTCCTGCTTACCGGGCAATGCCTGCTGGAAAAACAAAATTGGGCACCGTAATTGTTGTGCATGAAATTTTCGCCGTTCACGAATACATCAAAGACACCTGCAGGCGCTTTGCGAAGCTTGGCTATCTGGCAATTGCGCCCGATTTCTTTGTGCGCCAAGGCGATGTGAGCCAGTATAAAAACATTGCTGATATCTTTGCCAATGTGGTGAGCAAGGTGTCTGATGCTCAAGTGCTTGGCGATGTGGATGCAACTCTGGCGTGGGCAGCTGCGAATGGCGGAGATGCAGGCAAAATGGGCATTACCGGTTTTTGTTGGGGCGGGCGCATCGTCTGGATGTCATCTGCAGTGAACCAGAAAATGAAAGCGGGTGTAGCTTGGTACGGAAGGCTTATGACCACAGTCAATGAGGCAACTCCAAAGCATCCTCATGACATTGCGGACAAGTTGAATTTCCCTGTGTTGGGACTCTACGGCGGGAAAGATGATGGCATTCCGAATGACACCGTGACAGAGATGGAGACCCGTTTGTCATTTGGCAGCAAAGCCTCGCAGGCATCGAAAATTGTGATGTATCCGGATGCGCCGCATGCCTTTCATGCTGACTATCGGCCGAGCTATCGAAAAGAGACGGCAGAGGATGCCTTCAAGCGCGCAGTGGCTTGGTTTAAGCAACACGGGGTTGCTTAAACGGCATGCTTTTGGCCTACACTTTGCTTGCGGCAGTGGCCGCCACCGTCGTGTCAATTCTGATGGCGGCGGTGGTGTCGCTTGGGCCACTGTCTCGGTGGGTGGAGCGCTTGGTCAGTTTTTCAGCGGGCATGTTACTGGGCACTGGCCTTTTGCATTTGCTGCCGGAAAGTGTGCACATGGGCGGCGAGATCCATGCCGTGAGCTTTACCTTGCTGTGCGGCCTCGTTGGGTTTTTTATCTTGGAGCGGCTGGCCATTCTTCGTCATGATCACCATCATGAGCATGATGGCCACAATCACCCAAGCGGACACGATGCGATGCGCGCTGGCCGTGGCGGCTGGGCAATCCTGATTGGGGGGGCGGTGCATGCGTTTGCAGACGGTATTTTGATTGCTGCTGCGTTTTACGCTGACCCTTATCTTGGCCTGCTTACGGCATTCGCTGTTGCAACCCATGAAGTACCGATGCAAATTGGCAACTTCTTAGTGCTTTTGAATAGCGGCTTCACAAAGCTTAGAGCGCTTTTCTTCAATGTCCTAACAGGCTGCGGCGCGCTTTTTGGCGCTTTGTTGGGCTTTTTGTTCCTTGGCCAGGCCGGCGAGTGGGTGCCTTATGTGCTAGTGGTGGCCGCTGCCAACTTTATTTACATTGCGCTGTCAGATCTCATTCCTCAGTTGCATGCCCAGGCGCATGACCACAGCCATGGAGGCTTAAAAGCGGCCGCTTGGCAACAGCCTGCCCTGATGCTGGTGGGCATTGGCATTGCGGGATTTGCTGCGAGTATTCTGCACGCGCATTAATTGTCAGGTTTTCTTACATCGGCCGTTTCTCTAAGACTTCAGGCTGATTTTCTCTTCCAAGCGATTGCTTAATCATCATCTCTAGCCCGGCACTTTTGCCGGAGTTCTTGGAGATTGAAATGCGTAACCTTTTTATCCTAACTCGTACGAACCTAAGTCGATTCTTAAATCATCTAGTTATTACAAATGAACATTCAAGAATTTTTCTAATAGCAAGAGAAGCATTGAAATACCTTGTTTTTATCGCGCTTATAGTCTTTATCCTGCTTGATCTAATTGGTGTGGTTGACGAGTCTCTCGCTGTAACGGACTGGCCGCTTTTGAGCTCATATTTAACGAGGCTTTCTTCACCTCTGCTGGATAACTAAAGAGATCAAAACTCAAGGGTTCGACTCAAGGACTGGAGTGCTGCTTTCTAATCCTTGAGAATCTTCTTTTTTAATACGTTCCGAACTATGATTGGGTTTTTGAGTTTGCGAGGCGTATGCACACAAAATTGAACTTTTCGGGCCCCCTTAGCGGCCTCAAAGTCATTGAGCTGGGCCAGCTCATTGCCGGCCCATTTGCAGGCAAGACTCTGGGCGATTTTGGCGCAACCGTCATCAAGGTGGAGCCCCCAGGCGCGGGTGATCCTTTGCGCAACTGGCGCATCATGAATGGCGAAAGCTCCATTTGGTGGGAGGTGCAATCCCGCAATAAAAAATCGGTGGTGTTGGACCTGAAATCAGAAGAAGGCCAAGAGGCACTTCGGTTGCTAGTCGCACAGGCCGATGTGCTCATTGAAAACTTTCGCCCCGGCATGATGGAGTCATGGGGCTTGGGCTATGCAGAACTCTCAAAAATCAACCCGAAGATCATCATGTTGCGCGTCTCGGGCTTTGGCCAATCGGGGCCCTATAAAAACCTCCCTGGCTTTGGCGTGGTGGGCGAGGCTATGGGCGGCCTGCGTTACCTTACGGCCGAGCCGGGCCGTGTGCCGGTGCGTGTGGGCGTAAGCATCGGCGACACTTTGGCAGCCTTGCATGGCGTGATCGGAATTCTGATGGCTTTGCATGAACGCAACCAGAGCGGCCTTGGCCAAGAAATCGATGTTGCGCTCTATGAATCAGTGTTTAACTGCATGGAAAGCCTGATTCCCGAATATGGCTTGACAGGCAAAAGCCGAGAGCCTGCAGGCTCCTCACTGCCCGGCATTGCCCCGAGCAATGCCTACCCCAGCAATGATGGATGGGTACTGGTCGCAGGCAATGGTGACAGTATTTTCAAGCGGCTCATGACGCTGATTGGCCGCGAGGATTTGGCGAACGACCCTGATCTTGCAGATAATCAGGGTCGCGTAAAACGCGTTGAGGAAATAGACTTAGCAATAGCGCAGTGGACAAGGCAGCGGTCCTCTGCAGAGGTGGTGGAGCAATTGAATAAGGCCTCTGTTCCTGGTGGCTTGATTTATACAGCCGCAGATATCGCGAAAGACCGGCACTATGTAGCCCGTGATATGTTGCTAACGGTGAAGGATCACAAGGGTGCGGATGTGCTGCAGCCAGGCATTGTTCCCAAATTAAGCCGTACGCCGGGCAATGTTCGTCACGCGGCACCGCGTCTTGGCGAGCATACAGAGGAAGTGCTCGTTCAATATGGAATAAGGCCAAAGAAAATTGATCAATAAATACTCTCGTGAGCAGATATGACTGAACGCGTTTACTTTGGCGAAGTGGTGACCCGTGATGGCTTTCAGATGGAGCCCGAGTTTGTTCCCACTGAACAAAAGATTAGCCTGATCAATCGGCTTTCAACCCTCGGCTTTGACCGAATTGAAGTATCCGCATTCTCAAATCCGGCCCGTATCCCCATGCTGGCTGATGCTGCTGATGTGTTTGAAAAAATCAAGCGCGAAAAGGGCGTAACTTATGTCGCACTTATTCCTAATTTTAAAGGCGCTCAACGCGCTATGAGCGTCGGTGTTGATGAATTCAATCTTGTAATGTCGGTTTCCGAGAGCCATAACCGAGAAAACATGCGCATGTCGCGCGAGGAGTCTTTTGCTCAGCTCTCCGAGGTGGTGGGGCTTGCGAAAGATCAGGGCATTTCAGTCAATATCTCTCTGTCCACTTCATTTGGCTGCCCCTTTGAAGGCTGGGTGAAAGAGGCAGATGTCTATCAGTGGGTAGAACGGTTTGTAGCGCTCGGTGTCGATAGCGTGTCGGTTTGTGACACATCGGGAATGGGTGCGCCCAAAGATGTTGAGCATGTGAGCCGCTATTTGGTCGCACAAAAATACCCTGTTCGGCTCGTCATGCATTTTCACGACACACGGGGTTTGGGCCTTGCCAATGTCATGGCCGCTGCCAATGAGGGCATTCGTCATTTCGACAGCTCTTTGGGTGGCTTGGGCGGCTGCCCTTATGCGCCTGGCGCAAGCGGCAACATCTGCACTGAAGATGCAGCTTACCTTCTGCAGCGATCTGGTTTTGATACGGGCCTGAATTTTGAAGGCCTGCTTGAGGCAGCTGGTGAGCTTAAGCGCATCGTGAACCATGCGCTGCCAAGCCGCATGGCGCAGGTCGGCTTAAACGCTTGCGATCGCGCCGCCATCCACCCGAATCATTGAGCCGGTGATGTAGCTTGCGCGGGTAGAAGCTAGAAAAGCCACCACATCGCCGTATTCATTCGGGTTGCCGTAGCGCTTGGCCGGAATGGCCGCCTTCATCTTTTCGCTCACTTCATGCGCGGTGGTGTTTTCCCGCTTGGCACGGGCTTCATCTAAAAACTGTAAGCGGTCGGTGTTGATTCGGCCCGGCAGCACCATGTTCACCGTAATTCCCTGTGCGGCCACTTCACTGGCCAAGGTTTTGCTCCAACCAACCAGGGCCGACCTTAACGAATTAGACATTGCAAGGTTCGGAATAGGAACCACCACGCCCGAGGAGGCATTGGTAATGACTCTGCCCCAGCCGGCAGCCTTCATATCGGGCAGCACCGCATCGGTCATGGCAATGACGCTTGCCACCAAATTATCGAACTGCTCATGCCAGGCTTGCAGGGGCTGGCCCTGTGCCGGCGTTGGGGCGGGGCCGCCGCCGTTGTTAAACAGAATCTCAACGCTGCCGCCCAATAATTTTTTCGCCGCTTGAGCCACGCCAGGAATTGAATCCAGATCACGCAGGTCGCACACCAAGGCAAATGCATTTCCGCCTGTGGCCTTGATCTCTGCACAAGTCGCTTCAATTTTTTCTTGTGTGCGACCTGCTACCACGACATTGGCGCCTTCGGCAGCCAAAGAGATTGCAACGGCTTTGCCCAGTCCACTGCCTGCCCCCAGCACAAGCGCCCGTTTTATTTTAAGTCCGAGATCCATGGTTTACACCTTTGTTAAGTCTGCTCGCATTTGCCTTAGTCAGTTAACTATGTCGCTGAATAAAAAACCCGCATGAGTTGCCTGATGCGGGTCTTGGGCTTCGAGCAGGCCAGCTGCTTGACGCTTACTTGATCTTTGCCTCTTTGTACATGACATGCTTGCGAGCCTTGGGATCAAATTTTTTGATCTCCATTTTCTCAGGCATGGTCTTTTTGTTTTTGGTCGTGGTGTAGAAGTGCCCAGTGCCCGCAGTGGACTCCAGCTTGATTTTTTCGCGGCCGCCTTTTGCCATGATTGTTCTCGGTGATTAGATATTCGTTAAATTAAAGCGCGTTTTTGGCGCGAAGATCGGCCAGAACGGTGTCAATGCCGTGTTTGGTGATCGTGCGCACAGCGGCTGGCGTAACGCGAAGGCGCACCCAGCGGTTTTCGCTCTCTACCCAAAAGCGCTTGTACTGCACGTTGGGCAGGAAGCGACGCTTGGTTTTGTTGTTGGCGTGAGAAACATTGTTCCCCACCATCGGCGTTTTGCCCGTTACTTGGCAGACTCGTGCCATGATTTTTTCCTTAGTGCTCGTAAACGGCCGAATTTCGGCAAAGACTGCAATTCTATTAGAAAACAAAGACTTAGGTCAAACCTGGTTTGGTTCGCCAGGCAGAGCCACCTAATGGGGCTGCCAGCCCATGTCCCTTTGCGCCTAGGCTGAGCTGGCCTGCCCGGACGCCACGATCACGTGGTCGAGCAAAACGATATCGACAGCGGCAAGGGTTCTTCGAAGCTGGGCGGTAAGCAGCTGGTCGGCCTGGCTAGCCTCTGGTCTGCCAGAAGGGTGATTGTGCGCTGCGATTACCGAGGAAGCGTTTAACTGCAGGGCCCTTTTGGCGACTTCCCTTGGATAGACACTTGTTTGCGTCAGGGTGCCCGAGAAAAGCGTCTCAAACCGGATCAGCTTGTGGTGGCTATCGAGAAACAATGCACCAAAGACTTCCCGGTGGAGGCCCCCGATCTCGCTCACCAAAAATCGGGTCACCGCCTCGGGGCTATTAATTAGTACCCGCTCACGTAGCGGTTCGGCCGACGCTCTGCGGACGAGCTCCCGGCTTGCTTGTATTGCGGCATATCGGGCGAGCCCAATCCCGGGCTGTCTTCCGATCTGCTCCCAGGGCGCTGAAAGGGTTGCGGAGACACTGCCAAAGTTTTGCAAGAGGTCTTGGGCCAGCTGCATGGCTGAGAGCCCACTTTGCCCAGTGCCAAGAAGGAGAGCGAAAAGCTCCGCATCCTCGAGGCTTTTGGGCCCGCGCGCCAGCAGTTTTTCGCGTGGCAGGGGCTCTTGAGGGGGTTTCATCATTGGCATGGGCATTACACCTAAAATTAATACTATTGCGGCTTACAAAACTTCGCGCTATCGACCTTTATGCCTACTGCTCAGGACTCATCTGCTGAAGGAATTCAATCAGGCTCGCATGTGACCCTGCATTTCCGTCTCACATTGGCAGACGGCCAGGTGCTCTTTGATACTTTTGAAGACAAGCCCGCCACGATCCAAGTGGGCGAGGGCCAAATTGCGCCGGCGCTTGAGCGGTGCCTGATTGCGTTGAGGGAAGGCGATGAGCGCACTTATGACCTGGGCCCAGACGATGGCTTTGGCCCGCGCAATCCTGACCTGATACAAAAAGTTAGCAAACGACTGCTTGATCGCTATGCCAACCCAGAGGATCCTGTCGAGCCAGGCGACATTGTTGAGTTCCCCACGCCAGATGGAAACGGCGGACGCGTCGCCGCAATTTTCAAGTGTTGGGAGGGGGATGCTGCTGTGTTTGACTTTAACCACCCGCTTGCCGGGCAGCCGATGCGATTTGATGTTCGCATTATCGGTTTGTTGTAAGAGAGGAATTGATCTGTGAGTCAGACTGAATCGCCCATGCGTTTTGAGCAGCTCGAAGAAGTGGTGCTTGCCGAGCCGCGTGGCTTTTGCGCAGGGGTTGAGCGCGCCATCGAAATTGTTGAGCGCGCATTAGAGAAATTTGGTGCGCCAATTTATGTGCGCCATGAAATTGTCCATAACGACCATGTCGTCTCTGACTTGCGTAATAAGGGCGCGATTTTCGTTGAAGACCTTGATGAGGTGCCGCTCGGCGCCCGCGTCATCATGAGCGCCCACGGGGTTTCATTGAAAGTGAGAGACCATGCGAAACAACGTCAGCTAGAAGTATTTGATGCGACATGTCCATTAGTCACCAAGGTGCATGTGGAAGTGAAAAAGCTGCGTGCCGATGGCTATGAGGTGATCATGATTGGCCATGCGGGCCATCCCGAGGTGGAAGGCACCATGGGCCAGTGCGAAGAAGGCATGTATCTGGTCGAGGATGTCGCGGGTGTCGATACGCTGGCCGTCAAAACTCCGGAGCGACTTGCTTATGTCAGCCAAACGACGTTGTCAGTCGATGACACCGCAGTAATTGTGGAGGCGCTGTCGAAAAAATTTCCCGGAATCTTGGGGCCAAAGAAAAGCGATATTTGTTATGCCACTCAGAATCGGCAAGATGCGGTCAAGCTCATGGCGAGGCAGGTCGATGTCGTCTTGGTTGTTGGCAGCCCAACGAGTTCAAACAGCAATCGTTTGCGTGAGGTCGCTGAGAGATTTGGCGTGCCCGCTTATTTGGTCGGCAGCGCCGCTGAGCTGAAATCGGAATGGCTTAAAGGCTCAGTGCGCGTCGGTATTACGGCGGGCGCCTCTGCGCCTGAAAATCTGGTGCAAGGCTTGCTCGCTGCAGTCAAGGCGCTTGGCGCGTTGTCGGTAAGAAAGCTCCCGGGCGTGGAAGAGAATGTGCGATTTCCCATGCCGAAGGGTCTGAATTAAACTTGCGGCTTTCCAGCAAGCCGATGTAGCTCAGTTGGTAGAGCAGCGCATTCGTAATGCGAAGGTCGGGGGTTCGACTCCTCTCATCGGCACCACCTATTTTTTTATTGGGCCCTCGTTCACGCAGTTTTTCATGAAAGGATCCTGCTCATGATGTATCTGGTGATTGGCTTGGCGCTGTTTCTGGCGATGCACTCCACAAGGATTTTTGCAGAAGGCTGGCGTGGGCAGACAGTTCAAAAAATTGGCCCAATGCCTTGGAAGGGCCTCACTTCTATAGGCTCCTTGATCGGCCTGCTATTGATCGTGATGGGCTATGGCCTTGCCCGACAAGCCCCGATTGTGTTGTGGCAGCCGCCGTTCTGGATTTCCCACCTCGTTTCGTTGTTGATGGTTTTTGCCCTGATTTTTTTGGTAGCCGCCTATGTTCCTGGCAATAAGATCAAGGCCAAAGTCGGCCACCCCATGGTCATCTCCGTGAAGGTCTGGGCATTTGCACATCTTTTGGTCAATGGAACATTGGCAGATCTTTTCTTGTTTGGCTCGTTTTTGGCTTGGGCGATCCTTAGCTTTCGTGCGGCGCGTCTGCGTGACCGGCGTGAAGGAATTGTTCGCCCTCAGGGCAATGTCCTCGCCACGCTAGCGACGATCGGTGTGGGGGTAGGGGTCTGGGCTTGGTTCGTGTTTCAGGGACATGCCTGGCTGTTTGGCGTTCAGCCCATCATCATGAAATCATGAAAAAAATTATTCAAACGAAAAATGCTCCTGCCGCAATCGGCACCTATTCACAGGCTGTTGCAGTCGGCAATACGGTCTGGCTTTCGGGCCAAATCCCTCTCGACCCCGCCACGATGCAGATTGTTGGGGATTCCACAGCGCAGGGCATAGAGCAGCAAATCCATCAGGTGTTTCGTAATTTGTCTGAGGTTGCAAAAGCTGCAGGCGGCTCGCTCAATGATGTTGTCAAGCTCAATTTGTTTCTTACCGACTTAAGCCACTTTGCGAAAGTCAATGAAATCATGGCTCAGTATTTTCAAGAGCCTTATCCGGCAAGGGCTGCGGTGGGCGTTGCCAGCCTGCCGCGCGGCGCAGGTTTTGAGGCGGAAGCCGTGATGGTGCTGGCAAACTAAGCGGGTTGTAATTCGGCCTAAGCCATGAGCGCAGCCACAACACAAGCTCTGCCTGCTGCATTTCAAAAACTTGGGTTATTGCGATGGATCGATGTGCTTTTGCACTTTCCCCTGCGCTACGAAAACGAGTCAGAGGTTTGTTCCATAGCACAGGCCCCTGCAGGCCAGTTTGTGCAGCTGCAGGTTCAAGTAATCTCGTCTAAAGTCGTATTTCGCCCACGTCGCACCTTGATTATCGGAGTTGAAGACGAGTCGGGCGCAGCGTTTCTGCGGTTCATTTACTTTAAAGATGCGATGCGGACTGCTTTTGCGCCGGGGCAAAAGATCCGGGTGCTTGGCGAGGCGCGCCGATCAATCGCAGGCCTTGAATTGATTCATCCACGTATTCGTAGCGGCTGGCTTGCCCCCGAAGAAATCGGCAAGCAGCCCTTGGCTGCGGTCTATCCCACAACGGCGGGTTTACAACAGGCAAGCATTCGCAAGGCAGTGCTAAAAGCGGCAAAAGAGGCAATGCCAAAAGAGTGGCTGCCTGCCAAGATGCTGGATTCCCTGCGCTTAATGCCTTTGCCTGAGGCAATTGAGTTGGTTCACTTTCCTCCAGCGGATGCGGATCGAACTGGCCTTGCAAGAAGCCTTGCCGATCGTGAAGGCCCGGCCTGGGATCGGATTCGTTTCGATGAGCTTTTGGCCCAGCAAGTGGCGCTGCGCCGTGGCCGGCGCGAGAAACAAAACGAGATTGCCCAGACACTTTCCAATTGCGAAATTGCAAGCCGCTTGAGAAAAGAGCTGTCATTTCGTTTAACAGCTGCACAGGAACGAGTCTGGCAGGAGATTTCCTCCGATCTTTTGCAGGGGCGCCCGATGCAACGCCTGCTGCAAGGCGATGTGGGCAGTGGAAAGACGGTTATCGCAGCGCTTGCAGCAGCCCAGGCTGTGGGTTCGAAAGGCCAGGTGGCGATCATGGCGCCCACGGAAATTCTGGCCGAGCAGTTATTCGCAAAGTTCAAGGAATGGCTCGTGCCCTTGGGTTGCCATGTCGAGCTGTTGGTGGGCGGCATGGCTGCAAAATCCCGAAAGCATGTACTCAATGCTTTGATATCAGGCGAGCTGTCGATCGTTGTAGGCACGCATGCCTTGATTCAGAAAGACATTGCTTTCAAAAATCTGGTGCTGGTGATTGTGGATGAGCAGCATCGGTTCGGCGTTGGGCAACGACTCGCGCTGCGAAGCCAGGGGATACAAGGGGCGTGTGTTCCGCATTTGCTGGCCATGTCGGCAACGCCAATTCCGCGAAGCTTAGCGATGACTTATCTTGCCGATCTCGATGTTTCTATGCTTGATGAGCGCCCGCCCAATCGGCAATCGATTGTCACCAAGCTCATGTCATCGTCTAGGCGCGACGAGCTCATCGATCGACTCAAGGGTTTTATCGCCCAGGGTGGCCAGGCCTATTGGGTTTGTCCGGTGATTGAAGAAGAGGGGTTGTCGTCACCGCGAGCTGCCGTCAACCCGAGTGCGAAGCCCCTGGTGGAGCGTGGCGGTCCGCCGCTTACTGCAGTCGAAACCGCCTTCGAGTGGCTCTCGCCTCTGTTTAAAGATCAATTGGTAGTGCTCCACGGACGCATGTCGCCTGAAGAAAAAAAATTAGCGATGAACTCTTTTGCATCGGGCCGGGCCCGTTTGATGCTCGCCACAACAGTCATTGAGGTTGGAGTGGATGTTCCTAATGCGACGCTGATGGTGATTGAGCATGCTGAGCGATTCGGGCTGGCGCAGTTGCATCAGCTTCGGGGCCGGGTGGGCCGCGGCACTGGGCAGAGCACGTGTATTTTGTTTTTCGATGAGCCTTTATCAGATCAGGCAAAAGAGCGCCTCAAAACGCTTTACGAAACCGATGACGGCTTTGAGGTGGCACGCCGAGACCTTTCAATTCGCGGGCCTGGGGAATTCCTGGGTCTGCGACAGTCGGGGCTGCCCTCGCTTCGTTACTGTGACTTTCAAAGAGATGCTTTATGGGTCGATCGTGCGGTGGGTTTTGGTGCAAAATGCTGCGATGAATCCCAAATAAAGAGCTCCGAGCTAGGCGTAACATCTGCCGACCTCGATAGCCTTGTTCAGCGTTGGGGCTTCGATCGCGCAGTCTTTATGTCGAGCGGCTAAGCCAGATGACTTTCACAGAACTTCGTTATGTTGTGGCGCTGGCCCGGGAAAAACATTTTGGCCGTGCGGCCGACGCCTGTTTTGTCAGCCAGCCGACGCTTTCGGTGAGCATAAAAAAACTTGAGTCGGAGCTTGGCGTGCAGATTTTTGAGCGCGGAGGCAATGAGGTGTCGCTCACCCGCATTGGTGAGCAGATTGTCCGGCAGGCTCAGCTGGTGCTTGATGAAGTGAGCCGCATCAAAGAGATTGCTGTTCAAGGCCGCGACCCGCTCTTTGGCGCCTTGCGCGTTGGCGTGGTTTACACCATCGGGCCGTATTTATTGCCGCGGATCATGAAACACATGATTGAGCGCTACGCCCAGATGCCGCTCATTTTGCAAGAGAACTTTACGGTTCGATTGATCGAGATGTTGCGCAGTGGTGAGCTTGATGTCGCTGTGCTGGCCGAGCCTTTTGATTCAACAGGCTTGAGCGCTATGCCCTTGTACGACGAAGACTTTGTTGTGGCCGTGCCCAAAAAGCATCCGCTTGCCACACGGCCTTCCGTGGCAAGCGTTGAGCTCAAGCAAGAAACCATGTTGTTGCTTGGCGTGGGGCACTGCTTTCGAGATCAGGTGCTAGAAGTCTGCCCAGAGGCCGCAAGGTTTTCTGCCAATTCGGCTGGGATTCAGAAGACTGTTGAGGGCAGCTCCTTGGAGACGATTCGCCATATGGTGGCCGAGGGCCTGGGCATTACCTTATTGCCAAGAATGTCAGTGGTTTCAGAGGAAGACCCTCTATTGACCTTCGTGCCTTTCTTGGAGCCTGTTCCGAATCGGCGCGTTGTGTTGGCATGGCGCCGCTCTTTTGCTCGAGAGTCAGCAATCAAGGCGCTCAGTGAAGCGATCTTTTCTGCAGAGCTTCCAGGTTGCGCCAAGATCGCACCGGATTTTTCGCGTAATCAAGTGTAAGCTTCATCAACAATGCCTATCCAATACCCAACCCTTGAGCAGTCCGTCGGCAATACGCCGCTTGTGCGATTAGATCGGATAGCCGGTTCGGAGATTCTTTGCCGTGGCAATGTCATCTTGGGCAAGCTTGAGGGCAATAATCCTGCGGGTTCGGTGAAGGACCGGCCTGCCGTTTCCATGATTGCCAGGGCACAGGCGCGTGGTGAGATCAAGCCCGGCGATACGCTAATTGAAGCCACAAGTGGCAATACGGGCATTGCGCTTGCCATGGCGGCGGCAATGCGCGGTTATCGCATGGTGCTAATCATGCCGGATAACCTTTCGCTAGAGCGACGCCAGACGATGAGGGCTTTTGGTGCCGAGCTTATTTTGGTGAGCCAGTGGCAGGGCATGGAAGGCGCCCGTGATCTAGCCGAAAAAATGGAGCGTGAAGGCAAGGGAAAGGTCTTGAACCAGTTCTCTAACGATGACAACTGGATAGCCCACTACGAAACTACAGCGCCAGAAATCTGGAGCGATACCCAAGGCACAGTCAGCCATTTTGTCTCTGCAATGGGCACAACTGGGACGATCACAGGCGTTTCGCGCTATTTAAAGGAAAAGAACGCCTCAGTTAGCATCATTGGCGTGCAACCCTCCGATGGCTCTTCCATTCCCGGCATTCGCAAATGGGCGCCTGCCTATGTGCCCCCCATTCGGCAAAAGGCGCTGATTGACCGTATTGAGGAGGTAAGCCAACAAGATGCCGAGGAAATGGCACGAAGGCTTGCAAAAGAGGAGGGGCTCTTTTGTGGCATTTCGGCAGCAGGTGCTGCGATCGTTGCGCTTCGAATTGCGCGCGAGGTGCAAAATTCCACAGTTGTGTTTATTGTGTGTGACCGAGGCGATCGATACCTGTCCACAGGGGTTTTTCCAGCCTAGAGTTTTATTCTTGCGAGTGTTTTTCTATGAGCAGAGTCAGCATTACCGGTTTTGAGTGCGATGTCATGGTGATGGAAATCACCAAGCCTCAATTCAACCAGATTTCGAAAAATGGCCGCAGCTGCAAGGCATGGGAATCATTAGAAGAAAGCCTAATGTCCCAGACTCTGCTGTATGGCTTTACGTTCGACATCGAAGTCATCAATTTTCAGGTACAGGCCGATGGCCAAGACTGTTCTGAGCTCGCGATGGCTGTTTTCACTAAGCCTCCAGCCCCGGTGGTCCGACATACGATCACGAACCCCAAAGGCTACTATCTCGTTCGCGATACTTGGACTCCCGAAGCATGCTGGTCTCTGGATTTCAAAGGCCGTTTTGAGACGCAAAAGCTTCAGTTCCTCGTGGGTGAAGTGGCAGTGCCCGATGGTACCCTCCGACGCCTCACCGCGATGGGGTACAACGGTGTGGAATTGCCGCGATTAGCGCCAACAAGGTTTACCGATGACATCTACTTGGTGGGGCCAGACAAGGTTCGCCGGCCGATTGCTGCCAAAGTCATTTGACAAAGTGGCGCTGAAAATGGCGCCTCCGACACGAATCGAACGTGCGACCCTCCCCTTAGGAGGGGGATGCTCTATCCACTGAGCTACGGAGGCTAAGGCCGTATCGTAAACTAAGCCGATGACTGCGTTTTTCTCCCACCCGGCTTTCTTTAAGCACGAAATGGGCGCTCATCACCCAGAATGCCCCGAGCGTCTTTGGGCCATTCACGATCACTTGACGCGCAAAGGCCTCATGTCCTTGCTTGATGTTCACGAGCCAATTGAGGCAAGCGATGAGTCGATTCTGCGGGTCCACAGCCTCGAGCACTTGGACTTTCTGGCCTCTGCCGTGCCCAAAGAGCGGCCCTATACCGGCATTGACCCTGATACAAGCATGAATGTCCACACCCTGCATGCGGCGTATCTAGCATGCGGCGCCGTTACGCAGGCAGTCGATCTTGTGCTGACCGGCCAGGCCAGAAACGCATTTTGCGCCGTTCGTCCACCAGGCCATCATGCAGAGCGCGCAGCTGTCATGGGGTTTTGTTTTTTCAACAATATTGCAGTGGCAGCAGCCCATGCCCTTGAAGTACATGGCCTAAAGCGTGTGGTGATCATCGACTTTGATGTGCACCATGGCAATGGCACCGAGGCCATCTTTGCGGGCGATGACCGTGTGATGATGGTGTCGACCTTTGAGCAGGCTATTTATCCGTTTACGGGCGATATCCCTCTTGGTAGCAATATGCTGAATATCCCGCTTGCAGCCTACAGTGACGGCTCGGCAATGCGTGAGGCCGTGCAATATCAGTGGTTGCCTGCGATTGAAAAATTTTCGCCTGAATTGATTTTAATTTCTGCTGGCTTTGATGCCCATCGGGAAGATGACATGAGCCACCTGATGTGGACTGACACTGACTACGCATGGATTTCAGAGCAGCTTGTAAGTGTTGCTGCAAAAGCCTGCGATGGCCGTATTGTCTCCTCGCTCGAAGGCGGCTATGCGGTGCAGGCTCTGGCTCGCAGCGTGGGCCATCACATTGATGCTTTGCTTTGCGGCTGATCTCCCACAAACTCTGCGTCGCCCCCATGATGGACTGGACAGACCGGCACTGCCGGTTTTTCCATCGCCTGATCGCACCCCGAGCGCGCCTTTATACCGAAATGATTACGACGGGTGCGATTCTTCATGGCGATTTGCACAAGCTTTTAGACTTTGATGCTGCCGAACACCCTGTGGCGTTGCAGCTTGGCGGCAGTGAGCCCGCAGATCTTGCCAAAGCGGCACGCATCGGCGAGCAGTGGGGCTACGACGAAATCAATTTGAACTGTGGCTGCCCAAGCGAGCGGGTGCAAAAGGGGGCCTTTGGCGCTTGTTTAATGCGCGAGCCTTCGCTGGTTGCAGACTGCATAAAGGCCATGATGGATGCGGTCTCAGTTCCCGTGACAGTGAAGCACCGCATTGGCGTAGATCATCAAAACGACTACGGCTTTATGCGTGATTTTGTTGGTGTTTTATATGCAGCAGGCTGTCGTGTATTTCTCGTGCATGCACGGGGTGCGATTTTGAAAGGATTAAGCCCCAAGGAAAATCGCGAAATTCCTCCCTTGCGAATGGCGGTTGTTCGCCAACTCAAAAAAGAATTTCCTCAGGCCGTGATTGTTGCCAACGGGGGCATCACGACAGCAGGCCAGGCCTATGCCTTGGTGACAGGCATAGACATTGGCACGGGGCCTGGTGCTTCAGCCGACATTCCAGTAGATGGCGTCATGATTGGAAGGGCGGCTTATCACGATCCATGGGTGCTGCATGAAATGGAGCAGGCGCTTTTTGGCCCACAAGAAAATTCATCAGATCCGTACGTGACAGGCCATGTGGATCGGCAGCATATTCTTGCGCCACTGCAGACTTATTTTGAGCGACAGCTTGCATTGGGCGTTGCCCCCAAGCACATGACGCGACACTGGCATGGGCTTTTTCATGGGCAGCCGGGCGCGCGCGCCTGGCGGCGTGAGATCTGTGAAGGCAGGCTCGGGCCGATGAATTTATTTGATACGTTGCTTGCGAAAAAAGCTTCGCGCGCCGCCTAAAATTGCAATGGCCAAGGCCAGCGAAATCGCAAGACTAATCCAGGCAAGCATGCGCTCTGTCGGGCTTAGGCCAACAATGCGCACCAGAGCCTCGCAGACATAGAGCCACACCAACAGAGACATCCATTTGAAAGTGTAAAGTTTCCCCAGATATAGCCCCTTGATCGCAAACGCGAGGGGTAAAACCTTTAACGCAAGCCAAGAGCCTCCCGGGCGTAGCGGATCGAGAAAAATCTCCCAAGCCAGGCCAAATAAGATCAGCGCAAGGGTTGCCCCAAGCGCGAACCTCGGCCAGGGTTGGGGCACTGCAGGGGGCTGGGATGTAGTCATTGCGTTAAGTTTGCTGAGGCTGTATTTACATTATCTTTCAGAGAGCTTCTTCGCGGTTTCTGCGACCCGCTTCCCGAGTGCGCGGGCAATTCGAATTTCTTCATCGCTGACTGGATTGTTGCCGTCAGCGCCCGCGAGGTGAGATGCGCCATACGGTGTTCCGCCCGATTTTGTGGTGAGTAAGTCTGTGTTGTCGTAAGGAACTCCCACAAGGATCATTCCGTGATGAAACAGTGGCAGCATCATTGAGAGCAGGGTGGCTTCCTGGCCGCCATGAAGGCTACCCGTGCTAGTGAATACGCCAGCAGGCTTTCCAATAAGGGCGCCAGAAAGCCATTGGCCAAGCCACTGGTCGACAAAATATTTCATGGGTGCGGCCATGTTTCCAAAACGTGTTGGTGAGCCCATGACGAGGCCAGCGCATTCCTCTAAGTCTTTGGGCTCGGCATAGGGCGGGCCATCGCTGGGAATGGCGGGCTCGGTTGCCTCGCATACTGCCGAGACCGGCGGCACCGCACGCAGGCGGGCGCTATAGCCGGGCACGAGGGCAACGCCATCGCAGACTGCATCTGCAAGTTTTTTGGTTCCGCCGTGGCGGCTGTAGTAAATAACAAGAATCTCCAAGCATCCTCCTTGTGGCAAACGCTTCACACTGCGCGCATATCATAATAGGCGCCTGGCTCAGCGAGTGCTAGCATCGGGCCTATAAAAAGATTTCAGGAGGCAAGGCATGAAGGTCAGCAAAATTCTTGAGGTAAAGGGGAAGGCACTTTTCACGATTAGCCCCCAAGAGTCGCTGGCGACAGCGGTCATGATCATGGCTGAAAATGACATCGGCTCAATTGTGGTGATGTCAGAAGGAAAGCTTGTCGGGATGCTGACCTTTCGCGAAGTGATCCGTGTTTTGGCAAAACGGCAGGCTGAAAACCGCGCAGGCCCAACCCCCCCGGTATCAGCATTCAAAATTTCCGAGGTGATGAATCCAAATCCGACGATTGCCACGCCAGATATTAATGTCGATGATCTTCGCAAAATGATGGTTGATTCTCACGAACGGTACCTTCCGGTCATGGACGGCACCACCCTGATGGGGGTTGTTTCTTTTCATGATGTCGCTCGCGCAGTGCTGGATATGCAAGGGTTCGAAAACAAGATGCTCAAGGCCTATATTCGCGACTGGCCTGAGGAAGAGAAAAAAGACTAGAAATTACAAAAGGCTTTGTGCATGCGGATTCTTGTTTCGAATGATGACGGCTATTTCTCCCCTGGAATTGAAGCCTTGGCGCAGGCGATGGCAGCATTCGGGCAGGTCACAGTGGTGGCGCCAGAGGCTGACCGTAGCGGCGCGTCCAACTCGCTCACGCTGGATCGGCCTTTGTATGTTCGAAAATCGGCCAATGGCTTTCACTATGTCAATGGCACGCCGACCGATTGCGTGCATGTCGCGGTCACAGGTTTTTTAACTCACAGGCCTGATTTGGTGGTCTCAGGCATCAATAACTCCGCAAATCTGGCGGAAGACACGCTTTACTCTGGCACGGTTGCGGCGGCGATGGAGGGGTATTTGTTAGGCTTGCCTTCGATTGCTTTTTCTCTTGCGAGCCGAAGCTTCGAACATCTGGATACTGCAGTTGAAGTTGCCAAGCGTGTGGTAGCCCATGTCATTGAAACCCCCTTCCAGAAGCCACGGCTTTTAAACGTGAATATCCCCTGTTTGCCTTTTGGTGAAATTCGAGGCTTTGAACTCACTCGGCTCGGCCGAAGGCATTTGGCACAGCCGGTTGAAACTGCGGTTTCACCGCGCGGTGAGACTGTTTATTGGGTTGGCCCTCCAGGAGGACAGCGCGAGGCAGGCCCGGGCACTGATTTTCATGCCTTGAGCCAATCGAAGGTTTCGGTGACTCCCTTGCATGTAGACCTTGCCGATCCGAATGGCTTTGAGGAAGTGGGCCAGTGGCTAAAGAAGATGTGAAGAAAAAAATAGGGCCGATCAAGCCAGCCAAGCCGGGCTTGAAACTTGGCACTCGCACGACAGAGCCTGCATCAACAAGTTTTCAACCCAAGTGGGGCGCAAAGACTGCCCCTGTAGCAGAGACCAAAACCGGCCCAGGCACAGCGCGTCATCTGGCCCGTAAGGCCAGCACAACATGGCAAAACGCAGGCTTATCCAGCGAGCGGACACGGGCCCGTATGGTCGAGCGCCTGGTACAGCAGGGCATCAGGAATCAACAGGTGCTCTCGGCGATGCGTGAAGTGCCGAGGCATCATTTTGTTGATGAAGCGCTTGCAAGCCGGGCTTATGAAGACACGGCGCTGCCAATTGGCCATCATCAAACAATCTCCCAACCCTATGTGGTGGCCCGGGTCATTGAGCTGGCGTTGGCCTTGGTGACGGGGGAGCCTCGGGCCCTGAAAGCCCTGGAGGTTGGCGGAGGATGCGGCTATCAAGCGGCTGTCATGTCTTACTGCTTTGATCGCGTGGTTTCCGTTGAGCGCATCAAGCGGCTCGCCGACCTTGCGAGAATGAACTTGCGTTCGCTGCGCCGATCGAATCTTAAGGTTGTCTACGGCGATGGGCTTGTGGCGGCTACTGAGGAGGCGCCGTTTGATGTGATTTTGTGTTCTGCCGGAATGGGGCAGCTGGCCCAAGAGCTTTTGGCCCAGCTTACGGTAGGCGGAGTGTTGATCGCCCCCGTGGGCGAGCCGCAAAGGCTGACTGCGGTGCAGAGACTTTCCGAAAATGAGTTCAGGACCCAGCATTTTGATATGGTTCGCTATGTGCCGGTGATTCGAGGAACGGAGTGATGTTGAAAGTTGGCAGGATGAAAAACGCTCAGTGCTTTGCTTTGGCCGCAGCAGTTCTTATGGCCGTTGGCTGCGCGCCTTCAAGAGTCCCTGCGCCAGTGGAAAGCCGTACGATTCAGAAGTCAAAGTCAGTGACAAAGCCGGGTGCATCTGAGATCCGGCCTTCCGCGTCAGAGCCTGTGCCTGCTGGGTTTTATCGGGTTCGCAGAGGCGACACCTTAATTGGAATCTCTCTTGATCACGGGGTGAGTTGGCGTGATATCGCGGATTGGAACGGCATTGTAAATCCGAATTTAATCGAGGTTGATCAGCTGCTTCGGGTCCGTCCGCCGGTTGGTTCATCACGAGTGGCCTCTACGACCCCATCCGCGCCCACGGCAGCAACACAGGCTTCATCTTCTGCTGGCTCCGGCACGACAGAGGTGAGGCCCATTGCTCCGCAATCCCAGTCCGCCGCAAGGTCTCAGCCTCGTGTTGCAGAACCTGCAGCCTCTCAATCTTCGGTGGCGCAAGTTCAGCCCTCTGCTTCCCAGCCAGTGAACACTGCAGCAGCCTCTGGCGCCCCGTCGCTTTCATGGCCAAGCAACGGCCGCATCATCACGCAGTTTGCTGATCCTGGCTACAAGGGAATTGCCTTTTCCGGGCAAGAGGGTGATCCCGTGTTGGCTGCTGGAGATGGCCGTGTTGTCTACAGTGGCAGCGGATTGCGTGGCTACGGCAATCTCGTTATCGTGAAGCACGAGGGCGATTTCCTGACAGCCTACGCACACAACCGAAAGATACTTGTCAATGAAGGCCAGGCGGTCAAGCGTGGTCAGCAGATTGCAGAGCTAGGCAGCACCGACTCCGAGATTCCGAAGCTTCATTTCGAGGTTCGGCTCTCAGGCAAGCCGGTCGATCCAATGCGCTATTTGGCGCAGCGTTAAGTGACCCCGATTCTTTGCTTTGACCTTGAAACCATTCCGGATGCCTCGGGAATGCGCAGGCTCGGGATTTTCGAGCCGTCTTTAGAAGACGCTGCTGGGGTTGCTGCCGCGCAGGCCGCTCGAATTGAATCCCATGGCAACGATTTTTTTCCGCATTATCTGCAGCGCGTATGGGTCGTGGGGTGTGCATTTCGCGACGAGGAAGGTTTTCGCGTGCGCTGCCTTGGCGATTCGCACGGTGCGAGTGATGAGGAAGAGAGCGCCCGAATTCGTTCATTTTTCAAGGTCATCGAAAAACATACGCCGCAGATTGTGAGCTGGAATGGCTCAGGCTTTGATTTCCCAGTGCTGCATCACCGCGCCTTGATGCATGGAATTACAGCGCCGCGTTACTGGGATCAAGGCGAAGATGACCGTGATTTCAAATGGAATAACTATTTGTCGCGTTATCACGCGCGGCACTGTGACTTGATGGATCTTGTGGCGGGCTATAACAGCCGGGCCTATGCGCCGCTCGATGCCATGGCAAGGCTATGTGGCTTCGCAGGCAAGCTTGGAGAAGATGGCAGCAAGGTCTGGCAGGCCTTTCTTGACAACAAAGGTGAATCGGTGCGGGCCTATTGTGAAACCGATGTGGTCAACACTTACCTCTTGTATTGCCGCTTTCGATTAATTCGTGGCGAGTGGGCCGAGTTGCAGTATCAGAAAGAGCTTGCCCTCGTGCGCGATTGCTTGCAAAAAATGATTGGCGATGCCGCAAGTCCATTGAAGGGCGAGCACTGGAGGCGTTACCTGGAGGCGGCGCCAGCACTGAATGACGCTACTCAGTAATCTCACTATTGAATCTGTCGATCTCGACGCGCAAGGCCTTGCACATACAGAAGACGGCAAGGTTGTGTTTGTTGAGAATGCCTTGCTCGGTGAGCGCGTTGATGTAGAGCTCACCCGTAATAAGCCAAGCTACGCAAAAGGCCGGGCCGTGCACTGGCACCGAAACAGTTCCCAGCGCGTATCACCGCAGTGTTCACACTTTGGCGTTTGCGGGGGCTGCGCCATGCAGCATATTGAGGCCTCCGCCCAACTCGCAATCAAGCAGCGCGTGCTTGAAGACAACCTCTGGCATATCGGGAAACTGAAGGCAGAGCAGTGGCTCTCGCCCCTTGATGGCCCGCGGTGGGGCTATCGAACCCGTGCGCGGCTGACGGCTCGTTGGGTCGATAAAAAAGGCGGCATGTTGTTAGGCTTTCACGAACGCAAGAGCAGCTACGTGGCGGTGATGGATTCCTGTGAAATTCTGCCCGCCCGGGTCTCTCAAATGCTGCCTGCCTTGAAAGCGCTGCTGGGGTCTTTATCGATTGCGCGTCGCATTCCGCAGGCTGAGCTTGCGGTGGGTGAGGGGCTTGACGATAAGACGGCAGAAAATGCTGACAGCGTCAACCGTGTGCAATCGGAGACGATCGTTTGGGTATTGCGAATTCTTGAGCCTTTAAGCCCGCAAGATGGAGAAAAACTGAAAGCCTTTGCCGACCAATGGCAGGTGCAGTTTTGGCTCCAGCCGGGCGGGCCGCAAACTGCGGCCTTGTTTTACCCAACGGATGCGCCGCCATTGGCTTACCTACTGCCTGAATTCAATTTGCGCATGCCGTTTTCCCCCGTAGATTTCACGCAGGTGAACCCTGCAATCAATCGGGTGATGGTGAAGTGCGCGATTGATTTTCTCGCACCGCAAGCCAATGAGCGCATTGCCGATTTTTTCTGTGGCTTGGGCAACTTTACCCTGGCGCTTGCACGTCGCGCTAAAGAAGTGGTGGGCTTGGAGGGCTCGAAATCCCTCACTGAGAGAGCCATGGGAAACGCAAGTCTTCATGGCTTACAAGAGCGAATCGCTTTTGATACATGTAATTTGTTTGAAATGACCCCGGAATGGCTTAAGACATTGGGGCGATTCGACCGAATGCTCTTTGATCCGCCGCGCGAAGGTGCTCAGGCCTTGTGTCAGGCGTTAGCGGCCCTGCATCAGTCTGAAAATGTGCAAGACCACGATTTTCTACCGAAACGAATCGTCTATGTGTCATGCAACCCGGCAACCTTGGCCCGAGATGCCGCGATTCTGGTGCACGAGGGTGGCTGGCAATTAAAGCAGGCCGGAATCATCAACATGTTTCCGCATACTGCGCATGTGGAGTCGATGGCGGTGTTCGAGCCGGGCTAAGCCCGTACCTTCCAGCCGACCGACACCAGGCGCAAGGTCAATGCCGCCAGCCCAATGGTCGCCACGCCCGATACGCCGAGGCTTACCCACGGCGAGGTGTCAGACACGCCGTAAATGCCGTAGCGAAAGCCGTCAATCAAAAAGAAAAACGGGTTCATGTGGCTAACGGCATACCAGACCGATGGCAGTTGGGACACAGAATAAAACACGCCGGCCAGCATGGTGAGCGGGTTAATGACAAAGTTTTGGAACACGGAAACGTGATCCCATTTCTCGGCCCAAAGGCCCGCGATAAAACCCAAAAGCCCCAACATCACGCAGGAGATCAATGCAAAAGAAGCGGCCCAGAAAACCGAATGCAGTGTAAACGGCACAAACATCAGGGCTACTGCCCAAACGCCGAGGCCACAGGCCATGCCACGAAACACCGCGCCACCGATGTAGCCCACCAGCCACTCCCAAGGCCGCATCGGGGCGAGCAATAAAAACACCAAATTGCCCGTCATCTTGCTTTGGGTGATGCTCGACGATGTATTGGCAAACGCATTTTGTTGCAGCGTCATCATCACCAAGCCTGGCACCAGGAACATGGTGTAGCTGATGCCGGGCTGTGGCTCAAGCCTTCCCTCGAGCAGAAACGCAAAGATCAGCAGAAACAAAAGACTGGAAACAACCGGGGCAAGAATCGTCTGTGCCGAGACTTTCACAAAGCGTTGAGTCTCTTTGTGCAACAGCGCCCAGGCGCCAAAGCCTTCAGAAGGCTGCGTTGATGTCATCTTTTGTTTTTTGCGCGGCGCTTGCCGCGGCTTGCTGCCAGTCATCTGCATTGCTTGCGTAGATAATGGCCCGCGAGGAGTTAATCAGCATGCCGCCGTTTTCGGTTTTTCCGGCACGAACTGTTGCCTCTAGATCGCCGCCTTGGGCGCCGATTCCTGGAATAAGCAGCGGCAGTGTTTTGGCGGCATGCCGAACTGCTTCGATTTCTTTGGGGTAGGTCGCCCCTACAACCAGCCCCACCTGGCCATTCTGGTTCCAGCGCTCGGCAGCCTGCCTGGCAACTTCCAAATACAGAGGGTGCTTGTTGGTTGAAAGCATTTGAAAGTCATCGCCACCGGCATTAGAAGTTCTGCATAAAACGAAAATGCCACGGGCTTCGTAACTCAGGTAGGGAGCGAGACTGTCGGTGCCCATGTAGGGATTCACAGTGACCGCATCGGCCAAATAACGGTCATAGGCCTCTTTGGCGTAATGCTCGGCAGTCGAGCCAATGTCGCCGCGCTTGGCGTCGAGCAGCCAGATATGGTGGGGGTAGCGATCCCTGGCAAGCTGAGATAGCTTTTCTAAAACACGCTCGGCGCGGCTTGAGGCGAAGTAAGCAATCTGAGGCTTAAATGCTGCGCAGTAAGGAGCGGTTGCTTCCATGATGCCTGCGCAGAACTTTTCAATTGCAGCCAGCGGATCTGTTTTGACAAGACCCTGAAGCGGTGCGGGAAATTTTGACGGGTCTGGGTCAAGCCCTACGCAAAGCATCGACTGCTGTGTCTTCCATGCGTGGTCAAGGCGTGCGGGAAACATCATGAGAACATGATAAAGAAAAAAGCCTCGCGGTGTTTTGCGAGGCTTTCAAGGAGGAGACAACGTGTGTGGGAGTGGACTTCCTTTCGAAAGTTCCACTCTCGGGGAGGGAAATTACATGCCCATGTCGCCCATGCCGCCCATGCCGCCCATTCCGGGGGGCATGCCGGGGCCGGCTTTCTCGTCAGCAGGGGCTTCCGCCACCATGCAATCGGTGGTGAGCATCAGGCCAGCAACGGAGGCTGCATTTTGCAAAGCGGTGCGGGTTACCTTCGTGGGGTCGACCACGCCCATCTGCAGCATGTCACCGTATTCGCCAGTGGCTGCGTTGTAGCCATTGTTGCCCTTGCCCTCAAGCACTCTGTTGACGACCACGCTGGGCTCTTCGCCGCAGTTGGCCACAATCTGACGCAGGGGCTCTTCAACAGCGCGCATCACGATCTTCACGCCCGCGTCTTGGTCGGCATTGCTGCCCTTGACCGATACGGCTGCACGTGCGCGCAGCAATGCCACGCCGCCGCCGGCAACGATGCCTTCTTCCACTGCAGCACGAGTTGCGTGGAGCGCGTCTTCAACGCGGGCTTTCTTTTCTTTCATTTCCACTTCGGTGGCTGCGCCAACTCGGATCACGGCAACACCGCCTGCAAGCTTGGCAACGCGCTCTTGCAGCTTCTCGCGATCGTAGTCGCTGGTCGCTTCTTCGATTTGAACGCGAATCTGCTTGACACGCGCCTCGATGTTTTTCGCATCCCCTGCGCCATCAATGATGGTGGTATTTTCTTTACCGATCTCAACGCGCTTGGCACGGCCGAGCTCTTGCAGGCCAGCTTTTTCCAGGGTCATGCCGGTCTCTTCCGAGATCACGGTGCCGCCGGTGAGAATGGCCATGTCTTCGAGCATGGCTTTGCGGCGATCGCCAAAGCCAGGCGCCTTCACGGCAACTGTCTTCAGAATGCCGCGCATGTTATTCACCACCAAGGTAGCCAGGGCTTCGCCTTCCACTTCTTCGGCCACAATCAACAGCGGGCGGCCGCTCTTGGCGACTTGCTCAAGCACCGGTAGCAGGTCGCGGATGTTGGAGACCTTTTTGTCGTGCAAGAGCACAAACGGATCTTCCAGCACAGCGATTTGCTTTTCAGGGTTATTGATGAAGTAGGGCGAGAGATAGCCACGGTCAAACTGCATGCCTTCTACAACATCAAGCTCGTTGTTCAGCGACTTGCCGTCTTCGACGGTGATCACGCCTTCCTTGCCAACTTTTTCCATGGCTTGCGAAATGATATCGCCGATTTCTTGATCGGAGTTGGCGGAAATCGCGCCCACCTGGGCGATTTCTTTGGAAGTGGTGCATGGCTTGCTGATCTTTTTGAGTTCTTCGGTAATCGCAATCACGGCCTTGTCGATGCCGCGCTTGAGATCCATTGGGTTCATACCGGCGGCAACATACTTCATGCCTTCACGAACAATGCCTTGTGCCAGCACAGTGGCGGTAGTGGTGCCATCACCTGCGGAGTCAGAGGTCTTGGAGGCTACTTCTTTGACCATCTGTGCGCCCATGTTTTCGAACTTGTCTTTGAGTTCGATTTCTTTGGCGACCGACACACCATCTTTCGTGACAGTGGGCGCACCGAAGGAGCGCTCAAGCACCACGTTGCGGCCTTTGGGCCCCAGGGTCACTTTGACTGCGTTGGCCAAAATGTTGACGCCAGCCACCATCTTGTGACGTGCGTCATCGCCGAAAAATACTTGCTTTGCTGCCATTTATGTTTCTCCGTTAAAGAATGTTCGTTATCGCGAGGGCGAAAGGCCCCTGGCGATCTCTTAAGCAATCACTGCCATCACGTCGTCTTCGCGAAGAACAAGAAGCTCTTCACCATCGACTTTCACGCTCTGGCCGGAATATTTGCCGAACAGCACTTTGTCGCCGACTTTCACGTCGAGTGCGCGGACTTTGCCGTCTTCCAGGATCTTGCCGTTGCCAACAGCCAGTACTTCGCCTTGGTCAGGCTTTTCGGCGGCGTTGTCGGGGATCACGATGCCGGAGGCGGTTTTGCGCTCGTTATCGAGCCGTTTGACCACGAGGCGGTCGTGCAGGGGACGCAATTTCATTGTTTTTCGCTCCATTCCAAAAGACAGTTAAAAAGGGATTTCAGAGGGGTGAATCGTCGTCGTGGAGACCGCTGGGCCGAAACGATTAGCACTCACCGCTCGTGAGTGCTAATAATAGGGGCGCCCAAGAAGGATTTCAAGTTAAGGGTTAACCCTAGGTTAAACATGCAGGAAGAAAGGCCTGGGTGGACCGGGCCCCTGGTTTGCGGGGAATGCTATCCCCCGAAAAACTTGGTTTTCTGCTCCCGTAGGCTTTGGCAGTCGATGCAGCGGATCTTGCCCAGTTTTAGCCGGGCGGCAGGGATTTTTTCCCCGCACTCGATGCAGTGCTTGCCGTCGAAATCTGGGCTGGTCTCGGGCACGATCTTTCGTCGCGCCTCTTCGAGCGCATCTTCATTAAACTGCGCTTCGATGGCTGAGGCGCGATCGTTGTCGTCCGTCAGCTCAAAATAATTTTCGTTTTTTTCGAGTCCCATTCGGGTTGTCTCCGTGTTTTGATTCACTATAGCCCACAACGTGAAGACCTGGTCGCGAATCGTTCTTGCAACTTTTGGCAGCGGATTGCTGCTTTCGACGGCCTTTGCCCAGCAGTTTCCGTCAATCAGGCTCAAGAAACTCGATGCCCAGGCTCGAGAGATCATCGCCCAATCAGGGCTGCCGGATTATGCATGGGGTGTGGTCGTATTGCCTATCCCCTCTGACGAGAAAATGCCCGCCCAGTTGCGGGGTTGGGCCTTGAATCCACAGCTGCCGATGAATCCGGCTTCCATCATGAAGCTGGTGACCACCCGCGCGGCTCTGGGCCTGCTTGGCCACGAGTATCGACACAGAACCCGAATCGCCACTACGGGAAGGCTTGAAGCGGGGGTTCTTGAGGGCGATCTTTTTTTTCAAGGCGGTGGCGACCCCAAACTTGTGACCGAGGATCTGGCGGAGATCGCCAAGCAGCTGAGAGCCATTGGCATTGAGCGCATTGAGGGAACCGTGGTGATCGACGGCAGCCGTTTCGCCGAGCCCGAGGTTGACCCAGGGCGGTTCGATGGCCGGCCCTTTTCAGCCTATAACGTTGGGCCTCACGCTGCCATGGTGAATTTTAAGGCTTTGAAGGTATCAGTCTGGCCCGCTGCTAACAGGAGGGTAGAGGTTGCGACCGAGCCAAGGATTTCCAAAACCGAAATTGTGAATCGGGTGAAGATTCATTCGGGGGGCTGTGGCGCTACGAATGTGCAAGCCCGATTAGATGAGAAATCGAGGCTGCTGGTCACAGGCGTGATGGGCCAGAGCTGCAATGGCGCCGATTTCTACGTCGCGGTTTTTGACCACGCAAAGTTCTCTTTTAATGCCTTCAAAGCGGCTTGGGAGGATGCGGGCGGATCCATCAAGGCAAGCCTTGCATCTGGCTCAACCCCCCCGAGCGCCCGAACTCTTGTTGATTGGCAGTCCCCCCGGCCACTGATCGAGCTGGTGTCAGACATCAACAAGATGAGCAACAACCCCATGACCCGCAATCTATTTTTAAATCTCTCGGCAGAGCGGTCCATGGTGGGGACCCGGGAGGCCTCCTCGCAGTTGGTCAAAGACTACTTGCGTTCCAAGGGCCTTGATTTCCCCGAGCTTGTGATGGACAACGGCTCAGGGCTAAGCCGACGGGAACGCATCTCCCCTGAGAATCTGGCCAAGTTGCTGGTTCAGGGCCTCTACGCCCCGGACGCTGGTGCCTGGATTCAAACCCTCCCTGTTGCTGGCGCTGAGGGAACGGTTCGCAACCGTTTTCGCCAGTCTGAACTTCAAGGAAGAGCCTGGCTCAAAACCGGGGCGCTGGAAGATGTTCGCGGGCTGGCTGGCTATCTCATATCGGCTTCTGGCAAATGGGTTGTCATTGTTTTACTGGTGAATCACCCAGATGCCGCCAAGACCAGATCGGTCCTCGACGCTTTGGTAAAGTGGGCGCATAAAAATCACTAAGTAATTGATTTAAAAGATTATTTTATTGATTGCGGCAGTTCGACCCCTGTGTTCCAATCCACTCATGACTGATCCAAATCGAACCAGCCCGACCGTGATGCAGGGGTGGGAGTCGCTCAAGCAGCGCACCACCACCTTTATCGTGATTGGCATTTTGGCGCTCTCGACTCTGCTGACTTCTGCGGGAAGAGAGCGGATGGCTGCCTGGGGTCAGCTTGCCCTAGAGGCGCTATCGCCGAAGCCAAAGTCTTTGTATACCACCGTGCCTACCCCATTGACGATCGAGCAAAGCCGGGTAGCCCGCTGGATTGCCAATCGGCATCGGGTGTCGGTGGCTTCGGTAGAGCAACTGGTGTCGGCCGCCTACGAGACAGCGCCAAGGTTTCGTCTTGACCCGTATCTTCTTTTGGCGATCATTTCGGTCGAGTCCGGGTTCAACCCTGTCGCCGAGAGCCGCGTGGGCGCGATCGGGCTGATGCAGATCATGCCCAGGGTTCATGCCCACAAGCTTAGGGAGTTTGGCGGGGTGGACCGGGCAGCCGACCCCTGGGTGAATCTCCAGGTCGGCGCTGCGATCGTCCGGGAATATTTGGATCGCTTCGGATCAGAGGAGGCTGCGCTGAGGGCCTATGTGGGGGTCGATCCCATGACGGTCTCAACCTATCCCGAGAGAGTGTTTCGAGTGCGTGAGCGAATGCTGGCTGCAGCAGTGGGAAGGGTGCTGGCTTAGTTCGCTAGGTAATCCATGGCGGCTTGAACACCGCCTCGATTGTGGGGAATGCCTGCCGAAGCAAGCCCCATTTCGACGCCGCCCAGAGTGCCTAACAGCGTTAAATCATTGAAGTCGCCAAGATGGCCGATCCGAAACACCCAGCCCTGAAGCTTGTTTAAGCCCATGCCCAGCGACATATTGAATTTCTGCAGAACTAGGTTGCGGAATTCATCAGCGTTGTAATAGCTGCCGTCTGGTTTTTTCGGCATGACCACAGCCGTTAGCACTGGGCTATATTCCGCAGGGTCTTCACACAAGATCTCCAGGCCCCAGGCACGCACGGCACGGCGGGTCGCTTCGGCGTGGCGCTGATGCCGGGCAAAGACATTGGCAAGGCCCTCTTCGTAGAGCATGTCGAGCGCTTCTGCTAAGCCATAAAGCAGATTCGTTGCGGGTGTGGTGGGCCAAAAACCATTTTTGTTCGCAGCGATGATTTCATCCCAGCGCCAGTAAGCATTCGGCATCTTCGAATGCTTGCTCGCTTCAATCGCTTTGTCGCTGACCGCATTAAAGCCAAGGCCAGGCGGAAGCATCAGCCCCTTTTGAGAGCCCGCAATCGTGACATCGACGCCCCATGCATCGTGCTTGAATTCAATAGAGCCCAGGCCTGAAATCGTGTCGACCATCAGCAAAGCGGGGTGCTTGGCGGCATCAATCGCAGCGCGCACCGCTGCAATATCTGAAGTAACGCCTGTCGAAGTTTCGTTGTGCACAACGCAGACTGCCTTGATTGCGTGACTGGCATCGTTTTTCAGGCGCGCCTCAATTTCTTTTGCGTTGACACCCCTTCGCCAATCTCCCGCAATGAATTCGGGCTTTAACTGAAGCTTTTCTGCAAGCTTTTTCCACAGCGTTGCGAATTGTCCGGTCTCGGCCATCAAGACATGATCGCCAGGGGAGAGTACGTTGACGAGAGCAGCCTCCCAAGCGCCAGTGCCCGAGCCCGGGTAAATGATGACGGGGTTCTTGGTGCCAAACACGGGCTTGATTGCCTCAAGCAGGCGCAGCCCGAGCTGTTGAAATTCCGGCCCACGATGGTCGATCGTTGGAAAATCGATTGCGCGCAAGATGCGATCGGGAACATTGCTAGGCCCTGGTATTTGGAGAAAGTGCCTCCCCTGGCCAATACGATTCAGGCTAGAGCGCGGGTTGATCGCTGGCGGCGCTGCGGCAGAGAGGTCGCGTTGCATCGTTGCACTCCAAAAGGTTATTCCGAACGCGGTAATCTACACCTTTTGGATTTCCCTCTCACGAGCCATTTGATGCACCCAAGCAATTTATTGCGATGACAGATCTCTCTCAGGGCCGTCGTGCATTCCTCACGGGTGGGCTGGAAAAATCTGCTGGGCGCTCGGCCTTGGCCTCTCGGCTGCGCAAGGAAATCCAGGGCGAGGTGTACTCCGATCTTGCATCGCGGGGCCGCTATTCCTCGGATGCCTCGATTTATCAAATCACGCCAATTGCCGTCGCGGTGCCTAAGACGCAATTGGATGCCCGCATTGCCATCGATATTGCTCGTGATTTGAAAATTCCGGTACTGCCCCGAGGCGCTGGTACTTCTCAGTGCGGCCAAACCGTGGGCGAAGCCTTGGTGATTGATAACAGCAAATACCTTCGCAATATTCTCGATGTCGATCTTAGTGCGATGACGGCCCTCGTTGAGCCGGGCGTTGTGCTGGATCAATTGAATGCGGCTTTAAAGCCCCATGGCGTCTGGTTTCCGGTGGATGTTTCCACGTCGGCCCAGTGCACGATTGGCGGCATGGCGGGCAACAACTCCTGTGGCTCGCGCTCGCTGCATTACGGCAACATGGTGCATAACGTTGAAGGCATCAACGCCTTGCTTGCCGATGGCACGCAGGCTTACTTCGGGCGATTTGGCGACTCGGGTGACATGGTGCTTTCGGGCGCCAGAATGAATCAGCTTATTCCGAAGCTCTATGAGATTGCAGGCAGTGTTGAAAGCGAGATCAAAGCCATTTGGCCCAAAGTGATGCGTCGTGTGGGCGGCTACAACCTGGATATTTTCTATCCGCAAAGTGAACGCCCCTATTTGCCCAATGACCCCAGAGATCTTTTGAACTTCGCGCATCTCTTGGTGGGGTCCGAGGGGACGCTTGCCTATTTCGAGTCGATCAAGCTCAGGCTTGCGCCTCTGCCAAAGACAAAGGTGTTGGGCGCAGTGAACTTCCCCACGTTTCATCAGGCCATGCAAATGACTCAGCACATTGTGAGGCTTGGGCCTGTGGCGGTGGAGCTTGTGGACCGCACCATGATTGAGCTCTCGCGCGCAAACCCTGTGTTTGCGCCCGTGATTGAAACGGCGCTGACGCGCGTGCAAGGCAAAGAAACCGATGCCTTGTTGTTAGTGGAATTCGCAGGCGATGAGCAAGGGCCTTTGCTTGGAAAATTATGTGCGCTTGATGAACTGATGAGTGATCTGGGCCTGCCAGGCTCTGTGGTGCAAATGACAGAGACGAAATCACAGTCGGCCCTGTGGGAGGTTCGCAAGGCGGGCTTAAACATCATGATGTCGCTCAAAGGCGATGGCAAGCCTGTTTCTTTTATTGAAGACTGCGCGGTGCCGCTTGAGCATCTGGCCGATTACACTGCAGCTTTGACAGAGGTCTTTGAGAAGCATGGCACGCAGGGCACCTGGTATGCCCACGCCTCTGTGGGCACGCTGCATGTGCGGCCCATTTTGGATATGCGCCGAGATGGCGCAGCCAAGATGCGTGCCATTGCGCAAGAGGCCGCTGCGCTGGTGCGCAAATATAAGGGGGCGTTTTCGGGTGAGCACGGCGATGGCCTGGTTCGCAGCGAATGGGTGCGCTGGCAGTTTGGCGATCGTATCAACCAAGCCTTTGAGCAGGTGAAAGACGCCTTTGATCCGGACAATCTCATGAACCCCGGCAAGATTGTTCGTTGTATGAAGATGGATGATGCAAGCTTGTTTCGCTATAAGCCTGGCTATGCCACAGCGCCGCTGCAGACTGGATTGGATTGGTCAGAGTGGAATGTACAAAATGATTCTCAGCCTGGCTTTGCCAAGGCCGTTGAGATGTGCAACAACAATGGCCATTGCAGAAAGTTCGATGCCGGCACTATGTGCCCAAGCTATCGCGTAACCCGCGATGAGGTGCACTCGGTACGTGGCAGGGCCAATACCTTGCGGCTCGCAGTAAGTGGTCAACTCGGTGCCGATGCATGGGCATCCAGCGCTGTGCGTCAAGCATTGGATCTCTGTGTAGGCTGCAAGGGCTGCAAGCGGGAGTGCCCCACCGGCGTCGACATGGCCCGCATGAAAATTGAGGTGCAGTATCAATACGGCAAGCGCGGAGGGTTTTCGCGCAAAGACAGAATTGTGGCGGCACTGCCGCTTCTGGCACAGCGTGTTGCGGCAATTCCTGGCCTGGCAGCATTGCTTAATTTGCGTAATCGCTTTGGCGGGATGCGTGTGCTGCAAGAGCGGTTCATGGGAATTTCGGCAAAGCGGGCGTTGCCTGTTTGGCGGCGGGACACTTTTGCAAATGGATTGCGACGGGCCCTCACGCCCACCTTCGGTGGGCTCAGGGTGACGGGACATCGCAATGATGGTGTTTCTCTTCACGACTGCGACGTCGTCCTCTGGGTTGATACTTTTAACAATGCGTTTGAGCCCGAGCATTTGCGTGCAGCATTGGCGGTGATGCAGGCCTTAGGCGTAAAAGTTGCCCTCTCTGGCGCGGCTGCTAAAGAAGCTTTGTGCTGCGGCCGCACCGCGCTATCGGTAGGAATGATCGATGAGGCAAAAGCCCATGCGAGAAAAACAATTGCGGTACTTAAGCCCGCTATTGATCGCGGCGTGCCGGTGGTGGGCCTTGAGCCTTCCTGCATTCTGAGCCTGCGCGATGAATGGCTTTGCATGAGCCTGGGCCCCGATGCGGAAAGATTAAGCAAGCAAGCGATGCTCTTTGAAGAGTGGTGGCTGCGCTGGCTGCAAAGCAACCCTTCACCTGCGGTGCGGTTTCCACTCACGGAGGTGCTGGTTCACGGCCACTGCCACCAAAAGGCGCTCGGTGCGATGTCTCCCACGATCGATGCCCTCAAAAGCCTTGGCGCGTCCCCTCAGCTCATTGAATCGAGTTGCTGTGGCATGGCAGGAAGCTTCGGATACGAGGCAAATCACTACGAGGTGTCCATGAAGATGGGCCAGGCAAGCCTCTTGCCAAAAATCCGTGAGGCAAGCCCGCAGGCCATGATCGTGGCTGATGGGTTTTCATGCCGTCACCAGATTGCAGATGGCGCTCAGCGTCGCGCGATTCACGTTTCCCAGGCAATTGCCAAGGCTTTAGGCGTGGGATAATTTTTCTTTTTTCAAGGCGCCACTCATGGATCCGCAATTTCGCAAGCAAGCATTGGAATACCACCAAAAGGGCAGTCCCGGAAAGATTTCCGTCACGCCCACCAAGCAGCTTGTTAACCAACGGGATCTTGCCCTTGCGTATTCCCCTGGCGTTGCCGCGGCTTGTGAAGAAATTGTTGCTGATCCGGCCAACGCATTTCGTTACACCGCCCGAGGCAATCTGGTTGCCGTCATTACCAACGGCACTGCGGTGCTGGGCTTAGGCAACATTGGGCCGCTGGCCTCCAAGCCGGTGATGGAAGGCAAGGCGGTGCTTTTCAAAAAGTTTGCAGGCATTGATGTATTTGACATCGAGATTAACGAGCTTGATGTTGATCGGTTGGTCGAGGTCATCGCCGCGCTTGAGCCCACCTTTGGCGGCATCAATTTGGAAGACATCAAGGCCCCGGATTGTTTTTATGTGGAGCGCAAGCTTCGCGAGCGCATGAAAATTCCTGTCTTCCACGACGACCAGCACGGCACGGCCATTGTGGTGGGCGCGGCCTTTGTCAATGGCCTGAAGGTTGTGGGCAAGGACATTAAAAAAGTAAAGCTCGTGGTCTCGGGCGCAGGCGCTGCTGCGTTGGCTTGCCTTGATTTGTTACTCGACCTTGGCCTGCCAAAAGAAAACATCTGGGTAACAGATCTTGAAGGCGTCGTTTATGAAGGCCGTGTGGAGCTAATGGACCCTGAAAAGGCCCGCTTTGCCCAGAAAACTAATGCGCGCAAGCTTGCCGATGTGATTGACGGGGCGGATGTATTTTTGGGCTTATCGGCAGGCGGTGTTTTGAAAAAAGAGATGGTGGCGAAAATGGCCGCCAAGCCATTGATTTTTGCGTTAGCCAACCCGAACCCCGAAATTCTTCCGGAAGATGTCAAGGCAGTCCGAGACGATGCCATTGTGGCCACGGGCCGCACCGACTATCCGAACCAGGTCAACAATGTGCTGTGCTTTCCCTTCATGTTTCGCGGCGCGCTTGACTGCGGGGCCACCACGATTAACCGCGAGATGGAGCTTGCCGCGGTGCATGCAGTTGCAGAGCTTGCGCGGGCCGAGCAAAGCGAGGTGGTTTCGGCCGCTTATGGCACGGGCAATCTGTCGTTTGGGCCGGAATATCTCATTCCCAAGCCTTTCGACCCACGCTTGATTGTCAACATCGCACCTGCTGTTGCCAAGGCGGCGATGGAAAGTGGTGTGGCCTCTCGGCCAATTGAAGACTTTGAGGCTTATGTGGAGAGGCTGCAGGAGTTTGTGTATCTCTCTGGCAACTTCATGAAGCCGATTATTCAGGCCTCAAAGCGGGCCTTGAAACGCCGAATTGTCTATGCAGAGGGCGAGGAGGAGCGGGTGCTGCGCGCTGTGCAGGTGGTGGCAGACGATAGCCTTGCCGCTCCAATACTGATCGGCCGGCCCGCAGTTATTGAGCAGCGCATTGAGCGGTTTGGCCTGCGAATTCGGCCGGGCATTGATTTTGAAGTAATCAACCCGGAGTTCGATGCCCGCTATCGCGACTACTGGGAGAGCTATCACCGTATGACCGAGCGCAAAGGTGTTACTGAGCAGTATGCAAAACTCGAGATGCGCCGTCGTCACACGCTGATTGGCGCCATGATGATTCACAAAGGCGAAGCCGATGGCATGATCTGCGGCACGTTTGGTAGCCATTCTTTGCACCTGCATTATGTGGATCAGGTGCTAGGCCACAAGCCAGGACGCCAGGTCTATGCCGCCATGAATGTCCTGATTCTGCCGAATCGATCGGTTGCGGTTGTTGATACCCATGTGAACGCCGACCCAACTGCCGAGCAGATCGCCGAGATCACCATCATGGCTGCCGAGGAAATGCGCCGTATTGGCATAGAGCCTCGAATAGCCTTGCTGTCGCATTCAAATTTTGGCGGTAGCAGCCAGCACTCTGCAAGAAAGATGCAGCAGGCGCTTGAGCTGGTGCGGGCCCAGCAGCCCGGGCTCAATATTGATGGCGAAATGCATGGCGATGTGGCGCTCGATTCCGAGCTTCGCAAGGCCATCATGCCGCGGTCAACCCTGCAAGGTGAAGCAAACCTCTTGGTCATGCCCACCATTGATGCAGCCAATATTTCTTATAACTTGCTAAAAACTGCGGCGGGCAATGGTGTGGCTATTGGTCCAATTCTTCTGGGCTGTGCAGCACCTGTGACCATCCTCACTTCTTCGGCAACTGTGCGCCGAATTGTGAATATGACGGCACTCACGGTGCTTGATGCAAACACTTAGGCAAGGTGTCAGGCACGGAGCCTGACACCTTTCAAAACTCGCCGCCGCGCATCGCAATCGCAGCAAGCACTACGGCTGCAGCCGTTTCGGTGCGCAGAATTCTCGGGCCGCAACGAATCCCTGTGAAGCCTGCGGCGCGCGCCAGCTGTTCTTCTTCATCGGCCCACCCGGCTTCGGGGCCAATCATGAAGGTAACGCCGCCTTGCATCGGCGCGCTCGATAAATTGGCATCTGCAAAAGGGTCGAGCAACCAGCCGGTTTTGGGGTCTTTGACCGACTTCCAATCAGCAATCACTGCTGCAAATGACATCACAGATGAGATTTGCGGCACCACTGTGCGGCCACATTGGGCGCTGGCAGCCTGGGCAATCGACTTCCAGTGGGCCATGCGTTTTTCAGACCGAGCCGCATCAAGTTTCAGAACACTTCGGTGCGCAGCCACGGGAATAATGCGCGATGCGCCAAGCTCTGTTGACTTTTGCACCACCCAGTCCATTTTGTCGCCCGTGCATAGGGCCTGAATGACAATGATATTCAGTGGTGCTTCCCGAGTAATGAACTCAATGGTGCTGACGTCGACAGTGGCCGCTGACCTGTCGGCCTTGACGATCACAGCCTGGCCCTCGTGGCCCTGGCCATCAAAAATCACCACAGGGTCACCGGCCTGTGCCCGAAGCACCTTGACCAAGTGATGGCTGCTCTCTTCGTCGAGCTCAAACGAGCCTTTTTGAAGGCCTTCAAACAGGATCCGGGGTCGCATAAACGGCCTTGCTTGGGAAGGTAGAATTCAACAATCGTGACTTTAACTTAACAGTCAAAAACCTCAGATTTTCAAGGCTTTGCTCCTCACTCCATCGGGACTCTCGTATGCAATTTCCTGCCGCTGAACTGACCCCCATCTCAACTCGCATGGCCAATGCAATTCGTGCGCTCTCCATGGATGCGGTGCAGAAAGCAAACTCTGGACACCCCGGCATGCCTATGGGGATGGCGGAAATGTCGGTGGCGCTCTGGGGCTGTCATCTCAAGCACAACCCTTCCAACCCGAATTGGCCAGACCGAGATCGTTTCGTGGTGTCAAACGGCCATGGCTCCATGCTGCTCTATAGCCTGTTGCATCTTGCAGGCTACGACCTTTCAATTGAAGAGATCAAAAACTTTCGCCAGCTCCACTCCAAAACACCCGGCCATCCGGAATATGGAATGACGCCTGGCGTTGAAACCACAACTGGTCCGCTAGGCCAGGGAATCTCCAATGCCGTGGGCATGGCATTAGCCGAGCGATTGATGGCTGCGGAGTTCAATAAGCCTGGCTTGGAAATCGTTGATCACAACACCTATGCTTTCTTAGGGGATGGCTGCCTCATGGAAGGCATCTCGCACGAGGCTTGCTCGCTCGCAGGTGTGTGGGGCTTATCGAAACTGATTGCGCTGTATGACGACAACGGCATTTCAATTGACGGGCAAGTGCAGGCCTGGTTTCGTGATGACACGCGAAAAAGATTTGAGTCTTATGGCTGGCATGTCATTGGCCCCATCGATGGCCATGATGCCAAGGCAGTCTCAAATGCGATTGCCCAGGCACGTGAGTGGTCACTGAAAGGGCATAACGGCCGCCTTGCTCCGACACTCATTATTTGCAAAACCCAGATTGGCAAGGGCTCGCCCAACCGTGTAGGCACCGCCAAGGCCCACGGCGAGGCGCTAGGTCCAGAGGAGATTGCGCTGACAAGACAGGCCATGGATTGGCCTTATGAGCCTTTTGAAATTCCCGCTGATGTAAAGACGGCTTGGGATGCAAAGGCCACGGGCCAAGTGCGTGAAAACGAGTGGAATGTTTTGTTTGAAAAATATGCCAGGGCCCATCCGCACGAGGCCTCGGAATTTACGCGTCGTATGAATGGCGATCTTCCAAACGACTTCGAAGCCAAGACCCATGCCCTGATTACAAAACTTGCCGGCGAAAATCTTACGGTGGCAAGCCGCAAGGCCTCTCAATTGGTGCTCGATGACCTGGGCCCTCGAACCCCGGGCCTGATTGGCGGTTCAGCCGATCTGACGGGCTCAAACCTGACCAATTGGAAGGGTGTGGCATCGCTGCGGGTTGATGACAAGGGCGCACTCACAGCCGGCGCCCATATCAACTATGGCGTGCGCGAGTTCGGCATGGCGGCCATCATGAATGGCATTGCATTACACGGCGGCTTTATTCCTTACGGCGGCACGTTTCTTACATTTTCCGATTACAGCCGCAATGCCATCCGTATGGCCGCACTGATGAAAACCCGCGTGATTCACGTGTTTACGCATGACTCAATCGGCCTGGGGGAAGATGGCCCGACCCATCAGCCTGTGGAGCACCCGGCTTCGCTTCGCCTGATTCCCAACCTGCACGTCTGGCGGCCCGCCGATGCGGTGGAAACAGCGGTGGCCTGGAAATCTGCCTTGCAGCGTAAAAATGGCCCAACTGCTTTATTGCTGTCGCGTCAAAATCTCTCGCCGCAGATCTGCCAGCCGAAGTTTGTGGCCCTGATTGAAAAGGGCGCTTATGTGCTGGCGAGCGACCCCGACCCCGAGGTGGTGTTGATGGCCACAGGCTCAGAGGTGTCCTTGGCCATGCAGGCATCGGCCAAATTAAGGGCCGATAATGTCAGGGTTCGGGTGGTATCCATGCCTTCCACCACCGTGTTCGACCAGCAGGATTTGAAGTACAAGCGCTCGGTATTGCCTGAAGGTGTGCCTCGCGTGGCAGTGGAAGCCGGCGTGACTGATTTTTGGTGGAAGTATCAGCCCGATGCAGTGCTGGGCCTTGATCGTTTCGGTGAATCGGCGCCTGCGGGGGATTTGTTCAAGTTTTTTGGAATTACGGTCGATGAATTGGTGGCCACTGTGAAGGCAGTGCTGCAATAACGAATAACAGATTTTTAATCAGGAGAGAAAAGCAATGACGATCAAAGTCGCAATCAACGGCTATGGACGCATCGGCCGAAATGTTCTGCGTGCCCACTATGAAGGGGGCAAAAAGCATGACATTCAAATTGTGGCCATCAATGACCTTGGCGACCCAAACACCAATGCCCATCTAACCCGTTATGACACGGCCCATGGAAAATTTCCCGGCACCGTTCAGGTTGATGGCGACACGATGGTGGTCAATGGCGATCGCATTCGTGTGCTGGCCAATCGCAATCCTGCTGAGCTGCCCTGGGGCGATCTTGGCGTTGATGTGGTTATGGAGTGCACGGGCTTTTTCACCAGCAAGGAAAAAGCCTCAGCCCACTTAAAAGGCGGCGCCAAAAAAGTGATCATCTCGGCGCCTGGCGGAAAAGATGTCGACGCCACCGTGGTGTTTGGCGTCAATCAAAACGTGTTGAAGGCATCTGATACGGTTATCTCCAATGCCTCGTGCACGACCAACTGTTTGGCGCCGGTTGCCAAGGTTTTGCATGCAAAGCTTGGCATTGAAAGCGGGCTGATGACCACCATTCATGCCTATACCAATGACCAGGTGCTGACCGATGTTTACCACGAGGATTTGCGTCGTGCCCGTTCGGCCACCATGTCCATGATTCCCACGAAGACTGGTGCCGCCGCCGCCGTAGGCTTGGTGTTGCCTGAGCTCAATGGCAAGCTCGATGGCTTTGCGATGCGCGTGCCCACCATTAATGTCTCGGTTGTGGATCTGAGTTTTGTCTCGAAGAAGGCCACCACGGTCGATGAAGTCAATGCCATGATCAAGGCCGCAAGCGAAGGCGAGCTCAAAGGCGTGTTGGGCTATAACACCGACCCGCTGGTGTCGATCGACTTTAACCACGACCCACGATCGAGCATTTTCGATGCGACGCAAACCCGCGTCTCGCCCGATGGCAAGCTCGTGAAAATTCTGTCTTGGTATGACAATGAGTGGGGCTTTTCCAACCGCATGTTGGATACCACCGTCGCCCTTATGTCTGCAAAATAACCATGACCTCACCCCGCGCCACCAAGATCGTTGCGACCTTAGGTCCTGCCACTTCATCGTTGGAGATGATCGAGCAGCTCATCTTGGCCGGGGTGAATGTGGTTCGATTGAATTTTTCTCATGGCACTGCCCAGGATCATCGGGATCGGGCGGCGCAGGTGCGGGCGGTCGCAGAAAAGCATGGGCTCGATGTGGGAATTCTTGCCGATTTGCAAGGGCCAAAGATCCGTGTTGGAAAGTTTGCCAACGGCAAGATTACGCTCGCGGTGGGCGATAAGTTTTTGTTTGATATCGAGTGTGAGCTTGGCGATCAGCAAAAGGTTGGCCTTGATTACAAAGAGCTGGTCAACGACGTTGCGCCAGGTGACACCCTGCTGTTAAACGATGGCCAGATATCGATGCGGGTTGATTCCGTGTCGGCTACAAAGATTGCGTGCACCGTGCTTGAAGGCGGGGTACTTTCTGATCGCAAGGGCATTAACCGTCAAGGCGGCGGATTGTCTGCGCCTGCGCTTACCGAAAAAGATATTGGCGATATTAAAGTTGCCGCTGAAATTGGGGCTGATTTTGTTGCTGTGTCGTTTCCCAAAGATGGGGCCGACATGGTGTTGGCCCGTAAGTTCATGCAGTCGGCAGGCTGCCGGGCTGCCACGGTTGCCAAGATCGAGCGGGTGGAGGCCATCACCAATCTGCAGGAAATTATCGACGCTTCCGATGCCATCATGGTGGCCCGTGGCGATCTGGCTGTTGAAGTGGGCGATGCCACTGTGCCAGCGTTGCAAAAGCGCATGATTCGCATGGCCCGGGAATCGAATAAGCTCACCATCACCGCCACGCAAATGATGGAGTCGATGATCAATGCGCCCGTGCCCACCCGTGCCGAGGTCTCCGATGTTGCCAATGCCGTGCTCGATGGCTCCGATGCGGTAATGCTGTCAGCCGAAACCGCCGCGGGAAGCTTTCCTGTACAAACCGTCAAGGCGATGGCCCGCATTTGCCTCGAAGCTGAGAAATCGGCCTCCATCACTTTGGACACCGATTTTCTGAACCGCACTTTCGATCGTGTCGATCAGTCTATTGCTATGGCCAGCCTTTTTACCGCCCGGCACTTGAAGGTCAAGGCCATTGCCGCGCTAACCGAGTCAGGCTCAACCGCCTTGTGGATGTCACGTTTAAATGCAGGCGTTCCAATTTATGCATTGACCCCGGCACAGGCAAGCCGCAGGCGGATGTCGCTGTATCGCGATGTGACGCCGGTATTTTTCGATTACAACTCGCGTGAGCGTGAAGAGGTGCTGCGTGAGGCCCAGCAGCGCATGGTTGATGAACGCATTGTGACGCAGGGCGATCTCATCATCATCACGATCGGCGATCCAGTAGGCCAGTCGGGCGGCACGAACACCATGAAGATTGTGCGTATTACCGCCAAGCCGCGCGCAGGCTCAAAGGCGATGACGAATTTAAGTCTTGATTTGGGAAATTAAGGAGAGGGGAGAGAAAGATGGCTTTGGTATCCATGCGTCAGTTGCTTGATCATGCTGCTGAAAACGGCTACGGCATTCCTGCTTTTAATGTCAACAATCTCGAGCAGGTGCAGGCCATTATGGAAGCGGCCGCCGAGGTGAACGCGCCTGTGATCATGCAGGCTTCCGCAGGCGCCCGAAAATATGCAGGTGAGCCCTTTTTGAAGCATCTGATTCAGGCTGCTGTCGAGTCGTATCCGAACATTCCCATCGTCATGCACCAGGATCACGGCCAAAGCCCCGATGTCTGTAAAGGCGCTATTGGCTTGGGCTTTACCAGTGTGATGATGGATGGCTCTCTGGAAGCCGACGGAAAAACAATCGCGAGCTACGATTACAACGTCGATGTCACAAAAAAAGTCGTTGAGCTGGCGCACTCTACGGGCGTCACGGTAGAAGGTGAGCTTGGTTGCCTAGGCTCTTTGGAGACCATGCGGGGCGATAAGGAAGACGGCCATGGCACCGAAGCCACCATGACCATGGATCAACTGCTGACGGATCCCGAGCAGGCGGCCGATTTTGTCAAGCGCACCCAGTTAGATGCACTGGCCATTGCGATTGGCACGAGCCACGGTGCTTACAAGTTCACGCGCAAGCCCACGGGTGATATTCTGGCCATCAACCGCATCAAGGAAATCAACAAGCGTATTCCCAACACCCATTTGGTCATGCACGGATCGTCCTCGGTGCCTCAGGATATCCTGGAAGAAATTCGCAAATACGGCGGCGCCATGAAAGAAACCTATGGCGTTCCAGTGGAAGAGATTCAAGAGGCCATTAAATACGGGGTTCGTAAGGTCAACATCGACACCGACATTCGGCTTGCCATGACGGCAGCGATTCGCAAATACATGGCCGAGGAGCCTTCGAAGTTTGACCCCAGAGATTATCTAAAGCCTGCACGGGCAGCAGCCAAAAAAATCTGCATGGATCGTTACCAGCAGTTTGGCGCTGCAGGCCAGGCGGGCAAAATCAAGCCGGTCCCGCTTTCCGAAATCGCTCACCGCTACAAGACGGGGGCGCTGTCTCAGATGGTTAATTGATGTCGGCTTTATTGCAGTCTTCGATTCGCAGCCTGCCTTTGGTCTCGCGCGGCAAAGTGCGTGACATCTATGCAGTGGGCGATGACAAACTGCTCATGATCACGACCGATCGTTTGTCAGCCTTTGACGTGATCATGGCCGAGCCCATTCCGGAAAAAGGGGTGGTGCTCAATCGTCTGAGTGATTTCTGGTTTGCAAGGCTTGGCCACATTGTTCCCAATCATTTGACGGGCATCGACCCCGAGTCTGTGGTGGGTGAATCCGAAGTGGAGCAGGTGCGGGGCCGGGCAGTCGTGGCCAAACGCTTAAAGCCAATTCCAGTCGAGGCCGTAGTGCGAGGCTATTTGATTGGCTCGGGCTGGAAGGATTATCAAGACACGGGTAGTGTTTGCGGAATTACTTTGCCGAAGGGCCTAAAGCTTGCCGCGAAACTTCCGCAGCCCATTTTTACACCGGCCCACAAAGCAGAACTGGGCCTGCACGACGAAAACATCTCTTTTGATCAGGTCTGCGCCCAGATTGGCAAGCCCTTGGCAGAAAAAATCCAGGATGTGAGCATTCGTCTCTACCAAGAGGCCAGCGACTATGCAGCCGGCCAGGGCATCCTCATTGCGGATACCAAGTTTGAGTTTGGGCTCGATGAATCGGGAACGCTTCACTTGATGGATGAAGTGCTCACAGCGGATTCCTCGCGCTTTTGGCCCGCCGATGAATATCAAGAGGGAATTAGCCCCCCGAGCTTTGATAAACAGTTTGTGCGTGACTATCTCGAGACCCTTGATTGGAACAAGGCCCCGCCTGCTCCGCCTCTGCCCGAGCATGTCATTGAACGCACCGCTGCCAAGTACCGTGAAGCACTTTTTCGAATCGCAGGCGTGCGCCTGCCAGTTGTGGGTGTGGTCATGGGTTCGCAGTCCGACTGGGAAGTCATGCGACACGCAGTAGCAATTCTTGATCAGTTCGGAATTCCGCATGAGGCAAAAGTGGTGTCTGCCCATCGCATGCCCGATGCGCTGTATACCTACGCGGAAGCAGCCTGTGCCCGGGGCCTAAAAGGAATCATCGCGGGGGCAGGCGGCGCGGCCCATTTGCCCGGCATGCTGGCAGCGAAAACGACGGTGCCGGTTTTTGGCGTTCCAGTCCCTTCCAAATACCTGCGTGGCGAAGACTCCTTGTATTCGATTGTTCAAATGCCCAAGGGCATCCCCGTTGCAACCTTTGCCATTGGCGAGGCGGGTGCTGCAAATGCGGCTCTGCATCTGATCGCCACACTTGCTACAGAAGATGAAACCCTGCGTGACCGGCTTGCCGCTTTTCGCGCTCAGCAAACCGAGGCGGCACAGTCCATGAATGCCTCCTTGGGAACCACTTCCTCCTGATTCACATGATTGGCCTGATGGGAGGCGGCCAGCTTGGCCGTATGATGATTCAGGCAGCCCATGGGCTTGGACAGAAAGTTGCAGTGCTTGACCCAGACCCGCAAGGACCTGCAGGCCAGATCGCCGATCATGTGATTGCAGCTGAGTACGAGGACTATCAGGCCCTAAAACAACTTACGCAGAAAGCCTCGGTGTTTACCACTGAGTTTGAAAATGTTCCGGCAGAGTCGCTGCGTTTTCTTGCCCGCTTTGGCGATGTCATGCCCAATGCCGCGGCTGTGGCGATTGCCCAAGACCGGATTGATGAAAAGCGTTTTATTGCATCGACAGGAGTAGAGGTTGCGCCGCATGCAGTGATCACGCGGGCTGAAGATTTTGACGACCTCCCCAAGGAACTTTTTCCAGGCCTATTAAAAACCGCGCGGCTTGGCTACGATGGAAAAGGCCAGGCCAAAGTGCATGATGCAGCACAAGCCAGGGCTGCCTGGAAAAACATGGGCCATGTGCCATCTGTTTTGGAAAAAATGCTTCCGCTTGAGCGTGAGATTTCCGTGATCTGCGCCCGCGACACCCACGGGGCCATTGAAGTCTTTCCGGTGGGAGAAAACACTCACCGCAATGGCATCTTGGCTGTTACGCAGGTGCCTGCAAGAGTTTCCAGTGATGTCTCCGATCGCGCCCGCGCTGCGGCCAGTCGCATTATTGATGCGCTTGGCTATGTGGGGGTGCTTTGCGTTGAGTTTTTTGTGCTCTCGGGCGCAAGGCTCGTGGCCAATGAAATGGCCCCACGCCCGCACAATAGCGGCCACTACAGCATTGAAGCTTGTGAAACGAGCCAGTTCGAGCAGCAGGTTCGGATTTGTACAGGCATGGCCTTAGGGCCAGTGGGCTTGAAAACGCCAGCCGTGATGTTGAATGTCTTGGGCGATAGCTGGTTCAGATCATCTGACGCGCCCCTTGAGCCCGACTGGCAGGCCGTTCGTGCACAGCGTGGCGTTTACCTGCATTTGTATGGCAAGTCGGAGCCACGCACAGGCCGAAAGATGGCCCATGTCACTTGCTTGGGAGCAAGCCTAGAAGAAGCCCGTAAAAAGGCCGTGATTGTTGCGGATATTCTGGGATTGGATGTTGGCAATGCACTCGCCTAAGCCTTTAGTGCGAGATGGCAAGGCCATCGAGGCAATCCAGTTGGCTGCACAATCTTTGGCGGGTGGCCATCTCGTTGCATTCCCCACCGAAACTGTTTACGGGCTTGGCGCCGATGGCCTAAACCCGCAGGCGGTTGAGAAAATTTTCAAAGCCAAGGGTAGGCCCGCAGATCATCCTGTAATTCTGCATGTGGCCGACATTAATCACGCTCGCAGCCTTGCGAAAGAGTGGCCAACGGCCGCCCAGATTTTGGCCGAGAAATTCTGGCCGGGGCCGCTGACCTTAATTCTCAAGCGTGCATCGCAGGTCAGCGACATGGTCACAGGCGGCCAAGACACGGTGGGCATTCGTACTCCCGCTCACCCGGTTGCGCTTGCCTTGCTTGCCAAGTTCTCGCAGGCAGGAAGCGGCGTTATTGCTGCGCCATCAGCGAATCGGTTTGGCGGCGTAAGCCCGACGCGTGCGCGTGATGTGTTGCAAAGCCTTGGCAATCGTTTAGGCAGCCAGGATATGGTTCTTGATGGTGGTGATTGTGAGGTGGGGGTGGAGTCGACGATTGTTGATTTAAGCAGAGGCGTACCGCAGATTCTCAGGCCCGGCGGCATCTCGCGTGAGGCGATTGAAGAAGTGCTTGGCGGCATTGTTTCAAACCCAGCAGGCGGGCAGTCGCAGGCTCCCAGGGTTTCTGGCTCGCTTGAGTCCCACTATGCGCCGCGGGCGAAAGCGCAGCTTCAAGATTTCACAGCACTTATGCGTTCAGCAAATGAGGCATTAAAAATTGTGCCCAAAGCGAAGATTGCCGTAATTTGTATTCATGAGCCTAAGGGCCTTGGTGAGGGCATTGCCATTTGCCGCATGCCTTCTGATGCGCAGGCCTATGCAAGACTGCTTTATGCAACGCTCAATGATCTTGACGATCAGGGGGTTGAGCGCCTATTTATTGAGTGTCCGCCAGAGTCGGTGCAGTGGGAGGCGGTTCGGGATCGTTTGCAGCGGGCCTGCGCAGGCGACTGAAAAATTCTTTTAAACCGATTTTAATAAATCGTTTTCTGACACAGTACACCGAGGCTCTTAAAGGCGGCTTCAGCAGCCGCATGGCGTGAGGCAAGCTCAGGGCTGGGCGTTGCATTTCGTTGGGGAGACCAGATTGAATCCGGAAAACATGGGTCATCAGGCCAGCGACAAATAATGTGCCAGTGAAAATGCGGGGTCTGATTCCCAAGGCTTGCCTGATTGATCTTGTGTGGCCTTAGCTGCTCGCGCAGATGCTGCTCAATAGATAGGGCAAGCTTGAAAAGCTGATCACGCTCGGGCTTGGCCAGCCATGAAAGCTCGGTGACATGCCGGTTGCAAATCAGTCGCAGATAGCCGGGATAATTCTCATCGTCCACCGCAACCAATCGCCAGTAGGCGCCGCGCCACAACACCCTGCCGCCATCACTCGTGCATAGCGAACAATCGTCTCGGGCCTGCGATGAAGGCTCATTGGGGTCTGGTTTCATGAAGACTGACAAAATCGACATGGCTTATCTTCCCGAGCAATGGCCGCCGCTTGCAGCCTGTCCGCTACCCAGCGCAACGGGTGCAGGCTCAATACGAGGGTATTGCGTGGCTGAGAAATCCCAGGCCACAAGCCCCATGAAGATAAGCCAGAAAATAAAAACGCCGCGGGTCATGCAATCCCCGCTTTCTGCCGGGCTTTGACGCCAGCGATTGAGCCCACGAAGGCCAAGGCAAACCAGATCCATCCGTGCAGACTGCCCGAGGCCACACCGCCTAAATATGCGCCGACATTGCAGCCGTAGGCCATGCGCGAGCTATAGCCCATGAGCAGCCCCGCAATCACGCTGATAACGAGTGGCCCCATGCCTGGCCAGGGCTTCTTTTCGAACTCTTCAATATTCCAGCGGCTTGCTACAAGCGCACCGTATAACAAACCAATATTGGTTACTGAAGTGGTATCCCACAGCACAGGCTCTGTAATGCGTTCAGCATGAGGCGAGTAGCCCCAGAACAAATTCGCAGACAGATCGACGCCAAGTGCCGAGACAATTTTTGCACCCCAAAGCCCCAGGCCATAAACAATGCCCCAGGGCTGCCCTGCGACCACGAGATGCAGCGCATAGAGTACGGCAATGGCAAGCGCACCCCAGAACCAGCGTGGCGAAATCTTTGGCATGGCTTGCGCTTTTGTCGAGGTTTTTTGTTTGCAGTAAGCGAAGCTTAAAAAGGCAACGAGCGCACAGGCCATCAGCGTGATGGCAAGCCCACCCGCAAGGCCAGTCGTTGCAATGAAATCAATGGGCTTGGCCTCTTGTGCAAGGCCTGCTGAAACTAGCGGGCCGCCAAGCTCTTCCCACAAGGGCTGATGAGATGCGCCCACAAAACTTCCTACAATAAATGCAGGCAGCACCACCCATGAAATTGGTGAAGAGGCGCCTGCTTTGTACAGCGTGCCTGAGCCGCAGCCATCGGCAAGCTGCATAGCGAATCCGAAAACTAAGGCGCCGAGAATTAAAGACCAGGTAATAGGCGCTACCGCACCAACAATCTCGCCATCAAAACCAACTAGCAACGGGAAAGAAAGCAGGGCGCATAGGGCCAACAAGGCCATCTGGCCAATCATTCCCCAGGGGTCTTGATGAACCATTAAATTGCGCCAGCCTGTTGTAAAGCCAAAGCGCGCTGCAGACAGTGCAGCGCCAAAGCCCAGGCCAAGCAGCAAGAGCAGTCCCGCACGAAGGCCAGCAAACCAGGTGATGGCCGAAAGGCCTGCAAGGGCAGGCAATACAAGAGTTAAGCGGTACATCTATTGGCCGGGCTTTTTCGCAGAGTCTTTCAGCTGATCAAGCCTTGATTTTGCCGCAGGCTCATTGTCCATGGGGTTACGTGAGCGTGACCAGGCAATGATCGACTCGGGATACATGCGCACGTTTGATCGGCCAAGAATTTCCGAAAGTACAAACCAGGTGGTTGCGCTCCAATGGCCTGCATTGCAAAAGCTGATCACTTCGCCATCGGTGATCAGGCCCGCACTTTTCGCAAGTGACTCAAGCTGTGCCTTAGGCAAAAGCTTTCCGGTATTGAGCGCAAACCATTCCTCATGATCAAAATTCCTGGCACCCGGCAGGGTACCTGCGCGTGCAGCTACCGAGTGGCGCTCTTTCCCCGTGAAATAGTTTTCTGGCCTTGCATCGCTAAGAACATATTTCTTACCAGTGCCTTGCTTGAGCAGGTTCAGAATCTGTGCACTTGTTGCAATCTGGCTTCGATCAATCTTGGCGTCAAACTTTGTTTCGGCTATTTTGGGTGTTTCGGTTTGCAGCGGATATTTCAGGGCTACCCATGCGCCAAGCCCGCCATCGAGAATTGAAATCTTTTTTACGCCGGCAAGCTTTAGTGTCCAATAAAAACGGGCGGCTCCGCCAAAGTCGCTGGGGTCGGCCCCGGTATGGGCAATCACCACATGGGTGTTGGGCGTAATACCCCACTTGCCTAGCAGCCCCGAGAGCTTACGGTCGGGAATTACTTCGCCGGGGTTGGTATCTGGGCCGCGCAGCGAAGAATAGGGCGCCGCGACTGCCCCGGGAATATGGCCTGCGGCATAGTTCGGGGTTTTATTGTCGTTTTGCAATAGCTCGCGAATATCAAGCACCCGAACTGCCTTCTGGTCGATCAATGCCCTGAGTTCGGCGGGGCTCACCAGAGGCTGGGGCGCGGGGGCAGCGCTGGCCGCTGCTGCGGCGGCTGAGAGCACAATCGCTGCAAGGGCAGCCCGAAATTTTTTTGTCAAATCCATGTCAGTCTTTAATATCTGGCGTGAAACAAGGTAGAAAGGATACGTGAATTTCCGGCCTGGCTTGCCTGCGGGCGGGGAAAGCTTTTTATATTCAGGAATAAAGGAGAAGCATTTTGGCAAGCCAGCAGTTGGAGACAGCAATTTTCGGAGGCGGGTGCTTTTGGTGCCTGGAGGCGGTATTTCAAAAGCTCAAGGGCGTAGCGAAGGTTCAGTCGGGCTATATGGGCGGCCATATTCAAAACCCCAGCTATGAGCAGGTCTGCGGCAAGAAAACGGGTCATGCCGAGGTGGTTGAGATTGGGTTTGACCCCACGAAAATTTCCTATGGCCAGCTTCTGGAAGTCTTCTTTGCTATTCATGATCCCACTACGCCGAATCGTCAGGGCAATGATATTGGCCCGCAATACCGCTCAGTGATTTTTGCAACAACAGATGCGCAGCTCGAAGCTGCAAATGCAGCGAAAAATGCACATTCGGGTGCGGTCACTGAAATTGTGGATGCAGGGCCCAAACCCGGTGAGAGCCCCATAGCCATAGAGAAGACTTTCTGGCCTGCAGAGCCCGAGCACGACAACTATTTTCGGCGTAACCCTTATCAGGGCTATTGTCTTTTTGTCGTGGCACCCAAAGTGGTGAAAGCCGAAACGAAATTCAAGGCGCTAATCGCTCAATGACCCATTGGGGGTCTTCAAAAAGCCTTCGGCTAATCCGATATTGAATTCGGTCATGCAGCCGCGAAGGTCTACCTTGCCAGAATTCAAAACGATCGGGCGCAAGCCGATAGCCGCCCCAGTGTTCAGGCCTTGGAGGCTCAAGCGATGATTGTTCCGGAAAAGATTGCTGCAGCTCGTTTTGTCTTGCCTCAAGCCAGGCGCGATCGGCAATGACCTCGCTTTGAGGCGAGGCCCAGGCGCCCAGCTTGCTGCCAAGCGGCCTTGAGCGGTAGTACTCCTCCGACTCTTGCGGGCTGACTTTCTCCACCTTGCCGTCAATGCGCACCTGCCGCTCAAGCTCGGGCCAAAAAAATACAAGGCTTGCAAAAGGATTTGCAGCAAGGGCCTGGCCTTTTCGGCTTTGGTAGTTTGTAAAAAACGTTACGCCCTTTTCATCAATGCCCTTGATCAACACGATTCGTGCCGAGGGCCTGCCATCGGGGTCGATCGTGGCTAGTGTCATGGCATTGGGCTCAAGCACCTCAGCCCGCAGGGCCTCTTGAAACCAGTGGTCAAATTGCGCAAAGGGGCTGGGGTTGACATCGGTAACATCAAGCGAGGCGCGTGCATAGTCTTTGCGCAAATTGGCAAGGGTCTTTGGGTCGGCAGTGCTCATGGAATCCCTCACGGAAAAAACAGTCTAAATTATGTGCTCAAAACCTGGGGGTTCTATCTCCCCCGGCTTGATTGACACTTGCGATACAGGGAGAATTTTCGCCTATGGCACAAAAAGCAAAAAATGTTCTTGGTGGCAGCCTGCGGCCGTGCGGAATGGATCCCGTGACGGGTTTTTTTCGCGATGGCCACTGCAACACCTGCGAGGAAGATTTCGGCAGCCACACAGTCTGTGCACAAATGACCGAGGCATTTCTGAGCTTTTCGAAGTCCCGCGGCAACGACCTAAGCACTCCGAATCCGCGGTATCAATTCCCCGGCTTGAAGCCCGGCGATCGCTGGTGTGTCTGCGCGGGTCGTTGGCGTGAGGCTGCCGATGCGGGGGTAGCACCTCCCGTCATTCTGGAATCCACCCACGAGCGGGCCTTGGAAGTCATTGCCTTGGCCGACCTGGAGTATCACGCCCTGCAGTCGGCCCAGGGCTGACATGCAGTCCATGTCTGCGCAGACCGATGCGGTCGAGGCGCGGCGGCACCGTCTGCGATAATTGCGGCATGCAGTATCAGATCTTCCCCGTCACCGCTTATGAGCAGAATTGCTCTTTGGTGGTCTGCCCTGAGACCCGCAAAGCTGCTTTCGTCGACCCCGGTGGCGACCTTGATGCTCTGCAGGCGGCTGCCGAGCAGGCGGGCGTTGAGATTGAAAAAATCCTGATCACCCACGGCCATATTGATCACTGCGGCCAGGCAGGCAAGTTTGCCGAAAAGCTAGGGGTGCCGATCGAAGGCCCGCACCCCGACGACAAATTCTGGATCGATCAACTCAAGATGCAAGGCATGATGTTTGGCATGAGTGGCGCCGACTCCTTTGTGCCCAATCGTTGGCTTTTTGATGGCGATACTGTAACGGTGGGCAATGAATCAATGAAGGTTGTTCATTGTCCTGGCCATACGCCGGGCCATGTGGTGTTCGTCAATGAAAAAGACCGAATCGCCTTTGTGGGTGATGTGCTTTTTGCAGGCTCCATTGGCCGCACCGACTTTCCGAAGGGCAACCATGAGCAGCTTTTGAAATCGATTCGGGAAAAGCTATTTCCGCTTGGTGAAGATATTGAATTTGTGCCAGGCCATGGCCCCATGAGCAGTTTTGGGCAGGAGCGTCGCTCCAACCCCTATGTTGGAGATCGTTGATGTCGAAGTATCACAATGAAAAAGTATTGAGCGTTCATCATTGGAACGACACCCTGTTTAGCTTCACCACCACCCGCAGGCAGGGCCTGCGGTTTCGCAATGGCCATTTTTTAATGATTGGCTTGGAGGTGGAGGGCAAGCCGTTGGTGCGGGCCTACAGTGTGGTGAGCCCGAACTACGAAGAGCACCTTGAGTTTCTAAGCATCAAAGTGCCCAATGGGCCGCTGACATCGCGGCTGCAAAACATCCAGGTGGGTGATGAAATTCTGGTGAGCGAAAAATCGGTGGGCACCTTGGTGCTTGACGATTTAAATCCTGGCAAGCACTTGTATTTGTTTAGCACGGGCACGGGCATGGCACCTTTCATGAGTATCATTCGCGACCCGGAAACCTATGAGCGGTTTGAGAAAGTGGTGCTCGTCCACGGGGTGCGAATCGTTAGTGAGCTGGCCTACTCCGATTACCTGAAAAATGATCTGCCTAACGACGAATTCTTAGGCGAGATGGTGCGTGCGCAGCTGGTCTATTACCCAACAGTGACGCGCGAGGCCTTCAAGCAAACCGGCCGTTTGACCACGGCAATTGAAACCGGCCAGCTCTTTAAGGATATTGGCCTGCCACCGCTTGACCCGGCTGTGGACCGCGCCATGATTTGTGGCAGCCCCGCCATGCTGAAGGAAACCTCGGAGATGTTGGATGCCCGAGGCTTTAAGGTCTCCCCAAGCCTGGGAAATGCGGGCGATTATGTGTTTGAGCGAGCCTTCGTAGAGAAATAAATCGAGGTGTCTGACACCACATGGTGTCAGACACCTAAGGTGTGCGGTGCTCTAGTCTCTGAGCGCCCGTCGCAAGATTTTTCCCACATTGGTCTTCGGCAGCTCCTTGCGAAACTCAATCTGCTTGGGGCATTTGTAGTTCACCAGGTTTTCTTTGCAGTGCTTGATAATGTCTTCAGCCGTCAGGCTCTCGTTTGATCTCACCACAAAGGCCTTCACTACCTCACCGCTTTGTTCGTCGGGCACGCCAATGGCAGCCACTTCAACCACATCGGGGTGTAGCGCAATAACATCTTCTACCTCGTTGGGGTATACGTTAAAGCCTGAAACCAAAATCATGTCTTTCTTGCGATCCACCAGATAGACATAGCCTTGTGCATCCACATAGCCCATATCCCCCGTTTTCAAAAACCCGTCTGCAAAGAAAACCTTTTCGGTTTCATCGGGCCGCTGCCAATAGCCTTGTGTGACTTGAGGCCCGCGAATGCAGATTTCACCGGTTTCGCCCACGGCAAGCTCTTGTCCTGAGTCATCGCGAATCGAGACTTCGGTTGAAGGAATCGGCAGGCCAATTGCGCCATTAAAGCCGTTGCCTTCAATCAAGGGGTTGATGGTGGCTGCGGGCGATGTTTCAGTGAGCCCATAGGCCTGGGTGAGTGTTGTGGAAGTCACCGCATGCCAGCGATCAGCAACTGCTTTTTGCACGGCCATGCCGCCGCCAAGCGTTAAACGCAGGGAGGAAAAGTCAAGCTTTCGAAACTCTTCGTTATTCAGCAATGCATTGAACAATGTGTTCACACCGGTAAATACCGTGACCGGATACTTCCGCCATTCCTTGATGAAATTCGGCAAGTCCCTTGGGTTTGCAATCAACAGGTTGGTCGCGCCAATGCGCATAAAAGTGAGGCAGTTCGCAGTGAGTGCGAAGATGTGATAAAGCGGCAAGGCCGTGACAATGAATTCTTCGCCCCTGCGAATTACCGGGTCGATCCAGGCCTGGGCCTGCATGACATTGGCCACGATATTGCCGTGGGTGAGAATCGCACCCTTGGAAACGCCCGTGGTGCCGCCTGTGTATTGCAAAAACGCAATGTCCGACGCAGCAAGCGCTGGCCTTTGATAAGGCTTATTGCCGGCCTTTGCAAGAGCCTCTTTAAATGTAATGGCCTGAGGCAAGTGCCATGCCGGCACGAGTTTTTTCACCTTGCGGACCACCAAGTTTACGATAGCGCCCTTCACGCTACTGAGCATCTCGCCAATCGAGGTGACCACCACATGGCGAACAGCGGTCTGGCCAATCACTTTTTCAAGGGTGTGGGCAAAGTTTTCCAGAATCACAATGGCAGTTGTGCCTGAGTCTTTGAGCTGATGCTCCAGTTCGCGCGGGGTGTAAAGCGGGTTGCAGTTCACCACCACGGCGCCCGCCCGAAGCGTGCCGAACAAGGCAATGGGGTATTGCAAGAGGTTAGGCATCATGAGAGCAACGCGGTCGCCTTTGCCCACGCCAATGGATTGCAGATAGCCTGCAAATTGTGCCGAGAGTCGGTCGAGCTCGGCATAGCTTAGGCTTGCGCCCATGCTGATATAGGCTGTTTTCGAGGCAAATTCCTTGGTGGCCGAATCAAACAGGTCAACGGCTGAGGTGTTGGGGTCGAGGCTGACATCGGCGGGCACGCCTTGCGGGTAGCTCTTAAGCCAGATTCTCTCCATGCTGGGTCTCCTGTCTTTCTTTTCTAGGCAGATCTTTGGATCTTGGTTTGGTAATGGCTGCGGGTTGCGATGTAAATGGTCCTGACAATGCTGGCGTGGGTCTGGCCTTGGCTGTCTAAAAGCTCCATTGAAAAGTCATGCTCACATTCCTGGTGTTCCTTGAGTTCTGTACGGATCTTTTCCAGATCCGCGTCCGTAAGGGTGAAATCAACGGTGAGATCTGTGAAGGCGGGTTTTCGATAACGAATCACTGCGGTTTTATCCCAAACGATGGCGTTGCGGCCCAAGGCAGCCATGAGCATCATGGGGTGGGGCCCATCGGTGACGGCAAAGAGTGCCCCCCCATAGATGGAGCCCACGATGTTCTTGGTACGCCAGCCATGAGGCAGCTTTGCCCGCATGAGCCGAAGGTCTTTTGAGACATGGATCATTCGGCCACCCGTGCCGCGAAAGGCCGGGTGGAGGTTAAAGCCCACCCGAATGATCCAGGCGCGCAGGCCCGGCGATACGCCAAATATCCATGCAAGACGCATGACTATGCCTGCGGCTTAGAGCCGCTCGAAAATTCCGGCAGCTCCCATGCCTGTGCCAATGCACATGGTGACCATGCCGTAGCGCTTCTGGGTTCTTCTCAAGCCGTGAATTACTGTGCAGGCGCGAATAGCCCCAGTGGCACCGAGTGGGTGGCCCAGGGCGATGGCACCGCCCAATGGGTTGACCTTTTGCGCATCAAGCGCAAGCTCTCGAATGACTGCCAAGGCTTGGGCGGCAAAAGCCTCATTGAGCTCAATCCAATCGAGGTCTTGAGCCTTGATGCCGGTCTTTGCAAGCACTTTCGGAATAGCAGCTACAGGCCCAATGCCCATGACATCGGGGGCAACGCCTGCCACGCTAAAGCCCACAAACCTTGCAAGCGGTGTGAGCTGATAGCGCTTGACCGCGGCAGCAGAGGCCAACACCAAGGCCGCTGCACCATCGGACATTTGTGAAGAGTTTCCGGCGGTAACCGAGCCCTTGGTCATGAACACGGGCTTGAGCTTGCCAAGTTTTTCAAGGCTAGAGTCTGCGCGCGGGCCTTCATCGCGATCTATTGTTGCTGTGCTGTGCTTCACATGTCCTGTTGCAAAGTCTGGCTGGTGGCGATGTACTTCAAACGCAGCAATTTCCGCAGCGAAATGCCCGGCCTGTTGTGCGGCAAGGGCTTTTTGGTGGGAAGCCAGTGCAAAGGCATCCTGGTCCTCACGCGAGACCGACCAGCGGGCGGCCACGTTTTCAGCAGTCATGCCCATGCCGTAAGCAATGCCAAGGTTTTCTTGGTCAGCAAACACTGCTGGGTTCATGGCAATTTTGTTGCCCATCATCTGGGGCATGAGGCTCATTGATTCAGTGCCTGCGGCAATCATGAGCTCGGCATCGCCTAGCGCAATACGCTGGGCAGCGAGCGCAATCGATTGTAGGCCCGAGGCGCAAAAGCGGTTAATCGTCATGCCGGGCACGCAGTCTTTGAGCCCTGCAAGCAAGGCGCCGATGCGGGCCACATTCATGCCCTGCTCAGCCTCGGGCATGGCGCAGCCCACAATCACATCGCCAATCTCTTCATGATCGAGTTCTGGCAATGGCGCCATGGCAGCACGAATTGCGCTAGCTAGCATGTCATCGGGCCGTGTTGTTTTCAGGGCCCCGTTTTTTCGGCCCACAGCAAGCCGCTGGGCCGAAACAATGTAAACCTCTTGAAGTGCTTGTGTCATGAGTGTTCTCTGTAATTAGTTTCTCAAGGCCTTGCCGGTCTCGAGCATGTGCTGGATGCGGGCCTGGGTCTGTGGGTTTTTCAAAAGTGCCATGAACTGCTGGCGCTCCACTTCAATGATCCATTCTTCGGTAACCAAGGTTCCGGTATCGACATCGCCGCCGCACAGTGCGGTGGCAGCCGCCAGTGCAACTTTGTAATCGTGGTCGCTGATCATTTTTCCGGCGTGCATGTTCACAAGCATCATGGAAAGGTTGGCAATACCGGTTCGGCCCGCAACGGGAAATGGTGCAGGCGGTGCCGGGGGCGCAAAGCCTGCATCGGCCATGGCGCGCGCTGATTTGATGGCAATGTGCAGAATCTCTTGCGGGTGAAACACCACTTGATCAGAGTGTTTGCCAAAGCCCATATCAATGACTTGCAATGCGCTCTTGGCCACCTTGGCCATGGCAATGGTGGTGAACACTTCTTGAATATAGGGAAACACTTCCGCTGGCGTTGGGCCTTGCGCGGCCCACTGGGCTGCCCGAACTGCGAACTCTTTGCAGCCTCCGCCTGCAGGGATCACGCCTACGCCTGCTTCGACCAAGCCTGCATAGGTTTCCAAGGCCATCACCCGATGGTGGGCATGCATTAAAAACTCGCAGCCACCGCCTAAGGCCAAGCCCTGTGCTGCGGCCACCACGGGCACTCGGCAATATTTAAACGCCTGCGAGCAGACCTGAAACTGGGCCACCATGGCCTCAAGCCTTGCGAAGTCTTTCGCGGTGCAGGCTTCGCTGACCTGCTTTAAGTTTGCGCCCACGGAAAACGGCGGCTCATGCCAGAGTACTACGCCATCGAGTTGTTCCTCCGCCGCTTTTAGCGCCAGCGGAATTCCGGCCAGCACATCATCGCCCACGGTATGCATTTTCGATTTGAACGACAAAATGCCAATGCCTGCGTCTTGCTGTGGCAATCGCCACAGGCGCACGCCAGAATTTTCAAAAACGGTTTCGCCTGCCCACTGCTCGGGCGGCCGCATCTGGCTTGCCTCAAGCTCGCCAAGCAGGCGCTGCGGAAAAATCTGGCGCTGATAGACCGGCAGCACCGAGCGTGGCGAGTCAGCTTTAGCTGCGGGAGAGTAAGAGCCTTTGGGGGAATGAACGCTTGCGCGCTGAGAGTCTCGTGCCCAATCCGGCAAAGACACTTTGGCAATTGTTTTTCCGGCAGCAACATCTGCCTCAATTGCAGCCGCAATGGCCTGCCAGCCCGCTGCCTGCCAGGTTTCAAAGGGCCCCATGGCCCAGCCAAAGCCACAGCGAAGCGCGACATCAAGCTCACGAGTGCTCTGTGCGATATCTTTTAGGTGAAATGCACTGTAGTGAAAGACATCGCGAAAGATCGCCCACAAAAACTGCGCCTGCGGGTGTGTGCAGCCACGCAGCGCCTTGAACTGCTCGGCAGGGTTACGAATGCCCAGAATTTTTTCTACTTCGGGGTCGATCGCGGCATCACTTTTTCGATAATCCTTAGCGGTAAGGTCTAGCACCAAAATCTCTTTGCCCTGCTTGCGATAAATTCCTGCGCCGGTTTTCTGGCCAAGGGCGCCTTGTTCAATCAAGGCCGTCATCCAAACCGGAAGCTTAAAGATCGAATGCCATGGATCATTGGGAAGCTGCTGATCCATGGTGTTGACCACATGGCCTAAGGTATCTAGGCCTACGACATCAACAGTACGATAGCTTGCGCTTTTAGGCCGGCCAATGCGTGGGCCAGTCAAGGCATCCACCACATCAAGCCCAAGCCCAAAGGCCTGGGTGTGATGCATGGTAGCCAGTAATGAAAACACGCCAATACGGTTGGCAATAAAGTTAGGCGTATCTTTTGCACGTACCACCGTTTTACCTACTGCCCTTGTGAGCCAGGTCTCAAGGGTGTCAAGCACCACAGGGTGAGTGGCTGCGGTGGGAATGAGCTCCACCAAGCTCATATACCTCGGTGGATTAAAGAAGTGAACGCCGCAAAATCTTGGGTGCAAATTGGCAGGAAGCTCATTAGCCAAAGCCTCAATGGATAATCCTGAGGTGTTGGTGGCAAACCAGGTCTGCTCTGAAATGTAGGGCGCAATCTTTGTGTAGAGGCTGCGCTTGATATCCATACGTTCGGCCACGGCTTCAATAATGAGCTGGCAGCTGCCGAGTGTTTTTAAGTCGTCATCAAAGTTGCAAGCTTGAATTCTTGTAAGCACTCGGGGGCTTGCAATGGGAGCCGGCTCAAGTTTCTTGAGCCGATCCAGCGCAGCTTTGACAATCTGGTTTCGCTCGCCTTGAGCAGAGGGTAGATCGAACAAAGCCACATCGAACCCTGCATTGGCCAGGTGGGCCGCGATCTGGGCGCCCATCACGCCTGCGCCCAGCACGGCGGCTTTTTGAATCACTATTGGTTTCACAGACATTTCCTTAGTTGTTAACAACAATCAGAACTGGTTTTCGCTTAGCGCGTTGGTGGAATGACCGCCTTGCGTAATGGCAATGCCCAGGCCCGGGGCTTGGCTTAGCAGGTGCTCTGCATAAAAACGTGCAGTTGCTATCTTTGCGGAGTAAAACTCAGGGTCTTCTTTTTCTTTGCTTTGCGCTACGAGCAAGGCTCTTGCCATCTGCCATCCACAGAGCACTAGGCCGCAAAGCCGCAAGTAAGTCACGCTGCCTGCAAACACCGCCTTAGTCTCCGTTTTGGCATTGCCCGCAATAAATTCCACTGTCTTTTGCAAGGCCTCCCGGCCCGCCTGCAAATGAGTGCGCATCGATTGGGCTGCGGGACTGCTGCTTGCGGCGAGCTTGCCTTCTGTTACTGCAATTTCTTTCAAAATGTAGCCCGCCGTGGCGCCACCATCTCGTAGTGTTTTTCTGCCGATTAAGTCATTGGCCTGAATGGCAGTAGTGCCCTCGTAAATGGGAAGGATGCGGGCATCGCGATAAAACTGGGCTGCGCCTGTTTCTTCAATAAAGCCCATGCCGCCATGCACCTGCACGCCAAGGCTTGTCACATCGATCGACATTTCGGTGGAAAAGCCTTTGACGATCGGCACCGTGAACTCATAGAAAGCAAACATCTGTTTGCGCACTTCTGCATCAGGGTGGTGTTTGCTCAGGTCGCAGGCGGCCGCAGAGAAATAAGCCAAGGCTCGGGCCCCTTCGGTGTAGGCCCGCATGGTCATGAGCATGCGTTTCACATCGGGGTGATGAATGATGGCAACCGGCTCGGGGCCGGTTAGGTCTTTTGACTGCACCCGATCGCGTGCGTAGGCTACCGCCTTCTGATAGGCACGGTCTGATACGGCAATGCCCTGAACGCCAACGGCAAAGCGTGCGGCATTCATCATGATGAACATGTATTCCAAGCCGCGGTTTTCTTCGCCAACCAAGTAGCCGGTGGCGCCGCCGTTGTCACCAAACTGCAGCACCGCCGTGGGGCTTGCCTTGATGCCAAGCTTATGTTCAATGGAAATGCAGTGCACATCATTGCGATTGCCAAGCGAGCCATCGGAATTGACCAAAAACTTCGGCGCCACAAATAGGGATAAGCCTTTCACACCGGCTGGCGCATTTGGGCAGCGAGCAAGCACCAGGTGCACAATGTTTTCGGTCAGATCGTGCTCGCCATAGGTGATGTAGATCTTGGTTCCAAAAAGCTTGTAGCTGCCATCGGCCTGGGGCTCGGCACGGGTGCGCACTGCGGCCAAATCAGAGCCTGCCTGGGGCTCGGTCAGGTTCATGGTGCCTGTCCATTGGCCCGAAATCATGTTGGGAATGAACTTTTCTTTTAGCTCATCGTTAGCCGCTGTTAACAAGGCCTCAATTGCGCCATCGGTAAGCAGCGGGGCCAGTGCAAAAGAAAGACTTGCGGCATTGAGCATCTCCGAAGTGGCAGTGGAAATTAGTTTGGGGGCTTCTTGGCCACCATATTCTTCAGGATGGGTTAGGCCCTGCCAGCCGCCTTGCACAAATTGCTCAAAGGCTTCTTTGAATCCCGGGGTGGTGGTGACATTACCGTTTTCAAAATGACTGGGTTGTTTGTCGCCTACATGGTTTAGGGGTGCCACCACTTCAGCGCAGAACTTTCCGCACTCTTCCAAAATGGCCTGAGCAGTGTCGGCATCAAATTGCTCGCGGCTGGGAAGAGCTGCGATGTCTTTGAGCCCAGAGAGATGCTCAATAGCAAACATCATGTCTTTGATTGGCGCGGTGTAGCTCATGTGCTTTTCCTTTCGCGATCCCAATACAGTGGTCCGCCCCGAAAGGGAGCAAACCCCGTTCCGAAAATGATGCCGGCATCGGCAAGGTCGGCATCGGCCACGACGCCGTCGGCCACGAGCTGTTCGGCCCGGCTCACTAGCGGGCTGATGAGCTCATGCACAAAGGCCTCGTTGTTACCCTTTTGAGCACTTCCTGCGCCAGTGTTTTGAGCCTTGCCATCTTGCCACTTGTAAAAACCTTGGCCGGTTTTTTTACCCAGGTGTTTTTGTTCAACAAGCTTTTGCAGGCATTTTGGGGGCTCTTCTCCAGAACTCATTTGCTGGCCCGCAGCCATGGCGATATCCAGACCCACGATATCAATGAGTTCAATGGGGCCCATGGGCATGCCGAATTTCCGCATGGTCTCATCAATAACCTGTGGTGCGATGCCACGATCGACTGCGAGCATAGCCGCCAACATATAAGGCGCGAGCACTGCATTGACTAAAAAGCCCGGTGCGCTTTTTACCGGCAGGGGTAGCTTGTCAATGGACCGAACAAAAGCAAGGGCTTTAGAGACTTCTTCTTCGCTACTGGTCTGCCCGCGAATCACTTCGACTAGGGGCATTTGGGCGACGGGGTTAAAGAAATGAATGCCCACGAGCCGATTGGGCTTTGCGAGCACGCTCGCAATGTCTTCAATGCGAAGGCTTGAGGTGTTGGTCGCCAGCACTGCATTTGGCTTGAGTTTTGGCTCAAGGGCCTTAAGCAGGCTGTGCTTGGCTTCCAGGTTTTCGAAAATCGCCTCAATCACCACATCGGCATGGGCAGCACCATGGCCCTCGGGATCTGGAATTAAACGATCCAGCGTGCTGCGAAGACTCAGCGGATCGCGAATTCTTTTCTGAAAGAGTTTCTGCGCCCGGCCAATGGCCGGAAGAATTCGTTCAATGGTTTGGTCCTGCAAGGTCACGGTCATACCCCGCAGTGCGCACCAGGCAGCAATGTCTCCGCCCATCACGCCTGCCCCAATCACATGCACCCGCTTGGCTTCAAACGCGGCTTCCTTGCCAAACGCTTTGAGGCGCTCTTGAAGGAAAAATACGCGCACTAGATTGCGCGCGGTTGGCGAGTTCACAATACTGCCCAGCAGCTTCGGGTCGCGCAGCGCATTGCCATCATGCTTTTGCCAAATATCAATCAGCGCGTAGGGTGCGGGGTAGTGCTCGGGCCTTGCCTTTTGCGCCACCTGTTTTTTGGCCATGTGGGCAATGAGGGGCTTTGCAAGACTTGAGTTCATGAAACCGGAAAGCCCGGTCGCCTTGCGAGCAGGTTTTTTTGAGAGCACCAGTTTTGCTGCTGATTGTTTCGCAAGCCGCTGCGGTACACACAGATCTACAAGCCCTGCGCGCTTGGCCCGTTTGGCGTCCAGGCTTTTTGCCGTGAGCATCATGTCAAGGGCAGCCTGTGGGCCAATGAGTTTTGGCAAGCGCATCATGCCGCCCCAGCCAGGAACAATGCCCAATAGCACCTCTGGCAGGCCAAGCTTTGTGGAAGGGGTATCGACTGCAATTCGGTAACGGCAAGCTAGCGAGAGTTCAAGCCCGCCGCCAAGACAAACGCCCTTGATTAAAGAAAGCGTTGGGTAGGAAACGCCAGCTAAGCGGTTAAACAAATCCCAGCCACGTTTGACAAGCTCAATGGCTTTTTCTTGCGAATCAAGCTGCGTGAACTCTTCAATATCAGCGCCAGCAGCAAAGCCGGAATCCTTTTCGGAATAAATCACAAGCCCGGCTGGCTTTTCAAACTCAAGCTGATCGAGTGCGAGCCCAAGCTCTTGCAGCACTTCTTTGGAGAGCTTGTTCATGGCCGTGTTGGCCGTATCCAGGCCAAGCCAAACAATACCTTCAGAGTCTTTGTTTAAGCGCCAGTGTTTCATCAAGCAATTGCCTCCAGCATCAAGGCCCCGCCTTGGCCTCCGCCAATGCAAATGGCCGCCATGCCTTTTTGTTTGCCCTGCGCGCGCAAGGCATTGGCCAAGTGCAGCACAATGCGCGCGCCCGATGCACCCACCGGGTGGCCAATGGCAATGGCACCGCCATCGACATTAAGTTTTGATTCATCGAGTGCACCCAGGGTCTCCGTGTTTAACTGGGTGCGGCAATACTCCGCATCTTTCCAGGCCTTTAAGCAGCCCATTACCTGTGCGGCGAAGGCTTCGTTGATTTCCCAAAGATCCAGGTCATTAAGCCCAAGGCCATGCCGCTTCAAAATAGGCGTGGCCGCATGCACGGGGCCCAAGCCCATTTGCGCCGGATCCAGGCCTGCCCATTGAAGATCCACAATTCTTGCAATGGGTGAGAGGCCATATTTTTTTACGGCGGCTTCTGAGGCCAAGAGGCAAAGCGCGGCGCCATCAGTCACCTGCGAGCTGTTGCCCGCAGTAATATTTCCGTAGGGCTTATCAAACACAGGCCGAAGCTTGGCTAGGTTTTGCACCGTGGAGTCTTCACGAACCCCGTCATCTTCGTTAAAAAGCTTGCCGCTTGAATCAACAATCGGCGTGATTTCTTTGAAGTGTTGTTGTGACCGGCCCTGCAAGGCACGCGCATGGCTGCGGGCCGCAAAGGTATCCATGGCTGAGCGATCAATGCCAAACCGATGCGCAAGGTTTTCTGCTGTCTGGCCCATGGAAAGCCCCACTACCGGGTCGGTCAGCCCACGCAGCAGGCTGATCACGGGCGCAAATAATTCACCTGGGCTTAGTGCAGCGAAATGTTTTGCTTTGTTTAAGGCCCCTTTTTTTTGCGACATGCCAGAAAACCAGTTCACCATTTTTGGCGAATACATCAAAGGCGTGTGCGAAAGGGCGTCGGTTCCGCCGGCAAGCACCAATTCACTGCGGCCCGACTGAATATTCACAATGGCCGAATCAATCGCTTGTAAGCCCGAGGCGCAGTTGCGCATGACTGTCCAGCCAGGCACCGCGTGGCCACAACCCAAACGCAACGCAATCACACGGCCGATATTCGTTTCATCAACGCTTGGCGCCGCACAGCCAATAATCACTTCATCAAGTTGCGTGGGTGCAAAGGGCTGCCGCAGCAAAAGCGCCCGGCCCGCCTGGGTTGCTAAATCAGAGGCCGAAAAGGGCCCGGGACCGCCGCGCGCTTTTAGAAAAGGCGTGCGCGCGCCATCAACCAAATAAACAGGGGTAAAGGCCATAGCGGTTTAGGCGACCTTGCGCAGGGCAGAGGCCGTGGCGCGAATTTCAAACGGGAAGTCATCCACATGGATCACCCGATCGCGCAGGGCATCGCGGCGCTTCAGCATGGCGTATTCCTGATCGTTAATTACGCCACGATCGCGTGCGAGTTCTGTGATGTCGCGAAGATTCGCCCGCGGCTCATTCGTAAACATGCCTTCTTTCATGGCCTTGCGAATCTTGGCATCAATCGGCTCGGCTTGCGCCATGGCAGCAAGTGCTGCCTCAACAGCGCCCACGGGGTCTTCATCATCCTTGGGCAGATAGCAGGCATGGGTGAGTCGATCGCGTATTGCACCGGCATTAGAGAGCATCTTGGCAACCTCCCTTCCAAGCCGATCCGATGCGGGCTTGCCGGGAATTCCCCAGGGAAACAGAATTAATTTGAGAAGTGTTGCCACCCAACGAATCGGGAAGTTCGCCAGCACCCCTGCAAACGCAATGCGGGTTTCATTCAAGCACTCTTCGATGGCCCAACGGGCTGCCGGAAGGTCTTCTTTGATGCGGCCTTGCATTTCGTAGCGCTTGAGCACGCAAGAGATCAAAAACATCTGCGCCAAAATATCGCCAAGCCTTGCCGAGAGTTTTTCGCGCCGCTTTAATTCTCCGCCTAGCATGAGCATGCTTAAGTCAGACAAAAACGCAAAGGCGCTGCTGATGCGATCAAGCTGGCGATAAGTGGCTTGCATCTCAGGTGCAGCCTGTGGGTTGCCCTTGGCAAACCGTGCCCCGGTAATGCCATGCGCGAAAGCCCTCAGGCCATTTCCAATGACATGGCCTACGTGGCTCCAAAATGCCTGATCAAAAGCAGCAAGGCCTTCTTCTGCATTTGGGTTTTGCGCAGCCTGCATTTCTTTGAGCACATAGGGGTGGCAGCGAATGGCGCCCTGGCCAAAGAGAATCAGGCTTCGGGTCAGAATGTTGGCGCCTTCTACCGTAATGCCAATGGGCATTTGCTGATAGGCCAGGCCCAAAATGTTTGAAGGCCCAAGGCAGATGCCTTTGCCACCGGCAATGTCCATAGCATCGGTCACCATTTTTCTTGCGCGCTCAGTCACTTGATACTTCGCAATCGCAGAAACGACAGAGGGTTTTTGCCCAAGGTCAATAGCCATGGCTGAAAGTGTGCGCACGGCATCGGTTAAATAGACATTGCCGCCAATGCGCGCAAGTGGCTCTTCAATGCCTTCAAAGTTTGCAATGGGTGTTTTGAACTGAGAGCGCACTCTTGAATAGCCACCTGCAACCCGGGCGGCTAATTGGGCAAGACCTGCATTGGAGGAGGGCAGAGAAATGGCGCGGCCCGCAGCCAGGCATTCCATCAGCATGCGCCAGCCCTGGCCTGCCATGGCTTGGCCACCAATAATGAAATCCAGCGGCATGAACACTTCTTGGCCTCGAGTAGGCCCGTTCATAAAGTAGGTGTTGAGAGGAATATGCCTGCGGCCTGTCTCCACGCCCGGGTGGTTCGAGGGCACCAAGGCGCAGGTGATGCCTAAATCTTTTTTATCACCAAGCAGTCCGTTAGGGTCATATAGACGAAAGGCAAGGCCAAGCAGGGTGCACACGGGCGCAAGCGTGATGTAGCGCTTCTCCCAAGTGACTTTCATGCCCAACACTTTTTTACCTTGCCACTCGCCCTCACAAACGATTCCGTAATCGGGAATTGCAGCGGCATCCGACCCCGCCCAGGGGCTGGTCAACGCAAAGGCGGGAACCTCCAGGCCTTTGGCAAGCCTTGGCAAGTAATAGTTTTTCTGCTCAGGCGTTCCGTAATGAAGCAAAAGTTCTGCAGGCCCTAAAGAGTTGGGCACCATAACTGAAATGGCCAGTGCAGATGAGCGGGTAGAGAGCCGCATCACCACTTCGGAATGCGCATAGGCTGAAAACCCAAGGCCGCCGTATTCCTTGGGAATAATCATTCCCAAAAAGCCTTTGTCTTTAATGTACTGCCAGGCTTTTGGCGGCATGTCGTAGTCGTGAAAGGCCACCTGCCACTCTTTCACCATGCCGCAGGCTTCTTGCACCTCGTGATCAAGAAAGGCCTGTTCATCAGCAGTGAGCTTGGGTGCGGCTACTGCATTGAGTTTTTTCCAGTCTGGCTTGCCGCTAAAGAGTTCGGCCTCCCACCAAACAGTGCCGGCCTCAAGGGCCGCCTTTTCGGTTTCGGACATGCTGGGTAAGGCGCGCTTAAAGGCCTTAAATATTGGCTTGGTGAGCAGGTTGCGTCGTGTGGAGGTGATCATTGTTTTCTTTCCTTTCAGTCAAGCAGCTCTTTTAATCAGACCCGCTTTACGGGTTGATTTTCGTTGGGATCTTTTGGGTTCAATTGCGCTGAGATCGGCAAGCGGTGAGCGCAACCCCCCAATTAGAAAAGACATAAGACGGGCATTTAGGGCATCGATATCCATTTCAATGTCGTGATCGTCCTCCTGTGTCCATTGGGTCACAAGCTTTAGGCTATCCGTGCCTGCAATGGCATAAGAGGTGGCGCCCAGCATGAAGTGAAAGCGCCAGAGAATTTCCTTTTTCGGCACCGAGGGCAGGGCTTTGAATAGCGCAGCCTTATAGCGGTTGAGCACATGTTCATATTCATGCGACAAAAACGCCCGAATAAATTCCGAGGGCTCGGTGAGCGTGCGACCCAAGAGCTTCAGGAATGTGGGGCCGCCGTTTGGGTCTTCTTTGGCCACTCTCAGCAGGGTTCCGAAAAAGGCATCCACGATTTTGGCGGGTTTGACTGGCTTGCCGCCGGCGGCAGCTTCCAAGGCATCAAGCGCGCGCAGCCGTTCTTCGTTGAGTTGGTCAAGCCTGCGTTTGAACACTTCCTGAATGAGGGCTTCTTTGCTGCCGAAGTGATAGTTCACGGCTGCCAGGTTTACTTCCGCATCCGCCGTGATCTGTCGCATGGAAGCACCATCAAAACCATGCTGCATGAATAGTCTTTCTGCGGCATTCAAGATCCGATCCCGTGTCGAAATGCGGTCGAGCAGGCTGGGGTGGGGGGCGGGATAATTCATACGTTCGTTTGAATTTACCCTGCCCGGCGAGGCCGGCGCAAGTTTCCCGGGCAACCTTTAGGGGTGTTCGGGCCCGTCAGTTTGAAACAGCGTTTAAGCAATAGAAATGAGCTTCAAAAACTTTGTGCGCTTGCGAAAACAACTCTCGGGGAAAACGCTAGGTAATCGCGGGCTGTCACAGAGAAGAAATCTGCCTTAATCTCGTGCCGTAGAAGTTGCAGTGAAATCAAAGCGATCCACCGTTTTTTTGAGGAGACCTAACGTGAACCGTCGCACCGCCAAATCGGCAACCCAGCCCGCGCGCAAATCACTTACCGCAGTAAGCCTTTCAATCGCAGCGCTCTTTGCTGTGCCAACGGCTCACGCTTTTGAGCTCAAGCTTGAAGATGGCTGGAAGGGCAGCTTGGATACTACTGTGTCGCTGGGGACGAGCTGGCGGATGCAGTCGCCTGACACCGGTCTATTTAGTGGGGCCAATGGCACAAGGATTGGTGTTGCTGGTGGCACGGGCGGCTCCAACACTGACAGCGGGAACTTGAACTGGGATAAGGGTGATCAGTTTTCAACCCTTTTGAAAGTTACTTCGGATTTGTCTTTGAGCAGGGGTCAGATGGGTGCTTTTGCCCGAGTGAAGGCCTGGTACGACTATGCGCTGGAGGATCAGTCCGTGCGGGCTGGCAACCACGCGAGTAATTGGGCTTTGAATTCAAAGCTATCAGATTCGGGTTACGACCGCTTGCAGAAATTCAGCGGCGTCGCTTTGCTAGATGCCTACGTGTACAACACCTTCGATGTTGCCGGGAAGCCCTTGCAGCTTCGTTTGGGTAATCAGGTCATTAACTGGGGCGAGAGTCTCTTTATTCAGGGGATCAATCAAATTAACCCGATTGACCTTTCGGCCCTTCGCAAACCTGGCGCCGAGGTCAAAGAAGCATTTCTGCCAATAACCGCACTCTCGGCAAATCTAGGCCTTGGTGACGGTAAGTCGTTAGAGGCTTTCTATCAATTCCGATGGACTCAATCGAACATTGACAGCTGTGGTGCGTATTTCGGAGTAGTAGAGACTCAGCTGACGCCCGATGCAGGTGGGGCTTGCTCGAGGATGCTCACGTCTCTCTCCTCTATTCCGACCGGTTTTCCGGGGGCTGGGAATCCGCTAAGCAACTTCGCGGCATTCGGTAGCGGTTTGTACATACCGATGGGCCAGGGTAGAGAGGGCGAGGACTCTGGTCAGTTTGGCGTTGCGTTCCGCATGCCGATTGAGACAATCGACTCCGAGCTCGGTGTGTACGCGGCCCAGTTTAGCTCGCGCATACCGTATGTTTCCGGAATAACAGGTTCCAATTTGGCGCTTCTAAGTGGCGGGCTTGCGAGGAGCGGACCGCAGGCTGTTGTCGGAATCAATCCTGCATTGGTTCCAGGGAGAGGATTTTGGGAGTACCCGGACGATGTCAAGGTCTACGGAATCAGTCTTTCCAAAAACATTGCGGGATGGTCAGTCGGGGCTGAGCTGAGTCGCACAGTCGATCAGCCTGCACAGATTAATGCAAACGACTTGTTGGTTGGCTTACTGACTGGTACGGGTCCGATGGGGGCGGTGGGGGTGGCCGCCACGACACAGGGAGCTCTTGCCGGCGGGGTCGAGGTATCGGGTTTCGATAGGGTGAATAAAAATCAGTTTCAGGTCAACGCAATTAAAATCTTTCCGCAGCTGTTGAAGTCTGCGCAAGGTATTTTTGTGGGTGAGGTGGCATTCCAAAGAGCTGATCTGAGGTCGGATCGCCGATATGGCAGGGCCTTCATATTTGGCACCGGATACGATGCGAGGATAGCGCCCATCGGCGAGGCAGCATGGTGTGGCGCTGGAATTGCCACGAACACTCAGCAAGACGGCTGTAAAAATGACGGTTATGCCACGGAGAACTCCTGGGGCTACCGCCTCCGCCTCGGCCTCGAGTACCCCAACTTCATGAACACCGGTGCAACGCTGTTCCCAACCTTCAGCTTCTCGCATGATGTAAGCGGCTACTCGGTAGATAACCAGTTCATTGAAGACCGCAAGGTGTACGGGGCGAGCTTCCGCTTCAATATTCAGCGGGTGCACAATGTTGAGGTTAGCTACATTCAGTATGGCGACTCTGCGAAGTACGATCCTTTCCGTGATCGCGACTTCATGAGCCTGGTCTTCAGCACAACGTTCTAACTTTCTGAAAAAGGGTTATGACGAAAAAGTCCACTGCAAACCAGACCCGGCGGCGCTTAGTCGCTGCTGGGTTAGCATCCCGCCCGCTTGCCAGCGCGGCGGGTTTTTTATCTGCATCAGTAGCAGGCACTGCCAGTGCGCAGGGAGCAGAGCTCACCTATTCAGGTGCGATTCGTGCAGCGAATGCCGATGGCTCGATTCCCGCATACACGGGCGGCCTGATGAAACCGCCTGCAGGCTACTCGCCGCAAACGGGCTATATCGATCCGTTCCCTAATGAAAAGCCGCTCTTTACCATTACCGGGGCCAATGCGGATCAATACCGTGATCAGCTAACGGAAGGTTTGTTGGCGCTGCTGAAAAAGAACCCGGACTTCCGCATGCCGGTGTACACAACGCACCGAACCGCGGCATTGCCAGAGAAGGTAATTGCAGAGATTGCGGCTGAGGCAGGAAAGGTGCAGTTATCTGGCGGAAGCTTGCTCAACCATAACCGTACGCACATTCCATTTTCGTCGCCAAAAACCGCTGAGCAGGCCATGTTTAACTTCCTCTTGCGCTATGCAGGCGGAGGATATGACCGCGAATACTCCTGGTTCCCGGTTCGTGCTAATGGCGACTTTTACCGCGTGGGCTATACCGACCGTGTGGTGTATGCAGAAAACATTACGCCTTCGCAAGTGGAAAGCGGCCTGCAGTTTGCTTTTGTGTCGCAGTACACTGCACCGCCAGCGTTAGCGGGCACGGTCTACATGGTGCATGAGTTCAAAGACCCACTGAAAAACCCGCGGGCTGCCTGGGTGTACAACGCAGGCCAGCGTCGTGTTCGCCGCGCACCTGACTTGGCTTATGACAATGTGGCCGATGGCACCGAAGGCATGCGGGTGACGGACCAGTATTTCGCTTTCAATGGTGCACTCGATCGCTACGACTGGAAGCTTTTGGGTCGGAAAGAAATGTTTGTGCCCTATAACACCTATCGTGTTGGCAACAAGTCGCTTAAATACGCCGATGTGATCGGCAAGGGCACAGTTCGCAGCGATCTGATGCGTTACGAAAAGCATCGGGTCTGGGTAGTAGAGGCAACGCTTAAGTCAGGCAGCAAGCATATCTTCGGAAAGCGGGTGTTTTTGCTTGATGAAGACAGCTGGATGATTCTGATCGAAGATTGCTACGACACTCGCGGTCAGATCTGGCGGGTGGGTGTGCATGGCTTTATTCAAATTTACGATCGAGGCGTGCCCTGGTACAGCGTGCAGGCCTGGCATGATTTGAATAACGGCAATGTACTCATCTCTCACCTTGATAACGAGGTGAAAAAGCCAATTGAATTTGGCATTAAGGCTCCATGGTCCGATTTCCAGACCGACGCATTAAGGCGTCGCGGAACCCGCTGAGCGACACTTCCCGCCGCACATTCTTAAAGCGCTTGGCTGAATCTAGCCAGGCGCTCTTTGTTTTTTCTGGCCTTCCAATTGCAGCCTTTGCGTCAAATGAAAAGGCCCGATCCCACCCATCTTCTCGCCCAATCGCTGTTGATAAGGCCGCGTTTTTTGGACTCGCCCAAGCAGGTGGTGTTGCACTAGCTTGCGGTGAACGCGGCTTGATTGCCCGCATGGAACTTTCCCGCAACACTTGGCAGACTATACGCCTGCCAACAGAACGCAGCTTTACGGCGATTGCCATGCATACCGAAGGCTTGGCCGTTGCCGTGGGCCACAACGGCGTGATTTTTGTTTCTGAGGATTTCGGTGCGAATTGGCAAGCAGTGCCTGATGCCGAGCGCAGTCGCATTAACCCGAACCAAGAGGCTTTGTTAACAGTTGCGATTGATGCCAACCGTCGAATTATCGTTGGCGGCGCATTTGGCTTGGTGGCAGGCTCATTGGATCTTGGCAAGACTTGGACAAAACTTTTGCCTTTAGGCGAAGGCTTTGATTGGCACGTGTATCACCTCTCGCTGGACCAATCGCAGCGCTCATGGCTGTTACTCGGAGAATCGGGAACCATTGCGGAGTCTGCCAATGGGCTGCTCTGGCGAGAGTTGCGCTCTCCCTATCAGGGCTCTTTCTTTGGTGGGCTAATAAGTCAGATGGGCGCAAGAATTGTTTTTGGCATGCGGGGCCGAATCTATCGGCAGTCTCGCCAAGGCGCCGATTGGCAGTTGCTGGAGGTTCCTACCACCATGGCCTGGATGGCAGGCCGTGTGCTAAAAGATGGCCGCATCGTGCTGGTGGGCGATCAGGGGATGACCGCTGTGAGCAATGATGATGGCCGAAGATTTTCCGTGCAGAAAACCTGGGATGCAAGCCTTTCAGATCTCATTGAAACACCGAGCGGTGAGCTATGGATCTCGGGCAAGCTTGGCCTGAAGGCATTTGATTCCAATTTGCGTGCGCTTGTCTCAGCGCCAAGGGCAGGCTGATGCATACCGAGGACCTTGGGCCCGACTGGGTGCAGTCAATCGCTGATCGGTTGATCCGGTATCGCAAGAGCCTCGTTGTACTCTTTTTGCTGATTACCGTGGTGTTGGCAGCCACGGCCACCATGCTTCGGGCCGATGCGGCATTCACCAAAATGATTCCGCTGGATCACCCATTCATGAAAGTCTTCATGAAGTACCAGGATGTCTTTGGTGGTGCGAACCGGGTGCTCGTGGCGATTAAGCCAAGCCAGGGTGACATTTACAACCGCGAGACCATGGAGCTATTGCGTAAGGTCACCGAAGAAGTATTTTTCATCGATGGTGTTGAGCGAAGCTCTGTCACCTCTTTATTTACGCCCAATGTCCGATACAACGAGGTGGTCGAAGAAGGCTTTCGTGGCGGCAATGTGGTGTCGGCCGATTTCCAAGGCTTGCCTGAGCAGCTTGAGCAGGTCCGACTCAATGTGGGTAAATCAGACTGGATTGGTCGTATTGTGGCCCGCGATGGAAGTGCCGCTATGGTGGCAGCCACCCTGCAGGAACAAGATGCAAAAACTGGCGAGCGCATTGACCTTAAACGCATTGCTGCAGAGCTGGAAGAGATTCGCAAGCGGCACGAAAGCGATCAGCACAGCGTGCATATCATTGGCTTTGCCAAGGCCGTTGGCGATATCGCAGCCGGCGCTGTGGGTGTTCTCACATTTTTTGGCATTGCTTTTGTGGTGACCTTGGTGTTGCTGCTTTGGTACACCAAGTCTTGGATGCTCACTACTTATGCTTTGGGTTGCTCGTTCATTCCCGTGATCTGGCTGTTGGGGCTTATGCCATTGCTGGGCCTGGGGCTAGACCCCATGTCGATTCTGGTGCCGTTTTTAATTTTCTCAATCGCTGTTTCGCATGCAGTGCAAATGACCAATGCTTGGCGGCTTGAGATCTTGGCTGGCAAATCGCCGGCAGAGGCTTCGCATTTAAGTTTTTGCAAGCTCTTTGTTCCAGGTGCCATGGCCCTGCTGGCCAACGGCCTTGGGTTTTTAGTCATTGCTTTTGTAGAGATCGAGATCGTTCGGGAGCTGGCGCTTACCGCCACCTTAGGCGTAACGCTCATGATCATCACCAATAAGCTTTTATTGCCAGCCCTGCTGTCTTATCGATCTGGTGCGAATTTAAAGCCGCGCACCGAAAAAGGCATGGAGGCCCTTTGGCATGCTTTATCAAGGCTTGCCGAGCCAAAAATTGCAGTGGTGGCAATTCTGATTAGTGCCGTAACGTTAGGCTGGGGCTTATGGACAGCCAAAGATCTACAGATTGGCGATCTTGGCAAAGGCGTACCCGAGCTTCGGCCCGATTCGCGTTATAACCAAGACGTTGAAGTGATCACAGAGAAATTTGCTATTGGCATTGATGTGATGCAGGTCGTTGTGGAGGCAGGCGGCAGTGAATCGCCTTGTGTGGATCCGAAAGTGGTCAACGCCATGGGTGAGTTTGAATTGCAGCTTCGCCAAAACGAAGGGGTTTCTGCCGTGCGAAGCCTTGCAAGCTTTACTAAATCAGTCTCTCAGGCCTACGCTGAAAATAATGTGAAGTGGTATGCCCTGCCTGATAACGAGGCTCAGCTTGCCCAGGGGGCGGGCGCCGCCACACGGCTTGGCAATGCCTTTATGAACCCGGGCTGTACTGCTATGCCCATTTACATTTACACCGATGACCATCAGGCCAAAACCATTGAGTCGGTAGTACAGGATGTCTCTGCGTTTGCGGCGCAGAATAATCGAGAGAATCTTGAGTTCAAAATTGGACTGGGCAACTTGAGTGTGATGGCAGCCACCAACCAGGTAGTGAAAGAGGCCGATCGCTGGGTAAACCTGGCGCTTTTCGCTTCCGTTACGCTGCTGTGTCTTCTCACTTTCCGTTCATTTCGAATTACGCTGTGCATCATTGTGCCGCTTGCTATTGTCACGGTCATGTGCAATGCGGTGATGACCATGCTGGATATTGGCGTGAAGGTAAATACCCTGCCAGTGGTGGCTCTTGGGGTTGGTGTTGGGGTCGACTATGGCATTTACCTTTTTGAGCGCATCCGCCACGGAATGATGCGAGGGCTGGTTTTGAAAGAGGCTTTGTTTGAGGCCTTGTGCCAGCGGGGGACCGCGTCTCTCTTTACCGCGGTGACCATGACGGTATCCGTGTTGACCTGGATGGGCTCTGATCTTCAGTTCCAGTCCGATATGGGGATTTTGCTTGGCTTTATGTTTCTGGTGAACCTACTTGGCGCAGTGCTGTTGTTGCCTGCCTTGGCTGCGTTTTTGTTTTCTCCGCGGGTGGTCAAGCTAAGCTTTAGCAACACAACGGTCGCCTAAACACAAAGGATTTTTATGCGGCTTCCCTCCTTACTTCAAAACCTTCGGCTTCCTTTGATAGGCGCGCCACTGTTTATTGTTTCCAATCCGCAGCTTGTGATTGCCCAGTGTCGCTCGGGCATTGTCGGTGCTTTTCCAGCGCTTAACGCCCGAAAGCCTGGAGAGCTTGGCGAGTGGCTCAACCAAATTGAGCAGGCGCTTGCCCAGCCCCTGCCTGCGGGAACAAGCTATCGAGTTGCGCCATTTGCGGTCAACCAGATCGTGCATCCCTCAAACCCAAGGCTTGCCGAGGATATTGAGTTGTGTGTCAAGCACAAGGTGCCCATCATGATCACAAGCCTCCAGTCGCCAAAACCTGTGGTCGATGCTGCGAAAACTTATGGTGGATTAGTTTTTCATGACGTGATCAGTATTCGTCATGCTGAAAAAGCGATTGAAGCGGGCGTGGACGGCCTGATTCTTGTGACGTCTGGCGCTGGCGGCCATGCAGGTAGCCTTAACCCTTTTGCGTTTGTGGAGGAGATTCGCAAGTTTTATTCAGGCACGGTCATTTTGTCGGGCGCCATGAGCAGGGGGCAGCATATTTTTGCAGCCCAGGCCATGGGGGCTGATCTGGCCTATATGGGCACACGGTTTGTGGCTTCTGCAGAGGCCAATGCGATACCCGAATACAAACAAATGATTGTCGATTCAACCGCCCAAGACATTACCGGCACCAGTGCGTTTACGGGCGTATATGGAAACTACTTAACGGGCAGCATTGTTCGGGCAGGCATTGATGTCAAAGCGCTGACAGAAGCGGACAAAACCAAGATGGATTTTTCAAAACTTCAGGAATCTTTAGGATCGAAAGCCTGGAAAGACATTTGGGGTGCAGGCCAAAGCGTTGCGGGGATTGATTCGGTTTTGGGCGCCGCAGAAATTGTGGGGCAGTTAGAGCAGGAGTATCAGAGGGTTCGTCAGAAGTTGTGCTGGTGAATTGGTTTTTCACATCAAAACAAGAAGGAGACTTGAAATGGCTTTAAGAAAACTTAACAAAATTGCAGCAGCGTTTGCTGTCACCATGGCTATGGGTGCTGCGCACGCGGAATCGATATCTTTTAGCAGGCTATATGCGCTGGGTGATTCGCTGACGGATGGAGGCGCATACAGCGGCGCGGTCTTTCTGGGTAGCGGAAGTTTACTACCTAACATTCGCTATCGCTTTACAAACAATGCTTTAGATGGAAGTTCAAGGGTCTATGCTGAGGATCTTGCTGAGCGTCTGGGTCTGCCGTTACCCCCCCGATTTGTTAACCTGACCGGACCGAATGACCCCGATTCTGGCGCCGACGGAGCCACTTATGCACAGGGGGGTGCCCGAGTATTGAATCCGACGGGTATCGGTAACAGTCCACCGGGCATCACGACAGTGCCGGTTAAGGAACAAGTTGACCAGTTACTTCTCGACAGCCCGAATCTATCCAATAAGGACCTCGTAGTCTTGTGGGCCGGTGCTAATGATGGTTTTGTTCAATTTGGAGCAGTCATTGCAGACGCGGTAACTCCCACTACGGCCACGGGGAATATGGTTGCGGCCTCCGGGGACCTGGCCGCTCAGATTGATCGCATCAAGAATGCCGGGGGGAAAAATGTCGTCGTGATTCTCGTGCCTGACCTTGCAAAAACCCCTTTTGGACAGCTGGTGATTAAAGCGAACGCGTCAGGTGGTGTTCTGTTGTCTACTCTTTCAGAGGCGTTTAATCAGACACTCAAGACGGCAGCAGCACAGCGCAATGTTTTTGTTTTTGACTCAAACAGGGTTCTAGGGGCGATCATTGATGATCCTGTAAGGTATGGCTTTAATGCCAACACTCTCGGCGCTACGGCCTGCGGAAATAATGAAACCTTTACTGGGCCTAATGATTTCTACAAGACTTCTCTAACTTGTATCAGTTCCAATCCTAGCAACTTTGTTTATGCGGATGGTGTCCACCCCAGCGCGCAAGGTCATGAGATCTTCGGCGAAATCCTCATGGGTAGCTTGCGGGCAATCAGCCAAGCATCCACCCTAGCGACTGGCCCTATGATTGCAGCCCGCCAGCACTCGATGGAGCTTGAGAATCGCCTCCATCTCGATGCTATGAGCAATGCAGACGGCAAGGCTCGCGCTGTTGGCAAAGTCCATGTTTACGGTGGGGCAGAGGCCGGTGGCTTTAAAGGCTCCGCAGGCCAGATCGACCCCTCAGTGGACATGAAGACCCAGCGGTATCGCATTGGTATTGACCAGCAGTTCAGCACCTCAACAATGGGTGGCGTTTTGCTCTCTTATGGTAATGGCAAAACCGACTTTGGTGGCGGCACAGGCCAGATCAAGACCGATGAGGTGACAGCAACGCTTTATGCTTCGAAGGCCTTGTCGAAGAACACCTATGTCAATGCGAGCTATGGCATGGGAACCGTTGACCATGATTTTCAGCGCAATATCGCCCTGGATACCACCACATTGAGCATGACGAGCAGCCCTAAGGGTCGCTATGAAAGCCTGCGTGTTGGCGGTGGTGGCATCTACAACATGGGTGGCTGGAAGCTTGGCCCCAACGCAAGCCTTGCACACGAAAAAGTCACCATTGAACGTTTCGACGAAGCGGCAGGCCCAGCATCCATGAGTTTTGGTGCAATCGATTACACGGTGCAGCGCTTTTCGCTGGGCTTAAGCCTTGATCAAACCGCATCGCTTGGACAGTGGCGTGGTTTTGGCCGTCTCGTGCACGACTGGGATTTGAAGAGCGGTGACCTCAAGGTGAGCGTTGGGCATGCCGCTGGCACGCTTGCAAGTTTTGATATTGAGCGGCCCAAGACCATGTGGCAGGCAAGCCTCGGAATCATGCGGCCTGCCGCTGATGGCAGCACTCTGTCGTTTTCGGTGGGCTTGGGTGGCCGAGACGGCGGGGGTGACACCCGCACCATCGGTGTGAACTACCGCATTGAGCTGTAAGCCACTTCTTGTTGTTCTTGGCTTGACCTTTTCCGGGGCCCTCGTGGCCTCGGAAATTTCTCCCCCCGCAGGCTGGAAGCCCGAGATGGGCTATATCAATCCGTTTCCCAATGACCAGCCCATTGAACAAATTACCCGTGCCAATTTAAAGAATCATGAATCGGTGCTAGCCCCTGGCCTGCAGGCCCTTTTGAATCGTTACCCCGATTTTCGAATTCCCGTCTATGTCACCCGAAAGACCGTGGGGTATCCCAGAGAAGTTCTTGAGAAGTCCTTGCCCTTCCCCGATCCTAAAAACGGGGAGCAGGTCATCACCAATGTCTTAAAGCGTCAGATAACGGGCGGCACTGATCGTGAGGGTCGGGCATTTCCGGTGCGGGCCAACGGCCAGACTTATGCCATTGAATATTGGTCTCGTAGAGTTTATTCCAGCAATCTTGATTCGCCGGACCCCGATCTTCTGTTTGTGGCCATGGGCAGCTTCACTTCACCGCCAACGCTTCGCGGAAAAATTGCTTTGATTCATGAGCCGATCAATATTGCTGCGGAGCCTCGCAAGGCCTGGATCTACGACCCAGCTCAGCGCCGGGTGCGTCGTGCTCCTGACCTTGCTTACGATTCGGTGCCCGAAGCTTCTGAGGGGATGTTTACTGCCGATCAGGTGGATGGCTTTAGTGGCTCGCCCGATCGCTTCGATTGGCGTTTAATTGGCAAGCAGCAAAAGCTGGTGCCTTACAACACCTATGACATTGGCCTGGCAGGCGCGCAGCCGGAAAAGCTTTTGCGAAAAGGCAGTGTGAACCCGGATTTGATGCGCTATGAATTGCATCGGGTCTGGATTGTGGAGGCGACACTTAAGCCCGGCCAATCCCATATCTACGGCAAGCGGCGTTTTTATATTGATGAAAACAGCTGGACGGTGCTGATGGAGGAGGCTTATTCCCGCAGGGGCGATCTTTGGCGCGTAGCACTGCATGGTGTTGTGCAGGCCTACGACGTGGGCCTGCCCTGGATTCGCGTATCGATCTATCACGACCTGGATTCAGGCAGCTATTTTGTTGGTGGCATGGATACCGATCGAAAGCCTTCGATTCGATTTAACCAGCGGGGCAATATGGCGGATTTTCTGCCCGACGCGCTGCGTAGAGCTGCGCGCTAAGTGCCTTCTTTGGAAAGGCTTGCCAGGGCGCTCGCCACAGTGGGGTAGGCTAGGCGCACACCAAGCTCTTTTTCAAGCCGGCTTGAGACAACCTGTCTTGATTCCAGAAAAAAACTCAGGGCCATGGGGCTGATTGATCCCGTTTGCGCAAGGCCTTTCATTTCTTGCATTGAAACCCTTGGTGGTTTTGGAAGACCAAGTGCTTGGGCAACTGCATCAAAATATTCGCCCATGGTTATCTGGCTGCGATCAACAGCATTCGTCACACGGCTTTTGCGGCCACGAAATAGTGCTATCCATGTGATCACAGCCAGATCATCGGCATGAATGTGATTGGTCAACACATCCTCTTCTTTTCGAAGCGCTGGCGTTTGTGCTTTCAGCCTTGCAACAGGCAAGCGATCCTGGGCATAGATTCCGGGCACTCGAAGAACATGCGAACCAAGTGGCCGAAGGCTTCGCTCTGCATCCAACCGTCGTCGTGAGCGGGCCTGCCCTGGGTGGCAAACGCTTGTTTCACTCACCTTGCCGCCTGCCTGATTGCCGTAGACCCCAGTAGTGCTGAGATAAACCAGAGGCATGCGCTTGCCTGCAAAGCGGATGGCTTGCGCAAATTTTCGGGTGCGGGTGTCGATATTGGAATTTTTTCCCTCTGAAGGAGGGAAAAAGATGATGCTCATCTCACCGATGCATGCGAGCCGCTGTGCACAGGCCCGGTCATCAAGATCCATCGACAGCCATGAAGAGCGGCTTTTGCGAAGCTTTTCATGCATACCTTTAAGGGCATTGTCTTGCGAGCGCGATGCCGCAATAAACCTTGGGCCATGACGGGCCGATGTCAGCGAGAGCCGCTGTGTTGCCAGCCGCTTGGCGATATCGCCAAAGCCAAGCAGCACAATGCGAGCCCTTCGAAATTCCCTGGGAAGTGTCATGCAGTCCACAGTAACAAAAAGCCCTTCACGTTGGTGAAGGGCTTTTCGAGATTAAGCGCTCGCACTGAGGCGGGCGTGAAATCTTCCGATTACTTCGTTGTCATGATGTAGCGAGCCATTGCCAAGGAATCGGCATCGGGCACTTGGGGGTGTGCAGGCATGGGAATTGGGCCCCATACACCGGCGCCACCTGCCTTGATTTTCTTGGCGAGCTTGTCTGCAGCTGCGGGGTCGGCCCTGTACTTGGCAGCCACGTCTCTATAAGAGGGGCCAACCATTTTCTTGTCGTAAGCATGGCAAGCGGTGCAGTTGTATTTTTTGATCAGGTCGGCGCTTGCAAAAGCGGAGCCGGCAGAAGCCATGAGGCCTGCAGCGATGGAAACAGAAACAAACTTGCGCATTACACATCTCCTAGGTGGGTTAGCAAGCGAATTTTAGCCTTAATTCATGTTTGTATAAACTCTGAAACCTTACGGCTGTGAAAGTTCCGGGTCGGTCACAGCCCCCCGGCTGGCAGTCGAGGTGAGCTTGGCGAACTTGGCCAAAACTCCGCGGGTATATTTGGGCGCGGGCGGCTTCCAGGCCGCGCGCCTTGCAGCGAGCTCCGCTTCGGGAATGTTCACTTGAATGAGCTGCTTGTGGGCATCAATGGTGACCGAGTCTCCTTCTTTCAAAAGCCCAATTGGCCCGCCTACCGCGGCCTCGGGCGCCACGTGGCCCACCACCATGCCCCAGGTGCCGCCCGAAAACCGGCCATCGGTAATGAGGCCCACTGATTCACCTAGCCCCTGTCCTACCAAGGCGGAGGTCGGTGCGAGCATCTCCCGCATGCCTGGGCCGCCTCTGGGGCCCTCGTAGCGAATGATCACCACATCGCCGGCTTGGATTTTGCGGGCCATGATGGCCTCCATGGCGTCGTCTTCGGAGTTAAACACGCGGGCGGGGCCGGTGATGACCGGGTTTTTCAGGCCGGTGATTTTTGCCACGCTACCTTCGGGGGCGAGGTTGCCCTTCAAAATGGCTAAGTGCCCCTGGGCGTAAAGCGCTTTACTGATTGGAAGGATGACATCCTGATTCGCGGCTGGCGTGCTGGGAATATCTTTCAAAAGTTCTGCAATGGTTTTGCCGGTAATGGTGAGGCAATCGCCATGCAGCAGTCCTGCATCAAGTAGGATTTTCATGACTTGCGGAATGCCGCCTGCCTTGTGAAGATCGGTGGCCACATAGCGGCCTGAAGGCTTGAGGTCGCAAATCACGGGCACTTTTTTGCGAATACGCTCAAAGTCGTCAATGCCCCACTCAACGCCTGCGCAGTGGGCAATTGCCAAAAAGTGCAGCACAGCATTGGTCGAGCCGCCTACCGCCATGATCACGCTCACGGCGTTTTCAATTGATTTGCGGGTAATGATGTCGCGAGGCTTGATGCCTTTTTTAATGGCTTCCACCAACACGCGGGCGGACTCTGCAGCACTTTCGGCTTTTTCCGCATCGGGGTTGGCCATGGTGGAGGAATAGGGAAGGCTCATGCCCAAGGCCTCAAAAGAAGAGCTCATGGTGTTGGCGGTGTACATGCCGCCACAAGAGCCTGATCCCGGGCAGGAGCGTTTCTCAATTTCCTTGAAGTCGGTCTCGCTGAGGCGGCCAGCGGTAAACTCGCCCACTGCTTCAAAAGCCGACACAATGGTGAGATCTTTGCCTTTGTAGTTTCCAGGCTTGATCGTTCCGCCATAGACATAAATGGCAGGCACATTGGTTCTAGCAATGGCCATCATGCCGCCGGGCATATTTTTGTCGCACCCGCCAATTACCACCACGCCATCGAGCCATTGGCCATTGACACAGGTTTCAATGCAATCGGCAATTACTTCGCGCGAGATCAGTGAATACTTCATGCCCTCGGTGCCCATGCTGATGCCATCAGAGATGGTGGGGGTTCCGAAGATCTGGGGGTTGGCGTTACTTTGCTTCAGCGCCTCGACGGCTGCATCAGCCAAAGGCTGCAGGCCGCTATTGCAAGGCGTAATGGTGGAGTGGCCATTGGCAACACCCACCATGGGCTTATTGACAAAGTCTTCTTCCTTATAGCCCATGGCGTAATACATGGAGCGATTCGGAGCCCTTGCAACGCCCTCTGTAACGAGGCGCGAGCGTTCATTGAGTCGCTTGGGGGCGTTGGAATCGGACATGGCAAGTCTCCTGTTAGCAAAAGGTAATATTGTGCCGCATGAGCCCCCTTCCAATGATCCATCCGCAGTTCGATCCAATCGCCTTTTCCCTTGGCCCTTTGGCCGTGCGTTGGTATGGGCTGATGTACCTCTTGGCCTTTGTAGCGGTGCTGGTCTTGGGCCGCATTCGACTGGGCTCAAAGGCTTATGCGAGCCTTCCAATGCAGGCCAGGGATCTGGATGATTTTCTGCTCTATGGCGTGCTAGGCGTTGTGCTGGGCGGCAGGCTTGGTTATGTGCTCTTTTATAAGCCTAGCTACTACCTTTCGAACCCGCTAGAAATTGTTGCGGTGTGGCAAGGCGGCATGGCCTTTCATGGCGGCTTGATTGGCGTGATTGCCGCTATGGCTTTTTTTGCCTGGCAGCGCAAGATCAGGTTTTTAGCGCTTGCCGACTTTATTGCGCCGCTGGTGCCTTTGGGTCTTGCAGCAGGCCGATTGGGAAACTTCATCAATGGCGAGTTGTGGGGAAGGGTGACGGATCCTTCGGCGCCTTGGGCCATGGTGTTTCCGCAGGCAGGCGATAGCCTGGCAAGACACCCTTCGCAGCTTTATCAAATGGGCCTTGAAGGCATTGCGTTATTTGTTTTGCTTTGGTGGTTCTCGAGCCGCGCGCGGCCGCTTGGCGCGATCTCGGGCATGTTCTTGTTGGGCTATGGGGCGTTTCGGTTTATTGCTGAATTTGCACGCGAGCCCGATGCATTCTTGGGCCTTTTGTCTTTCGGTTTTTCCATGGGGCAGTGGCTCTCGATTCCCATGATGTTGATTGGCTTCATTTTGTTGCAAAGGGCTTATCGAAAACCAGCCCGCCGTGACTAATCTTTATCAAGTTCTCGAGTCTCGTTTTCCTAAGGTGTCAGGCACCGCGCCTGGCACGGTGCCTGACAGCTGCGCTTTCGAGACGCCCGATGGCCGCCGCTATACCTTTAACGACCTCCGTCATGCCAGCGCCAAGATTGCCAACTGGCTGGTGTCGTTAAACATTGCCCGCGGCAGTCGCGTGGCAGTGCAGGTAGAGAAATCGGTCGAGGCTGTCATGTTGTACCTGGGCGCGTTACGTGCGGGCATGGTGTTTGTGCCGCTAAACGTTGCGTATCGGGAAGGTGAGATGGGCTATTTTTTAAAAGATGCCCAGCCTGCGGTGGTGGTGTGCAGCCCTTCCAATTTTTCTTGGGTCGAGCCTTTGGCCCGGCAGGCTGGCTGCAAGGTGGTAAAGACCTTAGGCGAATCAATTGACGGAACCTTGATCAATGCAGCAAGGCTACTTCCGGCGACATTTAAAACCGTGAAGGTGAGTCCCAATGACCTTGCGGCAATTCTTTACACCTCGGGCACCACGGGACAAAGCAAAGGGGCCATGCTCACCCACCGCAACCTGGCTTCCAATGCGCTGACACTTCAAAAATACTGGGCCTGGGAAAAACGCGATGTGCTATTGCATGCCCTGCCCATATTTCATATTCACGGTTTGTTTGTGGCTATTCATGGGGCATTGATTAATGGCAGCAAAACCTATTGGCTCTCCAAATTTGATGCCGATGCCATTGCAGAGTTTTTGCCCAAGTCCACCGTGATGATGGGGGTGCCCACGTTTTACGTGCGCCTGGCTGCTGATTCGCGCATAAACAAAGTTTTAACCAAAAACATGCGTCTGTTTATTTCCGGCTCTGCGCCCTTGCTGACGGAGACCTTTGAGTCATTCAAGAAAAATACGGGCCACACCATTTTAGAACGCTATGGCATGAGTGAGACGGTCATGCTGACATCAAACCCTTATCTCGGCGTGCGCAAGGCAGGCACCGTTGGCCTGCCGTTGCCCGGTGTCAAGGTGCGCCTGGTTAATGATGCAGGCAAGTTGATTGCGCCACGCAAAGGGAGAGTCTCTGAGATTGGGGCCGTGCAGGTCAAAGGCCCGAATGTATTTTCAGGCTATTGGGGCATGCCAGAAAAAACCAAAGAGGAATTCACGGCTGATGGCTGGTTTAAAACCGGCGATATGGGCAAGTGGGATGAAGATCTTTATCTCAATCTCGTTGGCCGCAGCAAAGACCTGATCATTACGGGGGGCTATAACGTTTATCCCAAGGAAATTGAAATGCTCATCGATGACATGCCAGGCGTGGAGGAGAGCGCCGTCATCGGCGTGCCCCACCCCGATTTCGGCGAAGCGGTTACCGCAGTGGTGGTGGCCAAGCCCGGGGCAGGCTTAAATGGTGATGCAATGATTTCTGCAATAAAAGGAAAAATTGCGAACTACAAGGTACCGAAGAAGGTCTATGTAGTGAGCGCTTTGCCCCGCAATGCCATGGGCAAAGTGCAGAAGAACGTTCTTAGGGAGCGGTACCGCTAATTGATGCGGCAATCAAGCTTCAAGGAAGTTTTTCTAAAATCGCTTCGAGCTTGCCGGCTGCCTGATCGAGCCGTTGTTGCAGGGCTTTTTGTTCAGCGGCCAGTTGGGCGGAACGGCTTCGCAGCTGGGTGTTTTCTCGGCGAAGCTGATTAACGATCGCAATCAATGCGTCGGTTTTTTCTGCCAGGGCGGCGAGCTCGTTGTGCATGAGCGCAATGGTATCAAGTAGAGTTCGGTTGGGGAATCACTCAAAACAACGAAAGCCTCGGAAATGAAGCGGTATGCAATAGTTCTATCGGCTGTGCTGGCCATTGGGTCCTCGCTATCGACGGGCCTTCCTGCTGCACACGCCCAAGGCCTGCTTGAAAAAGCCAAGCAGGCCTCTGCAGCGCAGCAGGCGCAACTGGGTATGGTTCGCGCAGGCGAGCTGCAGGCAGGCCTTGTTGCGCAAACAACCGCGGCGCGGCCCGGCGAAACAATTACCCTGGGCCTTCGGCTTATTCACGATCCGCACTGGCACACCTATTGGCGCAACCCGGGTGATTCGGGCTTGCCCACGCAGCTTGAGTGGGAGCTTCCTTCTGGCTGGAAGGCAGGCCCAATTCAATGGCCCACACCTAAACGCATGGCCATCGGCCCCTTGGCCAACTATGGCTATGAGGGCGACATCATTTTGCCGGTAGCCGTGCAGGTTCCTCGAAATGCGCAAGCGGGTACTGAGGTGACTTTGAAGGCACGGGCGAGTTGGCTGGTCTGCAAAGATGTCTGTATTCCCGGGGAAGCCTACCTCGCGATTCAAATTCCGGTGGTGAAGAACGCAGATCAGGTGCAGCCAAGCCCGCTTGCACAACAGTTTTCGCAGGTGTTGCAATCCATTCCCGCGGCTGATGCAAGCCGAACAGTGTCGGCGCATTTAATTGACAAGTATCTTGTATTGACCTGGGCTGAGCCCCAAGGCCAAACCCCTGCGGGTTATTTCTTTCCTTATCTCGAAGGCCTGATTGGACCCGCAGCTGCCCAGAAATTAAGCCGAACCGATACTGGCGTTCGTTTGGATATTCCTCTTGGGGAAGCGTCAAGCGCAGCACTGGCCGAGGCACGCAAACTTGGCAGGGTTGAAGGCATTTGGGTTGCGCCAGGTGCAACCGGTGTGGAGTGGCGTGCCAGTGTATCAACGCAGGAGCCTGCGCAAGCTGTGGGCCTGATTACGGCGGGCCTGACCGCAGCACAAGAACAAAGTGCGAAGAGCGCAGCAACCCGCGATTTGTCTGCGCTTTGGTTGGCAATGGCAGGTGCTTTTCTTGGCGGAATGATTTTGAACCTCATGCCCTGTGTGTTTCCGGTGATTGGCTTGAAGGTCTTGTCGTTTGCTCAGTCGGCCCATTCGCGGGCCGCGGCCATGCAGCAGGCAGCGGTTTTCTCTGCCGGCGTGGTGATTAGTTTTCTTGCGCTTGCAGGCTTGCTGATTGGCCTGCGCGCCGCTGGCGAGGCAGTGGGTTGGGGCTTTCAGTTGCAAAGCCCTTGGGTGGTATTAAGCCTTGCTCTGTTGTTTGTAGCGATTGCCGTAAATTTATTTGGTGTTTACGAGTTTGGGCTTTTGGGAACTCGGGTTGCCAATTTGCAGTTTGTAGACAAGGCAGCCTCCGGCTCAGGCGCATTGGGCTCATTTTTTTCGGGCGTATTGGCGGTGGTCGTGGCCTCGCCGTGCACGGCGCCCTTTATGGGAAGCGCCATTGGCTTTGCAGCAACGGCAGGAACCCTTCAGACCCTGGCCGTATTTTTCGCCTTGGGCTTGGGCATGGCACTGCCTTATCTCTTGCTTGCGGCCTGGCCTGCATTGCTGTCGGCCTTACCACGGCCTGGCCCCTGGATGGTGCGATTCAAGCAGGCCATGGCCTTTCCTATGTTGGCCGCAGCAGCATGGCTTTTCTGGGTCTTGGCAAGCCTGCAATCGGCTGATGTCGTGATGACTGCTTTGGTTGCCGCTGTTGCGCTGGCGCTTGCGCTTTGGATCTATGGAAGCCTCATTCAAACTGGCCAGGCGGGTTTGCTTTCATGGCTCTCGCTATTGGGCGCTCTCGTTTTGCTGGTCTATGCCTCGATGCAAGCGACTCGCCCCGTAGCAGTCGCGCCATTGGCGCAGCCAAGCACGGCAAGCGCGGTGTCGGGCACGGTTTCTGACACCAGCATTGCCTGGCAGGCTTGGTCGCCTGGCCTGCCCGAACGCCTGCAGTCGCAAGGCAAAACTGTATTTGTCGATTTCACGGCTACTTGGTGTATTTCCTGTCAGGCGAATAAAGTGCGGGTGCTGCAGACATCAATCATTGCCAATGCCTTTAAGCAAGTAGATGTGCAGGCAGTGCGCGCGGACTGGACACGCCGCGATGACGACATTGCCAAGGAGCTTGCAAGGCATGGCCGAAACGGAGTGCCGCTTTATTTGGTGTATTCGAAAAACGGCGGGCCGCCTAAGATTTTGTCGGAGTGGCTTACCGAGCGAGAGGTTCTCGAAGCAATTCGTTGAGTCGATGGCGCCAGGGGCTTGTCGGCCTCCTGCCATCAATGGCCTTACTCGCGAAGACCTAAAACATCCTGCATATCGAAAAGCCCTGAGGCCTTGCCCTGCAAAAACCTTGCAGCACGCACTGCGCCTTGGGCATACGTCGCACGCGAGGAAGACTTGTGCGTGATTTCAATGCGCTCGCCCGTTCCCGCAAAAAGCACGGTGTGATCGCCAACAATATCGCCGCCACGAATGACTGAAAAGCCAATTTCCTTTGCGGGCCGCTCGCCAGTATGGCCTTCGCGGGCGTAGCGGGCCACCTGTGCAAGATCTCTCCCCGCAGCCTTTGCCACCACTTCTCCCATCTTTAGCGCGGTGCCAGAAGGCGCATCGACTTTATGGCGATGGTGGGCTTCAATGACTTCGATATCGAAGCCCTCGTTTAAGTAGCGGCCGGCCGCTTCCAAAAGCTTAAGCGTGATGTTCACCCCAACGCTCATGTTGGGTGCAAACACTGCCGCCTGCTTTTTTGAGAATTCGCGAATTGATGCAAGACCCTGCGGGTCAAAGCCCGTGGTTCCAATAACTGCCTTGACGCCCAACTGTGCGCAGTGCTGCAGATAGCCCAGTGTGGCTTCTGGCCGTGTGAAATCGATTAGCACGTCGGCATTTTTGAAAGCCAAAGCGGGATCATCGGTAATGCGAATGCCCGATTGCTTTCCCATAAACTCCGCAGCGTCTCTGCCGACCATGGGGCTGCCTGAGATTTCAAGCGCGCCTGCAAGCGCAGCGTTTGAATCTGCCAGCACCGTTTCAATGAGCATCTTGCCCATGCGGCCGCTGGCGCCGGAAATCGCAATTCGAGTGACGGACATGGCTTTACCTGGCAGGGCGCGAAGGAAGGATTTCAGCACTGCCTTCTTCAGGCAAGGGATCGCCATCCCAGCTCACTAGTGCATCTTGCTCGAAGATCACCCAGAAGCGGCGGCGCTCTTTGCGGCCATCGCCTCTGCGAATCTCGAATACGTAATCCCAACGGTTGGCCCGAAAGGGATCAACAAGTAGTGGTGTGCCTAAAACAGAGCGCACCTGATCGCGGGTCATGCCTTTGCGAAGCTTTTGTGCCATGCCTTGGGTGATGTAATTCCCCTGCCCGATATCCGTGCGATAGGGGGTGAGCCAGCTTGGCGGATTTTCAGAGGCAGATTTGAACCAGGCAGGGCTTTGGCAGCCAGTTAAAAGGGCAGCCGCAGCGAGGGCTGCGACAAGTGAGGGCCTATGGATTTGAGCGGGCATGGTGGTTTCAGTCTTCAGTATTGCCCAGTATGATAGCCGCCATGTCCCATGTGCACGATCTGAAAAATACGGGCCTAAAGGTAACAGCCCCTAGGCTAAAGGTCCTGGATATTTTCCACAAGGCCTCGACCCGGCACCTGACTGCCGAGGATGTCTACCGCGCCCTGCTGGCCGAATCGGTGGAGATTGGCTTGGCAACGGTTTATCGGGTGCTCACCCAGTTTGAGCAGGCTGGCATTTTGGCCAGAAGCCATTTTGAGTCGGGCAAGGCCGTGTTTGAGCTTAACGAGGGCCAGCACCACGACCACCTGGTTTGTTTGGACTGTGGCCAGGTAGAGGAGTTTTTTGACGCCAAGATTGAAGAGCGGCAGAAAAAAATTGCCGAGGAACATGGATTTTTGCTGCAGGACCATGCCCTTTCGCTTTACGGCAGCTGCGCCCGCGAGGCCTGCCCCAATAAGACCGCGAGAAGCGTCGCGCTAAAAAAGAAAATCTAGTGAAGCGCTAGCAGCGATTTCGCGTGCTCGCGGGAGGTCTGTTTTGCGCCTTCATCACCGAGCATGCGGGCAATCTCGTCCACCCGTTCCTCATGCGCCAGGGGCTCAATGCTGCTCACTGGAGAAGATTTGGCCGAGGTTTTTTTCGAGACTCTCAAATGATAGTGGCCCCTAGCGGCCACCTGAGGAAGGTGGGTGACACAGAGCACCTGGCGGCTGGCGCCTAACTCGCGCAAAAGCTGGCCCACCGTGTGGGCAACGTTGCCGCCAATGCCCGAGTCCACCTCGTCAAAGATTAGAGTGGGAACTTGGCTTGATGCTGTGGTGGCTACAGAAATCGCCAGGCTAATGCGGGCAAGCTCTCCGCCCGAGGCCACCTTGCTGAGAGGATAGGCAGGCGCACTGGCATGGTTGCGAAGGGTAAACACAATGTCTTCAAGCCCATGGGCTGCCGGCTCTTTGCGCGGCTCTAGGCAGGCTTCAAAGATCATTGCACCCATGGCGAGCTGGCCGAGCCGATCATTGACCGACTTCGAAAGTGCCTTGCATGCGGACTGCCGGGCCTTCGAGAGCGATTGTGCAAGCGCCTGAAATTTCTGGTCGGCAACTTCCAGGGATTTTTTCAGCTTGCCAACATCCGCGGCTTCCATTGATCTGGCTAGCGCCTCCCGGGTTGCTTCAAAGAGAGTGCAAAGATCTTCAGGTCTTGATCGAAGTTTTCGTGCCGCATTGAAAATCGCTTCAATGCGCTGCTCTACTTCGGCAAGCCGGTCAGGGTCAAGATCGGCGCGATCTAAATATTTACGCAGTGCGTCTGCAGACTCTTGTAGCTGAATGGCCGCCGACTCCACCAACTCGCTTGAAGCCAAAAGCCGCTGATCTTTTTCAATGAGGTGTGAAAGCCGCTGGCTAATTTTCTGGACAGATTCGAGCAGCGAGCCTTCCTGCTCTTCAATGGCATCTAGTGAGGACTGCGCAGCCGCAATCAGCTCGGCCGCATGCGACAAACGCTTGTGCTCTTCTGACAGGCCCTCCCACTCATTGGGCGAGAGCTTGAGTGCGGCCAGCTCTTCATACTTCCACTGCAGCTGATCGCGCTCGGCTTGTAATTGCACGGCTTGTTTTTCTGATGATGCAAGCAGCTCGGCAAGCCTTTGTCGCTCGCGCCAGGCTGCAGCAACCTCACGAACGTTCTCCAAAAGATCCGCGTGGGAATCGAGAAGCATTCTCTGGGCATTGGGTTTGAGCAAGGCCTGATGAGCATGCTGGCCATGAATGTCAATGAGCTGCTCGCCAAGTTCTTTTAACTGTGTCAGCGTTGCAGGCTGGCCATTGATCCATGATTTGGATTTGCCGGAAGATTCCACCACCCGTCTTAGTAAAAGCTCTCCGTCTTGCGGGCCTTCAAGCCCAGCTTCAGAGAGCCAGCTTTCAAGAGAGGGTTCTTGCGCGATGCTAATGCGCGCAGACAAATCGGCTTTGTTCGCCCCTTGGCGAACCACGGTGGCGTCGGCTCGGCCGCCAAGCAAAAGGTCAATGGCGTCAATCAGAATGGACTTGCCTGCGCCCGTTTCTCCGGTGAGGACTGTGAAGCCTTCAGAGAGGTCGATTTCGAGCTGGTCAACGATCACGAATTGGCTGATCGACAGCGTAAGCAGCATGGCCGAAGCTCAGGTTAAACGGGTTCGCTTGGCGGCTGTGGATCAGGCCGATCCACAAACAATGGATTGGTGCTCCAGTGCAGCTTGCGGCGCAGGGTCACGAAATAGTCATAGCCCTTGGGGTGCAAAAGCCTGGCTTTGTTTCCGGCGCGCTCAATCACAATCTTATCGCCGTCTTGCAGTGAGGTGAGCGCCTGCATATCGCAATGAAGGCTTGTGCCAGCGCCATCGTTGACCACCACATGCACCTCAACGGTTTCGGGCAAAACAATGGGCCGGCTGGATAAGGCTTGCGGCGCGACTGGAACCAAGGTGATACCTTCAAGGCTTGGGTGCAGTATTGAGCCCAGAGCAGACAGGGCATAGGCGGTAGATCCTGTGGGGGTTGACACAATCAGGCCGTCAGCGCGCAAGGTCTGTAGGTAATGGCCATCGACAAAAACCTCAAGCTCGACCATGCGGCTTACTGCACCACGGCTTACCACTGCATCATTCAGTGCGAGGGCATCAAAAACCGAGTGACGGGTTTTTTCCCCCGGCTTTCGGCGCATGACCCTGACTCGCAGCATGGCACGGGCCTCTTCCAGGTATTCGCCGCGGATCACGGCGGGCAGCTCTGCCTCAGACTGTGAGATATCGAGATCGGTCATAAAACCCAATCGGCCCTGGTTAACCCCAATCAACGCAATGCCATGTGGCGCAAGCTGCCGGGCAATGCCCAGCAAGGTGCCATCGCCTCCCAGAATCACGGCCAGATCGATTCGTTCCTTCATTGCCTCGAGGCTCTCCAGCCCGTCGGCATCGCTGGCGGCAAGGCCCGCGCTCTTGGCGGTCTCTGACTCAACCATGACCCGGGCTCCAGAGGCTCGAATGCAGGTAATGAGTCGTTTGAGCGGCGTAGCGAGGCCCTCGGTCTGTGGACGACCGAATAGCCCGATGTTTTTAAAGGGTGTCCTCGCCTGGCTCATGCCCGTCATTACACCACAGGGCCATGGTTGAGGATAATGAGGTCTATGCTCGATGACCGATCCAGAAACCTCCTTAAAACCCTGATTGAACGCTACATCGCCGAAGGTCAGCCTGTGGGCTCGAGGTCGTTGTCAAAATTCTCAGGCCTCGATTTGTCACCCGCGACCATTCGTAACGTCATGGCTGATTTGGAAGAGATGGGTTTGGTGGCGAGTCCGCACACTTCCGCAGGCCGCATTCCGACACCGAGGGGATATCGGCTTTTTGTTGACAGTCTTCTCACCGTGCAGCCTATCCAGCCCGACCAGGCAGCCTATCTTGAAGGCCAGCTTCAGGCCGATGCGCCTCAGCGGCTCATGAGCCATGCGGCCGAGCTGCTCTCGAGCCTTTCGAGTTTTGCTGGCGTGGTGGTCACTCCGCGCCGGGGCAGTGAGTTTCGACATGTAGAGTTTTTGCGCTTGGGTGAGCGCCGTGTGCTCTTGATTGTGGTGAGCCCCGGTGGCGATGTTCACAACCGCATTCTGCAGACGGATCGTGACTACTCGCCTTCGGAGCTGACCGAGGCTGGCAATTTCATTAATGCACACTATGCAGGACTTGATTTTGAAACCGTGCGTCAGAGGGTTCAAAAAGAGCTCACTGAGCTTCGGCTTGATATTTCGAATCTGATGAAGCTTGCTGTCGATGCAGGTGAGGAAGTGTTTAAAAGCCCAGCGGATGCGGTGTTGGTCTCTGGTGAGCGTCGCCTGCTCGATGTCAGCGATCTTTCGGATAACATGGCCCGGCTGCGTCGTCTCTTTGAAATGTTTGAGCAAAAGGCTTCGCTTGTGCGCCTTCTCGAGGCGTCTTCAAAAGGCCAGGGGGTCCAGATCTTCATTGGCGGGGAGTCTTCGCTAGTCCCCATTGAAGAGTTATCGGTTGTAGCAGCTCCGTATGAAATTGATGGCCGTGTGGTGGGAACGCTTGGCGTGATCGGGCCAACCCGAATGGCTTATGAACGCGTTATTCCGATTGTCGATATCACTGCAAAACTGCTTTCCACTGCCTTGAGCCATTCCGGGCAGACATCGCACCATTAACCTTTTAGAAGTTTTAATCAAAACAACAATGCCTTTTCCTTCCAAGCCAGAGCCCGCCTACGAGCATGGCAGCACCCTGAGAACCGGAGTGCTGCTTGTGAACCTTGGCACGCCCGATGCGCCAACGCCTGTCGCGTTGAGAAGTTATTTAAAACAATTTTTGTCAGATCCACGGGTTGTGGAAATTCCCAAGCCGATTTGGTGGCTGATTTTGAACCTCATTATTTTGAATGTGAGGCCTAAGAAATCGGCCGTGAAATACGCCAGCATTTGGATGGATGAGGGCTCGCCTTTGCGGGTCCACACCGAGCGACAGGCCGAGAAAATCAGGGCAGAACTGCGCGGCCGCGGCGTGGATGTGGACGTTGAATACGCTATGCGGTATGGAAACCCCAGCATTGGAGCGGCTCTTGAAAAAATGCGCACCCGTGGCCTGCGCAGGCTTTTGGTCTTGCCCATGTATCCGCAATACTCTTCCAGCACCACCGCAACGGCCTTTGACAATTTGTTTGAAGAGTTTGGCCGCATTCGTAACCAGCCTGAGCTTCGGCTTGTGCGCAGCTTTCATGATTACCCCGCTTATATTGATGCTCTGGCAAAGAGCATTGAGCGTCATTGGGCAGCCCATGGACGAGGCGACCTGCTGCTCTTTAGTTTTCACGGCGTGCCGAAGTTCTCTCTGCTTAAGGGAGATCCCTATCACTGCGAGTGCCACAAGACGGCGAGGCTCATTGCGCAAAAACTGGGCCTCTCAAGCTCGCAGTGGCAGGTTGCCTTTCAGTCGCGCTTTGGCAAAGCCGAGTGGTTAAAGCCCTACACCTCGGAGGTGCTGCATGAGCTGCCCGCCAAGGGTGTGAAGACTCTCGATGTCATGTGTCCCGGCTTTGCAGCAGACTGCCTTGAGACACTGGAAGAGATTGCGATGGAAGGCAAGGAGGAGTTTCTGACGGCGGGCGGTGAGCACTACCGATACATCCCCTGTCTAAATGATGACGCTCAGGCCATCGCCGCATTCACCGATTTGATTCAGTCACACCTTGCGGGCTGGCCCGTTTCCATGCACGACGCACCAGATGAGAGCGAACTCGAACTTCAGAGGTCTAAAGCTCTTGAACTTGGTGCTCTGAAGTAGGAGAAGTTTTGTCGTCCTCGGTGTCAGGGGTTCGAGGCATGGCGGTAGCTCCCCATGCCCTGGCAGCAGAATCTGCCGTGGATGTACTGCGTGAGGGGGGCAATGCACTCGAGGCCATGGTGGCTGCAGCGGCCACCATCGCTGTGGTCTATCCCCATATGAATTCAATTGGTGGCGATAGCTTTTGGGTGATCAATGGGCCCAAAGGTCAAGCTGGCGGCATCGATTCAAGTGGGGCAGCGGCAGCCAAGGCCACCATCGACTGGTATGCCCAGCAAGGCATTCATGAAAAGATTCCGTTTCGTGGCGGAATCGCGGCATTAACGGTTGCAGGAACGATTTCCGGCTGGGGCAAAGCCCATGCGCTTTCTCGTGACACGCTTGGCGGCAAGCTTCCCTTAACGCGATTGCTTGCAGATGCAGTGTATTTTGCCGATGAAGGAATACCGGTCACCGATAGCCAGGCGGCGAGCACACAGGCCAAGCTTGCCGAGTTGAAAAATCAGCCCGGTTTTGCCGAGACATTTCTTGTAGACGGAAAGGTGCCCGCCGCTGGATCGCGCTTTAAGCAAGGGCGGCTTGCGAAGACGCTCTCCCGAATTGGCAAGGAAGGCACCGAGAGTTTTTATCGCGGCAAGCTCTCCAAGATAATTGCCAAGGAACTCACTGCAGTGGGCAGCCCAATTGCGGCTGCTGATTTGAATCGGCACCAAGCTGCATTAGTCGACCCGCTGACCACGGCCGTGAAAACTAAGTCAATGAAGCATCAGGGAAGTGCCAGGCTGTTTAACATGGTGCCGCCATCGCAAGGTGTGGTCTCGCTCATGATTCTTGGAATCATGGATCGGTTGAAGAGTCTTGGCATGGACGCTGAAGGGCCAGACTTCATTCACGCCCAGGTCGAAGCCACAAAGCGTGCATTCAAGGTGCGTGATCAAAATCTCACTGATCGCGCCTTCATGAAGCAGCCTGCGAGCGCATTTTTAGAGCCAGCCTTCCTTGATGAATTGGCCAAGCAGGTGAACATGCAGCGCGCAGCCCCTTGGGGTGCGAAGGCCTTGCCGGGGGATACGATCTGGATGGGCGTTATTGATCGCAATGGGCTTTCTGTCTCGTTTATTCAAAGCATCTACCATGAGTTCGGCTCGGGGGTAGTGCTGCCGGAGACAGGCATTAATTGGCAAAACCGTGGCTGTGGTTTTTCATTAAACCCCTCGCACATTAATTGCCTGTACCCCTTTAAGAAAACATTTCATACGCTCAATGCCGGTATGGCGCAGCTTTCATCGGGTGCATCGATGGTCTACGGCACGATGGGCGGCGATGGCCAGCCACAGACACAGGCTACGATTTTTAGCCGTGCCATGCAGTTTGGCGATCATCCTCAGCTGGCCATTGAGCGGCCACGCTGGCTCTTGGGCCGCACCTGGGGTGTTCCTTCCGACACCTTGAAACTCGAATCACGATTTTCTGATTCGGTATTCACGGAATTGCGCGCGCGGGGCCATGAGGTGGAGGCCTTAGGCGCCTGGGATGAATCGGTGGGCCATGCGGGCATGGTCATTCGACATGCCAACGGCCTTTTGGAAGGCGGCTACGACCCGAGGTCAAACGGCGCAGCGATCGGGTTTTAAATGGTGTCAGGCACCGGGCTCGGTGCCTGACACCTTGACTAGATGAACGGCCAGCCTAGGCTTTTACGGTCAGTCTTAATTCTGCTTGGGTGAGGGGGTCCGCCGTTCGCAGTTGATGTTCCAGCACTTCGAGCGTGGCCTCCGAAGCGTCCCCACCTTTTGCGAATCGACTCAGGATTCTTTGGCGGCAGACCTCTGGTGAAACAGCAACATCCACGATTCTCACGGGCACACCCAAACCCTGGCCAAGTGAAATGAATTGTTCGCGTAGTGCTCGTTTTAAAAACGTTGCATCGACAATGACCTGAAAGCCTGCTTTGAGAAGGCCCGCAGCCAGGTTGTGTAACCGATCAAAGGTTTGCTGGGTGGCCAATTCCTGGTACAGCCCGCTTTGCACGCCAGATTCGCTTGCGGCAGTGCTGTTGAGCCCAAAGAGCCTTTTGCGCTCCACATCAGAACGAACTCGAATTGCCCCTAGCGTTTCCAGTAAGCGTTGGGACTCGACTGTTTTTCCGCTCCCGGAAAATCCGTGCATGAGCGTCAGCGTGGGCGGCTGCAGGGCTGTGAATTGCTCTGCGAGATCAAGATAGTTTTCGGCGTCGGCCCGCTTTCCCTGGTGCATGCTGATCTTGGCGCGTACCAGGGCACGATAGCATGCATAAAACATAAGACCCTCAAGGCCTTCATAGTCGCCCGTGTTTTCAAGCCAGCGATTCAGCAGGCGCCAGGCAAGCGCGGGCTTTGCTTTGGCATGCAGGTCCATGAATAAAAAAGCGATCTCATTGGTAACATCAATACAGCGAAGGCTTTCGCTAAATTCGATGCAATCGAAAATGATGGGCTTGTTGTTTTCCCAGGCGATATTGCCCAGATGCAAATCGCCATGGCATTCCCTGATAAAGCCGCTTCGCCTGCGCCTGGCAAAAAAAGGCTCAAGTGCCTCGAGGGCTGTCTCTGTCCAGTTGCTAATTCTCAGAATTCGCGAGTCTTGCGGGAAGTAGGCTTTGAGTTCTGCGAGGTTTTCAATCGCAAGCCGCGAGATTTCCTCCGCGGAACCCAAAAGACTCTCATTGACAATTGGCTTTTCGGCTTGATGAAATTTGGCCATGACATCGGCAATTGCATCAACCTGGCCGGCCAAAATTTCTGCGGCTTGATCGAGCGTGGCGCCTACGTTAAAGGCACGCATTTTCACAGCCCAGTCCACAATTTCCTGCGGCGCGATTGGCAATTCCGAATCAATTGCCCATGTGCCATCGGCAGGTGAGTAACTGATGGGTGTGACCGCCTGATAGATCTCGGGGGCGAGCCGCTGGTTGAGCCTGAGCTCTTCTTCGCAAAAATGCTTGCGCAACGCCGGCGTTTGGAAATTGACAAAGGCAAACTTAACGGGCTTTTTGATTTTGTAGGCGGTGCTCGCGGTAATGAGTACCCAGGAGATATGGGTCTCAATTAGCCGCACTGCTTGGCTTGGCTCGCGCTGCTGCAGAGCCTGGGTCAGGGCTGCAAGGTCAACGGTTGGCGGCAAGGTATCGGGCATCCCTCTTGAAAAGGTTTTGTTCGTCCCCATCTTACGTCTGTCCGCACTATGGAAAGAGTTGGCATGACTGACCCCAAACAAGAGCAGCAAGAAAACACCCCCGAGCCTAGCGACCAGGAGCTTGACCAGTCCCAGCAGGCCGAGGCCCCCCCGTTATCGATCGAGCAGCAGCTTGAGGAGGCCTTAGCCAAGGTCAAGGCCTGGGAAGAGGAATACCTGCGCGCCCGAGCTGATATGGAAAATCTGCGCAAGCGAAGTGCCCAGGAGGTACTAAGCGCCAGCAAGTTCGCAATTGAGTCCTTCGCTGAGGCATTGTTACCCGTTGCTGACAGCCTGGAAACGGCGCTCGCGCTTGAGAACCAGACTCCCGAGGGCCTCAAGAGTGGGGTGGAGCTCACCTTGAGGCAGCTCCAGCAAGCATTTCAGAAGGGCAGGCTCACTGTTCTCGACCCCAAGGGCGAGAAGTTTGACCCCAACCGGCATCAGGCCGTCTCCATGGTCGACGGAAGCACTCAAGAGCCTCCTGTGCCCTCGGGCCATGTGGTGGCGGTGATGCAGAAGGGCTATATGGTTTCCGAGCGGGTGCTGCGGCCCGCGATTGTGTTGGTGGCCCAATAAAACTGCCGAGGCGGGCCAGCCCTTGAAAACCGCCTGTCTGCCCCCATTTAACAAAACAAGAAAACAACCGAATTCAGTAAAGGAAACAAAATCATGGCAAAGATCATTGGAATCGACTTAGGCACGACCAACTCGTGCGTGGCAGTGCTCGAAGGCGGCGCGCCCAAGGTCATTGAAAATTCTGAGGGTGCGCGCACCACGCCTTCCATTATTGCTTACATGGAGGACGGCGAAATCTTGGTCGGGGCTCCTGCCAAGCGCCAGGCCGTGACTAATCCGAAGAACACGCTTTATGCCGTCAAGCGTTTGATTGGCCGAAAGTTCGATGAAAAAGAGGTTCAAAAAGACATCGATCTGATGCCTTTTGAGATCACCAAAGCTGAAAACGGCGATGCCTGGGTGAAAGTGCGTGACAAAAAGCTCGCACCTCCACAGGTGTCTGCTGAAGTGCTGCGCAAGATGAAGAAAACCGCAGAAGATTACCTCGGCGAAGAAGTGACCGAGGCGGTAATCACGGTGCCTGCTTACTTTAACGACGCGCAGCGTCAGGCCACCAAAGATGCGGGCCGCATTGCAGGCCTGGAAGTCAAGCGGATCATTAACGAGCCCACGGCTGCCGCGCTGGCATTTGGCTTAGATAAAGCCGCTGGCAAGGACCGCAAGATCGCGGTGTACGACTTGGGCGGTGGCACGTTCGATGTGTCGATCATTGAAATTGCCGATGTTGACGGCGAAAAGCAATTCGAAGTGCTCTCGACCAATGGCGATACCTTCCTGGGCGGGGAGGATTTTGATCAGCGCATCATCGACCACATCATTGAAGATTTCAAAAAGCAGTCGGGTGTTGATCTCTCCAAAGACCCTATCGCTTTGCAGCGGATTAAGGCGGCTGCCGAGCGCGCGAAGATTGAGCTGTCTTCAAGCCAGCAGACTGAATTGAATGAGCCTTACATTGCCATGGCCAATGGCGCCCCGGTTCACCTGACCTTCAAGATTACGCGCGCCAAGCTGGAAAGCCTGGTTGATGAGTTGATTCAGCGCACGATTGAGCCTTGCAAGATTGCATTGAAAGATGCAGGTCTTTCTGCCTCGCAGATTGATGATGTGATTCTGGTGGGCGGCATGACCCGCATGCCCAAGGTGCAGGATGCGGTGAAGGCGTTTTTTGGCAAAGAGCCCAGAAAAGACGTCAACCCTGATGAGGCGGTTGCAGTGGGCGCGGCCATTCAGGGCTCGGTCTTGGCGGGCGATCGTAAGGACGTGCTTTTGTTGGATGTGACTCCGCTTTCCTTGGGCATTGAGACCTTAGGTGGCGTCATGACCAAGATGATCCAAAAGAACACGACGATTCCCACCAAGTTTTCACAGGTGTTCTCAACGGCGGATGACAATCAGCCCGCAGTGACGATTAAGGTGTTCCAAGGCGAGCGCGAAGTGGCCAATGCCAACAAGCTTTTGGGCGAGTTCAATTTGGAAGGCATTCCGCCGGCTGCCCGTGGCACGCCACAAATCGAAGTCACTTTCGACATTGATGCCAACGGCATTTTGCATGTCTCCGCAAAGGACAAAGCCACTGGCAAGGAGAACAAGATCACGATTAAGGCGAACTCTGGGCTCACGGATGACGAGATCCAGAAGATGGTCAAAGATGCGGAGGCCAATGCTGAAGAAGACAAGAAGCGCGTTGAGCTCGTGCAGTCCCGAAACGCCGGCGAGGCCATGGTCCATTCGGTGAAAAAGTCGCTTGAAGAGCATGGCGACAAGGTCGGTGCCGATGAAAAAGCAAAGATCGAAGAAGCCATTAAAGAAGCTGAAGCGGCGCTCAAGAGCGAGGACAAAGCCGAGATCGAAGCGAAGACCGAAAACCTGATGAAGGCTTCGCAGAAACTTGGCGAGAAGGTCTATGCGGAAGCGCAGGCCGCTGCGGGTGCGGCGGGTGCCAATGCCGGCGCTGGCGCCTCAGGCGCCAAGAACGAGGACGTAGTCGATGCCGACTTTAAGGAAGTGAAGCGTGACTGATGCCCAAGCGTGATTACTATGAAGTGCTTGGCGTTGCGAAAAATGCTTCCGAAGAGGACCTAAAAAAGGCCTATCGCAAGCTTGCAATGAAATATCACCCGGATCGCAATCCGGGTGATAAATCGGCTGAGGAAAAATTCAAAGAGGCCAAAGAGGCCTATGAGATGTTGTCGGATGCTGAAAAGCGTGAGGCCTACGATCGTTTTGGGCATGCGGGTGTTGACCCGAATGCCGGCGGCTTCGGCGGTGGTGCGGGTGCGCAGGGCTTCGGTGGTTTTGCTGATGCTTTTGGCGATATCTTTGGGGATATTTTTGGTGGCGCGGCAGGCGGCCGTGGCGGGCGTAGCCAGGTCTATCGAGGCTCTGACCTTCGCTACTCCATGGAGGTCACGCTAGAAGAAGCTGCCAATGGCATGACCACCGAGATCAAGGTGCCAACTTGGGAAAAATGCGGCACTTGTGAAGGTTCGGGCGCAAAGCCCGGCACCAAGCCTGAGACCTGTAAAACCTGTGGTGGCCAGGGCCAGGTGCGCATGCAACAGGGTTTCTTTTCGATTCAGCAGACATGCCCCTCATGCCGCGGCGCAGGCAAGACAATTAAGGAGCCCTGCACTTCATGCCGTGGTGAAGGACGCATTCGTAAGCAGAAAACCCTGGAAGTGAAAATTCCTGCGGGCATTGATGATGGCATGCGCATACGTTCAGCCGGCAATGGCGAGCCAGGCGTCAATGGGGGCCCCGCGGGTGATTTGTATGTGGAGATCAGCATCAAGCCGCATCGTGTATTTTCGCGTGATGGCGATGATCTTCATTGCGAAGTGCCCGTGAGTTTTGCCCGCGCAGCTTTAGGTGGCAATGTCGATGTGCCGACATTGGGCGGTCGAGCAAGCTTTGAGATGCCTGAAGGAACCCAAAGCGGCAAGACATTTCGGCTGCGCGGCAAGGGCATTAAAAACGTTCGTTCAGCAATGACGGGCGATTTGTACTGTCATGTGCTGATTGAAACGCCCGTAAAACTCACTGATAAACAACGCAAGCTTTTGCGCGAGTTCGAGGCTAGCTTAGAAGAGGGCGGCGAGCGCCACAACCCGCAATCCAAGAGTTGGATGGACAAGGTCAAGGATTTTTTTAATTGAATTTGCGTTATTGAAAAGCCTTGATCAACATATAACTCGATAGCACAAGCAGCAATAATGCAAACGCTTTTTTAAGGGATGCCACCTGCATTTTGTGGGCGGTTCGGGCGCCAAACGGCGCCGTCGTCATTGAGGCCAGGGCAGTTGCCAGCAAGGCAGGCAGATAGACAAAGCCAAGGGAGTAGTCGGGCAGGCCTTCAACACCCATGCCGGCGATCACGTATCCGATCAGCCCTCCAACAGCGATTGGAAAGCCGAGTGCGGCGGATGTGCCAATAGCCTGATGCATCACCACGTTGCACCAGACCATGAATGGCGTGGAAATAAAGGCCCCGCCTGCGCCTACCAGGCTGGAAATAAAACCAACGCCAAATCCAACGCTGCCTAGAACAGGCTTTGCGGGCACCTCCCGAGAAGGCTGGGGCTTTTTATCTCTAAGCATCTGAATGGCCGCATAGCTCACAAATACCGCAAAGAAAGTGGCCAGCCATTGTGCAGGCAGTCTTCCTGCAAGATTGGCCCCAATGAAGGTTCCGATCATGGCGCCTATGCCCATGGCTGGAGCAATATCCCAGCGCACCATGCCTTTTTTATGGTGGGCGCGCACGCTGGAAATTGAGGTGAAAAGAATTGTGGTGAGCGATGTGGCCAGCGCCATTTTGATGACCAGGTCTTGCGGAAATTTCGCCAGGGCAAATAGAAACGTCATGAAGGGCACGAGCATCATGCCGCCCCCCACACCCAAAAGCCCTGCCAAAAATCCTGTGAAAGCGCCAATGACACATAGCGCAAGCAAAGTGACCATCACGGCGAGAAGTGTGAAAACCTAGAAAAGATTGTCTTGCGGGGCAATGGCGGCATCCAGCGCTTTGCTGATGGAGGAAATTTTTTCAAGCGCCGCTTGTTTTTCCTTCGGGTCGATTGAGGCAGGGTTGGCGATTAAGTCTCTTGCGATGGTCAGCGCTGCCATCACGGCGATTCTGTCTGCAGCCTGAAGCCGTCCTTCGGCCTTGATCTTTCGCATGCGGGCATCGACCAAGCCTACACACTCCAGCAGAATGTTTTTCTCTTCAGGCGGACATGAGAGCTGGTAGCTGCGATCGAGAATGGTAACGGTGATCTTCTCGGTGGGCGCTTTTGACATAGGGGCCTGGTCGCTAAAGTGTCAAGCGGCCAGGCTGGGGATCAGCCTGCCGCGGGTTTCGATTTTAGCCGACTCATCACGGAAGAAAGGAAGGGCCAGATGAAGAGGGCAAGTGCTAGCCCCGTCAGGCCGCCGACCAGCGGATTGGAGAAAAACACCGTGAGATCGCCTCCAGAGGTGAGCATGGACTGCCGGAACGACTCCTCGGTTCGGTCGCCAAGGACAATCGCAAGCACAAGTGGTGCAAGCGGATATTTGAGCTTTTTGAAGAGGTAGCCCACAACGCCAAAGACCAGCATCATGTAGATATCAAAAATGGAGGTGCTCACCGTGTAGGCGCCAACAGCGCAGATCGCCAGAATGACTGGCGCAATGATTGAAAACGGAATGCGAAGAATTGCAGCGAAGTAAGGCACAAAAGCCAACACAATGATGAAGCCCACGATGTTGCCAAGATAGATCGATGCAATCAGGCCCCAAACGAAATCCTTTTGCTCGGTAAAAAGCATGGGCCCGGGCTGAAGCCCCCAAATGAGCAATCCACCCAGCAATACCGCTGCGGTGGGTGAGCCAGGAACACCGAGTGTGAGCATGGGCAGCAACGCGCTTGTGCCGGCGGCATGCGCAGCAGTTTCGGGCGCGACAACCCCTTCTACCTGAGGTTTATGCGTCGACCCGAAGTCGTCGGGTCGTTTCGACATTCTTTGTGCAAGGCCATACGCCATGAAAGAAGCAGGGGTGGCTCCGCCGGGAACAATGCCCATAAAGCAGCCCACTGCAGAGCTGCGCAGGCTGGTCAGCCAGTAGCGTGGAAGCTCGCGCCAAGTCACCATAACAGTCTTCAAACGAATCTTGGCTTTGGCCCCGCGAAAGCTTAAGCCCTCTTCCAGTGTCTGAATAATTTCGCTGATTCCAAATAAGCCAATCACCGCGATCAGGAAGTCAAAGCCTTTCAGAAGTTCAGTCTGCCCGTAGGTCAGTCGAAGGGTACCCGTCATGGAGTCTTGGCCGACCGCAGCCAGCCCAAAACCAAGCATCATGGCCGCAATAGTTTTAAACGGCGGGTCCCTGCTCATGCCTACGAATGCGCAAAAGGTCAGCAGACAGACCGCGAAAAACTCAGGCGGCCCGAATCGCAGCGCGAAACCCGCCACGATGGGCGAGAGAAAGGTGAGCACAATAGTCGCGATAAAAGCGCCAATGAATGAAGAGGTAAAGGCCGCTGTCAGTGCCTTCCCAGCTTTGCCTCTTTGCGCGAGCGGATAGCCGTCAAACGTGGTGGCCACAGACCAGGGCTCACCTGGGATGTTGAAGAGAATCGAGGTGATGGCCCCGCCAAACAAAGCGCCCCAGTAAATACAGGAGAGCATGATGATGGCTGAAGTCGGCGGCATGCTGAAGGTGAGCGGCAACAAAATCGCCACACCGTTGGCGCCGCCCAGGCCGGGCAAGACGCCGATCAAGACGCCAAGCACCACGCCAATGACCATCAACATCAAATTAAAGGGCGAGAGGGCTATGCCAAACCCGCCGATCAGTGAACTCAGCTCTTCCATGATTTACCTAACATCCTGATTGATCGATCAAAACCACTGTCATGCAAAGCCAAGTGCTGCTTCAATCGGCCCTTTGGGAAGCGGCACACCAAACCAGATTTCAAACATTCCAAACAAAAACAGTGAAACACCTAGGCTTACTGCCGCAGTTTTGCCATAAGAAAACTTACCCATGCGCCGCATGAACCAGGAGATCAGCAGAATCATGGAAAGATAGATTCCAAGCCAGGCGATTGCGATCACAAAGACCGTGGTTGGAATGAGCAATGACAACACCATACGCAGCTGAATTCGGGTCAGAAATGCCTCTTTGGCTTTTTTGTCCCGAAAGGCTGCGAAGAAATTGATCACGCTCGCCACGCAGAGAAACACGCCGATGTAAAAAGGGAAATAGCCCGCTTCTGGGCCATCCATTCCCCACCGAAAACCGACCCGAACGCTGTCGGTGATCAGTAAAATTCCAAGGCCAAAAAGCGCGGCTGCCGTAAAAATTTCAAGGCTGCGATTTGAGGCCGCAGCCTTGTCATGAGACTCTTGGCTCATTTAGCGAGAAATCCTGCTTCTGTCATGAGGTTGCGGTGACGAGTCTCCTCTTTTGCGACCCAATCGAGGTACTGCCTGCCGCTCATGGTGGTGGTGTTGAACGCGCCACGTCTCATGAAGTCTTTCCACTCGGTGGTATCGCGCACCTTGGCCATAAGATCGACGTAGTACTTCACTTGATCGGGCGTGACGCCACCGGCCATGAAGATCCCGCGCAGCATCACATAGTCAAGGTCGACGCCGCTTTCTTTACAGGTGGGAATGTCATTCCAAGACATGTTGTCAGTGACTTTGTCTTTGTAGGGCATGCGGGTGTCGTCAAACACACACAGGGGGCGAAGCTTACCGCCACGCCAGTGTTCTACAGCCTCAATGGGGTTGTTCACTGTGGCGTCAACGTGCTTGCCAACGAGTTGAACTGCAACATCGCCACCGCCTTTATAAGGCACATAGATAAATTTCGTGCCGGTTTGCTTTTCAAGTGCAACGGTGATGATCTGGTCTTCCTGGCGCGAGCCGGTGCCTGCCATCTTCATCTTGCCGGGGCCTGCAGCTTTGACTGCGGCGATAAAGTCTTTGGCATTTTTATGAGGGGTTTCGGCGTTAACCCAGAGCACAAACTGGTCAAGCGCCATCATCGAAACAGGCGTCAGGTCCTTGTAGCTAAAGGGCACACCAGTGGCCAGCGGCGTGGTGAAGAGGTTGGACAAGGTGATGATGATCTTGTGGGCGTCTGCCTTGGCGTTTTTAACTTCCATAAAGCCCTCGGCGCCCGAACCGCCGCCTTTATTCACAACCACCATCGACTGCTTCATGAGGTTGTTTTTGGCGATGATGCTTTGAACTAGGCGAGCCATCTGGTCGGCGCCACCGCCGGTTCCGGCTGGCACGACGAATTCGACGGTTTTCGACGGTTCCCAGGCATGGGCCACGGGCAACATTGCTGCAAAGCCGCACAGAGCGAGGGTCTGGGCGAGGAAGCGTTTGAATTTTGAGGCGGGCATTGACGTCTCCATTAATGGGTGAAAATGCGGTTTTGAGTTTTTGTCCAATGTTTGACATGGACAAGGTATCACGATCCTCAACCTTCTAGCCTAGGAAATGCGATGGAGCTCTGGTTCAGATTTATTGAATGCAATGATCAGGAAAACAGAACAAAAGTGGGCCGGGCAAGCCCCGATAGCGGGTCGATCGAGGTCTTTACTGGCGATTCAGTCATCTCGCCAAAAGCCCCGTCTGGCAAGGAAATTCCGATCACCGCCGCCAAATTGTTGGCGCCTGTAGTACCCGGAAAGCTAATTTGTCTGTGGAACAACTTTCACGAAATGGCCGCCAAGATCGGGCAGCCGGTTCCGCCGGAGCCGCTTTATTTTTTCAAGTCTCCTAACAGTTTTGCCAATCCGGGTGACGCCATTCGAAAGCCCGTTTCGTATGACGGAAAGGTGGTCTACGAGGGTGAACTGGGAATTGTGATCGGCCAGCAGTGCAAGGACCTTTCTGAGGTGCAGGCCGAGGAGGCCATCTTTGGCTTTACCTGCGTCAACGACATTACCGCCCTGGATCTGATCAACAAGGACCCGTCTTTTCAGCAGTGGGCCCGTGCGAAAAGCTGTGATGGCTTTGGGCCTCTGGGCCCTGCGGTTTGCAGGGGGCTTGATTGGCGCAATGCCAGGGTGCGAACAATTGTGGGAGGCCGGGAGAGGCAGAACTATCCGGTCTCGGACATGGTGTTTTCCCCGCTGCAGATCGTGAGCCTGCTCTCGAAAGAAATGACGCTCTATCCGGGCGATATCATTTCATGTGGCACCTCTGTTGGCGTTTTGCCCATGCGGCCCAATACAACGGTTGAAGTGGTAATTGATGGTATTGGCAGCCTTATTAACACCTATGAGCCCTCCGATGACGCATCGGCAAGTTCTTAAAACAGGAAAATAAAAATGAAAATTTGTGTGGTGGGTGCAGGAGCAATTGGCGGCTTGCTTGGCGCAAGGCTCTCAAAAGCGGGCGAGGACGTAACGCTGATTGCCCGCGGCCCTCAGTTGGCGGCGCTTCAGGCCAAAGGCCTGCGTTTCATTGAAGAAGATGGCAGTGAGTTCACGGTCAAGCCGCGCGCTGTTGCAAGCTTGAAAGAAGCGGGCCCGCAAGACCTGATCATTTTGGGCATGAAGGCTCATCAGGTAGCTGCCGTGGTGCCCGATCTTTCCAGCGCTTATCACGATGAAACCATCGTGCTCACCGCACAAAACGGTATTCCCTATTGGTACTTCATGAAGCATGGCGGGCCGCACGAAGGCAAGATTATTGAGAGCGTGGATCCGGGCGGTGTCGTTGCCAAGGGCATTGACATCAATCGAGTCATTGGCAGTGTGGTGTATCCGGCTTCAGAAATGATTGCGCCCGGCGTTCTGAAGCACATAGAAGGCAACCGTTTTTCGATTTCGGAAATCGACGGCTCAGACACCGAGCGTATTCGCAAGGTGTCTGAGGCATTGCGAAACGCAGGCTTTAAGGCGCCCGTCACGACCGATATCCGTAGCGAGATCTGGACCAAGCTTTGGGGCAACTTGAGCTTCAATCCGATTAGCGCTTTGACACATGCGACCCTGGTTGATATCTGCCAGTTTCCGATGACTCGCGATTTGGCTTCCAAGATGATGGCGGAAGCGCAGGCTGTCGGCGAGGCGCTGGGCATTTCCTTTCGCGTGTCACTTGAAAAGCGTTTGGCAGGCGCCGAGGCGGTCGGTAAGCACAAGACCAGCATGCTGCAAGATATTGAAATGGGAAGGCCGCCTGAGATCGCCGCTCTTGTGGGATCGATCATTGAGTTAGGACAGGTCGCGCAGGTGCCCACACCTCATATTCAGGCGGTCTATGCCTTGGTGAGTTTGCTGGCCAAGACTTTGGCCGATGAAAAAGGAAAGTTAAAGATCACGCAGTAAGGCCCTCGTCATTGCGAGGCGAAGCCGAAGCAATCCACAAACAAGAAACAAAAGGAAAGAGAAAAATGAAACGCTGCTCCACCCTCCCTGAACTTCTGTCTACTGGCCGCGATCAAGACCTTGTGTTTGGCGCGCCCAGCACACCTGACCTCACCTACAAGGGCTTGCGCGATCAGATCATCGACACCGTGAAAACACTAAATGACTGGGGCATTGGCCGCAACGACCGTGTCGGCATTGTGTTGAAAAACGGCCCTGAGATGGCTGCTTCATTTTTGGCCGTAGCCTGTGGCACAACATCCGCACCCTTGAACCCCGCCTATCGTGCCGATGAGTTTGAGTTTTACCTCTCCGACTTGAAAGCCAAGGCCTTGATTGTGGAGCAAGGAAGCGACAGCCCCTCGGTGGGCGTTGCGGAAAAACTGGGCATTACGATCATCGACTTGATCGCTACGCCCGAAAAGGGCGCTGGGAGCTTCACGCTGCAAAAGCGTGGTGATAAAAAATTAAAGCTTGGCAAGGGCGGCTGGGCCCAGCCCAATGATGTTGCGCTGATCCTTCACACCTCAGGAACAACATCGCGGCCCAAAATTGTTCCGCTTTCTCAACGCAACGTCTCAGTGTCTGCTGGGAATATTGCTGAAAGCCTGAAGTTCACTGCGAAAGATCGCGGCTTGAATATCATGCCGCTTTTTCACATTCATGGCCTGATTGCCGGAACGCTAGCGCCTTTGTCTGAAGGCGGATACTTGTTCTGCTCGCCAGGCTTTAACGCGCTGAAGTTTTTCTCCTGGATGGAGGAGTGCAAGCCCAACTGGTACACGGCGGTGCCCACCATGCACCAGACAATTCTCACGCGGGCAGGCCAGAACAAGGCCACGATTGAAAGGTATCCGCTGCGATTTATCCGCTCATCTTCGTCTTCTTTGCCCACGCAGGTGATTCGTGAAATTGAAGAGGTATTCAAGGCGCCCATGATCGAGGCCTATGGCATGACGGAGGCCTCGCATCAAATGTGCAGCAACCCCTTGCCACCCAAGGCCCGCAAGCCTGGCGCGGTGGGCATTGCCGCCGGCCCTGAGGTGGCCATCATGGATGAAAAAGGCAAGTTGTTGAAAGCGGGGGATATTGGCGAGATCGTGATTCGTGGCGATAACGTGACTAAGGGCTATGAGAACAACCCTGCCGCAAATGCCTCGGCCTTTACAAAAGGCTGGTTTCGCACCGGTGACCAAGGTGTTATGGACAAGGATGGATACGTCACGTTAACGGGCCGCTTAAAAGAGATCATCAACCGTGGCGGCGAGAAGATCTCGCCCGTTGAGGTTGATGAAGTGCTGATGGATCACCCCGCGGTATTGCAAGTGGTGACCTTTGCTGTGCCTCACGAAAAGCTTGGCGAAGAAGTGGGCGCAGCCGTTGTGCTGCGTGAAGGCATGACCGCCACTGACCAAGAGATTCGTGCGTTTGCAGCGACCAAGCTTGCCGATTTCAAAGTGCCGCGCAAGATTGTGATCCTGCAAGAGATTCCCAAGGGCGCGACGGGTAAACTGCAGCGTATTGGCATGGCGCAAAAACTGGGGATGGTGTAACCCTGAACAATTCATGCCGTTAATCCAACGCTCTCTTGCCAGCAATAAAGGCGATCACGGCGCCCTGGGAATTCTGGGTGGCGCTACGGGAACAGTTGGAGCTGCATTTCTTGCAGCGCGTGCGGCGCTCTTCTCTGGTGCGGGCCGTGTGTTCGTGGTTCGACCGAATCTGAACGACGGGTATGTCTTGGATCCTATCGCACCCGAGATCATGGTGATCGATGCGGGCCAAGCAAAGGCTAAGCCGATTAATTGTTGGCTTGCTGGCCCTGGCCTTGGCATGTCGGATGCGGCCCATCAGCTACTCTCAGATATTTTAGGAAAATCGTTGCCGTTAGTGATTGACGCTGACGGCCTTAATCTCATCGCGGAAGACCCCGCCCTTGGCCGGCAGTGTGCACGGCGCTCTGCGCCTATAGTCATCACGCCACATCCGGGTGAGGCCTGCAGGCTTTTGGGGTGCTCGGCCGATCAGGTGCAGGCCAATCGTGATCGCGCAGCCCGAGATCTTGCCAAACGATTCAATTCGATTACGGTGCTCAAAGGTGCGGGCACAGTCATCTGCGACAAATTGGGTAACACCCAAATCAATACCACGGGCAATGCGGCCTTAGCCACCGGTGGCACGGGAGATGTGCTCGCAGGGTTTATGGCTTCATTAATCGCGCAGGGAATGGAGCCCACGAGGGCGGCTTGTGAATCTGTTCGTATTCACGGGCTTGCCGCCGAGCAGCTCACCGATCAGGTTGGTGGCGTGCTTGGAATTACGGCGAGTGAGCTGATCCCGGTCATTCGGAAGTTGCTGAACGAGTAAGACGTCACCCGAATGGATTGCCACGGCACCGAAGTGCCGACGTGGCAATCAGCCCTTGAGAACGTTTTTAATCTGCTCCAACGCGGTCGGATCTTCCAGAGTCGTCAGATCCCCAGAGTCGCGACCCTCCGCTAGCGCTTGCATGGATCGGCGCAAGAGCTTGCCGGAGCGTGTTTTGGGCAGCATGGTCACAAAGTGCACACGCGATGGCCTTGCGATCGCGCCGAGCTCTTTATCGACCGTAGACATGATGGCTTTTTCCTCTGCGACTCGTCCTTCCGGTGTCTTGATTGCGTCTAGGTTTTTGAGCACACAAAACGCCAAAGGCATTTGGCCTTTGAGCTGATCAGCAACGCCCACAACGGCTACCTCCGCAACATTGGGGTGGACCTGAATCGCTTCCTCGATTTCGCGGGTGCCAAGACGGTGTCCGGCCACGTTGATCACATCATCGGTTCTTCCCAAAATGAAGTAGTAGCCGTCTTTGTCGCGCGTTGCATAGTCAAAAGTGGAGTAATACTTTTTGCCCGGAACTGCTGTGAAATAGGTCTTCAAGAAGCGCTCATCATCGCCCCAAACGGTTTGCAGGCAGCCTGGGGGCAGTGGGGGTACAGCACAGAGCATGCCTTTTTCATCAGCGCCCACTTCTTGATAGGTAGTTTCGTGAATCAGGCGCAGGTCATAGCCATACACGGCAAAGCTTGGGCTACCGAATTTTGTGGGCGTGTCTTCCACGCCGTGTTGAGCGGCCAAGATTGGCCAGCCGGTTTCGGTTTGCCAGTAGTTGTCAATGATCTTGGCACCACCTAAAGCATCGGAGATCCACTTGGCAGTGGGTTCATCCAACGGCTCGCCCGCAAGGAACAAACGACGCAGGCACTTGGTGTTGTGCTGGGTCATGTACTTGGGGTCTTGTTTTTTCAGTACACGTGCGGCGGTTGGTGAAGAGAACATGGTCTGGGCCTGGAAGCGCTCGACGATGCTCCACCAAATGCCAGGGTCGGGGTTTGTCGGCATGCCTTCATAAACAATCGTGGTTGAGCCGTTAATCAAAGGCGCATAGACAATGTAAGAGTGGCCTACCACCCAGCCGATATCAGAGGTGCAAAAGAAGACTTCGCCGGGCTTGCAGTCAAAAATATGTCTCATGGAAGCGGCAAGGGCTACGCAATAGCCGCCTGTATCGCGCTGCACGCCCTTGGGTTTCCCGGTAGTGCCGGAGGTATACAAAATGTAGGAGGGGTCGGTGGCCAGCATGGGTTCGCAGTCAACCGTTTTTCCCATGTGTTCTTTACGTAACTCAGCATAGTCGACATCGCGGCCTTCGACTTGGCTCATCGTGGCAAGGCCTCGATTGATAAGCAGCACTTTCGCAGGCGGTTTTTCTGCAAGCCTGCAGGCCTCATCGACGAGATGCTTGTAAGGCACCTCTTTGCCGTTGCGCATGCCAGCATCGGAAGACACCATCACCACGGGCTGGGCATCATCAATTCGTGCGGCCAGCGAGGGTGCAGCAAAACCGCCAAATACGACCGAGTGAATCGCGCCAATGCGGGCGCAGGCCAGCATCGCAAACACGGCCTCTGCAATCATCGGCATGTAGATCAACACACGGTCGCCACGCTTAACACCAAGGGACTTCAGAATCGAGGCCATACACTGCACTTCGGCGTGCAGGTCTTTGTAGCTGTAAATCTTTTCTTCTTTGGTCTCGGTGGAAATGTAGACCAAGGCCTTCTGGTCGGCTCGCTTTGCAAGGTGCCGGTCGATGGCGTTATGGCAGAGATTGATTTTTCCACCGACATACCATTTCGCAAAAGGCGGGTTAGAGAAGTCGAGGATTTTTTCCGGAGGTGAAAACCATTCCACCATCTGGGCCTGCTCTTTCCAAAAGCCCTCTTTGTCGTCGATGGAACGTTGATGAAACGCGGTGGTTGTTGTCATTGTGAGTCTCCTCCAGCCCTTTGTCGTGATGATCGTCAGGGGCTGCTCTGCCGATCTTGATACGAATACACTAAACGTCTAGAACTTCTCCGGGCACGAAGACATGGCCCTGCATCAGAATGCGGGCGCTTCGGCTCATGATGGCTTTGGTGACTGTCCATTGGCTATCGACGAGTTTTGCCCGAGCACCGACACGCAGAGTGCCCGAAGGGTGCCCAAAGCGCACCGCCTCACGCGCACCACCCCCTGCTGCAAGGTTTACCAAGGTGCCTGGCACGGCAGCAGCAGTGGCAATGGCCACCGAGGCGGTGCCCATCATGGCGTGGTGGAGCTTGCCCATGGACATGGCTCGGGCTAATAAATCGAACTCAGTAGCCGCAATTTTTTTGCCGCTCGAGGCGACATAGTCTTTGGGCGGTGCGACAAAAGCGATCTTGGGGGTGTGCTGCCTGGTCGCGGCCTCGCTGATGTCTTTGATCAGGCCCATGCGAATGGCGCCATGAGCCCGAATGGCTTCAAACATGGCGAGCGCCTTTGTATCGTTATTGATGTGGTCCTGTAGCTCAGTTCCCGTGTAGCCAATATCGGCAGCGTTCACAAAAATTGTGGCAATGCCTGCCGTGATCATGGTGGCGCGAAGCTTTCCAACACCGGGTACATCGAGGCTATCAATCAAATTGCCGGTGGGAAACATCGCTCCGCCTGCGCCATCCTCTTCCTCGGCGGCGGGATCCAAAAACTCAAGCTGCACTTCAGCGGCGGGGAAGGTGACGCCATCGAGCTCAAAGTCGCCGGTTTCCTGCACTTCGCCATTCACAATCGGCACATGGGCGATGATGGTTTTGTTGATGTTGGCCTGCCAAATACGAACAGTCACCGTGCCATTGGCTGGTATCCGGCTTTTTTCTACAAAGCCATTGCGCACGGCAAATGGCCCAACCGCTGCAGAGAGGTTGCCGCAGTTGCCGCTCCAATCGACAAAAGCTTTGTCAATGGCAACCTGGCCAAACAGGTAGTCCACATCGTGATCGGGCCGGCTGCTTTTTGAAAGAATCACCGATTTGCTAGTGCTCGAAGATCCATTGCCCATGCCATCGATCTGTTTGCCATAGGGGTCGGGGCTGCCGATCACACGCAAGAGAGTGGCATCGCGTACTTTGCCTGGCTTTTGTGCGGCAGCAGGCAGATCGGCAAGGTTGAAAAACACGCCTTTGCTGGTGCCGCCCCGCATATACGTGGCCGGAATTTTAATCTGAGCGCTGTGGGTCATTGAAACCATAGTGTCGTTTTGAGATAGTCAGAGCTCTGTTGGTCGGGCGAGTTGGGAGCCCCCGTCTCTCATCTAAGCCGCCTTCTTTGCCTCCAAGAAGTCTTGCGCAAAGCGCTGCAGCACACCGCCTGCTTCGTAAATGGAGACCTCTTCTGCCGTATCGAGCCGGCACAGTACAGGCACCTCGACACGCTCGTCGTTTTTGCGGCAGATCACCAGCGTGAGCGTTGCCCGCGGGGTACGCTTGCCGATCACGTCGAAAGTTTCAGTGCCATCAATCTTCAAGGTTTTGCGGTTGGTGCCGGGCAAGAACTCAAGCGGCAGTACGCCCATACCCACCAGGTTAGTGCGGTGAATGCGCTCAAAGCCTTCGGCAACAATCGCCTCCACACCGGCAAGCCGCACGCCTTTTGCAGCCCAATCGCGCGATGAACCCTGGCCATAATCAGCACCCGCAATAATGATCAGCGGCTGCTTGCGGTTCATATAGGTTTCAATGGCCTCCCACATGCGCATCATCTTGCCTTCGGGCTCAACGCGGGCAAGCGAACCTTGTTTCACTTCCCCGTTGACAACAACCATTTCGTTGATCAGCTTGGGATTGGCAAAAGTGGCGCGCTGTGCGGTCAAGTGATCACCGCGGTGAGTTGCGTAGGAATTGAAGTCCTCTTCGGGCAGGCCCATTTTGGCCAGGTATTCCCCGGCGGCGCTGTCTAGAAGAATTGCATTAGAAGGCGAGAGGTGATCGGTCGTGATGTTATCGGGCAAAACCGCCAGGGGCCGCATGCCTTTGAGTGTGCGCGTACCCGCCAAGGCCCCTTCCCAATAGGGGGGGCGGCGTATATAGGTGCTCTGTGGCCGCCATTGATAGAGCGGGCTCACCCTTTCGCCAGAGTCTGCCCGGGCTGTAAACATGGGCTCGTAGACTTTGCGGAACTGCTCGGGCTTCACGCTTTCTGAAACCACGGCATCGATTTCTTCATCGGTGGGCCAAAGATCCGCCAGGCGAATTTCCTTGCCGTTGCGATCAACTCCCAAAACATCCTTTTCAATATCGAAGCGAATTGATCCAGCGATTGCATAAGCCACCACTAATGGCGGTGAGGCGAGAAACGCCTGCTTGGCATAGGGGTGGATGCGGCCATCGAAATTGCGATTGCCAGAAAGCACAGCGGTTGCATAAAGATCGCGATCAATGATCTCTTTTTGAATCCTTGGATCAAGCGCACCGCTCATGCCGTTACAGGTGGTGCAGGCAAAGGCCACTATGCCAAAGCCCAACTGTTCAAGCTCTTTCAAGAGGCCCGCTTCTTCCAAATAAAGTGCGACAGCTTTCGAGCCTGGTGCGGTGGAGCTCTTCACCCAGGGCTTGCGGGCCAGGCCTTCGCGGTTTGCATTTCGGGCCAGCAGGCCTGCCGCGATCATGTTGCGTGGGTTATTGGTATTCGTGCAGCTGGTAATGGCGGCAATGATCACTGCGCCATCGGGCATGAGCCCTGGCTCTTGTTTGTATGGCGCGCTAATGCCACGCTCAGTCAAGGCCGAAGTGGGCAGGCGTTTGTGCGGGTTGGAGGGGCCCGCAAGATTGCGCTCAACCGTTGAGAGATCAAACTTTAAAACGCGTTCGTACTGGGCTTTTTTCATGCCATCGGCCCAGAGTCCCGTTTGCTTGGCATAGGTTTCTACAAGTCTTACTAATGCATCGTCACGGCCAGTGAGCTTTAAGTACTTAATGGTTTGCTCGTCGATATAGAACATGGCAGCGGTTGCGCCAAACTCAGGCGCCATATTGGAAATCGTGGCCCGATCACCAAGCGTTAAGTTTGCTGCTCCTTCTCCATAAAACTCTAAATAAGCCGACACCACACGCTCTTTGCGCAAAAACTCGGTGAGTGCTAACACGGTATCGGTTGCTGTGATTCCAGCCTTTGGCCTGCCGGTGAGTTCAACACCGACAATGTCGGGCAGGCGCATCCAGGAGGCGCGGCCCAGCATCACGGTTTCTGCCTCAAGTCCACCCACACCAATGGCTATCACACCGAGTGCATCGACCATGGGGGTATGGCTGTCGGTGCCTACCAAGGTATCGGGGTAGGCCACATTGTCTTGCACCTGAATGACCGGTGACATGCGCTCAAGATTGATCTGATGGAGAATGCCATTGCCTGGTGGAATGACATCAACATTGCGAAATGCCTTGCGGGTCCACTCAATAAAATGAAAGCGGTCTTCGTTGCGCCGCTCTTCGATTGCGCGGTTTTTCTCGAAGGCCTGCGGGTCATTACCGCCACACTCTACGGCAAGGGAATGGTCCACTACCAGTTGTGTGGGCACAACTGGATTTACCAAAGCAGGATCACCGCCTTTTTCAGCAATCGCATCGCGCAGGCCAGCAAGATCGACTAAGGCGGTCTGGCCCAAAATGTCATGGCAGACCACGCGCGCTGGAAACCATGGGAAGTCAAGCTCACGCTTGCGTTCAATGAGTTGCTTTAAAGAATCATTCAGCGTTGCGGGATCGCAGCGGCGTAGCAGGTTTTCAGCTAAAACTTTTGAGGTGTAGGGCAGGCTGTCGTAGGCACCAGGAGCTAATCGCTCCACCGCCTCGCGAGCATCAAAGTATTCCAATGAGGTGCCGGGAAGGGGCTTGCGATAGGCGGTGTTCATGGCGCTTATTTCCGTTTGTCGATAGGAACGAATTTCATGTTCTCTGGGCCGGTGTAGTTCGCACTCGGCCGGATGATTTTTCCGTCGGCCCGCTGTTCAATGACATGAGCGCTCCAGCCCGAGGTGCGAGAGATAACAAATAGCGGTGTGAACATGGCGGTGGGCACGCCCATCATGTGATAGCTCACGGCGCTGAACCAATCCAGATTGGGAAACATTTTCTTCGCATCCCACATCACGGTCTCAAGCCGCTCGGCAATGCCAAACATTTTCATGTCTTTGGCCATCATGGAAAGCTTGCGCGCCACTTCCTTGATGATCTTGTTGCGTGGATCGGCAATGGTGTAAACCGGGTGGCCAAAGCCGATCACCACTTCTTTGCGCTCTACACGCGCGCGAATATCGGCCTCAGCTTCATCCGGGTTTTCATAGCGCTTTTGCACCTCAAAGGCCACCTCATTTGCGCCGCCGTGCTTGGGGCCGCGCAAGGCGCCGATTGCACCTGTGATACAGGAATAAAAATCGCTGTTAGTGCCGGCAATCACACGGGCAGTGAAGGTTGATGCGTTGAACTCATGCTCTGCATAAAGGTTGAGCGAAGTGTGCATGGCCCGCACCCATTCCTCAGGTGGTGTTTTGCCGTGAAGCAGATGCAGGAAGTGGCCGCCAATCGAATCGTCATCGGTCTCGACATCAATCATCTTGCCGTTATGACTGTAGTGGTACCAGTAGAGCAGCATGGAACCCAGTGAGGCCATCAAACGGTCTGCAATATCGCGAGCGCCCGGCGCGTTGCGGTCTTCTTTTTCAGGCAGGCTGCAGCCAAGTGCAGCCACAGCGGTGCGCATGACGTCCATGGGGTGGCTCGATGCGGGCAGGGCTTCGAGCACCTGCATGACATTGGCGGGAATGCCGCGCAACGCTTTTAGTTTTGTTTTGTAGCCAATGAGTTCGGGCCGTGTGGGAAGCTTTCCATGGACAAGCAGGTAAGCGATCTCTTCAAACTCACAGACATCGGCGATATCAAGAATGTCGTAGCCCCGATAGGCTAGGTCGTTGCCGGTGCGGCCTACGGTGCACAGGGCGGTATTGCCAGCTTGAATGCCGGAAAGAGCTACGGATTTTTTTGGCTTGGGTGCTGCGAGGGGAGCTTCTGACATTTAATGAGTACCTTCTTTTAATTGGATTGCCACGGCTGCTTCGCAGCCTCGCAATGACGGAATTGGTTATTTCTTCAGAAATAACGCATTAAGTTTATTCTCATAATCCCAATACCCAATCGAGTCATAGAGCTCTTTGCGGGTCTGCATCAGGCTCACGACATTTTTCTGGGTGCCTTCGCGGCGCAGGGTTTCGTATACGCTTTGCGCGGCCTTGTTCATAGCCCGAAAAGCCGATAGCGGATACAAGGCCATGGCCACATCGGCGCTGCGTAGTTCATCAAGCGTGTAGAGCGGTGTGTCGCCAAACTCGGTAATGTTTGCAAGCACCGGCACCTTGACGGCCTTGGCAAACTCCTTGTACATGGCGAGTTCAGTCATCGCCTCAGGGAAGATTGCATCGGCGCCGGCTTCAACACAGGCGCATGCGCGGTCGATCGCTGCTTGAAGGCCCTCAACGGCCAAGGCATCGGTTCGAGCCATGATCAGAAAGTCTGGGTCCGTTTTCGCATCCACGGCAGCTTTGACGCGATCGACCATTTCTTCCGAGGTGACAATTGCTTTGCCGGGACGATGGCCGCAGCGCTTGGCCCCCACCTGGTCTTCAATGTGCATGGCGCCTGCGCCAAACTTGATCAGCGACTTGGTGGTGCGCGCAATATTGAAAGCAGAAGCACCAAAGCCGGTGTCGACATCGACCAACAAAGGCACATCGCAAATGTCCGTGATTCGACGCACATCGGTGAGGACATCGTCTAGGCCTGAGATGCCTAAGTCTGGCAAGCCAAGCGAGCCGGCCGCCACGCCACCCCCCGAGAGGTAAATGGCGCGAAAGCCTGCTCGCTTTGCCAGCAAGGCATGGTTCGCATTGATCGCGCCGATGACCTGGAGTGGTTTTTCTTGGGCCAACGCGTCACGAAAGCGACGGCCTGCTGAGGCATTCGGCTGCGACATGCTTTTTCTCCCTGATTTTTGCCTTGTTTGATGGGCACGATAGCGCCAGTCGGGGGCTTTGAGAATGCGTGATTTTGGGCCCAGCCTTCGTCATTTGCGAAGGCTGGGGCTTTCGGCTAGAGTGGATTTCCATGTGGGAAGCACTAACGACGGCTTTGACTGCCGTAGCCATCGGAGAAATTGGGGATAAAACCCAGCTGCTGACTCTGGTACTCGCAGCCCGATTCCCCAAGCAGGCCTGGGCCATCATCACCGGCATTGTGGTGGCCACCTTGGCCAACCATGCTGCGGCGGTTGCGCTGGGTGCCTGGAGTGCCCATTGGATGACGCCAGAAATTCTTCGTTGGGTCCTTGGCCTCTCCTTTGTGGCCTTAGCAGCCTGGGCGTTGTTTCCTGACAAACTCGATGATGGCGAGGTGAAGCTCGCACGCAATGCATTCATTGCCACCACGGTTGCGTTTTTTATTGCAGAAATTGGAGATAAAACCCAAGTGGCTACGGTGCTGATTGCAGCGCGCTATCCGGGATTTCCGGTGGAGGTGGTGATTGGGACCACATTGGGAATGGTGCTCGCCAACGCCCCAGTCATTTGGGTTGGCGAGAGGCTGCTATCGCGTATTTCCATGAAGATGGTGCGCTTAGTTGCGGCAGGCATCTTTGTCGCTTTGGGATTGGCAGTTCTGATATTCGGACTCCCTGATTTTTAGGAGCTTTTATGTTTAACCCGCGCAAAGAAGATGTTCGGCGGTTTTTCTGCGAGGCATGGGCCAAGCACCGCAGCCAGCAGCCACTCGCACCCATTGAAGCGATCGCGGTGGATTGGATTGCCGAGCACCCGGAATATCACGAGGAACTCTCAGACACCCAGGCGGCGCTCGAAAAAGATTATTCGGTCGAGCAGGGCCGAACCAACCCGTTTCTTCATTTGTCGATGCACCTCTCAATCGAGGAGCAAGTGTCGATTGACCAGCCGCCTGGAATTCGCGATGCGTATCGTCAACTCTGCCTAAGGCTCGGCAGCCGGCACGAGGCGATGCATGAAGTGATGGAGTGCCTCGGAGAGGTTTTGTGGCAGGCCCAGCGTAATCAGGCGCCCATTGATAGCCAAGTCTATATCGAGGCCATCAAGCGTCGAGCGACGCCGTAAGCAAACAGGGCACAGCATCATGCAAGTCAATCCCCAGCGCGTTGATTTTGTCACTTTGAAACTTCTCTTGGCCATTGCTCAGACGGGCTCGATTACTAAGGCGGCGCAGAGCCTGCATCTTGCCCTTGGCGCGGCGAGCACCCGTATTCGTGATCTCGAAGAACGGCTCGGTGTTGCGCTCTTATCGCGTCATGCTCGTGGCGTGCGATTTACAGAAGCCGGGGCAACAGTGCTGCATCATGCCCGTTCAATTGAGCGTGAGCTTGCCCAGATGGAATTTGAGGTCAGCGATTTTGCGGCCGGCATCAGCGGCCATGTTCGGGTGGTGGCAAACGCCAGCTCTATTGCAACTGTTTTGCCCGAGGACCTGACGAAGTTCCTAAAGGTCCACCCACGCGTACGCATTGATCTTGAGGAGTGCACAAGCCGTGATATTCAGCAGCGTGTTGTTGATGGTGATGCCGAAATTGGCGTGTTTGCCGGCGAGGCACTTCGGCCTGAGCTTCACGTGCAGGCGTATCACCAAGATACGCTCGTAGCGCTTGTGCCAGGCCAGACGGCCTGGAAAAAAGAGCGGGCCATTTCCTTGCAACGACTGCTCGGTGAGGACTTAATTTTGCTGCAAGAGGGCGGCTCGATTCAGGAGTGGCTGGCCGATGAGGCACGCAAGCAGGGCATGCATTTGCGAATTCGTGTTCAAGTCAAAGGCTTTGATGCGATCTCGCAACTGGTGGCAGCAGGTTTGGGCATTACCGTGTTGCCAGAGATCGTGGCCCGGCGGTTTAGCCAGCTCCTGGGATTGAAGATCCTTCAGATCACGGGCGCAGAGACCGCCCGATCTTTGTCGATCTGCTCTTTGGATCCGGCAAGGCTATCGCCTGCTGCGCGCGACCTTCTTTCCTTTTTGCCAAACTCGCACAGGTCTTCAATATTGCAGCGCCAGCACTCGGGCTTTCTTGCTTTGCAGACGTAGCGGCCGTGAAGAATCAGCCAGTGGTGGGCGTTTCGTTTAAAGCCCGCAGGCACGAGCCGCTCAAGCCGTTTTTCTACTTCCAGCACCGTTTTGCCGGGCGCGATCTTGGTGCGGTTCGAGACTCGAAAAATATGGGTGTCTACCGCAATCGTTTCCCATCCAAAGGCCGTGTTGAGTACAACATTGGCGGTTTTTCTGCCCACGCCCGGCAGCGCCTCCAGTGCTTCACGACTCTCAGGCACCTTGCTGCCATGTTCGCGAACCAGAATCTCGCAGGTCTGAATCAGATGTTTCGCTTTGGTTTTATAAAGGCCGATGGTGCGAATGTAGCCCTCCAGTTTTTCAACGCCGAGCTTGAGAATTGCCTGTGGCGTATTGGCCTTTGGAAAGAGCTTGCGGGTCGCTGCATTCACCGACACATCGGTTGCTTGAGCAGAGAGCAGTACGGCAGCCAGCAGCTCAAATGGTGTGGTGTATTCGAGCTCGGTGGTGGGGTGGGGATTCGCTGCTGCCAGACGCTCGAAAATCTTTTGGCGTTTTTCTGCGTTCATGTGTTGCTTTCATCAACACGATCGGTCATTCGCTTTGCCGCACGTTCGCGCGCCCGTTTCAAAACATCGGCCAACTTATCCGCGCTTGCGGGCGGTTTTTCCTTGGAAGCGCGAATGTTTTCCATACGCTGATTTCGAATTTCAAATAGTTGACGAGACTTGGCGGCATGCTTTGCAGTCCATTGCGAAGGGCCGATGATGTCTTGCATCTGAATGCAATCGACGGGGCAGGGCGCAACACACAACTCGCAGCCGGTGCAATCTTCAGCAATCACGGTATGCATGAACTTAAAGCCACCAACGATTGCATCGACAGGGCAGGCGGCAATGCAGAGTGTGCAGCCGATGCACCGGGCCTCATCGATCCAGGCGAGTTTTCGGGGCGATTCAATCCCGTTTGCTGGGTTTAAAGTCAAATAAGGCCTGCCTGTAATTTCAGCAAGCTTCCGAATGCCAGCATCTCCGCCTGGCAGGCACTGATTGATGTTGGCTTGGCCTTGGGCGATGGCCTCGGCGTAGGGCTTGCATGCAGGGTAGCCACAACGCGTGCATTGCGTTTGTGGCAGCACTGCATCAATGGCGTCGGATAAAGTCTGCGACTTTGGGTGCGACCTGCTCACGCCATCTGCGTCCACTGAAAATTCCGTAGTGTCCGGCTCTCGGAACAATCATGTCTTCCTGGCGGCTCGCAGGAATGCCCGTGCATAGATCGTGGGCCGCCTGGGTTTGTCCCGGGCCAGAGATGTCATCTAGCTCGCCTTCAACTGTAAGTAAGGCGCTTTTCGTAATGTCTTGCGGGCGAACTGGCTTGCCGCGCACATGCCAGTTCCCTTTGGGCAGGGCATGCTCTTGGAATACCACACGGATGGTGTCGAGATAGAACTCGCCTGCCAAATCGAGCACGGCGTTATATTCGTCATAAAAGGCGCGGTGGCCTTCCGCGCTTTCCCCATCGCCCTTGATGAGCTGCTGGTAATAGTCGTAATGAGACGTGAGATGGCGATTCGGGTTCATAGCAACAAAGCCCGCATGCTGTAAAAAACCGGGGTAGACCTTGCGTAAATAACCCGGGTATTTGTGAGGCACAGTGTAAATGACATGGTTCTCAAACCAGTGATAAGGTTTTTGAATGGCCAAGTCGTTGACTGATGTCGGGCTTTTTCGCGTATCGATTGGCCCGCCCATCATGATCAGCGTACGCGGGTGGCAGGGCTCATTGTCGGTGGCCATTAGCGATACCGCAGCAAGCACGGGCACCGTGGGCTGGCAGACCGACATGACATTGAGATCGGGGCTTAGCAACCGAATGAACTCACGGATGTAGTCGATATAGTCATCCAGATGAAATGGCCCGAGTTGTAGCGGAACCATGCGGGCGTCAATCCAATCGGTGATGAACACTTCATGGTTGGGCAACAGGGCACGCACCGTGTCACGAAGCAGGGTGGCGTGGTGTCCTGAGAGGGGAGCTACCAGCATGATCTTCGGATCATTTCTGGCTTGCATGCCCTCTGGCAGTTGCCGTTCAAAATGTATGAGCTTGCAAAAAGGCTTTTCAAAAACAGTTTTTTCAACGACTGGAATGCTCTGGCCCTGGATTTCAGTGATTTCTATGCCGAAGGCGGGCTTGTGATACTCCTTGCCCAGCCGGTGTACCAGGTCAAAAGTTGCGGCAAGCCGTTTCGAAAAAGGCGTGTAGGCCAGCGGGCTGTAGGGGTTGCTGTAGAACTGGGATGAAAGACCCGCCACCTTGCTGAGCGGGTTGAGAATCGAGCGCTGAAATTCGTGGAGCTGGTAGAGCAATGGAAACTCCCTAGAATGGCGCGAGTTTACCAGTAGTTTTCTACGGCGATCTGGCCTGGTGTGCTTTGCCGCGCAGTGCGAAACCCCTTGGCTTTGAGCGCCTGGCGCGTGTCATCGACCATTTGCGGGTTGCCGCACAGCATGATGCGGGATTTGTCTAAGTCAAGCGCAAGTCTTGCGCATGACTCAAGCTCACCGGATGTAATGAGCGTGGTGAGCCGCTGATGCGGCATTCCCGGGATTGACTCTCGGGTCACGATGGGAACATAAGTTAGCTTGTGCGCATGCTCTTTATAAATATCGTGCGTACGGAATGACTCGATGAGCTCGCGATAAGCAAGCTCTTTGGCCTCGCGCACACTGTGGGCTAAAACAATGTGTTCAAAATTTTCCCAGGCCGCTGGGTCTTGCAGAATTGACAGGAAAGGTGCAATGCCTGTGCCCGTTGAGAGCAGCCAGAGATCGGCGCCCCCTTGAAAACGGCTGAGCGTCAAAAAACCGTGATTCTGTTTATCGATGAAAAGCGTGTCACTCTCTTTAAGCCGCACGAGCTCACTGGTGAACTCGCCTCCAGGCACCACGATCGAATAGAACTCGAGAAATTCATCGTAAGGGCCTGAGACCATGGAATAAGCCCGCCATGCAACGGAGCCATCGGGCTTTTCAACCCCAAGCCTTGCGAACTGGCCGGCCGTAAAACGAAATGATGCAGGACGTGTCGTGCGAAAAGAAAAAAGATGGTCAGTCCAGGGGTGGATCCAGGTGATAGCTTCGCGAGTAAATTTTTCCTGCGAGGCCTGGATCACTTTTCCAAAAGCCCGCGCTTATCCTTCACATCGGCCCATTCATCAGCATCGGGGAAGTGGGGCTCCATGCGGGTGATATTTGGCCAGCTTTTTGAGAGCTCTGCGTTAATCGCGATGAAATCCCTCTGGTCATCAGGCACATCTTCTTCAGCGTAGATTGCATTGACCGGGCACTCGGGAATGCAGACCGCGCAATCGATGCACTCTTCAGGGTCAATCACCAGAAAGTTGGGGCCCTTTTTGAAGCAGTCGACCGGGCAGACATCGACGCAGTCGGTGTAGCGGCACTTGATGCAGGATTCGGTAACGACGTGGGTCATGGTGTTGCTGTTTCGGTTGCTGTTTCGGTTTCTGTTTCGGGTTTACGAGATTCAGGCTTCCCGCTTTGCAGCTTTAAACTCGCATTCTAACGGACTACACTACGCGGCTAGACTTGCTTTCGGTCAAAGGACCCCATTCCCATGTCGGACAAATCGACTTTTGATGCCCTGGATACTTCGGCTGCCCGAGAGAAAATACTCTCCAGAATCAGGACCGCCCAGGGGCGTCCTACGGCGTCGAAAGACCGTGAGGAGGAGCTCAGCGAGAGCTACGTGTCTCTGAAACCCCCCGGCCCGCAGCCTGAGATCCGCGGCTCGCTCATTGATCAGTTCATTGCACAGTCGGAGCGTTTGTCTGCCACGGTCGACCGAGTGGCCTCAATGGGTGAAGTGCCCAAAGCGGCAGCGAGATACCTCAATGATCGCGGGCTGTCCTTGCAGGCGGTCGTTTGGAAGGCAATGGCCGACCTGGATTGGAAATCCGCCGGTTTGGTTGTAGAAGCCCGAGCGCCATATCGAGACGACCCCAAACCGGATCTTGTTGGCATTACCGGCTGCTTTGCTGCAGTTGCTGAGACGGGCACCTTAGCCATGCTCTCGGGGCCTGACACTCCGGCCTCCATGGCCTTATTGCCGGAGACCCATATCGCCGTTGTGCCCGAGTCGAGAATTCTGGCCCATATGGAGGACGTGTTTGCGCTGCTACGCCATGAGCGCGGCGCGCCTCCTCGGGCATTGAATTTCATTTCTGGCCCTTCGCGCACGGCCGATATTGAGCAGACCTTGGTGATTGGCGCTCACGGGCCGTATCGGGTGCATTTAATTTTGCTTGCCAACTCTTGATTTGTCTCAAAAGGAAGGTTGATGTCAAAGCCCAAACTTGCGATTACGCGTCGCATTTATGACTCTGTTTACGGCTCGCTTGCTGATATTTTTGAAATCGTTGCCGACAATCAGGCTGCGGATCAGCCGTGGGATGCAGCCACCATGCAGAAAAATGTCGCGGCTGTGGATTACCTGTTTTGTTCGGTAGCCGACAAGATCGATGCCGCGGTCATTAATGCGGCGGCCAACCTCAAAGTAATCGCCACCGGTGCGGTGGGCTTCAACAATATTGATGTTGCTGCATGCAAAGCGCGCGGTATTCGGGTGACCAACACGCCGGATGTGTTGACGCAAACTACAGCCGATTTTGCTTTTGCTTTAATGATGGCCACCGCACGGCGTATTTCTGAATCGGAGCGCTATGCCCGTGCGGGCCAATGGAGTGGCTGGGCCTTTGATCAGTTCACTGGCCGTGATTTGCATCATGCCACTCTGGGAATTATTGGCATGGGAAGAATTGGCGGCGCAATTGCCAAGCGTGCCAGCGGCTTTGAGATGCGCGTGATCTATCACAACCGCAATCGCAGCAAAGAGGAATATGGCGCTACCTGGGTTGAGCGTGATGCGTTGTTAAAGGAATCTGATTTTGTGATGTTAGTGGTGCCCTATAGCCAGGCGACCCATCATTTAATTGGCGCGGCAGAGCTTTCGCTGATGAAGCCCACGGCAACGCTCATTAACATTGCCCGTGGCGGCGTGGTAGATGACCAAGCCTTGATTGCTGCCTTGAAAAACAAAACGATTGCCGCGGCTGGGCTTGATGTGTTTGAAAACGAGCCCAAGTTCGACCCGGAATTTTTGAAGTTTGAAAATGCGGTGATCACCCCGCACATTGCAAGTTCTTCCAAGGCAACACGCGGCGCCATGATGCAGCTAGCAGCCGATAACCTCATTGCTCATGCCAAGGGCCTACCGTTAAAGACGCCGGTGGCTTAGAGGGGGTCCAGCGTCCCGATGGCTCCCCCCGGGGGTGCCAAGGGGATCGGCAAGCGCTAAGCCTTTGTTTCTGCTAGACTTCCTCCTCCCTTGCCACACGTCCTCTCCATTTACGGCGGTGGCTTTAACCATAAGGAGAAATCGTGCGTCATTACGAAATAGTGTTTATCGTCCATCCGGACCAAAGCGAGCAGGTGCCCGCCATGACCGAGCGCTACAGCGCAATTGCCACTTCCAAAGGCGGCAAGGTGCATCGGGTGGAAGACTGGGGCCGTCGCCAGCTGTCGTATCCCATTGCGAAAGTCGCCAAAGCCCATTACGTGCTCATGAACATTGAGTGCGGCCAGGCCGAAATGGATGAGCTGGATCACGCCTTCCGCTTCAACGATGCTGTGTTGCGTCACTTGGTGGTGCTCATGAAAAAAGCCGAGACCGGACCGTCGCCCATGATCAAAGTGATTCAGCGCGAAGAGGCCCGCAAGGCTGCTGCTGAGGTTGCTGCCGCCGCTTAACGGCGCCAAGAGCCATGGCCAATCAAGCAACGCTTTCAGGCGTGCTTGCGGAAAAAAAGGCAAAGCGATTCACCCCGGCTGGCGTGCCTATTCTGGAATGTCTTTTGGAACATAGCGCCAAAGTGCAGGAAGCGGGAAGCGAGCGAAGCCTGGAATTCTCGATTAAGGCCAAGGCTATGGGTCAAGCAGCGGAAAGGCTGGAGCAGGTCACCTTGGGAAGCAAACTTATTGCGCAAGGGTTTTTAGCCCCAGCCAGGCAGCACAGCAAACAGATTATTTTTCACCTAACGAATTTTGAACTGGAGTAGGAAATGGCTTTCAACAAGAAATTTAGCGACCAGAACAAGCGCCCCCGTCGTCCGGCGCAATCGGCCTTGTTTAAACGCAAGCGCGTCTGCCGCTTTACCGCCGAAGGCGTTGAGCAAATCGATTACAAAGACATCGACACGCTGCGCGACTTTGTCACCGAGACCGGCAAAATAATTCCGGCTCGCATCACTGGAACTAGCGCGCGTTATCAGCGCCAACTCACGACGGCCATCAAGCGTGCACGTTATCTCGCGCTGATCGCATTTACCGATAACCATTAATCGCTCAAGCAAAGCACTAAGGATTGAATATGCAAGTTATTCTTCTGGAAAAAGTCGTCAATCTCGGCCAGCTTGGCGATGTAGTTCGCGTCAAAGACGGTTTTGCGCGCAACTTCCTGATCCCTCAGGGTATGGCACGCCGTGCCACGCAGACTGCAATTGCCGAATTCGAGGCACGTCGCGCTGAACTCGAAAAAGCACAGGCAGAAAAACTGGCTGCTGCCCAGGGCCTGGTCTCTAAAATGTCTGGGCTGGTGTTGGAGATCACGCAAAAGGCTGGTGTGGATGGCCGATTGTTTGGCTCGGTTACCAACTTTGATATTGCCGAGGCGCTCAAAGCCAAAGGAATTGATGTCGCGAAAGCCTGTGTCCGCCTTCCCAATGGCCCACTAAAGACCGTTGGTGATCACGCAGTGCAGGTCGCGCCGCATACCGATGCCGTGGCGGATATCTCCATTCGCGTCATCGGCGAGACCGCCTAAAGGCGCATGGACACCCAAGCGCTTGCGCTGCGGGTTCCCCCGCATTCGGTTGAAGCAGAGGCCTCCGTTTTGGGAGGCCTTTTGCTTGATAACCAGGCCTGGGACCGTATCGGTGACATGGTGGTTCCCAATGATTTCTATCGGGCTGATCATCGGCTGATTTTTGAGTGCATCTCGAAGCTCATTGATGGCGGAAAACCGGCCGATGTGGTGACCGTGTATGAGGCCTTGCAAAGCCTTGGCAAGGCCGATGATGTTGGCGGCATTGCGTATCTCAACACGCTTGCGAGTGAAACCCCCTCGGCCTCCAATATTCGGCGTTATGCAGAGATTGTTCGCGATCGGTCCATCCTTCGGCATTTAGTCTCGGTAAGCGATGAAATTGCAACACAGGCGCTAAACCCTGCGGGCAAAGAAACCCGGCAGGTGCTCGATGAAGCCGAAAGCCGTATTTTCCAAATCGGCGAGGCAGGCGCAAGAACTTCGGGCGGCTTTCAGGATTTCCATACCGTGTTGGCGCGGGTTGTGGAAAAAGTGGATGACCTCTATCACAACCCGAATCCATCTGATGTGACTGGTGTTCCCTCCGGCTTTGTAGATCTTGACCAGAAAACTGCAGGCATGCATGCGGGTGATCTGCTGATCATTGCAGGCCGGCCGAGCATGGGTAAAACCTCGCTGGCGCTAAACGTTGCGGAATATGTCGCCATCACCGAAAAGCTACCGGTAGCCGTATTCAGCATGGAAATGGGTGCTGAGCAGTTGGCGATGCGTGTGTTGTGTTCGGTTGGCAAGCTTGATGCGCAGCGTGTGCGCACGGGAAGACTCACTGAAGATGACTGGAACCGCTTGACCCAGGCCATGGGCCGCATGAAAGAGGCGCAGATTCATATTGATGAAACGCCTGCGTTAAATCCGCTTGAGCTTCGTTCGCGCGCACGCAGATTGTCGCGTCAGTACGGAAAGCTTGGCCTCATTGTGGTGGATTATCTGCAGCTCATGAGCGCTTCGAGCAGCGGCGAAAACCGCACCACCGAAATCTCTGAGATTACCCGTTCATTAAAAAGTCTGGCCAAGGAGCTAGGCTGTCCTGTGCTGGCCCTATCGCAACTCAATCGAACGGTGGAACAGCGCACCGATAAGCGGCCGGTGATGAGTGATTTACGCGAGAGTGGGGCGATCGAACAGGATGCAGATGTAATTCTGTTTATTTATCGCGACGAGGTCTATCGCCCCGACACACCCGATAAAGGCGTTGCGGAGATTATCATTGCCAAGCAGCGTAATGGCCCAATCGGCACCATACGCATGACTTTCCTGGGGCAGTTCACCAAGTTTGAAAACTTCGCACCACCTGCACCAACAGGTTTCTCATCGGAGTATTGAGCCATGCAAGCATTGCCAAAAGTGGAGCAGCCCGCAGTTGCAATCAAAGGCTCAGCGGAAAAATTCCGCGTGCGTCGTGTGTTTTGCGTAGGCCGTAATTACGCCGACCATGCCAAAGAGATGGGGGCCTCGGGCCGCGAGCCGCCATTTTTCTTTTTCAAGCCAGCCGATGCTTTGTTTAATGTCGCCGATGGCGCCTCGGCCGAGTGGCCATATCCAAGCCTGACGCAGGATCTGCACCACGAGGTAGAGCTGGTAGTCGCGATGGCCAAAGATGGCAAGGACATCTCAGCGCAAGACGCAAGCAAGCACATCTGGGGCTATGCCGTGGGCTTAGATATGACTCGGCGCGATCTGCAGGCCGCCATGAAAAAAGAATCCAAACCTTGGTGCATTGGAAAGGGGTTTGATCATGGCGCACCGATTGGCCCCTTAGTGCCCATTGAGATGACCGGCGAGATGACTTCTGGCCCAATCAGCCTTCAGGTCAATGGCGAGCCTCGTCAAAAAGGCGATCTTGGCGATTTGATCTGGAGCATTAACGAGGTAATTTCCCACGCCTCGAAGGCTTGGGAACTTAAAGCCGGCGATTTGATCTTTACGGGAACGCCTGCCGGGGTTGGCCCGGTGCAAAGAGGTGATCGGGTGACGGTGAGCGCTGATCGGGTGGGGTCGTTTTCATTGAAAGTGGTCTAAAAGCGAATGAACAATCCAAACCTGGGCATTGCCCACCTGTTGGCCGAGGCCGACGCAGTGATCTGGTTCACCGCGATTACCTTGTTGATCATGTCGGTCATCTCCTGGACCTTGATCATCGCCAAGGGCCGTGGCACGCAGAAAATCCGCAAGTCTGTGGGGCAAGGCATCGCGTTGTTTTGGCAGGCAGAAAGCCTTGAATCGGGCTTGGAGAAAATGAAATCAAGCCAGGCTGCTGGCAGCATGAGTGGCATGGTGCACGCGGCGATTGCCCTTCAGAAACCTCCCGAAGGTCAAAGCCTCGATAGCCGCTCGACTCAGGAGGACCGGATCACGCGTTGCCTGCGCAGCGCCTTGCACAACACCACCGCCGAGCTGGAGTCGGGCTTGGTGACGCTGGCATCAATTGGTGCAACTTCGCCCTTTGTTGGTTTGTTCGGAACCGTCTGGAGCATTTATCAGGCCTTGGTCAGTATTTCCGGCGAGAGCCAGGTCATGCTGGAACAGGTTTCAGGCCCGGTGGGCGAGGCCCTAGTGATGACGGCGTTTGGACTGTTTGTCGCCATTCCTGCGGTATTGGCATACAACGCACTGACACGCAGCAACCGAATCATTCTGGCCGAGCTCGATGGCTTTGCCAATGATTTGCGTGCACACTTGCTTCAGGCAAAGCGTTAAGGAGCGTCGCGAAATGGCCATAGGAAATTTCGAGGCGTCTGGCGCTGGCCAGCCCATGTCGGAAATCAACACGACGCCCTTGGTCGATGTGATGTTGGTGCTGCTGGTGATCTTCATCATTACTGCGCCGCTCATGACCCGCGCCATTTCCCTTGATATCCCAAAGGCCGACACGCCAACGGTCACAGTATCAAAAGACACCCTGAATATCGGAATTAATGCTGCAGGCGAACTTTTTATTGACAAGAAAAAAGTCAGCCGCGCCGAGCTTGAGTCGGTGCTGCGCTATGCCGCTGAAAAGTCAAAACAAACGCCGGTTCATTTGCGAGCCGAGCGTGACACGCGCTACGAGGTAGTGCTCGATGTGATGTCACTGGCTAACGGCCTGGGGCTCACCCAGCTCGCGTTTGTGTCAGAGCCTAAAGCCGCTGTGAAGTGAGGGACTTGACAGGTTTGCTAGGCTGAAATTTCTTGAGGAGGTTTTGATGCTGAGCAAAAACTTAGTCACGATGTTTGCCGCAGTGATTGGCCTTGCTTCCATGCCACTTCTTGCTGGGCCGCATGGCCATGCCCACGGCAAAGGAGAGATGGAGATCGCAGTTCAGGGCAGCTCGATTCGAGGCGTATTCCGAACGCCAATGGACAGCCTTTTAGGGTTTGAACATGCGCCCAAAACCGATGCCCAGCGCAAGGCGGTGGAGTCGTTAAAAATCCGGCTTGCCGATCCATCCCGATTTTTTGTGCCAACACCGGCAGCCCAGTGCACCCCGCGTACTGCTGAGGCAAGCTCCACGCTCTTTACCGGCAAAGTGACCGATGGCCATAGTGATTTGGAATATCGCTTCGGGTTTGAATGTGCCAATGTTGCGCAGTTAAAAGGCCTTGAGGCCGCGCTGTTTGCAGATTATCCGCGGCTGCATCAAATACGAGCGCAAGTGGTGACCGAGAAGGCTCAGCGGTCGTCAACGCTACGTAACAAGAGCCGGCATTTGTCGATCAATTAAAGCGATTGCGAATTCAATGGGCGGCCTGCCACTAAATGCCATTCAAATTAGCGGTTTGGGCTACGCATGGCCGGGTCAGCCGGCTTTGTTGTCAATCGAGTCTATGAACATTGCCCAAGGCAGCCTAGTGATGCTGCAAGGCCCTTCGGGCAGTGGCAAGACAACGTTGCTCGGCCTGATTACCGGGGTCCTCAGCCCTGTCCAAGGCAGCATTCAGGTGCTGGGCCGTGATCTCCTTGCGATGAGCCCGTCAAAGCGTGATGCATTTCGCGGGCAATCGATGGGGGTGATTTTTCAGCTCTTCAACCTTCTGCCATTCTTAAGCGTGATGGATAACGTGCTGTTACCGCTTCGTTTGTTCGCGGAGCGTCGTGGCAGCATGGCCGATGAGCAGGCGATGAAGAGCGAGGCCGCGCGGCTGATTGGAGCCCTTGGCTTGCCAAGCACAGTGATGAATCGTCAAGCTTATCAATTGTCGGTTGGCCAGCAACAGCGCGTTGCCGCCGCGAGAGCGTTGATCGGCAGTCCCTCCCTGATCATCGCCGATGAGCCAACTTCTTCTTTGGATGAAGCCACGCAGCAGGAATTTTTGTCGTTGTTGATTGAACAGGTTCGAGAAACAAAGGCGACCTTATTGATGGTGAGCCATGACTCGCGGCTGTGCGCTCATTTTGACCAGGTTGTTCGGCTATGAACGTTTGGTTCCTTCTTGCCCTGAAAAGCGCCTGGGCGCGTCGTGGCCCCCTGGCCCTGGTGGTGGGCGCGATCTCGGTTGCCGTGTTTTTGGTGCTCGCCGTAGCCCAGCTTCGTCAAGATGCTCGTGACAGTTTTTCCAATGCGGTCTCGGGTGTCGACCTGATCGTGGGTGCTCGGGCAAGCCCCACCGAGCTCATGCTCTACTCCGTATTCCATCTGGGCCGGCCGGTTCGCAATATGTCTTTTGATCAACTGGATGCCATCGCGCAGCTTGATTCGGTTGCGTGGGCTGTGCCTTTGCAGCTCGGGGATAGCTATCGAGGCGTGCCGGTGGTGGGTACAACGCCCATGTTTTTTTCAAAGACTGGTGGACCGCAGGGCCTTGCATTTCGAGAGGGCCAGGCTTTTTCCCATGTCTTTGATGCCGTGCTGGGGTTTGATGTCGCCCGACGTTTTAGCCACAAGGTCGGCGACTCGATTGTGCTCACGCACGGGCAAGGTGATGGCCTTGCCCAAGATCATTCGGATCGGCCGTTTACCGTCTCTGGAGTGCTTCAAAAAACGGGAACGCCGGCCGACAATTCGGTATTCATTTCTCTCGCTGGATTTGAGGCCATTCACATTGGCTGGGAATTTGGAAGCAAGCCGCGCGAGCCACAGGCCTTCGACCTCAATCGAATCGACCCCATGCAACTGCAGCCCTCACAGATCACAGCCGTGCTGGTGGGGCTGGAAGCCCGAACCCAGGTGTTTTCTGCGAGAAGGTCTATTGAAGGCCTTGCAGGCGGCCGGCTCATGGCAATTTTGCCCGGGGTTACTCTGGATGAACTCTGGCAGGTGATGGAAACTGTTGAAAACACCTTGGGCCTAATGGCTTGGTTGGTAGCGCTTAGCGCCTTGCTGGGTTGCGCCGCTACCTTGTTGATCGCCATCGGCGCGAGAAGAAAAGAGCTCGCGATTTTTCGTGCAATCGGTGCAAGGCCTTTGCAGCTCTCGTTTTTTGTGGTGCTGGAGTCGTTAATTATTTGCGTTGCGGGTGTGTTGCTGGGGTGGGTGCTGCTGCAGTTTGCGGTGCTAGGCGCCGGCCCCTGGGTTCGAAATGAATTTGGCGTGATCATGGCTCCGCGCTTGCCAGATATTCAAGGCTGGGCCGCAATTGGGGGGTTATTGCTGATGTCAGTTCTTGCAAGCTTGGTTCCTGCATGGCGCGCATTTCGTCTTTCAGTGCACGACGGCCTGCACCCTCCTGTTGTATAGAGCCATGATGATTCGCACCTCTCGCCTTGTGTTCGTCTGCGTGTTGGCCTTGGCCACTTTGTTGATCGCAGCAGATCGGATTCATGCGCAGCCTTCACCCCGGGTTGTTTACGAGGAAGTGATCTGGGATGACCTGATCCCTAAAAAATGGTTTGGCGAGATCAAGGCGCAGATGGCAGCCATTGGCAGGCTCGGGTTTTTGGTTGACGGCTCTGAGGAAGCGGATGCTGCCATGCAACGGCTGCGCAAAAAGTGGGACGCAGCCCCAATCGAGACTCGATATCTCGACAAGCCCATCAAAATTCCTGGCTACGTGGTGGCCCTTGATGCCAACCGGAAAACGATTTCCGAGTTTTTATTAGTGCCTTATTTTGGGGCCTGCATCCATGTGCCGCCACCGCCAGCCAATCAAATTATCCTGGTGAAGCTTGACAAGCCGATCAAGCGAATTGAGTCGATGGAAACCGTTTGGGTGGAGGGCATTCTGAGAGATGCCAGAGTAGACACTGGTGTTGCAGTGACGGGATATTCGCTTGAAGCAAAACGCGTGTATCCCTATGTCGAAAAGCGTTAGGCAGGCCCTGTGGCTGCGGGCCTTGATCGATCGCTGCACCATTCACTCCACGAGCCTGCATAAAGGCTACTGCCATGCAGGCCTGCAATCTCCATGGCCAAAAGGTTATGACAGGCTGTCACGCCCGAGCCGCAACTGTGCACGACCGACATTGGGTCCGTGCCACTGAGTAGTGCCGTGAATTCGGCATGCAACTCGGAAGGTTTTTTAAAGCAGCCGCCCGAGGCGAGGTTTTCAGTGAAGGGCCGGTTCAACGCCCCCGGGATGTGTCCTGCCACCAGGTCGAGCGTTTCTTGCTCGCCGCGAAAACGTTCTGGCGCCCGGGCATCGAGCAGGAGCGCAAGTTCTTGGTCGGAACCCGTATCGACCCAGGCCTTCACGTGTTCGACTGTCCATAGTGGCGCAAGCGATGGCCGCACTGTGATTCGGCCGGTACTCTTTGATTGAAAAGGCTCAGCCACCAGGGGGCCGCCTTCGGCTTGCCAGGCCTGAATGCCGCCATCAAGCACGCCGCACTTTAAGTGGCCAATCCAGCGACACATCCACCAAAGCCTTGAGGCGTACATACCGCCGGAGGCATCGTAGGCAATCACCAGTGTTTTTTCGGTGGCACCGAGGATACCTAACCGTGCAGCAAACTCCTCGGGCGAGGGCAGCGGATGGCGGCCATTACTTCCGGTTTTGAGCGTTGACAGGTCATCGGTGAGGCTCAGAAACGCTGCACCCGGAATATGTCCTTGGGCATAGTCACGTGCTCCTGCGTCTGGGTCTGTGAGGTTGCAACGACAGTCAACGAGAAGAACTTCTTCCCGAATGCCCACCAGTTCCTTGACAGAGATAACCGGGTTAATAACTCACCTTGCTGCGCAGATATTCGTGAAAGTGCAGCATTCCATCCTCTAGAGGCGACTGGTAGGGGCCGGTTTCATTTTCACCGCGCTCCAGCAGGGCCCTGCGGCCACGGTCCATGCGCAGCGCGATTTCATCGTCTTCTGCGACCGTCTCGTTATAAGCAGCCTGGTGTGCCTCCACAAACTCGGGCTCAAAGAGCGCAATCTCTTCGGGGTAATAAAACTCCACGCTATTGACCGTGTGTTGGGGCCCGGTTGGGTGCAGAGTACTCACCACCAGCACTTTCGGATACCACTCCACCATGATGTTGGGATAAATCGTCATCCAAATAGCACCATATGGCGGAAGCCCTTCGGGATGTGCTTTTAAAACCTGTTCATGCCAGCGCCGATACACCGGCGTAGCAGGGTGTTGTAGGTCTTGAATGCCAACCGCCTGCGCAGAGTAGTTTTCGCCGTAATGCCATTTCAGTTTGCTGCAGTCGACAAAATGACCGAGCCCTGGGTGAAACGGCACCACGTGGTAGTCGTCTTGATAGACCTCAATAAAGCTCTTCCAGTTGTAGGCACACTCATGTGACTGTACCTTCTGCAGTACATAGCCCGAAAAATCGAGATGATTCATGAATGGGTTGTTGCGCAGATCTTCAATGAGTGAGGCCTGGCCTGAGAACAAAAGTCCGTTCCATTCGTTGAGCGGATAGCTCTTGAGGTGACGGCACGGATCTTGCGGAAAATGGGGCGCCCCGACAAGCTCACCTTTCATGTCGTAGGTCCAGCGGTGTAGGGGGCAGACGATGGATTCTGTCTGGCCGTGTCCCTCCAGCATCACGGCCTGGCGGTGGCGACAAATATTGGAGAGCAAGGCTACGCCTTGTTCGTTGCGAACCAGCACTCGGCCATGGTCTTCATGGGCCAGGGTTTTGTAGCTTCCCACTTCGGGCACCATGGCTAAATGGCCCACGTAACCTGGGCCCTGAGAAAAGCAAGCCAGCAGCTCTTGACGATAGATTTCCTCGTCAAAATAAGCTTGTACTGGAAGTTGTGCGGCGCTTGGCGCCAACCGAGAAAAGCTTCCGACATCCGACATCGAAGAACCCCCCGTAAGAACGAGCGGGGAGTATACCCCGGGGACATGTCTAAGGTCTTGATTCGTTTCAATTAAAATGCCCAAATGCCGAAAAAATCAACGGAAATAGAGGGCTTGAGCTTTGAGCAGGCGGTGGCCGAGCTTGAGCAGGTTTTGGCGAAATTGGAAAGCCCTGACTTGCCACTGGCCGAGTCGTTGGCCGCCTACCAGCGTGGCGCTATTTTGATGAAGCACTCCCAGTCCATTTTGAACCAGGTCCAGGCCCAAATCGAGGTGATCGAGGCTGGCCAAACCCGTGCTGTCGACCGCTCCGAATTGATTGCTCAGTCGGGGGATTGATCGGGTGGAATTTTCAAACTGGTCACGCCTGGCCCGCGATCGGGTTGACGCCGTCTTGGCCCAGGCGCTTGAGCAACGCAAAACCATGCCGCAAGGCCGAGGTGATGCAATTTTGCAAGAGGGTATGGCCTACGGGGTACTGGGCGCAGGCAAGCGGGTGAGGGCGCTTTTGGCGATTGCCGCGGGAGAAAGCGTAGGGGCTCCGGCTGCCTGGTGTGATTCAGTAGGTGCTGCCATTGAGTGTATTCATGCGTTCTCGCTGGTTCACGATGACATGCCTTGCATGGATGACGATGCCTTGCGTCGTGGCCAGCCCACCGTGCACGTGAAATACGGCGAGGCTCAGGCCTTATTGGTGGGAGATGCCCTTCAAACCTTGGGCTTTGAGCTCATTGCCGATATTCCTGCCCCAGCGCCTACCGTGGTGCGCCTAGTGAAAATTTTGTCCGTCGCGACAGGCCTGCAGGGAATGGCGGGCGGCCAGGCAGTCGATATTGAGGCCGTTGGCAAGGCCATGCGCCAGGATCAACTCGAGGCCATGCACGGCCTAAAGACAGGCGCCTTGATTGCTGCCTCAGTCGAGATGGGCGCTTGCTGCGCAACCCCCTCTGTGACGGATATGGGTGCTTTGAAGTCTTTTGCCAGCCTAATTGGGCTTAGCTTTCAGGTCGCCGATGATGTGTTGGATGTCAGCGCAGACGCTAAAACCTTGGGCAAGACCCCTGGCAAGGATGCTGCAGCGAACAAGCCAACTTTTGTGGCTTTGCTTGGCTTGGAGGGCGCGCAAGGCTACGCTAGAGACCTGCATGCACGGGCGTTGTCGGCCATAGAGCCATTGGGAAGCCGGGCTGATGCTTTGCGGGGCTTGGCGAATGCTTTGTTAACACGAACCCATTGAGTCGTGTGAGCAAACGAAAACGAATAGAAAGACAGGGAAGAGAAATTTTGGAAAAACCTTTACTGCCCTCGGTGAATTCACCGGCCGATGTCCGCGTCCTTGATCGCAAGCAGGTTCACCAGCTTGCTCAGGAACTGCGGGAATTCCTGCTGAATTCTGTGTCGGCCACCGGCGGGCATTTATCGTCAAACCTCGGAACTGTTGAGCTCACCGTAGCCTTACACCATGTCTTCAATCTGCCCTACGACCGATTGGTCTGGGATGTTGGGCATCAGAGCTATCCCCACAAAATTCTCACTGGCCGACGCGATCAAATGTCGGGTCTTCGACAGTTAGGCGGCATCTCCGGCTTTCCCCGACGCTGTGAAAGCGAGTACGACCATTTTGGCACCGCCCATTCATCAACCTCGATTTCTGCAGTCCTCGGTATGGCGGTGGCCTCCAAAATCAAAGGCGAGCATCAGGGCCCCGACCGCAGACGGCATGTCGCGATCATTGGCGATGGGGCGTTGAGTGGCGGCATGGCCTTTGAAGCGCTCAACAACGGCGGTTTGGATACCGAGCTTGATTTGCTAGTTATTCTGAATGACAACGATATGTCGATCTCACGGCCTGTCGGCGCCCTGAGCAACTATCTGACGCGTCTGCTCTCAGGCCGTTTTTATCGTTCCGCACGCGAGTTCAGCAAGCAGGTGCTTGGCACCATTCCGCCGGTGCTGGAGTTTGCGAAACGGTTCGAGGGCCATGCCAAAGGAATGCTCATGCCGAGCACGTTGTTTGAAGAGCTTGGCTTTAATTATGTTGGGCCTATTGATGGGCATGATTTGGATGCATTGGTGCCTACACTTGAGAACCTGCGTCAGCTCAAGGGCCCGCATTTCCTGCATGTGATCACGCGCAAGGGCCAGGGGTATCGGAAGGCCGAGGCCGACCCGATTCTGTATCACGGCCCTGGAAAGTTTGATCCTCAGGTGGGTATTACCTCAAAGGCGCCAAGCAAGCCTACTTATTCTCAGGTGTTTGGCCAGTGGCTCTGCGATGCTGCGCAGAGTGATCCACGTGTCGTCGCAGTGACTCCCGCCATGTGTGAAGGCTCGGGCATGCAGGAGTTTGCCAAGCGCTTCCCGCAGCGTTATTTCGATGTCGGTATCGCCGAGCAGCATGCGGTGACCTTTGCTGCGGGCATCGCCTGCGAGGGCCAGCGTCCGGTGGTTGCAATTTATTCCACATTTTTGCAGCGTGGCTACGATCAGCTGATTCACGATGTAGCCTTGCAAAACCTTCCGGTCCTGTTTGCAATTGACCGTGGCGGTCTTGTGGGGGCCGACGGTGCCACACATGCCGGCATCTACGATTACGCGTACATGCGCTGTGTGCCCAACATGGTGATCATGGCTCCCAAAGACGAGCTTGAGTGCCGCCGCATGTTGAGCACGGGCCTTGTCTGTGATGGCCCAAGCTCGGTGCGTTACCCGCGAGGCGCTGGACCAGGCGTTGATGCCACCAGCACCTTGGAGCCTTTGGAGATCGGCAAGGCCGAGATGATTCGCGAGGCAAAAAAATCGCCTGGCAAGACCCGCGTTGCGATTCTTGCATTTGGCTCTATGGTGGCGCCCTCGGTGGCAGCGGGCGAGGCTTTGGATGCCACGGTTGTAAACATGCGGTTCGTGAAGCCGTTGGATATAGCCATGGTGGAGCAGATCGCCAAGACCCATGACATTATTTTCACGGTTGAAGAGCACGTGATCATGGGGGGTGCCGGCTCCGCTGTTGCTGAAAGCCTGGTTGCTCTGGGTGATGCGATTCCCATGATCCCTATTGTTCATCTAGGCCTGCCCGATCGTTTTATTGACCACGGCGATCACCAAAAGCTTTTGTCACTCGAGGGCTTAGATGCAGTGGGTATTGAGGCCTCCATCCGCGCAAAAATTGCAAGTCCAGTATCTTTAAAGGCTGTCTCATGAACGCTCCGATTGAAATTCCTGACATACAAGGCAGCCGTGACTACCGCAATCTGCCCATTGAGCAAGTGGGCATCCGTGGCGTGCGCTATCCCGTCTTGATTCTGCGAGAAGACGGCTCAGCCAATGCATCGGTGGGCGACTTTAGCCTGAGCGTTGGCCTGCCTGCGGATCAGAAGGGCACCCATATGTCACGGTTTGTCGAGCTCTTGGAGTCGATGAATAATAAAGGCGTGGCGCTGTCTGCTGCTGCCATGCGGGCGCTTTTGAAAGACATGCTTACAAGGCTTTGCGCGAGCACTGGCAGGCTTGAGGTGAGCCTGCCTTTTTTCATGATGAAGTCTGCGCCGGTCAGCGGCGTGCAGAGCATGATGGAGTACCGCTGTCGTTGGATAGCTGATCAGTCCACCCACGGCCGGTCGATCTCTTGTGAAGTGAAGGTGCCCGTAAAAAGCCTGTGTCCGTGCTCAAAAGAGATTTCAGAGTATGGCGCGCACAACCAGCGCTCTGAGGTGACCGTGTCAATTGAGCTCTCCGAAAACGCTGAATTTTCGGTGGAGTCGCTGGTGCGCCAGATTGAGTCGCAGGCCTCTTGTGAGCTTTGGGGCCTGTTAAAGCGGCCTGATGAGAAGTATGTGACCGAACGGGCCTATGACAACCCCAAGTTTGTGGAAGACCTCGTGCGTGATGTCGCTCAAACCGTGGGCGGCATGGCTGGCGTAACGTCTTACCAGGTCGAAGCTGAAAACTTCGAGTCGATTCATAATCATTCGGCCTGGGCCCGCATCGTCTCTCGGTGATATTGCCGACTTACCAAGATGTCATTGAGGCTGCGGCGCGGCTTTCGGGCCATGCGCAGCGCACTCCAGTGCTGACATCGCGCACGGCCGATGCGCAGATTGGGGCGAAGCTCTTTTTCAAATGCGAAAACTTTCAGCGCATGGGGGCGTTCAAGTTTCGTGGGGCTTTTAACGCCTTGTCGAAATTTTCTGCCGAGCAGCGCAGGCGTGGCGTTGTGGCTTTTAGTTCCGGCAACCATGCGCAGGCGATTGCCTTGTCGGCACGCATCCTGGGAATTCCTGCAACCATCGTGATGCCCAAAGATGCGCCTCAGGTAAAGATCGAGGCCACTCGTGGCTATGGCGGCCAGGTTGTGCTCTACGACCGCTACACGGAAAGCCGTGAGGCCATTGGCGAGCGGCTTGCGAATGAGCAGGGCCTCACCTTGATTCCGCCTTATGACCACCCCGATGTCGTTGCAGGCCAGGGCACCGCGGGTAAAGAGCTGTTTGAAGAGGTGGGCGATCTCGATGCCCTGTTCGTCTGTCTTGGCGGAGGGGGATTGATTTCAGGCTGCGCGCTTGCGGCAAGGGCCTTAAGCCCCAACTGTCAGGTAGTTGGGGTGGAGCCACAGGCTGGCAACGATGCACAGCAGTCATTTCGCAGAGGCGAGATCGTGCGAATTGAAACCCCGAAGACAATTGCCGATGGCGCCCAGACTCAGTACTTGGGCCAATACACTTTCCCGATCATCATGCGAGAGGTCGCGGATATTGAAACCGTCGACGATGAGGCGCTCGTGGAGGAGATGGCTTTTTTTGCCTCACGCATGAAGATGATGGTAGAGCCGACAGGCTGCCTGAGCCTGGCCGGTGCCCGCAAGCGGGCGAGTGAGTTGGCAGGAAAGCGGATTGGGGTGATCGTGAGCGGCGGAAATATCGATTTGCGCCGTTTTTGTGAGCTAGTCGCGGAAGTTCCCAAACGATAAGGGCAAATCAGAGACTTCTTTTTTCAGCAGCGCGATGGCCGCCTGCAGATCATCGCGCTTGTTGCCCGTAACCCGCACGGCATCGCCTTGAATAGAGGCCTGCACCTTCATTTTGCTGTCTTTGATGATCTTGACGATCTTCTTGGAATCCTCGCCTGCAATGCCGTGACGCACCTTGATGAGCTGCTTGACCTTATCGCCGCCGACTTTTTCAACAGTGCCAACATCGAGAAAGCGCACATCGACGCCGCGTTTGGCGCATTTGCCAATCAGCACATCGCGGACTTGCCCGATTTGAAAATCGCTGTCGGCATAGACCGTGAGCTCACGGTCTTTTTGTTCAACTTTGGCGCTCGACCCTTTAAAGTCAAAGCGTGTGCCAATTTCTTTGGCGGTCTGGTCCACTGCGTTGCGCAGCTCGGTCATGTTGGCTTCAAGGGTTGCGTCAAATGAAGGCATTATTTTTTCCCCGCAGCAATTCGCATGCGCAGCGCATTTAATTTAATAAACCCGCCCGCATCGGCCTGGTTGTAGGCTCCGCCATCATCGTCAAAGGTCGAAATTTTTGCATCGAACAGGGAATTTTTAGAGCTTCTACCAATAACGGTGACGGTGCCTTTGTACAGCTTTAGCCGCACCGAGCCGTTCACACTTTTTTGCGTATGGTCGATTAGGGTCTGTAGGGCCACGCGCTCGGGCGACCACCAGTAGCCGTTGTAAATGAGGCTTGCATAGCGGGGCATGAGATCGTCTTTTAAGTGGGCCACTTCACGGTCAAGGGTGAGTGACTCAATGGCCCGATGGGCACGAAGCAAAATGGTGCCGCCCGGGGTCTCATAGCAGCCGCGCGACTTCATGCCGACATAGCGGTTTTCAACAAGGTCAAGCCGGCCAATGCCGTGCTTGCCGCCAAGCTCATTTAATTTCATGAGCAGCTCATGGGCTTTCATTTTTTTGCCATTGATCGCCACCAAATCACCCTTGGTAAATTCAAGCTCAATCACCTCGGGCTTATTCGGCGCTTTCTCCACTGGCACGGTCAGGCGCCACATGCCTGAAGCGGGCGGCTCGCGATTTGGGTCTTCCAGCACGCCGCCTTCGTAGGAGATGTGCAGCAGGTTGGCATCCATTGAAAACGGCGCCTCACCTTTTCGTTTTTTGTAATCCACTGGGATGCCATGAGCATCGGCGTAGGCCAGCAGTTTGTCGCGCGAGAGCAGATCCCACTCGCGCCAAGGCGCAATCACTTTGATCTCAGGCATGAGCGCGTAAGCGCCGAGCTCAAATCGCACCTGGTCATTGCCCTTGCCGGTGGCGCCGTGGGAGATGGCATCGGCTTTTTCTTTGCGGGCAATGTCGATTAGGCGCTTGGCAATGAGCGGCCTTGCAATGGAAGTGCCGAGTAGGTATTCGCCTTCATAGAGGGTGTTGGCGCGAAACATGGGAAAGACAAAGTCGCGGACAAATTCCTCGCGCAGGTCTTCAATGTAGATCTTCTTGATCCCGAACTGTTGTGCTTTCTTGCGGGCGGGCTCAAGCTCCTCTCCTTGGCCGATGTCTGCGGTGAAGGTGATGACCTCACAGTCGTATTCATCTTGAAGCCACTTCAAAATCACTGAGGTGTCTAAGCCACCGGAGTAGGCGAGCACAACTTTTTTCACCGAGGTTTTCTTGACGGATTTTTGTGGAGATGCAGCGATCTTCTTTTTCATAGGCATGCGTGGATTCAAAAAGATACTCTAGAAAAGTGGGAGGGTTTTAATCTTTAATCTGGCCAAGGAGTAAAAACTCCATGAGTGCTTTTTGGGCATGCAGCCGATTTTCGGCCTCATCCCAGACAACGCTTTGCGGGCCATCGATGACACCGGCGCTGACTTCTTCGCCCCGGTGTGCCGGCAGGCAGTGCATGAACACGGCATTCGGCTTTGCCACCTTCATCATGTCTTCATCGACCATCCAGTCGGCGAAGTCCTTCATCCGCACTTCATTTTCAGCTTCAAAGCCCATTGATGTCCAGACATCAGTGGTCACCAGGTCGGCACCTTCGGCGGCCCTCATGGGGTCGGCAAATTGTTCAAAGTGGCCATCGGAGTGCAGGCCGGCACGCTCCGGCTCGACCTCATAGCCCGGTGGTGTTGAGACGCGTACTTGAAAATCCAGCACCTCGGCGGCCTGAAGCCAGGTGTTGCAGACATTGTTCGAGTCGCCAATCCAGGCAACAGTCTTGCCCTGTATCGAGCCGCGATGCTCAATATAAGTAAAGATATCGGCGAGGATCTGGCAAGGGTGGTATTCGTTGGTCAGTCCATTGATAACCGGCACCCGTGAGTTTTCTGCAAACCGCTCCACAATGCTTTGCTCAAAGGTGCGAATCATGACTAGGTCACACATGCGTGAGATCACCTGTGCTGCGTCTTCCACGGGCTCGCCGCGGCCGAGCTGCGTGTCGCGGGTATTGAGATAAATGGCTGCGCCACCAAGCTGATGCATGCCAGCTTCAAACGACAGGCGGGTGCGGGTGGAGGCTTTCTCAAAAATCATGACCAGTGTGCGATCCTGCAATGGCATGTGCCGCACATACTGCTTGAATCGGTCTTTGATGATTCGGGTGCGATCGAACAGGTAATCAAGGTCCGCCTTGGCCAGATCCTTGAACTGAAGGAAGTGGCGCAGCCTTGTCATGAAGCCTCCTGCAAAAACTCTTTGACAAGGGGGATCAGTCGGTTGCCCAGGATATTGATTTCCTGCTCATTGATGATCAGCGCAGGCAAGAGCCGAATCACCGAGTCTGCGGTGACATTGATCAGCAGGCCGGCATCACGGGCTTTTCCAACAAGCGCTGCGCAAGGCCGATCAAGCTCAACGCCAATCATGAGGCCCTGGCCACGAATTTCCTTGACGCCATGCAGAGTGCCAATCTCTGTCTCAAGCCGCCGCATCAGCTGCCGGCCGCGTTCGGCCGCATTTTGCAATAGGCCTTCTTCTTCAATGGCACGAATGGTCTCAAGCCCTGCGCGCATGGCGAGGGGGTTGCCGCCAAAGGTGGTGCCGTGGTTACCCGGTTCAAAAATACAGGCAGCACTGCCGTGGGCAACGACTGCGCCAATCGGCACGCCTGATCCAAGTCCTTTGGCAAGCGGCATGACATCAGGCAGCACCTTGGCCCACTGGTGGGCAAACCATTTTCCTGTGCGGCCAATGCCGCATTGCACTTCATCGAGCATCAAAAGCCAGTTACGCTTTGTGCAAATTTCGCGAAGTCCCTGAAGGTAGGCAATCTGCGAGGGGCGAATTCCACCTTCACCTTGGATCGTTTCCAGAAACACTGCGCTGATGTCGGGATGCTCATTGGCAGCGCGCTCAAGCGCAGCCAGGTCATTCAATGGAACGCGAACAAAGCCTTCCACCAGCGGCTCAAACCCCTTTTGCACTTTCTCATTGCCGGTGGCAGATAGCGTTGCCAGGGAGCGGCCATGAAAGGCCCGCTCAAACACAATGATCTTCGGCAGGGTAAAGCCTTGAGAATGCCCAAATTTTCTGGCGAGCTTGATTGCCGCCTCATTGGCCTCTAAGCCGGAGTTGCAGAAAAACACATTGCTCATGCCTGAGAGCCGGGCCAGTTCGCTGGCGAGCCTTTCTTGCAAGGGAACCCGATACAAATTCGAGGTGTGAATGAGCTTGCTCGCTTGATCGGAGATCGCGGCAACAAGGCCCGGATGAGCATGGCCTAAGGTGTTGACGGCAATGCCGGACAAGGCATCCAGATACTGCCTGCCTTTTTCATCCCATAACCAAACGCCTCTGCCGCGGGTAAAGGCCACGGGCTGACGCTGATAGGTCTGCATCAGAAATTGATCGGTCAACGGCATCTCACGCTTCGGTCTTGATTTCGTGGAATCTAATAGAATAACCGCTTTGCAGCATTTCTATTCGAAATCGGGTCCAGCCCACTTCCTCCCTAGTGACGCCAAAAAAGTATCTGATCCGGGGCGTGACCCACGCCGGAAAGCCATTCAGACCGAGTGATTGGGCCGAGCGGCTCTGCGGCGTGATGTCCTCATTTCAGCCTGCGGGGCTTCGCACCGTTTCCAACGCTCCCATGCAGTTCTCCCCTTATGTGCGGCCTGTCATGGCCGAAGGAACGAAGTGCGTGCTCGTCGATGAGCGGCTTGAGAGCCTTGAGCCTATGGCGATGGAGTTCGTGCGCAATTTTGCACGTGATAACGACCTGCCCTTCGAAGAATTCGCTAGCCCAGCGCCTGCATCACCCGACTCGTGATTTCATCAACGGCCCCAACCCCAGAGATGGTGAACATTTTGGGGGCCTGCCGATCTCCGCTTGAGGCCCATCGGGAATAAAAGTCCACGAGAGGTTTCGTCTGGCTGTGATAAACCTCAAGCCGCTTGCGCACCGTCGACTCCAGGTCGTCATCACGTTGAATCAGCGGCTCCCCGGTCAGGTCGTCTTTGCCCTCGGTTTTCGGCGGATTGAATTTCACGTGATAGGTTCGGCCGCTTGCGACATGAACCCGACGGCCGCTCATGCGATCGATGATGTCGGAGTCGGGCACTGTAATTTCCACCACCGCATCCAGTTTTACCTGTGCATCTTTCATGGCCTGCGCTTGCGGAATGGTGCGTGGAAAGCCATCGAACAGATAGCCTGACGAGCAGTCCGCTTGCGTGAGCCGCTCTTTGACAAGATTAATGATGATGTCATCGCCAACGAGGCCGCCAGCATCCATGACTTTTTTGGCCTCTATGCCGAGAGGAGTTCCGGCCTTTACCGCTGCACGCAGCATATCGCCGGTGGAAATTTGCGGAATGCCGAACTGCTTGGTGATAAAGCCTGCCTGAGTGCCTTTGCCAGCGCCCGGTGGCCCCAGTAGGATGATCCTCATGGGCCTGTCTCCTGAGTTTATGGTGTTTTGGATCCTAGTTCGATTATAGAGAGCCTTGCTGTTTCAGGGCGCTCCAGGTTTCGCGAACGCGTTCGAGATCTTCGGGTGTATCCACACCGGGCACTGGCGCGTTCGGAGTTTGATGCACCGCAATTCCACGGCCGTGCCAAAGCCAGCGCAGTTGTTCAAGCTGTTCAAGCTGTTCAAGAGGGCAAGGGCCCCAGCGCACAAACTCTGGCAGGGCCTTGGCGAAAAATCCGTAAATGCCGATGTGTCTGAGCACTGCTGCCTGGGGGAGGCTATTTTCTGCGCCGATGCTTTTTGCCCACGCATCCCGGTGGTAGGGAATGGGTGCCCGAGAAAAATATAGTGCATGTGAGCGGGCATCGCAGACAACTTTTACTACGTTTGGGTTCGCAATTGATTCGGCGTCATGAATGGGATGCGCAGCAGTTGCAACTGCTGCATCGTGAGAATCTGAAAGGGTATTTGCGATGTTCGCAATGAGATTCGGGTCGATGAGCGGCTCATCTCCTTGCACATTCACAAGAATTTGTTCGCCTTTTGCCGCGAGAAGCGCTGCGGCTTCAGCAATGCGGTCAGTCCCGCTGGCATGGGCCGCAGAGGTGAGCAGGGCTTCAAAGCCGTGCTGCTTGACCTGGCCAAGAATCTCCATGCAATCGGTGGCCACAATCACCCTGTTGGCGCCGCTTTGTTCTGCCTGTTGAGCTACGCGCACGACCATGGGCTTGCCGCCAATGTCTGCCAAGGCTTTGTCGGGCAGCCGGGTCGAGGCCCGACGCGCAGGAATCAGGGCCCAGAAATCAGGCATCGCTGGCCATGTCGGCGGTGCCAATTTCGGCGACGCGAATCGCCTTGCTCTCGAGCAGGTAGGGGATGCCCTCGATCACTGGGTAGGCCAACCCTTCCGATTCACAGATGAGATATCGATCGCCTTTGCCGCGCACGAGCGCTTGCTTGCATTTTGGGCAGGCGAGAATGTCAAGAAGTTTCGTGTCCATGCATCAGCCTTTCAATTGCTGTTGACTCGAGCTGCGCCTGCCTGCGAAGCGCCCACATTTTTTCGCGCAACTTGTGCGTGTGATGGAAAAACTTTACCGCATCTTTTTCGGTCATGAGTACCGTGTCATAGGGTTGGGCCTCGCAATGCTGCAAGGTTTTGCTTACGAGCTGAGGGTCGTGATCCTCGAGGGCGAGGCTTTCGAAGCGAAGCCCAAGTTTGCGCAGGCTTTCAAAGAAACGCTCAGGCACGGCAATTCCGGCGATTGCGAGAATTCTGCCTGATCGGAACTGCTCAAGTCCTGTTCTAAGCGGCAGCCAGCATTCGGGAGACTGCCATTGGTCAACACGAATCCACGGCCCATCGCTTTGAGTGAGCCTCATGCGCTGTGGTGGCAAAGAGGAAAGCCCCGCGTTGCTTTCTGAGAAACCGTTGTCAACCCAGGCATCAAATCGTTGGAGGTTGATCGCAGGCTCGCGCAGTGGCCCTAGCGGAAGGCAATGGCCATTTCCAAAGCCCCGAGAGTCGAGTACCAGCAGCTTTTGGTCTGTGAGCAATCGTCGCTGGGCCAAGCCGTCATCAAGGATCGCGACCTTGAGCTCCGGAAATTTTTGTTTGAGTGCAAGCAGTGATGCATAACGATCCTTGCCAACAGCCACAGGCAGTTGCGTTCGCCAACACAGCAGCCACGCCTCGTCTCCCACCTCCCCCGCAGAGGTGGAGGCAAGGTCTTGCGGGACAAGTATGCGCGGGCCCAGATGCTCCGCCTCTGACTTGTAGCCCCGGCTAATAAGCCCTGCTCGAATTCCACGATCTCGGAGGGCAAGTGCCAAGGCCATGACTGTCGGGGTTTTTCCCGCACCCCCTAACACCAGGTTACCCACGGCCAGGCTTCGGACTGATGGAATTTTTTTTGAAGGGTAGATCAGCGACACCCAGACCGCCTCCCGAAGCCAGAGGAGCAGGCGATAAATGAGCTCTAAGAGCCACAGACCGGCTCTCTCATGAGCCCTGAGCGCCCCCTGCTGCGGGCGAAACCAGTGGGTCTGAAGCCTCTGGGAGAGGGTTTGGGGGGGGGCGGGCATCAGCCTGTGGATAAGATTGTGGAAAGTTTAGTTTCGGCGAGACTGAAAAAAGAGGCTTGCGCTAATCGGATTCTAAAGTCGGGAAAAGTTCCGAAGAATGACTGTAAAATAGTTCTTACAAATCAATAAGTTATACGAAAAAATGTGCTCTGTAAGGATTTTTTACAGTTTTTTTAAGAAATTCTGCGCCAGCCCTTATTCTGTGGACATCTCTACATTTAAAGGGCTGTATTTCGGGCGTTTCACGCCTGTTTCACGCTGAGAGCGAGGCCAGAGTTGGAGATTGTCACAGTTTCTCAACTGAATCGGGCAGTGGCTCATAGCCTTGAGCGAAGCTTCCCCTCGGTTTGCGTTCGCGGTGAGGTGGCGCAGCTGACTGAAGCCGCAAGCGGCCATTTGTACTTCAGCCTTCGCGACCGTGACGCGAGTGTGAAAGCCGTGATGTTCAAGGGTCGGGCATCAAGTCTCGCCTGGCGGCCAAAGGAAGGCGATGAGGTGGAGGCAGTGGTCGTGGTCTCCCTGTATGAGCCCAGGGGCGATTTTCAGCTGCGCGTCGAGTCGATGAGGCGTAGTGGCGCTGGGGCCTTGTATGAGGCTTTTCTGGCCCGCAAGGAAAAGCTTGCCAAGGCAGGTTTGCTTGATGACGGCCGCAAACGACCCCTACCTGCCAAGCTCGACACAGTCGCTCTGGTGACCTCAATAGGCGCTGCGGCGCTACGCGATGTGGTGGTCACCCTGACTCGGCTTGCTCCGCGTATTCGCATTCGCCTGTATCCCTCACTTGTTCAGGGCGGCGAGGCGCCAGCGATGTTGTGTGAACAGCTGCGAAGGGCTGGGGCTGACCCTTTTGCGGATGCGGTGTTGTTGGTGCGCGGGGGAGGAAGCCTTGAGGATTTATGGGCTTTTAATGACGAAAGCCTTGCTGATGCGATCGCCGAATGCCCGATTCCTGTTGTGGTGGGGGTTGGCCATGAGACCGATGTCACGATTGCCGATTTAGTGGCAGATCTTCGCGCTGCAACACCAACTGCAGCGGCACAGGCCATTGCCGAGCCCGATCGGAACCTTGCCAGACGTCTCGAGAATGCCTGGTCTACGGCATCTCAAGCCATGGAGAGAAAGTGGGCGGCAATGCAGCAGCGGCTTGATCTGCTCTCTCGTCAGTTGCGAAGCCCGAGGGATCAAGCGCGAGAGCGGTCGCACCGGCTTGCATTTTTGGAACAAGGTTTGCAAACCAGTATGCGCTCGAGGCTTGTGCAAGCTGGTGCGATGCTGGCGGCTCGATCAGCTCGCCTGGGGGCTTTGGATCCAACGGCGATCCTGCAACGAGGCTACGCCATCGTGACCGATTCGCAGGCGCGCATCGTCAGCCGCGCCGATCAGGTGAAGCCAGAGGACCGCTTGCAAGTTCAGCTTGCTAAAGGCCTGCTTGATGTGAGGGTGAACGCTAGTGATCCCGCCGCGGATGCTGGCTAAAATTCAGGGCTCTCCCACCCTCGCTCTCACAAAGGAATAAAAAAATGGAACACGCTCTGCCCTCGCTGCCTTATGCCATGGATGCCCTTCAGCCGCACATCTCCAAAGAGACATTGGAGTTTCACTACGGCAAGCATCACCAGACATATGTCACCAACTTGAACAATCTGATTAAGGGCACTGAGTTTGAGAATGCTTCACTTGAAGACATCGTAAAGAAATCGTCCGGCGGCGTGTTTAACAATGCCGCTCAGATCTGGAACCACACCTTTTACTGGAATTCACTCTCGCCGAAAGGCGGTGGCGCGCCTGCCGGAAAACTGGCTGATGCGATTAATGCCAAGTGGGGCTCATTTGATGCGTTTAAAGAAGCCTTCACGAAAAGCGCGGTGGGCAACTTTGGCTCGAGCTGGACATGGCTTGTGAAAAAGGCCGATGGCTCGCTGGATATCGTCAACACCAGCAATGCAGCAACGCCGGTCACGACCAGCGATGTGCCGCTGATTACTTGCGATCTGTGGGAGCACGCCTATTACATCGACTATCGCAATCGTCGCCCTGATTATCTCGGTGCGTTCTGGGCGCTGGTCAATTGGGATTTCGCAGCGAAGAATTTTGGCTGATATCCGCGCTGACCCGGGGGCCACTCTTCGAAAGTGACCGGCCTAGCGCCGAGGTTCGCTCGAAAAAACCTCGGACTGAAAAGCCGTTCTCGCGAAGAGAGCGAATGCCGAAGGGTAAGCCCCGAGTCAAAAAGCTAGACCGGTCAAATTCGAAAATGAGGCCCCGAGTTAACGAAAGTTCGGCATCGTGACTGTATCGCCGACCAGAACCCCGCGCTTTTTAAACCATCCCTGCTCCATCTCCAAGGCAAACGGCACTGGTACGGTGGAGCAATGCGATTCGTCTGAGAAAGGTGCCATGTCGGCAAAGCTCGTGATCTTGCCTCGCGCATCAATGAAGGCAATGGTTAGCGGCAGCGGCGTGTTGCGCATCCAGAAGCATTGACGGGCAGGCGACTCAAACACGAACAGCATGCCGTGATTAGGCGGAAGGAATTTACGACCCATCAAGCCCTTGGCCCTTTCTTGTGGGGTCTGGGCAATCTCGGCGGTAACCTGAAAAAAACGAATCGTTAGTGTTTCGGTGCGCAGCTCTTGGGCGGAGAGGCTGCCAGCGAGCAGCAGTGAGCTCGCGAGCCAGAAAAAGAAGTGTTTTAAGCGCATGAGCACGATTATCCCGGGGGGCGTTAGAATTCTCAAAAAAACAGGGAGAGTGCCGTGTACGACAAAATCAAAGTGCCTGCCGTGGGCCAAAAAATTACGGTCAACAAGGATTTTTCTCTAAACGTCCCCGACACGCCGATCATTCCTTACATTGAAGGCGATGGCACCGGGGTCGACATTAGCCCGGTCATGATCAAGGTAGTCGATGCTGCGGTGGCCAAGGCTTATGGCGGTAAGCGCAAGATTTCCTGGATGGAAATTTATTGCGGCGAGAAGTCCACCAAGGTCTACGGCCCTGACGTCTGGCTTCCCGATGAGACATTGTCTGTGCTGAGGGATTATGTGGTCTCCATCAAGGGGCCTCTGACGACCCCTGTGGGCGGCGGCATCCGTTCCTTGAACGTGGCCCTGCGGCAGCAGCTCGATCTTTATGTCTGCCTGCGCCCGGTGCGCTATTTCAAGGGGGTTCCGAGCCCTGTGAAGGAGCCCGAGAAGACCGATATGGTGATCTTTCGCGAGAACTCGGAAGACATCTATGCAGGCATTGAATACCAGGCCGAAGGCCCCGAAGCCAAAAAGCTCATTGACCTTCTGATTAAAGAGTTCGGCGTCAAAAAGATTCGCTTTCCCAATACCTCGGGCATTGGTATCAAGCCGGTGTCGCGTGAGGGCACCGAACGTTTGATGCGTAAGGCCGTGCAATACGCCATTGATAACGACAAGCCCTCGGTCACGATCGTGCACAAGGGCAACATCATGAAATTCACTGAAGGCGGCTTTCGTGATTGGGCCTACGAACTGGCGCAAAAAGAGTTTGGCGCCAAGCTTATCGATGGGGGGCCATGGTGTTCGTTTAAAAATCCCAAGACCGGCAAGGAAATCACGATCAAAGACTCGATTGCCGATGCCTTCTTACAACAGATTTTATTGCGCCCCAACGAGTACAGCGTGATTGCAACGCTAAACTTAAATGGCGACTATATCTCCGATGCGCTTGCAGCTCAGGTGGGCGGCATTGGAATTGCGCCGGGCGCGAACCTGTCCGATAGCGTCGCCATGTTCGAGGCCACCCATGGCACGGCGCCAAAATACGCGGGCAAAGACTATGTGAACCCGGGCTCTCTCATTCTCTCAGCCGAGATGATGCTGCGGCACATGGGCTGGGTGGAAGCGGCAGACCTGATCATCACGGCGATGGAAAAAGCCATTACCACCAAGAAAGTCACTTACGATTTTGCGCGTCTCATGGAGGGCGCAACCCAGGTGTCTTGTTCGGGCTTTGGCGACGTCATGATTGAACAGATGTAAAACAAAAAACCCGGCCAAAGCCGGGTTTTTTGTTACGCGCTGTAACGCTTACAGCGGCGTAATGTTCGACGCTTGCTTGCCTTTGGGGCCTTGAACAATGTCGAACTGAACTTTCTGGCCTTCCTTCAGCGAGCGAAAGCCGCTCGTGGAAATTGCCGAGAAGTGCGCGAACACGTCCTCGCCGCCCTCGTCGGGCGTAATGAAACCAAAACCTTTTGCGTCGTTAAACCACTTGACAGTACCCGTAGACATCTAATCTTCCTTAAAAAATTCGCGCACTTCAGAACCCCAACCCCATGCCGGGACACCCACCATGCGTCAGACCGCACTTGTCCCGACCAGGCTGGATTTCAAACCCTTTTAGGACATCTCGAATATATGCAGAAACTAGTGGTTTGTCTACCCTCGTCAAACCTGGGAGTTGACCTTAGAATGCCCAAGATATGAAACAGGGTATTTTTAGACAGTTTTCGTCCGGCCCCGAAAAAGGGGACAGGCCTGTTTCTGTGCCCGATAGGGGCTCTACGGCACTTTTGGAGCGCCAAGAGTCCAAGCCGAAGGTGCCACCTCTTTATCAGGTGTTGTTGCTCAATGACGACTTCACCCCGATGGAATTTGTGGTTGTTGTGCTGCAAAAATTCTTCTTGATGGATCTGGAGCAGGCCACCCAGGTCATGTTGAAAGTCCATCGGGAGGGTCGGGGCGTCTGCGGTGTCTACACTCGTGACATTGCAGCGACTAAAGTGGAGTTGGTCAGCAGTTTTGCCCGGATGCACCAGCATCCCCTGCAATGCGTGATGGAGGAAGCATGATTTCTCAAGAGTTGGAAGTGAGTTTGCACATGGCCTTTGTGGAGGCCAGGCAGCAGCGGCATGAATTCATCACTGTTGAGCATTTGCTTTTGGCCCTGCTGGATAACCCTTCGGCTTCTGAAATCCTGAAGGCCTGCGCTGGCAATATTGATGACCTGCGCAAATCGCTCAATCGTTTTATCTCCGATAACACGCCAATCATTCAGGGCCCCGATGATGTGGACACGCAGCCTACCCTTGGCTTCCAACGCGTGATTCAGCGGGCCATCATGCATGTTCAGTCAACGTCTAACGGTAAAAAAGAAGTCACGGGCGCCAACGTGCTGGTTGCAATTTTTGGCGAGAAAGACTCCCACGCTGTTTACTTTATGCATCAGCAGGGCATCACCCGCCTGGATGTTGTGAATTTCATTGCGCATGGCATCACCAAAACCGGCCAGCCCGCGCAGGGCAAGGAAGAGGAGGCGGGTGCCGCTGAGGCTGAAGTCGCTGGTTCTTCAGCCACGCCGCCGCAGCCTACGCCGCTGGATCAGTACACAAGCAACGTCAATGAGCTTGCTAAAAAGGGCAAGATCGACCCGCTTATCGGCCGTGAGTCAGAGGTTGAGCGCGTCATACAGGTGCTCTGCCGCCGGCGCAAAAACAACCCCCTGCTAGTGGGCGAGGCTGGCGTTGGGAAAACGGCAATTGCCGAAGGTTTAGCTCGACGCATTGTTGATAAGGAAGTGCCTGAAATTTTGGAGAAGGCTACGGTCTACTCACTAGACATGGGCGCTTTGTTGGCGGGCACGAAATATCGGGGCGATTTTGAACAACGCCTAAAGGCCGTGCTCAAACAACTCAAGAGCGATCCGCACGCTGTGCTCTTTATCGACGAGATTCATACGCTCATCGGTGCAGGGTCGGCCTCAGGCGGCACGCTTGATGCGTCCAACCTTTTGAAACCTGCCTTGTCCTCTGGCGCCTTGCGCTGCATTGGCGCAACGACTTACACCGAGTTTCGTGGCATTTTTGAGAAAGACAGCGCGTTGTCGCGTCGATTCCAAAAAATCGATGTCAACGAGCCTAGTGTGGAGCAAACGGTGCAGATTCTCAAAGGCCTGAAATCCCGCTTCGAAGAGCACCATGGCGTGAAGTACTCGGCAGCGGCGCTCACAAGCGCTGCAGAGCTTTCGGCGAAATACATCAATGATCGTCATTTGCCCGACAAGGCCATTGACGTGATTGATGAGGCGGGAGCTGCCCAGCGCATCCTGCCCAAGAGCAAGCAAAAGCGCACCATTGGCAAAACGGAAATTGAGGAGATTGTCTCCAAGATCGCTCGCATTCCGCCTGCGACCGTGAATACCGATGATCGTCAGGTCTTATCGCGGCTTGAGCTGAACCTAAAGAGTGTGGTGTTCGGGCAGGACCCAGCCATTGAGGCACTCTCGGCAGCCATCAAGATGTCGCGGTCTGGCCTAGGCAAGGTTGACAAGCCGATTGGCTCATTTTTGTTCTCGGGGCCGACGGGCGTGGGTAAGACCGAAGTGGCCAAACAGCTGGCGTATGTTCTGGGTATCGAGCTGATTCGCTTTGACATGTCGGAATACATGGAGCGTCATGCCGTTTCGCGTTTGATTGGCGCCCCTCCGGGATATGTTGGCTTTGATCAAGGCGGCTTGCTGACTGAGGCAGTCACCAAAAAGCCGCATGCGGTGTTGCTGCTTGATGAGATTGAAAAAGCCCACCCCGATATCTTCAATGTGCTCCTTCAGGTGATGGATCACGGCACGTTGACCGATAACAACGGACGCAAGGCAGATTTTCGCAACGTCATCATCATCATGACGACAAACGCTGGCGCTGAAACCTTGAACAAGCGCACCATCGGCTTTTCGAATGCGCGTGAGGCCGGCGATGAAATGGCCGATATCAAGCGTATGTTTACGCCGGAATTTCGCAACCGGCTTGACGCCATCGTCTCATTCAGAGCGCTTGATTCCGACATCATTATGCGGGTGGTCGACAAGTTCCTCATTGGCCTTGAGCAGCAGTTGCAGGAAAAGAAAGTTGAAGTCAGTTTCTCTGAAAGCCTGCGGGCGTTTTTGGCGAGGAAAGGCTTCGATCCCCAAATGGGTGCAAGGCCCATGCAACGCTTGATTCAAGACACGATTCGCAAGGCCTTGGCCGATGAGCTGCTCTTTGGCAGGCTCGTGTCTGGCGGCCGTGTGCATATTGATGTGGATCCGGACAAACCCGATCAGGTTACGCTTGAGTTTCCGGAAGAGGGCAGCGAGAAGCCAGAGCCGCGGGCCGACAGGGATAGGGCAGAGCTCGTTTCTTGATGTGAAGTGCTGCGGCGCGGAAAATGTATTGCTGAATTCCTGCATAGGCATGCGTGTAATTTTCTGACAGAATCCGCGTGCTGTTTCACTAATACAGAGGAGGGGATCACATGCGAAAGCATCTCGCCGTCGCAGCGTTTGCCGGATCAGCGTTGGTTGCACTCAGCGCGCCAGTCCAGGCGCAAGACTTCAACAAAACTCGTTATTTGGCTGCCAACTGCGCAAACTGCCATGGCACCGATGGCCGAAGTGTCGGCATCATGGCATCTCTAGCCGGCTATGACAGGGAAAAGTTCATCGCTGTAATGAACGAATTTCGTAACGGTCAAAGACCGGCCACGATCATGCACCAGATCACGAAGGGCTACACCGACAAGCAAATCGTCGACTTAGCTGCCTACTTTGCAGCACAGCCGAAAAAGAAATAAGACCGTGAGCGCCGAACAAGGAGAAGATAATGTCTAAGCAATTCGAGAATCGTCGCAGCCTGCTAAAGGCAGGGGCCGCGGGTGTCGCAGTCACAGCGGCGGGGGGTCTTGCCGGATGTGCGACCCAATCGGGCTCTGCACCGGCGAAAAAGATTGGCCGTGTGGTGGTGATTGGCGGCGGTTATGGCGGTGCGACCGCTGCAAAATATATCAACGAGTGGTCGGGCGGTGCCATTGAGGTCTACCTCATTGAGCGTGAGAGCCGGTTCGTTTCTTGCCCAATTTCAAACCTGGTTCTTGGCGGTGTCCAGACCATGGAGTTTCTGACCCATAGCTATGACAAGCTCAAGGCCCGCGGCATCATTGTGGTGAATGACGAAGTTACGCGCATTGATCCGGCAAAGAAAACGGTCTCCATGAAGAAGATGGCCGACCTGAGCTATGACCGTTTGGTGGTCTCCCCGGGCATTGATTTCAATTTCGACGCGATTGCAGGGTTGAATGCTGAAGCGCAGAAAACAGTGCTGCATTCCTGGAAGGCTGGTGCGCAGACCCGGGCTCTGCGTGCCCAGCTCGATGCGATGCGCGATGGCGGCGTGTATGTACTCTCGATTCCTAAGGCCCCGTATCGCTGCCCGCCAGGGCCTTATGAGCGCGCTTGCCAGGTGGCTAACCTGCTCAAGACCGCTGGCAAAACCCGCAGTAAGGTTGTGATCATGGATGCCAATCCCGACATTCAGTCGAAGAAGGGCCTTTTCATGAAAGCCTGGGATGAGCACTACAAGGGCATGATCGAATACAACGCCAACATGGTGGTGACCGAGCTTGACCTCAAAGGTAAGCGCTTATCGACCGAGACTGGCGATCGCATCACAGGAGATGTGCTCAATGTGGTGCCCCCGCATCGCGCTGGCGATATTGCGCGCAGTACAGGCCTGATCAACATGAATAACTTGTGGTGCGCTGTCGATTGGATGACGATGGAATCCACCGTGCACAAGAACATTCATGTGCTGGGCGATGCGACCTTCCCGGCACCCGGTATGCCCAAGTCTGGACATATGGCGAATCAGCATGGCAAGACCGCTGCGGCGGCCATTGTTGAACTCATGAATGGTCGTGCGCCCGATGCGCCGGTTATGGCGAACACCTGCTACAGCTTCGTGGATGCCAAGACCGTGGTTCACGTGGCCAGTGTGCATCAGTGGGATCCGAAAGACAGAACGGTCAAGCCCGTTCCCGGCTCAGGAGGGGTTAGCGCCAGTGCCACGGAGTTGGAAGGTAGCTACGCGATTGGCTGGGCTCGCAACATTTGGGCGGATATGCTCACTTAAGCAGATTGCCATGCCGTCTTCGACGGCTCGCAATGACGGTATGAATTCAGGCATGATTCGGTTTTCCCGAACATGCCTGTTTTCCTTTCATGATCCCTAACGCCCTAGAGGCCCTGAAGCAGTTCACGACGGTAGTTGCTGATACGGGCGATTTCGAGTCTATGCGGGCTTATCAGCCGCAAGACGCCACGACCAACCCAACCCTGATTATCCGGGCGCTCGATAAGCCCGAGTACGCAGGCATTTTGGAGGACGTCAAGTCCCAGTCCGTCAGTAGGAAAGTTACCGACAAGTCGCGTCAGGTATTGGTTCGATTTGGTTGTGAAATTTTGAAAATCATTCCTGGCCGCGTATCGACGGAGGTGGACGCTAGGCTTTCCTTCGATACCGATGCCACCGTGGCAGAGGCCCAGAGAATTATTGAGGCTTACGCTGCGCAAGGCATCGATAAATCGAGGGTGCTCATTAAAGTCGCAGCAACCTGGGAGGGGCTTAAGGCCGTATCAGCCCTGGAAAAACAGGGGATTGCTTGCAATGTGACCTTGATTTTTTCTTTGGTGCAGGCAGCAACTGCCGCTGACTCGGGTGCGACCCTCATCTCGCCTTTCGTGGGGCGTATCAGTGATTGGCACAAGAAGTCTGGCGCGAATTGGGATTCACCCGAGCAAGACCCTGGGGTGCTTTCGGTGAAAAAAATTTACGCCTATCTCAAGCACCATCGTTTCCACACTGAAGTCATGGGGGCAAGTTTTCGGAACGCGGGGCAGGTGCTGGCCCTGGCAGGCTGCGACCTGCTTACCGTGAGCCCGGATCTTCTTGAGCAGCTTCGTTTCATGGACTCTGAGGCAAGCCTTGAACGGGCCCTCGACCCACAGGCGCAGGCGCCGGGCCAGGCCTCGGCAGCACTCAACACCTCGGAGCCTTTGTTTCGCTTCGCCTTAAATGAAGACACCATGGCCAGCGAAAAACTTGCCGAGGGAATTCGATTATTTGTTGCCGATGGCAGAAAGCTTGATGCGAGGCTAGCTGGATGATTCTTTATGCACTGACGGTTTTTGTCTCAAGCTTTTTGTTGTTTCTTGTTCAGCCAATCATCGCAAAGCAAATTGTCCCTTGGTTTGGCGGAACCGCAGCGGTGTGGACGACGTGCCTGGCTTTTTTTCAGGTGACCTTGCTTGCGGGGTACGCCTATTCTGATGCGGTTCAGCGCCTAAGTGCCAAGGCACAAACCTGGCTTCATAGCAGCCTGCTGATCATCAGCCTTGCTGCACTGCCGATTGTGGCCGGGGCCCACTGGAAGCCCGTTGGTGACGAGGAGCCTTTGCTGCGTATTCTGGGTTTGCTGGCGGCAACGATTGGGCTGCCTTATTTTTTATTAGCCACAACGGGCCCTTTGCTTCAGTCGTGGTTTGCGCGCGAGCAGTCGAGCCCCGAGGTGGCCCAAAGGGCTTACCGCCTGTTCGCTCTTTCTAACTTTGCTTCTTTGTTGGGATTGCTCTCTTATCCTTTTGCAATTGAGATGTGGGTGAGCACGCGAGTACAGGCTATTGCGTGGAGCAGCTTTTATGGCTTGTTTGTGCTGCTCACGATTGCGGTGGCCTTTCGCTCGCTTCGGCTTTCGGGCGCGTACGAAAAATATCGCTTGGAGCCCGCCAAAAATCCGCCTGCGCAAGACAACCATTCGGCCCCTGCACTCGTTCAGGCACCATCTTTTCGGGACTATGCCCTCTGGTTTGCCTTGGCGGGGCTTCCCACTATGTTGCTGCTTTCGGTCTCAAGCCATGTCACACAAAACGTGGCTTCCATCCCCTTTCTCTGGGTCTTGCCGCTATCGCTTTATTTACTGACTTTTGTGATTGCCTTTGAAGGCAGGCAGGGAAGGGGCTGGTATTTTCGCGACTCGATGATGCTTCCGGCCATGGTGATTGCTGTCTTCATGGCCTGGGGGTTGATTGCCGAAGACGGCGTACTCGATATCAACTATGCAATACCGCTCTATACAGGCGGGCTTTTAATGATCTGTCTGTTTTGCCATGGAGAGCTCTCGCAATCCAAGCCCGATGCCCGTTACTTGACTCGTTTTTATTTGGTGATTGCACTGGGTGGCGCCTGCGGCGGACTGATCGTGTCCATGCTCGGCCCGCATTTGTTGCCGTTTTACTGGGAGCTGCCGCTGGCCATTTTGTTAGTAGGGGGCATCGGCATTTGGATAGGCCTCTCGCGCATGCACGGCCCGCTCAAGAGCCTGTTTGTCGTGAGCAGCGCGATCAGCATTGCGGCGAGTAGTTTCTTTCTGAAAGGCTATGTCGCCGAGAACTTTGAAAAAAACATCGACGCCTCTCGAAACTTCTACGGCACGCTCCAGGTGAGAGAACGGATGGTGCCTGATCAGCCTGAGCCAGTGCGCCGACTCGTCCACGGAGTGATTCTGCACGGACTACAAGACCTCAATGCGGAGCGCCGTCATATGCCAACAACCTACTATGGTCTGCGGTCTGGCGTGGGCGTTGCGATTCAGGAGCTGGCAGCACAAAAACCCAAGGGCATTCGTGTTGGGGTGATTGGCCTAGGCGTGGGAACGCTTGCCACTTACGGCCGGCCGCAAGACCACTATCGGTTTTACGAGATCAATCCACAGGTGGTACATCTGGCCCAAAACGATTTCTTTTACCTGAAGGAATCTGCTGCAGAGATTTCACTTGCAATCGGCGATGCGCGCCTTGTACTTGAACGAGAGCCTTCCAAACGGTTCGATGTGCTGGTGATCGACGCTTTCTCGAGTGATTCCATCCCCATTCACCTCATGACCCGAGAGGCGCTAAAGGTCTACAGCCGTCACCTCTCGCCTGAAGGGGTCGTGGTGTTTCATGTGACCAACCGTTACCTGACGCTCGCCCCTGTGGTGGAGCTGATCGCCCAAGAGGCCGGCTATTCATCGGTGCTGATCAGTGATGGGCCAGTGGGGGATGAACGCCTGATTGGCTATTCCGACTGGGTATTGGTGACTCGCAACCAAACACTTTTGTCGAGTAAATCAATTCAGCAAAGGCGCGAAGAAATAGCGCAAATCGCTGGCCTGAAACCCTGGACCGACGATTTCAACAATTTGTTTCGTGTGCTGAAGTAGGCTGAAGATAACCGCTAGTGACGTCCAGTGCTGCCGAATCCGCCGGTGCCACGATCGGTGGATGGAAATTCCTGCACGATATTGAGTTCTACCTGCTGCACTGGGACGATTACAAGCTGCGCGAGCCGTTCCATCGGATTTAGCGTAAAGCTCTCTTTGCCGCGGTTCCAGGCCGAGATCATGAGCGGGCCCTGATAATCGGCATCAATCAGCCCGACGAGGTTTCCAAGCACGATGCCGTGCTTGTGGCCAAGGCCAGAGCGCGGAAGAATCATTCCGGCATAGCCGGGATCGGCGATATAGATGGCCAGTCCGGTCGGAATCATTTGGGCATCGCCCGGTGCCATCACAATCGGCGCATCAATACAGGCACGAAGATCAAGCCCCGCAGAGGCAGAGGTGGCATAGCGGGGCAGCTGGCCGCTCATGCGAGGGTCCAGAATTTTTACATCGATCTTCATGTGCAAAGCCTTTTCGAGAGTTCAAAAACAAGCAGGGCGGCAATATCGTCTTTGTTATTTGCATCAAGCGATCGCACTTCGCTGTCGTCACACAGCACAACACGATTCGAGTCGGCGCCAAAAGTCTCGGGCCCGATATTGCCCACGAGCAACGGCACGCCTTTTCGGGCGCGTTTTGCAGGCAGCAAGGCTTTGAGACTCTCCAGGCTTCCTGTTTCCGCAGCAAAACCAATGCAAAAAGGCGCGGCGTCAAGGCTTGCCACCTTGGCCAAAATATCTGGGTTTTCCTCCCATTCAATTTGCGAAAGGCCCGCGCCGGATTCTTTTTTGATTTTTAGATCAAGGGGGGCCTTGGGCCGCCAGTCGGCGACAGCGGCAACCGCGATAAACGCATTCGGAGACTGCTCACCGACTAACTTCATCACAGCGTCGTGCATCTCTTGCGCTGTTGTCACGTCAATGCGTTGTACGCCGTGCGGGGTGCGAAGGGCTACAGGCCCGCTCACCAAAGCAACCCGGGCCCCTGCCTGCACTGCCGCGCGGGCGATGGCATAGCCCATTTTTCCAGAGGATCGGTTGGTGATGCCACGAACCGGGTCAATGGGCTCAAAGGTTGGCCCTGCTGTGATCAATACGCGTTTGCCTTCGAGTACGCCACGAATATTGGGTGTTTGCCTGGCGCTGAATTCCGAATCGGGCCCAAAGCGATTGACAAGGGCTTGCAATAAGTCGGCGGGCTCGAGCATGCGTCCATCACCGGTTTCGCCACAGGCCTGGGCACCGCGGCCTGGGCCAAGCATTTCAACGCCATCGTGTTTCAGCTGGCCAATGTTTCGTTGCGTGGCGGGGTTTTCCCACATTTGCCGGTTCATCGCGGGCGCAATGAATAGCGGCACATCACGGGCCAGGCAGAGTGTGGCCAGTAAATTCCCCGTTTGGCCGCCTGCCAGCTGCGCAATGAAATCAGCGCTTGCGGGCGCAATCAAAATCGCATCGGCCTCGCGGGCCAAATCAATATGGGCCATGCCATTGGCTGGGCTGCTTAGAGCGGGGGTAGACCATTCATCGGTATAAACCGGCCGGTCCGAAAGCGCCTGAAAAGTGAGTGCCGAAACAAAATGTGTTGCAGCCTGCGTCATCACCACCTGAACTGTGGCGCCCTCGTCTTGTAGACGACGCACCAGCTCGCAGGTTTTGTAAGCGGCGATGCCGCCGGTGATGCCAATGACGAAATGCCGATGGGCAAGCCTCATCCTTTTTTCACCCTTCTGATTTCATCAAGGATAAACAGAATCGCGCCAACTGTAATGCAGCTATCGGCCAGATTAAAAGCGGGCCAGTGCCAGCCTGCGACATGCCAGTCAATGAAGTCAATCACATAGCCATAGCTCAGTCGATCAATGGTGTTGCCGATTGCTCCCGCAATGAGCAGCGTTGCGGCAAGCGAGAACCAGATCTGTCGGGCGTGCTGAACAATCAGGTAGCCAAGATAGCCCACGGCGATCACACCGAGCCCTACAAAAAACCAGCGCTGCCACCCTCCTGCATCGGCAAGAAAACTGAAGGCTGCGCCGGTGTTGTGGACGCGGACGATATTGAACCAAGAGGTGACATAGGTGAACTGCCCCAAGGCATAGGTGTTCACGATGATGAGCTTGGAGAGCTGATCAAGGCCCACCAGCAAGGCGACAACAACCGCCCAGCGCGCAGGGGTCATACCGCCTGTTGATCGTTTAGGCGATGGCACGCGCTTCTCCTTCGCCATAAAGGTTCGTGATGCAACGGCCGCATAACCCAGGGTGTTCTGGCTTGGCCCCGACATCAGCACGCAGGTGCCAGCATCGTTCACATTTGGAATGGGCTAGGGCCGCAACCTGGACCCCTACGGCCATGGGCTCCAGGCTCTGATCGACACGCACCGCGGCATCCGATGTGATCATGACAAACTTCAACCCATCGCCCAGGCTTTCCAAAACCTCGGCAATTGCAGCGCCTGCCTCAATCGTAATACCTGCTCCGAGAGATGAGCCCACACGGCCTGCCTCACGCTCCACCTCAATGGCTCTCAAGACTTCAGCTCTCGCCTCGCGAACGGCTTGCCATTTTTCCAACAGAGTCTCGGCTGCTGCAATGACTGGCAGCTGGTGGGCCTCTTGTTCAAATATGGTCGGATCTGTGGGGCCTTCTTTTTGATGGAGGCTTTGCCAGGCTTCATTGGCAGTAAAGGAGAGAAAAGGCGCAAGCAGTCGGGTCATCGACTCTGTGATGTGCCAAAGGGCGGTTTGCGCTGAACGACGCGCCCGGGAATTTCCGGCCGTGGTGTAGAGCCGGTCTTTCAAGATGTCGAGATAAAACGCGCCCAGATCTTCAGAGCAAAAGCCAACAAGTTTTGACACAGCAGGGTGAAACGAGAATTTCTCGTAATCAGCCAGTACCTCGGATTGCACCTGGGCCATGAGTGCAACCGCATAGCGGTCAATTTCCGCAAGATCATCCATCGCCACTGCGTCTTTTGCGCTGTCAAAATCGCTTAAGTTACCCAATAAAAAACATAGAGTATTGCGAATGCGGCGATACGATTCCACCACGCGTTTCAAAATCGTATCTGAAATGGAGAGCTCGCCGGAGTAATCGGTGCTGGCAACCCATAGCCGCAAAATATCTGCGCCCATGGTGTCCGACACTTTTTGCGGAGCAATCACATTGCCCATGGATTTACTCATCTTGCGGCCCTGGCCATCAACCACAAAGCCGTGGGTGAGCAAGGCCTTATAAGGCGGCACCCCATTGATCATGCAGCTCGTGAGCAGGGAGGAATGAAACCATCCGCGATGCTGGTCGCTGCCTTCAAGATAAAGATCTGCCGGGAACACTGATTCGCTTGCGTGCGAGCCGCGCAACACGGTTTCATGAGTTGTGCCCGAATCGAACCAGACATCGAGCGTATCGATATTCTTGACGTAGTCTTTCGCATCATCGCCGAGCATCTCTTGTGCGGTGATGCGCTGCCAAGCTTCAATGCCTTCTTGCTCTACCCGGCTTGCAATGGCCTCTAAAAACTCTGAAGTGCGCGGGTGCAAGGCGCCGGTCTCTTTGTGAATGAAAAAGGCCATGGGCACGCCCCACTGGCGCTGACGAGACAAGGTCCAGTCCGGCCGATTGGCAATCATGGCGGCGAGCCTGGCTTTTCCCCATTGCGGAAAGAACTGTGTGGCTTCAACGCCTGCGAGGGCCATTTCCCGAAGCGTCGGACCGCCATCTTTGGGGGTGACATCCATGCCTGCAAACCACTGGTTTGTCGCGCGCAAAATCACAGGGGTCTTGTGCCGCCAGCAGTGCATATAGCTGTGGGTGTATCGCTCTGAATTCATGAGCGTTCCGACTTCAGCAAGCTGGCCCGTGATCTTCGGGTTGGCATCCCAGATCAACATGCCGCCATAAAGCGGCAAAGCCTGCGCATAGCGACCATCGCCCATCACCGGGGTGAGGATGTCGGAATCTTTCATGCCGTCGGCCTTGCAGGAAAGATAATCGTCAACGCCATAGGCCGGTGCGCAATGGACAATGCCTGTACCGCTCTCAAGGTTGACGTAGTCTGCGGCAATGATTTTTGATGTCCGCGCAAAGCCTGCATCCGCTCCATGCAGCGGATGTTCAAAAGCAATTCCAGCCAAGGCGCTGCCTTTGCAAACTGCACGGATCTCGCCTGTCAGACCCCAAGACTTAAAGCAGGCTTCAACCCGCTCTTTTGCCAACACGAGCCATTGAAAGCGGGTATTGGGCGCAAACTTTCGGCTGCCTGCATCCGGGGCATGCCCAGTGACTTCAATCAAGGCGTATTCAAAGTCGGGATGGACATTGAGAGCCTGATTGCCGGGTAGCGTCCAGGGTGTCGTGGTCCAGATCACGGCGGCCACCTGGCCTTGCAGGTGGTGGGCCTCAATGTGAAAGGCTTTGATAATTTCGGCGCGCGCAGTTTCTGGAGCCTGAAACGCGACATCAATGGCCGGGTCTGTTTTATCAGCGTATTCCACCTCGGCTTCGGCCAGCGCAGAGCCGCAGTCAAAGCACCAGTTCACGGGCTTTAAGCCCCGAAACACAAAACCCTTGTCGAGGATTTTTTTTAGTGCACGAATTTCATCAGCCTCATTTCTGGGGGCCATGGTTTGGTAGGGCTTGTCCCATTGGCCCAGCACACCCAGCCGAATGAAATCGCGTTTTTGTTTTTCAATTTGTTCTTTCGCATAGGCTCGGGATTTGCTTTGCACTTCTTGTGTGGGCAGGCCCTTGCCGAACTGTTTTTCGATCTGAATTTCAATGGGCATGCCGTGGCAGTCCCAGCCAGGCACATAGCGCGCGTCAAACCCGGAGAGGGTTTTGGATTTGACGATCATGTCTTTGAGAATTTTGTTGACCGCATGACCGATATGAATATCGCCGTTGGCATAAGGCGGGCCATCGTGCAGCACAAACAGCGGCTTGCCTTGGCTTCGGGCCCGAATGCGTTGATACACTCCTTGTTCCTGCCAACGGGCAACCCAAGCGGGCTCGCGTTTTGATAAATCGCCGCGCATTGGAAAGTTCGTTTGCGGAAGATTGACTTGTTCGGGTGAGGCAAAAGGATCAGTGGGCATGTTGTTGTGCAAAGTAATCGCGCGCGGCCTGCGCATCGAGTTGTATCTGGGCAATCATTGCCGAAAGTGCATCGTAGCGTTGTTCACTGCGCAGTTTTTCATGAAATTCGACACAGACTGTTTTTCCGTAGGCATCTCCACTCCAGTCAAAGAGATGCACTTCGAGCAAAAGCCTGCCTTGGTCTTCAACAGTTGGCCTGCGGCCCAGGCTTGCCACGCCTTGAATTGGCGCGGGCCCAAGGCCATGCGCGCTCACCACGAATACGCCGGAGAGAATGAGCCGGGAATGCACCGGGATGTTGAGCGTTGGAAACCCGATGTCTCGGCCAAGTTTTCGGCCATGGGCAACATGGCCAGAAAGGGTATACGGTCTTCCCATCAGCCGTTGCGTGAGCGCGAGATCCCCGCTTGCAAGGGCTTCTCGAAGCTTTGAGCTTGAGACGCGTTGGCCATCAAGGCTTACGCCCTTAACGCAGTGGACCTGCCAGCCATGCGAAGTGCCTGCTTGTGACAACATCGCAACATCGCCACGACGTTTTGCGCCAAAGCGAAAGTCATCGCCAATGACGATATGCCTTGCATGGAGGGCATCACGCAGGAAATCCTGCATGAAGGATTCCGCGCTCATGCTCGCCAATGATTGTCGAAATCGAAGGACACACATCTCGTCAATGCCTAGCGTCGCAATCGCCTTTGCCTTGCCGCGCAGCCCTTGAATGGTTCCTGGCGCCTGTTGAGGTGCAAAAAATGCCTTGGGATGTGGCTCAAAGGTCACCAAGGTGCTCACGAGGCTCTCTTTCTCCGCCAGTGAATTTGTCTTTTGAATCAGGGCCTGGTGGCCGCAGTGCACGCCATCGAAATTCCCAATAGTCACTGCCCTGCCTCGGGGGGCAGGGTCTTTGGGAAAAAATCCTTGAAAAATCAGCATCTTGCGATTGTTCGGCCGGTACACGAATAAAGCTTGGATTATAGGGTCCCGGTACAATCGTTGGTCTATGAAACGCCTTGTGGTCTTGATTTCCGGCCGTGGCTCCAATCTTGGCGCGATCCTTGCGCGCCGTGAACGAGAGGGCTGGCCTGTAGCGGTATCGCGTGTCATTTCGAATCGGCCGACGGCCGCGGGCCTTCAATTTGCAGCAGACCGAGGCATCGCGAGCCTTGTGCTTGACCATGAGCAGTTTGCGGATCGATCAGCCTTTGATCGGGCGCTTGGCGATGAAATTGAAAAGGACGCCCCCGACCTCGTGGTGCTCGCCGGATTCATGCGTATTCTTACACCTGAATTTTGTAAGCGGTTCGAGGGCAGGCTTTTAAACATTCATCCTTCATTGCTGCCGGCGTTCAAGGGTTTAAATACCCATCAGCGGGCAATTGATGCCGGTGTGAAGGTTCACGGCTGTACAGTGCACTCGGTCACTGCCGAGCTTGATCATGGACCCATTCTTGCGCAAGGCATTGTGCCGGTGCTTGACCATGACACGGAAGCTTCGTTAGCCCTGCGAGTGTTAGGCGTCGAGCATCAGGTTTATCCGGCTGCAGTGGCGGCAGTGCTCTCAGGCCGCTGCGTATTGCGCAAGTCGATCTGGCACGATCAAGGCAAGGGTGATTTCACGCACACTTTTTCTCCCTTGCTAATCGTCTCCAACACGTGAGTCAAAACGACAGCCTTGCCCAGCTGCTTGCGCAGGTGATGGAATCAGATTTGCCTGCAGGCCAGATCCTTCAGCGCTACTTTCGCAATCATCCGAATCTGGGAAGCAAAGACAGGCTCAGGATTGCTGATTCGTTTTGGCAGGCGCTACGCGCCAAAGAGTTGCCTCAGTGGCTTTCGCAGCTGCTCATTGAAACAATCGGGCAACAGGAGTTCACGGCTTTTGTGAGTGCAATTGCCGAGGCGGCGGCGCTTGATCTGCGAGTGAACATAAGTAAGGGAAGGGCAGAAAAAATCGTGCAAGACCTGCACTCAGAGGGCATCGTGGCATCTTCGGTAGAAATTCTTGAAGAAGCCTTGCGTGTGCAAGGCAAGCCCAACATCGAGCGTTGCCGCGCTTACGAGATGGGTGTAGTGGAGGTCCAAGATCTTGGCAGCCAGTTGTTGTCGCGCCTGGCCTCGCCAAGACGTGGGCAAATGGTTGTTGATTTTTGCGCGGGCGCAGGCGGCAAGACCTTGGCACTAGCCGCCGCACTGCGTGGGTCAGGCAGGGTTTATGCGATTGACAGATCGGCACCGCGATTGGCTAAGCTAAAGCCACGACTTGCGCGCAGTGGCGCCAACAATGTCTGGACCCTCGCCATTAGCGGCATGCGCGATAGCCGTCTGGATCGAATTAAAGGAAAGGCAGATATTGTTTTTGTCGATGCGCCCTGCAGTGGCACCGGCACCTTGAGACGAAGCCCCGACCTGAAATGGCGTTTGTCGCAAGACAAGCTTAAGGGCTTTGTGTCTTTGCAAACAGAAATCATGAGTGCCGCTTCCCAACTGGTTCGCCCGGGCGGGCGTTTGATATACGCAACCTGTAGCTTATTGCCTGTGGAGAATCAGGGCGTCGTTGACCACTTTTTGTTGGAACACCCGAGTTTTTCCAGGGTCTCATCTCAGGTGGTGCTCGCTGGCCAGGGGATCTGCCTGCCAGAGAGCTGGCGGGCTTGGTCTGCCGATAACGACCTGACGCTATGGCCGCACCGCACTGGAACTGACGGGTTTTACGGTGCGGTCATGGAGTTGAGGGCTAGCGGTTAGGCCGTGGGGATGGGATAATTCCTAGGGTACTTACACAAACTCGGGAAACGGGTGAGGGAGCTCAATTTGGAACTGATGACAACGCTTTGGGACTTTGTTCGCTACGGCTTAAGCGGCTGGCAATGGCCGGCGATCGTGTTGTTTACTTTGGTTACCACGCACCTCACCATCATCGGGGTGACAGTGTATTTGCATCGTTGTCAGGCCCATCGGGCGCTTGAGCTTCACCCATTGGTGTCACACCCCCTGCGACTGTGGCTTTGGCTTTCCACCGGGATGGTGACCAAAGAATGGGCAGCGATTCACCGTAAGCATCACGCGAAATGCGAAACCGAAGAAGACCCGCATAGCCCACAGACGAAGGGCATCAGCAAGGTGCTCTGGGAAGGTGCTGAGCTCTATCGTGAGGCCGCGCTCGATAAGGAAATGGTTGCGCGCTATGGCCATGGCACTCCCGATGATTGGATCGAGCGTCATGTTTATTCAAAGCACAGCGTGCTTGGCGTGTCTTTATTGCTGATTGCCGATGTGCTGCTTTTTGGAGCGGTGGGTGCTGCCGTTTGGGCTGTGCAAATGGCCTGGATTCCATTCCTGGCTGCGGGTGTGATCAATGGCATTGGGCACTTTTGGGGCTACCGAAATTTCAAAAGCCCCGACACGAGCACCAATATTTCGCCATGGGGCATTTTGATTGGCGGTGAAGAGCTTCACAACAACCATCACACCTTTGCGACATCGCCTAAGCTCTCAAGCAAGTGGTACGAGTTCGACATTGGCTGGATGTATATCCGGTTGTTGTCTTTCGTGGGCCTTGCCAAGCCCAGGCCCTTGCCCGCGGGCCTCATGATTGATCCTGCCCGCAATACGATTGATGCGGATACGGTTGAGGCGGTGATTAACAACAAATATGAGCTGATGGCATCACTTGCTAAGGCCTTTAAGCGTGACTCTCGCAACCAGAAAGCGCAGCCGGGCTATGCTGAGAAGTGGGCTGAGCTGCGCAAAGAGTTTGAAGCGATGTGGAGCCGCCGCCACAACTCTGTAGAGTCTGCTGTGGCTGGATTGCAGTCATGGTGTGCACGTGCAGAGGCCTCTGGAATTGCAGCGCTTGAAGAGTTTTCGAAGCGCATTCGAATGGCAATTCCGAATCGGCAAAGCCCGCGCGCGGCTTAAATCTTAATAGGCGCTTTTTAAAGCGCCTTTTTATTTCCTAGCCGATCCGCCTGGGGCTGCTGTCACGGTTTTTCTGCCGTTTTCATCCGTCACGACGGTGTCGGTTCGGGCGGGGCGAATCAGTAGCCGTTGGCCCGCCTTCAGATCGCCTTGAAGCTTATTGAGCCTCCTGATTTCTGCCTGGCTCACTCCATAGCGTTTGGCAATTCTTGCGAGCGTGTCTTTGCTAGTAACCCGATGATGAACCGCGGGCACTTGCACTTTTTCAATGACTCGCGTGCCTTTAAATTTCGCCAGCGTTGATTCAATTTGTGCAGGGCTTGTTTCAGAGATCACCGGAGCAAGTAGTGTGGTGCCCGGAAGAGGGTTTGCGTTGGGGCGAAGCCCATTGGCCTGGCGCAACGCCGTGATCGTCACGCCTGTTTTTCGGGCAAGGCTCACCAGCGTTTCATTTTTCTCAAGGGTGTACGGCTTCCAGCTCACTAGCGGAGCGCCCCGGGCCACGTGCGCCTGCAGCGCCTCTTGAAAACGTGGGGCTCGGTCCGCAGGCAAGATGATCCGGTTGGTTCGGCTGGCATTAATGATGGGCCGGTGGTGTGAGGGGTTGAGCTCGACAAACTCCTGAACGCTCATACCCGCAAAGCTTGCGGCCAAGGCCAAATCGATCGATTGTTCCTTATCGACGATGACGAAAAAGGGCTCATTGGGAATTCTTGGAAGTCTCACTCCGAATTTCTCGGGATTGGCCAAAATATTTCGAAGTGCAATGAGCTTGGGCACATAGTTGCGCGTCTCGTTCGGCATTCGCAGGCTCAGGTAATCAGTCGGTTTTTTCTGCGCTTCGTTGCGTTTGCGTGCCCGAAGCACCGAGCCTTCGCCCCAGTTGTAGCTGGCGAGCGCCAAAAACCAGTCTTGCTCTTGAAGCTCGTAGAGGCGCTGCAGATAATCCAGCGCAGCACGGGTGGACTCAATCACGTCACGACGTTGGTCCATCCACCAGTTCTGTTGGAGATCGAAAATCCGGCCGGTTGAGGGAATAAACTGCCAAAGCCCCGCAGCCTTTGCTCGGGAGAGTGCCTGTGGATTAAATGCGCTTTCCACGATGGGCAGTAGTGCCAGCTCAGTCGGCATTTTTCGCGCCTCAAGCTCCTCAACAATATGAAACAGGTATTTGCCTCCGCGGTCCAGCACGCGGTTCAGGTACTCCGGATTTCGAACAATCCAGCGCTCATGCTGAGCGACCAAGGGACTTTCGAGCTCCGGCATTGCAAAGCCAGCTCGAATCCTGCTGATGAGATTGTCATAGCGGGGTGTCTGGCTAATCACAATCGCCTGGTTTTCGGCGCGCTCTTTGCCCCGCAGCGCGGGTAAAGCGCCTTCAGTCGGCGAGGTTCGATTCGCCTCACTCTGCTGGGCTGGGAGCTGTCTTTGGGACAGCGATGCGCATCCAGACAGTGTGATCAGTGACACTGAAATGAGCGTTACGGGCCGAGCCCAGCAGCTAAAGAATTGAGCAAGCATGAAGAGCTAGATTATCCTCGAAAATCGTCTTTAAGCTTGCGGCGGCTGGCGAATTCGATCGCATTCTTGCAAAGAAGAAAAGGGTTGGTGAGCAGTTCTTCTTCGATCGAGCTAGGCAGAGAGATTTGATTCAGGGCTCGAAGGCCAGAGACTTTTTCAAAGCGATCGGCGATGGCCTTGTTTTCTGGAAGGGCGTGCCGCGCAAACTTGAGGTTACTCAGCGTGTATTCGTGGGCGCAGTAGAGCGCCGTATTTCCGGGAAGGGATGAGAGCTTTTGCAAAGAGTTCCACATCTGATCATGGCTTCCCTCAAAGACTCGCCCGCAGCCCGCCGCAAAGAGGGTGTCACCGCAAAAGAGCACGGGATCAGCAGAATCGCAAAAACCGAAGTAGGCGATATGACCTCGCGTGTGGCCTGGGACTTCAATGACTGAAAACCTCGCGTTAAGCGCATCAAGCTCTACGACATCACCTTCCCAAAGCCTGCACGTTATACCCTCAATGGGCTCCTGGGCTGGCCCGTAGACTACAGGCGCTTTTCCCAGGTGCCAGGGGGCCTGCGCGACCAAGTCGGGGATGCCTCCGGTATGGTCGGCATGGTGGTGGGTAATTAAAATGGCCGCGAGCGAGAGCCCTCTTTGTTCGAGGGCCGCCATTACGGGCTCAGCCTGGCCAGGGTCGATCACGGCAGCCGCCTTCGTCGAATCGCTTGCGCCCTCGATGATCCAGATATAGTTATCGGCAAATGCCGGAATCGCACGAATCATTAGAGAACCCTTTCAAGGACTGGGACTTCTGGAGCCAGACACCGCTCGGCGCCAGGCTGCTCACCGAAGAGCAATCCTGGTTAGATGCCACGCTTGCCGATGTGTTCGGTTATCACGCGATGCAAATAGGCCCAACGCCCCTAGACGCACTAAGGACCAATCGTATGTCAACTCGGGCCCGTATGGGCTGGCCCGATGCTGTGTCCTGCAGTGAGCCAGATGCCGCAGATCCCGGCCAGATTGCGAAGCCCTCTTACTTCGTAGGGTCGATGCCAGAGCTTCCCTTTCAAACCGAGAGCCTGGATCTCTTGGTTTTGCCGCATACGCTCGAGGTCTGCAGCGACCCCCATCATTTGCTCAGGGAGGCGCAGCGGGTGCTCATTCCCGAGGGCCGAATTGTCATAATCGGCTTTAATCCGCTGAGCCTTTGGCGGTTGAAGAAAAGCGCGCGTTCAGTCAGCCGCTTTCCGCCTGCTGGACATCGCTGGCTTTCCCTGCCGCGCATCAAGGACTGGCTCAAGCTCTTGAATTTCGATCTTGGAGCCGGGGGTGCGAGCGCTTTTGGCGCATTTCTGCCCCCGTTTGAGTCTGAGAAGTGGCTCTCCCGCCTCCAGTGGATGAATGCGGCGGGCCGGCGCTGGTGGCCAATGGCTGGAGGGGTCTATTTCCTCATGGCCGTCAAGCGAGTGCATCATATGCAGTTGATTGGGCCGAACTGGCGAGAAAAGCGCCAACTATCTGCGAGCCGTGCGGCGGCAGCTCCGAGAATAATACACTCATGTCCGAATCCCCAGAATCCGCATCCCAAGTTGTGATTCATACTGATGGCGCCTGCAAGGGCAACCCTGGCCCTGGAGGCTGGGGCGCAGTATTGGAATACGGCAGTGCGTGTCGCGAGCTTCATGGTGGAGAGGCGCATACCACCAACAATCGCATGGAGCTTACGGCGGTGATTGAGGCGTTAGTGGCGCTTAGGCGTCCTTGCAAGGTGCGGATCGTGACTGATTCGCAATACGTGCAAAAAGGTGTTGAGGAGTGGATGCAGGACTGGAAACGGCGCGGCTGGAAAACGGCGTCAAAAAAGCCGGTTGCGAACCAGGATTTGTGGCAGCAACTGGATGAGGCGCTTGGGCGGCATCAGGTGAGCTGGCAGTGGGTGCGGGGCCACCAGGGCCATGCCGGCAATGAGCGTGCCGATGCGCTTGCAAACCTGGGGGTTGAATCGATCATGACTGAAGGCAGATCATGCTGAGCAAAAAAAGGGTACTCATCATTGTTTTGGTCAGCGCTGGATTGGGGCTTGCGGCCTATCTTGGCGATGTCTTGAATCAGCGCGATATGACCTCCAAGCCTGCATCAGGGCCGCTGACAGTCGAGGCCATGCCAGTGCGGCAGGTAAACCTTGATGATGTGCTGTCAGCGGTGGGCACCCTTCGTGCCGCCGAGTCCGTGGTTCTCAAGTCTGAGCTTGCGGGGCGTATTTCAAAAATTCTTTTTACAGATGGCGCAGCAGTGAAAGCGGGCAGTCCGCTCGTGTTGTTTGACTCTGCAATTCAGCAGGCTCAGGTCAGTCAGGTGCGTGCTGAGCTTGACCTCGCAGAGGCGAAACTGAAGCGGACGGAGGAGCTGTTTGAGAAAAAGTTTCTCTCCGCCGCTTCGCTTGATGACGCGAGGGCTTCTGCGCAGATTGCCCAGGCGAGGCTTGCATTAGCCCAAGCGAATCTGGAAAAAATGTCCCTGCGGGCGCCATTTGATGGCGTGATCGGCATTCGTCAAATCAGCGTTGGCGACTATGTCAAAGAGGGTGAGGCCTTGGTCAATCTCGAGGATACGCGTTCGATGAAGGCGGATTTTCGCGTGCCTGAGCGAATTCTGGGTAGGCTTGCAGCAGGCCAGCCAGTCATGTTGCAGACCGATGCCTACCCTGGCCAGGAGTTTCCTGCCCGGGTCACGGCAATTGACGTTGCAGTCGATGCCGCAGGGCGGTCACTACTGATTCGCGCCGAATTAAAGGATGCAAGCAAGCGCCTGAAGCCAGGCATGTTCGTGCGTGTTCGGTTGTTATTAGAGTCGCGGCAGGCAGCATTGGTCGTGCCCGAGGAAGCGTTAGTGACCGCGCAAGGCAGGCTCTCGGTGTTTCGAGTGACAGAGGGCAAAGCCACCCGAGTCGCGGTAAAGGCAGGGCTTCGTAGCCAACTCGACGGGCGAACGGTTGTTGAAATCACCGAGGGGCTTGCCTTGGGCGATATGGTGATCACCGCAGGCCAAATCAAGATTCGCGGCAATGATGTTCCGGTTCGCATCGTCTCAGATAAGCCCAAAGGTTAGGCCAACACACCTGCCATGCTGATTTCCGACCTCTGCATTCGACGGCCCGTATTTGCTACGGTGCTTTCACTGATTGTGTTGCTGATTGGCGCGGTGTCTTTCACAAAGCTCTCCGTGCGGGAGTATCCGCGCATCGATACGCCGGTGGTCACGGTGCAAACAAATTACACGGGGGCATCGGCAGAGGTTATTGAGACCCAGATTACCAAGCCCTTGGAAGATTCGATTGCGGGCATTGACTCGGTGGATGTAATTACATCGATTTCCCGTGCGGAGCAGTCGCAAATTACCGTGACGTTTCGTTTGGAAAAGGATGCTGATGCTGCGGCGGCTGATGTTCGCGACCGCGTCTCTCGGGCGCGCGCAAAGCTTCCTCGCGGTGTTGATGAGCCTGTGATTGCAAAAGTGGAGGCGGATGCTAACCCAATTATTTGGCTTGCATTTTCCAGCGCCGTTCGCAGCCCTCTCGAGGTTAGTGATATTGCGAATCGATTGATTAAGCCGCGCTTGCAGGTCCTCCCAGGCGCTGCCGATGTTCGAATTAATGGCGAACGAAAGTACGCCATGCGCATCTGGATTGATCGAGAGCGGCTCGCTGCGTACGGGCTTGCGCCATCCGATGTGGAGGCCGCGATTGGCCAGCAGAATGTGGAGCTGCCCGCAGGGCGCGTTGAGAGCCAGCGCAGGGAATTTACGGTCACAGCGAGAACCGATCTGGCAACGCCCGAGGAGTTCGGTGCGATTATTGTGAAACAGGCATCGGGCTACCCCGTGCGCATTCGTGATCTTGGCACCGTGGAGCTGGACTCTGCTTCGGCACGCTCCAGCGTGCGTTTCAACGGAGAAAATGCGGTCGCCATGGGTGTGATTCGGCAGGCGACGGCCAATCCCCTGACCTTGGCGCAGGCGGTCCGGGCCCTGGTGCCGCAGCTCAATGAGGAGCTTGCCTCTGAGCAGGTTCAGGTGAGCATTGGCTATGACTCCACCATCTTCATCGAGGAGTCAATTTCAGCAGTGTTTAGCACCATTTTGGAGGCCATCGTTTTGGTGGCTGTCGTCATCTTTTTCTTCTTGCGCTCATTTCGGGCTGCGCTGGTTCCCTTGGTCACCATTCCGGTCTCGCTCATCGGCGCCTTTGCGCTCATGTTGTTGGCAGGCTTTTCAATCAACACATTGACTCTGCTTGCCTTGGTACTCGCAATTGGCCTCGTGGTGGACGATGCCATTGTGGTGCTTGAAAACATCTACCGGCATATTGAGAACGGCATGAAGCCTATTGAGGCCGCATTTAGAGGAGCGAGGGAAATCGGTTTTGCAGTGATTGCCATGACGTTGACTCTGGCAGCTGTGTACGCGCCGGTGGCATTTACCAGCGGCCGGATCGGCAGGCTCTTCATCGAGTTTGCACTGACGCTCGCTGGCGCTGTTTTGGTCTCCGGCTTTGTTGCGCTCACGCTCTCGCCCATGATGTGCTCACGGCTTTTGCGTCACGAGGAAAAACATGGCAAGGTTTACAACAGTATCGAGTCTTGGCTTGAGTCAATGACCCAAGGCTATCGGCGTGCACTGCTTTGGACGTTGAACCGCGGGCTTTTGGTGGGAACCGTATTTTTTGTGGTGGCAGGTGCGAGCGGCGTGCTTTTTTCGTTTATGAAGCAAGAGCTTGCGCCCATTGAAGATCGCGGCGTGATTTTTACCGCGATTAGTGGACCGGACGGCGCATCCTTAGAATATACCGAGCACTACGCGAGGCAGGTCGAAGCCATCGGTGCCGAGGTTCCCGAGGTGAACCGGATGTTCGTGGTTGCGGGAAATCCGACAGTCGACCAGGCGGTTGCATTTATGCGAACGCTAGACTGGTCTGAACGCGACCGCAGCACTCTGGAAATCCTTCGCGAGATTCAGCCGAAATTACGCGAGGTCACGGGCGTGCTCGCTTTTCCGAATGCGCCCCCCTCGCTTGGCCAGTCGGTGCGGGATCGGCCAGTGGGCTTTGTTGTTACCGGCTCTGACTCTTACGAGACAATGGCCAAGGTGGTCGGCAATATCGTGGCCGACGCAGCTGCAAACCCCAATTTCCTTGGCGTTGACACCGATTTGCGGCTCAACAAGCCAGAGCTCAACATCACTGTGAACCGAGACCGAGCCTCAGATCTCGGCGTGTCCGTTGAAGCTGTTGGCAGGGCAATCGAGACCATGATGGGCGGCCGGCAGGTTACGCGCTTTAAGCGTGGCGGAGAGCAATACGACGTGATTGTCCAGCTTGAGGCCAGTGAACGCAGCAAGCCAGATGACATTAGCAAGATTTTTGTCAGAAGTCAGGCGGGCCAAATGGTGCCCCTAGCGGCCCTAGTTGAGGTGAGAGAGACAATAGCACCCAGACAGTTGAATCACTTTGGCCAGCGGCGCTCGGTCACCATTTCAGCCAACCTCGCCCCAGGCTATACGCAAGGGGAGGCTTTGAAGTTTCTTGAGGCCTCTGCGGACCGGCACCTCGGTGCGGGCTACGCTACAGATCTCTCCGGCCCAATGCGGGAGTTTGTTCGCGCATCGGGCACCCTCGGCGTAACTTTTCTGTTGGCCCTGATTTTCATTTATCTGGTGCTTGCCGCACAGTTTGAATCCTTCAAAGACCCGGTGGTGATCATGCTCACGGTGCCGCTTTCGATTACGGGAGCATTGATTGCGTTGCTTGCAACCGGAGGCACTTTAAATGTTTACAGCCAGATCGGGTTGATCACCCTCGTGGGCTTGATCACCAAGCACGGGATATTGATTGTCGAGTTCACCAATCAGCTACGCAGTCAGGGCGCTGTGATACGCGAGGCTGTTATTGAAGCATCAGTGCTTCGGCTGCGGCCGATTCTGATGACGACGGGCGCCATGGTATTGGGGGCAGTTCCTTTGGCCTTGGCAAGGGGCGCGGGCGCTGAGAGCCGTGAGCAAATCGGCTGGGTGATTGTGGGCGGCATGACTTTTGGCACTCTATTGACGTTGTTTGTGCTGCCCTCGGTGATTGTGTTTGCAGAAAAACTAAGGAGCAGATCCTATGCGCATCGTGGTGCTTGATACCGAGACAACCGGCCTGAAAGTGGAAGAAGGTCATCGGCTTATCGAAATCGGTTGTATCGAGTGCATCGACCGCAGGATCAGCGATCGGCAGTTTCATGTTTACCTCAATCCTGAGCGAGAGGTCGACGAAGGAGCCACCCAGGTCCATGGCATGACCTGGGATCAACTAAAAGATAAACCGCTCTTTGCCGAGGTTGTTGATGCCTTTCTTGATTTTGTTCGCGACGCCCAGATCGTCATTCACAACGCGGTGTTTGACTGCAGCTTTCTGGATAGCGAACTCAAGCGGTTGGGACGCCCCGCGTTTTCCCGGCATGTCGCGCAAGTTGTGGACTCTCTTGGCAGGGCCCGGGAATTGCACCCCGGCCAGCGAAACTCCCTGGACGCCTTGTGCCAGCGTTATGCGGTGAATAACGATCATCGTACTTTCCATGGGGCTTTGCTTGATGCAAGGCTCTTGGCCGATGTCTACCTCGCGATGACACGTGGTCAGGAGAGTCTTTCAATCGAGGCTGGGCCTGCTCGGGGCTCGGGCGCAAGCGACCTGAGCGGGCTTGAGCTATCGCGGCTTGTGGTGCACAGGGCAAGCCCGAAGGAGCGCGATGCCCACCAAGAAATCTGCAGGCAGATTACCGCCTTATAAACCGCTCCTCAACAATGCGTGGGCCTTGGGCCGTTAGACGCCACACGAGTTCTTTGATCTCGTCACTGCTGAAGGTATTCGAGCGGTACTTTTGACGAAAGCGCACGATTACCCGATCGCCCTCTTCGCGATACACCGCATCTTCAACCGTGAGCTCAATGAACTTTGCAGCAGACATTCGCTTTTGGCGGTTCGCACTGTAACGATTGAGATCGGGAAAGGATGAATCGAAGAGTGCCAGGTAGGTGTAGGGGTCTCTGGCTTGCCAAGAATCCTGCCACACCCTCATGCTCGCTTGAACGAGCTCAACCGGGCCTCGTTTTGCCTCAGCCTTCGCGTCGGGCTCCGCGGCTTTTGGAGCCTCTTGTGCAACAGCCGCCGGCACTGGAGTTGGCACTGGTACTGGCGCTGGAGCTGGAGTTGGCTCGGGCGCTGGGGCGACCGTTAGTGCCTGAGCGGGTTTGCTTTCCGTAGCCGGCGATGCTGTCACAGTCGGAGGAGGGGTGGGGATAGTCGGGGAGGTTCCCGCCGCAGCAACCTGGGCAGGTTTTTCTTCATTTAGCTCACAGAAAAAACCGCCACCGAGAAATGGAACCCCTTTAGAATCAAGAGCGGCGGGGTGATATCCCGAGGCACGGAATGAGTGAGCGCCACGGTTTAGGCTCGCGCAGACTTCCTGGCCTTTTTCAGCAAGTGCAGTCGGCACAGGGCCAAAGGCACTTGGCCGATCCCAGACAAAGGTGTCGCTAAATGCCACAAGCTTTGGTGGAGTTACGGACGCAGTTGCCGAGGGCCTGGATGCCAGGGCGGGTGGGGCGGAAGATACTTGAGACTTTGGCGGCGGGCTGGCAACCTGGGAAGGCGCAGAGGTGGTGCAACCTGCAATCAGCCCGATAGATGCGAATGCTGAAAATTTGGCAATGCTCCGAACCATAGGAAAGTCCTCTTTAGATTGCTCAGAATTCTAATGCCGAAACCGCCTATTCACAACTCAGAGTGAGCCCTGGGGGTCAGTCTCTATACTTCACTAGGGACTATTCAGACGCAAGGCGATTAGATCGAGCATGAAAATTCTCATGGTTCATCAGAACTTTCCGGGGCAGTTCAAGCACCTGGCGCCCGCGCTCGCCTCGCGGGGTCACGAGGTGATTGCGCTGGCAATGGCCCAAGGGCAATTGGGATCGGCGCCTGATCAGAACTGGCAGGGCGTGCGGGTGTTGATGCACAGCCCGTCGCGTGCTACCACCCCTGGCGCACACCCCTGGGTGACTGACTTTGAAACCAAGGTGATTCGGGCTGAAAGCTGTTTTCGGGCGGCCGTGCGGCTGAAAGACCAGGGGTTTTCACCTGATGTGATTGTGGCTCACCCGGGTTGGGGGGAGAGCCTCTTTTTAAAAGAGGTCTGGCCCAAGGCCAGGCTTGGCATTTACTGTGAGTTTTTCTATAAGACCGAAGGCGCTGATGTTGACTTTGATCCCGAGTTTCCCAGCGAAGACCCACTTGGAAATTCTTGCCGCTTGCATTTAAAGAATTTGAATAACTTTTTGCATTTCGGCTTTGCGGATTCTGCGCTCTCGCCAACGCAGTGGCAGGCGAGTACCTTTCCCGAGGCGTTTCGGTCGCGTATTACGGTTCAGCACGATGGTATTGACACAAATTTGGTAGCGCCAAACCCCCAAGTGGAAATGACGATACGCACCGCAAGCGGCCAAAGCATTGGGCTAAATAAAAGTAGCGAAGTCATTACTTTCGTAAACCGAAATCTAGAGCCTTACCGTGGGTTTCATGTGTTTATGCGTGCGCTGCCCGAGCTGCTTGCCCGCAGGCCTAATGCGCGGGTGCTGATTGTGGGGGGCAATAGCGTGAGCTATGGCATCGCGCCAAGCCCAGCACGTTTCGGGCCGCTTAAAAGCTGGCGCGAAGTGTATTTACGAGAAATCGCGCCAAGGCTTAGCCCCGATGAGATGGAGCGCATTCACTTTTTGGGGCGTGTAGCCTACCCGCAGTTTGTGAACCTGCTGCAGCTCAGCACCGTGCATGTTTACTTGACTTACCCCTTTGTGCTTTCTTGGAGTTTGCTAGAGGCCATGAGCGCAGGCTGTGCGATTGTGGCTAGCGACACCGAGCCTGTACGCGAGGCGATTGCCCATGGCAAGCGCGGGCTGCTGGTTGATTTTTTTGACCAGCAGGGCCTGGTCAACGAGGTGTGCGCGCTGCTAGAAAACCCCGAAAAGCGCGAAAAGATTGGCAAGGCCGCCCGCAGTTTTGCAATTAAAAACTACGATTTACAAAGCATTTGCCTGCCCGGCCAGGTGCGTTGGGTGGAGGGAATGAATGAACGATAAAGGCGCTCCGACGCTGTCTCGCCAGCAGTTGGGTCTACCCGAGGGCGATTACCAGTTGCTGGGGATGTTTGACGAGATTGCTAAGGTAAAAAGTGATGTGTGGGCAATGTGGATGCAAATCATGCGTGAATTGCCCAATACACGTCTGTGGATACTTGACCCCGGGCCGGAAAGACGAAAGTCTTTGGCTTTAGCAGCGCAAAAATTGGGCGTAGCCTCGAGGAGAATTATTTGTAGCCCGCCAGTACCGGTGCAGATTCAGGCGGCCAGGAATGCTCACTGCAGACTTATTTTAGGAGCATCGTGCACTGATTGCAGAAAGTATGCAGATGAAGTAGTGTCGTTGCTATCTCATGGCCTTGCGATGGACTGGGGCGCCTACAGAGTCGCAGTTGTCACGCCTTACTTCCGCGTCGAGCCAAGAAAACTCGCAAAATGCTGCGAATCTGTATTATCCCAGAGTTTTCGGTGTGACCATATATTGGTTGCTGACGGTGAACCGCAAGACTTCCCGAGTAACCCGAGGATCATTCATCTCGTATTGCCTCATAACATTGGCAATAACGGCGCGTCTCCGCGAGGTATCGGAGCCCAGTATGCTTTTGTGCAAGGTTATGATGCCGTCGCATTTTTAGACGCGGATAACTGGTACGAAACAGATCATATCGAGAGAGCGGTAAAGCCACTGGAAAATGAAGGGCTGGATGTAGTTTTTTCTCGGCGTCATATAGTTTTCCCTGATGGAGAAGTATTGGCCGTAGAGGATCCGGAAGATTTCGAGCGGCGTCATGTCGATACTAGCTGCTATGTATTTTCCAAACGTGCGGCCTACCTGCTGTCAATTTGGGCGATGTACCCCAAGGATTTTGGCGCCATTGAGGACAGGATAATGCTCAAAGTTATAATGGAAAAAAACATAAGTTATAAATTCTTATCAGGCAAAACGGTGTGGTACGAAACGAATTGGCCACTACACTATTCGTTAGCGCGCAAGAAGCCCACGGAAACTCTCCATAGATTAAAGAATCGCCCGAGCCCGGAGGCGATTGCGGCCTTTTTACGGTCGAGATGCGGATTTACGTTCTAGTGCTTCAATGCGGACACTACGTTTCCATCTAACCAAATTTTGCTTTAACCACTTTTACAAGCTCTGGATGGCGATCGTATTGATGGATTATGGCAGCATTTGTGGGTTCGCCGTCGATAGCAGATAGCCCGCTCTGATCAAAGGTGAGCCTTGGGGCCGGAATAATCCCAATGGTCGCAAAGAGCACGCCAGGGGGCACAAGTGAAGCGTTTTGGAAGCGGTGTTTCTCAAGATGAACAAGGTAGTTGTGCACCCCCTGATCAAATATGGTCTTCAGAAGCTGCGGTTTCGAGGTGTAAATCTTATGAAAAATCATGGCCTGAAGAGTAAGATAGTGCTCCACAGCCTTGACTGATCCCAAGGTTGTTCCGGAGCAGGAAATCGGAACGCGAGATAGTTTCCTGAAGATATCTTCTCCAAATATATCTAGTATCCACTTCTTGTTGTAAGGCTCTGATTCGAGCGGTCTTCTTATGTCTTCTAACGCGAAAATAATGAATTCTCCTTCGGGAAGCCCTTCGAAGGGGGCGCCTTGGAAGTAAACATCTCTAATATCCGTGAGAAGAACACTTTGGCGCCTGGAGAAAAAGGGTAAGCAAAGGATGTCATGAAAGGCTAGATAACGCGAGTTGTTTGGGGCCGTTGGAATATAGTTCAGAGCGCGGAAAATTATTGCTTGTGCGCGATGTATAGACAAGAAATGCGCGAATGCTGCGTCAGGCTCTTTGTCAACTAAAAGGACTATGTCAGAGTCTTTGTCAAATTTTCTGAGACTCTTCATAAAAAGAGAAATTTGGTCAATGCCGTAGCCAAGTGCTGCAGCCAGGACGAGATTTCTCGAGGATTTGTTTTTGCTCATTTCACGTGTTCGTTTGGAAAATACTTCTGAAGTGCGCAATTGTCTCTTTCAACCCATCTTCCAGCTTCACCTTAGGCTCCCAACGGAGTGCGCTTTTGGCAAGCGATATATCGGGCTGACGCTGCTTGGGATCGTCTTGCGGCAGGGGCTGGAAAATGATCTTGCTTTTCGATTGGGTTAGTTTGAGCACGAGTTCCGCAAGCTCTAGCATGGAAAATTCGCCAGGGTTGCCAATGTTCACAGGGCCCGTGAAATCATCCCCCGTGTTCATGGCCCGCACCATGGCTTCTAGCAGATCATCCACGTAGCAAAAGCTGCGGGTCTGCGAGCCATCGCCATAAATGGTGATGTCTTGGTTTCTAAGTGCTTGCACAATGAAGTTACTCACCACCCGACCATCGCTGGGGTGCATGCGCGGCCCATAGGTGTTAAAAATCCGTACGACTTTGATTCTGAGTTTGTGCTGGCGCCAGTAATCAAAAAACAGTGTTTCTGCGCAGCGCTTGCCTTCGTCGTAGCAAGAGCGAATACCTACGGGGTTCACCTTGCCCCAATAGCTCTCGGGCTGCGGGTGTACTTCCGGGTCGCCATAGACCTCGCTAGTAGAGGCTTGCAAGATCTTGGCCTTTACACGTTTCGCAAGCCCCAGCATGTTGATTGCGCCGTGCACACTGGTCTTGGTGGTTTGTACCGGATCCCATTGGTAGTGAATAGGGCTTGCAGGGCATGCAAGATTGTAGATCTCATCCACCTCCACATACAGCGGAAACGTTACATCGTGGCGCATCAGCTCAAAGCGCGGATGTGATAGCAAGTGCTCGATGTTTTTCTTAGATCCCGTGAAATAGTTATCCACGCACAAAACGTCGTGACCCTGCGCAATCAGTTTATCGCACAGGTGTGAGCCCAAAAAGCCTGCGCCGCCGGTAATCAAAAGTCTAGACATACGTTTTCCAATTTTTACTTAGCTGACCAAACCCCGAACAACCTCCACCGCCCACGTCAACGGCAACCAATCTGAAACCGATTGCATCAACGCAGGCAGCTGCTCTCGGGGAAAGTAAACGCCTGATAAAAACGCCATGGGGGTGATCACCAGGCTAATATAAAACGCAAAGGTCTCCCAGCCTTTGGCGTGATAGCTCACCACCATGGCAATGGCGGCAAACACAACTCCGGTAACAAACAATATTGGCAGGGCCAGAAATATCTTGGGCGTTGGCACAATACCCAGCGCAAAAATCACCGACATAATTACCAGAGCCGCAAACAAGGCTTTAAAGCCCGCCCAAATAATCTCGGCAAAAATAACTTCTGCCAAAGTTACGGGTGAATAGGTAATTCCTTCCCAGGTCTTTTGGGGCACGCGGCGCGCGTAACCCGAAAACAAGGCCTCAAAGCTTGCTGCGTTGGCGGTGCTCATGCACAAAGCGCCAATGGCCAAAAACTCCAGGTACGGCATTTGCTGGTCGTTATACGTAACGGTGCCCACTAGGCTTCCGAGCCCATAGCCAATGCCCAGCAACACAATCAAAGGCTCAATGGCGTTGCCAATGAGCGCAGGCCAAAACTGCTTGCGCCAGACCAGAAAATTGCGCTCAAACACGGCCATCCAGCGGGTTGAGATCAAGAGTGCAGACCGGGGCAGGGAATTAGTCGTCATGTTGAGCGGGTTCGCTAGGCCTAGGCCGTTTGGCTGATTCTCTCAGAGTGTTTTTGCCCATAAGCTGGGCTTCTTTACAGCTTGATTCCAAATGCGTAGGATGTACATGTGCACACATGCGAGGACCGAAACCATGGTCAAAACCAAACTCTTCAAAAACGGCAACTCTCAGGCCGTGCGCATCCCTGCCGAGCTTGCCTACGGCAGCTGGGATATGGAACTGGTGATCGAGCGCCAGGGCGATGAGCTGCGCATCCGGCCCGCCCGCCGGCGCATGGGCGACGTGTTGGGCGCGCTCGCACAGTTCTCACCCGACTTCATGAGTGAAGGCCGCGGCCTAAACATTGAAGGCAAGCGCGAGACCCTATGACCCCCAAGTACATGTTGGATACCAACATTTGTATTTACCTGATGAAACATCAGCCCCCGCAGGTTCGCGCCCGTTTTGCCGAATGTTTTGTGGGCGATGTGGTGATCTCTGCGATCACCTTGGCCGAGCTTGAATACGGGGTGGCCTGCTCGGGGAAAGCGCAGGCGAAAAACGAAACCGCACTTGAAAAATTTCTGCAAGACATTTTGGTGGCCCCCTTTGAAGGCCGCGCTGCGAAAGCCTACGGGCCTCTGCGCGCCGCGCAACGGGATCGCAACAAAGATGCGCTGGATAAATTGATCGCTGCGCACGCTGTCTCGCTGGGTGTGATACTGGTTACCAATAACGAGGCTGATTTTCGGGAGTTCCAAGGGTTACAGGTTGAGAATTGGGTGGCTGAGCATTAATGAATCGCCACCCGCCACGGGCTTCGCCCTCGCGGCTTCGGCTAATTTCGCGCGCGATGACAAGGCGAATCATGGCGCGCTGCCAAAGGAATCAATTACTCGTCATTCCGCAAGTGCTTACCGGTCAGCGCAAAAAACACGTCTTCCAAACTTCCTTTGCCGTCTGCCGGGCCATATCGCTGAATCAACTCCTGCGGGCTGCCTTCAGCAAGTTTTTCGCCCCGATCTAAAACGATCACTCGGTGACATAGCTTTTCTGCCTCTTCCATGAAGTGGGTGGTTAGCAGAATCGATTTGCCTTTAGCGGTAAGTTCGCCAAGCCGCTCCCAGATCATGCGCCGCGCTTGCGGGTCAAGCCCGGTGGTGGGTTCATCCAACACCAAAAGCTCGGGGTCGTTCACCAAGGCCCGCGCCAGGCTAAGGCGTCGCTTCATTCCGCCCGAGAGCTCGGGGATCTTGGCATTGGCCTTGTGAGTTAACTCCCCAAAGGCCAGCAGCTCAGGAATTCGGGCCTCGATTACCTTGCGCGGAACTCCGAAATAACGCGAGTAGATCCGCAGGTTTTCGGTGCAGGTGAAATCTGGATCCAGGCCGTCGAACTGGGCCACAACACCCATTTTGGCCCGCACTTTGCGCCCCTCTTCGGGGAGCTGCATGCCAAAAGCGGCCACGCTACCGCCGTTCGGTGCGACAAGCCCCAGACAGATTCTGATGGCGGAAGTCTTGCCCGCGCCGTTGGGCCCTATTATGCCTAGACACTCTCCCGCTTGTAGATAAAAAGAAAAGTCTTTGAGCGCGAGCTGGCCCGAGGGATATTGCTTGCGAAGGTTTTGGGCGACGAGCAGAGGCGCGGATCGGTTGTTCATGTTTTCTAGGATAGGATTTTAAGAGTTTAAAATCCCAGGCTTACAAAAGAACAGCGTGCATAAGCCGTTGGCAGATGATCCCACCCACACCGGATAACGATTGAACAGTTCTTATCTAAGCCCTCTCGGGAATTTTGTGCCCCGCTCAATTTCTCGTCCACTTTTTTTTCTTTTTGTCACTTCGGTTGTTTTTGCAGCCCCCGTTGCGGCATCCACAGGGGAAAGGTTATTCGGCTTTGCAACGAGCATATCCTCGGCCCGGGTAATCTACAGTGACTCAAACCCAGACCTTCGTCCTTACGCGAGCCCGAAGGCGCTTGAGCCCCCGCAGCGGGGGGATACTTTTGACCTTGCAGCTGTAATCTCGGAAGTGGATTCAAAACATCCGCTAATTAACGCGAAGCGCCAGGAAATGCAGGCCGCCGAGAGTGCTTTTTCTTCGGCAAAGCAGCAGCGGCTCCCAAGTCTCTCCGTTGTCTCGAATCGCTCAAATGCCGAAAACAGTAAGACCTATTCCACAACCCGTCTGCAACAGCCCCTGTTTGCTGGTGGGCGCATTGTGGCCGGCATTGAACTCGCCGAGGCGCGAATTCGAGAGTCCGAAGCTGCTTTGGCCTTAACGCGTCGCGACCTCATGATCCGTGCAGCTGTTGCTTTTCACGAAGTGCTCAAGGGGCAGGCTCGGCTCAAGGTGGCTGAAAAAAGCGTAGAAGCCCACGAGCTTTTGCTTGACTCGATTAGCAGGCGCGTGGCGGCAGAGGTTAGCCCCGAGAGTGATCTCATGCTCACGCGATCGCGTTTATCGCAAGCGTTAACTGAAAAAGCCCAAGTCAAACTTACGCTTGACAGGGCAAGCGATGTTTTGCAGGAACTTTTGGATCGGTCGCCATTGACGCTTTTGCCCCCGATAGATCCCCCCCGGTTGCCAGATCTTGATCTCCTGCAGGCGATCTCTGAAGCGGAAACCTACGCCCCGGAGATTCGCCGGCTGCATGCCCAAGAGATGGCTGCCTCAGCAGAGGTAGACTTGCAAAGAGCTCAGGCGCTGCCGAACTTGTTTGCACGCTACGAGATCTTATCGGGTGAGCGAGACCGAGGGCTGGTTCGTGAGCAGACCTATCTCGGAGTGGAGTTCGTGCCTGGCGCAGGCTTTTCGGTCGCGCAGCAAGTAAAAGCGGCCGAAAGTCGAAGGCTTGCAGCCATTGAGGCACGCCGAAGTGTTGAAAAAGATGTTCGGGAGCGCGTCCGCGCAGCCTGGTCTGACGCCTCCTCTCTTTGGGCGCAGGCACAGTCTGTCCGAAGCTATGTAAACTCTGCTCGCGTTGTGAGCGAGTCATTTTCCCGTCAGTTTGCGATCGGCCGCAAAACGTGGGTCGAAGTGCTCAACGCCACCCGCGAGTATCTCCAAGCCGAGCTTTCCTTGGCAGAGATTGAGTGGAACTTAAGAATCGTTCAGCTTCGGCTGGATATTGAAACCGGTCGTTTAACGCCAGAAAACGTGAATTGATGTCATCTCCAGAGATTGCCAAGCTGCTTGCGCGTGCGGCAGCGCTTCAGGGGCGCGCGATTCCAGTCACCCGCTTTGAGTTCAGTGCTGCAGCGCAAGGGGGGCTAACTGTCTCAGAGCTCGCCACCGAGACGGCCGTAACTGAACTGTGGTTCGCTGTTTTCCCGCAGGGTGAGGCGATCGTGCAAAGTGCATTGCCGCAGAAAAATCAGTACCCAGCCATTTGGGTTGGCCCGGACGCAGACCCGCTCTTGTTACGCGGCATGACCAGTCAGCGTGTCTTTGCAGAGGATCCGCAGGGCAAAACCCGCGAGGTTGAGCGTGGCGAGCTCGCGTCTGGCAATGTGGTGATTTTGCGCGTGCCAGGCGCTGATGATGCGAGCATTCACGACCCAACCCGTAGGCCCACCTCGGCCAAGGGCTGGTTCGTTCACTCGATTTACAAGCGCAGGCGCGTGTTTTTAGAAGGGGCGCTCGCCACGTTGTTGATTGGTTTGTTTGGGCTTGCAGCATCGCTTTACTCGATGCAAGTTTATGATCGGGTTATTCCACTGAAAGGTTACTCAACCCTCATCGTGCTCACCATTGGTGTTGCAATTGCAATCACCATGGAGCTGGTGATGAAACAGGTGCGGGCCGTCATGGTTGAGCGGTCTTGCAAGGCAATTGACCAAGAACTGTCAGATGTTTTTTTCTCCAAGGCCATCTCAATCCGCCTTGATGCGCGGCCGCGCACGGTGGGTACCTTTGCTTCGCAGATTCGTCACTTTGAGAGCGTGCGCAATTTCATGACAAGCACCACGCTGATGGTGCTCGCAGACATTCCGCTCGCCTTGTTGTTCATTGTCGTGATCGCCATGATCGCGGGGCCGATCGCCCTGGTGCCTCTGCTGGCGATTCCGCTTGCCTTGCTCTCAGGCTATGCATTCAAAAACCCGATTCGCGGCCTCACGAAAGATCAAATCGAGGAATCGAACTACAAAAATGGATTGCTGATTGAGGCGATTGACGGCGTTGAGTCGCTGAAGGCAAGTGGCGCTGAGTGGAAGATGCAATCGAAATGGCACTCGCTTACTAAGCTGCTTGCGGGTAAAGAGCTCAAGCTTCGTCTGATCACAAATTTTTCTTCGCAGCTAACCCAAACCGTACACCAGGCGACCTATGTTGGAATTGTTGCATTCGGTGCATATTCGGTGGCCGAGGGCAGCCTGACCATGGGGGGGCTGATTGCCTGCTCCATCATTGCCTCTCGCGCCTTACAGCCGATTTCACAGCTGCCTGCCGTGATTGCCCAGTGGCAAAGTGCTACCGTATCGCTCGATGCGCTAGACGCGATCATGGCCATGCCCGATGACCGTCAAGCTGAACAGAGACTAGTTGTTCCCGAAATCTGCAAGGGGGCGCTTCGGCTCGAGGGGGTGAAGTTCCAATATGATCCTTCGCAGACCGTTCTGGACATCCCGACGTTTAAGGTGAGCCCTGGCGAGCGGGTTGCGGTGCTCGGCGCAATTGGCTCTGGAAAGTCGACATTGATCAAGCTGCTTTCAGGCTTGTATCGACCCTCCGAGGGAAAGAGTTTTCTTGATGACCTCGATATGTTCCAACTCGCACCTGAATTTGTCCGGGAACACATTGCCTATCTTCCGCAGGATGTCCGGCTTTTCAATGGAACGCTTCGTGACAACCTAACTTTGGGCCTTCCGAACCCTTCCGATACTGTGGTGCTTGAAGCGGCCAAGGTCTGCGGTTTGGCAGCGGCGATCTCCCGACACCCCAAGGGCCTGGATCTCATGATTCAGGAGGGTGGCCGTGGCCTTTCGGGCGGGCAGCGCCAGTTGGTGGGGCTTACCCGCATGCTGATTGCAAGACCAAGAGTTTTGTTGCTTGATGAGCCGACGGCCTCAATGGACGGTCAAATGGAGAACTTTGTTTTGCAGCACTTGTTCGAAGAGCTTCCGAGAGAGACCACCGTGGTGATGGCGACCCACAAGGCCGGCTCGCTTCGTTTCGTCGGTCGCATCGTCGTGATGCATCAAGGCACCGTTGCGATGGATGGCCCGTGCGACGAGGTGCTACAGAAATTGAATGCCAAGACGAAAGCGAAGGAAGCTTCAAAATCATCGTCTGATAGCGCGGTTCTGTCTGCCTCGGTGCCCCATGAATAAGAACGAAGTAAAAGAGAGAATTGGTCAGTGGGCATTGATTGCTCGAGGCTGGCTCTTTTCGCCGAAAAATGAAGACGAAATTCTCGACTTCGACACCAAGCGACCGCGTAAAGCCCTGATTGTTTCAGTCGTTGGGTTGGCAGTTTTTCTGATTTGGGCTGCGCTTGCTGAACTTGATCAGGTGACCAGAGCGCCGGGCTCGGTGATTGCGAGCTCTCGCTCTCAAGTGATGCAGGCGGTCGACGGTGGCGTGCTCCAGGAGCTTTTGGTAAAGGAGGGAGACGTTGTTGAGGAAAACCAATTGGTCGCCAAACTTGACCGCACAAAGCTTGAGGCGGCTTATCTTGAGGCGCGGGCGAAGGCGGTCGCGTTACGGATGAATGTCACTCGGCTGCAGGCGGAGGTGTTAGACCGGCCTTTGGTGTTTGATGCTGAAAGCGTTCGTTACCCGCAGTTTCGCGAGAATCAGCGTTCGCTTTTTGAAAAGCGGCAATCAGCCATTCGTCAGGAAGTCTCTGCCCTGGAGAAGATGCTTGCCTTGGCGCAGCAGGAACTGGAGATGACCGAGCCCTTGCTAAAGACCGGTGATGTGAGCCGGTCGGATGTATTACGGCTGCAGCGGCAAGTGGCCGATTTGAATGCCCAGATTACCAACCGGCGCAATAAATATTTCCAAGATTCTCAGGCGGAGCTCAGTAAGGCAGAAGAAGAGCTCGCCAGCGTTGAGCAGATCGTTGCACAGCGCAAGGAGCAGTTAGACGCGACAGAGTTTCGCTCGCCAATGCGAGGCACTGTTAAAAATATTCGGGTCACCACTCGGGGAGGTGTGCTGCGTGCGGGCGAGGAACTCATGCAGATTGTGCCGCTTGACGATGACCTTGTGATTGAGGCCAAGGTTCGGCCTGCGGATATCGGATTTTTAAAAACAGGCCTTCAGGCTGCAGTAAAGGTCGATGCCTACGATTTCACGATTTACGGCAACCTTGACGGCAAAGTGACTTACATCAGCGCCGATACGTTGAGAGAGGAGTCTCCGCGCCCGGGCCAGGAGCCCGAGTACTACCGGGTATGGGTTCAAGTAGAAGATAAATCTTTTTCGAAGCGGAAAAACGAGCCGTTGGAGATTCAGCCCGGCATGACTACAACAGTTGAAATTAAAACGGGATCGAATACTGTTTTGCGATATCTTACCAAGCCTGTAATTAAGACGATTACGCAATCCATGGGAGAAAGATAGTCGAGTGGGTGGTCCTCGGTTAGCTTTAGATTAATTCGTTAGAAACAGTGTGGAGACGTTGCACTTATGAGCTTTAGGAAAATACCCCAGCCCGACTCGAAGAGCACCCAAGCATTGAGAAGGCGCAGAAAAAAACAAGAGGAGGCTTTGGCTCAAGAGCTCGGGCTGACAGGTGCGACCGAGGCGGTCGCGCAACAGGAAGCCTTGTTGGCGGAGCCGCAGGTGATTGAGCCCGTGTCAGAGCCCGACGGCCCCAAACTTGAATCAGCGGCGTCGGATTCTGTTCAATTGGCGCAGGCTGGCGTGTTTGGATTCGGACCTGCCTCTTCCGTCGGAATCGGTGCTGGAGCGAGCCCGGTTTTTGGAGCAGCCGCCGGAACAATGCCTTTCTATGGGGCCGCTATCGGACACCCTGCATTCGCGATGGGGGCAACGGGTCTTCCTCCAGCGGCGATAGGACTGGTCAATACAAATTTGGCAGCAGGGGCCTCCGCAGGGGTTGGGGCGGCGATCGCCCTCGGTGGCGGCGGTGGCGATGCGCCGGCAGATGATGACCGGGAGTTGACGGTTTCGAGTCCGACGGTGAATGAGGGTTCGGACTGGGTGGTGTTTAGTGTGAGTGGGTCGGCGGGTCAGGTGGTGACGCTGACATTGATTGAGGGCAGTGTTGCGGGGTCGGCCGATATTGCGCAGGCTCAGACGCTGGAGTACTGGAGTGGTTCGGCGTGGACGAGTTATGGCACGAATGTGACGTTGCCTGCGGGCGGTGTGTTGTTGGTCAGGGTTGAGATTAGGGCTGAGCAGGATGATGTCTCGGAGGGTTTGGAGGTTTTTGAGCTAGGCGTCACCAATGCTGGGGGCGTTACGGTCAAGGGCACGGCGACGATTGTTGATGATGGGTCGGGAGTGATTTATCCGGACAGTCCTCCGACGAATGCGGCCACGCCTGTGACGAGCACGCAGGGATTAGATGATGACCGGGAGTTGACGGTTTCGAGTCCGACGGTGAATGAGGGTTCGGAC
>CAZOQN010000001.1:179640-204573 GCA_964582195.1 uncultured Burkholderiaceae bacterium | reverse complement strand
CGACGAATGCGGCCACGCCTGTGACGAGCACGCAGGGATTAGATGATGACCGGGAAAGTGTCTCACCGGAAGCTGATGGAGCGCTGATCGATGATTATGTAGCGTTCGCGCAGGTTTTCGCTGACATCAACGGCAACGGCACCTGGGATGATGACGAGCCCATTACAACGACCGACGAAAACGGTCGTTTCCAGTTGAAAGGCCTGCCCGATACAAATGTCATGTTGATTGGTTTGGGTGGCGTTGATACGGCTTCCGGCGTGCCCAACACAATCGTCTATCGCGCCTATTCGAATAAATCGCAGGCGCAAGAGGGCAGGGACCTAGTTCTCTCGCCGATGACGACGCTCATTACGGCAATCGCTGAGACGCTAAAAACACAGTCCCCAGAAACCGAGGTCACACAGGAACTACTCGAACAAGCGGCACAGGTATTGAATTTGTCTTTGGGGCTGAATGTTTCAAATCCAGCAGACCTCCTAAATTTCGATGCGGTAGCGGCCGCAACACGAAGTGATGTCACCGCGCAGGACCTTGAACTGCTCTCTATTAATCGCCAGATTTCTGCAGTGGTGGCGGCAACCGGCGCACTTATTGATGGCGCCGACCCCGTTGGTTCCAATCTCGGCACTTTAAAGAGCTCCGCCGCGTTTGCGAGCCTGCTGTTAGACGAACAGCACAACGGAAGTACGCTCGACCTAAAAGCAGCAGTCAACATTGAGCGGATCGCACAGAAAACTATCCTTTTGGCAAATGAGGCGGGCGTTACTCAAGACCTGCGGGCCTCGAGCTCAGAAGACCTTGCGTTACTGAGTCAGGTGATCTCCACGTTCACGACCCGTATTGACGAGGCCACCAAGGCTGACGATGGCCCGATGTCGACCAATGCGATTGCTGCAATGGTATCGGTGAATGATCTCATGATCCCCTTGCTTCAGAACACAGGCTCAGAGGCGGTCTCAGAGCGTGGCGGTGATATCTCAATTGCCCAGAGCATGCAGCAGTTGTTATCAGAGATTCGTGCACAAGCCACTCCGACCGATTTTGTGGCGCAAAAGATTTCGTTGCAAAAAGAATTTCTGGTGCAAAGAACCGATGATTTTGGAAGCCAGCAGGATGTTGCGGGCTATATCAATGAATATGTGCCGTTGGGAATCCAGTTACCTTCGCTGGGAGTCGGCGATGTCGTGGATAGCCTGACGCTTGACACGTCTGAGCTCGCAGCGCAAGACGCGAAAGTCCAGCTTTTCCGATATGACCCGCTGACCAAGTCTTACTCCGAGGTGACTTTAGGATCAGATCCGGCAAAGGTTTCGGTGGACCCACGGCATGCCGGTTTTCTGTTTGTAAAGACGGATGGCGCCCTCGTCGATAAGGGGCTTTTTGGCGCTGAGGTTGAGATTCCGCTTGCGGCTAAAAATACTGTTGGTAATCAGGAGACAAACTACCAGGGCCAGCTGATCGTGACCGTTCGTGCCCGCCCCGTGCAGGTGACTGCGACAATTACCGAGGTACTTGACGATGTTTCAGGCCCTGCAGGTCCGCTGCCTCAGGGGATCCCGCTGAACGGCCTGACCAACGACTCAACGCCCCTAATTAAGGGAATCCTTGATCGGCCCTTGCCCGACCAAGACAACTATCGCTTATTTTTGTATAGCGGCGAAACCTTATTGGGCCAAGCGGTGGTAGTCGGCACGACTTGGCAATATCAAGTGGTCACACCATTAAGTAATGCGTTGCACTCGGTGACAACACGGGTTGTATTTGACGATGTTGACGGCGAAAAAATCGCCTGGGCCTCTCGGCCCTACAGTTTTACCGTGGATGCAATTGCGCCGCTTGCGCCCACCGTTGACGCGAGTGCTGGAAGCATAATCACCGGAAGCGCTGAGCCGGGCGCGACCGTAACCATCACGCTTTCGCCTAATGTTTTGGGTACCGCCGTAGCAGATACCAGGGGCCGTTGGGCATTTACCCCATCGACTCGAATCGACGATGGCGCCTCGGTCACCGCATTTGCAACCGATCCTGCTGGCAATCAGGGCCCAAGCTCGGTGCCGGCGGTGGTGGATTGGCTGGCACCTTCCCAGACCGTCACCATCACAACTGTCATTGATGACGCAAGCCCGGTAACCGGAAACGTTGCAAGCGGTGGCTACACGAATGATCATCAACTGCAAGTTAGCGGAACGCTCTCTGCAGCATTAGGGCCTTTTGAGTCGCTTGAGATTTATCGCGAAGGCGAGAGCGACCCCCTTGTTGGTGTTGCTACTGTCAATGGGACCACCTGGACGTTCGCAGGCGGCATCTGGAGCGACGGGGAGTATCCGCTTTACGCCCGGGTTGTTCTGAAGACTGATGGGCAGACAAAATACGGCGCTAAATCGGCTCCCTATGTTGTAACGATTGACACCCAAGCGCCTGCTCAGGCCATTACAGTGGAGAGAGCATTTGATAATTTTGGTTTGGTTCAGGGCAAGATTGGGAATAGCTTAAATAGTGCAGAAACTGCCTTTATCCATACGAATGACCCGACCCCGACCTTTAACGGGCAATTGACTGCGCCCTTGGCTGTTGGCGAGTCTCTTGTGGCCTACAGCACAGTCGTAAGCAACGGCGTGCCCTCGACGGTGCGAATCGGTACGGCAACTATTTCGACGGACAACAGCGGAAATATCAACTGGGTGTTTACGCCAATCAACGCCCTGGCAGATGGCGCGCATACCTTTACCTTTCAGATTGAAGACCGAGCAGGTAATGCCAGTGCGATCTCCAACAAGGCCAACTATGCCTTCACGATTGACACGCGGTCTTTTGACAACCCGATTGTGAACTCCGGAGCAGCGGTGAGTCCGCAGGAAAATATTACGGATACGATTTACACGGCAACCGTAGCGGGGAATCGAGAGGTCCAATGGCGTTTGTCGGAAGACTCCGATCCTGGGTTCGTGATTGATGCAAAGACTGGGCAGGTGCGCTTGCTTGCCGCTACTGATTTCGAAAGCAAAACCGCCTACAACTTCACGGTGATTGCCTATGATGGCCAGCATGCGCCTTCGGCGAAGAAAGTATCAGTCAATCTTGCGAACGTGATTGAGGCGCAGGAAATTCTGAGTGTCTCGACAAACACGCTTCGCGCGGTTGTCGCGCCACCAGCCAATGAGACCCAGGAGCTTAGTTTTACAATAGTTCGGAGCCATTCAGACGGCGAAGCCAGTGTGGATTGGACGCTGTCGGGACTGCCTGCCTCGGATATCGCTCAACTCTTACAGGCAGGGCTTCCCGTTGAAGGAACAGCAAGGTTTGTTACTGGTGAGTCTACAGCCGTTGTGGTTGTCTATGTGCCGGCTAGCCTGACTCAAGAATCTGTACGTCAAGCGGTTTTGACTCTATCAAAACCCTCACAAGGTTATGCGATCGATCCCGACAATTCGCTCGCGATGGTCGAGATCGTGGACAGCAATTCAGTAGCCGCGGATGTATTGCGGTTTACGGTTGCTGCAACGAACAATGGTGTAATTGAGGAGGGTGGCGCTGGAACAGTTACATCGATTACCTATACCGTTACTCGCAATCAAGATGATTCAACGCCAATTGGCTTTGAGCTCTCGCCGAGCGGTGCGGCCCTTATTTCTGGCGGTGATTTTCAGGATACCAATGGCCAGCAGCTCACGAACCTTCCTTCGGGAGCGCTGACGTTTACCAACAATCAGGCCTCCATCACGATTTATGTGCGCGGAGACAATGCAGTTGGCCCGGACGAGCGGTTTAACTTTGTGCTGACCAATCTCCCGGAGGGCGCGAGGGTTATCGGTAATACCGGTGGGGCCGTGTTGAATGATGACGCATACATTACCGTTGCAGCACGTCAGGTCGAAGGCGATCCATCGGGCGAGCTCACCCATGCGTTCGTGATTACGCGAAGCGGTAATACGGATGTTGAGCACACAGTGAATTATACGGTTGCAGGCGTTGGTGAAAACTCGACTTCGCTATTTGATGCCCAAACGCCAACTCAGCTCACTTTTCGCAAGGGCGAAACCGAAAAAGTTGTTTTGTTCCGAACAAATGGCTCCGAGATCATTAACGGGTTTCAGTCGTTTGGTATTCAGCTCACTGCCGGCCCGAATGTCACCTTACTCAACAGCGCTGCAGTTTCGACCCTGGATCCAAATGTTCAGGATATTTCAATGTTGGCGGAGATTGACCGCGCGCTAGAGGGCGGTGCTGCTGAATTTATATACAAAATAATTCGTTCGGGAGACCTCAGCAAGCCTTTGGAGATTTCGTGGGCTGTCGAAGCCGATGACGAGCGAGGCGTCTCTGCTAACGATTTTGCGGGACTTGCCCTGCCATCGGGCATCGCTCGCTTTAAGGCGGGTGAGTCTGAAACGAGGATCCGCTTCTCCAGCGCTCAAGACAGCTTGCTTGACGGGGATGAGGGGTTTCGTTTGATTCTTGACGATACCAATCTCGCGGAATATGTGCGGCTGATCACGCCTTCAATCGAGGGCGTGATTGTTGATGATGAGGCGGCGGTTGGTTTCGCGATCAACGCCCAATTTTCAGTCGTTGAGGGCGATAAAGGGGGCTCGGACTTAGTCGTGACCGTCTCTCGCGTAGGGTTTACGGGTCGCGAGTCGACTGTGGACTGGTCTCTTGGTTTTGTGAGCGGTCAGGGTAAGGCATCGCTCGCTGACCTTTTGCAGGGCCAGCCACTCAGTGGCACTGTCCGGTTTTTACCTGGAGAGGCAAGCGCTGCGATCACCATCAGAGTTGCTGGAGACGTGGATTATGAAGGCGGGCTTCACGAGACTTTAACGGTGACGCTAGCGAATCCTTCTGAGGGCACCCAACTCATTGGCGCCGATGGTGTGACGTTTGCGGGCTATGACAAAGCCGCGACCGCCACAATCACCAATGACGACGCTCTGATTTCGGTGTTAACGCCGGTCATGTCCGGCACCGAGGCGAATGCAGGAGCCGACGGCTTTATTGAGATTACGGTTGTGCGTACCGGTAGCCTTGTCGGCGAAGATACGGTGAAATGGTCCTTGAAGTCGAGTACCACTGGGGTCAGCGCCGACAACACGGACATCGGTGTAGAGAACTCAGCTGTCGGGGTGTTAAATCAGTACAAGAACTCCTGGATTGATCTTGCGACTTTTAACGGTTCGCAACGTGCTTCGGGAACGGTTGAGATCACCAAGAGCGGTTACATCATGGTGGCCTATAACCGGGATTGGGAATTTGATGATGACGATGACGGCAATGTCCCATTTGATCAGTTTCTTCTAAAGAACCTTTCTGTTTCAAATGGCGCCACACTGACGTCGCTGGGTAACTTAACGAATAAAACCTTTATTGCGGGCGACGCCAGCGTCACCGGCTATGGGCAGACACTTTTTGATAATGCGACAGGGGTGAGCCTTCCGAACGCCGAGCAGGGCGGTCGTCAGGTGGTCATCAGTTCAAAAGATACCCTGGGTAGCGTGTACTTCAAGGTGACCGGCCTTAACGCTGACGGAGAGTCCGTATCAGAGGTGATCAAGGGTTCAAATGGTGGTGCAGTTTCAACCGCAGCTTATTTCACCAAGGTGAATAAGGTTGAAACCGTGGCGCCCGGATTTTCGGTCGGCGAGTTAGATGTTCCGAGCGATGACTACGACTATTACGACACGGACTATTTCCGGCAACTCAAGTTGACTTGGGAAAACGGTGATCTGCCTGGTGTGAGATCTGAAACGGCCGATGAATATCGGGCTGGGTCGAGTAAGCGGGGTGCCGAATATGAGAGCGACATGGGCTATCCGGCATTACGATCAGAGGCTGATCTTAGTGATACGGTTTTTATCATCAAGGGCGGCTTGGTGGTTGCCTATTTCGATACAACCTACTCATATTCCAGCAATGGCAGCTCTTACACCAACCGCCATTACGACTTTAAAGAAGGAGACGGGATTTACGGTCAAGATGCGGTGCTCCGCTTCGATACTCCGCAGAAAATAAGGGCCGAGCAGGTGTCTGGGATTTTTCAAAGTACCGATGAGAGTGATGCGCCCAACTATTTTGTGGTGACTGGTATCAACGCGGCTGGTTCAAAGGTTATCGAAACGATCGTTGTGGAGGATTTCGATGCCAATGGCCTTGTAGAGTTAAATAGCTACAACAGCGGAAACATGCTCTCGCAGGCAGTTCGCTCTGAGACGCCTGGCAGAGTCATGATTTCCACCAATGGAGAAGATCAGGTACCGCGTACGGTGATTTTGACCGAGGAGATGCTGCGAGAGGCAGCAGGCTTTTCCGAGAGTCAGAGTGTTTACTACTTCTATTTGCAGAATATCCCTGCGGGTAAAGTTGAGCGCTTCGATGGTACGAATTGGAATTCCATTGAAGGTTGGAGTTTTTACAACACCCCAGACGGCGATCTTGCCCAAGGCAGGCTACGGGTTACTGGCGGGCTGTCGGGCTCTTCAGTTCAACTGGAGATCGCAGACACCAACTGGAATTACGTCTACCCCAAGCTTGAGGTGATCAGTCCAATCGCGTTCACCGTCACGGGTATCGATTCCAATGGGCAGCAGATTTCAGAGGTCGTTTCAGCGCCTGATTTTGGCTTTGCAGTTTATAACAATGGTCAGAGTCGGGAAGGCGATAAAGCGACAGTCGCCTCAACCAAGCATTTTCAAACCGTCACATCGGTTACAGCCAGCCAATCCTTCGAAGGCAATATTCAAATTGGGCTTAGTAAGCCGGTAGAGACTATCAATGAGTTTGTTGAAGTGCTCGGAGTCGCAGCCGTCAATGCCGAGGGAGCTCCAATTGATCCCAATGAAATCGATTTTGGGGGCCGCATTGAATTCGTGGTCCCGCTGGAGGTGACGCTAAAGGGACCCAATGCGGGGGTGGTCATTTCGCCGCAGGTCATGAACTATATTGAGTCGATCGAAATCCAACGAAGCCTGCCGGCGAGCCTTAAGGTTGATATTGGCTACGGCCAGATGATTGAACCTGTGATTTTGTCTTTCGATGATATTTTGGAGATTACCCAGACGGAATATCAGGCGGACGATATTTATCGTGTTCGAATCTATAGTTATGACGGATCGGTTGAATACAACTCTGGTACAGCCGAGGAGCCGGTCTGGGAAGTGCTGGATGGTAGTGAAAGCTTTTATCGGGGTGAGGATACCTTTGAAAACATGATTCGGTTGCTCGATCCGAGTAAGCAGATCGAGCGGATCAGGCTCTACAGCGACTCCCAAGACAACTCGACCAGTTACTACGATCTGAGCGTTGGTGCCGGTTCCTCTGGGTCGATGAACTTCAATGTGTTACAGAATCAAAACGGTGCGATTACTGCCGAAATTAGCAACAATTTCAAATTCAATACAAATACAGTCTGGGACAGTGGCAACCCAAGGCTGGATACCGACCCTAACATGGGGTACGCCATTTTTCGGATCGAGGCACCTTTTGCGTCGGTCGAGTCGCCGGTAAGGCTGTCGTTTGACATTGAGCAACTCGGAAGGTACGGGATTGACACAGGCCGCTTTGCCTATGCGCCCGATGGCACTTTCTCTACGGATATCTACGATCTACTGAGCGACGACCAGAACCTGCTAATAGAGCCTCTAGTTGCGCAAGACGAAATTCGTTTGCTCTCGTTAGAATTCTTTGCGAGGGGTGTGAACGGCTCTGATCTGCTCTCCATTGATGCCGAGACAATTACCCAGGTTTATATTGATAACAGCGAAGTCGCAGGTTCCTTTCTGTATCGGACCAATGATGGCTGGGTCGATTTCTGGCGCTACATCGACCGAGAAGGACTCGATCCCGTAATTACCGCTGAGGAGATCGAGGCGGGCCGCCTCGGCTACACCGGGGCCTGGATAGAGCTTGATTTCGAAGTAACGCATGAAGGCGGTGAAGACTACGCTTCAAGTGTCGCCGTGATCCAGCGTATCGAACTGAGTCAGTTACTGTCCGACAGTCGTTTCGTAGAGTCGGAAGTCGAGAGCGTGAACTTTGATGATGTTAGCAATGCGGCGCTCTACTTCAATGTTGGTGACACGCTCAGTCCGCGTTGGGTCAATCTCTGGGATTATTTAGATAATCAGGAGTCAAGCAGTATTCCTCGCCAGGCCATTCTTGACGGCCGAATCGGCGTAGCAGCATATGGAGACGGCACTTTTTATATCGAGGCCTATGTCAACCATGCGAATGGGGAGGACTATATCGAAGTTGATTTGTCACCCCTTACGGAGCCTGCTTTGGTTGTCGAGTCTGCAGGCGCTGTGCAGATTGAGGGTGACGGCTACATTTGGGTTCGATACGCAAATATGTTCCACAGCAACGAGGGTGCTGACCGGGCATGGATTAAGTCGCTTTATGTTGACAATGGCGCCACATTGAAAGTGGTCGGTCAAAAGGCTGTCTCCGATGGAATCGCCAACAGCCAGCAGGTTTCAAACGGCAAGGCAATCAAGCTCGATGGTGTGGCGGTGGACTACGTTATGCCGGACCACTCTTCCATCGAGGGTGATCTGATGCTGTACATCAGCTCGACTCAGATCGAGAAGTTTGATGGTTTGGATTACTACTATGTTGGTAAAAATTCCGATGGGCTGCTTGTAGAGGATGACCGTTATGCCAGCAGTTTCTTTGGCACGGAACGTCCGAACGATGGCATGTACCGCTTCCTGCCGATGCGGGATATCGGGGTCGAGAATTTTGAGCGATTCACATGGGAAGAGGAAACCAGCAGCACTCAGATGTGGGAGCCACAGTTCGGGCTAGTAAAAGGCAGCCTGAGCAATCTCGCCGAGAGAGTGAGTCTATCGAGCAGAGGCGAATATGCTTTCGCTGTAGATTACTCTGCCGATGAGTTTTATCCCGGCGCTTCGATCAATATCGGCGAAGATTTTTATGTGTCGGTGGAAGATATGCTTCCTGAGTTTGCTCGTGCCATTTTGGCACCGCGTGAGTTATCGGGCACAGAAGAGTTGTTTGAGGTGAACTTTGCGGGTCAGGCCGCGATTCGGGTGACCATAACCTCCGATGATGATCTCTCAGGCCGAAGCATCACCATTAACGGCACAGGCGCAAACGGTGAGGAGATTAGTGAAACACTATTTGGGCCGAATGCGGGTACTGCGGCAACGAACGCCAAATTTTTGACGATTACCAGCGTAGGTGTATCCGAGGGCAGTGGTCAGGGCACACTCAATGTCGGGTACGCCAAAGCCTTTGATTCTCCTCGGGAGCTGGGCGCCTTTTCCTATGATGGCATGCCCTCCGCTGTTTTCACCATTCTTGGCTTAGATGCCGATGGTAACCGTAAAACCTTTACGCTAAACGGAACCGAGACAGGGGTAACCCATCCCATCGGCCAGTTCTCAGAGGTTTGGAGCATCAGCAATAACGGCAGAGCATCAGAGAACTTGGAGATCTTCTTCCTGAACGCCCCGCAGACCTTATTTAACATCGGGTCGTTTGGCTCCAGCACTCTCAATGTGGTGCAACAAGAGCTCGGTGTCTCGGAAGGTTATCAATTTTTCAATCTCTGGAGTAGTTACTCGAATTACAACCTCTCACAGCAAGTACCTCTTGTATTTCAAGCGTCTCCAGAGTTGGCGGGCCGAACGCTCCGTTTCTATGGCTCCTCTCCACAAGACGATTACAACAGCCAGTGGTACACCTACACCATCCCCGAATCAGGTGTGCTCATTACCGATATTCCATTTGATTACGCCTATTACTTTGAGGTGCAGTCGGGATCTGGAGTGGGCGCTGTAACCGTGTCATGGTCAGCCCCTGTGGGGAACAATTCCGATCTCCAGCTGAGATCATCCACGGATTTTTCCGGCACGCTCGTTGTCAAAGGCGTTGATGAACAAGGCCGGTTTAAGTCGGAAACCATTAGCAGTCTAGACTCTGAAACCACTGTCAATCTCAGTGGGTTTTCGGCGCTGATTAGCTATGAATATTCGGGTGAAGGCGTCGCTCCAGAGATTTCGCTTCAAAGCGTTCCAAACTACGGCTTTTATCAAGAGATTCCGCTTGCGGGCAATCGAGATGGTCAGGGCTTGATCGAGTTGCCGGGCGAGCGCAAGGTTGTTATCACCGTTTACAACTCGGATGCAGAAAATCAGATTATCAAGGTGACCGGTCTAGTCGATGGTGTCTTGGTGACCGAGACCCTCTACGGAATTGCAGATGGCGGTATTTCGGCAATCACGAAGCAGATGTTTACCCATTTACAGAAGATTGAAGTGGGTGCTGATAACTACAACAGCTCGCAGCGTTTTTCAGTCGGAACAATCACTCCAGTGATTGATGAGCAAACAGTGTCTCGCTATGGCGGTGACATGAAACTCGGCGAAGCGGTTGCCGTTTTGGAATCCGAGAGCAAAGTCACGCTGACAAGCCAAGAGAATCTCTCTGGTACGAATTTTCTGATTTCGGGTTTTGATGCCTCGGGAAAGGCTATTTCCGAGACTGTCGCGGGCCCGAACGCAGCGACGGTGATGTCCACCCTGAGTTATCTCAAGGTGACCTCCATTGAGGTGTCAGGCTCCGCCCAAGGAAATGTCAAAGTTGGCTATGTGACTCAGGCAGGCGCCATGATTGATGACTTCGCAATCGCGGGCCAAGGAACCCAGGCGAACCCCTTCATGGGCCATTCAACGAACACTTTAGAGGCTTATCTTGCTCAAAATGGGGGCCTGAAAGGAGCCTATTCCGAGGCGGATATTCTCTTTTATGTCGATACCTCTAGGGCCTCGGGCACCGTGAGGCTGCACTATGACTTGGCGATGCAGGGTTCTTCTGCAGCAGGGGAAAGCACTCCGGCGGATCGTCTGTTTATTGAGTATTCGGGCAAAGAAATTCCGTTGTTATCCGGAGAGGTGACCTTCAAGGATGGTGAAAGCACTACGATTATTAAGGTCCCGGTTGCAGGGGATGACACGCGCGAGCCTGATGAAAAAATCAGCCTGACGCTAACGGGCAGTTCCCCGGGCGCAACCATCGTCAAGGAGGAGCGTACCGCTGAAATTACCATTCTTAATGATGATGACGCGATTTGGCTTGGCGCTTCTGCGGCGTCTGGCAAGGAAGGCAATGCCCAGGATGGCAAAGTCAGTTTTACGGTTCATCGTCAGGATGGCGGCCCTGCCAAGACAGTACGATGGGAAATCATCTTAGACGGCACTACGACTGCTCAAGAAGAGGACTTCGCGGCGCTCAGCGGCGAGGTAACTTTCTCTGAGGGTCAAACGACAGCAAACTTGGAGGTTGTGCTTGCGCGCGATAACCTCCTTGAGGCCGATGAAACATTCAAGGTAAGGCTATCAACGCCTGAGCCTGGCAGCGGCTATTCCATCAACGGAAACGATAGCGCCTCGGGAACCATCATCAACGATGATTCAGCAATTACTATCACAGCCATGAATCCCGGCGCGGTTGAAGGCAATAGCGGTACCATCGTCCGTACCTACACCATCACTCGCACTGGCGATCTTTCGGCGGGCGCGCGTTTGCTTTGGGGAATCACGGGTGACACGCTTGACGGCTCCGCCTTAGGGGTCACGGGAAGCGATTTTGCAGGCGGAGTGTTGCCGTCTGCTCAGACCCTGGTCTTTTTGTCCGACCCCAACAGTTCGAGCCAGTCCTCTCAGGCGCAGCAGATCAGTATTACAACTTCAACGAATACCTTTGCGACGGGTGATCGGGGTTATTCGCTCACATTGGCCAATGATGCCGGCGATAGCACCGATCTGCGTCAGGCCAGTGTTGTTGATGTGATTCGTGAAGATGATCCTTTGAGCATTACAGTGACACCACCGTCTGACCGAACGGAAGGTGATTCTGGCGAAAAGGGCTTCATCTACACGCTGAGGCGTAATGACGATATTTCAAAGCCGCTTACTGTGAACTGGAAGGTGCTGTTGCAGGGTACGGTTCCGCTCGCAAGCCTCTCCGACTTTGCGCAGGGGCAGGATGCCCTTGGGCTTAACCAGGGCCTGCCTTCTGGAGCGGCAGAATTCGCAGCTGGCGTTGCGACTGCCACCGTCACGGTGCGGGTTAAGGGCGACACTATTGTTGAACCGAGTGAGGCATTTACTTTGGGGTTGATGCCCGCTTACTCGGACACCGCCGGAGCCCAGTATGAAACCAAGATCATTGGCGATGATATTGGCTATAGTGTTCTGATTGATCGCCTACAGGTCGCCGAGGGAAATGTCGATTCAGTGCTGAAGGTGAACTTTGTGCGGGCTGGGGATTCAACGTCGGCTGCCACCTTGTCGTATGACATTCGGGGCAACACTTCAGAGGGTGTTGATCCCGCCACTGACGGCGATTTCGTTACGCCGATGACAGGGGAATTGTTGTTTGAGGCAGGTCAAGAGCAGGTCACCTTGGATTTGAAGGTCAAGGGCGACTCAGTTTTTGAGGGAACAGATGGTTTTCTCATTGACTTTAAAGCGCAAGATTTGGTGCTTGCGACAAGCGATCCGGTAATCATTCTGAATGACGACACTCGGGTCATCGTGACTCGTGATCGAGCTGAAATTCAAGAGGCGAGCAGCGGCCCAGGCGAAACCATCACTTACACCTTTATTCGAGAGGCTCAAGGTAAGAATGATCAGGAGAGCCGGGTGAAGTGGTTTGTCTCCGGCAAGGGGATCACCGCTGAAGACTTTGTTGGAGCCCAAGATTCACTGGGCGAATACGGCGGGCTGCCCTCAGGCACAGTGGTTTTTGCGCCTGGCGAGACGGAAAAAACAGTGACGCTCACGGTGGCGCCGGATTCTTTGCATGAACCAGACGAAACCTTTGAGGTTAATTTTTTGACCGCCTCAGCGGGCACTGAAGTGGCGACCAATGTGCTTGTGACAAAAATCCTTGATGACGATGCCGAGTTCTACCTTTCGGTTGCAGCGGAAAATCAGGCCATTGTGGAAGGTAATGGTGGCGGCTTGCGGGAATTGAGCTACACCGCGTATCGACGGGGCAATGAACAGCAGCTCAATCAGATGAGCGACGTGACCTGGTCAATCTCGGGCGATACCCAGAATTTCGCGCCGAATCCGGGAATAACCGGTCGGCTCCGGTTCATGCCCGGCGAGACGGAAAAAACATTCACCGTCAATTTGAGGCAAGATAATTCTGTCGAGCCCAATGGCTCGTTCACTGTGACCTTGTCGAGTCCTTCGACGGGCAATTCGGTAAGCCCTGCGACTGGCGAGAATGGTGTGACGGTCTCTGTCGCAGATGACGATATCGGGCTTCGGCTAGCGTCTGGATCTCCCGCTCAGATCATTAAGGCTGAAGGCCTTGAGGGAGCCGTAACAGAATATGTTTGGGAGATTGAGAGAATCGGCAGGCTCGATGCGGTGAGCTTTACCTATAACCTCATTCCAGCCTATGGCTCGGGCTATGGATGGACCGACTCTTCTGATTTTGTTGATAGTCAGACAACCGGAACCCTAAGTTTTGCCCAAGGCCAGACCTTGGCTACCTTGAAAGTGCAGGTCAAGGGTGACGCCGTTGTGGAGAATTCCGAGGCCTTCAGGGTCAGTTTCCAGGCGGGCATTCCAAATGACATTACGCTGAGCGCTACAGATATTGACCTTAGCCTCACAGGTGTTCTAGCAAGAGATGAGAGCCTTTTAAAGATAAGCCAGGAGATCGATGCAGCTACCTTGGAGCAAGCTAATTTGCTTGCTTCTGGAAGCCCTCCGACGCTTGGGCAGTCCAGCGCAAAGGCAGAGGGAGATACAGGATTCGTAAGTCATTTCTTTAAGGTCTACCGAGAGTTCACAACCGCCGGCGATGTGAGCGTCGATTGGCGCGTATCTGGCCAGTCCCAGCTGAAAACAGATATCTCACCGTACCTGAGCCATGTTTCTGTTCAAGAAGCCTCTGTCGATGACTTTGAAACAGCAGACGGTTTAGGAACAAACGGTGGTTTTCCCAGTGGTCGCATCACCATACCCGATGGACAGGCCTTTGTCATTTTGGAAATCAAGACACGGGCTGATCTGACTCCGGAAGATTTAGAAGGTTTTCGTGTAACGATCTCAAACCCCGATGCGGGCAACACGATTGATCCCGATACGAATACTTCGCTCGCCTATATCCGCAATGACGATGCAAGTTTCTCGGTAGGGCTTTTGGACCCCGATACAGATCAGCCGACCGAAATGGGAAGCAAGGTGATCCAGGAGGGCCAAGGAACCGTGACTTATCGGGTTTATCGCAACGGTGATACAGCCCATGCGGCTGCTGTGGATTGGGCCTTGAGTTACCCCGACCCCGTGAAAGGGTCTGGGGCCGTTAATGCCTATCAGGCCTCCGCCGGAGATTTCGATGCCACGACAAATCCGCTCAGTGGAACGTTAAATTTTGCTGCGGGCGAAGCCTATCGGGACATCACGCTCAAAATTCAGAACGATGCCGTGGTGGAGAGCTGGGCTGAGTTTTTCACAGTGGGCCTTTCAAACCCGCGCTATACCGACGGCTTCAGTGGCAAGCCAATTGGCGTTAGCGCCCTGGCGGGAAGCATGGAGTCCATCATTATCGACAACGATGCAAATGCCGACCCCCAGGTTACGAATCGCGGTTCTTTTGTGAGTGTTACATCCAGTGTGAATAACGAGGGGTTCGAGGGAACCCCGGGTGGCCAGTTTCAGAACACAGCGATCACCTATACCTTTACCAGAACAGGAGACTTAACCACGCAAGGCCAGATCGCCTGGGTGTTGGAGGTTCCCGCCAGTGCTCAGGTTGCCGATGTTGTGTCCATCACTGGCGATACTTACGAAGTCCAGTCCAATAATTTCTACTACAGTGGAATGCTGTCTTTTGCGGTCGGTGAGTCGGTTAAAACCGTGACGGTCAGCCTGATCGCTGACCAGGTTGTTGAGAGTGCACAGGAAACTTTTACCCTCACTCTAGTGGATGCAGCCTCAATTCTTGCTGCGAAAGGAGAGGGTATCTATGACCCTATTCAAAACAGTAATTACGGGGGAATCGCACAAGATAATCAGGGCATATTTCTTGCAGACCTAACTTGGGATGTCCCAGACTCCGGGTCGCTCTATCGGCATCCCACCGCCTTCAGTCTTGAGACGGCGATCAAGAACGACGACACGCGCCTGCGTGTCACCGACGTTCTTTTCGGCAGCTCAACCCCTTTTCTTTTTGTGCGTGAGAACGATAGTGGAGCGCAGGACATCACCTTTAACCTTGCTCGCGATGGCCGGACCGATAATCAGCTAACCATCAGCTATGAGCTTTTGACAAAGCAAGGCGATACGGCAACGGAGGGGGAAGGAGATGGCAAGGATTATCTGAGGAAGACGGGAACATTCACGCTTGCCGCTGGCCAGACCAACTATCAGCTAACAATTGACGATGTGATTGCGGGCGACTTGACGGTTGAGCCTAATGAGGTCTTTACTCTGCGGCTAACTTCATCGACTGCCGATGTGTATTTTAATCAGTCGACGTTTTTCGATGGCACCATGAGCGGGGCATCGAGCCAGGATGTCTCAGTTCAGATTGTGACCGATGACACCACGTGGTCAGTTGGAAATTCCATTGCCTTAGGCGCTCCGCAAGTAAGTGTTGAGGAGGGCGACTCGGGCTTGAAGCAGTTCGCTTTCGTGATTGCACGGCCCAATCAAGGAGACCACTACTCCGGCCCGGCTACGGTCAACTGGGCGCTGAGATTCAGTGGCTTTGAGAAATCGAATTCGGGCAATTCATTCGCCTCGGCCGAGGATTTCCAGGCTGTCGCTGGGCAGGTAAGCTTTGCCGCCAACGAGTTTTCCAAGACTGTTTCGGTCTCGCTGGTGGGCGACAGGCTTGCCGAGTTTACAGAAGAGTTCGGTTTTGCGATTACCTCAGTCTCTCACGGTGTAATCGATCAAGAGAAAAATCTTGCAACCGCGCGAATCATTAACAATGACACCGTTATTTCGGTGGCAGATGTGCAGGTGCGGGAGGGTGATGAGGGAACGTCGATCCTGGACTTCGTGGTGACACGAACGGGCGATCTTGAGCGACAGTCTACGGTGTCGTACAACTTACTGCATGTGACGACTAACGACCAAGACATCGACCTGCCGGCAAGCGGACAGATTGTTTTTGCGTCGGGAATAAACAACCTTGGCGAAAAGTATGGAACAGAGACACAAATAATTAGCGTGGTGGTGAAGGGAGATCTGATTCCCGAAGACCACGAGACCCTGAAGGTCCGTCTCTCCGGAGTCTCCACCGGTAGCCAACTTGGCCAGGCAGAGGCCGTTGGTACCATTCTTAACGATGAAGCAACCTTTACTCTTTCTGCAGGCCAGTTGGTTAATGAGGGGGACACTTTAGGCCAGCGCTTTACGGTGACCCGATCCCACGCAACAGCACAAGAGCAGGTTATTGACTGGTCGGTATCAAGCGCGGGGAGTGGCTTGCGGGCCGCGGCGGGCAATGATTTCGAGAGCGGTTTTCCGAATGGACCGGTCGCTTTTGAGGCGGGTAGCAATGACTTAACGAAGACCTTTTTCGTTCAGTCAAGGCAAGACAGTGATGTGGAACTCAATGAGATCTATAAAGTAACGATCGCGGCCAAACAAGGGCTTGCCGCCGGAAGCAGCCTCACGCGTGACATCGCCTATGGGGTCATTCAAAACGATGACACTGCATCAGAGTACACGGGAGCCTCCGATTCCCGTGTGAGTATTGCGGGCCCGGCCCAGGTCGTGGAGGGCGATGCCGGAATTCAGTATGTGGTGTTTACGCTGAGCCGAACGTTTGATGATGCGCCATACGACGGTGAGATTGCCTGGAGCCTGAGTTTTTCGGGTCAAAGCGCAGATGCAAGCGATTTTGATGCCGTCTCTGGTAGGCTTTTGTTACCCGCCGGTGTTGAAAGTACCGAGCTGCGTATTCCTGTTAAAGCCGATAGCCTTGCAGAGCCTGATGAGACCTTCATGGTGACCATCATTTCACAGACGCCTGGAATGGCCATTGGTACCGCAACTGAAGTGGGCACAATCGTCAACGACGACTCCCTGATTCAGATCTTGGATAACATCAGCCTGAGTGAAGATGCTGGTGTTGCAACATTCACCCTGAGCCGCAGCGGCTCGTCGACATCGGCAAAAACCGTAGCCTGGGCGTTGACGCCTGGCGTCAATGTGTCAGGTTCGGAAGACATCACATCGACCCTGTCTGGAACAGCTACTTTTGCGGCGGGCGCTACGGAGACAACCGTGAGGTTCAATCTCCGGAACGACAACATCTCAGAGGCAGACGAGGTGTTCAATTTCACGCTCTCGAACCCTGCCATCGGAGCCTCACTGGATCCCTCACACAGTAGCAAGCAGCTCACCATTCTGAATGATGACCGGGATCGCATTACTTACGTAGCGGATGCGGTTTCTAAGCCAGAAGGTGATGGTGTTACCGAGGGCGCTGGATGGACAGAATACAAAATTACCGTGAGCCGAGAAAACCCAACCCAACAGTTAATTGCAGGATGGGTGGTTGAGGATATTTCCCCCGAAACGTTGGCTGGCATTGAGTTCGAGGAAACATCGGGTCAGGTTGTTTTTGAACTGGGAAGCCTTGAGAGCACATTTGTTGTCCGTGTTCGCTCGGATGATATTGGCGATTTCAATAAGTTATTCAATCTCAAATTGGTTCCCGTTGATCCGGTTAAGGCCTTTGTTGACAGTGATGATTCCAAAATTCAAGTCATTAACGATGATCCGGCTTTTTCCATCGCGGTGTCCGCCGATCGGTTCACGGAAGGAAGTGGCTCCAATAATCGACTTGTCACCTTCAACATCACCCGAAGCGGTGATCTGAAAGGTGATGCCACGATTCGCTGGAGCCTTGCGGCGGATGACCAAAGCGACAGGCCTGTGAATTTGTCTGATTTCGGCGGGTATTGGCCAACTGGAATAGCGGCTTTTGCCGATGGCGACAGCGTGAAAACCATACAGGTTGCAATATCGCCCGATAGCACCTTCGAAGCCGATGAAGGTTTTAAGGTGGTCTTGTCAGACCTGCAAGCGGTTGACCCGGGAGCGAGAATCACCGCGGGCCAGGCTCGGGCCGTGATCACGAACGACGATATCGGCGTCCGGATATCGGTAAATCAAAGCGTCTTCACAGAGGGTGATGCGGGCGAGACACCTGTCAGTTTTATGATCCAAGCACAAGGCGTATCAAACAGGCTTGTGAAGGTGAACTTCGTTTTAGAGGGTTCGGGGCGGTCACCCGCAGACAGTCTTGATTTTGAGTTCAATGATTTTGAGGGCAACTATCAGGATTCTTATTTTGATCCCTCAACCAATGCTGGCTGGGTTCGTTTGCGTACCGATAGCAACGGACAGGCAGGGATCACTGTGGCGGTGAACATCCTGGGTGATGAAACCGCAGGGGCCAATGAAACTTTCCGTCTTCGTGTTACGACAGTCGAGGGCGGCACGATTGATCTGGGCGTGGCCGAGGTAACGATTGTGAATGACGACGTTGCCATTACGTCGATCGTCAACACAGCCGTCGAGATGGCCGAGGGTGACACGGGCAGTAAAGAGGTCACGTTCTTACTGACACGGTCCGGTGATGTATCGGGGGCTGCGACTGTCGAATATAGTGTTGAAGGTTTCGGTGATAACCCAGCAGATTCAGATGATTTTGTCTCTGGGCTGCCCTCGGGCACTGCAATCTTTGAGGCAGGCTCTGCAACGGCGACGATCAAGCTTCTGATTGCGAGCGATAGCCTGTTTGAGAGTGACGAGGGGCTTGTCCTTATCGTTGGGAAGGACACAGCGAACGAGGTTCGCCTGGCAACCGAGATTCGAAATGACGACTTAGCGACGCTGGAGTTCCGTGGCCTAGTTACAACCGTGTTTGAGGGTAGTACCGATTCCAACGGTGTCCTGAGTTATGAGATTCTTCGAAACGGGGATAACAGTAAACCGTTGACCGTAACCTACGCCATTGAGGGTGCTGCAATTGCGGATTTTTCGCCCAGCCTTGGTTTGGTTGAGAGCGGGGGCAAGCTTGTAGGCACTCTGCAGGTGCCCGCTGGCGACTCCCGGGCAGTGCTGAACCTGCCAGTGGCTGCTGATACTGCGCCCGCTGCAGATCGTCAGTTTACTGTTTCGATTAGCGCTGTAGGCTTTGAGTCGCCCACCGCATTAAGCGGGAGCGTCCTCGACGACGATGGTGGCATATCGATTGAGTTGGTCGGTAGCCGAACGCAACAAGAATCGGATAGCACCAGCTTTACATTCCGGATTAATCGGGTGGGGAACGACTTATCGGCCACCACGTTGGCTTGGGCGGTCGCCGGCATCGGCTTGAATCCGGTTTCATCTGCCGATTTCGTGAATGCATTGATGAGCAGTGAAGTAGCATTCACTGGAGAAGACGCAAGCGCATCGTCGAAGACGTTCACGATCAGTGTTCTTAACGATAACCTTGTTGAAAATACTGAGGCGTTCCGGGTGACATTGTCTTACCCGGATTCGGAGACCAATAAGGCGCTTCAGATTCGGATCCCAAGCGTGGATGCGTTTATTACTGATAATGATCCTCTCACTTCGAGCGCGGATGTTGTTCAAACTGGGGCTGCTGCGGATGTGATTCACGCACTCGGCGGTGACGATACGATTCGTGTAGGCGGTGGCGCAGACTTGGTTTATTCGGGCGATGGTAATGACACGGTCTATGGCGAGGGTGGTGCGGACATAGTCTACGGCGGACTTGGCGACGACAAGATTATTTTTAACGCTGACAACCTCACCAAATTTGTTGATACAGAACAATCCAACGCTCGCTCCTACGTAGACGGAGGCCTAGGCATCGATACGCTGGTCTTTGATGGAGGTAATATGGAGTTCGATTTTCCTGAGGCGGTCCGGGCTGGCGCTATTCGCGGGATTGAGAAGTTAGATATCACAGGCATAGGTAACAATATCGTGAGCCTCTCGTTTGATGCGCTTGAGTCTGTTTCGCTTTCAAAAGGCGTTCCTCGAACGCTGGTCGTGGATGGCGATGAGGGTGACGAGGTGGTGTTGATTGACTTCCCTGACTGGGAAAGGAAGCTCGACCACGACGGGTATGCGGTTTGGCGGCACACTGATGGTTTCTCAGAGATACTCATTTCTCTTGCTGTGACGCAGCCATATGAGCGCCCGACTTTAGATCTTTAGTGCTGGGACGATCATGACCCCGATCTTGGTCGTCACCGATAACGAGCGCCATGATTTCCGCCAATATGATGTAGCTTTGCTCGGGTGGGCAAGGAGATGGGAAGCTAAGGGCATGATTCAATGAAAAAAGACTCAGCAAACAAAAAGGCAAGCACAGCGAAAAAGCCTGTAGCAGCGAAGCCGGTCGCCAAAGCTGCGCAAAAGCCGGCTCCCAAGCCCGCTCCCAAAGCTGCCCCCAAGGCCGCGTCAACTAAAACGCCAGCCAAAGACGCTTCAAAGCCGCCTGCAGCAAAGCCCAAAGCCAAAGTTAGTTCCGCGAAAACCACGACTCAGACGCTGCCTGAGAAAACCCCAGGCATTGAGCCAGTTACGCCGCAAAACATAAAGATTCCCGCCCGCGAGGTGCTTGGCGAGTCGGCAATTATTCTTCAGAAAAGTGGCACGGCAGCAGTCCATGACTATTTGAAAAGATATGTTAAGACCTGTAAACATAAGCAAGTAGGCCTGGCTGATCGGCTTTTACTGCTCGGAATGCTGATTCAACAATCGGACCCTAAAAACGCGATGGATTTATCTGTAGCGGCTCTTGAGCACGACGCAGAAAACATGAATGCAGCAGTGTTACTTGGAACAATGCAAGATCGTTTAGGTCTGCGCAAAGAGTCTCGAGAAACAATGTTGAAGGTGACGCGTTCGGCGAAGTCCACCCCCGAGCAAGTTCTGCGGGCAGCAAATCTTTTGGTCCGTTTTGGCGATCAGGAAGAAGCACTCAATGCCTCGAAAAAGGCTTACAACGACCTTAATCGACCATTGAGCTGGGCTTCTTCTGTCATGTATATCGCGCGGGCGACAGCAGATTGGCAATGGAACAAAGAGCTTGTTGATCAGATTCGCACAGCAAGCGAGCTCGGGCAGTGGGATCAAGTCAACGAGCTGCCGCGAACACATCTGCAATGGTGTGATAACGAGGCCTGGAATGTCGAGGTTGTCAAGCGTTGGTCTGAACGCGCAATTCCAATTCCACGCGGCGTGAAGCCCGCAACCATTGAGCCGCTGGAAAACCGAAGAATTCGTCTTGGTTACCTATCAAGTGATTTTCGAGATCACCCAACATCTCGCTTAGCCAATGGCGCGTTTCGCAATCACGATCGATCAAAATTCGAGATGTTTATGTTTTGCAGCGGCTGGGATGACGGCTCTGCAATGCGATGCGAAGTTGTGTCGCACTTTGATCATGTGATTTCGGTTACGCAGCTCGATGATAAGTCTGCGGCTGATCTGATTCGCTCGCACAAAATCGATGTTTTGGTTGAGCTCAACGGCCCGACGCGTGCTAATCGAATGGGGATTTTGGCCCACAGGCCCGCCCCGGTTCAGGTGGATTACCTAGGTTGGCCCGGAAGCGTTGGCGGGCGCGTTGTGGATTACGTGATTGCCGATGAATACACCCTGCCGCGCGAACTTCGACCTTTGTACCCCGAGGGTGTGATTTATGTTCAGCACACCTATCAGATCAATGATTACGCCGGCAAAACATTGCCGCCGGTGCCCAGTCGTAGTTCGCTGGGCCTGCCCGATGGCGATATTCGGGTGATCGGTATGTTTAATAACATCAACAAAGTTGATGGAGAGGTGTGCGAGGCTTGGATGCGAATTCTGAAAGCCGTACCGAATTCTGTGTTGTGGATCTTAGATCCGGGCCCACTTGCGCGTAAGTTTATTGCTCGCGAGGTGACTCGCCACGGCATGTCGCTCAAGCGTGTTTTGGCGGCGCCAAAATTGCCGCAAGATGCGCATCTGGCCCGCATGCAGGCCTGCGATTTAATGCTCGATCCCTGGCCTTATGGGGGCCACACGTCGACAAGTGATGCGTTGTTTGCGGGCGTTCCCGTGGTATCGCTTGAAGGTAAAAACTTTGCAAGTCGTGTTTGTGGCGGCCTGCTGAAAGCGGCGGGAATGGGTGTGCTGGTTAAGCCCGATGTCGAGAGCTACATTACGCTTGCAGTCGAGCTTTTAAGTGACCCGGCAAAGCTTGCCCACGTGAAGCGCTTTATTGCTGAAAAAGTGCCAGCCTCGTCAGTGTTTAATGCTGAGCTTCGCACCCGGCAACTAGAGAAAGGCTTTGTTGAAGCCGCAAAACGCGTGTATCAAAAGCAAATTAGTGCCAGCTAAGCAAACCGAGCTTTGCCAGCCTGCAAACGCTTAAATCAAGCTTTGCAAGGTCTTGGGTGTGCACTGCTTGTGCAAGTTCACGTAGGTCGAGCGCTCTTTTTTCTACGGCTTTCAAAATCTCTCGGCTTTTTTCCAGATCAAAAAAGCGTTCATTAGCGAAGTTCACCATTGAAAGGCTCAAAAGCGCCTCAAGCCTTTCGCTGGCTTGCTTAAAAGCAAGTGTAGACTCGAAGCGAGGCGCGCTTGAGGTTTGCATGCTTGCATAGTGGCCAAACAGATCGAAAGGGCAGTGATTTGATCTGAGTTCTCTGTTTGCGTTTTGTTTCGGCTGCGGCAGCGGTTTATCTTGACTTGCCCCATGGGTTGATAACGATTCCCAAAACGCAATGTATTGCCCGATTACCGGTTTCCAATCAAAGTGAGCATGTGCATCTTGTTGGGCGGCCTTTCCAAGATTGGCTCTGAGTTGTTCATCTTTTGCTAACGCAACAAAACATTGAGCGGCTTGCGGTATGTCGATTGCGATAGCGCTGCTCGTCATTCCGCAGTAACGGTCGTAATTGATTCGGCCGGTTTGTAAATCAGTGAAAATGTCACCCGCACTGCCTTCACTTGGCGCGAGTGTGCGAACTCTAAAGCCATCAATGCCGTCGCGAACTGTTTCTTTATAGCCGTTCCAGTCTGACACAACACTGGCGAGCCCTGCCGCCTTGGCCTCGATGGGTGAAATGCCAAAGGTTTCTTGAATGTTATCGACCAGAGAGCAAAAAATATCTGCACAGGCCCAGGCGCGTTGTTTGGCAGCATTGTTTTTTCCATCGAGGCGAATAACCCTTACAGTGGGACAGGCAAGCATCGCTGCTTGGTTATAGGCTGTACGAATTGCTTCGTTAGCAAACCAGCCGCACTCAAGTAAAACGAATTTTTTTGGCGAGAGTTCTTCGTGTGTGATTCGGTGTTGCGCAAGCGCTAAGGCCTGATACATCGCCAAGGGGTTGGCTTTTGCATGAAATGAAAGCCTGCCCAAGAATAACACCACAATGTCGTTATCGCTAAGGTTGAGTATCTTGCGTGCCTGCTGGTAAGACTTTCGGCAATCGTAGAGCGCTTGGCTGTGTACGCCTAGCGGAATAACGGGAAGGCTTTTTTCGACCGACTCTTCGCCACAGTCAATGATCTTGAGTACATTAGAGCGTACGGCTTGGCTTGTGCAAATTAGGGCATCTTTACCGCTTTCTAGGCTTGGGGCTATCGCGCGAATGCTTTGCATGGCCTCGAGGCTGGCTGTGGTGTGGGTTATACCGGTAATTGAGAAATGGCTGCCTGTGGTGCTGCGAAGAGCCTGCAGGGGTTGAAAATTGGGACCCGGAAAGAACACAACATCGGTCTTTTGCAGCTCAAAGACATTGTCCTCAGTGAAAACCCTAATATCTTTGATCTGTCCCTTCGTGAGGTATCGCTCCCGCCAAACCTGTACGGAACTTGCATCAAGGTCTCGCGGTAGCAAAATGCTCACAGAATGCGCACCAAAATTGTGCAAATGCAGCAGAAGCCCTTGTAGGAAGCCAAGCCCAGCCATTTGTCGACCCATTAATTTGCCGCCAATGAAATCGTAGGCGTCGGGGTGGAAGTAGACGGCGATTTTCATAGTCGGTCCGACCTGGGTTTCAGGTGCCTCAGAGGGGCGCTAATTTCTTTACTCTCCTAGCGTTTCCGAGGTAGTTCGGAATGCGCTTTTCGGATAACCTAGCGATAAATGGGACAACTCTAACTTCCTTTCCTGGGTATATCAATGGCTTCAGTTCAGACCGTATCAATCACTAGTGCGTTAGGCATTCAAAACAGCTTTTTGAATGTTGGCGACACTGTAACCGTAACCGTAAATTTCGATGCGGCTGTGTACGTTGATACGGTCCCAACGCCAGGCCTTATTTTGGTGATTGGCGGAGTAGAGCGCTTTGCCAGTTACCAGACTGGAACCGGTACAACTAGCCTTACTTTTACTTATCAAATCCAAGCCGGCGATAACGATTTAGACGGCATCTCGATCAAGGCAGATAGCCTTTCTGGCGATGCTTTTTATAACGAAATTGGGCTAACCACTCTGGCCACAACTACGTTTGCTGAGGTCAGCTCAAATTCAGATTACAAGGTTGACACTACAGCGCCGACGGTCTCGAGCATTGTGTTAAACGACACGGCGCTCAAAGCTGGCGAGACGGCCACGGTGACGGTGACGTTTAGTGAGTCGGTCACGGGTGTTGCGCTGACGGATTTTTCTGCTGAGGGGGGTTTACTTAGCAATCTAGCGGGTTCGGGTTCGAGCTACACGATGACGTTTACGCCGACGGCGAATCTGACGGATGCCACGAATGTGATCACGTTTACTGGCACGGTCTCGGATGCGGCGGGTAATGAAGACATTACGGATTTTTCGAGCGCGAATTATGAGATTGACACGCTGCGGCCGATGGTCTCGAGCATTGTGTTAAACGACACGGCGCTCAAAGCTGGCGAGACGGCCACG
>CAZOQN010000001.1:166784-179540 GCA_964582195.1 uncultured Burkholderiaceae bacterium | reverse complement strand
CGGTCTCGGATGCGGCGGGTAATGAAGACATTACGGATTTTTCGAGCGCGAATTACACAATTGACACCTTTGATGCATCCGCATTGTCCAGTGCGGTAACGCTCACGGGCGGATCTGCGGCGGATGTCATTCGCGGAGGTTCCGGCAACGACAGTTTAGCTGGCGGGGGCGGTAACGACACCATCACTGGTGGGGCGGGCAACGACACCCTGACTGGCGGGAGCGGTAATGACAGTTTTGTCATCGATAGTGGGTCAGACTCGATTACTGATTTCACATCGGCCGATTTTTTAACTGTTTCAAGCGATGCGACCGCTGACGTTACGCTTTCTAGCGGGAGTATTTCTGGTGGTTCGAACATAACGAATAACGGTCAAGTCACCCTTCGGGTCGCCTCTGGGATCGCTTCAGTCTCTTTAGCTTCAGCCGGCGGAGCAGGAAGCTACACGATCCTTGGCTCGAATACTTCTTCAGCGTTAACTGGAGATAGCGGGAATGACCTGCTACGGGGCGGAACTGGAAATGACAGCCTGACCGGCGGTGACGGTATTGATACTCTCGAAGGCGGAACTGGTAACGACACTCTCTCGGGAGGCGCTGGGAATGATAGCCTGACAGGCGGCGTCGGTAGCGATACATTCTCTGTTACTTCGGGTACTGACACAGTGACGGATTTTTCTGACAACGATACGCTCACGGTTAGTTCAGGAGCGATTGCAAATGTGACAGTCACAGGATCAATCACGAATGGCTCGAGGATTAACAATCAAGGCACCGCCGACTTCACCTTGGGTAATGGCGTCAGTCTAAATTTATCCAGTGCAACTACTAATAAAGGTTTTTCAGTCTCCGCGAGTGGTAACTCATCTGCCTCGACAATCGTCGGCTCCTCTGACGCCGATACGCTGCAAGGCGGCAATGCGAACGACACGCTAACTGGTGGTCTTGGCTCAGACCGATTTATTGTCTCGGGTGGAGCTGACACGATTACTGACCTTTCGGGCAGTGATGATCTGGGTGTCACTTCAGGTACGGCTGTTGCCTCAGTCACGGCGGATCTGGTTGTGTCGAGCACGACAACGAACTCTGGCTCGGTAACTTTGAATGTTCAAAACGATGTCGATGTGAATCTATCAGCAGCAACGGCCACGATCAATGGTTTTAATGTTGTCGCTTCGAGTAACTCAGCGGGATCGATTCTCACCGGCTCATCTGCATCAGACACCATTCTTGGCGGTAGCGGGAATGACGCCCTTAGTGGGTCTGGCGGCAACGACTCATTGTCGGGTGGTCTGGGCAATGACACCATCACTGGTGGGGCGGGCAACGACACCCTGACTGGCGGGGGCGGCAACGATAGTTTTGTGGTCGACAGTGGGTCAGACTCGATTACTGATTTCACTTCAACCGATTTTTTGACTGTTTCAAGCGACGCAACTGCAGACATAACCCTTACCACCGCCCTTGATGGCGGCTCAAGTATTACGAACAACGGCACGGTAATCCTTCGGGTTAACAGCGGAATTACGACGGTTTCGGTGGCTAGTGCAGGTGGCTCAGGGAACTACACAATCCTCGGCTCGAATTCTTCTTCAGTATTAACTGGAGATAGTGGGAATGATCTGCTACGGGGCGGAACTGGAAGTGATACTCTGTCCGGCGGTGACGGCAACGATACTCTCGAAGGGGGAAGTGGGAGCGGTAATGACTACCTAATTGGCGGCGCCGGAAACGACACTTTTATTGTCAATGGTGGAAACGATACCATCGACGGGTTCACAACGGGAGACACGCTTACTCTATTAAGCGGTACCGCTACGGTGTTTGTCTCTGGAAACTTTGTTGCACCGGCCGAGATGTCCAACAATGCAAATGTCACACTCGTGTCTTCGGGGGGAACGGTTGATCTTTCAAGCGCGACCGGTACAGCTGGATATAGTGTGTCCAATGTTGGCTCCTCAACGCCCGCCGCAATTACCGGTAGTGCTAACAACGATACATTGGGCGGCGGACTCGGCAACGATACGATTACCGGTGGTGGTGGGAACGATCGTTTAACTGGTAACGGCGGGAACGATACCTTTATCGTCGGCTCGGGTGCTGACACGATCACCGACTTTAATTCCGGCGATATCGTTCAAGTTTCTGCCTCGGCAAGTGTGAACATAACGTTGGTTGGAAACTATACCGCCACGTCGTCTACTTCGAATGCTGGTTCTGTAAGTATCACGATGTCCGATGGCTCGACCTTGAGTCTTGCCTCTGCGACCGGCCCGAATGGTTACGGTGTTACGGCCAATGGAGCTAACAACACGCTGAATGCCTCTAACTTTGGTGACACGATTGATGGTGCTTCAGGCAATGACACGATCACCGGTGGCACGAGTAATGACAGTCTGCTCGGTGGAAGCGGCAATGACTTGCTAATTGGCGGCGCCGGGGTGGATACACTTGCTGGCGGCACCGGAAATGATATCTACCGCATCACCGTGGCCAGCAGCGATGCTGCCGATTTAATCGTTGAAGCAGACTCTGGCGGAACGCGGGATGAAATTAGAACGAATCTCGCGACTTACACAATGGGATCCGGTGCTAAGGTCGAGATCCTGCGGTTCACCGACAGCAATTTTGGAACGACAGCAGGGGCTGGGCCGTTTACTGCCGTTGGTAACGAGCATGACAACATCATCGTTTCTGGTGCTAGCGACGCTAACGATAACTTAGATGGGGGTGCTGGGAACGACATTTTGCTTGCTGGCGCTGGCAACGATACCTTAACAGCAGGTAGCGGTAATGACACCCTCATTGCAGTTGCTGGCTCCGATGTATTGACCGCTGCCGTTGGCGGTGGAGATAACTTCTTCTTTGGTGGCGATGGCGCTGACACAATGACCGGAGGCTCTGGCAATGATGTCTTTGTGATCGGATCTCACAGATTTGCGAACACGAGCGGCGTACGATTCGAAAGCACGAGTGATTTTACCGGAGATGCTTCTGATTACTCTGACGGTGATGTAATTGTTGGGGGTGCTGGAACAGACACCATCCGATTCTCCAGTCTGATTGAGAATGACATATTACGTTTAGATGGTACTCGTACGTCTGGTATTGAGCGTGTGGAGTTAACTGAAATAACAGGAGATAGTTCTTCGACAGTGTCTTTAGATGTTGATGCGATTGGCTACACTCATAATGGATTGACGATTGTTGGCAATGCTGGGCCGAATACTCTCGAGGGAACAAACTCAGACGACACTATTTCAGGCGGCTCAGGTGCGGATGACTTATATGGAAATGCCGGAAGGGACTCAATCTCTGGCGGTAGCGGGGACGATCAGCTCGACGGCGGTACAGGGAATGACACTTTAGATGGTGGCGATGGTCAGGATTACATTCACGGTGGTGCGGGCAACGACAGTATTACTGGGGGTGCTGGTAACGACGAGATCGATGGTGGTGAGGGCACGGACCGTGCCGTCTACTCAGAAAGTTCTTCGACAGCGATCATCAAGATCTCGGGCGCTGAGCGATTTGCTGAGACGCCTGATGTGGTTGTAACCACCTCTGGTCTTGGTCGCGATGAGCTGTTTAATGTTGAAGAAATTTCCCGTGGCGGCTCGGTCATTGACTTGACCCTTGACTTCAGGGTTTTCGCAAGCGACGAAGAGACGCTGCTTGGCACATATTCAAGCTTAAATGATGCAATAACAGCGGCCAGTTCTGGCAATGTCATTTTCATTGCAGACGGAGCGGCGGTGACCGGCGCTTCGAACATCGTTGGCTATACCGAGTATCAAAACTTAACTTTGGTTTACAAGAACGTATCCATCAAAGGCTCTGGATCAGAGAGTGCTGCACGGGTAGATGGTGCGATGCTTATCAACGATGGCGGCTCCGGATCGAGGGTCCAGGGCCTGAAATTCGAGCTTGACACTTCCACCACAGGCTCTTCACCCTCCACCAGCGAGACGGCAATCAATCAGGCTGGACTTGTGATTTTTGGGGATAACGTTACCGCCGTTGGCAATACCTTTGTTAGGGCAACCGGCGTCTCAGGAGCCGGACGTTTGAACGGTATTACGGTTCACTCAACTGCTGACAACGTAACTATCGAAGGAAACACCTTTTCTGGTCTCAATTTCAGCGTTAACGATAGGGGCGTTGACGTTCGGCAAGATACTGGCGGCCCAGTCAACCTCTCAGTCGTGGGCAACCAATTTGCCGGGAATAGCGTTGGTATTCGACTCTCAGACATCTCTTCAATCGCTCAGGTTGATATCAGTCAGAATACGTTTGCAAACAACACCCAGCATGGCGTGAGGCTCGGCGGAACGGTGGCGAGTGGAGCTGATGTGGTGCTCAATCAAAATATATTTGTGGTTCCGTCCGGCGCTACAGGTGTCTCATCTCTCCGTGCACTGCCTACTGGCTTCGATGGCTCATTTGGGGTTTCTTTAAGCCTCAACACGTTTTCTGGCGCGGGTACTTCAACGAGTCTGAGGGTTGAGGGCGGTACCGCTGACCTGATTGTTGGGACTTCTGCTGCAGACACGATCGCGGCAAGCAGTGGTGCAGATTTCATTCGGGCGGGTGCTGGTAGCGACCGCATCCTAATCACGGCTGGAGATACAGTGATCGGGGGGTCGGGCAATGATACGGTCGTCATCGCTGACTCTTCAGATGACTACACGGTGATCCGCGAAAGCGATGGGAGCTTCACGCTTCGAGATGGGGTAACGACCGTGGCAACCCTGAGGGGCGTTGAGTTTGTCGAGTTTAGTGATGGGGTTGCGCGTTCCCTTGAGCAACTGCGAAGTGGTAGTTTTTCTGCGGTGAGTTTTAGTGTTTCACCCGTGGCCGGTGCGGTTGATAGCGCCCAGCAAGTGTCGAATGCGTTCGATCGATTTAATTCAAGCTTATCCGATACGATCACGCTCTCTGCCGGCGATTATTCAGACGCTGTCGTGGCGGTGACAGTCAATAACGCAATCCTGGCTCTCGGGTCTGGCCCTGACAAAGTCACGGACCTGACTTTTGTAATGGATCAAGATGCTGCAGTTCGAAATTTGACTTTGACCGGCTCAGGGGATATTTCGGTAATTGGTAGGAATTCGGATGGCGTAACGATCGATGCATCCGGCTTGTCAGTCGGTAACGTAACCGTTACCGGAGGTTCCGGCGCTGACACGTTGAAGGGGGGTGCAGGTAACGACTTGTTTATTTTGGCCACGGGGGACGGTAATGATGTCGTAATCGGAGGTGCGGGTAGCGACACGGCGGTGTTCTCCTCCTACGAGGGGATTTCGGATTCTGCGGCTGGAATGACGCTAGACCTCTCTGCTGGTGGCACGTCCTCGGCTATGTTTCCGAGCGGCCGGTCAGTTAGCCTAACATCGATTGAGAACATAACGGCGACGAACTTGGCGGATGAAATCACGGGTTCGAGCGATGCTAATTTGATTCTGGGGCTTGGCGGAGACGATACGGTTCGTGGCGGTGATGGTAATGACACGCTAGATGGCGGAGCGGACGAAGATACTATTTACGGCGGAGCGGGAGACGATTCAATCCAGGGTGGAGATGGCGACGACTGGATTCTTGCTGGATCCGGTGACGACGTCTTATATGGTGGAGCGGGGGATGATTACATTGCCGGTTCCGATGGCAATGATATTTATTACGCGGATCCATTGCCAGGTGGCTCAAGGGATTCCACTAATGTCTTTATCGGAGGTGCTGGGAACGACCTCGCTGTTTTCTCGGGTTCCACTTCTGATTATTTCATTAACAGGGTTGACACCAAGGCGCAAGACTTTAACTCCATGTGGTCTGAGTGGGCGACTGATGGTCTCGCGTTCGATGTCAATTCGCCGATTTTCAGAATCGATCGGGTTCTTTCCGATGGAACGCGGCAAACTGACTATGTCCAAGCTGACGTCATTCAGTTTTCGGATATAAGCCTTACCACCACCACAGTTGCAAGTTATGGCGGCTCGGAGGGCAGTTATGTCAACTACCAATTCCTCACCCCCATCGCCAACGATATCAATAAAGCTTTTACCTACAACGGTGGCGGCATTGATGATGCTGATTTAACTCCAAACTATGTGCTGGGCGGCAACAGCGACGATGTGCTCCGAGGCGGAGACGGAGCAGATATTTTGCTTGGCGGCTCTGGAAACGATACGATCGACAGCGGGCTCGGCGCTGATACGGTCGACGGTGGCCAGGGGAATGATCTCTACTTAGTCACCCCTAACACTGATAACGACGACGGCTCATATTGGGATGTCGGCGATGATTTCATAGCTATCGACAAGATTATCGACACCGGTCCTTCTCGCGAGTCGACAGCCGGTTTAACGGTTACGCGCTCTAGTTCGGTCTACACAGCGACGCTCGGTTCCAACTCGATTTCCTTTACTTTGACTGGTGCTACGCCCGACGTTTATCTCGAGAATAATCGATATGACTCCAATGACATTACAGTCATATCGACGGTTGGTTTTTCAGGAAGTGACGCCTACGACCTGCTAGCACCAAATGGGCGGATCACTTCTGATAGCTATGTGATCTTGGATGCTACCGGTGCCGTGACGTCTTTCAAAATTTGGGCGAACACGGGGGGAGATGACTATGAAGGCCTGCGTGCAGATACTCTGACAGTCACCGGTTCAACCTCAACCGCTACGGTCGGATATCTCAACGTCTCAGACGGTATTGATCAAATTGATCGAGTATTGATTGACGAGGGCGGGGTGGTCGATTTCACGCTTGGTGAACTGCAAGGCGTTGAAATACTTCAGATGACCGGCGGCAATGAGGTATACATGCACGGCTCACAGTTCAATGGGCTCGAGACGATTCTTGGGAGCTCAGGCACCGACTATCTCGAGATCGACTTCGAGAGTAATGAGTCGAGTAACAGTATCACTATGATTTCTGGGGTCGAGACCTTTGTGCTTGATTCGAATGGGAACAACACAATCAATCTAGACGGTGTGACAGGAACATCTGGTGGAGTGTTTATTCTGGATGACGGCAGTGCCGCTGACGATTACTTGCGACTGGATAACGTTCGGATTACGGTTGACGCTGATAACGATGGCAATACCTATGGCGTTTTCCGGGGCACATTGGCTGTGAATACAGCATATGGCGCCGGTAATGTAACCGTTCTGACAGGCTCTGGGCCAACTAGTGTGAACACCGCCACCGGAAGCACTGCTACAGTTTCTGCAGATGAGATGTCCTCGGGAACCTTGCGCCTAGATGGCGCGGGAGATATCACGGTAAATGATGTTAGAAGTATTCTGATTGATGCGTCAAAAGACATTGGCATTAATGCAAGCTCTTTAAGTGGTGATTACGATCTCGAAACTTCGGGAAGAGAAAAGCCTTTGTGGGGTCATTTGACTGTTAATGCATACAACGGTCAATCTGTTTCAGTAAAAACCGGCACGAATGACACCACCGTAAATGCAAGCTTAGGCACTGTTCTAGTCGATGCTGCTGTCACGGTTGACGATTCTGATGGTGCTAATAACTCTGCCGTTGATTACGAGTTGTTCTTGAATGGATCTTCGGGCTACACCATAACTAGCCTTGATGCTGACATCCAGGCCTCAGGCCTGAGTGGCACTTTAGACGTTACGTTAAAAGCCGATTCACTCAATATATATATTGAGACGGGATCGAATAACACAGCAGTTCATACCAGCGATGGAGCTGGAGATGCGGTTGTAACTGTTGATGCGGGAAGTATGGTGGTAGGAACAACCCTTGGCATCGACGGGGCTGCTGAAACTGTTACAGTTTTCGATGCGGGCAGCATCACAGTTGATGCGGGTGATTTCAGCAGCTTGGCTAATAGTGTTTACGCAGGAACCTTATTCGTCACGACCAGGGACGGGGCAAGCACAAATGTCTACACGGGGTCGAGCGATACCACTGTAGATGGCGATTCCGGGAACATTTACATCGATGCTGCTGATCTTGCGGAAAACGCAGTAGGATCCGACGACCGCGACTTAACGCTGATCGGCTCGTCTTCTGTGACTGTAGTGGGCTTGGTTGCCGATTTGAACGCTGGCGGCGCAATCGGGAGCAATGATGGGCACACCGGGCTTCTGAATGTAACGACGGGAAACGCGACAGACAACCAAGTCAATGTTGTGTTGGGAGAAGGAAACGCAACGATAAATGGATCCGCTGCTAACGATACAGTTAACATTAATGCCGTCGAGCTTAACGATAACCAACGGGTGAACCTTACGGGAAGCTCTACCGTTGTTGTGACCGAGCTCATCGCAGATCTGAACGCCGGCAACTCAGACAACGTTCTACTTTCGCCGCTGTCAGGGCGGCTCACCGTAACCACTGCTGCAATTAGTGGTTCAAACGATCTAAGCATCACCCTGGGCTCGAGTGATGCCACGATTACAGCGCGCGAAGGCGGAACGGCGGATAACGGTACAGAGGTTTACATTGATGCATATTCACTGTCGGACAACAACATCCTCACATTGATAAGCGATGCCGAGGTGAGGGTGGAACAGCTCAGGGGGGATATCAATGCATCTGGGTTAACCGGTGCGCTTGATGCTGACACTGCGGTTGGTGCTTCGGTGCAGGTAATTACTGGTTCTGGGCGAACCGAATTGACAAGTGCGGCTGGCTCGAGCGTGAGTGTTGAGGCTGACCTGTTGCAGTCTGGTCTAAACTCCCTGTTCACAGCTCGCTCTGATGGCGAATACGAGTTGATCTTGGACGGTCAGGGTTCTGTTGCAGTGTACGATGTTTCCACTGACATTGATGCGTCAGATTTATCGGGCTCTTTGGTGATTAACACCCAATTGGTAACGGGCACGGGAGTATCCTCCACCGACATTAAGCCGCAGATGTTTGTGGCCGTTGGCTCGGGAAACACCGCGATAAATGGATCCGACGCAGAACAAGGTGAGACATCGATTGTAGATATAGGTGTCGATGTCTCTGGCATTAGCGGTCCGAGTCTGGCTGGCGTTAGCACTCTAACGCTAGCTGGCGATGCGGAATACTATCTCCTGAACAATGCCAATAATCAGATTGCGAGGCTCAACCTGAATAGCCTGCAAGATGATGGCGGTGTGACTTTGGCTGGGGTTGGCGATTTTTATCTAACAGATGTTAGCTTGCAGCAAGTTAATGCGGAGAGTCTTTCCGGCGATGTTACAGTAATTACTTTGAGCGATGGTATTCGTGACGATGTCTCAATATACGCTGGCACCGGGGTCACGACGGGTGTTGCCACTGACTCCCTTGACCTGATTCGAGTTTTTGCGGATAGCGCCAGGGATGATGTCTCCGACGCCGATCGTCTCGCCCTTAATATAAATGATGTTTACGAGGTTGTTGTCTCTGGGGCAGGAACCGCGGAGGTACGAAATCTTTCGGCAGATTTGGATGCTACAGGTCTCAGTGGCTCGCTAATCGTTGCTCTCTCCAAGGACACCACACAAGCCGGTGGTGCGTCGTTCAGTGATATTGATATAGCGCTAGGCAGCAGGGGTGGCGAAATACAATCCACCGATGGGTCGGATGGCGTTGCCGCCACAATTGATGCCGATCTTGTCAGCTCTGGCCGATCCATTACTTTGATCGGCAGAGGCAACCTACAGGTACTCGACGCTGGCGCGGGACTCACGATTGATGCTAACAATCTAACCCGCCTTGGTGATGACATACGCCATTACGGCGAGCTCTCGGTCTACAGTAAGGACCTTACAGGAGGGGTCCTTCTGGTAGAGACCGGTAGCAACAACACTCTCGTAAACGGCTTAAACGGCACCGTAAACGTGGAGGCTGATTTTCTCTCGGACAATAGAGTTCTCACCCTTGAAGGATCGGCTCAAACCAATGTTTTCGATCTGCAGGGTGACGTTGCGGCAACGGGGCTTTCTGGCAGACTTGATGTGGAGACTGTCGCTAACGCAGATTTGAGCATTGCAACGGGATCGAGCGACGCTGATATCACAGGAACTTCTGGCACGGTTCGTGTCAATGCCGATGCAATGGGCACGGATGACACCCTGGAACTAGACGGCGCTGCTAACTTCGCGGTGACAGAGGCTGGAAGTGATGTAACTGTAGATGCCACAGCATTGACAGGTACTCTCGATGTAACCTCCTCCATCGACGCGACTGGTGTTTTAGTAGAGACCGGCGTAGCCAATGCCACTGTTGAAGGTCTTGGATCCAATGGGCGGGTAACGGTCGACGCTTCTCTGCTTCGCGCCACTGCGAGCACTAGCGATACCGATGGCCTTTTAACGCTGCAAGGGCAGGCGGAAATCACGGTAAACAACCTTGGGGCAGACCTTCAGGCCTCTGATTCCTCGGGCAATTTGATCATCACAACCTCCGACGTTTCTGATAACGCTATCTCAATGACGCTTGGTCAGGGCAACGCCACCATCATTGGTGATGCGGGCACTGATGTAATTACTGTTAATGCGACGCGTGTTGCGGATAACAACACTATTACGTTATCGGATGAGAGTGCTTTTGTGGTGACCAATCTGGTTGCGGATGTCAATGCGGCAACGTTGGGTGGCACGTTAAATGTCACCACGAAGGAGTTGACGGGCGCTGAGGTTGTGCAGATTACATTGGGCACGAATAACGCTACTGTGATTGCGCGGGAAGTGGATGGTGGTGGTGCCGATACTTCAACGGATGTAGTGATTGATGCTCAGAACATGGTTAGTGGCACATTGACACTGAGTGATGATGCTGAGGTTGCGGTAGATAACCTGCGCGGCACTTTGGTAGCCACTAATTTAACGGGCGGTTTAGATATTGATACGGCATCGGGATCAACTTCGTCGATCACGTTGGGCTCGGGCAATACGGTGATTACGAGTTCGGATGGTGCAAATATCCAAGTCGATGCCAATGCGTTATCAGATGCTTCGGGTGGTGCCAAGTATGACTTTAGTGATGGCGCTAGTTTTGCGGGTGGCAGCTATGAGCTGACGCTTGATGGCGCGGGTGCGGTGACGGTTACAGACCTGAAGGCTGATGTCAACGCGACCGGTCTATCTGGTGCATTAAATATCACCACGGTTGCGGTGAGTGGGGTGAATAACACCACAATCCAGCCGGAGCTCTTTATTACGCTGGGCAGCAGCGACACCACGATTACGGGCTATGACACCAGTTCGACCAATACGGACATTATTGATATTGGTGTGGATGTCACGGGGATGGTGGGTTCGGCCGAGTTGGCTGATCTCAATACCTTGACGCTTCAAGGTAATGCAGAGTTTTACCTGCGCAACAGGGGTAATTTTGATGCCAACATTAATCTTAGCGGGCTCTCGGATGGCACTCAGGTGTATCTGGCGAGCACCACTAGTGATGGTGGCTTTGATCTGAGTGATGTCACGACGAATATTAACGCTCGAGACTTGCTTGGTGATATTGAGATCACGACCAAGGCTGGCGAGTCAGATGACATTGATGTCACCACGGGCAGTGGTGATACGACGATCAACATTACGGATGCAAGCGACACGGTAGAGGTCTTTGCCACGCTGCTGCTTGATGACCGCAGTGATGGACAAGATGTAAGCGGTAATGGGTTTAATACTTCTAGCGATGCGGTGGAACTGACGCTGACAGGTGCAGGTCGGGCAATTGTTCGTGATTTGTCGGTAGACCTAGATGCCTCGGATTTGGAAGGTAATTTGCTGGTTAATCTCTCATCGGATACGGCGCAAGATAACAATCAAGTATTTAGTGACATTGATATTAAGTTAAACCAGTCAGACGCCACGATTAATACTAATGATGGTAGTGTGGGTGTTAATGCAACGCTTGATGCTTCTGCGATGGGCAATGGTGATGACTTAACGATCACCGGTTCGGGCAATATCAATGTGGTGCAGGCGCAAGCCGGCATGAAGGTGGATGCCGATGGCACTAGCAGCAATGCTTACACGGGTGTTTTGAATATCCAGTCTGGCAATTTAGGTGGCGGTACGCTCACGGTTGAGACGGGTAGCAACACCACATCGATTGCGGCCACGAATGGCGTGGTTAATGTTGAAGCTGATCTGATGTCGGATAACTTAACGTTGGCGGTCTCGGGTACGGCATCGTTTAACGTGAGTGATGTTCAGGCTGATGTCAATGCAAGTAGTTTGTTAACGGGTTCGCTCACGATCACTACGAGGTCGGATGCGGACCTTGTGGTGACCACGGGTAACTCTGACACCACGATTACGGGTTTGGGATCAGAGGGCGACATTATTGTTGAGGCGGATCTGATGGCCTCGGGCAGAACCCTTGATCTCAATGGCCAGGCTGACTTTGATGTGAACGATGTCAGCAGTGGTGTGACGGTTAATGCGGCAGACTTAACGGGCACATTAGATGTCACGACTTTGAGCGATGCGACCAATGTAACGGTGGTGACTGGTACGAACAACACGGATGTGACGGTCAATGGTAATGGTTCGGGGACGATTACGATCGATGCTGCATTGCTTGCTGATAAGGCCGGGGTCTCAGATGAGTTAGAGCTCAATGGCTCGGCCACGATGAGTGTGACGGGGCTAACAGCTGATGTGGACGCGTCAGACACGACTGGGGTGTTGACGATTACTACTGGCAATGCTTCTGATGATGCGATTAGTGTCTTGCTGGGCAGCAATAGTGCCACCATCATTGGTGATGCGGGCACTGATGTAATTACTGTTAATGCGACGCGTG
>CAZOQN010000001.1:163355-166684 GCA_964582195.1 uncultured Burkholderiaceae bacterium | reverse complement strand
TGCTTTTGTGGTGACCAATCTGGTTGCGGATGTCAATGCGGCAACGTTGGGTGGCGACCTTACGCTTACCACTAAATCTATAACAGGGTCCGGCACCGCAATAAATGGAACCGGGGCTGCCATTGATATAACCCTCGGGTCAGGCGACTCAGTCGTGAACGCCGATGACGTAAGCGACTCCAATAAGAATACGATTGACGTTTACATTAATGCCATTGGCATGGAGTCTGACTCGGTACTGACTTTGACTGGCGATGCAGAGTATTACGTCTGGTATGCCTCTGGACAGGTGAAGGCAGACGGTACGGCGTCAACTACTACCTTAACTGGCAACATCAGGGCGCATGCCTCTGACGATGGCGCAATAATCATTACCGGCAAGGGCGATGATATTCTGTTTGGCGGTTTAGGTAACGACAGTCTTGTGGGTGGTTATGGAAACGACTTGTTCTACGGTGGACTAGGCAACAATGTATTTCGTGGTGATAACTTCGCGGATGTCAGCGATTCCGATGCTGGTGTCGGCACTGCTGATACGGCTGTATTCCTGTACGACTATAAGTCGGCCGGTAGCAGATTCTGGGTGACCGGCGGGAAAACTTACGAGTATCTTTATTCGATTGACTTCGGCTCCGACACGACATCATTGAATAAGGATTGGGACGACGTGATTTCTGTAACTCTCCGAAACGTTTCAGATTCAAACGATATTCACACAACATTAATCTATGACGACGTTGAATCGATACGTTTTGAGCTTGAGAACGATCCGAACCTTCCGGATTATTCGGATAATCCGGGCAGCTCTATCGACCCGGATTTGGAGACGAGGAATACATTGTTTGGCGTTGTTATTAATCTTGATACTGCTAAAAAGTACGGTTTAATCCAAGACGCTATCAATGACGAGCTGACTCTTAGTCAACACACTCTGCGGGTATTGAGTACCTACAATAGGCGAGAGACCGCTTATGTTGATAAAGATTTGTTGTTCCAAATCGACACTTCCGACGCAAACGCAGACATCACGCTTGTACTTAATCGCTCCAAGAAGATAGAGATTATTGATGTCGACCCCAGCTTGTACGCTAGCTCAAGTGATGAAGCTGCCTTGATCGCTAACGGAGCCGGGATCGGTAACGCCAAGATCTTTGGTACCGGGGGAGATGACATCATCATCCTAGGAGGTCTTGGCATCTATACAGTTGATGCGCGTGGCGGAAATGACGTTATCCTTGTTGATAACTCTGCAAACCTAAAGGCTCACAGTCTCGGGGGTGGTTCGGGCAATGACGTGATTCTGGGGGGCTACGGTAACAATCTGATCGACGGGGGCTCCGGTAATGACATTTTGGTCTCGGTTGGCGGTAATGATCGAATGTTGGGAGGCAGTGGAGATGACACTGTGGTTTTCGCCACTCGCAATCTATTGCCGAGCAGCGACGATGGGGCGATCACCGCCCTATTGGGAGGTGGTAATGACCAATTTGTTGTGGCTAATGTATTCTCCGACGGCTCTATCGATGTGGCGGCGAATGTGCTCGATTTCACGCGAGGCGATGACGTAATTAATCTATCTGCCCTGCTAGATCGTCAGGGTAACTTAGCCGATCTGACCGATTTGCGGCTGTCGTCTAGTTTCGGTAGTTCTTCAACAATCAATCTTGATAATTATTATGAAGACCTAAATAACATCTTGTCTTCTGACGATTCGGTGATTGAGGCTTCGGTTACTTTGAGTGGGGTGAATCTATCCAGATTGAGCACCAGAGACACCTTGACTGATGCGGCTGATGCGGGTCGCGCTGATGAATGGAGAGAACTGTTCGAGCAGGCTCGAATCAACGGACAAAATGCGTTTAGTTAATTGGTGCGGGGAGCTCAGCATCCATTCACAATGAATGCGCTATTTTCGGGCCCCGCCTCGCCGAAAGGCTTTCCTCGATAGAGTCCGTGAGCTAAGGTCGCAGCTCACGGGATTTTTTCTAGGTTTAGTTCCAGCGCTGACCGCCAAAGATGCAGAGCCCCCTGTTGAGGGCTCGCCTGGCTCCTCTGGTCAACAGATTTCTGAGGTTGATTCTCGGCCGGTGGAGTTGCGGCTTGTTGCCGAGACGGCTAGTGAGGCGTATCACTTAGCGGGTGAAGCCTCCGGGGTAGTGTCTGCTGAGAAAGCGGAGTTTGGTGCTGGCAGTGCAAGCTCTGCGCCCCTCGGATCATTGGGCGCTGATCGTGCGGGAGTCAATGCTTCTGGTGCGCGGTTGTCTGCCGGGCAGGCCCACCTTTCAACCATCGAAACCTATACAGAAGTTGAGTATGGTGCTGGGTCGTCTGCCCAGGAGTTTTTGACGATAGAGCGCACGATGGCGCCTGCGTTTGACTTCGGGGCTGCGACCTCACAACAGCAGGTCACTGAACTGAGCCTTCCTCCGACCACAGAGTTCGGGGCAGCAAGCAGTCCAGAGCAAGAGGCTGCGCTTCGTGCGCAAACTCCGGCGCCCGCGGCAGGCGGGTTTTCGGGGCTTGGCATGCTTGGTTTGCTCGCGTTAGGCGGCATCGGCGGAGCAGGCGGAGGCGGTGGTGGTCAGCAGGGGCAGAATCGTGCGCCAGTCATCACAGTTGTAGATGTATCGGGTGAGATCACTGAAGGCGCGATGCTTGCTGACAGTGGTTCGATCATGTTTAGCGATGTGGATTTGACTGATCGCCCGATGGCAACGGAGGCGACCAAGTCGGTGACTGCGGTGAGGGCTGACGGAAGGACCGAGCTAGTGTTGAGCGGTGCTCAAAAGCTGGCTATTGAAAATGCCTTCTCAGTTGCTCAGGCTGGCACTAATGACGGTACTGTACGCTGGGATTACACCATTGCTGAGACGGCGCTGGACTTTTTGGCTGCCAGTGAAAAGGTCATAGTGACATTCACGATTACGGTCGCTGATGGTAGGGGTGGCACGGCTACCCAGGATGTGACGATCCGGGTAACGGGTGCCAATGATGTGCCTGAGGCGACCTTTAGTGATGCGCAGACGGCGACTGAAGATGGCAGCCCGATTAGTGGGCAGTTGACGGGCACGGATGCTGATGTTGGGGATGTGCTCACGTACAGCTTGGTGGCTCCGGTGGCGGGGCTGACGTTCAGTGCTGATGGCAGCTGGAGTTTTAATCCGAGTGATGCGGCGTATCAGTCGTTATCGGATGGGCAGGCTGAAAGCATTACGGTGAGGTATGTGGTCACGGATGTGTTGGGGGCTTCGGATGAGGGCGGTTTTACGCTGACGGTAACGGGTGCCAATGATGTGCCTGAGGCGACCTTTAGTGATGCGCAGACGGCG
>CAZOQN010000001.1:0-163255 GCA_964582195.1 uncultured Burkholderiaceae bacterium | reverse complement strand
GGGCTTCGGATGAGGGCGGTTTTACGCTGACGGTAACGGGTGCCAATGATGTGCCGTTATTAGAACCCTTGAACGGCCTTATTTACTTCGACACATTTGACTCCGATGATATTTTTCCAGTTGCTACTGGAATTGTGACTGCCACAGACAGCGATGCGGGGGCTATTCTTACTTTTCGTCTATCCGGTTCTTTGCCGTCCGCCGAGCCTGATTTTGATCTCATGTCGGATTCAGAATTTGGAACGTTTTATCTGGATTCGAGTGATGGTGACTATAAGTTTGTAGTCAAGGATAGTGCCGTAGAGGGGCTCAGGTCTATCAAGTCTGTAAGTTTTGTTTTGTTTGCCAACGACGGCATTGTTGACAGCGCACCAGGCACAATTACATTTATATTTAGAGGATTCAACGACAATGTGTTCGGTTCCGAAAGCGATGAAGTATTTAATACCGGTGCTGGAGATGATGTGATTTTAGGTCGCGGGGGTAATGACGCATTTTATGCAGAGGGTGGCGATGATTATATGGGGGGTGGTGCCGGAAACGACATTTATTACGCCGACCCGCATCCAGACGGAGCTTTCTTAAACACACAGAATGTTTTTATTGGTGGTAGCGATGAGGACACTGCAGCCTTTAGTGATCAGCAGCTTAACTATTTTATAAATCGCGCCGATTCAAAACTACCTGAGCTCTCGAATCTTTTGCTGGGAAAAAGTAGCGATGATGACTTGCAGTTCGAACCAGGCTTGCCAATTCTGCTTGTGAGTCGCGTCGACTTAAATGGCAATTTAATTCAAGCAGATTATGTCCAATCCGAACGAATCGACTTTGCTGATATTGTCTTGGTCTGGAGTCGGAGCGTAAAAGGTGACGGGTTGCCCTTTGATGAAGGTCAATACTACTTACGCCCTGAAAATATGGCAGATGCCGTGATTTACCGAGGCGGCGGCGTAAACACACAGGATCTTAGCGGGAACTATGTGCTTGGGGGAAGCAATAACGACACGTTAATAGGCGGTGATGGCAACGATATTCTCATTGGGGGCGATGGTGGCGATATTTTAGTTGCCATGTATGGCGACACCATTTTGGTTGGGGGTGCGGGAGCAGATGTATTCTCCTTTGCACCGAGTATTTTCGATCCGGTTGATACAGGGCAAGGCCAAGGACCTATATCGGCTAACATTTCCATTCTGGACTTCGAACTAGGCGTTGACTCGGTAGACTTTACTGGGATCTTCAAGTCAGAGGGCGCGAGCCCTCCTACCCAATCGATCTCTGATGCGGACGTAACGTTAGTCGTTGCTAGTTCAGATAGCGGAGAGATTAACCTATCTGGCTTCGTGGACCAATATGGAACAGCCTTGTCCGGGAAAATTACGATCAGTTTCAGTGCAGGAATCCCCGCCGATTTCGGGCGCAATCAGGTGCGAGACGATATTACTTTCGGTGATGTTTTACCATTAAGCCCTTACCAGCCTGACTTATGAAATTCGTTCAGCAGCCTTTGGTTTTTTGCCTTTGTGCGTTTTTTGCGGCGCTATTTGCTTTGCCTGTTCAAGCCAAGGAGACGTCTGAGTTTGGTTTTGCAACCTCGATGTATGATGCAAGCCGTACAGTCTCCGTAATGAGCCCCGGAACTTTGGAGCTGCGCGAATGGCTCGATCGAATCGAGCAGGCCGTGGCAAGACACCCTGCGGTGCTTGCCCAGGTAGCCCGGCGCGACGGCGCTCTTGCAGCCATTGATGAAGCTCGCGCGCTGCTTTTCCCGCGCGTGTCGATCTCGGGTCAGGGCCGATCTCAGCGTAGCGTGCGAGACGGGGAGCGGCGGGCTGCAGGGGACCCAGCCACCACTTCGGATGCTGTTCGTCTTAACCCTAGCCTGAATGCAAATCAGTTGCTCTTTGACGGAGGCGCCCGAGGTGCAGCGATTAACGCTGCGCAAGAGCGAGCAACGGCTAGTGAATTCACCCTGGGCTCTACCGCCCAGGCCATTGCGCTGCGGGCGGCAAGAACCATGGCCGATTTAGCCAGGCTTCAGCAGCAGCGGGTCTATGCCGAGAACAATTTAAAAGAGGTACGCAGGCTGCGCAACATGATCGAGCAGCGCGTGCAGGCTGGCCGAGACGCACCGAGTGAAATGCCGCGAATGGAGAGCCGAGTTAGTGAGGCACTGATAAGCCTGAGCACAATTGAGTCTAGTCTAAAGACCGCGCAGGCGAGCCACGAGGAAGTCTTTGGCGAGCCGCCTTTGGTGCTGGCTTTGCCAAGCGTGTATGTGCCCGTGCCGGAAACAGAAAACGAAGCCATCGATTTAGCCTTGCGCCTTAATGCAGATCTTTTGCAGGCGGAATCAGCAGTGACTGCTGCGCGATTTGACTTGGATGGGCAAAAGGCGGGCCGATGGCCAAGCGTGAGCCTGGAGGCATCGGCTTCAGGAGTTGACTCAACTCGCCAAAGCACATCGAAAAATTACGACAGTTTTCTCGGCTTTCGTGTTTCGGCCGATCTGTTCGATGGGGGCTCGCGAAGCGCCAGAATTGGGCGTGCCTCCCAGGCGCTGACCACTGCCGAGCAGCAACTTACAGAAGTCAAATCCCAGCTGATTTCATCGCTGCGCTCGGCCTACGCGAACCGTGAAAGCCTGGTGCAAAGGTTTAAAGAGGTGAAAACCCAGCAAGAGCGCGATCGGGAGACCCAGAAATCCTATGAAGAGCAGTTTTTGGTGGGCAGAAGGCCGCTAAACGACCTAATTTCCGCGCAACGGGAAACCTATTCCTCGGCCCTTCAGCAGGCCTCGATTGAGGCGGAAGTACACCTTCAGCATTTTATAATTCGCTCACTCATTGGGGATTTGCGCGAGCTTGCCAAATCGCTGCCCAATTAACCGTCCCCCATGACCACCGAAGCCCAGTCAACTTCTACTCCCAGCGCGCTTGAAGATGTGCTGTTGCAACTCTCGCAAGAGCTGGGCAGGCCGGCCACGTTGCCCCTGTTGCGAAGCGCACTGCCCAAAGGGGTAGAGCAGGCCAATGTTGAGCATTTGCTCGATTTGTGCACGGTTGCGGGCCTTCACTGCAGGCCCTTGCCAACGCAGAAGGTCGCGCAAATTGAAGACCAGGAATTTCCTGTGCTGGTGGCGGCTCCAGACGGCAGGCCCGTCATTATTTTGCGCGTTGAAGAAGACAACAGCGCTGTATTGATTGAACCTGGCCTAAGCCTGCCGCAAACACGGCCGCTTATTGAAGAGCCCTTTTATCACTCGGATTGCCAGCTCTTTTCAGTGCCAATCAAGAGCCAGCGTTTAGCAGAGCGCTGGGCCTGGTTCTTGGTACCCGTATTTGAAAACAAGCCCATTTATGTGCAGGCCATGATTGCGGCTGTGCTTACGAACATTTTGGCGCTGAGCTCTTCAATTTTCATCATGACGGTCTATGACCGGGTGCTGCCGAACAATGCAACCGAATCGTTAGTGGCCCTCACGATTGGAGTTGCCATCGCCATGGTCTTTGATCTGATCGTGAAGAATCTGCGTAGCTGGTTTCTCGATGGTGCAGGCGCGAGGGCCGATCAGAAAGTGGGCCAGCGTTTGTTTGAGCAGCTGCTGGCCATGGATATGTCGGCCAAGCGTGAGTCAGTCGGGGGGTTGAGTTTCATCATGCGTGAGTTCGAGGTGGTGCGGGAGTTTCTAACCTCGGCAACCTTGGTGGCCCTGATCGATTTGCCCTTTGTATTTTTCTTTATCTTCGTAATTTTTCTCATTGGCGGGCCTGTAGCCTGGGTGCCGCTGACCTTGGTGCCTTTGGTATTGCTGGTGGGCCTGTTGGCCCAGCCGTTTTTGGCCAAGCTCTCTGCAGATGGCCTGGCGGAGGGTAAAAATAAGCAATCAGTGCTGGTCGAGTCGATCTCTGGCTTGGAGACTTTAAAAACCTCGGCTGCGGGCCGCGAGATGCGCAAGCGCTGGCGCGAGGCCTTGGTGCGCCAGTCGGATATGTCGATCAAAACCCGGCTGCTAAGCCAAATCGTGATCAACTTCAGTGCTTTTGCCCAGCAGGTGGCTCAGGTGGGCATTGTGGTGATCGGGGCCTTTTTAGTGGCCGATAACCGTGCCACCATGGGTAGCCTGATCGCTTCGGTGATTATTGCGGGCCGTGTGCTTTCCCCGTTAAGCCAGATTGCGAGCCTGATGACCAAGCTGGTTCAGGTGCGCACCGCGCTTAAGGCCTTAGACCAGTTCATGCAAATGCCCCTGGATCGGCCGCCTGCCACAACTTGGATTCGCAGGGAAAAAATTGAGGGTTCGATCGAGTTTCGCAATGTCGAGTTCGCCTACCCTTCTCGGCCCAACAAAGTGCTCGATAACGTGAGCTTCAAAATTGCGGCAGGTGAGCGGGTTGCGATTTTGGGCCGCATTGGCTCGGGCAAGAGCACGATCTCAAGGCTTGTTTTGGGTCTTTACCACCCCCAGACGGGCTCAGTGCTGATCGATGGCGCTGAGGTACGCCAGATCGACCCGTTCGACCTTCGACGGCATATGTCTATTGTTCAGCAAGACACCTGGCTGTTCTCTGGAAGTGTTCGCGAGAACATCGCGGTAGGGGCCGAGCGCCCAACCGACGAAGAGATCCTTCTGGCCGGCCAGAAGGCGGGCGTAAGCGACTTTTTGGCCGATCACCCTAACGGCTATGACCTGCAGCTTGCCGAGCGCGGTGAAGGGCTATCTGGGGGTCAGAGGCAGGCCATTTGCGTGGCCAGAGCCTTGGTAGGCAATCCCAGTGTCCTGATTATGGACGAACCTACCAGCAGCATGGATACCCCCTCTGAGGCAGCCTTGGTGGCCAAATTGAAGGCCTCTACCCAGGGTAAGACCCTGATCATCATTACCCACCGCACGGCGGTGCTTGACCTTGTTGACCGGGTCATCGTGATGGATAAGGGCAAAGTGGTGGCCGATGGGCCGAAATCGATTTTGAGCGGCAACAAGGCCCAGCCAGCAGCGGCTCCACCAGCGCCGCCATCCGCGCCAACAGCCCCCCCTGCAAATGGGGGCACTCAGACATGATTTCGACAGACCAAAATCAGGAGCCCCCCAAGACCCGCCTGCAGCGCTGGTCGGAAAAGCTGCTCAAGATGGGCATGCCGTTTTTGAACTCGGCAGGCTCGGTTTGGAGCTCGCGAGACAGAACGCCGAGCATCATGCTGGCAGGTACGTGCCTGTTTATTCTGATCTTCATCATCTGGGCTAGTTTTGCCGAGCTCGATCGGGCTGTGCGTGGCCCGGGTAGGGTAGTCACCTCGCTGCAAACCCAGGTCATTCAAAGCCCTGATGGCGGAATCATCAAGCGGGTAGCGGTGAAAGAAGGGGACATGGTTCAGGCGGGCGCCTTGCTTGTCGAGATGGACCGCACGCAAACCGAGAGTCAGTACGGCCAGCTGCTTCAGCAGCAGCTTGCGTTAAAGGTTAGGTTTGAGCGGTTAAAAGCTGAGCAAACGGACGGAAAACTCGTGTTTCCTGCAGAGTTGCGGGCAGGCGCTCCTGGCATGGTGGCGGCAGAGCAGGCCCTTTATGAGGAGCGCCGTCGTTCGCGTGATGCTGAGCTTGGCGTAATTCAAGAGCAGTTGCGCCAAAAAGGCAGTGAGCTTGAAGAGGCAATTGCACAGCGCGATTCCGCCCAAAAACAGCTCGCCTTGGCCGAGTCGGAATATGCGGTGATTCAAAGCCTGGTAGAGCGCGGCCTTGAGGCAAGGCTTTCTTTAATTGCTTCTGAACGCGCATTAAATGAAGCACGGGCCCGAGCTGCGGTGGCCAGCTCGGCCGCCTCAAGGGGGAGATCTTCGGTCGCAGAGGTTCGGCAAAGACTTGAGCAGGCCCGATCGGCCTTGCTGCGCGACGTCGGAACACAACTTGCTGACTCGGTGGCAAGGCTTGCCGAGTTAAATGAAAACATGCGCGGCCTTGAGGATCGTGTTCAGCGAACCGAGTTACGGGCTCCAGTTGCCTCGCGTGTCAACAAAGTTCACTTAAGAACAATAGGCGGAGTGGTTCAGGCGGGTGCGCCAATTGTGGAGCTAACACCTGTCAATGATATTGTTTTGGTTGAGGCTGAAGTAATGCTGAAAGACATTGCATTGTTGCATCTGGGCCAAGAGGCTGCCGTAAGGGTAACCGCCTACGATTACGTTCGCTTTGGGGCCTTGCACGGGCGCCTGTCCTATATTGGATCCGATGCCTTACAGCGCCCCGACGGCACCAAGTATTTTCAGGTGCGCATTGAAACAACCCGGGCGTATCTTGAGCATGAAGGCCAGAAGTATCCGATTCAGCCCGGCATGGAGGCCAGTGTTGATGTGTTAGTGTCCAAACGATCCGTCATGCGGTATCTGCTCGAGCCAGTGTTCAAGGTCAAAGAGCGGGCGTTTCGTGAATAGTTGACTGGATTTGCTGCAGTCATGAACAGGTTGCATTTTTAAAAGGGAAGTAAGATGGACCATTTTGTTGAAGATGTTGGCGTAATTCGTGTCTCAAACGGCATGGTGTTTGTAGAGTGTGTGCGTCGAGCCCCAGCGCGCGAGGGTGAGCTGGCAGGCCCGCCCGAAGCCCGCGGAAATCTCGTCATGCCGATTGGTTCTTTCGTCAGAATGTTCGGGTCGTTCTCTCAGGCCATTGATCGCATGGTTGAACTCAATATTCTTCAGCGCCGGGTTCAGGGCCAAGTGGCCCCGGAAATTGCCAACCCAGCTGCGAGCGCCCATATTGATGACCATATTCCAGAGGGCGATAAACCCTCTAAGCGCAAGTAAGCTGCTTGTAAATCTTGTGCGGGCCGCGGGTCCGCCCTTGTGTCGCCCTGTGGGTGCGCTGGGGCTGGGCCTTTTCTTATTGTTTGGTGGCGCAGCGTTTGCGCAAGCGCCTGAAAAAACCGTTACCTCTTCTGTTTCAACTGGGATTGTGGTTGCCCCGAAGTTGATTCTGACTGCGCACCATGCGGTTGAAGGGCAAAAAAAAATACTTGTTGGCCGGGGCCGAAACGAGCCATTTCGGGTGGCCAGGCTTTTAGCGGCCGACAAAGCCTTGGATCTTGCCTTGCTTGAAGTCAGCGTTGCGGGCCGTCCCGCCGCGATTGCCGATTGGAGCATGGTGCCCATCGGAATTGAAGTTTACGCGATTGGCTTTCCGCGCACGGGCGCCTCATCGGGTCATCGCCGAATCACTTCGGGCTTAATTAACGGCGAGCAAAGTCTTAATGGGAAGCCCTACTGGTTTCAGTTTAGTGCTGAGGTGCATCGTGGAAATTCCGGCGGGCCAGTGATTGCAGTGGATGGAAGCGTGATTGGCATGGTTACCCACAAAGTGGATGCCCTTCGGGCGGCAGAAAAATTAGAGGAGCTGCCGCAGAATGTGAACTTCGGATTAAAGAGCTCGAAGATGTTGGAGTTTTTGCAGGCCAACGGCGTCAGTGTCGTGCGCCAGCCCCTGAACTTGCGAAGCGTTGTGCGCCCCCATGATGTCTACCGGCTTTTTGATGACTCGGTAGTGATGATCGTGGGCTCGAAATAGTGGTTTTTTGGAGCCCGAATTCCTCAAACCAGGCCATCACCGATGTGCGGGGGAAAATTCCATTCGCGTGCACGTGCCTGTTGAATCAGACCGATCGTAAGACGTGCTACCGAAGATCGATCAATCAGCAAGGCAAACTGATCACCTTCAGCTCGCCATACGATAGCCCAGTTTTTGCCTTCATCGGCAGGCGTGATTTCAACCCCAGTGCATAGCCCGGCATGTGTCACGATCACCTGCCCCGCGGGAGCGGGCGGAGCGGGCGTTTTGCCAATGTTCGCTTTCTGCGTTTCAAGCTCAGCTGCGAGCTGAGCCTTAATTAACATCTTGAGTATTTCTGGGTCCTGGGTGCTCTGTCCCTTGCCAAAAGATTTGTACAAGAGCTCAAGCATATGTTCGCAAACCCTGAGAGTGAAGCGACGAGTAAACCATAGCCGTACTTCAGTTTCGGGCCCAAGCACTAGGCGGGCCCAAAGCCGGTCTTCGACATCGGAGTAACCGGTCGTAAAGCTTTTGATAATTCTCGCTTTTGAAGCCTGACCTACAGCGGGCCGGGGTGCTACGGGCGCTACAGGGGCAGGTGCGGGAGGTGCTACAGGGGCAGGTGCGGGAAGCGCTGTATTGGCAGTCGGCTGCGGTGGCACGAGGCCAGATTTCTGTCTTCTCTGTGATTTCTTTGAATTCATGGCAATATATTAAGTGGAAACAACAAGTTAACCCGGTCCTTCGCGGTCGGGCGGTAACTTGCCAGTTTCTTTTTACTTTTACAACTGTTGGCGAGATTATGAAGACAGAGGTTCGGAATCTATTTCTTAAGAACAGCCAGGGTTTAGGGCGCTACATCGAACAATTTCAAAGGGCATCGATTTCCTCAAAAATCACCCTGATTGTGCTGTCTTCGGCCGTGCTGCTGTCACTGACATTTGCAATTGGCCGAAGCACTCAGGCACCTGATCATAGCCCCCTTCCCGCGCCTGCGCTGCAACAAAGTAGCGCAGAGCAAACACCGGCCACCCCCAAGTCATCTCAGCCTGCCGGCCCGGTTGAGGCCCTAAAGCCACCGCCCCTTCAAGAGGCGGTTAGCGGTCGGCTCGAGCAGTGGCGTTCCGCATGGGAGGGCCGCAATGCGGATCTTCATATGTCATTTTTCCATCCGAGCTTTGATGGTTTGAAGTTCTATGATCAAAATCGTCGCAAGCGCATTCAAGAAGCAAAATCCATCGAAGTCAAGATTTCCGACATAGCGTTTAAACCTCTGTCTGAGACAGAAATGTTGGTGGTTTTTGTGCAGGCTTACAAGTCGGACCGATTCTCAGATCGCGTCAAAAAAGAGCAGGTGTGGCGCGACACAGGCAACGGGCCGCTGATCGTTTCCGAGCGCGTTGTGCGCTGAGCAGTTTGCCGTTTGGAGAGGCTCGGGCCGGTTTCTTGCGTTGTGCCTCTGTGTGAGGAGTGAACTAGTCCTTTTCTCGGCGGTCTTTTCGGGGGCTGCTGACAGTACCTTATGAACCGCGTTATCAATCTCTTACCTTTCGTTTTTCTCTCTTTTGGTCTGCCGGCTCTGGCAAACACCTCGAATGAAGTGTTGCCTGCGGAGCTTGTTGCCGACCGGGTTTTGTTTCAAGAAGCACTTCAAAAAAGCAATCCTAGACGTGCGGTTGAGATTATTCGGCCGTGGGTTCAGAAGCGGCCAGCCGATGCCTCGCTGGCAAACGACTATGCGCTGGCCCTCGCCCAGTTGGGTCAACTCGATGCAGCGCGAGAAGCGCTTGAGAAAGGCCTTGCCGCAGACCCTGACACCGCGATTTTGCTTGCCAACTTAAGGGAGATCTTGACTCGGCAGGCTGCCGTCTCCTATGCGAAAGCCATGGGTAAGAGGGCTCCTGCTACTCAGTTGGCACTCAAATCCAGCCCGCAGTTCGACCTGGCCCCGCTTGTTGTGGCTCAGGCGGCCCCAAGAAAAGATGCAAGGGTAGAGGTCAGCGTTTCGCCTCCTGCGGCTCGAAATGTGAAACCTACAGCGCCCGACCTTGCGGCGATATTGGCAAGCGCTCCTGTGGAGGGCAAGCCCCCGCCGCCCCTGAAGGGGGTTGAGTCCCGAGGCCAAGCCGATGTCAAGCTCGTTGAGGTGGACGAAAAGCCCAGGTCAGCGGGTGCTGCTAGTGCGCGAACCGTGAGTGAAGAAGTGATAGACGCCACCAAAAAATGGGCAAAAGACTGGTCGTCGAGGGATTTTCAAGGCTATCTGAGCCATTACTCAGAGCAATTCAAGTCTGCTCGATTCGCAACTCGCAAGGAATGGGAAGATTTTCGCAGGCCGCGCGTAGATCGGCCAGACCCGATATCGGTTGAGCTTAGCGATTTCAAAGTGCGCGCCCTTGCAGGTGGGAAAGCCGAGATTCGCTTTCGTCAGCGTTTTGACTCAAGAAACCTGAAATTGAGTACGGTAAGAAAGGTGATCTGGCAAAAGGAATCTGATGGTTGGAGGATCCTCGAGGAGGACAATCGCTAATGTCGGCCAGCTTCGAGACGCCGAGGCGTTTAGCGCTCACATTGTTTTTTGTCGTCATCGCGTTGTTTTCCCAGGCGGCTTCTGCGGCCGATAGCGAGCTTCGGCAGGCTTCTGAGGCCTTGCTTGAGGGCAATTTCTCAAGGGCGTCTTCTTATGCGGAGGCAGCGCTTGAGTCGGAGCCTCGCTCGCGTTTGGCCCATTGGCTTCAGGCGCAAAGCAATATCGTGCTTGCCGGAAAGCCTGTTCATCTTCGTGATTCGGATAAAGATTTTCTGCAAGAGGCCCGAGTCAGGCTTGAGCCAACGCCTACTGACCGTTATCCGAAAAACCTAGTGGCGATGCCACGCTCTGCCGAGGATCGCGTGCCCGTGTTGCTTGCCGATGCAAGCCGCTCTCGTTTGTATGTGTTCGGAAGCAAAAATGGCAGGCCAGTGCTGCTTGATGAGTTCTACACCACGATTGGCCTGCTCGGTTTCGACAAGCGCAGGGAAGGGGACCAGAGAACTCCAATCGGCGTTTATCGCTTGGAATATGAAGTTCGCAACCCTCGTGGCAATCCTCTGCTGGGAGACCTGGCCATGACGCTTGATTATCCGAATGCCCTTGATGAGCATGCTGGCCGCACCGGTAGCGGAATATGGATACACGGCGTTCCGAAAAATGTGCATGTCAGGCCCCCGATGGCCTCCGATGGCTGCTTGGCGCTCTCCAATCGTGACATAGAGCGTTTGAGGCGTTATGTCCGCTATAACGAAACTCAGATCGTGGTGGTGCCTTCGGTTGAGTGGATTGAAAAAGATGTCTGGGTTGCAAATGCCCAGCGTGCTCGGGATATGTTCGGATTTGTAGCTTCTGAATCGCGGCTTGGGGGAATTTTTTATGTTGACCGCGGCTGGCCGATTGTCGTGGCTGCGTTGCGCGGAAACCGTGTTGAGCGTCGCGAGTACTTCGAGCGTTCGAAGTCTGGGCTTCGCCGCATTCTTGTCGAAAAGGTTGGCTCCTAAGTGACAAGTCTTTGTCCCAGACAAAGCGCTGTCAAATCCCTTGAATTTGAGGGGCTCGTCAGCAAATCTGCACGAGTTTCGAGATTTTGACCAGGAAAATGAATTGATTTTCTTCGGTTTTCAACCTACCCTGAGACTATAAGCTGTCGAGAGTTATGTTGTTTAGGGAGCGTTGTCGGTGAATCTGTCCACCATCGTTTATCACAGCAAGGCAAGCGTTGAGTTTTCCGAACTCGATTTGCTCTACTTGCTCGCGGGTTCTCGAGCCCGTAATCGCGCCGAGGGTGTGACCGGCCTGCTCGTCTTTGATCGTGGCGCTTTTTTCCAATGGCTTGAGGGCCCAAACCAGCCATTGTTACGCGTGTGGAACTCGATTCGCAAAGACCCGCGCCATCATGACATTCAAGTGCTTGCTGATATGTCGATTCCGATGCGTCTGTTTCAGGAATGGCATATGCAGTTTGCCCATCGCGAATGCAAGGCAGCCGATCACATTGATGGCTTGATTCAAGCCTCTGATTCGGTAATGGATCAGTTGCATGAGCATCCTGAGCGTGCGCCAATGATTCTGGCCGAGTTCAGCGAGCTTGGGCCGGGGCCTTTCTCCCGTATGACGGACGCTTGAAGATTTCGATTAGAGCTGTTTGATCAATATCTGGGATTTTCTCGCCCAGTCGTAAGCCTCTTGTCGAAGTTTCGGCAGCTGTTCTACGTTGCCCACTTGAAAGCCGCGTTTTAAAAACCAGTGGGCCGTACGGGTGGTCAGCACAAAAATGGACTTGATCTTGGCTTGACGTGCCTGCTGCTCAATGCTTTTGAGCAGGCGCTCCCCATCGCCCTTGCCTTGCGTGTCGGGCCGAACCATTAGGCATGCAAGCTCCGCCATGCTGCTGTCATCAAAGGGATAAAGCGCTGCGCATCCAAAAATTACGCCGTCGTGTTCAATGACTGTGAAGCGTTCAATGTCGCGCTCGATTTTCGCGGCGCCTCGCGGCACAAAGGTGCCATCAGATTCAAGTGGCTCGATGAGGGAAACGATTGCTGCCACATCATCAATACCTGCAGGCCGCAACTCTTCGAGAGTCTCTTCTACCAGCATGCTGCCAATGCCATCGTGCGTGAAAAGCTCAAGCAGCAGGGCGCCATCTTTTGAAAACGGAATGATGTGAGCCCGCTCGACGCCCCCTTTGCAGGCCCGCAGGGCATGATCCAAGGTAAACAAGGCATCGGCGTGGAGATTGCCATGGGCCAGCAGCATTTCGGCGTCTTTTTCCGAGACCTCGGCAATTCGCTCGTCATTTTGCTGAGGAATGGCATGGTCCTCGACCATAAAAATCAGCTTGTCCGCATCCAGGCTCATGGCAACGCTGGCCGCCACATCTTCCATGGACAGATTAAAGGCCTCTCCGGTGGGCGAAAAGCCCAGGGGAGACAACAGCACGAGCACCCCGCTTTTAAGAGCGTTTTGAATGGTCTCCGCTTCGATCTTTCTGACCACGCCCGTCAGGCCATAGTCGATGCCGTCAACAATTCCCACGGGCTTAGCGGTAACGAAATTGCCACTAATGAGTCGAATTCTGGCATTGCCCATCGGCGTATTGGGAAGCCCTGCTGAAAACGCAGCTTCGATATCCAGACGAAGCTCGCCGGAGGCCTCTTTGGCGCACTCAAGCGAGGGCATATCGGTGATGCGCAGGCCTTTTTCAAACCTTCCCTGAATTTTTCTTAAGGCGAGCTGCTCCTGAACCTGTGGGCGGCTGCCATGCACCAGCACAATGCGCATGCCCATGGCCGCAAGCAAGGCGACATCGTGCACCAGGCTTTCTAGCTTTCCCTGCTGCACCAGCTCGCCAGGAAAGCCAATTACAAATGTTTTTTTGCGAAAGGCGTGAATATAAGGCGCAACCGAGCGAAGCCAGGATACAAAGTCAACGGCTGTGGGGGAGGGCAGGTCTTCGGTGGACATAGCCTGATTATAATTTTTTGATGAGATTTGAGTTTTCGGAAAGCCTGCCCGTTAGCGCAAGGCGTGACGACATTGGCGAGGCAATCCGGAATCACCCGGTGGTGATCGTTTGCGGTGAGACCGGCTCGGGCAAAACTACCCAGCTGCCGAAGATCGCCTTGAGCCTAGGCCGAGGCACCCACGGTAAAACCATTGCCCACACCCAGCCAAGGCGCATTGCCGCCGTGAGTGTTGCCAAGAGAATTGCCCAGGAACTGGGTACGACTTGTGGCGAAGGTGAGCTTTCCGCGGTGGGTTATCAGGTTCGCTTTAATGACCGCTCAAGGCCTGGCGTACCGGTCAAGCTGATGACCGATGGTATTTTGCTGGCACAGACGCAGAATGACCCTTTGCTGCTGGCTTATGACACCGTGATTGTCGACGAGGCCCACGAGAGAAGCCTGAACATCGACTTTCTTTTGGGCTACCTCAAAAATCTTTTGCCCAAGCGGCCTGACCTTCGGGTCATCATCACCTCGGCCACAATAAATGCCGAGCGTTTCGCAAAACATTTTGGGTCAGAGTCCATGCCAGCGCCTGTGATCGAAGTTTCAGGCCGTATGTATCCGGTCGAACTTCGCTGGCGGCCGGCTCAGTCCACAGACGCTGACCTTATCGAGCAGGTCGTAGATGGGGTTGAGGAATGTGAGCGGGATTGGAACGGACAAGGGCCGGGAGATATTCTGGTTTTCTTGCCAGGCGAGCGGGAAATCCGTGCTGTGGCTGATGAGTTAAGGGCCCGCCCAAGCCATAGCCTGCTTGCCAAATCTGGAAAGATGGCTATTGACGTCTTGCCGCTCTATGCGCGGCTTTCTCAGTCTGACCAAGAGCGAGTCTTTCGTACCTCCGGTAAAAGACGGGTCGTGCTGGCCACCAATGTCGCAGAGACCTCACTAACCGTACCCAACATCCGTTACGTGGTGGACAGCGGCCTGGCTCGGGTTAAACGATATCGATACCGCGCCAAGGTGGAGCAGCTGCAGATCGAGCCAATTGCACAAGCCCAGGCGAATCAGCGCATGGGCCGCTGTGGCCGAATCGCGCAGGGCGTTTGCATCCGGCTCTACGATGAGGCGGATTTTCTTAGAAGGCCTGCTTTTGCAGACCCCGAGATTCATCGAAGCTCACTGGCGGCGGTGATGTTACGAATGAAAGCTTTGGGCCTGCCCGAGATCCGTCAGTTTCCCTTCATCGATGCACCCTCGGGCAAGGCGATTGCCGATGGCTTGGCAGTGCTACGTGAGCTCAACGCTTTTGATGAGCGCAGTGAGCTCACCGAAACGGGAAGCATACTCGCCCGCTTGCCGGTGGACCCGCGCCTTGGCCGCATGCTCATTACGGCCCGCCAAACGGGCTGCCTGAAGGAAGTCTTGGTGATTGCTGCCGCTTTGTCCACGCAAGACTGCAGGGAGCGGCCTGTCGAGAATACGGCTGCTGCCGATCGGTCTCATGCCCGGTTTGCAGATCCCCGTAGTGAATTTTTGTCGGTGCTCAAGTTGTGGGCCCATGTACAACAACTGCATGAGTCGAGAGAGTCCAATCGAAAGCATGAGCAAGCCTTGCGTCAAGAGTTTCTCTCGGCAACGCGTGTACGCGAGTGGCGTGAGGTGCATCAGCAGCTCTCCGAAATTGTGAGTGAAATGCACTGGAAGCCCAATGAGATGGCAGCAGGCGTAGATTCGATTCATCTCGCCTTGCTCTCAGGCCTCCTCTCCAACATTGGTTGCCGTGCGTCGGACGAGCCGGTCTGGCTTGGCTGCCACGACGTTAAATTCCTGATCTGGCCGGGCTCTTCGCTAGTCAAAAAACCCCCGCGTTGGCTCATGGCGGGCGAGCAGGTGGAGACATCACGTTTATTTGCGCGCACCATTGCAGCGATTGAGCCTGAGTGGGTCGAAAAACTCGCCGCCCATGTGCTTAAGAAAAGTATCGCGGAACCGCATTGGGAGAAAAAGTCTGGCAGGGTGGTGGGTTATGAGCGGGCGACGCTGTATGGCTTGACGATCTATCAGCGCCGAAAAGTCTCCTGGGCCCAACAGGGTGGGCCGCAGCGGCGCGAGGCTCGCGAAATCTTTATTCGGCAGGCACTCGTTGAAGGCGACTGGGACTGCCCCCATCGTTTTTTTGTGCACAATGCCAAGCGTATTCGCGAAGTTGAAGCCCTGGAACACAAGGCCCGAAGGCCGGACATCTTGGTGGATGACGAACTGTTGTTTGCGTTTTACGATCAGTCCATTCCGGAGTCTGTCTTCGATGGGCAAAGCTTTGGAGATTGGTATTCGCAGGCAGTGCGTGGCAACACCGACTTGCTATGCCTGAAAAAGGAAGACCTGATGCGCCATGAGGCGGCAGGCATTACCACCGAGCAGTTCCCCAAACACTATGAACTCTCGGGCCAGATCTACGCCCTGGAATACCATTTCAAGCCCGGAGATGCCCGTGACGGCGCAACCTTGCTTGTACCGCTTGAAAAGCTCTCACAGATCGACCCTTTGCCGATGGAGTGGATCGTGCCCGGGATGCGCAAAGAAAAAGTAATCGCGCTTTTGAAAAGCCTGCCGCAAAAAATTCGGCGGCATTGCGTGCCTTTGCCTGAGTTTGCCCAGGGATTTTGTGAGCGCTGGAGGGACAAGGCGGGAACGCAAAGCCTTGTTGCCGCTTTGATTCAGGATATCAGTCAGGAGACAGGAATTTCTGTCAAGCGGGATGAATTCAAGCTCGATGGCATCCCGGCTCATTGCTGGATGAATCTCCGCGTGATTGATACGCATGGAAGACGGCTTGCCGAGGGTCGTAGCCTTGAATCCTTGCGAGAAGCGCTTGGCGTAGATCTTGCGCCAGAGTGCAGCCCTACCGAAGCTCGCGGGGCATGGATTGCGCGTTTTGAACTTGCACTGAAAGAACCATTCAAGGCGCTTGAGAAAGAAATTCGTTCAAAGCCGGATCTTGGCATGCACTACGCCGCTTTCGGAGGGCTTGATCAGTTAACCGCCGAGCTCAAAGAGCGAATCATTGCTCAGATTTTTCTGGTTGAGGGGCTGCCGGCATCGGACAGGGAATTTGATTCAATGCTTGCTGCAGGCAAAAGTAAGGTCATGTTGATTGGGCAGGAGTCGTTGCGATGGCTGTCGATGGTGCTCCAAGAACATGCGTCCGCAGTTAAAAAGCTGGCTAGCTTGAAATCCTGGCCCGCAGCCTACGCGGATGTTCATTCGCAGCTTTCACGATTAATGCCCAGAAACTTTATGCTCACCACCCCCTTGGAGCGTGCGCCTCACTTGCCGCGCTATCTGAAGGCCGTTTCGGTGCGAATTGAAAAATGCCGCACTGACCCGGCGCGCGACCAACGTCAGATGGGCGAACTCGCGCAGGTCGAGCCTGCTTTTTGGAGATGGGCCTCGCAGCAACGCGGCCCATGGCCGGAGCGGTTTTTAGAATTTCGCTGGATGCTTGAAGAGCTGCGAGTCTCGCTGTTTGCGCAAGAGCTGAAGACTGCCATGCCGGTGTCGGTGAAGCGCTTGCAGAAGTCCTGGGCAGCCCTTCTGAATTAACGTGATAATTCTGCCTTTTTGGAACGAGTGATGTCTCGAAAATTCGGCCTTTATATTCTTGGAGATGAAATCCTCTCGGGCAAGCGGCAGGATCGGCATTTTGAGCAGGTGAAATCAATACTCGGGGCCAGAGGGCTTGCACTGTCTTGGGTGCATTACCTCGGTGATGATCGTGGCCGCTGTGTTCAGGCCTTTGCCCGGTCTTTTGTAGGTGGAGACATCGTGTTTAGCTGCGGCGGCATTGGCTCTACGCCTGATGACCATACGCGTCAGGCGGCCGCCGAGGCGCTTAACAAGCCTTTGGTTTTACACCCCGAGGCAGAACAACTGATCAGAGAACGGGCGGCTGATACTGGCCAACCTGCAACACTCGAACGCCTTCGTATGGGTGAGTTTCCGCAAGGCGCTTCCATCATCCCAAACCCCTATAACAAGATTCCCGGGTTTTTCATCAGAGAGCATTACTTTGTTCCGGGCTTTCCCGTCATGGCTTGGCCCATGATTGAGTGGGTCCTCGAAAGTTTTTATCAAGCAGAGTTTCGCAGCGTTGCGGAATATGACCGCTCCATGATTGTGCTCAAGCTTTTTGAAGCCACGGTCACGCCCTTGATGCAGTCCATGGCACAGCAGTATCCGGAACTAAAAATTTACAGCCTGCCTTCGGCAGGTGAGGAAGGTCTGCCCCGGCATATTGAACTTGGCGTAAAGGCTCAAGGCGATAGCACCGCTGGCATTGAGCCCGCTAGCTTGAAACAAGCCTACGAAGAATTTCGGTCTGGGGTGATCGCCTTGGGCGGCGAGATTATTGAGGAGCGCGCCTCGCAGCGCTAGCCCCTGTCGTATCGGACAGGGGCCTTCTTTTATCTATCGCTTGTCGGCGTTCGCGGTGGCGTCGGCAGCCGCCTTCATGTTGCGCTCGGCCATCTCCACCACCTGGCGCGCGGCCTTGTTCGCGGTTTCATAGGCGGAGCTCGCCGCAGTGAGTGACGATTTCATCATGGCAATCAAGGCCTCAGATCCAGAAGGGGCCGACCTTGCAAATTCATCAAGTGCGTCGACGACTTTTTTGTTCGCCTCTGCGATTTGAGAGTCGACGAGCCTTTGCACCTCACCGCTTGTCTGCGATGCAATGTCATAGATAGTGCGCGAATAGGCCAGTGCTTTTTCTGCCGAGGGAGTAGCGATCTCTTTGTTCACCGCCATCATGTCCTGCGCATCTTTGACGCTCATGAGTGCCTGGAACTTATCGGCGGTTTCTTGCAGCGATGCGCGGGCTGCCGAGAGCTGCAGATCGACCATCTTTTCAATGCCCTCAAATGCCTTGTGAGACAGCTTGAGCATCGCATCGATGTTTTGTTTTTGCGCCTCGCTCATATCCTCGGGGGTGGGGTAAAGTCCCATGGCAGACCTCCTCTTGAAAGAATTGTTTGAAAGCATTTTATAGCGATCGCTTTGTTTTGCCCTTGCCGGCCGCTCATCGTTTTCCCATGGAGAAGTATCGGCTGTTGCGCGAACGTGTCGCACGTGAACTTGCCCAAGTGTCGCTTGTCGAGCCCATGGCGGTGGGAGATGAAATTCTCTGCCTTGCCCACAGCCCAGACTATGTGCGACGTTTGTGCACGGGTGATCTGTCCCGAAAAGAGATGCAGCGAATTGGGTTTCCTTGGTCGCCTGAAATGGTGGAGCGTTCTCGTCGCTCAACGGGTGCCACCCTTATGGCTTGTGATTGGGCGCTTAAAGAAGGCGTGGCGGTAAATCTCGCTGGCGGAACACATCACGCCTACGCGGATCGGGGTGAGGGGTTCTGTTGCTTTAACGATGCAATGGTGGCTGCTCGTTTCATGCAGGCGCAATCAAGGGCGAAAAACATTGCCATCGTGGATCTCGATGTGCATCAGGGCAACGGCACGGCGCGAATGGCCCAAGGCGATGATTCAATTTTCACTGTCTCGATCCACGGGGCTGGGAATTATCCTTTTGTGAAAGAGCAGTCAGACATTGATATTGAACTTGCAGATGGCTGCGATGATGTGACTTATCTTGCAGCGCTTGATCAGGTCTTGGTGTCACTGGAGAAAGGTTTCTCCGCCGACCTCTTGATTTATCTTGCGGGCGCCGACCCCTATGCGGGAGACCGTCTCGGCAGACTCGGTCTGAGCAAAGAAGGGCTCGCCTCGCGCGATGAGCGGGTTTTCTCCTTTTGTCGCAAGCGCGGTCTTCCGGTCGCTGTCGCCATGGCGGGGGGCTACGCCCAGCCGATTTCCGACACCGTTGACATTCACTTCCAGACGGTAATTTGTGCACTGCGCAATCACTCTTATTGAGAACAAGATTTCATATAAAGATCTAAGGCATTGAAAAAATTGGTTTTTTGACTTGATTGAGTCGAATCTTTTGTTAGGATTCGGGTTTGCGACTTAAAGAGGGGGCGGGCATTGATGGGCTTGAAATCAAAGGGTTTAGTCTTGTTATTGGCCGGTTTTCTCGGCGCAGGCTCATCCACAGTGCTTGGCCAAACAGCGAATAAACCAGATCCTGCTCGGAAAGCTGCTGCCAGTGAGGCTGCAAAAAAGCCAGGCCAGCAAAAATCCGCTTCGCAGAAAAAAGTCTCCAAATCTCAAAAGCCCGCAAAAACCCAGAAGTCAGCCCACAGAAAATCGAATGCCAAGAATTTCGCGGTCTCAAGCGACAGCCAGTCCATGGGTTCTCGTTTGGGATTGCGCTCTGAATTTACTGAAATTGCCCTTAATTCCAGCGCCGTGATTGTGGTGGATCAGGCAACGGGCGAGGTGTTGCTTGAAAAGAACCCTGATGTAGCGCTTCCCATTGCTTCGATCACCAAGGTGATGACAGCGATCGTCACACTAGAGGCGGATCTGCCGCTCACAGAAGTCATCACCATCACACAATCCGATGCCAGCTTGCAAAAGCAGAGCGCATCTCGCTTACATGTAGGCGCGCGTTTCACTCGTGACCAGTTGTTGCACCTTGCACTAATGTCCTCTGATAATCGCGCAGCCCATGCCCTCGGAAGAACCTATCCGGGTGGCCTTGAAGCGTTTGTGGAGGCAATGAACGAAAAGGCGAAAGAGCTCGGAATGACCCAGAGCCGATTCGCTGAGCCCACCGGCCTAAGCAGCGATAACCAGTCCACCCCGCGTGACCTGAGCCGTTTAGTCAACGCAGCCCATGACTTTGACCTCATTCGCGAGTATTCGACCTCTGCGAGTGCGATCGTGCGTGTTGGCAAAAAGACTCAGGAGTTTCGCAACACGAACGCCTTGGCAAGAACCGGCGAGTGGGATTTAGGCCTCTCGAAAACCGGATTCATTCGCGATGCAGGCCGCTGCCTAGTGATGCAGGCTACGATCGACGATCAAGACGTCATCATTGTGATGCTCGATGCACAGGCAAGCGCTAAACGATTGCGCGATGCTGAGCGGATTCGCCAATGGATAGAAAACGAGCGCAAGATTCAGGAGCTGGCCCGCTCGTAACCCAAGGCTTCTGAGATTTTTTTTGCGGTATCGCTTAAGGCCTGAATCCAGCCGTCGTTGGCCCGATCTGCGGGAGCGGAGATCGAGAGGCCTGCAACAATCTGGCCTGAGTCATCGTAAATTCCAGACGCGATGCATCGCACGCCCATCTCAAGCTCTTCATTGTCTCGCGCGTAGCCGCGCTGGCGAACTTCTGCGAGCTCTTGCTCAAGCTTGGCCATTTCGGTGATGCTGTTACGCGTGTGGCCTGCAAGCCCAGTGCGCATGCCATAGGAGCGCACCGCCCGAGTATCTTCTTGTGCAAGAAACAATTTCCCTGTCGAAGTCAGGTGCAGGGCCGCTCGGCCTCCGATGGCTCGAACCACTTGCATGCCGCTGCGCTCGCTGACAGCACGCTCAACATACACAATCTCATCGCCTTGGCGGACCGACAGATTGATGGTCTCGCCCGTTAGCCGATGCAGGTCACGCATGGGCCCGGCTGCAGCATCTCTTACATTGAGACGGGCTTTAACAAGGTTGCCAAGTTCAAGCAGCCGCATGCCCAGTTGATAACTGCCAGGCTCTGTGCGATCGACCACGCGCGCCAAAACCAGGTCGTTGAGAATTCGATGGGCCGTAGAGGGGTGCAGGCCGCTAGACTTGGAGAGTTCCTTCAGCGATACTGGCTCGGACTTTCTCGCCAGCGCATCGAGCAGGGTCATCATGCGCTCAATCACCTGGATTGCAAGGTTCGGTGGTTTGACTGGTGGGGCGATAAGGTTTGGGTTTCGCATATCTGCCGTATCAAGTGGCAAAATTGGATTTTATTGCATGAAAATTAGTTTAGAGGCATTCTGAACCGAATGAGCCAGCCCGCCCCGCGAATTGCCCTGTATGTAACCTGCTTAGTCGACCTCATGCGGCCCGAAATCGGCCTGTCGGCCCTGAAGATTCTGGAGTCTGCGGGCTGCGAGGTGGTCGTGCCCGAGGGTCAGACCTGTTGCGGCCAGCCCGCCTATAACGCCGGGGACCGCCGCGCCGCCCATGACTTAGCCGTTCGGGTTTTGGAGCAGCTCGAGGGATATGACTATGTGGTGATTCCCTCGGGCTCTTGTGCAGGGATGATCAAGGTCCATTATCTGGATTTGTTTGCCGATGAGCCAAGCCTGAAGCGGCGTATGGCCGACCTGTCTTCCAAGATTTTCGAGCTGACCGATTTTCTGTTCACCGTTCTGAAGCTTGAGCAGGTCCCGGGCAATATGCAGGGCACGATCACCTATCACGATAGCTGCAGCGGGCTTCGGGAACTCGGGGTGCAGTCTCAGCCGCGGGCCTTGCTCTCGAAAATCAAGGGCCTCAATATCACCGAAATGAAGGATGCCCGCGCGTGTTGCGGCTTTGGCGGAAGCTTTGCAATAAAGTACGGCAACGTTTCCTCTGCCATCGTGGATGAAAAAGTTAACAACATTCAGTCCAGTGGCGCCCAGGCTGTCGTGCTTGGCGACCTTGGCTGCATGCTCAATATTGAAGGCCGTCTGCGAAGACTTGGCGATGAGCGCACTCAGGTGCTGCATGTTGCCCAAGTGCTTGCGGGCGATCTCTCTCCCGCGGGGAAATAAGCCATGCGGGTTCAATCGATGCACTTTAAGGCCCGTGCTGGCGAGAAGCTGGCTGATGTCAGGCTGCAGAAAAATTTAAAAAAACTCTCTGAAAAATTCGTTTCTGCCCGCGCCACTGTTATGCAAGAGGTTGACTTTACGGCAACGCGGCAGGCTGCAATTGAGCGTCGTAATCGGGTCTTGGAGCGATTAGATGTCTGGATTGAGATGTTTGAGCGCAATGCCAAAGCCCGCGGCGCTAAAGTTTTGTACGCAGAAACTCCTGCACAGGCCTCCGAGCTCGTGGTGGAGATTGCCCGTCGTCATGGGGTCAAGCGTGTCACCAAATCAAAGTCCATGGTCTCTGAGGAAATGGCGCTCAACGCCGCGCTTGAAACGGCAGGTGTTGAATCGGTGGAGACCGATTTGGGTGAATATATCCTGCAGATCAATAACAATGAGGCGCCCAGCCACATCATTGCGCCGGTGATTCATAAAGACAAAGAAGAGATTTCCGAGCTCTTTGCCAAGACCCATCACAAGCCAAAGCTCACCGATATCAATGAGCTTACGCGTGAGGCGCGTGAGACCTTGCGGCCCAAGTTTCTGCACTCTGACATGGGGGTGACAGGGGGCAATTTCTTGATTGCAGAGACGGGCTCGGTTGCTTTGGTGACCAATGAGGGCAATGAGGGCATGTGCACGCTCATGCCCAAAGTTCACGTGGCGGTGACTGGCATTGAGAAGATTCTTCCGACCTTCGAAGACTTTGCAACCATTGCCCGTCTGCTCACACGCAGCGCCACCGGCCAGTCGATCTCGAATTACATTTCTTTGCTCACGGGTGTGCGGTCGCCGGATGAGGCCGATGGCCCCGATCATATGTACTTTGTGCTGGTCGATGGCGGCCGATCGAGCCTTTTGGGCGGTGAGTTTCAGGAGATGCTTCGCTGCATTCGATGTGGGGCTTGCATGAATCACTGCCCGGTGTACCAGAAGATCGGTGGCCATGCCTATGGCTGGGTTTATCCCGGGCCCATGGGCTCAGTTTTAACTCCAAGTTATGTGGGCATTGAAAACGCGCTCGACCTTCCGCAGGCTGCGACCATGTGCGGGGAGTGTCATGTCGTTTGCCCCGTGGGCATTCCCCTGCCCGATTTGTTACGCAAGCTGCGCGAACGGCAATTTGATCGAGGGCTGAGGCCGAAAGCTGAGTGGCTAGGCTTGGTCGCTTGGGGCTTCATCGCCCGCAGACCAAATCTCTATGCGCTGTTTGCGCAGGTCAGCAACAGGGTGTTGAGATTTTTGGGCCGCAAACGCCACCGTATTGCCCATCTTGCAATGATCAAGGACTGGACTGATTTCCGCGATCTGCCCACACCCGCTACAAAAACATTTCGAGAGCTCTACGCAGACCGCGTTGCTCGCACGGCCTCGGCGACCAACTCCGGCCCGCGGTAAATCAGGCCGGAATAGAGCTGAACCAGATTTGCCCCTGCATTAAGCTTGGAATGGGCATCTTCGCCGCTCAGCACGCCGCCCACGCCGATAATCGGCAGGTTTTTGCCAGCGCAGTCTCGTAGCGCTTGAATGATCTGATTGGAAGGCTCAAGTAGCGGTGCGCCGGAAAGCCCCCCGGCCTCATTTGCGTATGGCATTCCAGTTACTCCTTGACGACCGAGCATGGTGTTGGTCGCGATCACGCCCTCAATGTCATTGGCTCTCAGTGACTCTGCAATCTGGAAAACCTGCTCGCCATCGAGATCGGGCGCAATCTTCAGAAACAAGGGCACGTGCCTACGATGTTGTTTTGCCAGTGCTTGCTGTTTTTGTTTAAGCTTTCCAAGCAGGCGGTCAAGCGCGGTTTTTTCTTGTAAATCTCGTAGATTTTTGGTGTTTGGCGACGAGATGTTGACCGTCACATAGTCGGCCCAGGGATAGACGCCTTCCAGACAGACGAGATAATCCTCATCAGCGCGGTCAATCGGGGTGTCGGCGTTTTTGCCGATGTTTAATCCAAGCACCCCACGTTTTTCACGGGCCCACTGAGCGCCCTGTACGTTTCTAACGAAGGCCTCAAGGCCAAGGTTGTTAAAGCCCAGCCGATTGATAATGGCCCGGGCTTTCGGAATTCGAAACATTCTGGGCTTCGGGTTACCGCCTTGCGGCCTTGGCGTGACGGTGCCCACTTCCATGAAGCCGAATCCGAAGGAGCCGAGTAGGTCGAGGTGTGCCGCGTTTTTATCGAGCCCGGCCGCCATCCCGATCGGGTTTGGAAAACAGAGCCCTGCGAGCCGGACTTCCCTGCCTTGAAGTGGCGCAGAAAAGGGCAGCAACCCAAGCGCTTTTGCCGCTTTGAGCGACTGAAACGACAGTTCATGGGCTCGCTCTGCATCGAGGGAAAAAAGCAGCGGGCGGATCAGCGGATAAAGAGAGAAGATGCTCAGCGTTTCCAGACTCCGTTTTGCAATGTCTCGTGCGGATTAAACGAGGCCTTGTATTGCATTTTGTGGCTCTCGGAAATCCAGTAGCCTAGGTAAAGATGTTCGAGCTCTAATGACTTGCATTGTTCGATTTGCCACAAGATTCCATAGGTGCCGAGGCTTCTTTGTTTTTCTGTCGGGTCGTAGAAGGTGTACACCGAAGAGATTCCATCGGCGAGCCGATCGACAATCGAGACCATTTTCAATTGTCCAGAGTTGTCTCGGTACTCAATGAGCTGGGAGTCCACACGGCTTTGCAAAAGAAACTGGGCGTACTGTTCCCGGCTGTCTTGATCCATGCCACCGCCTGCGTGACGCACGGACTGATAGCTTTGATACAGCAAGTAATGCTCATCTTCAAAGCGTAGCCTGCCAACTTCTGCCCTTAGCCCTGAATTTCGCTGCCATACCCTGCGCTGGGTGCGCGTTGGCGTGAACTCTTTAACCGGAATGCGCAGCGGGATGCACGAGCGGCATCCATCGCAATAAGGCCGATAGGCGAACACACCGCTTCGCCGAAAACCAATCTGCACCAGGTCGCTGTAGACCTGTCCGTCAATTAAGTGGTTGGGGGTCGCAACCTGGGAGCGCGCCTTTCTTTGCGGCAGGTAGCTGCAGGAATAGGGCGCAGTGACATAGAACTGCAGCGAGACAACGGGAAGGTCTTTGAGATGACTCATTGCAACCGAAGAAAAGTCTTCAAATCCTGTTTCGAAGGAGGATCTTGCACCCAAGGGAGGCTTTCCAGGGCGGTAAGCTTTTTGACATGGTCTTCAAACACAGGCCGTTCGATTTCTTTTCCCCCGAGCGAGACGAGATGATCCGTACGCTGCTGGCAGTCTATCACCACACCTGCCTGGCGCTTCATCCATCCCACAAGGCTCGCAAGGGCAAGTTTGGAGGCGCCGGGAGACTGCGAGAACATGGATTCGCCGAAGATCATCTTTCCAAGGCTCACGCAGTAAAGCCCACCGACGCATTGGCCATTGAGCATTACCTGCACGCTATGAGCCAGGCCGAGTTTGTGCAGGCCATGATAGGCCGTGATCATGGGCTCGCTGATCCAGGTGCCGCTGCTCGATGCGCGCGGCTTGGCGCAGGATTGCATCGTGCCGATGAAGTCAATATCGATGGCAATTTCCAGCCTGGGTTCATTCCAGGCTTTCTGAATATCTTTTCGAAACGACTTTGATACTTTGAATTCATCGACCAAGAGCACCATGCGTGGCGCAGGCGTCCACCACAACACGGGCTCTCCTTTGGAGAACCAGGGGAACACCCCTTTCGAATAGGCTTCAATGAGTCGCTGCGGGCTCAGGTCAGCGCCCGCTGCGAGCAGCCCGTTGGCCCCCTCTTCCGGTGTGAGCGCAAGTGACGTGTCGGGAAGCGGGTCGCTCGAGTCGATCCAGCAAAGCTTACGGTTCATGCGGAAGGGTGAGGTGCCGAATATCGCCTGTGTGTACGCCAAACCGACCCAGTTTTCGGTCATGAAAATAAAACCGCAATGTGGCGGTGATGGTTCGGAATGCAATTAGATTCCACGGGATTTCTTGCTCTTTAAACAATCGAACCTCGAGGCTCTCAATGCCAGCCTTGAAGTCGAGATCTTTTAGGCTTGCTTGATAAAACAAATGAACCTGGTCAACATGCGGAATGTCGAACACAGAAAAGAGGCTGCCCAGCTCGACGCGCGCGCCTGCCTCCTCAAGTGTTTCGCGCATCGCACCGTCGGCGGTGGATTCTCCAACTTCCATGAATCCTGCAGGCAGTGTCCAGAGCCCGTAACGGGGTTCGATTGCACGTCGGCACAGCAGCACTTGGTCCTTCCATACGGGAATGGTGCCCAACACCAATTTTGGATTGACATAGTGAACGGTAGCGCACTGGCTGCACACGGCGCGAAGCCGCGTGTCGCCCTCAGGAACCTTGATTTCAATGTCGGCACTGCATAAAGGACAGAATTTCATATATACTTGGGCTCTTCCTGACGCGGGGTGGAGCAGTCTGGCAGCTCGTCGGGCTCATAACCCGAAGGTCGTAGGTTCAAATCCTGCCCCCGCTACCAATTCCCTCAAGAGATTGCCATGAAAAAGCTTTTGCTGCTTTCGCTTTTGGTGTTGGTCGGCTGTGCCTCAGTGCAGCCTCAATGGTCCCACCCTACAAAGGGTGAGGCCCAACTCGCCGTTGACCAAGAGCGCTGCGAAGTCGAGGCCAAGGTGCATGTCCAGAAACAGCATTTGCCAGAGTCAAATATTGACCTCCAGGGCTTGGCCAGAATTGTTCGGATCATCGAGGAGCGCGGCTTGGACAATCAGTATCAGGCCGATCTTCGGCGCTACGTTGAAAGCTGCCTCCAAGCCCAGGGCTGGAGTGTGAAGTAAGACTCAGGCTGCGCCAATCAACATCACCTTGATATCTTGTCTGGCCCAGACGAGCACTGCCCAGCATGACAGACCGCTGCAGCAAGCACTAACGCAAGTGCACGTGTTGGCAAATTACTTCAGTGTTTCAGACAGATGCACCAGGCTTTGGCCGCGGGCTCGGGCAGCAGTGACTTGGTTCCATGCGGGCCTGCGCCAGCAATTAAAGCCATGATCCACGCCGGGATGAACAACAACACGGATGTTGGTGCGACCCTTCATGGCATCGCGAACTGCCGCGACGGCGGAGGCGGGGATGTAGCTATCTTTCTCTGCGAAATGAAAAAGCACTGGGCACTTAATTTTTTTTGCCCGATCAAGCTGCTGATGAATGCCGCCGCCGTAATAACAAACAGCGGTGTCAACGCCCGCCTCTGCGGCAGCCACATAACTTAGCAATCCGCCCATGCAAAACCCGAGCGACCCTACTTTGCCGGTGCAGGCAGCGTGTTTGCGCAGGGTTTCGACGCAGGCCTTCAAGTCGCCTGCGACTTGATCGATATTCACGGCCCCGAGCAGTGCGAGGCCTTTGTCAAAGCCCGCCTGGTCGTAATTAAGCTCAAGCCGTTTTTCGTTGCGCCAAAACACATCGGGCGCAATAACGCTATAGCCATCGGCCGCGTACTGATCCGCCACGGCACGAATGTGTTCGTTGACTCCAAAAATCTCCTGTATCAATACAAGACCAGGGCCCTTTCCAGTGGGCGGAAGGCTTAAGTAGGCATCGAATTTCTCTCCGGCATGATTGGTCACGGAGACCCAGGATTTGCTCATGGTCTTTGCTCCTTTGTTGGTCGATCGCTTTGGTTGTGATTGGTTTTGCCCGTAAGATCAAGGTTTTCAAGACTCTAGCAAACATGGCTCTCTCCGCGTTATCAGGGGTTTTACGATTTTGGAAATGGCTGGTTGTCGGCGCGATCCTGCTTGCGGGCCTGGCGCTGTGGTGGGCAGGTGCGGCCCAGCCTGTTCAGACCACCCCGGTGGTGCAGGCCTTCCCCTCACAGACCCTCTCCGTCCTCAATGCTTCGGGCTATGTGGTGGCCCAACGCAAAGCATCCCTGTCTTCGAAGGCAACAGGCCGGCTTGAGTGGCTTGGCGTTGCCGAGGGCTCCGTCGTGAAAAAAGGGGAGGTGATTGCGAGGCTTGAGAGCCGCGACACCCGCGCGCAATTGGAGCAGGCGCAGGCGCAGGTGCAGGTCGCACAGGCTGAGTTGACAGAGGCAGAGCTTGCTGCAAAAAGAAGCGTGCAGTTATTAGCCCAGAAATTCATTTCTTCAGCCTCCCATGATGCGGCGATTGCGCGTTTTGACCGCGCGAAGGCGAGTCTTTCTGCGACAAAAGCGGCCGAAAGCGTTGCAAGGGCCAATCTCGATCAAACCGAGATTCGTGTTCCTTTTGATGGCGTGGTGCTCACCAAAAACGCGAATGTGGGCGACAACATCACGCCGTTTTCCTCTGCAATTGACTCTAAAGGCGCAGTTGTCACCATCGCTGATATGTCAACACTTGAAGTGGAAGCGGATGTCTCAGAATCGAATCTTGGCAGGCTTTCAATTGGCCAGCCTGCCGAGATTGGGCTCGATGCCCTACCTGGCGAGCGTTTTTCCGGGTCGATCATTCGCATGGTTCCCACGATCGATCGATCCAAAGCAACGCGGTTGGTGAAAGTGAAGTTTGATGCGATTGATCCGCGTGTGCTGCCCGAGATGTCCGCCAAGGTCGTGTTTCTTGAACGCAAGCTCTCAGAGGCGGAGCGCAAGCCGATTGTGGCTGTAAGCTCCCAGGCGGTCGTCACTCGTGATGGCAGGCCCGTTGTGTACCTAATTGAAGGCGATCGCGTTCGCGAAGTGCCGCTTGATCCAGGCGTTGCGGCCAAGGGTGATCTGGTGCCTGTAAGCAATTTAAAGCCCGGGCAGCGTGTTGTCATTCGGCCGGGTGAATTAAAAGACGGCCAGCGCATCAAGATTGCGAGCCCATGATTGAGCTGCGCCATGTCAGCAAGAGCTATCAGCGGGGCGGCCAAAAGGTGCCGGTGCTGCATGACCTCAACCTTGTAGTGCAAACCGGCGATTTTCTGGCCCTGATGGGGCCTTCGGGCTCAGGCAAGAGCACACTGCTCAATTTAATTGCAGGCATTGATCGGCCTGATGAGGGCGAGATTATTGTCGATGGTCGTGACATCGCAACGCTCTCTGAATCGGAGCTTGCTCGCTGGCGCGCCAAGCATGTGGGGTTTATTTTTCAGTTTTACAACCTCATCCCTGTGCTGACAGCTTACGAAAATGTCGCCCTGCCGCTTCAGCTGCTCTCCGTGAGTGAGTCTGAAAAAAAATCGCGTGTGCTGCAAGCACTTGCGAAAGTAGGTCTGTCAGATCGGCTCGATCACACACCGAATGAGTTATCGGGCGGACAGCAGCAGCGGGTTGCCATCGCAAGGGCCCTGATTACAAACCCATCCCTGATCGTTGCCGACGAGCCTACGGGAGATCTGGATCGACAGTCTGCCGAGGATGTTTTGAACATGCTGGAACAACTGCATCGCGATATGGGGAAAACGATTCTGATGGTCACCCATGATCCGAAGGCCGCCGAACATGCGCGCGCCATGATCCATTTGGAAAAAGGTCAGCTCGAAAATGCCGGTTCTTGAGCATGCTGGTTCTTAAATTGCTCTCGCGCAATGTCTGGCGCAACAAGGGCCGGGCAATTCTGACTTTTTTGGGGTTGCTCGTGGCCACACTGGCCTTTGGCCTGCTCTCAACGGTGGTGAGCGCCTGGTATGCAGGCGCTGAAGGCGCTTCCACGGCGAGGCTCATCACACGAAATGCGATCTCCCTCGTCTTTCCTTTGCCCATCTCCCATGCCGACCGAATCCGACAGATTGATGGCGTTTCGGCCTTGAGCTGGGCGAACTGGTTCGGCGCAATCTACAAAGAGCCCAAGAATTTTTTTCCACAATTTGCGATCGAGCCCGAGAGTTATCTCAATGCCTATCCGGAATACATTCTTTCCGAAAAGGAGCGTAACGATTTCATTAAAGACCGGCGCGCTGCCGTGATCGGCCGAAAAATTGCCAATACGCACGGCCTCTCGGTGGGCGATGCCATGACGCTGAAAGGCACGATTTACCCTGGAGACTGGGAGTTTCAAGTCGCAGGCATCTACGATGGCCGAGACAGCGGCACAGATACGGCACAGATGTTTTTTCACTGGAACTATCTGAATGAAGAGTCGCAGCGCAGGGCGCTGCCCAGAAGCCCAAACTCTACGGGGGTGTTTATTGTCACTATCAGCGAGCCCGCAAGGGCAGCCGAGATCAGCCTGAACATTGATGCCTTGTTCAAAAATTCGGCCTTTGAAACCCTGACAGAAACTGAAAAAGCGTTTCAGCTTGGCTTTGTGGCGATGACAGAAGCAATCGTGTTGGCCATTCAGATCGTGTCGTATGTGGTGATTTTGATTATTCTGGCGGTGATGGCCAACACCATGGCCATGACGGCACGAGAGCGCACCAGTGAATACGCCACCTTAAAGGCTCTTGGGTTCTCCCCCCAATTCGTGGCGGCGATGATTGGCGGCGAGTCCTTGTTGCTCGCAATCTTTGGCGGGATTGCAGGCATGCTGCTCACTTATCCTGTTGCGCAGGCCTTCGGCGCATCGATGGGCACGATTTTCCCGGTTTTTGAAGTGGCGCCCCAAACGAGCCTGATGCAGCTCGCCTTGGCGGTGGCGGTGGGAATTGCGGCGGCCGTCATTCCCGCCTGGCGCGCCTCCCGTATTCGTATTGTGGAAGGCTTGAGGGCGATTTGATGAGTTGGGCTTCTTCAACGATCCCGTTGTATTACAGCTTTCGGAATTTGTGGGTGCGGCGAATCACCACGTTGCTGACGGCAGCGGGCATGGCCATGGTGGTGTTTGTGTTTGCGACTTCCCTGATGTTGGATGCGGGCTTGAAAAAAACCTTGGTGGCAACCGGCGAGCCTGACAATGTGGTGATCACCCGAAAGGGCTCGACGACCGAGGTTCAAAGTGCAGTAGACCGATCACAGGCATCACTGGTGAGCACACTGCCTGAAGTCGCCGTGATTGGCGAGCCGATGATTTCGCGTGAAGTCGTGATGCTGATCAGCCTGCCGAAAAAGGCAACGGGCACTATTTCGAATGCCATGATTCGCGGCATGGAGCAAAAAGGCCCAACGCTTCGGCGAAAGGTGAGCCTGATTGAGGGTCGCATGTTTCGCCAAGGCTCTAACGAGATCGTGGTGGGCCGCAGTGTTCGCGCGCAGTTCCTGGGGGTTGAGCTTGGCGAAACCCTGAGTTTTGGAGGCAGGCAGTGGCAGGTGGTGGGCGTGATGGATGGGGCGCGCAGCGGCTTTGATTCCGAGATCTGGGGCGATGTCGATTCCCTCATGCAAGCTTTTCGTCGCAACGCCTATTCTTCCGTGGTGGTGCGCTTGACCGATCCACAAAGTTTCGATGGGCTTGTGGCAAGGCTTGGCGAAGACCCTCGGATTACGCTGGCGGCGATGCGAGAAGCCGACTACTACGCGTCGCAGTCGGCCGGGCTTTCAAGATTTATTCGAATCTTGGGCATCACGCTTGCGGTTATTTTCTCTATCGGTGCCATTATCGGCGCGACGATTACTATGCAGGCTGCAGTTGCCACGCGCACCGCTGAAATTGGAACACTGAGAGCCCTGGGCTTTCAAAAAGTCGCGATTTTGGCAGCCTTTTTGGGCGAGGCTGTGACCCTTTCCTTGATCGGCGGAGTTATTGGGCTAGTGCTGGCCTCGGGCATGCAGTGGGTGGAGTTCTCCACGACGAATTTTCAGAGTTTTTCTGAACTTGCATTCGGGTTTGAACTCTCACCTGGCATTGTGTTGGGGTCGATTGCGTTTGCAGTCGCCATGGGCGTTGCAGGCGGCATGCTGCCGGCGATTCGTGCAGCGAGAATAGGAATTGTTGAGGCATTGCGATGCGGCTAGCTTGGTTTTTAACATCGAAGGACTTTCGCCAAGGGGGCGTTGCCTTGTTGTGCCTGGCCCTTGTCGTCTCCGTGACTGCGGTGAGCGCTGTAGGCCTTCTGGCCGATCGTGTGCGTCAGGCGTTGGCAACAGATGCCCAGGCAACCCTGGCTGCTGATCTGGTGCTTGTCTCGGATCGGGTCACCCCGGCTTCCTGGGTTGATCGGGCTCGAGCAGAGAATTTCCGAATCGTGGCTGGAAGCCAGTTTCCCAGCATGGCACAAGTGGGCCAGGGCGAATCGACCCGCGGCTTGCTGTCAGCGATCAAAACAGTGACTGAAGGCTACCCCTTGCGCGGCAGCATCGAGATTCAAGCCGCTAATGAAATTAAGCGTAACCCAGTGCTTGGTCTCGATGAGGCCTGGATCGACCCAGCACTTGCGGCCACACTGGGAATTTCAATCGGGGATTCACTGCGGGTTGGCCGCGTGAGTTTTCGAGTGGCGGGACTGATTTTGCAAGAGCCCGATCGGGGCATGAACTTTGTGAACCTCTCTCCGCGGGTCATGATTCGTCATGAACGATTGCCTGAAACCGAGTTGGTGCAACCAGGAAGCCGAATTAGTTATCGGCTCTGGCTTGCTGCAGGACAAGGGCAGTCTGCGCTCGATATCAATCGGTTCGCAGAGTCGATTGAGCCCACGCTTGGCCAGGGCCAGCGCATGGAAACGATCGATAACGCTCGGCCCGAGTTGCGCAACGCCTTGGATCGGGCTTATTCCTTTTTATCGCTTACAGGCATGCTGGCCTCGCTCACTGCTGCTGCGGCTGTTGCGTTAGCAAGCCAGCGTTTTGTCACTCGGCATTTGCAGACCTGTGCTGTGCTGAAGTCACTGGGAGCCACGCAGTCTCGACTAATGCAGTGGTGGGCCCTAGAGCTTGCGCTAGCTACCGCGTTGTCGATTGTCATTGGCCTGGCTTTGGGCTGGCTCATTCAAATGGGCCTTGCGGCCTGGGCTTCAAAATATATTTCACTTCCGCTTGCGGGCGTCTCGCTTGCACCGTTTGCCCAGGCTTGTGGTGTGGCACTTGCCATGGTCGCGGGCTTTGCGGTGCCGCCGCTGATGGCGCTGAAAAAAGTGCCCGCAGTGCGTGTGCTCAGGCAGGACACACCCGTGTACTCGGTTTCAGGAAAAGCTTGGGCGCTGCTTATGCTTGCGGCAGTCTGGCTTTTGTTGTGGCTTGGCACGGGCAACGCGACCTTGTCCTTGGTCACCGCGGGTGGGTTTGCCGTAGCCGGCGTATCGTTTGCGCTTTTTTCTTGGCTGGTATTTCGTCTTTTGCCCGCATCGATTGGCAGTGATCGCGACAGTGGCCCTGCGAGGCGCCCTAGTGTGATCGCCTGGGCTTGGCAAAGCACTGTGCGCAGCTTGCGGCGCCGTGGCGGATCTCTGGCATTGCAGATTCAAGGCGTGGCCATGGCGCTTACGGCCTTGTTTTTATTAACTATCGTTCAGGCCGATTTGGTAAACGCCTGGAGGCTATCGACGCCGCCCGATGCCCCGAATCGGTTTGTGTTGAATATTCAAACCGAGCAGCGGCATGCTGTGGCCGATTCAATTCGCAATGCCGGCCTCAATAACCCTTCTATCGTCCCGATGGTCCGTGGGCGGCTCATTGAGATTAACGGCAAGCCCGTGAACTTAGCCGATTACTCTAATGACCGGGCGCAGCGATTGCTCGATCGGGAATTTAATCTGAGTTATGCAAGCGATATCCCTGCCCACAATCGCCTGGTTGCCGGAAAGCCTTTAGACCCCAGAAAAATGCAGGTCTCAGTGGAAGACGGCATTGCAAAGACACTTGGCCTAAAACTCAACGATCGCATTGTTTTCGAAATAGCGGGCGAGCCAGTTGAGGTGGTGGTGCAGAATCTGCGTGCTTTGCGTTGGGACTCAATGCAAGTGAATTTCTTCATGATTCTCACGCCGGCCGCGTTGGAAAACGCCCCGCAAAGCTGGATCACGTCCTTACATGTGCCTACCAATGCCCAGGGCCTTCCCACAGTTGATCTCACCACAAAGCTGATCAGTTCATTTCCAAATCTCACAGTGTTTGATCTCACTGCATTAGTGAATCAGTTGCAAAGAATCCTTTCTCAAGTGATCAGCGCTGTGCAAATGTTGTTTGGCTTTGCCTTGGCAAGCGGAGTGCTCGTGCTTTGGGCGGCTTTGCTCTCCACGCGAGATGGCCGTTTGCGGGAGGCTGCCGTGTTTCGTGCGCTGGGTGCGAGCCGCACACAGCTCTCAGCAGCCCAAACAATCGAGCTCATTTTGGTGGGCGGTGTGTCGGGCTTGTTAGCCGCAGGTGCAGCGCTTGCGATTGGCTACGCGCTGGCGACTCAGGTATTTGATCTCTCGCTCGAGATTCGCTGGCCCGTTCTGTTTTTGGGAAGTGTCGTGGGCGCTCTCATCTCCTGGGTCTCCGGCTGGCTGGCGTTGAAGCCTGTGTTACGCACGCCGGCCTGGCGTACCCTGCGCGAAGCAGGGTAGTTTCACATTGCGAAATCTTGATTTCAGCAAACGAAAAATGCTGTTGCAAAGCATCAATTTCCATATTTCATTGATGAAAACATAATTTCATATTAAGAAATATCGTTATAAACATCTGTTTTTATTGAATAATTTTTGTAAAAAATTTTTAATACCGATCTGTTGCGAAGCAGCAGTCTTCCCTAGCATGGAGTTACTAAATTTCAAGGGAGAGCATCCATGTCAAATCGTCAAACCGAGGCCCAAAAACTTCAAAAGGAGTGGTCCGAAAATCCCCGTTGGCGCGGAATTAAGCGCGGCTACACCGCCGAGGACGTAGTAAGGCTTCGAGGCTCACTGCAGCCTGAGCACACACTGGCCAAGCGCGGTGCGGAAAAACTCTGGAAATTAGTGACCACCGAGCCTTTTGTGAACTCGTTGGGCGCTCTTACGGGAAATCAGGCCTTGCAGCAGGCCAAGGCTGGGCTCAAGGCCGTATACCTCTCGGGCTGGCAGGTGGCAGGTGATGCAAACCTTGCCGGTGAAATGTATCCGGATCAATCGCTCTATCCCGTCAACTCGGTACCGATGGTGGTCAAGCGTATTAACAACACCTTCACGCGGGCAGACCAGATTCAGTGGATGGAAGGCACGAACCCCGGCGATGCGGGCTATGTCGATTACTTTTTGCCCATCGTGGCCGATGCCGAGGCAGGTTTTGGTGGCGTACTCAATGCCTTCGAATTAATGAAGTCTATGATCGAAGCAGGCGCTGCTGGCGTTCACTTTGAAGACCAGTTGGCCTCGGTGAAAAAGTGTGGCCACATGGGTGGCAAAGTGCTCGTGCCTTCGCGCGAGGCTGTTGCCAAACTCGTTGCAGCACGTTTGGCCTCTGATGTGATGGGCGTGCCGACTGTCTTGCTGGCCCGCACCGATGCAGAGGCTGCTGATTTGGTTACTTCAGATGTCGATCCGCACGACAAGGCATTCTTGACTGGCGAGCGCACCGTGGAGGGTTTTTATCGCACCAAGCCAGGCCTGGAGCAGGCGATCTCTCGTGGGTTGGCCTACGCACCGTATGCCGACATGATCTGGTGTGAGACTGGCAAGCCCGATCTGGCCTTCGCAAAAGCATTTGCCGAGGCCATTCACAAGCAGTTCCCCGGCAAGATGCTGGCTTACAACTGCTCGCCAAGCTTTAACTGGAAGAAAAACCTTGATGACGCAACCATCGCGAAATTCCAGCGTGAGTTGGGCGCTATGGGCTACAAGTTTCAGTTCATCACGCTTGCAGGCTTCCACAGCTTGAACTACTCGATGTTCAACCTTGCATACGGCTACGCACGCGAGAACATGAGCGCGTTTGTGGAATTGCAGCAGGCTGAGTTTGCGGCAGCAGAGCGTGGCTTTACAGCAGTCAAGCACCAGCGTGAAGTGGGCACCGGTTACTTTGATGCCGTGACAACCACCATTGAGCGCGAGGCTTCCACGGCAGCATTGAAGGGCTCGACCGAAGATGAGCAGTTCTTCGACGACTCGCAGGCTGCAAAGAAGGTCGCTTAAACATCCGAGGGTAGGCCCCGAGCCATCTCAGTAGGTCGGTCACTCGCAAAGAAAGCCTGCCCTCGAATCCTGGCCGAGAACCTCGGCCAGAAAGGGCAGCGCCTCTTGCAATGATTCCTTTAATCCAAACGGCGGATTAATCACCAACATGCCGCTTCCCTGAAGCCCCAATCCATCCTTCAAAGGCCCCCGCACGGTTAGTGATGTGTGCAGCAGTGATGCGGGCTTTAAGCCTTCCACCTGCCGCACGAGTCGGTCGACTTGAAACCGCGCAATTCGCGGATACCAAATCATGTAAACCCCAGTCGCGAAGCGTGCAAGCGCCTCGCGCAAGGCGGTAATGACATGTCGATAATCCTCACGTAGCTCATAGGGCGGGTCGATCAGGATTAGTCCGCGGCGTGAGGGCGGGGGCAACAAGGCCTTGAGTTGTGCAAAGCCATCCTTGCGTTCCGCCTTGACTTGCCGTGGCCCTCCTTTCAGCGCAAGCTGAAGCGGGCCGATATCGGAAGGATGCATTTCAAAAGCGCGCAGTCTGTCGTCTGGGCGTAGAAGTTTTTCGATGATCAGTGGCGATCCGGGATAGTGCGAGAGTTTTCCGCTTTTATTGAACCCCCGCACCAGCGCAACATAGCGAGCGACTAAAAGGGGAATTTCTTTTAGCGGCCATAACTTCCCGACCCCGCTCGGCCACTCGGCCTTATCGCGCACCAAGGGGCTATTTAAGGCATAAAGCCCCGCACCAGCATGGGTGTCAATGACCCACAGCGCCCCCTCTTTTTTCTGCATGAGCTCAAGTGCGGCGATCAAGGAAACATGCTTGAGAACATCAGCATGATTGCCTGCATGAAAGGCATGTCGGTAGGAAAACATCTCAGTACTCTACCGGCTCGGGGTCGAGGCTTCGCCACAAAAGCCAGGTCGCCGCGCTTTGCCAAGGCATCCATGGCTGAGCAATTGCCTTTGCCGCCTTGGCGTCAATCAGATTTCCATTTCGGTAATGAAGCCTGATCGCTTTGACAAGCCCAAGGTCTGCTAGCGGCAGCACATTGGGCCTTGCTAAGGAAAAGATCAGTGCCATTTCGGCGCTCCAGCGGCCAATGCCGCGAATCTCGGTGAGCCTGGCAATAACGGCATCGTCATTAAGCGAATGCAGATTCGTACCTAATTCGGGCTCTCGATCGAAATGCGATGAGAGATCGAGCAGATAGTCGATTTTGCGTGACGACAGGCCCACGTCGTTAAAGCCCCCAGCGTTTCGGAGAATGCAAGAGGGCGTAATTTCACCGACTTTTGCCGAGAATCGCCCCCAAACCGCGGCGGCTGCCTTCACTGAAATCTGCTGCCCCACAATCGCTCGGGCCAAGGTAAAAAACGGGTCTCCCCGCAAGGCCATGCCCGGCTCGCCATGCTGCTTGACCAAGCGGGCCATCACGGGATCGGCCTTGGCGAGAGCCCGACATGCCTTGGGCCACCACTCTGGGCGGGTGTTGGATTTCATAGGTCTAATATAATGCGCTGCAGCGATGAGTTTGACCCCTAAAGCCATTTGTTTTGATGCCTACGGCACTTTGTTCGATGTCTACAGCATCGCCCAAAAGGCTGAAAGCTTGTTTCCTACGCAGGGAGCTAGGCTCGCCACCATGTGGCGTGACAAGCAAGTGGAATACACCCGGCTTCGATCGATGGCCGGAGAGTATCGGCCTTTTTGGGACGTGACCATCGATGCATTGCGGTTTTGTTGCCAGTCCATGGGCTTGTCGCTTGGGCTGGCTCAGGAAGAGGCCTTGATGGCGCAGTATTCGCAGCTGTCTCCTTTTCCAGAAAACCTGCAGGCGTTACAGCGCATGCGGGAATCGGGAATTCGGTTGGCAATTCACTCCAACGGAAATCCTGAAATGATTGCCAAGGCGGTACAAAGCGCCGGCATGTCGGGTGTGTTTGAGGCCGTATTGTCGGCCCACCAGGTGCAGCGATACAAGATTGATGCCCAGGTGTACCAATTGGCACCCGATCACTTTGGCTGTGATGCATCACATCTGCTGTTTGTGTCCTCAAACGGCTGGGATGTGTGTGGCGCGGCTTGGTTTGGATTTAAGACGTTTTGGGTTAACCGAACGGGTGCCCCGATGGAGCAGCTGGGTATCGCGCCGCATTATGAGGGCCGAAGCCTTGCCGATGTCGCGGATCTGGTCTGTTGATTCAGAGAACAAAAACGAACATTGATAACTGGAGTTTGTAATGGTTGACCGTCTTCCCACCGGTGTTGAAATTAAAGGTGAAATCACTCCCGAGTACGCAGAGATTCTGACCCACGGTGCCATGGCGCTGGTAGCCCGCTTGCATCGTTCATTCGAGCATCGTCGCCAGGAGATGCTCGAGGCACGTGAGCAAGTCGCCAAGCGTTTTGATCTTGGGCTTCGGCCTGAATTTCTGAAGTACACGGCCTCCATTCGTGAGTCGGACTGGAAGATTGGCAAACTGCCGAAAGATTTGCTGTGTCGGCGCGTTGAGATCACCGGCCCGGTTGAGCGCAAGATGGTGATCAACGCCCTAAATTCCGGGGCGGATTCTTTCATGGCTGATTTTGAGGATTCCAACACGCCGAATTGGCACAACCAGATTCAAGGCCAGATTAATTTGCGTGACGCGATTCGCGGCACGATTCGCCACGAGCAAAACGGCAAGGTCTATGAACTGAAAGAGAAAGTCGCCACTTTATTGGTGCGGCCCCGCGGCTGGCATCTTGATGAAAAGCATGTGCTTGTCAATGGCCGGCGGGTATCGGGCGGCATTTTTGATTTGGCTGTTTATCTTTATCACAACGCCAATGCCCTGATTGCCCGTGGCTCAGGCCCTTATTTTTATCTTCCTAAAATCGAGAGCCATCAAGAGGCCCGTCTATGGAATGACATTCTCACCATGTGTGAGGCTGAGCTAGGCCTTGTACGCGGGACCATCAAAGCAACGGTGCTGATCGAAACGATCACGGCGGCCTTCGAAATGGACGAAATTCTCTATGAGCTGCGCGAGCACAGCGCAGGCCTGAATGCCGGCCGCTGGGATTACATCTTCTCCTGCATCAAGAAGTTCAAAGTGGACCAGGAATTCTGCTTGGCCGATCGTGCCAAGATCACCATGAACACGCCGTTTCTGCGCTCCTATGCGCTACTGTTGCTTAAGACCTGCCATCGTCGCAATGCGCCGGCTATCGGCGGCATGAGCGCGTTGATTCCGATCAAGAACGACCCCGAGAAAAATGCCAAGGCCATGGAAGGGATCATTGCCGATAAGCGACGTGATGCAACGGATGGCTACGATGGCGGCTGGGTGGCCCACCCGGGTCTCGTTGATGTTGCGATGAAGGAATTTGTGGCTGTGTTGGGCGATAAGCCTAACCAGATCGATAAGCAGCGGCCCGACGTGAGTGTCGCGGCCGCTGATTTGCTCAACTTCCAGCCTGAGACGCCGATCACCGAAGCGGGCTTGCGCATGAACATCAACGTGGGCATTCATTACCTGGGCTCCTGGCTTGATGGCAACGGCTGTGTGCCGATCCATAACCTTATGGAAGACGCAGCCACGGCGGAGATCTCACGCTCGCAGGTCTGGCAGTGGATCCGTTCACATAAAGGCAAGCTTGAAGACGGCACCAAGATCACCGCCGAGATGGTGCGTGAGCTTGTTCCCGAAGAGCTCGCGAAAGTAAAGGCGAGTGTCAGTGCTCAAGGCCTCAAAGACGCTAGCTCCTATGACAAGGCTGCCAAGATCTTTGAGCAGATGTGCACAAGCCGAAGCTTTGAAGAGTTCCTCACGCTTCCGCTCTACGAAGAGCTCGGATAAGGAAGTCAAGGTGTCAGGCACTGTGCCTGGCACTGATTTTCGAGCGGCCCGGCCTAGCGCCGGGTTTCTTTTTCTATCCAGGCTAGATATTTCTCTAGTCCTGCCGTGACCGGTAAAACGAGAAGCTCTGGTGTGTCGTAGGGGTGCAGTTCGGCGATTGCAGCTTTGAGCGCGTCGATCTGATCTGCCGTGGTTTTGAATATCATCAGCACCTCGGCGGCACTTTCGATTTTTCCTTCCCACCAGTACATCGATTCGACGCCAGACACCAGATTGGCGCAGGCGATGCAGCGGCGCTCTAAGAGGGCCCGGGCTAAGGCCTGGGCTTTTCCCTGTCCATCAATCGTACACAGAGCTATTTGAGCGTTTGTCATAGAGCGAGAATATACTTCGCAGCATGAATCGACGCTTGGCTTTAAAAGTTTTGAGTGGCGTGGCGCTATTGCCGGGCCTAGCTCCCCTGGGCCTTGCCCAGTCGCGTTGGGAGCTTGGCCAAAGGGTACAGCTGCCCGCCCTTGAGCTGCTTGATGGCAGTACGGTCGATTGGAAAGCCTTGCAGGGCAAGGTGATCGTGCTGGAGTTCTGGGGAAGCTGGTGTCCATTTTGCGCAAGGCAAAACCCGCTGCTCGATTCGTTTTACAAGGTCAACCGCAGCCGTGGCCTAGAGGTAATCACCATTAGCCTGGATAAAACCAAGCAAGGCGCCATTGATTACATGAAAAAAGGTAGCTATGCCTTTAAAGCTGGCATGACAACGCCAGAATGGACCGCAATTTACAAGCAGCGCAGGGGCCTGCCGCAGCTTTTTGTGATTGATCGACAGGGCAAGCTCGTGATGATCGAAGTGCGCGAAGTCATGGAAGATGACATTCGCGAGATTGCCAGGTTTCTGTAGGTGGTTATCCTCGGCAGGGCAGCTCGAAGACTAGAAGTTTCGGGAGTATTTCACGCTCGCCAACCAATTTCTCCCCGGAGCAGGCTCATAGGGCGTTGAGCTGGCCACAATCACAGATCCGATATGGGTTTTGTCAAAGACATTGTTCAGTCGAAGATCTGCTTGAACCAGGCCACTCAAGGTTTTTTGGGTGTGGCCGATTCTTAAATTAGTAATGTTGTATGCGTCTGCAATCCGAGTATTCAGGTCGTTTGCGTAAAGCCTGCCCGCCGAGATGATTTCGGCGGCAAGTGTCAGCCCCTGACCTGATGTCGTCCTTTCTTGGGGTTGCAAAAATCCACGCTGCCGCCAGGCCGTCTCGATAAACGCAAAATGCCTCGGAATTCCCGGAATTTTGTTTCCGTCTTGAATTAAATCGGCTCCACTTTGAAAATTCGCTGAGTAAAAAGCGTTGATGTGATTGAGGGCTGCGTATACCTGGAAATGCTTTCCAAACCGCTCTTGGTAACTCACTTCAATACCCTCGCGGCGGGTCTTGGCTGCGTTCGCGTAGGAGACATTGCCGCTTATGTTGGCAAGCGTTGTAATTTCATTTTCGGTATCTATTCGGTAAGCGGCTAGATCAACGAGCCTCGCCTTGCCGGGCCGATATTTCAGGCCGACTTCGTAGTGCCGGCTTTTTGCTGCCTGAAGCGCGGCGTTAAAAGCCGCAGACGGTGGCGAGCCGGTATAGCTCGTCTCTGCAATTGAAGGTGACTCAAATCCTTTGCCGGTGTTGACGTAGATGTTTAACGTGTCTGAGACCAGATGCGAGAGTCCCAGAACCGGATTTGTTGCGCCGTACTTCAACTCTCCAGAGCTTGCTGGAGTCAGTCGGTCCTCGACATCAAGCGTGATATTGCTTCTTCTTGCGCCAGCAATCAGGGTAGTGGCCTGTGTCAGGAAAATCTCAGACTGGATAAAAAAATCACCGTTATACGAAAGATAATCCTGCTGTCTTCTGCTCACATCGCTGATTTCACCAACAACGGCATTGCCGCCCGATCGGTATTCATCGGCAACGTCATAATCAACGCCGTAGCTAAATCGCATGGGGGTCGCGCCCATGCTCAGGTTTTGAGAGATCTGCAGCCCCGCGCCCCAGTAGTTTCGACCCACGCCGATCCACCGGCCGTCTCCTGCAATGAACTGCGTCTGAAAGACCTCTCTCTGACCACCATAAATTCTCAAAACAGCGGTAATTCCAGATTCAGTGCGGTGTTCCAGGACCGCACCGAGCTGATTTTGCTCCACGGTTTTGCGAACCCTGTTCGCACTAAAGCCGCTGGCCGCTGCGGTGGGGTCCGGTGGCGATTTGCTTGCAAGGCCCCCGGGGTCTTGGGCGAGCGGCATGTCGAAAAGATTGGCAACAAAGTGAACTTTGGTTCTTCCGTTTTCGAAACCAAGCTTTCCATTGAAGTGTTTCCGGACCGTCTTGCTGTTTTGACGAAACCCATCGGAGCGAAACTCTCCGTAGTCCGCCACAAGCCCGTAGTCTCCAACTCTGCCAGCGTATTGAAGGGTCGCGCGCCGGGTGTTGTAGGAGCCGACATAGCCATGGGCGGTGAATTCTGGTGTTTCCGGGGCTTGGCGGGTAAATGCCTGAACCACGCCACCCGAGGCGTTTCCGTAGAGCTGGCCTAGCGGGCCCCTGAGTACTTCAATTCTTTCTGTGGAGGATAGGCTGATTGTGGAGGCCTGGCCTTGGCCATCGGGCATGCTCGCAGGAATTCCGTCCACAATCAGGCGAACGCCACGAATTCCAAATGCCGTTCTCGCACCAAAGCCTCGAATGGAGAGCTGTAAATCCTGTGCGTAATTCTGTCGATTTAAAATAGTTACACCCGGCACACGCGTGAGTGACTCGGAGAGGTTGACCTGTGGGCCGGCGCTTTCAATGGCCTGCCTGCTTACCGATTGAATCGCCGCCGGTGCATCAAATGTGGTCTGCTCGCTTCTGCTTGCACTCACTACAATTTCATCTAGCTCGTTAGCTGCCCGCACACTTGTGCAGCCGAGCACTAGCGCAGTGACTTGCAGTGCAACAAAAAATTTCTGATTCTGGGACAATTACCTGAATTCCTGATGAGGCGAATCGGTCTGAAGTAATTTATGAAAAAAATACCATCTCTCGTGGGCAAGCGAAGTCTTGTTGGCCTGGTTTCGCTGCTTGCAGTAGGCTTTGCGGTGTATTTCTGGCAGCAGGGCAAACAAGCCCAACCCAAGTGGGTCACAGCCACCGTGGACAAAGGCGCGATTGTGCAACGGGTCTCGGCTAATGGCACGCTGAATCCCGTGGAGCTGGTCAATGTCGGAACCCAAATTTCCGGAACGGTTCGCAGCCTATTGGTGGACTTTAACTCCCAAGTGAAAGCAGGCCAGTTGTTGGCAGAGCTAGACCCCTCCATTCTCGAGGCTCAGATTCGTGCCTCTGAGGCGAATCTTTCTTCGGCACGAGCGACGCTTCGCAATGCTGAGCTTGTGCTAAAGCGCAATGAAAATCTGAGGGATCGTGGATTTGTGTCGGAAAGCGCGCTCGATGCGGTTCGCAAAGATGTTGAAACAGCCACGGCCCAGGTCATGCAAATCGAGGCACAACTCTCCAGAGATCGAACGAACTTAGGCTACAGCAAAATTCGCTCTCCGATTGATGGCATTGTCGTGAACCGTGGCATTGACATTGGCCAGACGGTTGCAGCAAGCTTTCAGACACCCACGCTATTTCAGATTGCAAGAGATCTGACGCGCATGCAGATCGACACCTCAGTTTCTGAGGCCGATGTCGGCGCCATCGTTCCCAAGCTGCCCGTGCGTTTTACCGTTGATGCTTTTCGCGATCGCGAGTTTAGTGCCACCGTGCGCATGGTTCGGCTTAACCCCACGACCGTTCAAAATGTTGTTACCTACAATGTGGTCATCGATGTCGATAATAAGGACGGAGTTCTTCTGCCCGGCATGACAGCGCAAGTGTCGGTGGTCACCAATCAGAAAGATGATGTGCTGCGTGTCCCCTCTGCGGCCTTGCGTTTTCGCCCTCCTGAAGAGGCGGGCTCAGGCGGTCCTCCGGCTCAAGGCAATCGAAAAGGCGGTGGAGCTGCAGCGGGTATCACGCGGGTTTATCTGCAGGGTCCGGATGAAAGGCTTGAGTCTCGTGACATTAAGATCGGTATTTCGGATGGCCGTTTTGTCGAGGTCCTCGAGGGGCTTTCGGCCGGCGATAAGGTAGTGACTCGGGCGACAAATTCCACAAATTCCGGGCCGACGAGCGGCTTTCGCTTCAAAATGTTCTAAGCATGTCTGCCGCATTGATCCGGCTTGTTGCGATTCACAAGCAGTATGAGACGCCGGGCGGCCAGCCGGTCCCTGTGCTGCATGGCATCTCGCTGGAGATTCAAAGCGGTGAGTTTGTTTGCCTGATGGGCCAGTCGGGCTCTGGCAAGTCCACCCTCATGAACATTCTTGGATGCCTCGATGTGCCGACAAGCGGCGATTATTTTCTGGAAGATGCACCAGTTGCGCATATGAATGCCGATGAGCTGGCGGCGCTGCGCAATCGCAAGCTGGGCTTTGTATTTCAGGGGTTCAATCTTTTGAAGCGCATGTCTGCAATAGAAAATGTTGCCTTGCCCATGACATATGCCGGAGTGGCCCGCGAGGAGGCCTTGGCTCGCGCGCGAGCCAAGCTGGCCCTGACCGGTTTGGCCGACTATGCCGATCGATTGCCAAACCAGCTTTCAGGAGGGCAGCAGCAGCGGGTTGCAATCGCAAGGGCTTTGGTCATGCAGCCCCAACTGTTGCTCGCAGATGAGCCCACTGGAAATTTGGATACAGCAACTTCTAATGAAGTTATGGAGCTTATTGTTAAGTTAAATCTGGAGCAGAAAATCACTGTGATCTTGGTCACCCATGAGCCTGATATTGCAAGATTCGGAAGCCGGCTCATTAGGCTTAAAGATGGCAGAGTGATTTTTGATGGCACCGTATCACAGGGGCTGGCATGAGGGGCCCGCAGGTCGTTCAAGAGGCGCTGCGCGCTTTATCGACGAATCGGCTGCGCACGATGCTCACTATGCTCGGTGTGATCATCGGCGTGTGTGCTGTTGTCATCATGATGGCCGTAGGCCGGGGCGCCCAGGCCCTCGTGAATCAGAGCATCAGCAGCATGGGCAGCAATTTGCTGGTGATTTTTCCTGGTTCCCAAACCTCTAGTGGCGTTCGATTCGGCGCGGGCGCCGCTCAAACCCTCACTATGCAAGATGCCGCGGCGATCGCGTCGGTTCCCAGTGTCCTAAGGGTTGCGCCAATTGTGATGAACAGTTTTCAGCTGGCCTATGGCAACAACAACTGGAGTTCCATGGTCACAGGTGTGACCGCCGATTATTTTCCTTTGCGTTCCTGGGATGCGCAGGAGGGCGATATTTTTGGAGAGGCCGACCTGCGCTCTAATGCGCGTGTTGCAGTTATTGGCCAGGCAACAGCCCGTCAGCTTTTCGGCGATGAGTCTCCGATCGGGAAAACAATGCGTATTCGTAATCTGCCATTTACTGTGATCGGAGTGCTTACGCCGAAGGGCCAGAGCCTAGATGGCCGTGATCAGGATGACGCAGTGTTTATTCCTATGACGACAGCGAGACAGCGCCTGATCCGTTCAGCATTTCCAGGAAGCGTACGGATGATGTTGGTGCAGGCCCGATCTGCCGAGGTCATGGAGCAGGCCGAGCGTGAAGTCACCGATTTGCTACGTGTCCGGCATCGAATCGGCCCGGGCCAGGAAGATGACTTCACGATTCGAAATCTCACGGCGATCGCCGAGACTGCAGCGGTTGCCGCTGCCGCAATGGCACTTTTGCTGGGGGCCATTGCGGGCGTCTCCCTCGTCGTGGGAGGCATTGGCATCATGAACATTATGTTGGTGAGCGTCACTGAGCGAACACGGGAAATCGGAATTCGTATGGCAATTGGCGCCAAGCAGCGGGATATTCTTCGCCAGTTTCTGATTGAGGCGGTGGCAATTTGCCTGGTGGGAGGGCTTATTGGCGTTGTGTTGGCCATTGCGGGCGCTTGGGCGGTTGCCGCGTTTTCAGGCTTGCTCGTCGAAATCTCTCTGTCCTCAATCGCTTTGGCTTTTGGCTTTTCTGCAGCGATTGGAATCTTTTTCGGCTGGTACCCAGCGGCCAAAGCTTCCCGGCTTCGGCCGGTGGAAGCCCTGCGAATGGAGTAATGGCGCGCCCGGCAGGATTTGAACCCACGACCCCTTGGTTCGTAGCCAAGTACTCTATCCAACTGAGCTACGGGCGCGAAGCTTCGGATTTTAGCAGTTTTAAGCTTGGCGGGCTGCCAGTGCGGTTTTCATGAGGTCGGCCATGGTGCGGGCTTCGATTTTGTCCATGATGTTGGCCCGATGCGCCTCTACCGTCTTGATGCTGATATCCAGATCATCTGCGATTTGCTTGTTCAGCCGGCCCGCCACGATCCGATCCAGCACCTGCTCTTCTCGTGGCGTAAGCCTTGAGAGCAGTTCACGTGCGCGTTTGGCCAACACGCTTTTAGTTCCCTCATCCCTAACTTTCTCTAGCGCATGGCTCACCAGCCTGCAGAGCTGCTCATCGTTGAAGGGCTTTTCTAAAAAATCGACTGCGCCCTTTTTCATGCTGTTGACCGCCAGTGGAACCGAGCCGTGGCCGGTAATGAAAATGAGCGGCAGTACGAGGCCTCGGCGTAATAGCTCATCATGCAGCTCGGTACCTGACATGCCACCGGGCATGCGGACATCGGCGATCAGGCAGCCATTGACCGGGCCTGCGATATTCGGTGAAAGCGATCCCAAGAAGCGCTCTGCGCTGTCGTAGGCGGTGACGCGAAAGCCCTGACCCTCGAGCAGCCAGCGCAGCGAGTCGCGCACGGCCTCGTCATCGTCCACAACGTAAACTGTCTCATTGGTCATAGGTGTACATCCTCCGATGGATCGATTTCGCTGGTTTCCCGATCAGCGTAAGCCGGTAATGTAAACCGAAAAGTGCATCCGCCCTCGGGGTTGTCCTCAAACCACAACCGGCCTTGGTGTGACTCGATGATCGAGCGACAGATGTTCAAGCCCATGCCCATTCCGTCGGTCTTTGTCGTGTAGAAAGAGTCAAACAGGCTGTTTCGAATTGCCTCGGGCACCCCGTGGCCTCGGTCAACGACCGCAAACATCACCTGATGATCAGTGGTGGTGACCTCGACGACCAGCTGCCCAGAGGGGCTTTCCCGCATGGCTTCCAGGCCGTTTTTGATCAGGTTCAAGAGCACCTGTTCGATCAGAATCTGGTCAACATTAAGGTCGGGCAAGTTCTCTTCGACGCGTTGAATAATGTTCAGGCCGCGCTCGCGGGCATCAATCTCAGCAAGCCCGATCGCATCGGCCAGGATTACAGAAGCTTTCGTCGGCTTTCGAATCGGATCGCTGCGTTTGACGAAGCTTCGAATGCGCCGAATTACCTGTCCAGCGCGCTCAGCCTGTCTCGCTGTTTTGGAGAGCATCTCCAAAAGATCATCGATTGAAATCGGCTCATTGTGCGCCTGCGCACTTTTCAGACGCGCCGCAGCGCCCGAGGTGTAATTGGCGATCGCAGCCAAGGGCTGATTGAGCTCATGGGCCAGCGAAGAGGCCATCTCCCCCATGGTCACAAGCCTCGAGGTCTGCTGTAGTTTTTCCCTCTGCTCGCGTTGGGCTTGGTCCGATGCCCGCTCCTGTGTAATGTCTGTGGCCACCATTAGCTCAACATCTCGGCCATCAACCCACTTGATGTTGCGCACCCGAACCTCGAACCAACGCTGGGCCTGCGGGCTGAAGATTTCTCGCACATCTGCCCAAGGGCCTTTCACGGCGCTGCAAAGAAACCGATGGCCGCTCACAAGCGAGCCCCCAAACCATTTCTTGTAGGCTTGATTGGCAAACAATAATTCTTCCTGGGGTGCCGCAGCAGCCACCGATACTGCTGCATCAAGAGCCTGCAGCACAGTAATGAATCGCTCTTGCGCCTGGGCCAGTTCCTGGCGTATCCGTGCCTGCTCGCTAATGTCAGTGACCGAGGTCATCCATCCGGTTTGAATTCCGGATTGATCAATGAGCGGAGAGGTGTACATGCGCACGGTGAGCCGCTTGCCATCTTTTCGCAAAACCTGAATTGGTAAGCCGGAAGGCGGGCTCTCGCCGCTGAGCATTCGAGTCAAATTTCCCAGCAGATCATTTTTTGTTTCGGGCGGCCAGTACGGGTAGGGCGGGTTGTGTCCTGTCAGCTCTTCAACAGAAAAGCCCGTCATTCGGCTAAACGCGGGATTGACATAGGTGATCTGTCCATTCAGATCAATCACACGCATGCCGGTTGACATGGAGTTTTCCATCGCTCTGCGAAAGGCAGTCTCTTCGGCAAGCTCGGTCTCCGCGCCAAGACGTTTACGAGTGCTTCTCCAAATCACGATTTGGCTAATGACAGCAAGCAGAATCAAGCCTGCGATGAGTGTCGTGATTACATCGTTATAAAGCGAGTTCACCGGCAAGTAGTTATAGCCACGTAATCTGAGGGTTCTGGCGATCGGGTCAACCCCCACCTCATAAAACGCCTTTCCCTCAAAGGCCTCTGTATTGCGGGTTTGTGCAAGCGCGCGGCCCTTACTGTCGATCACGGTGAACGCGACGCGATCATTAACTTCCGAGGGCACTCGTGAAATCAACAGCCCAGGAAGGGAGTAGCCTGCAATCAGCGTGCCGCGGGCCCTGTTTTGCCAAACGATGGGAACATGCAGCTCAATGAAAGGGTCCATCCCCTCAAGGACAACGGGTTGTGAAAAATGTGGGACCCGGGTGCTGACAGCAACGTCAAAAGCAGCGCGGCTTTCGGGAACCAGAAGCTCGTTTCCCATCGCGGTGTCTTCACGTGCCGGGCCGTCTCGCATTGCGCGAAATCCCTGGGTGACACCCGCCCGATCCACCCAGGCCAGATAAAGGAGGTCCTGCTTGGGCAGCATGAACTGCTCTGCGAGCCGCGAAAAATCCTCGTTCGATCGGTTTCCGCTGAATTTATCGGCGATGCCCAGAAGCTCAAGCTCATTGGCCTTCAGGTGGCTCTGAAGTCTCTTCTGGGTTGCATCGACATCGGGCATCAGCGCCTCCTGTCGTTGGCTCTCGGCCGCCGCGGTGAGGTACCAAACCGTTCCGCCGAGCAGGGCGCCTAGGGCCAGCATGGCTAGGACTGGAGCAAAGATCATGAGCCGAAGCGACAACTTGGACGGCAGTCGTGCCTGGGTAATGGGTCTTGTGCTCACGGTCATGGGCTTTGGTTTGAAGTGTTTGAGTTTAGCCCTGCTTCAATATTTTGTAATATGAAATTAGTTGTCGTATCGTGAAAAATAACTTGCTTTGTTGCGATGCTCCCGCCGAGAATCTCCGCATACCAATAGGAGGAGATGATGGGTGAACCACAACGCATCGATATGGATGAGGTCGAAACCAGGGAGTGGCTCGAGGCGCTGGAGGCAGTCATCGAGCGGGAGGGGCCCCAGCGAGCCCAGTTCATCTTGGAGCAGCTCATTGACAAGACCCGTCGCACCGGCGGCTTCATTCCGTTTTCAGCCAATACGGCCTATGTAAATACCATTCCGGCAGCTCTTGAGGAGCCGTTTCCGGGGAATATGGAATACGAGGAGCGCCTGCGTTCCTGGATGCGTTGGAATGCCATGGCCATGGTGGTTCGAACCAATCGAGGCGAGGGCGACCTCGGCGGCCACATCTCAAGTTTTCAGTCATTGGCCAATATGTTGGGGATTGGCTTTAATCATTTTTGGAAGGGGCCTGATCACCCGAAGGGCCACGACCTTTTATTTATTCAGGGCCACAGCTCGCCAGGCATCTATGCCCGCGCGTACTTAGAGGGCCGCATCAACGAAGATCAGCTCAATAACTTTCGTCGTGAAGTGGATGGCAAGGGCCTATCGAGCTACCCACACCCCAAACTCATGCCGAGCTTCTGGCAGTTTCCAACCGTGTCCATGGGGCTGGGGCCATTGCTGGCCATTTATCAAGCTCGGTTTTTGAAATACATGCATGCCCGCGGACTGGCCGACACTGAAGAGCGCAAGGTCTGGGCATTTTGTGGCGATGGCGAAATGGACGAGCCGGAGTCGCTGGGTGCGATCAGCATGGCAGCCCGCGAGAAACTCGATAACCTCGTGTTTGTCATCAACTGTAATTTGCAGCGACTGGATGGCCCGGTGCGCGGGAACGGAAAAATTATCCAAGAGCTTGAGAGCGAGTTTCGTGGCTCAGGCTGGAATGTCATCAAGGTCATCTGGGGCTCGTATTGGGACCCACTGCTTGCGAAAGACAAAGAGGGGATCTTGCAGCAGGTCATGATGGACACCATTGATGGTGAATATCAAAACTACAAAGCCAATGATGGCGCCTATGTGCGCAAGCATTTCTTTGGCAAGCATCCCAAGTTGCTGGAGATGGTCTCGCGCATGAGCGACGAGGATATTTGGCGCCTCAATCGTGGCGGCCACGATCCACACAAGATCTACACTGCATTCGCATCGGCTGCACGCCATAAGGGGCAGCCCACCGTGATTTTGGTCAAGACCATCAAGGGCTATGGCATGGGCAAGGTGGCCGAAGGCCGCAACACCGCTCACCAGACGAAGAAACTTGATGACATGACGATCCATGAGTTCCGAGATCGTTTCGGCATTCCCATTCCAGAAGACAAGCTGGCTGAGATTCCATTTTTCAAGCCTTCGCAAGACTCTCCGGAAATGAAGTACCTGCATGAGCGTCGCCAGGCGCTTGGCGGCTATCTGCCCGCGCGTCGTGAAAAAGCGGATGAGCAGTTGCCGGTTCCAGGCTTAGAGATCTTTGCGCCGGTGCTGGAAGCGACGCCAGAGGGCCGTGAGATCTCCACCACGCAAGCCTATGTGCGTTGTTTGACGCAGCTTCTGCGCGACAAAGAGCTGGGGCCACGTATCGTCCCAATTCTGGTCGATGAGGCGCGTACCTTCGGCATGGAAGGCTTGTTTAGGCAAATTGGAATCTATTCAGTAGAGCCACAAAAGTACGAGCCTGTGGATCGCGACCAGGTGATGTACTACCGCGAGGATGTGAAAGGCCAGATTCTGCAGGAAGGAATTAATGAAGCAGGCGGCATGAGCTCATGGATTGCTGCAGCGACAAGCTATTCCACCAATAACCGCATCATGATTCCGTTCTATATCTATTACTCGATGTTTGGCCTGCAGCGTGTGGGCGATCTGGCCTGGGCAGCCGGTGACATGCGGGCACGGGGATTTTTATTGGGCGGAACTGCTGGGCGCACAACGCTCAATGGCGAAGGCTTGCAGCACGAAGATGGCCATAGCCACATTCTCTCCTCGGTCGTTCCCAACTGCGTCTCCTACGACCCAACCTTTGCTCATGAGGTGGCTGTGATCATTCACTCAGGCCTTCAGCGCATGGTGGCCAATCAAGAGGATGTGTACTTTTACATCACCCTCATGAATGAAAACTACGGCCACCCCGGCCTTAAGCCGGGCACAGAGGAGCAGATTCTAAAAGGCATGTATCTGCTGCAAGAAGGTGAGAAAGATAATGGCCTGAGAGTCCAGCTTCTGGGTAGCGGAACAATACTTCGCGAAGTGATTGCCGCTGCGGAGCTTCTCGCTAACGATTTTGGAATTGCCGCCGATGTCTGGAGCTGCCCAAGCTTTACCGAGCTTCGTCGCGATGGCATGGAGTGTGAGCGCTTCAACCTGCTCAACCCAACGCAGCCTGCGAAAGTCCCATATGTAGCGCAGCAGTTGGGCAAGTCGGAAGGCCCAATTGTGGCAGCCACCGATTACATGCGCATCTTTTCTGACCAGATTCGGCCTTATGTGCCAGAGGGTCGTCGCTACATCACCTTGGGCACTGATGGCTATGGCCGCTCCGATACACGCGCGAAGCTTCGCGAATTTTTCGAAGTGGATCGTCGTTACATTGCGGTGGCTGCATTGCGAGGCCTTGCCGATGAGGGCAAGGTACAGGTAACCGATGTGGATGCGGCGATCAAGAAGTACGGCATTGATTCAAGCCGCCCGAGCCCCATGTCGGTGTAATCGCGGAACCTCGCACAGGAGAACTTGAGATGGCAACGATCGAGCTAAAGGTTCCGGATATCGGGGACTTTAAAGAAGTTGAGATTATTGAGGTATTGGTGAAAGCCGGTGATGAGGTTGCGGTAGAGCAAAGCCTCATTACGGTGGAGAGCGACAAGGCCTCGATGGAGATTCCTGCTTCGATAGCAGGAAGGATTGTCGAGATGAAGGTCAAGCTCGGAGACAAGGTCTCTGAGGGCTCGGTGGTAGCGATGATTGAGGCGGCTGCTGGTGCCGACTCGACAGCCACCGGCGCTTCCTCTTTCGCGAAAGAGCTTGACCAAATTCAAGAGGCTGCTAAAGCGATGGCCGCTTCGGCATCGTCATTGCGTGCTAGCGACGCCACCCCCACATCGCAAGGCGTCGTGGCGAGCCAAGATGTGCAGGTTCCTCCCGCTCATGTCTCCCCGGTCTCCGATGACAATGTGGTCAAGCCTCATGCATCCCCTGGGGTTCGCAAGTTTGCTCGCGAGCTTGGCGTTGATCTGCACAAAGTACGCGGCACCGGGCCTAAGCAGCGCATCACGATCGACGATGTCCGCGGCTACGTGAAGGGCGTGGTCGCTGCAGCCAGCACGCCCGCAGCGCCTGCTGATGGCGGCGCAGCCCTGGGCCTGATTCCATGGCCTAAAGTTGACTTCGCAAAATTTGGGCCCATTGAGCCCAAGCCCTTGTCGCGAATCAAAAAGCTTTCCGGTGCAAACCTGCATCGCAACTGGGTGATGATTCCCCATGTCACCAACAATGATGAAGCGGATATCACTGACCTTGAAGAGTTTCGTGTTTCGCTAAACCGAGAGAGTGAAAAGACCGGGGTGAAGTACACCATGCTCGGTTTCCTGATCAAGGCAGTCGTGGCAGCGCTCAAGCAGCATCCCGAATTTAACGCCTCGCTTGATGGCGATCAGTTGGTTTTTAAAAAGTATTACCACATCGGTTTTGCAGCCGATACGCCCAATGGCCTCGTGGTGCCGGTGTTGAAGGATGCGGACAAAAAAGGCCTCTCAGAGATCGCCAGGGAAACCTCTGAGCTTGCAAAAAAAGCCCGCGAGGGCAAGCTCTCGCCTGCCGACATGCAGGGAGGCACATTCTCCATTTCTTCTTTGGGCGGTATTGGTGGCACGAGCTTTACGCCCATCATCAATGCGCCGGAGGTGGCAATTCTTGGCGTTTCCAAGGGCTACATGAAGCCCGTTTGGAATGGCAAAGAGTTTGAGCCACGGCTCACGCTGCCGCTGTCGCTTTCTTATGACCACCGAGTGATTGACGGAGCGGCGGCAGCGCGCTTTAACAATGTGCTGCGTTCCTTGCTGGGCGATTTTCGCCGGGCAGTCCTCTAATTTCCCGAACACGCTGGAGACAAACAAATGGCCACAGTCGAGCTAAAGGTTCCGGACATTGGGGACTTTAAAGAAGTTGAGATTATTGAGGTATTGGTCAAGGTGGGTGATGAGGTTGCGGTGGAGCAAAGCCTCATTACGGTAGAGAGTGACAAGGCTTCGATGGAGATTCCTGCTTCGATAGCGGGAAAGATAGTTGAGATGAAGGTCAAGCTTGGGGACAAGGTCTCTGAGGGCTCGGTGGTAGCGCTGATTGAGGCCGCCTCTGCGTTTGCAGTCGGCGCCAGCGAAACCGGGTCTCGGCTCGACCCCGCTTTGAACTCGCCTCAACCCGGCTCCGCAATGTCGCCGACGAGTTCCGTTCAGGCGGTGGCTGGCGGGTCGGCCCGAGACGAGTCAAGAGAACTTTCGAGTCGAGGGTCGAGCCCGGCAGACACCGCGACTGCCGCGTCATCATCCGCCGCGATCAAGCGTTTCGCCGGCACTTCCGATATCACCTGCGACATGCTCGTGCTTGGCGCAGGCCCTGGCGGCTACTCGGCTGCTTTTCGCGCTGCAGACCTTGGCATGAACACTGTGCTGGTTGAGCGCTACCCTACACTCGGTGGCGTTTGTTTGAATGTTGGCTGCATTCCGTCCAAGGCACTCTTACATGTTGCTGCGGTGATGGATGAAGCAAAAAACTTTGCCTCTCATGGCATTACCTTCGGTGAGCCTCAGGTTGATCTCGATAAGCTTCGCGATTACAACTCCCAAGTGGTTGGAAAGCTCACCGGTGGCCTGGCGGGCATGGCCAAGGCGCGCAAGGTGCAGGTGATACAAGGCACGGGTAAATTCATTGACAGCTATCACCTTGAAGTGACGGCTGAAGATGGCAGCAAAAAAGTGATTGGCTTTCAAAAGGCCATCATTGCTGCAGGCTCAGAGGCGGTCAAGCTTCCTTTCTTGCCCGAAGATGACCGTATTGTGACTTCCACGGGCGCATTAAAGCTCAAGTTTCGGCCCAAGCGCATGTTGGTTATTGGCGGGGGCATTATTGGCCTTGAAATGGCCACGGTGTATTCAACGCTGGGCGCGAGAATCGATGTGGTGGAAATGCTGGATGGCTTGATGCAAGGTGCTGACCGTGATCTGGTGAAGGTCTGGCAAAAATACAACGCCCATCGTTTTGATAACGTCATGCTCAAATGTAAAACCGTGGGCGCAGAGGCTAAGCCCGATGGCATTCACGTCAAGTTCGAAGGCGAGGGTGCGCCCGCCGACCCTCAGATCTACGACTTAGTGCTGCAGGCTGTAGGCCGCAGGCCCAATGGCAGTGCAATTGGCGCTGACAATGCGGCAGTAACGGTCAATGAGCGCGGCTTTGTTCCAGTCGATTCCCAAATGCGCACGAATCAGCCGCACATCTTCGCAATTGGCGACATTGTGGGCCAGCCCATGCTTGCCCATAAGGCCGTGCATGAGGCCCATGTCGCTGCGGAGGCCGCTCACGGCGAGAAGGCATTCTTCGATGCCCGTGTTATTCCCTCGGTTGCCTACACTGATCCCGAAGTTGCCTGGGTCGGCATTACCGAAGACGAGGCGAAAGCCAAGGGCATGAAGATTGAAAAAGCAGTGTTTCCGTGGGCGGCATCGGGCCGCGCAATTGCGAATGGCCGTGATGAGGGTTTTACCAAGATCATCGTCGATCCGGAATCGCACCGGGTCATTGGCGGTGCGATCGTGGGCACCCATGCAGGCGACATGATTGGCGAGTTTGCCCTGGCCATTGAGATGGGCTGCGACCCCCACGATATTGGCAAGACGATTCACCCGCATCCGACGCTCGGTGAATCCATCGGCATGGTGGCTGAAGTGTTTTCGGGCACCTGTACTGATCTTCCGCCGCAACGCAAGAAATAGAGCGCTATTTGCACCGCGTAGTTAAAAAGGCCGACAGTCGTCGGCCTTTTTATTGGCACAATCTCAGACCATGCTAAACCTATTGTTGTCTTTGAGCCGGCGTATCGACCAGGTCAGCCGTTTTGCGGCGCGCATCGCAATCGCTTTGGTCCTGATTTGTGCATTGGTTTCTGCGCTCAATGCAATCTCTCGCTATGCCTTTGACTTGAGCTCTAATGCATGGCTCGAACTGCAGTGGTACATGTTTGGCGCCATCGTGCTGCTCGGTGGCCCCCACCTGCTTGCCACCAATGGCCATATCCGCGTGGATCTGTTTTATTCCAAGCTCAACATACGCCAGCAGGCCTGGCTTGATCTCGCAGGTCTGATCGGGTTCGTCATGCCATTTAGCTTGTATATGGTTGCGCACTCCTGGCCCTGGTTTGTAGAGTCTTGGCAGCTTAGCGAGGTCTCTGCCAATGCGGGCGGGCTCTTGCGCTGGCCCGTCAAGCTTTTGTTGCCTATGGGTTTTTTCTTGCTTGCCTTGCAGGCAGTCTCCGAGGTCATCAAGCGCGTGGCGGCCTTACGCGGGCGCATTGCGCTTCAAGCCCATTATGAAAGGCCACTGCAATAGCCATGAGCCCAACGGAATTCATGGCTCCTGCCATGTTTGCAGCGCTGGTGGCATTTCTGCTGCTTGGCCTGCCCGTTGCATTTTCCTTGGCAGCGCTTGGCCTTGCCTCAGGCTTGGTGGCTATCGAGTTAGGCCTCTTTCCGTCGGCGTTCATGGCGAACTTGCCTTATCGGGTTTTCGGAATCATCTCAAACGAGCTGTTGCTGTCGATCCCTTTCTTTACGTTGATGGGCGCGATTCTTGAGCGCAGCGGATTGGCCGAGGATCTGCTGGAGGGCTTTGCCCAGCTCTTTGGGGGGCTGCCTGGCGGCTTGGCGTATGCAGTAGTTTTGGTGGGCGCAATTCTCGGAGCTATCACAGGCACCGTCGCCGCATCGGTCATTGCTATCGGCGTGATTGCGCTGCCCATCATGTTAAGAATTGGCTACAGCAACCGCCTAGCCACTGGAGTGATTGCAGCGTCGGGAACGATCACTCAGGTCATCCCGCCATCCCTGGTGCTCATTGTTTTGGCCGATCAACTCGGCCGCTCTGTGGGCGATATGTACCTTGGTGCGATTGGGCCTTCCATTGCCCAGGTCATAATTTTTCTGCTGTTTATTTTTGTTGCTTCCTTGATTTCTCCGCGCAGCATGCCGCCGCTTCCGCAAAGTGAACGGACGCTTGACGGCGCGGCCCTGATATGGCGCGTGATGAAGGGCATTGTTCCCTCATTGGCTTTGATTTTTATTGTGCTGGGAACAATCTTCATGGGATTGGCCACACCCACTGAGGCTGGCGCTATGGGAGTGCTGGGCGCCCTCGGGCTGGCTGCGCTCCACAGAAGACTGAACTGGCCCATGCTGCGCGAGGGTATGCAATCCACCATGTCGATTACGGCGATGGTGATCTTTATCCTAATCGGGGCCAACGTATTTACCTTGGTGTTTCAGGGTGTCGATGGCGGAATTTGGGTGGAGCACCTCTTTGCAAGAATCGGTGCCGATGACCCCGTCACGTTTCTGATGGTGGTCAACATCATCATTTTTCTGCTCGCTTTTTTTCTGGATTTCTTCGAGATCGCGTTTATTGTGATTCCGCTATTGGCCCCCATGGCCGAAAAGCTCGGAATTGACCTGATCTGGTTTGGCGTTTTGATCTGCGTGAACATGCAGACGTCATTTATGCACCCTCCCTTTGGGTTTGCACTTTTTTATTTGCGAGGCATCGCGCCTAAATCAATTCCGAGTGCCGATATCTATCTGGGGGCAATTCCGTGGCTGGTGTTGCAGCTCTTGCTCGTGGCAATTCTGATTTTCTTTCCCGGCATCGTCACGGGTTTTCTTGAAAAGCCGCAGGCCATCGACCTTCAGTCTATTGAAATCAAGCTCGATGAGTCTGCGTTTGATGCCAGCGATGGCGCATCGCAGCGGCCCGAAGACAACAAGGGCGCCGATGTGGCGCCCCCAGAGGACCCTGCTGATTATTTCAAGCGCCGCTGATCAGAGTTTTTGCCTTGCCATGAAGGCATCGAAGCTTGCCTCTGCAACCCTGAACCAGGCCTGTAAGTCTCGGTGAAAGGGCCTTTGTTGATCGTAGATCTTTTTGAAAGCAGGGCTCTTGGAAAGGGTTTCTGCCAACAGTTCCTGGTTCGCTTTGAAGCACGCCTCCAACACCGACTGCGGGTAGGCGCGCAGCATGGCGCCGCCTTGTATCAAGCGCCTGAGTGCCGCGGGGTTAAGCGCGTCGTACTTAGCCTGCATCCAGGTGTTGGCCTCGGCGGTGGCCGCAGCCAGGGCCGCCTTGTAGGCTTCGGGAAGTACATCATAGGCCTTTGCGTTCACTTGAAAGCCTAACGCCGCACCCCCTTCATTCCAGCCCGGGTAATAGTAGAACTTGGCGATCTTGTTGAGGCCCAGTTTTTCATCGTCGTGGGGCACAGTGAACTCGGCGGCATCGATCGTGCCTTTTTCCAGCGCCGAATAAATTTCGCCTGCGGGCAGCTGCTGCGTGACGACGCCGAGCTTGGTCAATACCTGCCCGCCCATGCCACCCGTGCGAAATTTCAGGCCTTTTAAGTCAGCTGCGGTTTTGATTTCCTTTTTAAACCAGCCGGCCATTTGAGAGCCAGTGTTTCCGCAAAGAAAGCTCACGACGCCAAACTGCCGGGTGAATTCATTGAATACTTTTTCGCCATCGCCGTGCACCCACCATGCGTTGTGCTGGCGGCTGTTTAAGCCAAACGGAATGCAGGTGCCAAAGGCCCAGGCGGGATCCTTGCCGATAAAGTAGTAAGGCGCGGTGTGATTGCATTCAATCGTGCCTTTCTCTACTGCATCCAATACCTGTAATGGGGGGACAATCTCTCCGGCAGCGTGCAAGGAGATTTGAAACCTTCCCCCCGTCAGCTGACTAACCCGACGAGTCACCAGCTCGGCCGTGCCGAACAAGGTGTCAACACTTTTGGGAAAGCTTGAAGCGCACCGCCACCGAACAACATCGGACTGTGCAATAGCGGGGGCTGACAGCGTTACGGTAGATGCAGCAATCGCACCCGTGGCGCTGTGTTGAAGAAACTTGCGACGGCTCATGATTTTTAACCCTCCTAATTAAGACAAGACGGCAACGGCCAAGGGAAACGTGAAAAATGTAAAACCCGTGGTGAGCAATACGATCCTCGCGATTCTGCCACTGTCGGCTTCAAAACGCTCGGCTAGGATGGTGATGTTGCTTGCGCTCGGTAGCGCCCCAACGAGGGTGATCACCGTGATGGTAAAAGGGTCAATGCCGGCACCCATGGCGTTGGCAGCTTGAAACACGCCAAAGATCAGCAAGGGCTGACCAATCATTTTGAGTGCGGTGATTGTTTTTACGCCCTGCACAATTGGCTTTTCCCTTTGGCCAGACTTCATCAGCATGGCCGAGCGTGCAAGCACGGCGCCAATGGTAAATAAGGCGACCGGCGATGCAGAGTCGCCCAAGAGCTTGACGGTTGAATCAATGAGCTTGGGCACAGCCAGACCAAGCGCAGAAGCTAACCCACCTAAACAAATCGCCCATGGCATGGGGTTGACCGCCATGCCTCGCAGGGCTTTTTTCAAGGCAACCGAGAATTCACCGGATTGATTGTCATGTAGGCGGGAAAGTGCAATACCCAGAGAAGAAATCACTACGAGATCCACGAATAGGCTCACGATCACCGGGCCTGCAGCTGCCTGCCCAAGCAGTGCGATCAATAGCGGCACACCCATAAATCCCGTGTTGGGAAAGCTGCTTACCAAGGCGCCAAAGGCTGTGTTGTTCCAATCCAGTCCGCGCCTTCGGCTTATCGCGATTACGGCTCCCATGAGGGTGAGACTGCACAGCAGGTAGAGCGCCGCAACGGGAAAATTTAGAAGCTGGTCTATGGGCGTGTTGGCGCCAAAACGAAACAGCATGCACGGTATGCCGAAATACAAAACAAAGGCATTCAGGCCCGAAATCGCGGGCAAGGGAAGCACCCCGGTTCTTGCAGCAACAAAGCCAGCAAGCACCAGCAGAAAAAAAGGCGTGGTGACAGTGAGGATTTCAAACATTGGCCGATCACCTTCAGGCCGCGCCAAAGACGCGGTTTAACCGCCTTGGCTGCGATGCCGTTTGATTTGCGCTTTCACCTGAGCGGGCGCCGTGCCGCCCAGGTGGCTGCGTGCGGCCACCGATCCTTCAAGCTTGAGGACATCGAACACATCTTTTTCAATCAGCTTGCTAAAGGACTGAAGTTCAGAAAGAGAGAGCTGTGATAAATCTTTTTTCTGCTCTGAGGCGGCCCGTACAGCCAAGGCCACAGACTCATGGGCATCGCGAAAAGGCAAGCCTTTTTTCACGAGATAGTCGGCCAAATCGGTCGCGGTGGAATACCCTTCAAAGGCAGCAGTTCGCATGGCCTCGGCATTGGCCTGCAGCCCTGCAATCATTTCTGCGAATACACGAAGGGTGTCGACCACCGTATCCGCCGTATCAAAAAGCGGCTCTTTATCTTCCTGGTTGTCTTTGTTGTAGGCCAGAGGCTGGCCCTTCATCAACGTGAGTAGGCCGATCAAGTGACCATACACCCGGCCGCTTTTGCCACGGGCAAGCTCAGGCACATCGGGATTTTTCTTTTGCGGCATGATCGATGAGCCCGTACAAAACCGATCGGGCAAGCTGATAAAGCCAAACCGCGGGGTCATCCAGATAATGAGCTCTTCGCTTAAGCGCGAGACATGGGCCATGATTAGCGCGCAGGCGCTTGTGAATTCAATCGCAAAATCACGGTCACTCACCGCATCGAGTGAATTCGCACACACGCCATCAAAGCCCAAGGCCTTGGCAACCCGTTCGCGATCAATCGGGTAGGAAGTGCCTGCCAGAGCAGCAGCGCCTAAGGGCAAGCGATTCACGCGCTTTCGGCAGTCGGTCAAACGCTCTTCATCGCGGGAAAACATTTCCACATAGGCAAGTAGGTGGTGGCCAAAGGTTACGGGCTGGGCCACTTGCAGGTGAGTAAAGCCCGGCATGATCGTTTCGGCATTTTTTTCGGCTTGGTCTAAAAGCGAGCCTTTCAGGGTTTTGATTGCTGAAAGCATTTCATCAATCGTGGCCCGAACCCATAGCCGAATGTCAGTGGCGACCTGGTCATTGCGGCTTCTTGCGGTGTGCAGCCTCTTGCCAGCATCGCCAATGAGATCAGTCAGCCGCTTTTCAATATTTAGGTGAACATCTTCCAAGGCGAGCGACCATTGAAAACTGCCCGCTTCAATTTCTGAAACGATCTGGGCCATGCCGCGCTCAATGTCGGCAAGGTCTTGTTTAGAGATCAGGCCCACATGCGCTAGCATCTCGGCATGGGCAAGCGAGCCCTGAATGTCGAACCGTGCAAGCCGTTGGTCGAAAAAGACCGAGCCGGTATAGCGCTGCACAAGTTCTGACACAGGCTCTGCAAACCGGCCGGACCAGCCCTGATTTTTCTTGGAAAATTGTTCGGTCATTTGATTGATACACTTCTGAATATGTGGATTATTGCATCGCGCGAAAGCCGTTTGGCCATGTGGCAGGCCCAACATGTCCAAAATATCCTCGCCAAGTCCTCTGGGGCGCCGGTCTCTATCCTGGGAATGACCACCCGGGGCGATCAGATTCTTGATCGCACCCTTTCGAAAGTAGGTGGCAAGGGTCTATTCGTCAAAGAGCTTGAGACCGCCCTGGAAGAGGGTAAGGCCCATTTGGCGGTGCATTCCTTGAAAGACGTGCCGATGGAGTTGCCGGAAGGCTTTGAGCTTGCTTGTGTCATGCAGCGTGAAGACCCGCGTGATGCATTTGTTTCCAATAAATTTGCAAGCCTCGATGACCTTCCTGAAGCCGCAGTCGTGGGCACCTCAAGTCTTCGTCGCGAGGCCCAGCTCAAGGCCCGTTATCCCCACCTTCAGATCGTTCCTTTGCGCGGCAATCTAGATACGCGGTTGTCCAAGCTCGATCGTGGCGACATGCAAGCCATCATTCTTGCGGCAGCTGGCCTCAAGCGCCTAGGGCTGGCGCAACGCATTCGCCAGGTCATTTCCCCAGAGGTGCTTTTGCCCGCAGCTGGCCAGGGTGCTTTGGGCATTGAAATTCGCACTGATGGTGATGGCATTCGCAATGCGTTGCGGCCCCTGACCCATGAAGGGACATTTCGGGAAGTGCGTGCTGAGCGCGCGGTGTCGCGTGCTTTAGGCGGCAGCTGCCAAGTGCCGCTTGCTGCGTACTGTGTATCTGAGCCCGATGGCACGACCCTGCGGCTTCGTGCGCTGGTTGCCATGACCGATGGCTCCCGGGTTTTGAAGGCAGAGTGCACCGGCACTGACCCTGAGGCCCTTGGCCTGCAGGCAGCCCAAGCGCTTTCGAAGCAGGGCGCCCAGGAAATTTTGAAATCCCTGGGCGTGGCCTAGGGCTCGCCGCGGTTCGGGGCAGCATGGAACTGGCAATTCTTGCGCGTCCCAAGTGGCGCACTCCCCTTGAGGGCATGCCACCGACCCCGCAAGACCCTCGGGTGATCGTGGCACCTTTGCAAGAGCTTGTCTTGCGCGATGTCGATTCAGTGAAGCTCCAATCACATCTTGCTTCACCGAGCAACTGGCTGGCATTCACAAGCCCAGCAAGTGTGATGGCTTTGAGCGCGCTGACGAAACAGTGGGCGATCGATCTCTCAGCTGGCGCTTCGCGTTATGTCGCAGTGGGCAATGGCACGCGTGACCAATTACTGCGCGCGTTTCACCACGTATCGCAGGCAGATGTTGTGGTGTCGGCTGATGCAGAAATGGCAGATGCGGCCCACACCCTCATGGCACTTGATGCGCTTGTCGCACGCGAAACCTTGCAATGGGCTTTGCAAAAATTTCTGCTGATTGAGGGCTATAAAAACCGGCCAAGTTTGAAAGATGGACTGATTGCACGCGGCGCGCATGCGGAGTCTTTTGCGATTTATGAGCGTATTGATGTGGATTGGCCGACAGCGCTTTGGCAGCAGCTTGCCCAGGCAAAACCGGCCGAGGTAGGCATCGTGATGACTTCCACTACGGTGATTAACCGGATGCTGCAGCTCATGAGAGCCCATGGCTTGAGCCCCTCGGGTTTTCGTTGGTTTACCCAGCATTTCAGCATTGCAAAAAAGCTAATGCACGAGGGCCTTGGGCCCATTGGTCGCGTGCGACTTGACGCCCAGCATCTAACTAGCGATCTTTTCAGCCATGGGAACAACTGGTAAAAAATTTGTCGTGGCGCTATCGGCCCTGGTCGTGCTTTTAGGCATTGGCTGGTGGCTATTGCAGGCGCCGTATGAAACGTCTGTTTCTCAGGCCCCGGGCACGTCAAGCAGCACTTTGCAGAGATCACCAGAGCTGGCTTTGCCGCCAATCAACCCGAATGAACCAACGTTGGCGCCTGCTTTGCTGCGAGAGATATCGGTTTCTTTGCAGCTTGTTAGCGACAGTCTGGCAAGTGGGAGTGATCCACAGCCTGCCCTTGAGATGTTGAACATTCTGGATGCGCGGCTTGCAGGATTGTCGTCGCCGACAAGGGTTTCGGCCTTGCGCCAAGCTCTCACTGAAGATCGTCAGCGCATTGCCCAGGCAAGGCCGGCGGACATCAACGCAATGCAGACGGTGCTCAAGCGTATGCAAGGCGAGGTAAGTTCACTGCCCAATTTGTTCGTGCCGCATAGCGGCTCTGTGGCTCCGGCACCTTCCAATAGCGCTGCTCCCGCTCCCGCAGGCTCTGATAGTGTCTGGGGCCGAATCATGAGTGCGCTGGGCGAAAGAATTGGAGAGGTTGTGAAAGTGCGTCGGGTTGAAGATCGGCAATCAAGCTTTCGCACGCCTGAGCAGGGCAGGCTATTGACCGAGCAGCTTCGATTCCGAATCGAGTCTGCAAGTGCAGCACTTGAGATGCGCAATGCCCAGCGCTTTTCTACCGAACTCGGTCACGCCCAGGCTATTCTTGCCCAGGCCTTCGATGCGGATCATCCGGCTGTCGTGGCATTTCGTGAGTCGCTTGTGAGTTTGCAGCGTCAATCTCAGGGCCTACGCCCGCCCGCCCTGGAGGCTTCGCTAAACGCCCTGCAGCGCTTGAACTCGGGGGCGGCACTGTGATCAAGCTCGTTTCACTTTTGCTAGCACTCGCCTTGTTAGTGGGGGCCGCCATTGCCCTCGATCTGGACTGGGGCCAAGTGGTGCTGTGGCTGCCGCCTTATCAGGTTGAGCTCTCGTTGCAGGCGGCGGTACTGGCCCTATTCGTGCTTTTGATCTTGACCCTCTTGGTGACAAGGGTCATGGTGTTGGTGCTTGATTTGCCTGCTCGGATACGCCGACATCGCATGCGTCAGGTTCAGTCTAAGCGGCTCAAAATCCTCTCTTTAGCGGTGACCCAGTTTTTCGATGGAAGCTTTGTACGCGCCATCAAGTCATCGAAGGAGCTTTTGGGCGATGTAGACCTCGCCCGAGAAGTGCCTTCAGCGATTACGGCCGTCAATGTGATTGCAGCCTGTGCTGCCCACGAATTACACGACGCCGAGCAGCGGACACAATTTTTGCAGCAATTAAAACTCTCTTTGGGCGCTGATCCGTCCGTTGACTCGGATCTTGCTGCGTTGCTGGAGGCTGATTTTGCTGTTCGTGATCAGCAAGGTGAAAAGGCGCTTGCCGTTCTTGGGCCTATTAGCAAAGCAGATAAACGGAGCATCCATGGTCTGCGCTTGGCGCTGAAGGCGCATCAACAGTGCAAGAACTGGGATGAAGTTCTAAGAATCACTCGCTTGCTAGAAAATCGAAAAGCGATGCCCGCTTTTGCAGCGATGCGGCTTAAGCACGCTGCAGCCCGCTCCTGGATCGAGCAAGGCCGCCACGCCCAGGCGATTGAGCTCATTGAGGGGACCTTAAAAAAAGAGTGGGATTCGGGCATGGCGCTACTTTATGCACGATGTGTCGGTAAGACTGCCGAGCAGTTGGCGTTTTTGGAGCCCTGGCTTGTCAAATATCCGCAAGATCCCGAGCTTCACTGGGCTTTGGGCAAGCTCTGCCAGCGAGAGAGGCTCTGGGGCAAGGCTCGAATGCATTTTGATGCATCGTTACGGGCCAAGCCCATGGCATTAACCCACGTAGCACTTGCCGAGATTGCAGAGAGCCTGTCTGAAAATGAAACTGCCGCCTTCCACTGGAAGGCGGCAGCCGTGATTGCGAAGCCCTAAAGGGGCCGTGCCAATCTGAAATTAAGCCATCGGCAGAATCGGCACGATGAGCAGTGCCACGATGTTGATAATCTTGATCAAGGGGTTCACGGCAGGTCCTGCGGTGTCCTTGTAGGGATCGCCGACCGTATCGCCAGTCACCGCTGCCTTGTGGGCATCGGAACCTTTTCCGCCATGATTGCCATCTTCAATGTATTTCTTGGCATTATCCCAGGCACCGCCACCGGTACACATTGAAATGGCCACAAACAGGCCTGTCACAATCGTTCCCATCAACATGCCACCCAAGGCCTTGGGCCCGAGCGTCAAACCCACCACGACCGGCACCACCACAGGCAGAAGCGAGGGAATGATCATCTCCTTAATCGCTGCCTTGGTGAGCAGGTCCACTGCAGTGTGGTACTCGGGCTTGCCAGTGCCTTCCATAATGCCCTTGATCTCACGGAACTGACGGCGCACTTCGGTCACCACGGCGCCTGCACAGCGGCCTACAGCCTCCATGGCCATGGCGCCAAACAAATACGGAATCATGCCGCCGATAAACAGGCCGATGATCACCTCATGATCTGAAAGATCAAACTTGATTGTCTGGCCCATACCTTCCAGTGCATGGGTGTAATCCGCAAAAAGCACCAGCGCAGCCAGGCCTGCAGACCCAATGGCATAGCCCTTGGTCACAGCCTTGGTGGTGTTGCCTACTGCATCGAGGGGGTCAGTCACATTACGCACTTCTTTGGGCAACTCGGCCATCTCGGCAATGCCACCGGCGTTATCGGTGATTGGCCCATAGGCGTCCAAGGCCACAATAATGCCTGCCATTGAAAGCATGGAGGTTGCCGCAACTGCAATGCCATACAAGCCGGCGAGCGCATAAGCCACAAAAATTGCGACGCAGACTGAGAGCACAGGCAGTGCAGTGGAGCGCATGGACACGGCAATGCCGGCAATGATGTTGGTCGCATGTCCCGTTTCAGAGGCGGCCGCCACATGACGCACTGGCTTGTATTCCGTTGCGGTGTAGTACTCCGTGATCACAACCATAGCAGCGGTGAGCGCGATGCCCACTATTGAAGATAGCCACAAGTTCATAACGGTCATGCCGGGAACTACTGCAGCAGCGCCGCCCATGATCCAGTCGGTCACAAAGTAAAACGCGATGATGGAGAGCACCGCAGCCACAATCAGGCCCTTGTAGAGCGCGGTCATGATCTTGCCAGTGCCAGAGTACTTCACGAAGAAGCAGCCAATGATCGAGGCCACCACGGATACGCCACCCAAGGCCAGGGGATAAACCGCCGCATCGGCGGCAATGCCCTTCATCAGCAGTGCGCCCAAAAGCATGGTGGCAATGACGGTTACGGCATAGGTTTCAAACAAGTCTGCCGCCATGCCTGCGCAATCGCCCACGTTATCACCCACGTTATCGGCAATCACTGCAGGGTTACGCGGGTCGTCTTCCGGGATACCGGCTTCCACTTTGCCCACTAAGTCGGCGCCAACGTCTGCGCCCTTCGTAAAGATACCGCCACCCAAACGCGCGAAGATCGAGATGAGCGAGGAACCAAAGGCCAAGCCAATTAGAGGGTGCAAGGCCTTGAGCACGTCGCCTGTGCGGGCCAGTTCAAAGGCATAAAAGCCTGCCACCCCAATCAGACCCAAGCCAATCACGAACATGCCGGTAATGGCGCCGCCTTGGAATGCGATGGCCAAGGCTGGGTTGATTCCGCTGCGTGCAGCCTCGGCGGTGCGCACATTGGCACGCACGTTAATGTTCATACCGATAAAGCCCGCCGCGCCTGACAAAATCGCGCCGATTGCAAAGCCGATCGCAGTGTCCAAACCAAGGCCCGGAATGATGGCCAGCAAAATGAAAATCACGACGCCAACGATTGCGATGGTGCGGTACTGCCGGCCAAGGTAGGCCGAGGCGCCTGCCTGGATGGCAGTCGCAATCTCCTGCATGCGTGCATTACCGGCAGGCTTTGCGAGAATCCAGCGGCTTGAAACGATGCCATACAAAATAGCCAGAGCTCCGCAGAGCAAGGCCAGGTTCAGTCCCATGGACATGGGTTTCTCCTCTATGTGAACGAGTTGTTTTTTTAGTGCTGCTGAGCATCCCAGATTCAGACAGGCACGACGCCGGCCTCGGGCTGGGGGAATCCCTTAGAATGCAAGGGTTTCGCGATCGTTATTTTACCCACAGGGAGACCCTGCACCATGGCCTTAAAGAACGTGACCGCCGGCAAAAATGTGCCTGAAGAATTCAATGTGATTATTGAAATCCCTGCCGACTCGGACCCAATCAAGTATGAAGTCGACAAGGAGACTGGCGCGCTCTTTGTCGATCGCTTCATGACGACAGCGATGTACTACCCCTGCAACTATGGCTATATCCCTGACACGATTTCTGATGATGGCGACCCCGTCGATGTCCTGGTGGTTACGCCTTATGCGGTGGCCCCTGGCTCCGTGGTGCCTTGCCGCGCCGTGGGCATGCTGGTTATGGAAGACGAGGCCGGTGGCGATGCGAAGCTTTTGGCCGTGCCAATCGACAAGGTTCTCGATATGTATAGCCACTGGAAGACCATTGAAGACGTCAACCCGCAGCGTTTAAAGGCGATTCAGCACTTTTTTGAGCACTACAAAGACCTTGAAAAAGGCAAATGGGTGAAGGTGAAGGGCTGGGAAGGCGTGGAGTCTGCAAAAAAAGAAATCCTCGAAGGCCTTGCCCGCTACAAACGAGAGCAGAAAGCTTAAATGCTCAAGATTGCCGTTGCCCAGATCAACAGCCACGTTGGCGATCTTTCGGGCAACGCCCAGCGGATATTTAGGGCAGCAAAAGCGGCTCAAGACCAAGGCGCTTTGGTGGTGGTTACGCCGGAGCTCTCGCTGACCGGGTATCCGCCCGAGGACTTGCTGCTTCGGCCCGCATTTTTGGCGCAAGTCGATGCTGTCCTTGAGGGACTTTGCAATGACCTCAAACAACTGACCGATGTGACCGTCGTGGTGGGCCACCCAAAACGTCGGGGTGAACATACTTTTAACGCGGCAACCGTGATTCGCTATGGCAAGGTCATTGGAAGTTACGGAAAGCTTGAACTGCCCAATTACGCGGTCTTTGATGAGCAGCGTTATTTCGCCCCCGATGGCGGCCCCTGTTTGTTTGAAGTCAATGGAGTGCGGTTTGGGGTCAATATCTGTGAAGACGTCTGGGCCTCCCGTGCGCCAGCCATGGCCAAGGCGGCTGGCGCTCAGGTGCTACTGGCCATGAATGCTTCGCCATTTCATGTCAACAAAGTGGCAGAGCGGCTTGAGGTAGTGCGTGCCAATGCTTCTCGTCTTGGCTTGCCCACCGTGTTTTGCAATCTGGTCGGGGGCCAAGACGAACTGGTTTTTGATGGCGGCTCATTTGCCTTGGATCGCGAAGGTCGTATTGTGGCCAAGGCCAGGCAGTTTGAGGAGGATTTGCTGCTGGTCGATTACTTTGATGTCGCCGGAGCAAACGATGCCATTACGCATCGAGTCGAGGCGGATTTATCGGTTGAGCAGCAGGCTTATCGGGCCCTAGTGCTGGGCACGCGCGACTATGTCCATAAAAATGGGTTTAAAGGCGCGGTGTTGGGTTTGTCGGGCGGTGTCGACTCCGCGCTGGTTCTCGCTATTGCGGTTGATGCTCTCGGGCCAGAGAACGTTCGCGCGGTGATGATGCCCTCGCCCTACACTGCAGACATCAGTATTGAGGATGCACGGGCTTGCGCAAAGGCGCTCGGTGTTCGGCTTGATCACATTGCGATTGACGGTCTTTATAGCCAGTTTAAAAAAGGCTTGGCCGATGTGTTTGCAGGCATGCCAGAGGATTTGACCGAGGAGAATATTCAGGCGCGTATCCGTGGCACGCTGCTGATGGCCATCTCAAATAAAACTGCTGCGCTTGTGCTGGCAACGGGAAATAAGTCTGAAGTCGCTGTTGGCTATTGCACGCTATACGGGGATATGGCTGGCGGGTTTGCCGTGATCAAGGATGTCTTTAAGGGCCTCGTTTATCGGCTGTGTGAGGAACGCAATCGTATTGCGATCAAAGCCGCCGGATCACCGGTGATTCCCGAGCGTGTTTTGACGCGGGCGCCGAGTGCCGAGCTTCGGCCCAATCAAACCGACCAAGACAGCCTGCCTCCTTACCCGGTGTTGGATGACATTTTGGAGCGGCACATTGAAAAGGGTGAAAGCCGTGGACAGATCATTGCGGCAGGCCATCAGGCCTCTGAGGTGGATCGCGTATTGCGCCTGGTGCGCACCAGCGAGTACAAGCGCAGACAAGCTGCGCCGGGGGTACGCATCAGCCAACGGGCATTTGGCCGGGATTGGCGTTATCCTTTGACCAATAAGTTCATTGAGCAGTCTGACTGACCATAAGGCGCAAATCATGAAACTCATTACTGCAATCGTGAAACCCTTCAAGCTTGATCAGGTTCGAGAAGCCTTGGCTGAGGTTGGTGTCACTGGCCTGACCGTTACCGATGTCAAAGGCTTTGGCCGGCAAAAGGGGCACACCGAGGTCTACCGCGGCGCGGAGTACGTCGTTGATTTTCTTCCTAAGATCAAGATCGAAGCGGTCGTTTCAGATGACTTGACCGAGCGTGCTGTCGAAGCCATCGTGAATGCTGCCCGTACCGGTCGAATTGGCGATGGCAAGATCTTTGTTCAGCCAATTGAGCAGGTCGTTCGCATCAGAACGGGCGAGATGGGCGACGAGGCTGTTTAAGCAACACTCGAACGGCGCCGCTGCCGCCGTCATTGGCTGGCGCCTGGCAGTAGGCCAACACTTCTTCACGCTGCATCAGCCATGCCAGCACCTTACCTTTGAGCACGGGCTGTTTGTTTACTGAACCTAAGCCCTTGCCGTGAATAATGCGCACGCAGCGAATTTCTTTGTTGGCGCAATGCTTTAAAAAATCTACGAAGGCCTCCCGAGCCTCATCGGTTCGCAGGCCGTGCAAATCTAAATTTGCCTGAATGCTCCAGTGGCCGCGGCGCAGTTTCTTGAGCGTATCGCTGGAGATTCCCTGGCGCGCAAACGATAGCGCTTCATCGCTTTCAAGCAAGGTCTCCGGCGTCATGTCGGAAAGCCGCGAGGCTTGTAAGGCCTCGTACTCGTCTTGCATGCGTTTTAGGGGCAGGGGCGCAGGCTTAGCCTTGGCGCGCACCGAGGGCGGCAGGGGCTTGGGCGGAAGGGGCTTTGCATCGGCGACTGCGGCAAGGAACAAGTCCGTGCCGTCATCGCGAGGCCCGTCTGGGCCGTGGCGATCCGCCTTACTCTTCAAGGTAGCGCTGCGCATCTAGGGCCGCCATACAACCCGTGCCTGCACTGGTCACCGCCTGGCGATAAATGTGGTCTTGAACATCGCCTGCAGCAAATACCCCGGGAATATTGGTGGCCGTGGCATTGCCATCTAATCCACTCTTCGTGCGAATGTAGCCATTAGCCATATCGAGCTGGCCCTCAAAAATGTCGGTGTTAGGTTTGTGGCCAATGGCAATGAACACCCCATGCACCGCGAGCTCTTTCGTTGCGCCCGTTTGTGCGTGCTTAATGCGCACACCGGTAACGCCTGATTCATTTCCGAGCACCTCGTCAAGGGTCTGGTTCCACTCAATCGATACGTTGCCAGTTTTCGTTTTTTCCATGAGGCGGTCAATGAGAATTGGCTCTGCCCGAAATTTTTCCCGGCGGTGAATGACCGTTACCCTGCTTGCGATGTTTGATAAATAGAGCGCTTCTTCCACCGCAGAGTTTCCGCCGCCTACGACGCAAACCTCTTGGCCTTTGTAGAAAAAACCATCGCAGGTGGCGCAGCCTGAGACGCCCTTGCCCATGAACGCCTGCTCAGAGGGAAGGCCAAGGTATTGCGCAGAAGCACCCGTCGCAATAATCAAGGCATCGCAAGTGTACTGGCCTGCATCGCCCACCAAGCGAATTGGCTTTTCTTTGAGGTGGGCTGTGTGAATGTGATCAAAGATCATTTGGGTTTTAAATGCCTCGGCATGATCCAAAAAACGCTGCATCAGCTCGGGGCCTTGTACGCCATGCGGGTCGGCAGGCCAGTTTTCAACATCGGTAGTGGTCATGAGCTGGCCGCCCTGGGCCAGCCCCGTAACGAGCACGGGGCTCAGGTTGGCCCGTGCCGCGTAGATCGCTGCCGTGTAGCCTGCGGGGCCAGAGCCAAGAATAATGAGCCTGTGGTGTTGGGCGGGGGATTGGGTCATAACGCACCTCTAAATGAGAAGATCAAGACAATTATAGAATTCGGAAGATTATGGCGATTCGCTCAAGCCGCTCCGCGGCACGGCCCTCGCGCCGAACACAGCAAGATTCTGATCGCAGCAGGGGCTCCGAGCCTTCAGCCGTTGGAGCTGAGCTACGCTGGTTGGGCTACGGCGCTTTTTCGATCTGGATTTTCCTATCCCTTGTTTCTTGGTCTGCCGATGACGCGGGATGGTTTCAACAAGGGCCGTTGACCGAACCCTCAAACTGGCTGGGCCGCTTCGGGGCCTGGACGGCAGATGCACTCTTATTTGGCTTTGGCGTGTCCTCGGCCTGGTTTGTTGTGTTGTCTGCGGCCTTGTCATTGGTGAATTGGCGAGCTGCTCGAAGAATTCGTGAACAGCAAAAAGCAGGGCTCATGCGTGCTCAAATTTCAGGCGTGGAGATGCCCATGCTCTTTACGGCGCGTCGTTGGCTGGGCTTTGGGCTACTGCTTGGCGGAAGCTGTGCCCTGGAGGCGCAGCGGGTTGCAATGGGAAAAAGCCCCTTGGAGTTTATGCCGGGCGGTGCTTTGGGCAGCCTGATTGGAAGTTTTGGTGACTGGGCCTTAGGCTCGATTGGCCTAACGCTTTTTGCCTTGGCCTTGATTGTGCTTGGCCTGTCCTTGTTCTTTCATTTTTCATGGCTTGATGTCACCGAGCGTGTTGGCCGCAGTGCAGAGGGCCTGGTGCTTGGCGTTCGCTCGAGCCTTGCCGCGAGGCAGGATCGCAGGCTTGGCGAGTCTGCAGCGATTGAGCGGGCGGAAAGCCTGGAGGGAAAGCGCAGGCAGCGTGAAGTGGAGCCGACGCTTGAGATCAAGCCCGCTGCAGTGCCCGAGCCCTCAAAGAAAGCAATAGAGGCTAAACAGCGAGAGCGGCAACGGCCTTTGTTTCAAGACATTGCTATGGGTGGGTTACCGCCTCTTTCCTTGCTTGACGAAGCAAGTGGCAACCAAGAGACAGTTTCAGCGGAGACTCTCGAGTTTACCTCCCGCCTCATTGAAAGCCGTCTCTCTGATTTTGGTGTGCAGGTTAAGGTGATGGCCGCTCAGCCTGGCCCCGTGATCACGCGCTATGAAATCGAGCCCGCGCTCGGGGTCAAGGGCTCGCAGATCGTTAATCTTTCCAAAGATCTCGCGCGCGCCTTGTCACTTGTCTCGGTGCGTGTGGTAGAGACCATTCCGGGCAAAACCCACATGGGCCTGGAGCTTCCGAATCCCAAACGACAGGTCGTTCGGCTTTCCGAAATTCTGGATTCCACAACTTTTCAGGAAAGCCATGCGGTTTTGCCGCTTGCGCTTGGTAAAGACATTGCGGGCGGGCCGTTTGTGGTGGATCTTGCTCGCATGCCTCACTTGTTAGTGGCAGGTACCACGGGCTCGGGTAAGTCGGTGGGCGTGAACGCCATGTTGCTGTCGCTTTTGTATCGGGCAACTCCTGCGCAAGTTCGTATGATCATGATTGACCCCAAGATGCTGGAGCTCTCCATCTATGAGGGCATACCGCATTTGCTCACTCCTGTTGTGACCGACATGAAGCTTGCCGCCAATGCCCTGCACTGGTGTGTAGGGGAGATGGAGCGCCGCTACCGCTGCATGAGTAAGCTCAACACGCGCAACCTGGCAGGCTTTAACCAGAAGGTGGAAGAGGCAATCAAGAAAGGCGCACCGATCAAAGACCCGTTGGCCAACCCGGAAGATCCTGATGCCCCCACGCTCACGCCGCTGCCGCAAGTCGTAGTGGTGATTGATGAGCTTGCCGATCTGATGATGGTCGCAGGTAAAAAGATTGAAGAGTTGATTGCGAGGCTTGCGCAAAAAGCTCGGGCTGCAGGAATTCATTTAATTCTCGCGACACAGCGGCCTTCAGTAGATGTAATCACCGGCTTGATTAAGGCTAACATTCCGGCCCGCATTTCTTTTCAGGTCTCCAGTAAAGTGGATTCGCGAACCGTGCTTGACCAAATGGGCGCAGAAGCCTTGCTCGGTCAAGGCGATATGTTATTCCTGGCGGCAGGCACAGGTTTGCCCGTTCGTATTCACGGGGCCTTTGTGGCTGATGATGAAGTGATGCGCGTGGTGAACTTTGTCAAGCAAAGTGGCCAAACCCAGTACGATGACAGCATTTTGGAAGGGGCCGACATAAGCGGTGGCGGTGGCACCTTCACGGCAGGCCTCTCACCCGAGGGCGGGGATGGTGAGGCTGACCCGCTTTACGACGAGGCAGTGGCGATTGTGCTCAAACATCGTCGTGCATCAATCTCGTTGGTGCAGCGGCATTTACGAATTGGTTATAACCGAGCTGCACGGCTGCTCGAGACCATGGAGCAAGCGGGTGTCGTGTCGCCCATGCAGACCAACGGCAATCGCGACATTTTGGTGCCCGGAGCGCCGGGATGATTGCTGCAGCCCTGACGGGCCTCGCGATGACGTTATCACTCCTGATGACATCGATTGCCCATGCATCCTCCATCGACCGCATGATCGAAAGTATTGCGTCTACCCAAACCCTCACTGCCGATTTTTCACAAACGACCGCGGCGAAATCGGCACGCATGCGTGCATCAAGCGGAACGTTTTGGCTCTCTAAGCCCGGCCTGCTGCGGTGGGAGATCAAAAAGCCGTACCCGCAGATTCAGGTTTTAAACGAAAAAGAATTCTGGTCTTACGACCTGGATCTGCAGCAGGCCTCGGTTAGGCCTACGGTTTCGGCGCAATTGACGGGCATCGCTGCGTTGTTACTCTCCACCAATTCCTTGTCTCGGGCGGCCTTGGATCAACGCTATGAATTTTCAGAAGACGGTACAAGCAATGGTCTGAGCTGGATTCTTGTCGTGCCGCGTGAACCAGAGCCCGGAATCAGTAAGTTGCGTGTTGCGATCAATCGCGATTCTTTGCTTACGGAGTTTGAAATTCACGATGCTCTTGGCCAGGTCACTCAGGTCAAAATTAGCAATGTTCAAAAAAACATCACGATTGATCCAGAGCGTTTCCGATTTGTGCCGCCTAAAGGCACAAGCGTGTTGCGTGCGCCTTAATCAAAAACCTTTTTGCTCATGGCGGTAACTTTCACCACGGTCCCGCTCGCTGAATCGCTTCGGCCCGTTTCAATACACGAGGTGGCTGGCCAAGATCATCTGCTTGCGCCAGGAACGCCTCTTCACGCGGCTATTGAGCGCGGTCAATTGCATTCCATGATTCTTTGGGGCCCGCCCGGTGTGGGAAAAACTACGCTGGCGCGGCTGCTTGCCAAGGAATGCAAAGCCCGGCTAATTTCTATTTCCGCAGTGTTAGGTGGCGTTAAGGAGATTCGCGAGGCGGTCGAGCTTGCGCAGCAAGCCCAGCAGCTGCAAAAGCCCTGCGTGGTGTTTGTGGATGAAGTGCACCGCTTCAATAAAGCCCAGCAAGATGCCTTCTTGCCCCATGTGGAGTCGGGCCTATTTGTGTTTATTGGCGCCACCACTGAGAACCCGGCATTCGAAGTAAACAGTGCGCTGCTCTCTCGCGCTTCCGTTTATGTGCTCAAGCCGTTAGATGGCGCAGCCATGACGACCTTAATTGAAAAAGCCTTAAAGCATTTCAACGCCGAGTCGGGTCTCTTTGCGAACAGCGCAAGAACACGTCTGGTCGCGAGCGCCGATGGCGACGCCCGTCGTTTGTTCGGAGCCCTTGAGCTGTTGATCCCCAGAGCCTTGCAATCGAATCAGTTGATTGACGATGCATTATTGGATTCCATGCTGCCCACGCTTATACGCCAGTTCGATAAAGGTGGTGATGCGTTTTACGACCAGATCTCTGCGCTGCATAAAAGCGTTCGTGGCAGCGACCCCGATGCTACGCTGTACTGGTTTGCGCGAATGGTTGATGGCGGCTGTGACCCGCGCTACATTGCAAGGCGCGCGATTCGTATGGCAGTAGAAGATATTGGCTTGGCTGACCCACGGGCGCTAAGCATGAGTCTAGAGGCCGTGCAGGCTTATGAGCGACTGGGAAGCCCGGAAGGGGAGCTAGCCATTGCTCAGGCGTTGGTGTTCATGGCTTGCGCGGCGAAATCCAATGCGGCGTATGTGGGCTATAAAGATGCTTTGAAGTTTGTGCAAAGCCAAGGCTCGGCGCCGGTGCCGGATCATTTGCGCAATGCGCCCACCGTGCTTGCAAAATCCATGGGCCATGGCGCCCAGTACCGCTATAGCCACGATGAGCCAGGCGCTTTTTCGCCAGGCCAGCGTTATTTCCCCGATTCGGTCAAAACGCCACCTGTCTTCTATGAGCCTGTGGATCGGGGGATGGAAAGTAAAATTGCGGAAAAGCTCGCGACCCTTCGAAAACAAAATAGAAAATGATGGTTTTCGTAATTTAATGTAGACCTGAACTGGAAGCTCTTTCATGATCGACCCTCAACTCTTGCGTAAAGACCTTGCAGGCGCGGCTGCGGCCCTTGCCCGTCGTGGCTACGAGCTTGACACTCAGGCGTTTGCAGCCTTGGAGGCTGAGCGAAAGGCTGTACAGGTGGAGACCGAGCAGCTGCAGTCGCAGCGCAATACTTTGTCAAAACAAATCGGCGTGGCGAAGGGCAAGGGCGAAAATGCGCAAGCCTTGATGGATCAGGTTGCAGCAATCGCCAGCAGGCTTGATGCGGGCGCCAAACAGCTAGAGAGCATCCAGGCCAAGTTAAACGATTGGCTATTAACCATTCCGAATATTCCGCATGAGTCGGTCCCGGTTGGAAAAGATTCCGAACAGAATATTGAAGTGCGCAAGTGGGGCGAGCCGAAGGCCTATGCGTTTGAAGTCAAAGACCATGTTGATGTGGGCGGGCCACTTGGCCTTGATTTCGAAACCGCTGTTAAGGTTACTGGCAGCCGGTTTGCGTTTATGCGCGGCGACATTGCACGTTTGCACCGTGCGCTTGCGCAGTTCATGTTAGATACGCATACGCAGCAGCACGGCTATCAAGAGTGCTACACGCCTTACATTGTGAATGCCGATAGCATGCGAGGCACCGGCCAGCTGCCAAAATTCGCCGATGATCTTTTTGCGGCAAAAAAGGGCGGTTCAGAGGGTGAGGGGGAGTTGCTCTACCTGATTCCCACCTCGGAAGTGTCCATGACCAATATGGTTCGCGACGAGATTTTAGAGCCTGATCTATTGCCGTTAAGGCTTACCGCTCACACGCCGTGTTTTCGTTCTGAGGCGGGAAGTTACGGGCGCGACACACGTGGAATGATTCGGCAGCATCAGTTCGACAAGGTAGAGCTTGTTCAGATTGTTGATCCCGATCAGAGTTATCACGCTTTAGAAGAAATGGTGGGCCACGCTGAGAATATCTTGAGAGCCTTGGGCCTGCCCTATCGGGTTATGGCCCTGTGCACCGGTGATATGGGCTTTGGCGCTGCGAAAACCTATGACTTGGAAGTGTGGCTGCCTTCTCAAAATACATATCGCGAGATTTCTTCGGTGAGCAATTGTGAAGCGTTCCAGGCACGAAGAATGCAGGCACGGGTTCGTAAATTGGGTGAGGGCGGAAAAGCCAGACCTGAGCTTGTGCACACGCTCAATGGCTCAGGTGTGGCCGTAGGGCGGGCGTTGGTGGCTGTGCTTGAAAACTATCAACAGGCCGATGGCAGTGTGTTGGTGCCCGAGGTGCTTGCACCTTACATGGCGGGCAAGAAATTGCTGGTGCCCGCAAAGGTATAATTCGCGCTCGTTTCGAGATCGCGGAGAGGTGGCAGAGTGGTCGAATGTACCTGACTCGAAATCAGGCGTGTCCGTTAGGGCACCGTGGGTTCGAATCCCACCCTCTCCGCCAAAGCTGCTCGCTCTCCCCCGAACCATCACTGGTAGCGCTTCTTAACCCAATTCTTAACGTGGGCGAAAATCTCCTCGGCAACTTGCTGCGACCATTCCGTGGTTTCGGCCTTGGCGATTAGCTCTTGTGCCCGACGATCTCCATAAAGGATCTTTCGTAGATGGGAGAGCGTATTCGGGCTAAAGGTATCCGTCGGAATCTCTTGGTCTAGTTTTTGAGACGGCTGCCAGTGTCTCAGATCAAAATGCACCCACTCGATCAGCTTATCGTCAATATGCGCGTTTTTTTTCACGGTTGATCTCCAAGGGGTTAGGCGGTCAGAAATATCTTCTACTGAAAGTCTAGCCAGCCGAGCAAGCTCTTTTCATCGCGATACGGGTAAAATTCCACCGCACATAACAGCGCCTTAGATACTCGTCATGACGATCCAACTCTTATCAATCAACTCAGGTGTTGTCATCCCATTAATCGTTTCCGATCCTCATGTGCCTGGTAGTTTTTCCAAAGAATTCTCTGCCATTCAGAAGCAGAGCGTGAGCCATCTGGGGCAGACAGGAGGCTCTGCGGCAGTGATCTGCGGTGCGCTTGGCATCACGGGTGATGAGCAGGCTGACCGCTCGGTTCATGGGGGTATTGATCAGGCGGTCTATTGCTACCCTTTTGAGCACTATGAGATCTGGAAGCGGGAGCTGTCTTGGCTTGCAGCACTATCAAATGAAGCGCTTTTTGGAGTTGTGGGTGAAAATTTAAGCTTGCGTGGGATTGTCGAGGGCGACGTGTTCGTTGGGGACCAGATTTTAATTGGGCAAGAGGTAGTGTTGCAGGTCACCAAGCCGCGTGAGCCTTGCTTTAAATTCAACGCCCGCATGAGGTCCAAACATGCATCCAAGCTGATGGTCCAGCACAACATTTGTGGCTGGTACTGTCGGGTCATCAACCCGGGCAGGATCGCAGCGGGCGATCCTGTCAACATTCGCGCGGGTGCGAGAGAGATTCGCGTCTCAGTTAGCGTTTCGCATCGACCTGAAGTCGATTGATGTATTCCAAAAGGCTCAGAACCCTCGCGCGAACAAACGCCTCTGGTTCGTAAGGCGAATCCATGTAATGCTCAGCGGCCATGATGCGATATTCCTGCCCCCAGACTGGCATATCGCGGGATCCATGCGCTGGCACCGACTCGCCTATGATGATTTGATAGAGTCGATCCATCGGCAAGATGCCATTATTCATTTTGGCCAGCGTGGTGAGATCGGGCGGTGACTTGGATAGCCAGGGCGTTACGGGCCCAGAGCCTTTTCCGTTGACCCCATGACAGCTTGCGCAATTTGACTCAAATTCCCTCTTCCCAAAATCACTACTGCGCTGTTGCGCATGGGCGATAGAGCTCAAGAGACCGAGCGATACGAGCAGTGTTGCGCTTAATAAATTGAAGTTTTTCATCATCTGGCCTCCTGATTGAATGGCCAGATAAAGATACTGAAGACGGCAGTTAGCCAATCGTCATTGAATGTGGAATTCGCCTGCTCTCTTTAGTGGGCAATCCAGGTGGCGTATTGGTAATAAATTGGCAAGCCAATGAGCAAGTTAAAGGGAAGCGTGACACCGAGCGATGCTGTGAGGTAAATGCCGGGGTTGGCCTGCGGGAGTGAGGCGCGGCAGGCCGCGGGCGCATCAATAAACGATGCGCTTGCGCAGATTGCCCCGAAAACAAAGGCGCCACCAACCGACAGACCCGCCAAGCTAGCTAAAGTCACTCCAATAACTCCGTGGACCACGGGCATGACCACTCCAAAGCCCGTCATAAACGCGCCAACCTGCCTGAATGCCTTGATCTGTCGTGCAGCGGTGATACCCATTTCAAGCAAAAACAACATGAGCATGCCGCGAAAGAGGCTCTCGTAAAAGGGAGAGATCTGCTGCCATTGACGATCGGTTGCCGTAAACCCAATGATCATTCCGCCGACTAAAAGCAGGATGCCCCTGCCGCGGATAACGCTCATAAATAGCTCCGCTACATCAAGTTTTTGGCCATGACTGCGCCCCATCGCAATGCGAGCAATCACCAAGGAGTAAATCACCCCAAATTCCATCAACGCGACCATGGCGGCCATATAGCCTTCAGCCGGCGTACCCATGGCGGTTGCGAAACTCATTGAAGCAAAAAAAGTAGCAGTGGAAACCGACCCGTAATGGGCCGCAATGGCCGCCGAATTGCCGATATCCATTTTTCCGAGCCGTCGGGTAATAAAGTAAGCAAGAGTCGGGATGCCAAAAGTCATGATCACCGTAATTCCCAGAAGCGGCCAGACATCGTTTACTTCGGCATTTGCAAGCTCTCGTCCGCCCGTTAGGCCTAAAGAGAACAATAGATAGATCGCCAGCAGTTTTACAACGGCCTCGGGCAGCTCCAGCTCGCTTTTGAGCGCCCCGGCCAGTGCGCCCAGCATGAAAGCCAGAACAATGGGTTGCAAAAGATTAGTGAGCAACAAGTCTAGTCCGGGCATGACATGAATTCCTTAGCCAGTGTTTTTGAAGATGGAGAAGACGCCTCGAACTGTAATGACGCGGCTAGATTTCGTCTAATATATTGTTTGGAACAAATTGTTTTATTTAATAAAATAAAAACCATGGCCGAACTTAATTTTCATCATCTCCGCTACTTCTGGGTCGTGGCCCATCAGCGCCATCTCACGAAGGCGGCAGCGCTGTTGCATGTCTCTCCGTCAGCTTTGTCGATTCAGTTGCGGCAGCTTGAGGAGCGTTTGGGGCATGCGCTTTTTGAGCGACGAAATCGCAGGCTGGTCTTGACTGAGGCGGGGCGTGTTGCCCTCGCCCATGCCGACACCATCTTTAAGTCAGGCCAAGAGCTTGTCAGCACCCTAAAAGGGGCGTCGACGTCCTCGCGAGTGGTGTTACGTGTGGGAGCGGTCGCCACGCTTTCGCGAAACTTTCAAATGAGCTGGCTATTACCGATTTTTCGTGATCCGAACATTCAAGTTCGCTTAGTTTCTGGGCAGATGCGCGAACTCTTGGCACAGCTTTCTTCGCATTCACTTGATGTCGTTCTCAGCAATGATCCCGCCCCCCGGGATACCGCGGCAGGCTGGATCAGTCGGCGGGTTGCACAGCAATCTCTAAGCCTCGTATCACGGCCCCCTCGGGGGGGCGGCAGGCGCAGCCAAAAGCTTGATTTTCCAAAAGGCATTCATGGTCAGGCCCTCATTTTGCCCAGTGCAGACAGTGCAATTCGCTCTGCATTCGACACGCTTTTGGAGTCTGCCGGCGTGCAAGTGAATATCCTTGCAGAGGTCGACGATATGGCCATGGTGCGTTTACTCGCGCGAGAGACGGGCGCGCTTGCTCTCGTTCCTCCTGTCGTGGTTCAAGACGAGCTTAAGAGCGGGGTTTTGATTGAACGCTGCTCGCTTGAGCAGCTTCGAGAGAATTTTTATGCCGTCACGATGCGTCGGCGTTTCGCTCACCCTGTTTTGCGGGAAATGTTGGGGCTGGGCTAAAGATTTTGGGGTGAATAGGCTTTGGTTAAAGCTTGCGACTAAATAAGGCCAACGCCAGCGGAACCTATTTAGTAGCGGCGCATCCAACGGTCGTCACGTTAAAGGAGACAGCCGAATGCAATGCCCAGTCTGCAAGGATCCCCAGCTCGTAATCTCTGAGCGTCAAGGAATTGAAATCGACTATTGCCCCGCATGCCGGGGGGTTTGGCTTGACCGCGGCGAGCTCGATAAGTTGATTGAGAAGGCCACATCGGCAGCACCCCCACCGCAGCAGGCAGCACCAGCTTACCGGGCCGACCCCAGGGCGCCTTACCCCGATCCGCGATACGGCTATCACAAGCGGCCGAAATCTTGGCTAAGCGAGATCTTCGACTAATTGAACAAAAGAAGGCGTTGGCCCCGACATGATTTACGAAATCCTAAAGACCCTGCATTTACTGTCTACCGTTGTCTGGGTCGGCGGTATGGTTTTCTCCCACTTTTTCCTCAGGCCTGCTGCCGTTGGGCTTGAGCTATCAGTCCGTCTAACGCTCATGCGCGATGTCTTGCGGCGTTTCTTTCAGGCGGTCTTAGCGGCATCCGTGCTAACCCTCATTTCCGGGATCTGGATGCTAGGCCGGGTAGCGAAAAACGCAGTTCAAAGTGGCGGCGGCTTTCAAATGCCCCTCGACTGGACGGTGATGACCGTGCTTGGCGTGGCCATGGTGGCAATTTTTATGCACATTCGGTTTGCCCTTTACAAACGGCTTGACCGCTGTGTCAACGCCGCGGATTGGGCTGCGGGAGGGGTGGCGTTAGATCAGATTCGGAAATGGGTCTTTGTTAACTTGTCGCTTGGGGTTTTGATTTTGCTGGTCGTGACGCTCTATTAGCCAAGCAATTTCCCGAGTCAGGGATTGCAGAAACTGCAGTGGCGCGGCTCGCCTTTCCTGTCTGGGTCAATTAACTTTTCTTCTTGGTGCCCGCAGGCGGTGCAAAGGTAGTTCTCGATCCAAGGTTCATTGGTGGGTGCTCTGCAGAGTGCGCAAGGGCGTCCCCCTTTAACCTGTGGCACCCAATCAGGGTGCTTGCAGGTGGGGCACCTTGCTTGCAGCCGATGAAGCAGGTCCCCAGCCGCTTTGCCAATTGAAGTCATGCGGGTTGGGTTTAAGTGAGCTCGCATATCAGTTTCTAGCCACACGGAGCCTAAACGTTTAATCTCGGCCATGCAGAGTGATTGAAAATCCTCCCTGTTGCACAAACCTTTCGCAAGCACTGGGCCATTTTGGGTTTCCATCACCACGATGGCGTGATCTGGAAATCCAATCTGAGTGGCAAATTTTTCAGAATCTGGCCAGGTTCTTGCGAGGGTCTGCGCAAAGTTTGTTTCTGTTGTGAGGTGGTAACCAATCACCAGGTTTCCCGACTGCCTCTCAAGCAAGCCAACCATCTCAAACCCAGACGACAAAAATGGAAGGTTTGGGTGAGGCCCAAAGGCTCCCTCGCTTGCAATCGCACAATCGGCCTTGGGCGACAGCTCAAGCCCGGCCTGGGCTTTTGCAAGCAGGGCGTCATTCTGGTTGCCTGTTCTGTGAATTTCTCGCGTGAAGGTTCCGAAACGATCCGTGTCAATCGATGGGACGGGTAGAAAGGAAAGACCAAGTGAGGAAAGAGAAGACCTTATGACCTGCTCTTTGCCATGCATGGTTGCAACAACCGCAGATTTGCCTTCAAGGGAGAGCGGAAGACCCATTGCGGTTGTTTATGAGTGCCTTTAGGAGCCTGCACCCGAAGGTTTGCGAATCATCACCGCTACCAAGGTGATGACCGTAAGCGGAATCACAAAGCTCATCATCACTGTCGAATACTTGCCAAGGGCGTCGTGGTCTTGCGAGGCCATGATGAGATAAGCGACATAGGCAACGTAGTAGGCCAGGAACACGCCGCCTTCCCAGCGAGCAATTTCCCGGCCCGTCATGAACACCGGGATGCAGGCAAAGCAAACTGCCAGCATGACCCAGAGATCAAAGTTAATCACCGACGCAGGCACAATAATTCCCCCAGAGGCAACCAGGCCAGTAATGCCAAGGCCACCCAGAATGTTGAAGGTATTGCTGCCAACAACATTGCCCACTGCAATGTCACGCTCACCCTTGATTGCGGCTGTGATGGAGGTTGCCACTTCGGGCATGGAAGTTCCTGCCGCAACGATCGTCAGCCCGATCACGATATCGCTCACCCCGAGCATCTTTGCGAAAATCACCGCAGCATCTACAAGCCATTCAGAGCCCTGAACTAGTAACGCAAGGCCCACGATAATCAACGCGACTTGCACATAAACGGGCTTGTCCCAGTTTGAGGTCTTCATATTTTCCGCAGCGTATTCATCTTTAGTCGCCTGAGACTCTCTGCGTGACTGAATAATCAGAAAAACGGTGTAAGTAATGAGTGCCGAGAGGAGCAATATCGATTCGGAAAAGCTGATCCGATCATCGGTGGAGATGGCAAAGAGCAGGAGACAAGCGCCGACCAAAATGGGAATTTCTTGGCGAATGATCTGGGCATTGACAATCAGGGGCGCAATCAGGGCTGACAAGCCCAAGATAAACAGCACGTTAAAAATATTGCTTCCCACGACATTGCCCACCGCAATATCGGTGTTGCCCGACAGTGCTGCATTGACCGACACGGCAATCTCGGGGGCGCTGGTTCCGAAAGCCACGACTGTGAGCCCGACTACCAGGGGCGAGATGCCTAGCGTAGTCGCAAGCCTGCTTGCGCCGCGCACCAAGAGCTCGGCTCCGACCACGAGAGTGGCGAGACCAAGAAGGAACATCAAAATTGTCATAGCTTTTCTTTTCTATCCATATGGATCGCAGCTATTGACGCCGAGGCGCTCGGATAGTTCAAGCGAGTCAGTCGCGCAGAGCCGCCGAAACCACAATTTCAACGGCCCATCGAGGATCGGCCATCGCCGCCTGAATCGTTGCGCGAGGCGGAGTGTTTCCCTTCGGAATCCATGCATCCCAAACAGCGTTCATTTCCGCGATTTTGCTCACGTCTTTAAGGAAGATCTGGCAGGTAAGAATGCGGCTTTTGTCGCTGCCGGCTTGCTCAAGCAGACTGTCAATCATGCCTAAGACCTCTTGGGTCTGGGCGCGCAGGTCTTGGTCTACTGTGTTTTTGGGCACCTGCCCTGCGAGGTAAGCCACTTTGTTGAAAATGGCGATGTCTGACAGGCGAGCACCAACGTTTATTCGTGTGATGTTTTGGGTCATAGTGGCCGCAGTTTAGCGGCTTTAGGCCCCGTTTTGCATGTTGACGCCCCCCGCAATTTCTGCTTCAATTCGGCAGCCTCTCAACGGGAGTAGCTGACACAGGCGCCAGCGGGCGTTGTGATGCGGTGTCGTCATTACGATGCTGGTGGGCTGGCAGCCACTGGTGTTCGGTGCCGCAACTCGAGACGATGCATTTTTCGGGCAGCAAGACTTGCGAGGACCCTTTTTTCGATAACAAGTCCTGGTGTTGCCAGCCGGGGCATAGAGGCTTCTCGCGATGCTAACGATCGGTACCCCTTTGTTGTGGTCGTTGTTCACGGTTTTTGTTGTGATTGCGCTGGCAATCGACTTCTTTGCAATGAACCGCCAGGGTGCGCACACGGTGAGCATCCGCGAGGCGACGATTTGGTCGCTGATCTGGGTCGCGGTGTCCTTCCTTTTTGTAGGCTGGCTGTGGTGGTATCTCGGGGGTATGGGCTCCGATCTCGCTACCCGCGACCTGGCTGACGCCAAGGCGCTGGAGTTCATTACCGGGTATCTGGTGGAAAAGGCGCTGGCCGTTGACAATATCTTTGTGTTTTTGATGTTGTTTACCTACTTTGCAGTGCCGCCCGAGTTCCAGAAGCGGGTGCTCATGATCGGAATTCTTGGCGCCCTGATCTTGCGCGCCATCATGATTCTGATTGGTGCCTGGCTGATCTCACAGTTTCACTGGGTCATGTACGTTTTTGGCGCGTTCCTAGTCTTTACTGGTGTGAAAATGTGGTGGGCTGCTGGCCAAGAGCCTGACCTTGATAACAACCCAGCGCTTCGCTGGATTAACCGCCGCATGAAGATTGCGCCAAGCTATGACGGTGAGAAGTTCTTCACGGTCGTCAATGGAGTCAAGATGGCCACTCCTTTGTTCGTCGTGATTCTGCTGATTGGGATTGTGGACGTAGTGTTTGCGGTTGACTCGATTCCCGCGATTTTTGCCATCACGACCGATCCCTTTATTGTTCTCACCTCGAACGTGTTTGCAATTCTCGGGCTTCGTGCGATGTATTTTGTGCTCGCAGGCATGCACGAGAAGTTTCATTTGCTTTCTTATGGGCTTGCTATCGTTCTCGTGTTTATCGGGACCAAGATGTTGCTCATCGACATCTACAAGATTCCTATCGTTTGGTCTTTGGGCTTTACGATCACGACCCTGGCGGTCACCATGATGCTGTCCCTTCGCATTCCGCCAAGGGCCGGCCATGCCGGAACTGCCTTCCCGTTTAAAGCCAAGAAGTCTGAGGACTAGGGCTTACCCACCAAAAGCCTTGTTTGTCTGCTCGAGAGGCCCAGCAATTACCGCTGGGCCCTGAGCATCGCCTTGATCTCGGCAAGCTCTTCGCGCACTGCTCGCACTTCCTTGTGAAGGTCTTGTTCAATGTGGTCGCGGGCGGCATCAACGGCCTGTACAGTTGAGCCGGTTTCGCTTTCAGTGAAGCTTTGCATGGCGCTCACGATAATGCCGATGAAAAGATTTAGCATGGTGAAGGTGGCAATCAGAATAAACGGGATGAAAAAGACCCAGGCGTAAGGGTAGTTTTCCATTACCGGCCGTACGATGCCCATGGACCAGCTCTCCAGCGTCATGATCTGAAACAGGGTGTAGAGAGATTTTCCAATACTTCCGAACCAGTCGGGGAAGTCCGCCCCAAAAAGCTTGGTACTGATGACTGCAAATACATAAAAGATCAGCCCAAGGACCATGGCAATAGAAGCGAGCCCCGGAATTGCTGCCAAAAGGCCGCCCACCACGCGGCGCATGGAGGGGACGATCGTCAACACTCGTAACACCCGCAAGACTCGCAACGCTCGCAAGACAGCAAACGGGCCGCTTGCGGGTACCAAGGCAATGGCTACCACCGCAAAGTCAAATACGCTCCAAGGGTCTTTAAAAAACCGAAGGCCGTGGACATAAAGACGCAGGGCGATTTCCACCACGAATATGGCCAGGATTGCGCTGTCCAGGGCCTTGAGTGCCGGACCGTAGGCGGCCATCAGGGTGGTCGAGGTCTCCATGCCCAAGATCACGGCGTTAATCAGGATCAGGGCCAGGATGATGTTCTGGACGTTAGGCTGTTCAATAAAGTTTTGAATTTGGGCGCGCATTTTTGATTCCCTGGGGTGAGGAGACGCGCAGATTTTAGCGGGGATCTTGATTCCCCCTCGGCCCTAGGGTGATCTCGGCATCGAGGTAATAGTACGATTACGAACTATATTAGTTTACATGCGTACTAAATATGCAACACCTAACACTTATCAAAGAGCTGGCCTTGGCCTACCAGGCCTTTGAGGTCTATTCCGGCCAGCATGTGCGTTCGTTGGGCCTGACCATGACCCAGTTCGATGTGCTGGCCACGCTAGGCAACCAGCCGCCTATGACTTGCAAAGAGCTTGGAGAGAAAACCTTGATTCTCAAGGGCACAATGACAGGGGTTTTAGAGCGCATGGAACAAAAGGGGCTCATCGAAAAGACGAGTAATGAGGCCGATGGCCGAAGCTATCGCGTGGGGCTCACCAAGGCCGGTGAGCGCATGTTCAAAAAAGCTTTCCCGGAACACGTGGCGCACCTCGAGCGGGCCTTCGGAAAGCTCGGCGTGAAGGAGACGCAGGAGGTGATTCACACCCTGCAGAAAGTCAGGTCAGTAATTACGACGACCAAGGGGAAATTCGCATGATCAGAATCCGAAAGTCAGGCGAGCGCGGCTATTTCAACCACGGCTGGCTGCAAAGCTATCACTCGTTTTCATTTGCAAACTACTACGACCCGCAGTTCATGGGCTGGGGCAATTTGCGGGTGATCAACGAAGACTGGATTGCGCCGGGCATGGGCTTTGGTACCCATGGCCACAAAGACATGGAAATTGTGACCTATGTGCTCGAGGGCGAATTGGCCCATAAAGACAGCATGGGCAATGTCGAGACCATTCCGCCTGGCGATGTGCAGCGCATGTCTGCGGGCACAGGTGTGATGCACAGCGAGTTTAATCATGCCCAAGGCCAGAAAACTCATCTTTTGCAGATCTGGATTGAGCCCAATCGCAAGGGGGTGACACCCGGTTATGAACAAAAGGCTTTTCCTCGGGAAGAAAAGCAAGGAAGGCTTCGTCTTGTAGCCTCTCCAAACGCGCAAGATGGCTCAGTGGTAATTCATGCGGATGCGAAAATGTACGTGGGCTTATTCGATGGAAGCGATACAGCTTCGCTTGCACTAGATCCCTCGCGAAAGGCTTATGTCCACCTGATTCGTGGCGAAGCACAGATCAACGGCACGATGCTCACAGCAGGCGATGCCCTGATGTTTGAAGCAGAAAAACAAATGGAGCTTTCGCAGGCGAAAAATGCGGAAGTTTTGGTATTTGATCTTGCAGCCTAAAGCGCTGCGAGATAAAGGTTTCTAAAGGAGAACAAACGTGGCAACCCTCTTTGATCCTCTCGCCCTTGGCGATCTCACGTTAGCAAACCGGCTGGTCATGGCGCCGCTTACCCGCATGCGTAGCCAGCAGCCCGGAAATATTCCGCACGCACTCAATGCCGAGTACTACGCACAGCGCGCTGGCGCTGGCTTAATTATTTCCGAGGCGACCCAGATTAGTCAGCAAGGCCAGGGCTATCCCGGCACTCCCGGCATTCACTCCGAAGAACAAGTCGCCGGCTGGAAGCAGGTGACCGATGCCGTGCACGCCAAGAGTGGAAAGATCCTGCTGCAACTCTGGCATGTGGGCCGCATCTCGCATTCTTCCCATCAGCCCGGCGGCAAGGCCCCGGTGGCGCCTTCTTCGATTAAGCCAACCGGCAAAGTGTTTACCGCCGATTGGAAGCAGGCCGACTATGAAATGCCGCACGCGCTTTCGCTCGCCGAAATTGAAGCCATCAAAAACGACTATCGCAAGGCCTGTGAAAACGCTAAGCGCGCTGGATTTGACGGCGTAGAGGTGCACGGCGCCAATGGCTATTTGCTTGATCAGTTTTTGCAAGATGGCAGCAATCAGCGCACCGATACGTATGGCGGCAGCATTGAAAACCGTGCAAGGCTTTTGCTCGAGGTGGTCGATATTGCGGTTCAGGTCTGGGGCAAGGGCAGGGTCGGTGTGCGGCTCTCACCCTATGGCACCTTTAACGACATGAGCGATAGCGACCCGGTTGCCTTGTTTGGAACCGTGATCGATCAGCTCAACGCGCGGGGCATTGCCTACATTCACATGATCGAGCCACGGGCAACCGGCGCTGGGGGCTCAGATGCAGTCGATGAGAATGCGCCTTGCACGTCTGTGCTGTTTCGCAAGCGGTTTAAAGGCGTGTTTATTTCAGCAGGCGGTTATACGCCCGAGAGCGCCAAGGCCGCCGTGGAATCGGGCCAGGCCGATGCAGTAGCCTTTGGCCGGTACTACATTTCGAACCCGGATTTGGCACAGCGGCTTCAAAAAGGTATTGCCCTTACACCGTACGATCGGGCGACCTTTTATGGCGGCAATCAGAAGGGATACACCGACTATCCCTTTGCAGCCTGACGGCCACAGACCATCTGGCGGGCCTCATCCACTTCAAGGGTTGGCGTTGTCATGGCATTAGGTTTGCCTGGCAACAGCCAGCCCGCAATGTCTTGAATCACCTGGGCAGACTGTAGTTGACGGGTGAGCATATGCCAGCCCTCCGGGTACACAATGAAATCTACATGCCCAGGCAGTTTGGCTCGCGAGCGATCAAGCTGCGTGAGCCAATAGCAGGTTGGCTCAGGCGGAATGATTTTGTCATTCAAGCCATAGAGCACCAGCGTCGGTGTGGGGAAGTGATGCGGATGGTGCAAGGCCTCGCCCATCAGTTCGGTGACGCCATAAAGGCTGCTGACGCGGGTTGCCTTGATAAAGAGCGGATCACGGCTTAACGCTTTTGAAACCTCGGGGTCATCAGTGGGTTTGATGCCCAGGGTTTTGAGCCCGCGGCCGGTGAACGTGAAATCTGGCGCAATGGTGTTAAACCAATTCAGGCTTAGTCGCTGATACCAGGGCATGGTCTCAGCGCCCCAAATGGCAGGCGCTTTCAAAACAATTTGGTCTGCCTCAAGGCCTGGCGGCTCAGTGCTTGCGCGCAAGACCAAGGCTCCTCCCATGCTCTCTCCAATCACGATCAAGGGAAGCTGAGGATGCTCACGCCTTAGCTGTTTGCTCACTTCTCGAATGTCGGCAAGCAACTGATTGCCGCCTGGCCAGATGCCTGGGTTGGGATTGGCGCCAAAGCCGCGCTGGTCATAGGCGTAAACCACGGCCTGACGCTTTACGACTAGCTCTTTTGCGAGTGCGTCGAACGCCTTGCTGTAATCGTTAAACCCATGAATGCCAAGCACCACCAGTTTCGGGCTCGGGTGGGACCAGACACGCAGGGGTAGCTGGGTCTGGTCGGCAAGCGTTAAAACGCCAATCTGTGGGCTGACGGGCTGCGCGGCCAGGCCCGGCTTGCCGATGAGCACGCACAACAAAAAAGGCAGCAACCATTTCATAGCCTGCCTATTAGAGCAGATTGTTTCGCTAGAGTAGTGCACATGCATGCCCTACAAATTGTCTGGTTTAAGCGCGATGCGCGTTTGCAGGATCATCTCGCTTTAGCCGAGGCTGCTAAGCGTGGGCCCGTGATTGGCTTGGTAGTGTATGAGCCTTCGTTATGGTCGCAGCCCGATGCAAGCGGCAGGCATGCTGCCTTTTACGCAGACTGTTTGGCAGATTTGCGGCTGCGCGCGCAAAAGCTTGGCCTTGGGCTTTTGTTTGCAAAAGGGGAGATGCCAGAACTCTTGGCTGCCTTGCTCTCGCAGCTGGGGCCCTTTACTTTGCACAGCCATCAGGAGACCGGCAATTGGGCAAGCTATGAGCGCGACCGTCGGGTAATTTCCTGGTGCAAAAAAATGATGTGCGCTGGGTTCAAACGCCACAAGACGGCGTAGTGCGCTGCCTGAAAGACCGCGATGACTGGGGAAAGATTTGGGATAAGCGCCTCTCGGTGCCACCCATAAAACTTGAAGCACTCCCCGCCTTGCCGCAAGACGTTAAACGGGCGATTGATGGTCTTCAGAATTTAAAGGGTTTTCGAAACCCGGGTGGTCTTCAAGATGCGCTGTCGCGAGCAGGCCTTCAACCCTGGATTGAGCGTGCAGCTAGCGATACCTGCCCCGGGCGTCAAGCCGGTGGGCGAAAAGAAGGTGTTGCACTTTTACGAAGCTTTCTCGATGGCCGGGGCTTGCACTATCGAGGCCATATGAGCAGCCCGGGCACTTCTGAAAATTCCTGCTCGCGGCTGTCGACACACTTGGCCTGGGGTAGCCTCTCGCTTCGCGAAGTGGTACATGCGGTATGGAAAGCCAGGCAGCAGTGGAGTGCCGAGCAGGGCCACCCACACCGAAGCATGATGTTGGCAAGCCTGAAGAGTTTCGAAAGTCGCCTGCACTGGCGATGCCACTTTATGCAAAAGCTTGAATCCGAGCCTGAAATTGAGTTTCGCTGCCTGCATCCGGCAACGCGAGGCCTGCGCAATGAAGCTGAATTTTCCCAAGAAGAGCGCAGCCGATTTGAGGCCTGGTGCGAGGGCCGCACTGGCTTGCCTTTTGTCGATGCCTGCATGCGTTACCTTGCGCACAACGGCTGGATCAATTTCCGAATGCGGGCCATGCTCACCTCGTTTGCAAGCCAGCATTTATGGCTGCACTGGAGGCAAACGGGCGAGCACTTGGCCAGGCTGTATACCGACTATGAGCCTGGAATTCACTGGCCACAGATTCAAATGCAAAGCGGCACCACGGGCATCAACACCATTCGCATCTACAACCCGGAAAAGCAGGCGGCTGACCAAGACCCGACAGGCGCCTTTGTGCGGCAGTGGGTGCCAGAGCAGTTTTCTGAACATTACCCGGCATCTATTGTTGAACATCTACTTGCTGCGAAACAGGCGCGCGATCGGCTTTGGAGCCTGCGCAAAGACCGGGAGGCAAAAGAGCAGGCGCGGGCAATTTTTACGAAACACGGAAGCCGCAACCCAAACCGGGAGACAAAGCGAGCTTCTAAGGTGCGGCAAGAGCCGAAAGTCCAAAAAGAACTTCAACCTCAGCAAGCGTTTGATTTTGATGCTTAGCAAAAGCGATCGCTGCGCGAGTGTGTGACCAAGCGCTGTCCAAGACAGCATTGAAAAAATATTTTTCAATGGCACTATTTCACCGGTAAAACTTTGCTATCTTGCCTTGGTTAAATAACTAAGCTGCCAAACGCATTTCGACACTTGCAATTCGCCACCTATAGAAGTTCGCATGACCAGCAAAGAAATCATTGAGTCGACAGTTCGCTCGGCTCTGGGCAAGAGTTTCAGTGCCTATATGTTTCACTCGGAAAACGCTACTCAGCTGCTCGCCTGGTTCACCGGCCGCGACTGGTGGGATGACGCCCGCGACCAGAAAAATTATTCCGATGAGCGCTATCTCGCTTTTTCAAAGCAGATGCCCAAAGACATTGCGGTTGAGATCTACGATGTGGCCGGCCGCTCAGCTCAAAACCTCACCATCAAGGCCAACTGCTATTTCGAGATCGATGATTTCCTCTTTAACTATCAGGCAACGTGGTCGCGCGATGGCTTTTCTCTCGACTTGGTTTTCATTGACCAGGTCACGACCCAGCAAGAGATACCGGGCTACGAGGCCTTGCCAAAAGACATTCCCAGTCGGGTGCAGGCCCGCTTGAGCCAGTAACTGGTTTTTAGGCGATAAAAAAAGGAGCCTTTTGGGCTCCCTTTTTCTTGCATCAGTCTTACAGTGACTTATTGCAGATCATAGCGATCGGCATTCATCACCTTGACCCAGGCGGCAACAAAGTCGTTGACAAACTTTGCCTTGTTGTCGTCTTGTGCATAGACCTCGGCATAGGCGCGAAGAATGGAGTTCGAGCCAAACACCAGGTCCACACGGGTGGCGGTGAACTTGGCTTTGCCAGTCTTGCGCTCGACAATGTCATAGCTGTTGCTGCCAGTGGGCTTCCAGCTATAGGCCATGTCGGTGAGGTTCACAAAGAAGTCGTTGGTGAGTTGGCCCACGCGATCCGTGAACACGCCATGCTTGGTGCCACCATGGTTGGTGCCCAACACACGCATGCCGCCAATCAACACAGTCATCTCGTGAGCTGTTAAGCCCATGAGCTGCGCACGATCCAAGAGAATCTCCTCGGGCTTAACGACATAGTCTTTCTTTTGCCAGTTGCGAAAGCCATCGGCCACAGGCTCAAGCACTTCGAAAGACTCCACATCGGTGCGCTCTTGTGTGGCATCGCCACGGCCGGGCGCAAAGGGCACGGTGACATTGTGGCCGGCTGCTTTTGCGGCCTGCTCAATGCCCACATTGCCTGCCAGCACGATCACATCGGCAATGCTTGCGCCGGTTTCTTTGGCAATGGGCTCAAGCAGTTTGAGCACCTTTGCCAGACGTGCAGGCTCGTTGCCTTCCCAGTCTTTCTGCGGAGCCAAACGAATGCGTGCGCCATTTGCGCCGCCACGGAAGTCGGAGCCACGGAAGGTGCGTGCGCTATCCCAAGCAGTAGAAACCATTTCCGCAATCGACAAGCCGCTTGCCGCAATCTTGGCTTTGACAGCGTTGACGTCATAGCTCTTGTTGCCAGCAGGAATTGGGTCTTGCCAAATGAGATCTTCTTTCGGAACTTCAGGCCCGATGTAACGGGTCTTGGGGCCCATATCGCGGTGGGTGAGCTTGAACCATGCGCGCGCAAACACATCATCGAAGTAGGCCTGATCGGTTGCAAAGCGCTCCGAAATCTTGCGGTACTCGGGGTCGACTTTGAGGGCCATGTCGGCATCGGTCATGACGGGCATGGTGCGAATGCTCGGGTCCTCGACATCAACCGGCATGTCTTCGGGCTTGATGTTCTTGGGCTTGTATTGCCAAGCGCCAGCGGGGCTCTTGGTGAGCTCCCAGTCGTGCTTCATCAGCATCGCGAAGTAGCCGTTATCCCACTTGGTGGGGTGGGTCGTCCATGCGCCTTCAATGCCACTGGTCACGGTGTTGCGGCCAACACCACGGCCTTTTTTGTTAAGCCAGCCAAAGCCTTGGGCCTCAAGCTCTTCACCCTCAGGTGCAGGGCCAAGATCACCCGCGTTGCCATTGCCGTGGGCTTTACCCACAGTATGGCCACCGGCAGTCAACGCCACGGTTTCTTCATCATTCATGGCCATACGGGCAAAGGTCACACGCATGTCGTGAGCGGTTTTCAGCGGGTCGGGCTGGCCATCAACACCTTCTGGGTTGACATAGATTAAGCCCATCATCACTGCAGCCAGCGGGTTTTCCAGATCGCGCACGCCGCTGTAACGGCTGCCTTCGCCGCCGCTTTTTTGAACCCACTGCTTCTCAGAGCCCCAGTAAATGTCTTTCTCGGGATGCCAAATGTCTTCGCGGCCAAAGGAGAAGCCAAAGGTTTTAAAGCCCATCGTTTCGTAAGCCACGTTGCCGCAGAGAATGAACAAATCGGCCCAGGAAATTTTGTTGCCGTATTTCTTTTTGATCGGCCACAGCAAACGACGGCCTTTATCGAGGTTGCCGTTATCGGGCCAGGAGTTCAAAGGCGCAAAGCGCTGCGCACCTGTTCCAGCGCCACCGCGGCCATCGGCAATACGATAGGTACCTGCAGCGTGCCAGGCCAAACGAATCATCAGGCCGCCGTAGTGGCCCCAGTCAGCAGGCCACCACTCTTGGCTTTCGGTCATGAGTGCGGCAAGGTCTTTTTTCAGTGCGGCGACATCGAGCTTTTTCACTTCTTCACGATAATTAAAACCCTTCAGTGGGTTGGTCTTGGTGTCGTGCTGATGAAGGATGTCCAGGTTCAGATTCTTGGGCCACCATTCGGCGGCATTATTCGCATTGCCAGAGGTGAGGGCACCGTGTGCGACAGGGCATTTCCCTTGTGTTGACATTCGAGGATCTCCTTTAGTTGTAAGACCGGTTTCTAGGGAGTCGATAGTGTAGACCCATATGTTTTATTAAAGCCAATAGATTCCCTCAATCGGACCCATAGTCAGGCCTTGTTAGACTGGCCCGAAATTGGGAGGCTAGCCATGAAATACGACCCGCAAGCACCAAGCCGCGAGGAAATCGACTCTACTCAAGGCCCTTTGGTTCTGCAGTTTGGCGCCGACTGGTGTGGGCACTGTCAGGCGGCAGCGCCCGCCGTAGCCGATTCGCTCTCCCGATTTCCGCAGGTGCGCCACCTGTTAATTGAAGACGGCAAAGGAAGACCGCTTGGCCGAACTTTCGCAGTCAAGTTGTGGCCCACGCTGATTTTCCTTGCCGATGGCAAAGAGGTGGGGAGGGTGGTTCGGCCCACAGATTCTGTTGAGATTGATCGAGAGCTAAAGAATTTGCTCGCAATGCGTTAATCGGCATAGCGCATGCCAGCCTAAGCTTCTAACTCAATCAATGCCCGCTTCGACGCCGGTTGCGTGATCAAGGGCGGCATGGTTGCTTTGAAGGGGCTAGTGCGTGAAAAAAATTGCAGCGTTTATTGCAACAACTCTGACATTCGGCATGGCTTTATCTACCCATGCACAGGGCGGCAAGATGCCTGGGCCAAAAGAGGCGCAGGTGCCGCCGCGTTTGATGATGGAAGATGGCTTTCGCAAATGGGATCGGCCCGAGGCTTTTGGTCCCGTTCCTGCGAATCTATTGGAAACGGGCCGCAAGGTCTGCGCCACGATGAACACGGGCAAATCTGAGTATGAGCCGGTGGGTTACCACTCTCGCGCCATGGATGCCCAAGGCTATGAGTTTCAAGGCGGGGGCTATTTCTGCGTGCAGAAAAAGCGCAAGTAGTTTCTTGATTCCAGAAAGCCCGATGGCATTACGCCTCGGGCTTTTTTGTTTGCGATGCCTCGGTGGCCATGAACTGTGGCGAGGTAAGGCCCATCGACACATAAATGCTCGTTAAGCCTTCCATGCCAATCTCGGCGGGGCTTACCCAGTTAATGGGCACATACAGCAGCCCGCCGCCAATGGGTACGGGTGCAGTGGGCACGATCACGGCATAGCAAGGCTTGCCGTTGACAATCACTGCGTCGGGCGAAGACAAAAGCGCAAGAGCCGACACGCCCCCTGGCCCGCCGAAATGAACCCAAATGGGCCGCATGCTTCTGAGCTGCGCATCATCGCGTTTGGCAACCAGATCAACGAATTTGTTAATGGTGTCGTAGATCGTGCGAACAACGGGAATTCTCCGAACCAGCCCATTGATCACGGCGGCAAAGCCTTTTTGCAGGCCTTTTTCCACTAAAAACCCAAGGGCTAAGAGGCCAACGACCACCACCACTAAGCCAATGACATAGCCCACCCATTCCGAGCCCGCTACGTTGACGCCCAGCCGAGACATCAGGCCGCCCAGGGGGCTTGATGGCCCAAGCCAGTTGATGATGATGCCCACCACAAAGCCAATGAGCAGGGCAGTTGCAATGAGCGGAAATGCCGCGAGAACCCCTGCGACAAACATTCCAACAAGTTTGGATGATTTGGTGGCCATGACAATGTCGTTCTTAGGTGAGAGGGAGTGTGAAGATACCAGACTCAAACCCCCGGCTGTTAAAGTTTCGCTATGAATTCCTTGTTGAGTTTAGAGGGCTTAGGTCAGCGGTTTGGAGATGGGCCTTGGCTTTTTCGCGATCTTGATTTTCAGCTTGCCGTGGGCCAGCAGGTCGCCTTGCGCGGCGAGTCGGGCGTGGGCAAATCAACGCTTTTGAATTTGATTGCAGGCCTTGAACAACCCAGCCAAGGCCGCGTGTTGTTTGATGGCGTTGATATCGCTGGCATGAGCAGCAAGCAGCGGCTTGACCTTCGACGCCAGTCCATCGGGTTTGTTTTTCAAGCCTTTCATTTATTGCCGCACTTATCGGCAATTCAAAATGTCATGGTGCCTTGCCTGCTTGCGGGCATCTCCATTCAAGACGCAAAACGCAGGGCTGCCGATCTTTTGGCTGAATTGGGAATTACCGCCCGCGCCCAGGCCCTGCCCGGTGAGCTCTCGGGCGGTGAGCAGCAACGTGTGGCCTTGGCCCGCGCTTTGGTGCATTCGCCAAAGCTTGTTTTGGCCGATGAGCCCACGGGCAACTTGGACCCGGCCACTGCCGATCGCGCTCTGATGCTGCTTGCGAACTGCTGCAAGCAAAGCAATGCGGCCTTGCTCATGGTCACGCATTCGGCAGGGGCCGCAGCGCGCTTGGAAGTTTGTTTTGAGCTGCGCACCGATGGCCTCTCCCTCTTGAAGTAAAGCCAATGCAAAAAAGCTCGCAGGCGCTTTTCTTGTGGATGCTTGTGGCGGCCTTGCGGGCGCAGCGCGGCCGATGGATTGCCGCAGGCATTACGGTTGCCATCGGCCTTGCGCTTGCTGTGAGCATTCATGTCGTAAACCGCTCGGCCTTGGGCGAGTTTGGCCGCGCACTCGATATTGTGAATGGACAATCATCGGCACAAATTCTGGCGCCTGCCGGCGATTTTGATGAGGTGCTCTTTGAGCAGGTGAACCAACAAGCGGCAAGGGCTGGCATTGAATCGGTGAGCCCCGCGCTTGTAGTGCGCACCGATTCACTAACGGTTGTTGGCATTGATCTGTTTCGAGCAGCCGCCGCCACGCCTTCGCTGATGCCTTCGGTCGAGCAGGGCAGGCGTGATGATTTGTTTGCAAGCGATGTTGTCTTTCTCTCGCCAACGGCTCTGCGTGAGCTCTCTTTGGCCGTGGGGGACCGCATTGTTTTAAAAGCAGGTCTTGCAAGCCATGAGTTTTTAATTGCAGGCACGGTTCCTGGTGTGGCTGGCCAGCCCATTGCAGTGATGGATATTGGCGTGGCGCAGTGGCGCTTTGGGCGGCTTGGAAAAATTACGCGCATGGATTTGCGCCTTCAAGAGGCCGTCACAGCACAGACCGTAGGCGCAGCGCTTGCGTCGATTGCACCGGGCTTAAAGCTTGTGATGGCCGATGATCGGCAGCGGCGCATGTCGAACTTGTCGCGGGCATACCGTGTGAATCTCTCGGTGCTTGCGCTTGTCGCTTTATTTACGGGCGCATTTCTGGTGTTTACCACCGTGACATTTTCAGTGCTGCGCCAGCAAACCCAGCTGGCTTCGCTCGGTGTTTTGGGAGCAAGCCCGCGATGGATCATGGCCCTGGTACAAAGCCAAGCCTTATTGATTTGCGCAGTGGGTGGTGCATTGGGAATTGCAATCGGCCTAGGCATGGCAAAGGCTTTGCTTGCGTTTGTGGGCGGTGATCTGGGTGCAGGCTATTTCTCAAAAGAAGTACCGCCGCTTGAGTTTTCCTGGGTCTCTATGCTGGGTTTTTGGCTGCTCGCTGTGTTGGTAGGCCTGCTCGCAGGCTGGTTTCCTTCACGTCGTGCCTGTGGCAAAACGCCAATCGAGCAGCTTCGGCAAGGGGCTGCCGAACGCATGCTGGCCCCGCTGGCAACGCCCTGGATTGCCATGGGCTTGGGCCTTGCAAGCCTTGCTTTGGCGTTTGCACCAGCCATTGATGGGCTGCCGCTTGCAGGCTATGTCTCGATTGCGTGTTTGTTATTTGCTGGCGTTGCGCTGCTGCCTTGGCTTGTTAAGCTGGTGTTTGAGCAGGCCTGCGCATGGCTTTCAAAGTATAGGCGCGTGAATGCTTCGCTGATCTTTGCCCTTTGGCGAACTGCACAGGCACCGGCGAGTGCGGCAGGCTTAATCGCTGGCGTTGTTGCAGCGATTTCCTTGACGGTAGCCATGGTAGTGATGGTGGCAAGCTTTCGCGATTCGGTGGCCCAATGGCTTGATCAGATTCTGCCTGCCGATCTGTATACGAGTAGCCAAGGCATGGCCAACCACCCGGGCTTTAGCGAACAGTCCCAGCGCAAGGTGGCCGAGATTGCCGGAGTTGTGCGCTTTGAGTTCAATCGACACCAGGCGGTGCTGGTGCGGCCCGATTGGCCCGAAGTCATGATCATGGCCAGGCCCTTGCCGACCAACAATCCATCTGAAGGTGTTCCTCTAACGGGCCCTTTGGTGGATAACGGCAAGCGACCCATGGTGTTTGCTTCTGAGGCCATGCAAGATCTCTACGGCTGGAAGCCCGGGGGAAGTTACACCTTATCGCTTGCAAGCAATGCGCCAGCGGTGCAGCTACACGTGGCGGGCATTTATCGCGACTATGGCCGGCAGCATGGCTCCATCATGATGGACATTGCTGATTTTTCAGCGTTCACGGGCGATAGCCGAAAAACCGCGCTTGCGCTTTGGCTTGCGCCTGAGACAAAACCCGAGCAGGTGGTGGAGCAGCTGCGCCGAGAAATTCCAGAGATACGCGAGATGAGAATCATGAGCGCACAAGACATTCGTGCCTTGTCGCTAAAAATCTTTGATCGAAGTTTTGCGCTCACCTATGCACTGGAGCTCGCCGCCTTGTTGGTCGCCTTATTCTCAGTGGCCACCGGTTTTGCGGGCCAGGCACTGATTCGCAGCAAAGAGTTTGCGCTGATGTCGCATCTGGGCCAATCGCAGGGACAGCGTCGCAGCGTGATTGCGCTAGAGTCCTTTGCCTTGTTAGGCCTTGGGGCTGCATGGGGATCACTGCTTGGCTTTGCAATGAGCCAGGTGCTGATTCATCGGGTCAATCCACAGTCGTTTCACTGGACGATGGAAAGCGTCATTCCCGCAGTGCCGCTCATAGCACTTGCAGTAGCGGTCGTCATGATTGGCGCAGCATGCGCGCTTTGGGCAGCAGGCCGCGGGCTTGTGGCTGCGCGTTTAAGCCTTGCCCTGCGAGAGGATTGGTAATGTCCGAGCCGCTGAAACTTGATGAGTCCATGACAGCGCTTGTTGCCAGACGCCGTGCTTTGCTTCGTATCTCGAGCTTCGCTGGAATTGCAGGCGTAACAAGCATGCCCTTGCAAGCGATTGCCTCAGCCGGCTCTGCCAAGCCTTTTGTCTATCCGCAGGTAAGCCCAAGGGCCCTTGTGTTTCCGCGTGATTTTGGTGCTCATCCGGGTTTTCGAACCGAGTGGTGGTACATCACGGGATGGCTTGGCCAGGGCCCCCAGGCCATGGGCTTTCAAGTGACGTTTTTCCGAAGCAGAACACGGCATCCCGAAGAAAACCCAAGCCGGTTTGCGCCCAGGCAGTTGATCTTTGGCCATGCGGCCCTTGCGATTGTTGGCGAAGGAAAACTCCTGCATGCCGATCGGGCTGCACGTGCAGGCGTCGCCGGTATTTCGTTTAGCGAATCCGACACACAGGTGCAAATGGGTAACTGGAAGCTTTCCCGCAATGTTGAGGCAGGAAAGGAAACCTATGTCTCAACAATTGTGGGAAAGGAATTTTCTCTTGAGTTTGAAGCCCAGGCCTTGTTGCCGCCTGTGCTGCGCGGCGATGGCGGCTATTCCCGAAAAGGGCCGCTGCCGCAGCTTGCAAGTTTTTATTACAGCAGGCCGCAGCTTGAGGTTCGTGCGCGCACGACCCATGCCGGCAAGTCGCAGTCCCACACTGGCCATGCCTGGCTTGACCATGAATGGTCAAGCAGCCTGCTCATGGAAGGCGCCTCGGGCTGGGATTGGATCGGCATTAATCTGTTTGATGGCGGCAGCCTCATGGCTTTTCGCATTCGCGACGCACAGGAGAAAACTTTATGGCGTCACGTGGACTGGCGCGATGCCAAGGGCCGTGTGCTGCATCAGTCTTATCAAGACACCGATTGGCGTTCAACCCAACGCTGGCGCTCGCCACGTTCATTGATTGAGTACCCGGTAGCCTTCACCATTTTCATTGATGGCAAGGCCTATGAAATTTCACCCATGATGCAAGACCAAGAAGTGGATGCTCGCGCAAGCACGGGCGGTTTTTATTGGGAAGGGGCAGTAACCGTGTTGCACCGCGGCCAGGCGATTGGCCGCGGCTACTTGGAGCTAACGGGTTACGGTGAGGCCTTGGCTCTGTGATCTGCGGTTTTTGCCCACTCAATGTCGAGTGCGGAGAGGCCATCGGCATCATGCGTGGTGAGCACGACTTCAACATAGCTGTAGACATTGCGCCACTCGGGGTGATGATTCAGTGTTTCAGAGTAGGCGGCCATTTCGGTCATAAAGCCAAAGGCTTGTTTGAAGTCATGGAACTTGAATTCCCTTCGAATCGTTCCGCCCCGCTCCGGTTTGTAAGACCAGTCGGGAACTTGAGCCAAGGCGGATTGCAGCTGATTCTCAGGAATACGCGTGATTGCCATGGGGTTCTCCGGTAGAATTTTTCGAGTTGGCTCTAATAATCCTTCAAGGAGTTCCCTCATGCAAGACAAACTCTACCGCCTCGTGTCCGTGCTCTTTTTTGGCTTGGTGATCTTTCTGGTTTTTGGCTTGGTCGGCATTAAGACGGGCCAGCCTGGCGTGACTTTCTCACTTGGCCTAATCTTGTTTGGCTTGGTGATTGCATCCCAATTCACAGTAAACATTGGCAAGTCTTCAGGCAAGGCGCAGTCGGTCCTGGTACGCGAGTTTTTCGCTCAGAACCGGGCGGCCTTGATCGGCGGCCTGATCATTGTTGCGGTTTTGCTTTCGATCGCTCTCATCGTTCCCATGGTAGCTAGCCGCTGACCGTTTAAGTCGATCAGCGTTTTAGCCTACTGTGAAATGCCAAGCTCTTTCAGAATTGCTTCGTTGTGCTGCCCAATGTCGGGCACGGCGTCCATTCGATAGTCAAAGCTTGGGTTGACACCTGGGGGTAGCAGGGCTGCGATCGGCCCCTTGGGTGTCTCTACGGTCGCCCAACGCTTTCGGGCCTTGAGCTGCGGGTGGCTCCAAACATCGTGCATATCATTGACTTGAGCATTAGCAATCTGTGCCTGCTCCAAAAGCCCAATAACCTGCGCTGCAGTCATGTCGGAAAACCTTTTCAGAATGATGGCTTCAAGCTGCGCACGATTTTCATTGCGCTTAAAGTTTGAGTTGTAGCGCTCGTCCGAAGCCAGCGCGGGCTGGCCTAAAACCTTTTCACAAAACACCTGCCATTCACGCTCGTTTTGCAACCCCAACATCACGGTCTTCCCATCGCCTGCTGCAAACGGGCCATAGGGATAGATCGTGGCATGAGAGGCCGCAGATCGTGGCGGAGGCTCGGCCCCGTCGAAAGCGTAATAAAGCGGGTAGCCCATCCACTCGGCAAGCGACTCGAGCATAGAAATATCGATAGTCGAGCCCTTGCCGGTTTTATTGCGCAGCATGAGCGCCGACAAAATATTGGTGTAGGCATACATGCCTGCGGCAATGTCGGCAATTGAGCAGCCTGCCTTGCTGGGCGATTCGGGTGTGCCCGTAATGGATAAGAAACCGGCCTCGCTTTGAATTAACAGGTCATAGGCTTTTTTATCCCGATAAGGGCCGTCTTCCCCATAGCCCGAGATGTTGCAAACAATGAGTTTTGGATGCTTTTCATGCAAGGCCTCAAAAGAGAGCCCCATGCGTGCGGCAGCACCGGGTGCAAGGTTTTGAACAAGCACGTCGGCTTTTTCCAGCAGTTTTGATAAGACCGATTTGTCTTCTTCGTTTTTGAGATCAAGCGCCAGGCTTTCTTTTGAGCGATTGGTCCACACGAAGTGCGAGGCTAATCCTTTGACCCTGGTGTCGTAGCCGCGGGCGAAATCTCCCGAGCCCGGCCGCTCCACCTTAATGACGCGCGCGCCCAAGTCGGCAAGCTGGCGAGTGCAAAAGGGTGCAGCGATCGCATGCTCCAGGGAAACCACCGTAATGCCATCGAGGGGTCGGGCCATTGTTTAAACCTTTTTCAAAAGACTGCGCGCCAAAGTGCAAAGCATACCGGTCTGCTGCTCTGGTAGTCTTATGCCCGCGATGAACAAATCCAATCCTTCCAATCTTCCGCCGCCTACGGCGGATCTCTGCGATGCCCATGAAGAGGCCTTGAAGTCGGGCAGCTTGCGGGTGTTGCCTCCTGTGTTTCAGAACTACGGTGGTGAGGCTGTGGCCTTTGGCCCTGTTGCCACACTCAAGTGCTTTGAGGACAACGCCTTGGTGCGCAAAACCCTTGAGACGCCTGGCCAAGGCCGGGTGCTCGTTGTTGATGGCGGGGGCAGTGACCGCTGTGCCTTGGTTGGCGGGAATCTGGGCTTGCTTGCCCAGAAAAACGGCTGGGCGGGGGTGATTGTCAATGGCTGCGTGCGTGATACGGCTGAGCTTGCCGAGATTCCTGTGGGGATTTGGGCCATGGCGAGCCATCCCCGGCGAAGTGACCGTCAAGGCGCAGGGCAGACAGGCCTCGTGCTGGATGTGGCGGGCGTTCGCGTCAGCCCAGGCGACTGGTGCTATGCCGACTCGGATGGCATTTTGGTGAGTGACCGCAAGCTCTGAAGCTGGTTAATTTTTAACCAGCCCGAGGGGGTACCGGCGGGGCAGGATTTGTGACGAATTTATGACCGACTTTTCCACACGTTCTGTGGACAACTTCTAATTTCACATTTTCATGGCGTTGCAAAAAAAATCTAGCTACGACGAAGCATCGATTCGAGTGCTCAAAGGCCTTGAGCCTGTCAAGCAGCGGCCTGGCATGTACACGCGAACGGAAAATCCGCTGCACATCATTCAGGAAGTAATTGACAACGCTGCCGATGAAGCATTAGCGGGACACGCAAAAAATATTTTTGTCACTCATCACACCGATGGCAGTGTGAGTGTGCTAGACGATGGCCGCGGCATTCCTGTCGGTAAACATCCAGAAGAAAAAGTGCCGGTAGTGGAAATTGTGTTCACGCGTTTGCATGCGGGAGGAAAGTTCGACAAAAGCTCGGGTGGCGCTTATGCCTTTAGTGGCGGCTTGCATGGCGTTGGCGTGTCAGTGACGAATGCCTTATCAACCCGGCTTGAAGTCACAGTGTGGCGCGAAGGTGCAGAGCACCGCGTTGTATTCGCAGGCGGCGATGTTGTAGAGCCTCTAAAAAAAGTGGGCAGTGCTGGCGGCCGCAGCGGCACGCAGGTGCGCGTGTGGCCCAATGCCAAGTATTTTGATGATGCGGGCATTCCGCTTGCAGAACTCGCCCGCAGCCTGAAGGCCCGTGCCGTGTTGTTGCCCGGTGTATCCACGCATTTGAAAATTGAAAAGTCGGGAAAGCAAGACACCTGGCGCTATGCCGGGGGCCTGCGCGATTACTTATTAGAACTCGTCGATGGCGAATCGCTTGTTGTCGATCCTTGGGTGGGTGAGGGCTATGTGGGTGCAGCCGATGATGTGTTTGCGACAGGCGAGGGCGCGCAGTGGGCGGTGGCCTGGACTGCGGAAGGGTCCGTGGCCCGGGAATCGTTTGTGAACCTGATTCCCACTTCGGCGGGCGGCACACATGAGGCGGGCCTGCGTGAGGGCTTGTTTGCTGCCGTCAAAGGCTTTATTGAGCAGCACAACCTGATGCCCAAGGGTGTGAAGGTCTTGCCAGAGGATGTATTTTCGCGTGTGAGTTTTTTACTTTCGGCCAAGGTGCTAGACCCACAGTTTCAAGGCCAGACCAAAGAGAAGCTCACGAGTCGTGATGCGCTACGTTTGGTCGCCACACAAGTGCGCTCGCCCTTGGAGCTATGGTTGAACCGCGATGTGGATGCCGCAAGAAAAATTGCAGATCTTGCCATCCGTGCAGCACAAAGCCGTGTGCGCTCCGCACAGAAAGTGGAGAAGAAAAAAAGCTCTGGAGTGGCGGTGCTGCCCGGCAAGCTCACCGATTGCGAATCTAGCGATATCTCGCGCAACGAACTGTTCTTAGTTGAAGGCGATTCCGCCGGCGGCTCAGCCAAGATGGGCCGCGACAAAGAGTTTCAGGCAATTCTGCCCTTGCGTGGCAAGGTCCTCAACACCTGGGAAACCGAGCGCGAGCGTTTGTTTGCCAATGCCGAAGTGCATGATATTGCAGTCGCTTTAGGCATTGACCCGCATGGGCCCAGTGATGCCGTGAGCTGGGATAACTTGCGTTATGGCAAGGTCTGTATTTTGTCGGATGCGGATGTGGATGGCTCGCATATTCAGGTGCTGTTGCTAACTTTGTTTTTTAAGCACTTCCCGCAATTGGTGGAACGCGGCCATGTGTTTGTGGCAAGGCCGCCGCTGTTTCGGGTCGATGTCTCGGCCGCGGGCAAGCGGCCTGCACGAAAGATCTACGCCCTAGATGAAGGCGAGCTCACGCACGTGTTGGATAAGTTGAAACAAGAGGGCTTGCGGGAGTCGGCCTGGTCGATCTCGCGTTTTAAAGGCTTGGGCGAGATGAGCGCTGAGCAGCTATGGGAGACAACACTGAATCCCGATACCCGGCGTTTGTCGGTCGTGGCTTTTGGTGAACTCGATGTGCCGCAGACTTCCGAGCGATTCAATTTGTTGATGGGCCGTGGTGAGGCCGCCTCCCGCAGGGCATGGCTTGAGGAAAAGGGCCATGAGGTGGAGGTGGATGTCTAATGCCGCGTAAGAAAAATTCATCGGGCGCGACGCCAGACTTGTTTGAGACTGAATCACCACGCGCCGTTGGTGCTCGCGATGGCGACACTTCACAACCGTCATTGCGATCGAGCGAAGCAATCCAAGGCCTCACATTCGACGGCGAACACCTAACACTTGCCGACTTCGCGGAACGCGCCTACTTGGATTACGCCGTATCCGTTGTAAAAGGCCGCGCGCTGCCTGACCTTTGTGATGGTCTAAAGCCCGTGCAGCGACGCATTTTGTACTCCATGCACCGCATGTCGTTGGCCGTCACCGCAAAGCCGGTGAAATCGGCTCGCGTGGTGGGCGATGTTCTAGGCAAATACCACCCCCATGGCGATCAATCAGCCTATGACGCATTGGTGCGTTTGGCCCAAGGTTTTTCGGTTCGCTACCCCTTGATTGATGGCCAAGGTAACTTCGGTTCGCGCGATGGCGATGGCGCAGCGGCGATGCGATATACCGAGGCAAGGCTTACAGCATTTTCATCCTTGCTACTCGATGAAATTGATGAAGGCACGGTGGACTTTGGCCCGAACTACGATGGCTCTTTTACCGAGCCCTTGCGTTTGCCTGCAAGGCTTCCCGTTGCATTGCTCAACGGTGCATCGGGAATTGCCGTGGGCATGGCCACTGAAATTCCTCCGCATAACTTAAGCGAAGTGGCCCATGCGGCGGTTGCCTTGATTGAGAGGCCGGGCCTTACCGATCAGGAGCTCTACAAACTGATTCCTGGCCCTGATTTTCCGGGCGGCGGCCAGATTATTTCGTCGGCAGACGAGATTGCGGCGGCTTATAGCACTGGCCGTGGCTCGCTGAAAACACGCGCCCGCTGGACGATTGAGGAAATGGCCCGCGGCCAGTGGCAGCTCGTTGTGCATGAGCTGCCCCACGGCGTGTCAGCACAAAAGGTGTTGGAAGAAATTGAAGAGATCACCAACCCCAAGGTCAAGGCGGGCAAGAAATCGCTCACGAGCGATCAGCAGACATTGAAGTCGCTCGTGCTAGGTGTTCTCGATACTGTGCGTGACGAGTCGGGCAAAGATGCCGATGTGCGCTTGGTCTTTGAGCCCAAGTCTTCCCGGCAAGACCGCGACGAATTCATCAAGGTGCTCTTGGCGCACACGCCGCTTGAGAGCAGCGTTGCGATGAACCTGGTGGCCGTTGATATTGACGGGCGGCCCCGCTCGCTCTCCCTGCGCGAGATGCTCTCGCAGTGGGTGGATTACCGAATGGCTACGGTGCGCCGAAGAACCCAGCACCGTTTGGATCAAACGCAGCGGCGTATTCATATCCTGGAAGGCCGCTCGATTGCTTTATTGAATATCGACAAAGTGATCAAGGTGATTCGCGAAAGTGATGAGCCCAAGCCTGCCTTGGTAAAAAAGTTTGGCCTCACTGAAATTCAGGCCGAAGACATTCTTGAGATTCGCCTGCGCCAGTTGGCGAGGCTTGAGGCGATCAAGATTGAGAAAGAGCTTTCTCAATTGCGTGAAGATGAAGGCAAGCTCACCCACTTGCTTGAAAACGACAAGGCCTTGCGCAAATCGGTTTCGAAAGAGATTGAAGACGATGCGAAAAAGTTTGGCGATAAACGCCGCACCTTAATCAAAGCGGCCGAGCGCACCACCGTGGAGGTGCCCGTCATTGATGAGCCGGTCACCGTGGTCGTCTCGGTCAACGGCTGGGCACGGGCGCGCCAGGGCCACGGCCACGATGCCTCGCAGTTCACCTTCAAGCAAGGCGATGCGCTCTACGGAACTTTCGAATGTCGCACCGTGGATACCTTGATTGCGCTGTCTTCCACCGGCCGAAGCTATTCGGTTCCGGTCGCTAGCTTGCCTGGCGCCCGTGGTGATGGATCGCCGCTCACCAGCATGGTGGAAGTCGAGGCCGGTGCAGTGCTCTCACAGTTTGTGGCAGGGCCATTGCACACATCCTTGGTTGTGGGCTCGCGATTAGGGCTTGGTTTTGTCACCAGCATTGAATCCATGGCCACGCGGCAGCGGGCTGGCAAACAATTCATGACGATCGAAAAGGGGGATGGGCCTTCTTTCATTCGTGTGCTGCCACAAGACTGGGCCCATTTGGCCATGCTCTCTGCCAAAGGCCGATTGCTAGTGGTTACCGCTTCGGATGTGAAGGTGTTGCCCACGGGTGGCCGAGGCGTGTTGCTGCTCGACCCCGAGCCCAAAGGCGATGCGTTTGTGGATGCTGCTGGGTTGCCTGCCAAAAGCGGCTTAGTGGTGTCAGGCAGCGGCCGCGCCGGCAAAGCTGTGGAGCAGATTCTTGAGGCGCGCGAGTGGAAGAGCTACGTGGGCAATCGCGCAAGGCGGGGCAAGTTGCTGGAAGTGAAATTCAAGCCGACAACCATTCGGTCACCTTTATAGAACTGCCTCGAGGCCTTTTCGCTCAATCAGGCTTAGTAATTTCAGGGAGGGGCCGCTTGGGTGTTTGTCTCCAAGCTCCCATTTCTGGACTGTTGAAACACTGGTGTTTAAAACCGCTGCAAACACAGCCTGGCTCACGTTTTACTTTTTTCTTAGTAGCTTGATTTGGCGTGCGCTCAGGGGTGTTACTTCCAGGTTGCATAGAGCGCCAAATTTTGCCATTTCACGTTTGCTGATTACGCCCGCTTTAAAGAGGCCGGTTGCGGATTCCTGCACCTCTTTCAAGATTCTGCTTTTCTGTTTCTGTGTCATTCTTCACCTCAATTAATTCACCCGACGTTACTGCGGTGGCCAGCTGACTTTCGTTAAGTTCAAGATATGTTTTTGCCAACTCTCGAAGGGCGGTCAGCTCGCTCAGATTAACGTTGTCTCTTTCGTTCTTTCCGAAACCAAAGAGGAAAATCCAGCGATCTTTCAAATTTGTTGCGACTAGGGTTCTTCCGCCTGATCGCTTGCCTTTGCCGCTTATTGCAACGCGCTTTTTGACGAGCGCGCCACCCAGCTGTGCATCAATCAGCCCGCCCGAGAGCTCTTCAACAGCCCGAAGAAGCTGAGCATCGCTCACGCCGGCTTTAAATGCCCAGCGTGCGAACGTGCGGGTTTGAAATACCCACCGCGCGATCACAGTGGAACTGTACCACTTAGTGATATAAATTGAAAAGGCTTCATTGGCGTTGGCGGGCATAAAGGGCGAACAACATGCCAGGCTAATGCCGCTACAGACCGGTGAAAATCAGCCAAATGGATGAGCTTTTATCTCAGGGAAATCTCTTTCAGCTTCAAGCAAAATGGTCCAGCCTGTTTGCCCGCAATCATGAGCCCCACCTGCTGAATTCGGCTGCCATCAAGGGTAGGCGCGCCCAACACGGGCCGGCCGCGAAAGCTTGCGACAAAGGATGCTTTGGGGATCGACACCGTGGCCCATTCAGTTGCAGGGGGTGTGAACTCGGCTTGATAGGCCAACCCGTCAAACGATTGATCCGTGAATAGATTGAGCTTGTAGCGCTTGCCATCGCCGAGCACCTCGAGTTCAACGCCCGCAAAATTAGCCCGGGCAAGCTCTTGAGTTAACGCACGTACCGACGCAAACCCGCCGCCGAAATCGAGCGACACTTCGCCCTTAAATAACGCAAAGCCCTGCGGGTCAAATCGAAAGGCGCTGCTCGACACCCCGCCCATTACGCCGTCATTGATGGTCCGCCAGGCCTGGATTGATTGCGGTGAATTGAAAATCATCTGATTCGCTGCCCTGGCTTCGGATTGGCGTGATTGGGGCTTGCCCCTTGAAAAGCCGATTATCAGCCCCCACCTCCAAGCGCAGGAGGTAAACCCATGTCCAAAGAAACCCTAGCCTTTCAGACCGAGGTCAAGCAGTTGCTGCACCTCATGATTCACTCTCTATACAGCAACCGGGATATTTTCCTGCGCGAGCTGGTCTCCAATGCCTCAGATGCTTGCGACAAGCTGCGTGTCGAGGCCTTGCAAAAGCCCGAGCTTTATGAAGACGATGGCGAGTTCAGAATTCGGATCAGCATCGACAAAGAGGCCCGCACGATCACGATGTCTGACAACGGCATTGGCATGAGCCGTGACGAGGCCGTTGAGCATTTGGGCACGATTGCCCGCTCCGGCACCAAAGAGTTTTTCGGAAAACTCACAGGCGATGACTCGAGAGACAGCAATCTGATTGGTCAGTTTGGCGTTGGTTTTTATTCGGCTTTTATCGTGGCCGACCAAGTCACCGTCGTGTCACGCCGGGCTGGTCTGCCCGCCGGCGATGCCGTGCGTTGGGAGTCGGATGGAACGGGCGAGTTCAGCGTTCAGGCAGTGGAAAAAGCCGGCCGCGGCACGGACGTGATCCTGCATTTGCGCACCAAAGAAGGCGAGGGTGAGGATGAGAAGGGCCATGATGATTTGTTGGAGCACTGGACAATCAAAGACATTTTGAAGCGCTATTCCGACCACATTGGCATTCCCATTCAAATGCGCAAGCGTGATTGGGATGACAAGAAAAACGAGTACGTTGAAAAAGATGAGTGGGAAACCGTCAATCAGGCTTCTGCATTGTGGACACGCCCCAAAAGTGAGGTGACCGAGGAGCAGTACAAATCCTTTTTCCAAGGGTTGAGTTTTGGCATGGGTGAGCCTTTGGCCTGGACCCATAACCGGGTCGAGGGCAGAACGGAATACACCCAGCTGCTCTACATTCCCTCCAAAGCGCCCTTCGATCTCTATGATCGACAGCAGCGCCATGGGCTCAAGCTCTATGTCAAGCGCGTGTTCATCATGGACGACGCCGAGCAGCTGCTGCCTTCGTATCTGCGGTTTGTGCGCGGGGTGGTGGACTCTTCCGATCTTCCCTTGAATGTATCGCGGGAAATCTTGCAAGAGAGCCGGGACATCAAGGCGATACGCGAAGGCTGCACCAAGCGAATTCTGGGCCTGCTTGAGGATATGGCAGCCAATAAGCCTGAGGACTACGCAACTTTTTGGAAGGAGTTTGGCCAATGCCTGAAAGAAGGCTTTGGAGAGGATTTTTCTAATAAGGAAAAGCTCTCGGGTCTCATGCGTTTCATCTCAACGAAGTCGGATGGGGACCAGCCAAGCGTGTCGCTGAAAGATTATGTCGGCCGAATGAAAGAAGGCCAGGAGAAGATTTATGTGATCACGGCCGATTCTTTGGCAGCAGCGAAGGCCAGTCCTCACTTGGAAGTATTTAACAAAAAAGATATTGAAGTCTTGTTGCTTACCGATCGAATTGATGAATGGATGCTGAATTTCCTTAACGAGTTTGAGGGCAAGCAGATCCAGTCGGTCGCCAAGGGCGCACTCGACTTGGGCAAGCTCGAAGACCAGGACACCAAGCCTGCCAAGGAGGTGGAGAAGCAGTACAAGCCAATCATTGAAAAGGCGCAAAAAGTTTTGGGGGATAAGGTCAAAGAGGTTCGCATGACTGGCCGGCTCACGGAATCGGCCTGCTGTCTGGTGTCGGAAGAGCACGATATGAGCGGGCATTTGGAGCGCTTGCTCAAGCAGGCGGGCCAGAAAGCCCCCGATCGCAAGCCGATTCTCGAGCTCAATCCCGAGCACCCTTTGGTCAGGGCACTCTCACAGGACTCTGCAAGCTTTGATGATCTGGTGTGGGTGCTCTTTGATCAAGCGCTACTGGCCGAGGGTGGCCAGCCTCAAGACCCTGCGGCGTTTGTCAAACGGCTCAACAGCTTCATGCTGCGCGGCCTGATGAGCGCCTGAAGTTTGATGCTACACTTCCCCCCGTTCAACGATGGGGGGAGACATGCTGAACAATTTCGTCAAGCAGGCGTGTGCCGCCGTGGTGGCCGCAACATCGGTTTTGTTGTCGCAGCAGGCAGTTGCAGGAAATGCGGATGCAGGCGCAAAAATTAACTCAAACTGTGTTGGCTGCCATGCCATTCCTGGATACAAAACCGCTTTTCCAGTGGTCCATACCGTTCCAAAAATATCCGGACAAAGCGCGGCTTACATTGAGTCATCGTTAAAGGCCTACGCCTCGGGCGAGCGTTCCCACCCGAGCATGGTGGCCCTCTCGAGAAGCCTGACTGCCGAGAACAAAGCCGACTTGGCTGCCTACTATTCGCGTAAAGGCCTCTCCCGGTCTGTGCCCGCCACCGTAAAAGGCGGCAATATCGCGGCAGGCAAGCAAAAGGCGGACGCCGCTTGCGCCGCTTGTCACGGGGCTGATGGCGTGAAAGCGCTCGACCCGAGCTACCCCATATTGGCCGGCCAGTATCAGGATTACCTGGTGCGCGCGCTCAACGAGTATCAGAAGGGAACCCGCAAGAACCCCATCATGATGGGCATGTCAGCGGCGCTAACCAAGCAGGAGATTGCTGATTTGGCGGCTTATTATGCAAGCCTTCCCTCGCCGCTGAATTCGAATAAGTAATCAACCGCCGATATAACTCATTTCGACCTTCTTCACGCCCTGCTCGCGAAGCTGCGCACGCAGCTCCGAGTAGCGGTCGTTGCGCTGCATCCAGATGTTGCCTAAGACGCGCAACAGGTCTTCGTCGCTTGGGCTTGTTTCACCGCGCAGCAGCCCGCGCAAATCGGTGCCACGGCTTGCGAACAAACAGGTGTAGAGCACGCCCTCTGCAGATATCCGTGCCCGAGAGCAATCGCCACAAAAGGGCTTGCTCACTGATGAAATAACACCGATCTCGCCAAGCCCATCGGCATAGCGCCAGCGCTCCGACACCTCGCTCGGCGTGTCGCGGCCAATCGGAATGAGCGGGAAGCGCTTTGAGATCATCTCGACGACTTCACGCGCAGGCACTACATGCTTCCAATCCCAGGCGTTAGAAGTGCCAACATCCATAAACTCAATGAAGCGCAAGGTATGTCCGCGGTCGCGAAAGGCCTTGGCCATAGGCACAATTTCTTGATCGTTCACGCCACGCTGCACCACCATGTTGACTTTGACACGCAGGCCTGCCGAGGCTGCCGCCTCAATGCCCTTGAGCACATCCGCCACAGGGAAATCGACATCATTCATGGCTTTAAACGTTGCGTCACTTAAAGCATCGAGGCTTACTGTGATGCGCGAAAGGCCTGCATCTTTAAGCAGCTGTGCCTTTTGTGCAAGTAAGGCGCCATTGGTGGTCATCGCGATTTCCAAAGGCTTGCCGTGAATGTTTTTCAGTGGCGCTACGCGGGCAACAAGCTCCTCGATATTTTTTCGTAAGAGCGGCTCGCCGCCGGTGATGCGCAGCTTGTCGATGCCAAGCGCGATAAAAGATTTCGTGACACGCTCAATCTCTTCAAATGACAGTAGCTCTTTGCGGTCAAGGAATTGATAGTCTTTGTCAAATACTTCCTTGGGCATGCAGTACGTGCAGCGGAAGTTACATTGGTCAATGACGGAAACTCGCAGGTCTTTGAGCACGCGATGCATCTGATCGCGCACAGGGGCCGGAGGAAGCGGGCCAAGCGAGTCGAGCTTGGCCGCTTCAACGGTGTGTTGCGCTGTTGAATCCGGAAGGATCGAAAAAATGCGCTGGCCATAGGACATGCGCGAATTATCGACCGATTAGGGATTATTTTGTCGAGTCTCCACCATGACCAAAGGCTCTTGTGGGGCTGTCTCGGCCTGCCTGCGCGGGGTGCGTCCCAATTTAAGCGGCGGCTCTGCAACGGCCTCTGTTGGCGCTTTGTTCGGGTCTGTCTGCACCCACTGCAGGCCCGCTTGTTTAAGGGTCTGCTTAAGGGTTTCCTCTGAGATCTGGATGGGGGGCGCAACGTCATCGCGAGGGCCCGCGCTTGTATCGTCATCGCGGAGGCCCGACAGGGCCTGAGGCGATCCCCGGTCTTGGATTGTTACGTTCGCTTCGCTCGCTCGCAATGACGGGGTGGGAGTTTCTTCCTCACGTGGGGATGCAACGGGAGCCTCCTCACGGGATGGCGTAAGCACGTCTTCGCGCGAGGAAGACTCCACCTCATCGGGAGCACCTGATAGGACCTGTTGCGAGCCCTCTTCTTCGCGCTTCCCGCCTCGGCCGCGGCGACGGCGACGCCCGCGTTTTTGCTGCTCGGCAGCCTCAATGAGCTCCACCGTTTCGGCAGATGGACTTGTAAGCGCATCTTGGCCTGCTTCCATAACGGGCTGTTTCTCAGTCTGCTGCTCAGGCCGCTCATTACGCTGGCGGCGCTGTTGATCGTTACGATCACCACGCTCGCGACGATCACCGCGTTTCTGTTCCTGCTGTGCACTGCCCTCTGTTGCCTCGGCGGTCTCACGCTTTTGCTGACGGCCGCGATTGTCTTCACGATCACGCTGGCCCCGGCCATTGCGCGAACGGTCATTGCGGCCACCTCGATTGCGATCCCCGCGATCGCCCCGATCGCCGCGTGATGCACCCTGGGCGGGCGCCTCTGCAGCCTTGGGCTCGCTGCTCGAGAACCAGCCCATGATGCGCGCAAACAAGCCTTTTTCTGCCGTGGTGCTTTGTGCCGCAGGGCGCGCCGATATCGGAGCAGGCTGGGTGGGGGTGATCCCTTTCACAACAGCCTCTTGTCTTGGCTTGCTGGGTGCGCCGGGCTCTGCTTTTTGAAGCTTGTAAGCAGTTTCTGTTGCAGGCTCTTCGGCCATGGCGTAGCTGGCCCGCGTATCTTCAAGGCGCGGATCATCGTGCTTGATACGCTCAATGTTGTAGTTGGGTGTCTCCAGATATTTGTTGGGAATAAGCACTACGGTCACCTTGAGGCGATATTCAAGCTTCGCAATGTCGGTACGCTTTTCATTGAGCAAGAACGTAGCCACTTCAACAGGCACCTGCACATGTAATGCGGCGGTGCCATCTTTCATGGCTTCCTCTTGCAAGATACGCAGAATGTGCAGCGCGCTGGAATCGACATCACGAATGACGCCGGTGCCATTACAGCGCGGGCAGGTAATGTGCGAGCCCTCGTTCAGAGCAGGACGCAGCCGCTGGCGAGATAACTCCATCAAGCCAAAGCGCGAGATCTTGCCCATTTGTACCCGGGCGCGGTCAAAGTGCAGTGCATCGCGCAGCCGCATTTCAACTTCGCGCTGGTTTTTCGCCGACTCCATGTCAATGAAGTCGATCACAATCAGGCCGCCCAAGTCGCGCAGTCGCAGCTGTCTTCCTACTTCATCAGCGGCTTCGCAGTTTGTGCGAAACGCGGTTTCTTCAATATCGGAGCCACGTGTGGCGCGGGCCGAGTTCACATCCACTGCGACCAAGGCCTCGGTGTGGTCAATCACAATGGCGCCGCCCGAGGGCAGGGGCACGACACGCGAATACGCGGTTTCAATTTGGTGCTCGATTTGGAATCGAGAAAACAATGGCACATCGTCGTTGTAGCGCTTTACTCGCGTACCCATGTCAGGCATGACATGCAGCATGAACTGACGGGCCTGCTCATAAATGTCATCGGTATCGACCAGAATTTCGCCGATATCGGGGTGGAAGTAATCGCGAATGGCGCGAATGACCAGGCTGGATTCCTGATAAATCAGATAGGCACCGGGCTGAAGCTTTCGGGCATCGTCAATGGCGCGCCACAGCTGCAACAGGTAATTCAAGTCCCACTGAAGCTCTTCGGCAGTGCGGCCAATGCCCGCGGTTCGGGCAATCAGGCTCATGCCACCGGGCACGTCGAGCTTGTCCATGGTTTCGCGAAGCTCTTGGCGTTCTTCGCCTTCGATTCGGCGGGACACGCCGCCCCCGCGGGGGTTGTTGGGCATGAGCACCAGATACCGGCCAGCCAGTGAAATAAAGGTGGTGAGCGCCGCGCCCTTGGTGCCGCGCTCTTCCTTTTCCACCTGCACCAGCATTTCGGTGCCCTCGGCGATGGCTTCTTTTATCGTGGCGCGGCCAACGTCGACGCCGGGACGGAAGTATTCGCGGGCGATTTCTTTGAAGGGCAAAAAGCCGTGACGCTCCTCGCCGTAATTGACAAAGCAGGCCTCCAAGCTGGGTTCAACCCGGGTGACGACCCCTTTGTAGATATTGCTTTTGCGTTGCTCTCGGCCAGCGGTCTCGATATCGAGATCAATAAGCTTTTGGCCGTCAACGATGGCAACCCTCAGCTCTTCGGCATGGGTCGCATTAAACAGCATGCGTTTCATTTACTACTCCTCCCGCGTTAGCGGTTTAGGAGGGCAGCAATGATCGCGGCAGCAGCAAAAACGAGTTCGCACGCGGCAGAAAGCGCCGCATGTTCGACGAAAATCGTAGACGGGAAAGGGTGGGTAGGACTAGAACTTTTGCCACGCTAACAACGCATTCCGGTTGTGTTCGTTTATCTCGCTTGCCGGGCCCCGCAAAATTGCGCTCCTCGGTCAAATACAATTCACTGCACACTTTGCAGTCAGGTCAAAGGCATCAACCGGTTTATCAGCCGGGACGGATCTTTGACCGCCTGAGTATACAGTCGAAAGCTGAAATGTCCCCAAAATCTCCACAACCGGTGTCAGGCACCGCGCCTGAGACCGCCCCCGAGACAGCCAAGGTTCAGCGCTGGCTGGTCGATGGCGAGTACGAGGGCCAGCGGATCGATAACTACCTCATGGCCCGCTTAAAGGGGGTGCCCAAGACCCGAATTCATCGCATGGTGCGAACCGGCGAGGTGCGGGTCAACGGCGGCCGGGTGGGCTCGGACTATCGGGTGCAGGCGGGCGATCAGCTACGCATTCCGCCGGTGCGGGTGGCCCAGGGCACGGCGGGCGACGGCCAGGCCCAGTCTACGGGCGGTGCGTCAGTGGCCATGGCAAAAGCTGTGTCCGAGAAGATCAAAGTGGTGCTTGAAGATGAAGTGATGCTTGCAATCGACAAGCCTTTTGGATTGGCGGTGCATGGGGGAAGCGGGGTCAAGGTTGGGGTGATTGAGGCGTTGAGGAAGAGTAGATCGCCACGGGCCCCGTCGGGTCCTCGCGATGACGTTTATCTTGAACTCGTCCATCGCCTCGACCGCGAAACCTCAGGGGTCATGCTGCTTGCCAAACGACGATCAGCCCTGACCGAATTTCATCGACAGTTGCGCGAGGGTGAGATGCGTAAACGTTATCTCGCGCTGGTGTGGGGCGAATGGCCCGTGGGCCTGGATCAAATCGATGCGCCGCTTCACAAATGGGTCAACGCCAAAGGTGAGCGCTGGGTGCGCGTCGACCCCGAGGGCCAGGCGGCAATCACAAAGATAAAAGTGCTGCAGCGATCAGAGCATCCACAACTCGGCAAGGCCTGTTTGCTTGAGTGCGAACCGATCACCGGCAGGACTCATCAGATCAGAGTGCATTTGGCGAGCCAGGGCTGCGCGATTGTTGGAGACCCGAAATACGGCGATCATGATCTGGATGCGAAGCTAAAGCCGAAGCGGATGATGCTTCATGCTTGGCAGCTTCGGTGCAAACATCCTCGCTCAGAAGAAAAACTTCACTTGCGTGCCGAGCCTGATGCCTTGTGGCGACAAATTCTTCAATTTTTTGAACTGGAAACCCCCTGATGCTGCCCCGTAAATGTGAACTCGTGATTTTTGATTGGGATGGCACGGTGGTTGATTCCACTCCCACCATTGCCCAGGCCATCTTAAATGCATGCAGCGACATTGGGGTTGAAGTGCGCGATCCGCATTCGGCAAGCTATGTCATTGGCTTGGGCCTGCAGGATGCTTTGTCTCGCGTAGCGCCGGGGTTAACCCATCAGCAGCAGCAGGCCCTGACTGACCGTTTTCGTCATCATTACTTGTCTCGGGATCAAAGCCTGCTTCCCTTTCCAGGGATGACTGGGGTGCTCGATACGATCAAACAAAGTGGCTTGCCCCTGGCCGTGGCCACGGGCAAGTCGCGCGTGGGGCTAGAGCGGGGCTTTGACGCAACCGGCACGCGTCATTTTTTTGAAACCTCGCGCTGCGCCGATGAGACCGACCCGAAGCCTGCGCCTGCTATGGTGCTGGAGATTTGTGAAGAGCTCTCGATTGCTCCCGCAGCAACCTTGGTGATTGGCGATACGACTCATGATATTTTCATGGCAAGGTCTGCAGGCGCATCGGCATTGGCCGTAGGCTATGGGGCGCATCGCAAGGAAGACTTGCTTGAGGCCAACCCGTTGGCGTTGATGCATTCGGTTGAAGAACTTCACGATTGGATTGGAAAATGGATAACGAAATGATTGAGAAAGTGCTGCTCGCGAATCTGGCGGAGCAGCGACGTGCGAGGCGCTGGGGAATCTTCTGGCGCTTTGCCACCTTTGGCGTTTCGATCATTATTCTGGCGGGCATCTTCTGGGGCGACCACGCAACGGTGAGCCATGTGCCCACAAGCCGACACACGGCCTTGGTCAACATTGATGGCGTTATCAGCAGCGACGGCAATGCAAGTGCCGACGTGCTCAATGAATCCTTGCGCTTGGCCTTTGAAAACAAGGCAGCGGCTGGCGTAATTTTGCGTGTCAACAGCCCGGGAGGAAGCCCAGTGCAATCGGGCATTGTGTTTGATGAGATTAAAAGACTGAAAGCCCTGCACCAAGATAAGCCCGTGATTGCAGTCATTGAAGATGTAGGCGCTTCGGGTGGCTACTACGTTGCGGCCGCGGCAGATTCGATTTATGTCGATAAAGCGAGTCTTGTGGGCTCCATCGGCGTGCGCCTCGACAGCTTTGGATTTACCGAGGCACTCAAGAAATTAGGCATTGAGCGCCGGCTGCTGGTGGCAGGAGAAAACAAATCAATGCTAGATCCATTCCTGCCTGTCGACCCAAAAAAGAAAGCAGCGATGCAGGCGATGTTGGATGAGGTGCATACGCAGTTTATCGATGCAGTGAAAACAGGCCGTGGCGATCGGCTTTCAAAATCCCCTGAGGTCTTTTCGGGCATGGTGTTTACCGGCTCACGGAGCGTTCAGCTAGGTCTCGCTGATGGGCTTGGCAGCATTGACACTGTTGCAAGAGACTTGATCAAGGCCGAAGAGATCATTGATTACACCTTGCAGCCAAGCCTTGCCGAGCGCTTGGCCAAGCGCTTTGGCGCTTCGATGGGCGAGGCTTTTGCGAAGGTGATGTCGGGCTGGTCGGTTTACTAACGGATCCCCACGGCCGCTTCGCGCCCTTGAGAGAAAGGGTTTAAGTGCGTGGGCTCGAAATGACGGAGACCCCAAAGCCTTTTAACAACCTCACCAATGCAATGAGCGGCAGCCCAACCAATGCCGTTGGGTCAGAGCCTTCAATAGACTGAACTAGCGCAATGCCCAAGCCTTCCGACTTTGCCCCGCCTGCGCAGTCAAAAGGTTTTTCAATTTCGATATAAGTGCGAAGCGTTTGCTCAGGTAAATCTTCTGCACCCAGAAATGTCACCTGGGTTGTCACGAGCTCTACCGCAGTCTTCTTGCCCCCTTCGCTTGCAACACAAACGGCGGTATAAAACTCCGAGGTTTTTCCGCGCTGAAGCAGCAGATGTTTTAAGGCGTTATCCGCATTTCCGGGCTTATCGAGCCGAGTTCCTTCGCACTGGGCGACTTGATCGGAGCCAATCACTACGGCATCAGGAAATTGCTTGGCCACTGCAAGCGCTTTTTCGTAGGCAAGCCGCTTGGCGGTCTGCACAAAATCCTCGTGCGGCATTGCGGTCTCATCAATGTTTGGCGAGCAAACGGAAAACGGCAAGCCCAACCGGGCAAGCAGCTCGCGACGATAGGGGCTGCCGGAGGCAAGAATCAGCGTGTGCGGTGTTGGCGTCAAGGTCATGTCGACTTGAATGCAGCCTTAAACAATTTAAAGTAGGGGGCATTATGAATGCCAAAAAAGAATTGGGCGTTTTGCAGGGGTTTGATCTGCGGGCAACGCTGTCAACTGGCCTGCTTGAGAAATCCTTGAAAGCGGGGCGATTGCCGGCGCAGGGAGAGCTCCTGCCCAAAGAGCTGCCTAGGCTTGCTGAGTCTGTCTTATCCGTCGATTCACCGATTCAGTGGTCTTTTGCTCCAGAAGATCAGCAAGGCCCAGGCGGGCGCCGGCGTTGGCGGCTTCTCGCGAGGGCGACGGTGTCGTGCACCTGTGAACGATGTCTCATGCCGGTAAGTGTGGCGCTTCATGCGAGCCGAGGCTTTGAGTTTTTTGCCACAGCTGCTTTGGCCGATGCCATGACCGAGGAGTCCCTGGCCGATGGACCGCAGGGCACTGAGGGCCTCGCAGAAGTTGATTACCTGTCCCCCGAAGACGGCATGAGCTTGGCTTTATTGATTGAAGACGAACTGCTTCTGAATCTGCCCATGGCACCGAAGCACGCAGACTGTCGCCCACCGCTACGGGCGCTTGGTGAAGAGGGGCTCAGGGCTGCCAATAGCCCTGATGAACCGGAGACTGCCCGGCCGCTTGCGGGCCTCAAAGACCTGTTGAAGAAGTCCTAGAAAATCGAAAATCGCTTACAATTCAAGGTTTTCCGGAGTCTACGCACATGGCTGTCCAACAAAACAAGAAGTCGCCGTCCAAGCGCGGCATGCACCGTTCGCACGATTTTCTGAACAATCCGCCGGTGGCCGTTGAGCCCACTACAGGCGAAGTTCACCTGCGCCATCACATTAGCCCCAATGGCTACTACCGCGGCAAGAAAGTCGTAAAAACTAAAGAAGTTGCCTGAAAATCCGCCCTCGGGAGTGTGCGTTGCCGTCGATTGCATGGGCGGCGACTTTGGCATTCCCACCACCATTCCAGCGGCGGTCGATTTCCTTAGCCGTCATCCTGCCCATCGCGTTTTGCTCGTAGGCCAAGAGCCCAAGATTCGGCAGGCGCTTGATCGGGCACTCTCGGGCCAAACCGACTCTTCGGCGCTGAAAAGCCGGCTTGAAATCCTGCACACTGATGAGGTGGTCCTGATGGACGACCCGCCGGCGGTGGCCTTGCGCGGTAAGCGTCAGTCTTCCATGCGGCTTGCCATTGAGGCGGTTAACGAGGGCAGGGCCCATGCGGCGGTCAGCGCCGGCAACACCGGCGCGCTCATGGCCATTGCCCGCTATGTTTTAAAGACGATCGAAGGCATTGATCGCCCAGCGATTGCAACCGCCCTGCCCAACAAAACGGGCGGTGTCACCACGATGCTTGATCTCGGCGCGAATGTGGAATGCGGTGCAGAGCACCTTTATCAGTTTGCGCTGATGGGTGCGGCCTTGGTCACGGTGATTCACGGCAAAGAAAGGCCCTCGGTGGGGCTACTCAATGTCGGAGCCGAACTCATTAAAGGAAACGAAACCGTGAAGCTTGCCGGCGAAATGCTGCGCGAAAGCTCGCTTAATTTTCACGGCAACGTCGAAGGCGACGATATTTTTAAAGGGACGACTGATGTTGTGGTTTGCGATGGCTTTGTGGGCAATGTTGCTTTGAAAACTTCGGAGGGCCTGGCACAGATGCTGCGTGCTTTTATTCGCGAAGAATTTACCCGCAACATTTTGACAAAACTAATGGCCGTGATTGCTCAGCCTGTGCTCAAGCGGTTCTCGGCCCGTGTCGATCATCGTCGCTATAACGGCGCTTCGTTGCTAGGCCTTCGCGGCATTGTTATCAAAAGCCATGGCTCGGCAGATAGCTTTGCCTTTCGTCATGCGCTGCAGCGTGCAGCCGATGCTGCCGCTCATGGCTTGAATCAGAAGATCGCCCAGGCCTTGCAGGAGCGCCAGGCAGGCGCTTGATTTCTCCCGAGCAGGCCCGACTCGGTACACTCCCACCATGGAATTGTTTTCACGAATCGCTGGAACCGGCCGCTTTTTGCCGGGAGCCCCAGTCACCAATGCCCAGCTCGTTGAGCGGCTTGGGCGCCAGGGAGTTGAAACTTCCGACGAATGGATTGTGAGCCGCACCGGAATTCGTCAGCGGCATATTGCGCAAGAGTCTCTTCACTGCAGCGATCTGGCAGCCCATGCCGCCCATGAGGCCCTGGCAAGCGCAGCAATGTCTGCCAATGAAATCGACCTGGTGATTCTGGCCACGTCCACACCCGACATGATCTTTCCTTCCACGGCGTGCCTGGTACAAAAAAAATTAGGCATCGATAACGGCTCGCCTGCCTTTGATATTCAGGCAGTCTGCAGCGGCTTTGCCTACGCTATGGCCACGGCTGATCTTTTTATCAAGGCAGGCAAGGCCAAAAATGCATTGGTGATCGGTGCCGAGGTGTTTTCAAGAATTCTGGATTGGAACGATCGCACCACCTGCGTATTGTTTGGCGATGGCGCAGGCGCAGTCGTGCTGCGTGCCGCTTCAAGCCCAGGAATCATTGCGCACCGCTTGCATGCCAAAGGTGAACTGGAAGGAATTCTGAATGTGCCGGGCACTGTGTGCGGCGGCAAGGCGGTGGGCCATCCCTTTCTCACCATGGATGGCCAGGCCGTCTTCAAAATGGCCGTGCAGGTTTTAGATAGTGTTGCTCGCGAGGTGGTGGCCGATGCGGGCTGCGGTATTGCCGACATCGATTGGCTAATTCCTCACCAGGCCAATGTACGAATTTTGAGCGCCACCGCAAAGCGGCTCGGGCTTGATGAGTCTAAGGTCGTGATCACGGTGGATCAGCATGCGAATACCTCTGCCGCATCGGTGCCCATGGCCCTCGACCTTGCGATTCGCGATGGCCGTATCAAGGCTGGGCACAAGGTGATGATGCAAGGCGTAGGCGGCGGATTCACCTGGGGCGCGGTGCTGGCTGAGATTTAATTTTTCAAACGGGTAGAGAACATGCTCGCATTTGTTTTTCCTGGACAAGGCTCTCAAACGGTGGGAATGCTCGCTGGTTTTGCGGGCAACTCCACAGTTGCGCAGACGATTCAGGAGGCATCCCATGCCTTGGGCCAGGACCTCGCAACACTGATTAATGAGGGGCCGACAGAGGCCTTAAGTCTCACGGTCAATACCCAGCCTGTCATGTTGGCGAGCTCAGTGGCGTTTTATCGTGCATGGCTTGCCGCAGGTGGGCCCAAGCCCGCATGGGGTGCGGGCCACAGCTTGGGTGAGTATTCCGCGTTAACCGCTGCGGGCGTGTTTGAATTAAAAGATGCAATTCCAGCTGTGCGTTTTCGCGCCGAGCAAATGCAGGCCGCAGTGCCCGTGGGCATTGGGTCTATGGCGGCAGTGCTGGGAATGGACAGCGATGCGGTGATCAAAGCCTGTGCCGATGCGGCGCAAGGCCAGATTGTGGAAGCAGTGAACTTCAATGCACCTGACCAAACGGTGATTGCAGGGCACAAAGAAGCAGTGGATCGTGCCTGTGCGCTGGTGAAGGAGCGCGGCGCAAAACGCGCACTGCCCCTTGCGGTGTCGGCGCCATTTCACTCGAGCTTGTTGGCGCCTGCAGCGCATGCTTTGCGGGGCTATTTGGAAAAAATGTCGCTGAATGTACCGCAGTTTTCGGTAGTCAATAACGTCGATGTTGCCGTTCAAACCGAGGCCGAGAAAATTCGTGATGCGCTCTCGCGCCAGGCCATGAAGCCTGTGCGTTGGGTGGAGCTCATCCAGCTCATGGAGAAAAATGGCGTGACCGATGTTGTGGAATGTGGCCCTGGAAAAGTATTGTGCGGGCTGGTCAAGCGCATCGCGCCTTCAATCAATACCCATGCCATTAATGATCAGGCCAGTTTGGAAGCAACGCTCGAGGCGCTGAAGTAAAAAGGAAATGATCATGGAAACAACCCGAATCGCTCTCGTCACCGGCGCCACCCGCGGCATCGGCCAGGCCATTGCCTTGGCCTTGGCCGCCCAAGGCCACATCGTTATCGGCACGGCCACCACGCAAGAGGGCGCGCAGAAAATTTCTGAAAGCTTAGAAGCTGCTGGAGCCAAAGGCGAGGGCCGTGTTCTTCAGGTCAACGACCCGGCTGCCTGCGAGGCCCTCATCGATGACATCACTAACGCCCACGGCCCGATTGGAATTTTGGTGAACAACGCGGGGATTACCCGCGATAACCTGGCCATGCGCATGAAGGATGAAGAGTGGGATGCGGTGATTCAAACCAACCTCTCGGCCGTCTTTCGTCTGTCGCGGGCCGTGCTTCGGCCCATGATGAAGGCCCGCTGGGGCCGCATCATTAACATCACCTCGGTGGTGGGGGTCTCGGGCAATCCCGGCCAAATTAACTACGCGGCCGCCAAAGCGGGTGTGGCGGGCATGTCTCGGGCCCTAGGCCGCGAGGTGGCCAGCCGAAACATCACGGTGAATTCCGTTGCCCCAGGCTTTATTGACACCGATATGACAAAGGCCCTGTCGGAGGACCAAATCAAAACATTGACGTCACAAATCCCCGCCCAACGTCTCGGAACTCCGGCCGATGTGGCGGCATCTGTCGCCTTTTTGGCATCAGAGGGTGCTGCCTACATTACCGGGGTAACCCTGAACGTCAACGGCGGAATGGTGATGTCCTGATAGAATGAGAACACCTGAATCATCTTCAAGGAAGAGGTAAATGGAAGACATTGAAAAGCGCGTCATCGCCATCGTTTCTGAGCAGCTCGGCGTCAAAATTGAAGACGTCAAGAAAGAGTCCAAGTTCGTGGACGATCTGGGTGCCGACTCGCTCGACACCGTGGAGCTGGTTATGGCCCTGGAAGACGCCTTCGGCTGCGAAATCCCCGACGAGGAAGCCGAGAAGATCACCACCGTTCAGCAGGCTATCGACTACGTCAACGCCAACCTGAAAAAATAAGAAAGCACGCTGCCGATGAGCGGACCAACCAACTTGGGCGCCGCGGGTCGGCGGCGGGTTGTAGTCACTGGCTTAGGCTGTATCTCGCCGGTTGGCAACTCCATCGAATCGGCTTGGCAGGCCATCATGGCTGGCCAAACTGGTATCGACACTGTCACGAAGTTTGACCACAGCGGCTTGTCCGTGCACTTCGCCGGCGAGGTCAAGGGCTTTAATGTTGAAGACTATCTGCCCGCCAAAGAGGCGCGGCACATGGATACCTTCATCCATTACGGAATTGCAGCGGGCCTGCAGGCTCTGAAAGACTCTGGCTTGGAAGTCACCGATGCCAATGCCGAGCGCATCGGAGCCTTCGTAGGCTCGGGCATCGGCGGCCTTCCGTTTATTGAACAAACCCACGCCGATTACACTGCCAAGGGGGCGCGTCGTATCTCCCCTTTTTTTGTGCCCGGCTCAATCATCAACATGATCTCGGGCCATCTGAGCATTTTGAAAAACCTCAAGGGCCCAAATGTCGCTGCGGTTACCGCATGTACGACAGGCCTTCACAGCATTGGCCTGGCCATGCGGCTCATTCAATACGGCGATGCTGATGCCATGCTGGCAGGCGGAGCCGAATCCACGGTCTCGCCCTTGGGTATTGGCGGGTTTGCCGCCGCCCGGGCCCTCTCGACTCGCAACGATGACCCCAAAACCGCTTCCCGCCCCTGGGACAAAGACCGCGATGGCTTTGTGTTGGGAGAAGGCGCGGGCGTTTTAATGCTTGAAGAATACGAACACGCCAAGGCCCGTGGCGCGAGAATTTATTGCGAGCTCGCAGGCTTTGGTATGTCGGGCGATGCCTATCACATGACTGCGCCCAATATGGACGGCCCGCGCCGTTGCATGGTCAATGCACTCAAGGATGCCGGGATCGCAACCGATCAAGTCGATTACGTGAACGCCCACGGCACCTCCACGCCCTTGGGCGATAAAAACGAAACCGACGCCATCAAGGCAGCACTCGGGGCTCGCGCATCGAAAGTCGTGGTGAATTCGACAAAATCAATGACTGGCCATTTGCTTGGCGGGGCAGGCGGTCTAGAGTCAGTCTTTACGGTATTGGCCGTTCATCGCCAGGCAAGCCCACCCACCATCAACATCTTCAATCAAGACCCCGAGTGCGATCTCGATTACTGCGCCAACACGGGCCGTGATCTGCCCATCCAGGTTGCAGTCAAAAACAATTTTGGCTTTGGCGGCACCAACGGCACCTTGGTCTTTACTCGCCTTTAGGCCAGCCAAAAGGGCCGCCCAGAGGTGATCAATCAGCGTGATATCGACGCCCAGTTAGTTGAGCGTGTGAAGGCGGGCGATCGCCAGGCCTTCGAACTGCTGGTCACCAAGTATGAGCGCCGTGTGCTGCGCCTGCTCTCACGCTTCATTCGCGACCAGGCCGAGATGGAGGATGTGGCCCAGGAGGCGTTTATCAAGGCGTACCGGGCCCTGCCCCAGTTTCGAGGGGAGAGCGCTTTTTACACCTGGCTTTACCGGATTGCAGTCAATACGGCCAAGAATTACCTTGCAACCCAGGGGCGGCGGCCAATCAACATGAGCCAGCTCCAGTCGGCCGATGCGGATGAGGGGGAATCTTTTGACGTGGGCGATGTCGTAGAGGACACCAACACCCCTGATGCGGTGCTGCATAGCCGGCAGGTGGCGGAAACCGTGAATGCGGCCATTGAGGCCTTGCCGCCCGATTTAAGAACGGCCATCACCCTTCGAGAGATCGAGGGCTTGAGCTATGAAGAGATCGCCGAGGCCATGAACTGCCCGATTGGCACCGTGCGGTCCCGCATTTTCAGGGCGCGTGAGGCAATTGCCGAGCGCCTTCGGCCGCTTCTGGGAACCAGTGAGGGGCAGCGTTGGTAGTGATGTGGTTTATGGGAAGTCTGCAGGAGGGGGATCACAAGATGGAGCATGAAAAAATTTCAGCCTGGATGGATGGCGAATTAGAAGCAAGCGAGTCGTCTGGCATTGCCGCGAAGGTCTTGGCCGACCCGGCGCTTCGAAGCCGATGGCAACACTGGCATCTAGCCGGTGATACGCTTCGCAGCACAAGCCTTGCGCTCGAATCGTCCCGGCTTGTAAATCGGGTGAGCACCCAGCTTGTTAACGAAGCCATTCATCTGCCGCAGCCCGCGTCGCAATCAAATTCCAAGCAGCGCGAATTCCAGCGCTCCAGAAAAATAGTCTACGGTGGCGCTATTGCGGCAGCAGTGGCTTTTGTGTCGCTTATTGCAATTGCTCCGCAGATGCAAACCAATATTGGCGAGCTGGTAGCAAGCGCAGTGCCCGGCGCATCAACGCCAGCTGTGCTCGCCCAGCCCGCGACGCCAGTGATTCTCTCTGACCCGCGTTTGAGTGAGTTGTTGGAGGCCCACGGGTCGATGTCGATTCGCACCGTCTCAGCGGAGGTGAGGTGATGATTGCATTGCCACGGCTGCTGCGCAGGCTCGCAATGACGAGCGCATTTATTTTTTCGCCCGTATTCGCACTCACGCCTCAGCAGGTCATTGAAAAGGCTCAGCAAGCATCGCAGTCCTTGTCATTTCAGGGAAGCTTTGTGCATCAGCAAGACTCGGTTCTGCATACCTCAAAAATCACGCAGGGCCGCAGGGGCAACGATATGGTCACGCGTGTGCAGGCCCTTGAGGGTTTTCGGCAAGAGGTGGTGCGTGACCCGTTAGAGACTCGCACGTATTGGCCCGATAAGCAGGTGGTGAAGATTGATCAAACAGGATTTAAGCGATCGGTGTTTCCCATGCTTTTCATTGGTTCTGCGCAACAGGTTCTTGCCAATTACGATTTGAAGCAGGGCTCTACTTTGCGTATCGCCAACCTCGAGTCGACAGAGTACGAGCTCATTCCGAAGCAGGCGGGTCGCTGGCCGATGCGAATTTGGGTCGATAACCAAACCGGCCTGATTCTGAAGTGCCAAAAGCTTGCCAAGGATCAGCGCGTTGTAGAACAGGCGGCATTTACCGAGCTGAGCTTTTCGGCCAAGGCAACGCCGGTTGGTGCATCCACTTCGTATTCGGAAATCAAGAACTGGAAGCAGCACGATGCCTCCATGGCCCGCGTTGAATCAGGGCCGGATTTGAAATTCGCGCCCGACACGCTCAAGGGCTTCGTAAAAGTTGGCGTTTTCGAGCGCACTGCGCCCGATTCCAAAAGGCCTTATGTCCGCCGCTATGTTTTCTCGGACGGCATTGCAACCGTCTCTGTTTTTGTGCAGCCGAAATCCGTCTCGGGGCCGCTCACCGACAAGGTTCGTCATCGCGGTGCGCTGAGCATGTTGTCTCGCGAGATGAGCGAGTCCTGGATCACGGTGATGGGTGATATCCCCCCCGATGCGCTTGCACGATTTGCCCAAACCGTAGAATGGAAAAACTAAAGATGAAGCTTCGATCCCTCCTTGCATCCCTGGCCTTCGCAACGGGTGTTGCCTGCGTGCCCGTTGCGTTGGAGTTCAATAGCGCCCACGCGCAGCAGGCTGCTGCCTCCCGCGGCCTGCCCGACTTCGCGGACTTGGTCGAGGCGGCCAGCCCCGCCGTAGTGAATATCCGCACACTGGCTCGCGTTCAGGCCTCGCAAGTGCCGCCAGGTTTTCCTGGCATGCCCGAGCTTGATGAGAACGATCCCTTCTATGAGTTTTTCAAGCGTTTCTTTCCGCCGCGTTCCGGCCCAAGCCCCCGCGGTCCGCGCGGTAGTGAAGGCCAGCCTGTGCCGCGGGGAGTTGGCAGTGGCTTCATTATTTCGAAAGATGGTTTCATCATGACCAACCACCATGTGGTGGAAGGCGCCGATGAAATTCTCGTGACGCTTGACGATAAGCGCGAGTTCAAAGCGAAACTGATTGGCTCTGATCGTCGCACCGATGTCGCCTTGGTGAAGATCGAGGCCTCGGGCTTGACCGCGCTCAAAATGGGCGACCCCAACAAGCTGCGTGTGGGTGAATGGGTGCTGGCCATTGGCTCTCCCTTTGGCCTTGAGAACACTGTCACCGCAGGAATTGTCAGTGCCAAAGGCCGAGACACGGGTGACTATCTCCCTTTTATCCAGACTGATGTTGCTGTGAATCCCGGCAACTCCGGCGGCCCGCTGCTCAACATGCGCGGGGAAGTGATTGGCATCAACTCACAAATCTACAGTCGCACTGGCGGGTTCATGGGAATTTCTTTTGCTATTCCCATCGATGAAGCCAATCGCGTCTCAGAGCAGCTTCGCGCCCAAGGCCGTGTCACGCGTGGCCGAATTGGCGTGGGCATTGGCGAGGTGACCAAGGAGGTTGCCGAGGCGCTCGGCCTGGGCAAGGCTGCGGGCGCATTGATTCGAAGCGTGGAGGCCGACAGCCCTGCAGCGAGGGCTGGAATTGAGCCTGGCGACATTCTGACCCGCTTTGATGGCCGCGCAGTGGAGAAGGCTTCCGATCTTCCAAGAATCGTTGGCAATACCAAGCCTGGCGCCAAGGTGACGGCGCAGGTCTGGCGCAAAGGGGCCAATCGCGACGTGAGCCTGGTCGTAGGTGAAATGGAGCCCGAGCGCACCGCCCAGGCCGCTGCGCCGGTAAAGCCCGAGGCGGCCACCCCCGCCAATTGGCTGGGGCTTAGCGTGAGCGACCTCACCCAGGCTAGGCGCTCCGAGCTGGGGGTCAAGGCTGGTGTCCAGGTGGAGAAGGCCGAGGGCTTGGCCAGCGAGGCGGGAATTCGGTCTGGCGATGTTTTGGTGAGCCTCAATAACGCCGATATTGGCTCTGCCAAGCAGTTTGCCCAGATGGTGGAGAAGCTCGATCGCGCCAAGTCCCTGGTTTTGCTGGTTCGCAGGGGGGATGGAGCCTTGTTTGTGCCCATTCGTCCGACCCGGGCAAAATAAGGGGGTTGTGACCCCCCTCAAAAGAAAAAAGAAGCTAACGGTGCTGCTTGGAGAATATTCGTAACTTTTCGATCATCGCGCATATTGACCATGGCAAGAGCACCCTCGCAGACCGCATCATCCACTTATGCGGCGGACTTTCCGATCGAGAGATGGAGTCCCAGGTGCTCGACTCCATGGATTTGGAGCGCGAGCGCGGCATCACCATCAAGGCCCAGACTGCCGCGCTGAGCTACAAGGCGCGTGACGGCAAGGTCTACGCGCTCAATCTGATCGACACCCCCGGCCATGTGGATTTCTCCTATGAGGTGAGCCGCTCGCTGTCGGCCTGTGAAGGAGCGCTTTTGGTGGTGGATGCTTCTCAGGGCGTTGAGGCGCAAACAGTGGCCAACTGCTACACGGCAATTGACCTTGGCGTGGAAGTGGTGCCGGTGCTCAACAAGATTGACCTGCCTGCAGCCAACCCTGAAAACGCGATTTCAGAAATTGAAGATGTTATTGGCATTGATGCCCATGATGCCGTTCGCGCAAGCGCAAAAACAGGCGAGGGGGTGCAAGACATTCTGGAAATGATGATTGCCCGCGTGCCTGCGCCCAAGGGGGATCCGGCTGCGCCGCTGCAAGCGCTGATCATTGACTCCTGGTTCGACAATTATGTTGGCGTGGTCATGCTGGTGCGCATGGTCAACGGAACGATTAAGCCCAAAGACAAAATTCTTCTCATGTCGACTGGCGCGGCATATCCGGTAGAGCATGTGGGTGTCTTTACACCGAAGTCGAAAAATCTTGAGTCACTCTCGGCAGGCCAAGTGGGCTTTGTCATTGCTGGCATTAAAGAGTTAACGGCGGCAAAAGTGGGCGACACCATTACCCATGCAGGCCATGCCGCAGCCAAGGCGCCACTGCCTGGCTTTCGTGAAATCAAGCCGCAGGTGTTTGCGGGCTTATATCCGGTAGAGTCAAATCAGTATGACGCGCTTCGCGATGCGCTCGATAAGCTAAAGCTCAACGACGCCTCTTTGCATTACGAGCCGGAAGTGTCTCAGGCCTTGGGCTTTGGCTTTCGGTGCGGCTTTCTGGGTCTTTTGCACATGGACATTGTGCAAGAGCGCCTTGAGCGTGAATACGGCATGGATCTCATCACCACGGCGCCGACCGTCGTGTACCAGGTGCTGATGCGTGATGGCACCGTGATTGATGTAGACAACCCCTCCAAGATGCCCGAGCCCTCCAAGATCGAGGAGATTCGTGAGCCGATTGTTACGGTCACGCTCTTTATGCCGCAGGAATATGTTGGCTCGGTCATTACTTTGTGTACAGGCAAGCGCGGCGTGCAAACCGCCATGCATTATCACGGCCGTCAGGTGAATCTCACTTATGACATTCCGATGAATGAGATCGTGCTCGACTTTTTCGACAAGCTGAAATCGGTCTCGCGCGGCTATGCCTCCATGGACTACGACTTCAAGGAATATCGCGCTTCGGACGTTGTGAAGCTCGATGTGCTGATCAATGGCGATCGTGTCGACACTTTGTCGGTGATCGTGCATCGTGCGAACTCGCAAAGCAAGGGCCGAGAGCTTGCCTCCAAGCTTCGCGAGCTGATTCCCCGGCAGATGTATGACGTGGCCATTCAGGCAGCCATTGGCAGCAATATTATTGCCCGGGAAAACATTAAAGCCCTGCGCAAAAATGTGTTGGCGAAGTGCTATGGGGGCGATATCTCCCGCAAGCGCAAGCTTTTGGAAAAACAAAAGGCCGGCAAAAAACGCATGAAGCAGGTGGGCACCGTAGAAATTCCGCAAGAGGCTTTCTTGGCGATCTTGCAGGTCGAGGATTGATCATGAACTTTGCATTGATTATTTTTTTGCTGTGTATCTTTACGGGCGTGCTGTGGTTTGCCGACCGGCTGGTCTGGGGGAAAAAGCGCGCCAAGGGCGCGGCCCGGCCTGTTTGGCTTGAATATACCGCTGGCTTTTTCCCCGTGATCTTCGCTGTTTTTTTTCTGCGCAGTTTTGTCGCTGAGCCCTTTAGCATTCCCTCGGGCTCCATGATTCCGACGCTGCGGGTGGGCGATCTGATTTTGGTGAACAAGTTTTCCTACGGTGTACGCCTTCCCATTGTTCACACCAAGCTGTTTTCCACAGGAGAGCCCGCCAGAGGCGATGTCGCTGTGTTCCGTTATCCGCTTGATGAGTCGGTGGATTACATCAAGCGAGTGGTCGGGGTGCCCGGCGATGTGATTCGCTATGAAAACAAGCGGGTCTATGTGAATGATCAGCCGCTTTCGGTGCGAAGCCTTGAGCCTTTCTTTGATGCCGGCCGAATTTCGCTGCAATTTGAGGAAAAAAACGGCGGCAAAGTCTATCGAACACTGAACGATGAAGACCGGCTGCCCATGGGGTTTGTGCCTGACCCCGGGTCAGGCTGTGAAGTCACCGCAATGGGCCTGCGTTGTGTGGTGCCGCAAGGCCACTACTTTATGATGGGCGATAACCGTGACAACAGCAGTGACAGCCGGGTCTGGGGGTTTGTGCCCGAGCGCAATCTCGTAGGCCGGGCGTTTTTCATCTGGTTTAACGCAGGCGAAGTCATGAGCGGCAAGTTTGATCGTTTGGGGAGCTTTGAGTAGATCATGTCTGCAGAGCTTGAGAAGCAGCTGAATTACAGCTTTCAAGACAAGGCGTTGCTCAAGCTTGCGCTGACTCATCGCAGCCATAGTGCTATCCACAACGAGCGGCTTGAATTTCTGGGCGACAGTGTCCTGAACTGTGCAGTGGGCCATTTGCTTTATCGGCAACTCAAGCAGTTCGATGAAGGCGATTTGTCGCGTGTGCGTTCGAACCTGGTGAGGCAACAGGCTCTGCACGATATTGCCCAGACACTGTCGCTGCACCAGTATCTTTGTCTCGGCGAGGGGGAGCTCAAAAGCGGCGGACTTCGCAGGCCTTCGATTCTGGCCGATGCGCTGGAAGCTTTGTTTGGCGCAATTTTTCTGGATGGCGGTTTTTCAGAGGCGGCCCGGGTCATCGATGGTTTGTATACGCCGATCCTTAAACAGGTCGATCCGAAAACCCTGGGTAAAGACGCAAAGACATTGCTGCAGGAATTCCTGCAGGGATTAGGCATGCCCTTGCCGGTGTATTCGGTGGTGGCGACCCACGGTGCGGCCCACAGCCAGATGTTTGAAGTGGAATGTGCAATCGATAAGCTTTCGATCACGGTCTTGGGCTCGGGTACAAGCCGTCGTGCAGCAGAGCAGGTGGCGGCAACCCAGGCCCTGGCTGCAGCGCGCGCAGCGACAGCGAGCGTGCCCAAGAAAAGCCGCCGTGCCAAGAAAACAGAGCCGCCGCCCCAGGCGGCTCTGGTCTTTGAAGAAAAGAAGAAATCACTTCCTTCCACTCCTTCAACATCATGAGCCATCGCTGTGCCGTAGTTGCGATTGTGGGCAGGCCCAATGTTGGCAAATCCACGCTCTTGAATCGCTGGGTAGGACAAAAAGTCAGCATCACTTCGCGTAAGGCCCAGACGACCCGGCATCGCATCATGGGCGTTTACTCACGGCCTGATTTGCAAATCGTGTTTGTCGACACGCCAGGCATCCAGCGCCGGCACAGTGCCGTATTGAATCGACAGCTCAATAAAACAGCGATTCAGGCCCTGGCCGATGTCGATCTTGCGTTGTGGGTGATTGAGGCCACCGGCATGACCGAGGAGGACGAGGCTGTGCTCAAGCTCATACCGCAGGCGCTGCCAGTGATTGCAGTGCTCAATAAATCGGATCGCATCTTAGGCCAAAAAGATCGCGCAGCAGCCTATGCCTTGGGAGATCGGCTTGCCGCCATGAATCGCTTTGCTGCGCTTGTGCCGGTATCGGCAGAAAAAGGCAGCCAGCTTGAGGCGGTGATCCATGAAATTGAAAAGCTTGCGCCGCAGGCCGCAGCCATGTTTGAGCCCGATGCGGTCTCGGATCGCAGCATTCGGTTTTTGTCTTCGGAAATCATTCGTGAAAAACTCTTTCGTTTGTTGGGCGATGAGCTGCCTTATGAGGCAACCGTTGTGATTGACAAGTTTGACGAGGGCCCTTCACAGAAAAATCCATCGCGCCTCCATGCCGAAATTTCTGCCAGCATTGTGGTGGCCAAGGAATCGCAAAAGGCTTTGGTGATTGGGCAAGCCGGCGAGCGGATCAAGCGCATTGGCTCCGAGGCCCGTCAAGACATTGCCGAGCTTATTGGTGGCAGCGTGCATTTGGAGCTCTGGGTCAAAGTAAAAAGCGGCTGGGCTGATGATGCCGCTGCAGTGCGCGCCTTTGGCTACGAGTAATTTCAGAGCAGAGCGGTAGCGATGAATTCTTTTTCCGATACCGCATTTATTCTGCACTCCATTGCCTGGCGTGAGACGAGCTTAATCGTTGAGGTGTTCACCAAAGGCCACGGCAGGCTTGGGCTGATTGCCAAAGGCGCTCGTAGGCCCCGTTCGGCCCTGCGCGGCTTGTTGCAGCCTTTTCAGCCGCTTGAGATTCGTTGGGCTGGCAAAGGCGAGCTGCGCACCCTTATTGGCGCCGAATGGATGGGCGGTGTGCAGGTACTGGATGGTGCTGCCTTGATGCCGGGTTTTTATCTCAACGAACTGCTGGTGCGATTGTTGCCACGAGAAGATGCCCACCCGATATTGTTCGATGACTATCGCGAGACGCTTGGGCTGCTTGGCGATAAGACGATTGCAGAGCCCGTGCTTCGCCGTTTCGAATGCAACCTGCTTCGCGAGATGGGCTACGCGCCGAATTTCGATCGGGAGAGCCAAGATGGCGCAGCACTGCTTGATCCAGCTGCTGTCTATGTGGTGGATCCCCAAACGGGCATTCACCGTGCAGGCGCTGCCGACGCAAGCCAAGAGGTGTTTCGGGGCACAACCTTGTTGGCCCTTGCCCGGGCCAGCGGGCCCGTGGGCCAGGCCGTTGAAGAATTGCGCGAGCCCGCGGTTGCGGCAGAGTCAAAGCGGCTGCTTCGCATGCTGCTTGGCCATCAGTTGGGCGAAGACGCCTTGGCCTCGCGAGAGGTCATGCGTGAGCTTGCCCGGATTTAGGCGGCTGCTTTATCGCCAGAGCCTTTAAGATAGCGGGCAGCACCACACTCTGATTTTTTGAAAGCACACTCATGATTGAGCTAGGCGTCAATATCGACCATGTCGCAACCCTTCGGCAGGCCCGCCGCGGAATCGACCCCGATCCTATTTGGGCGGCGGTTGAGGCGCATCTTGGCGGAGCCGATGGCATTACCGTGCACCTGCGTGAAGATCGGCGGCATATTCAAGACGAAGACGTTCGCAAGCTTCGTGCATTAACGCAAATCAAGTTGAACCTTGAGATGGCGGCCACCAAGGAAATGGTGGGCATTGCCTGTGAGGTCAAGCCCGAGATGGCCATGCTTGTGCCTGAAGGTCGGCAGGAAATCACCACCGAAGGCGGCCTCGATATTCTTGCGAACCGCAAGACTCTTGAAGGTGTGATCAAGAAACTGCGGGATGCGGCAATTACTGTCAGTGCATTCGTGGATGCCGACCTCAAACAAATTAAGGCTGCGGCCGATCTGGGCGTGCAGGTCTGCGAGGTGCACACCGGCCCCTATGCCGCTTTTTTCCACTCTCAAGGCCGCGATGCTCAAGCGCCTGCGGTGGCCAAAGAAATTCAAAAGATTGCGAAGGCAGGCGAAAAGATTGTTTCATCAGGCATGCGTTTTAATGCAGGCCACGCGCTGAATTACTTTAATGTCCAGCCCATTGCGGCTCTCCCTGGTGTGCGCGAGCTGCATATTGGCCATGCCATTGTTTCGCGGGCCGTGTTAATTGGCATGCGCGACGCGGTGCGCGAGATGAAGCGTTTGATGCGCGAGGCACAGGCGTGATAGTTGGAGTGGGCACGGACACGGTGATTATTGAGCGCATTGCCGCGATTTATTCGCGCTGGGGGGATCGATTTGCGCAGCGTGTGCTTGGGCCTTCCGAGCTTGCCGAGTTTCATCGCCGCAAGGGCAGGGGGGTTGCAGGCACCGATCGGGCCGTGCGTTATATCGCAAAGCGTTTTGCTGCCAAGGAGGCGATTGGCAAAGCATTGGGCGTTGGGCTCTTTTATCCCATGTCGCTGCACTCGGTTGAAATTCTTAACGATGCCAAGGGGGCGCCTTGCGCCAAGCCACGCAACGCCTTGGCGCAGTATGTGTCAGAGCGTGGCTATAAGATCCATGTCTCAGTGTCCGATGAAATCGATAATGCCCAGGCCCTAGCGATTGTGGAGACGGCATGAGCGGCACGAGCCTCATGGCCATCAATGCGTCAAATAGCCGCCTGGGCCCTTTGATTATCGATGTACAGGGCTTCGCGCTTACGCCACCGGAGCGCGAGATGTTGTTGCATCCCTGGGTTGGTGGAGTAATTTACTTCACGCGAAACTTTGAGTCTCGCGCCCAGATTGCAGCGCTAAGCCAGGAAATTCATTCTTTGCGCGAATCTCTTGGCCTGCCGCGCCTTTTGATCTGTGTCGATCACGAGGGTGGCCGCGTGCAGCGATTCAGAGACGGCTTTACACAAATACCTTCCATGGCGAGTATCGGAGGGATATGGAGTGAAGACGATTGCGAGAGCCGTCTGGCTGCGCTGGCTAGGGCGCGCCAGCAGGGTTTTTTGCTGGCCAAAGAGTTGCGTGAAGTGGGCGTTGATTTCAGCTTTACGCCGGTGCTTGATCTCAACTGGGGGCGAAGCGAAATTATTGGCGAGCGGGCGTTTCACGGCGACCCGGCTGTGGTGGCCCAGTTGGCCGCAGCCTTGATGCACGGCTTATTGCAAGCCGGCATGAAAAATTGTGGCAAACATTTTCCCGGCCATGGCTGGGCCGTCGCCGACTCGCATTTGGCCCTGCCTGAAGACGAGCGAAGCCTGCAAGAAATTCTTTCGCAAGATGTGCTGCCCTATGCGCGCATTGGCTCTCCGACATTGAGCTCAGTGATGCCTGCGCATATTCGCTATCCGCAGGTCGACGATGCACCGGCGGGCTTTTCCAAAGTCTGGCTAAAGAAGATCTTGCGTGAACAGCTTGGTTTTGAGGGCGTGATTATTTCTGATGACCTTTCTATGGCTGGCGCCGCGGTGTTAGACGATGTTGCCGATCGCGCGCAGGCAGCGTTCGAGGCAGGCTGTGATGCCACCTTGATTTGCAACCGGCCCGATCTAGCCCAGCGTGCTTTGGAGGAGCTGCCCAAACGCATGCCGCAGTTTCTGAATGACCCCAATCGCCGAGGCCTTGAGCTGCTATTGCCGTGGTAACTGTTTACAACGAGAGCTGCCGCGACTGCCCCCGCCTTGCGAATTTTCTTGATCAAGTTAAGGCCAAGCACCCCGAGTATTTCTGCAAGCCGGTTCCGCCCTTTGGCAGCCCGACAGCGCGCTTGTTGGTGGTGGGCTTAGCGCCTGGCCTTCATGGGGCCAACGCTACGGGCCGGCCGTTTACCGGCGATTGGTGCAGCGATTTGCTCTATGGCACCTTGCATCGCTATGGCTTTGCCAAGCGTGAGCGCTCAATTTCACGCGATGATGATCAGGCCTTAATCGATTGTCGATTGACCAATGCGGTGAAGTGCTTGCCGCCCGATAACAAACCCAGCCCGCCGGAAATTAAAACCTGCCTGAAGTATTTGGAAGCAGAGATTGCGCTTCTAAAACCTAAGGTGATCGTGGCCCTAGGCGCGATTGCCCACGATGCGGTTTTGCGAGCTCTGATATCACGAGGTGCCGTAAACGGCATGAAGGCCGATACAGGCAAGCAATTAAGCCGCAGCGCCTACAAGTTCGCACATGGGTCCGAACACGCCGCTGGCGGCGTATTGTTAATCGACAGCTACCACCCGAGCCGCTACAACACCAATACTGGCAGGCTCACCGCTTCCATGTTCGAAGCGGTTTTTGCCAGCGCTAGAGGGCATGTCGATCGCCTTTGATCCCAAGCCAATGCTGAAGACCTTGCCAAGCCTGCCAGGCGTTTATCGCATGGTTGGGCAAGAGGGCAGGGTGCTTTATGTTGGCAAGGCCAAGGATTTGAAAAAACGGGTGTCTTCCTATTTTCGAAGCGCCGGCCTTTCGCCCCGCATCACCAAGATGGTAAGCCTAATTCAAGATATTGAAATCACCGTCGTGCGCAGCGAAGCCGAAGCCTTGTTGCTTGAAAACAATCTCATCAAAACCCTTGCGCCGAAATTCAACATTTTGTTTCGCGATGACAAGTCCTACCCGTTTCTCAAGCTAAGCGGCCATGGGTTTGCGCGGATCTCTTATTACCGGGGAGCCTTGGATAAAAAGTCACAGTTTTTCGGTCCGTTCCCAAACTCTTGGGCGGTGAAAGAGAGCATTCAGCTCTTACAAAAAGTCTTTCAGCTGCGCAGCTGCACCGACTCGGTTTTTTCCAATCGCAGCCGGCCTTGCCTGCTGCATCAGATTCATCGCTGCAGCGCGCCCTGTGTTGCAAAGATATCGGCGGAGGATTACACCCGTGACGTTCATAATGCTGTCCGCTTTCTCAAAGGCGATTCCCAGTCCATCATGGGCGAGCTTGAGCAAAAAATGAACGAGGCTGCTGAGTCCTTTGAGTATGAAAAGGCCGCCGTGTTTCGCGACCAGATGGCAGCGCTTGCGAAAGTGCTGCAGCAACACAATATGGAGACCCACCCCGATCTTGACTGTGATTTGCTGGCGGTCGCAACGGATGGAAAAACCATTGCGGTTAACCTCGCGATGGTGCGCGGTGGCCGACACCTTGGCGATCGGGCACATTTTTCAACCGTTTCCACCGATATCACTGAAGCTGACCTGAACGAATTGCAAGATGAGGCGCTGATGGCGTTTGTGTCCCAGCATTACGCGGGCCACGAGCTGCCAGCGGCGTTAGTGATCAATCGGCATGATGTTGCCAGCCCACTGTCGGACTGGCTTGGCGCACAGAAAGAAAAGGCTGTGCGGGTGCTGCATCAGCCCCAGGGAAAGCGCCGCGAGTGGCTTGAACAAGCCGAAGCCAATTCCAGGCTTGCCTTGGCAAGGCGTGCCCAGGAAATGGGTGCCCAGCAGTCGCGCACACAGATCCTTTGCGACACGTTGGGTATCTCGGGGGAATCTGAAGATCCGTCTGATTTGCGCATTGAATGCTTCGATATCAGCCACACCGCAGGCCAGGCCACGCAGGCTTCATGCGTGGTGTATCAGCACCATGAAATGCAGCCCTCTCAATATCGGCGGTTCAATATCAATGGTATTACTGCGGGCGACGATTACGCGGCCATGCGTCAGGCTTTGACAAGGCGCTATGAGGCCATGGAAACCCTGCCGGATTTGGTCTTGATCGATGGCGGCAAGGGCCAGTTGGGCGTTGCCATGGAGGTGTTTGATTTGCTCGGGCTAGACGCCAGCGTGCTGGTGGGCGTTGCCAAAGGCGAGGGCCGAAAGGTGGGCCTTGAAACCTTGGTTTTTCCCGATGGCCGAGAACTTGCTTTAGGGCCCGGCCACCCAGCCTTGATGTTGATTGCAAAGATTCGCGATGAAGCCCATCGTTTTGCCATCACGGGCATGCGGGCCAAGCGTGCCAGGGCTCAGATCGGGTCGGTGCTTGATGAGATTGAGGGCATTGGCCCCAAGCGGCGCCAGAAGTTGCTCGCGCGGTTTGGCGGGCTCTCGGGCCTAAAAGCGGCAAGCGCGGAAGACATTGCCACTGTAGAAGGAATATCGAAAGCCACCGCCCAGGAAATTTATCGCCGCTTGCGAGGATAATGCCGCCATGTCTTGGAACCTTCCCAACCTGCTCACCTGGGCACGCATTCTCGCGATTCCGTTATTGGTTGCGGTGTTCTATATGCCCATGGGTCTTACCGAGTTCGAGCGCAATGCTCTGGCCACCATCATTTTTGTTGCAGCCTCGATCACCGATTGGGTTGATGGCTGGCTTGCGAGGCGCTGGAATCAAACCTCGCCCTTTGGGGCCTTTTTAGATCCTGTGGCTGACAAGTTGATGGTGTGCGCAGCTCTGGTTGCGCTTTTGGAGATGGGCCGGCTTGACCCCATCATCGGCTTGATCATCATCGGACGCGAAATTACCATCTCGGCGTTGCGAGAATGGATGGCAGAGCTGGGTGCCCGAAAAAGTGTCGCGGTGAACTGGATGGGCAAGGCTAAAACTATCGCCCAGATGGTCGCAATTCCCTTTTTACTCTTTTATGGCGAGATTTTTGGGGGCTGGATCGACACCCGGATCTGGGGCGAGGTCTTGATCTGGATTGCCGCTTTGTTGACCTTTGTGTCCATGGTCTATTACCTTCGCGCCGCCTGGCCCGAGTTGCAAAAGCGCGGCTAAAAAGGCTAGAATTGCGGGCTTCGCACAGTCGTAAAAATAAGCGGTAAATGTGCGCGGGAGTAGCTCAGTTGGTAGAGCGCAACCTTGCCAAGGTTGAGGTCGCGAGTTCGAGACTCGTCTCCCGCTCCAATCAAAGCCCACCGGCGGGGTGGCAGAGTGGTTATGCAGCGGCCTGCAAAGCCGTGGACGCCGGTTCGATTCCGACCCCCGCCTCCAAGTTCTCTTCCTAAGTAATCCATAAAAAGCCATGAAACCTATGCCCAACTTCGGTTCAGGCTTGCTTTATCGTCTGGTGAGCACTGCGTTCTCGCGTGACAGAGGGAAGCTCCCCGAACCGGCGGTGATACTGGATCGCAAACAGTGATGGGTTTGTGAATCCGAAAGAGTACAAGGCTTGAGAGACCGTTTGCCCGAAGGCCTGCTTTTGCAGTACGGCACGCACGGCGAGTAGCCGCTGCTCTCGCACCCATGCCATTGGGCTTACGCCAAAAGTCTGTATGAAGGCATTGTGAAGCGTTCGACGCGACATGTGGCCCACCTGCTCCAGCGTAGTAAGCGTGATCGGTTTGCCGAGATGGGCTTGAACGTATTGGCACACGCGGTCCATCTTTCGGCTATGGGGCACGGTTGCGCGAAGCCTCGCCTGCCTCTCAAACGCCTCGGGGTGCAGCGCTATGGCAAGGGTTCGATAAAACATGTCGTCAATGCCCGAGGCAGCCAGCATGTGGGGATTGTCCGCATAAGCATCAACCGCGGAAAAGAGGGCGCGAAACACTCTATCGAATGAGGCCTTGCCGTAAGTAAGCGAAACCTCTAAAGGCTCGCTGAGTGCTGCGGTAGCGGCGCTTTCCTCGTGCAGGCCAAGCATAGTCGAAAGCGTCGACTCCAAGCGCTGGAGGTTGACTCTCGCCACGGCGACCGAACGGCTGCCTCCTTTGCTTTCGCTGCGATAGCCGGTTGGAACAAGGACCGCACTTGCATTCGCTTGCATGGTGATGGAGTGCGTTTCGGCGGTAAATTTTGAATGGCCGGCCCAGGGAAAGACCAGTGTGGGTTCGGGGCGCAGCCCAAATCGAATGTGGGTGGATGGGGTCGAAATGGCAGCCAAGGGTAAGCCGTTGACGTCGACCCTCGACGTCTTGAACTGAAAGTCGCCGCGATCAAAAAAATCCCAGCTGATCAGTCCGGGAAGCAAACGCGCCGCTTCTTCCTGGGCATCGGTGATGGTCGCAAGCTCCTTAGCGTGGTGGTCGCCAAAGGCCAGCGGCTTGCAAGGAAGTGGGCCCATAAAAAACCTTTCGGTTTTATTGTTTTTACTAAGTGGCGATATTACGCCGTAATTTATTGAGCACCTATTCAATTTGCACGCTGCTTGAGTAGGCAGGCACACCAAACCAGTTAGGCTGACCTTCGTTCTACTTTGGTATTCCAGTTGCTAATAAAGCGATGCTTTTAGTCCGTGGGCTAAGAAACCGTAGATCGAAAAGCGATGTTGGTGCGTAATCGCCCGCCTATGAGGAAAAAAATCAAAGCAAATGTCTGGAAAGATGTCTTGAATGATTCACGAGGGCTTCTAGCGGGTAACGTTAGAGAGCTCAGAGGAGAGCGTAGCCTCTCCCAAGAAAACCTCGCTTTCGAGGCAGGTGTTGACCGTACCTTGGTTAGCAAAATCGAGCGCGAAGTTGCAAATCCAGGCCTGCTGGTCCTCTCAAAGATTTGCGCGGTTCTTGATGTTCCTATCGCTCGTCTCTTTCAGGAGAGGCGAGTTGAGTAGCAGCGCAGGCCTTCAATCATAAAGCGATGAGGATTTAAAGCCGTGGCTCATAAACCGTGGATTGAAAAGCGGAAAAGCCGCTAAATCACGCCTTTCGCTTCGTGAGACAGAAAATCGAATCAAACCTCTGGGAATCATTCCTTGCCGAACTCCAGGCCCGGCTTGCGGATAATGTCAAAGGGCTTCGGGATGAGCGTCATTTGTCCCAAGAGCGCCTGGCCCTTGAGGCCGGAGTGGACCGTACTTTGGTGAGCAAGATTGAACGGCGCCGTGCAAATCCTAGCCTGGAGGTGCTGGCAAAGATCTGCCTGGTGCTTGATGTTCCAATCGCCCGGCTCTTTGAGGACGAGAGCTCCTGGCACAAAATGCGGCATTAGCCTTTAGGCATCAAGAGATCGATTTCTTGACCCAGGCCTGAAACGATCTATCCAAGGATCTCAGCTCATCAAAAGCCAGGCCGGTTGGCTTCACTAGGCGGCGCCGATGATCGGTCTCATCAACAACTAAATCGATAAGTCCTGCATTGCCCAGAATGTCGATGGATTTGTGAACTGTCGCTGGCGAGGCGATGTCGCTTTCCATGACAATTTCCTGAATGTAGAGCGGCTTTTCAGACTGGCAGCGCATTACGATCCAGTCTAAAAATTCACGGCTTAGGCGGTCTAGCTTGCCTAGTGCAAGCTTTTGCTGCTCTTGCGCCATGAACTGTTTTGCGGCAATCCAGCGAGAGTCGAATCGTTTGGTCATGGGGGCAGCCGCCAGAGTTTTGTGTTAAAAAAACGCTCAAGCCTATGCTGAAAAATCCCTCAGCTCCACGGCTTTAAAGCCACAGGGAAAGATTCCGATTTTTTGTGGTTTTTTAGTGAGAAAACTCCCCTATGTTATTGATTTTTAGAGCTTTCCTTGTTTAAATTCGGGGCATGAGAAAATTAAGGCTGGCAATTGCTGGGATCTGCTGTTCCTCACTCCTTGGGTGTGCAACCCAGTCTTCCAGAAGCTTTGCCAACCTGGATCGGAATAATCCCGCCTATCAGTCAGACATGTGCCAGCAGGCGATACGCGATGCAGAGATTCACGACGACATCAAGCTTGGCCGAATGGTGGCCTCGCCCGTGGCCGTGATTTTGTCCGGAGGGCTATTGCTTCCTGCGGTCCTAGCGGCCAATTTGGGGTTTAACACTGTCGACCATGTTGATGCGGCCAAGCTTGACTGGCAGTGTGGCGGCAAGGGCAAGACCCAAGAGGAGGTTGCAAGAGGGGTCGCTCGAGATACTGTTTTCGGGATCTTTACGGGGGCTGCGGTTCCCCGTTAAGGCTATTTACGCCGCAAGCGTTGGCTTTGCCAAAGCCGGCTCGACCTTAGATCGAATAACTTTGGCCTCATCCCACTGCTTGGCAAGTCGCTTAAACGCCCCTGCAGGATCGGCGTCGGCCACGATGGCCTGAATGATGGAAGCAGAGGCGCAGCCCGTGCCGTAAATTGCATTCAGGTTTTCAGAATTTACGCCGCCAATGCCAACGACCGGGTGAGGAATCTTGTGCACCCAATAACGAAGGTTCTCAATGCCTTGGGCAATCCATGGCATTTTTTTCGCACGCGTAGGAAATAGCGGCCCGCAGGCTACATAGCTTGGCGCAATCGTTAGTGCACGGGCCACCTCCCAATAGCAGTGGGAAGACAGGCCAAGCCGCAGGCCTGCACGTTCAATGGCATTCAGATCTGCGCAAAAAATATCCTCCTGGCCAAGGTGAACGCCATAGGCGCCGTGTTCGATCGCTGCTTGCCAATAGTCGTTGATAAAAAGCTGCGCATGAGGGAAGTCTCGACTGATTAAGATTGCCTCTTGCACTTGAGCTTCAATGGCAGGCGTCATTTTTTCCGACTTGATGCGAAGCTGAATAATTCGCGCCCCGGCCTGCATTAACAGTGCGAGCTGTGCATTGTTATCAACAATTGGGTAAATGCCAGGCGCGCGGTCGCGCATCTCAAGAAAGGACTCTTTGTTGCGCGGTGCTGTCGCATTTAAATCCTGCAGCTTCGGAAAAAGCCCATGATCGAGATCCATCATCGCGATCACCATGGCATCTTCTTGCACATAGCCTTGACTGAGTCGAGCCTGAAGGGCTTTTTGAAACGCATCTGCTTGCGTGGGGTCGTTGAGGTTCAGGCCGCTTGCGCAAGTAAGCTCGGCCTGCAAATGTTGTGTGTGAAGCTTCATAAGGTGAAGGGCTGGCCTGTGACGGGAGTCGAGGCGGTTGCAAATGGCTGCGGGGAAATAACGCCTGCAACATAGGCGGCACGGCCTGCACGAATGGCATCACGAAAGGCAGCGGCCATGCGCACGGGGTCTTTCGCTTGTGCAACGGCAGAATTCAGCAGCACGGCATCAAAGCCAATTTCCATGGCAAGGGCTGCATGTGAGGGCGCGCCGATGCCTGCATCCACGACAAGGGTGAGCTGCGGGAATCGGCTGCGCATGCGCATGAGTGCCTCACGGTTGGTGATGCCTTGGCCTGACCCAATCGGTGAAGCCCAGGGCATGAGAATCTTGCAGCCCACATCGACCAGACGTTGGGCCACCACAATATCTTCAGTGCAATAGGGAAACACTTCAAAACCCAGGTCTACAAGCTGCTTTGCCGCTGCAACAAGCTCGAAGGTGTCAGGCTGCAAGGTGTAGTCATCGCCCACCACTTCAAGCTTGATCCAGTTGGTTTGAAAAATCTCGCGGGCCATTTGAGAAAGGGCAACGGCTTCATCGGCAGTTCTACAGCCTGCGGTATTGGGCAGAATTCGTTTCCCGGTTTTGCGAATCAAATCCCACCAGGTTTTGCCCCCGCTCGAAGAAACGTTGGCGGCTTGCCGTTTAATGCCCATGGTGACCACATCGGTTTCCGAGGCGATGATGGCTGATTCCAGAATTTGCGGAGAAGGGTAGCCCGCGGTGCCCAGCAAGAAACGGCTATGCACCAGGACATCGCCAAGTTTCACGGGGTCAGTATGCACATCGGTAAAAGATTGGCTCATCGGCTTAGCCTCCCGTGATCGGCTCAAAGGTCATGACCTGATCATTGTCGTTGAGCAGGGTCTGTGCCCGTTGATCGCGAGCTACAAATACGCCATTCACGGCCGTTGCACATTGATCAGCGGCGATGCCAAGCTGGCCGAGCAGCATGGCTAAGGTGCAGCCTGACTCACAAGGGGTAGGAGCGCCGTTAACAAAGACTTGCATCGTGAAGTGCCTTTTCAATGACCGCAGGAGCCAACAGCCAGCCATGCCGAAACAATCCATTGATGCGCGTCAGGCCGGGCTCTGTATGAATGAAGGGAAGATTATCAGGGGTGGCCGGCCGAAGGTTTGTATCGGCCCACAAAATTCTGGCCTCTGCCAGTGATGGAAAAATGCTAAAGGCCGCCGAGAGCAACTCCATGGCGCTTTGAGCTGAAATAGGGGAGCGGTCCTCGCTTTCAATTTCGGTGGCGCCAATCACGATCTGTTGGCCAGGCCGCGGAACGATATACACGCGCCAGCGCGGATGAAGCAGACGCACGGGCCGATGAAGCTCAAAGCCTGGCGCAAGCAACACAATTAGCTCTCCGCGCACGCCCCGCACTTGAACCTCTGGCCCAGCCCCCACGCCCCGTGTGTCGAACACCCAATCGAAGTGCTGCTCCCCTTGCGCAGTAGTAATCTTCCCCGCTTGAATTGCGCTCGCTGGCTCGCCCCATTCCCACTGCGTGCGGGGCTGCGCCAGCATGAGGCTGCGCATGGCCTGTACAGGAAACAGGTGGCCTTCGCCCTTTAGCAGCCACGCATGCAAAGTGCCTTTGATCTGTGGCGCCAAAGGCTTGGTCGATTGGGCATCAAGCTTGACCATGCGACCCGTATCCTGGTGCAAGAGACGAATCACCCGTTCTGCAGACCCCAGATCACTGCCATGACAGACCATCAGGCTGTCATTGAGCGCAAGGCCAAGGGGGGAGCCATTTGTCTCCTGAAGGCTGAGATGCGGATCTATCTTCGATAGGGAATTGCGCAGTTGATCATCGAGTGATTTCCAAAGCGTCAAGGAGCGCTCGCCAAGCGCACGCACATAATCACCGCCCGACTCCATTTCGGCAATGGGGCTCAACATTCCTGCTGCGGTAAATGCAGCCGCCCGCATGCTGCCCACTGCCGGTGAGGGTGATGGGCTGGGATCAAACACCGTAACGTTGTGGCCTGCTTCAGAAAGATGAAAGGCGGCAAGCCTTCCTGCGAGCCCGCCGCCTGCAATGCCAATTCTCATACCGTGATGCTCATGCCTTGTGATAAACCTTCGCTCCGGTTTTGATGAACTCCACCGATTTTTCCTGCATGCCTTTTTCAGCGTATTCACGCACATCTTGCGTGATCTTCATGCTGCAGAAATGCGGGCCGCACATGCTACAAAAGTGCGCGACTTTCATGCTCTCTTTTGGCAGGGTTTCATCGTGATAGGCCTTTGCAGTATCTGGGTCAAGGCCCAAATTGAATTGGTCATTCCAGCGAAACTCAAAGCGGGCTTTCGATAAAGCGTTATCACGAATCTGCGCACCCGGGTGCCCCTTGGCCAGATCGGCCGCGTGGGCGGCGATCTTGTAGGCAATAATTCCGGCCTTTACATCGTCTTTATTCGGCAGACCCAGGTGCTCTTTCGGGGTGACGTAGCACAGCATCGAGGTGCCATACCAGCCAATCTGTGCTGCGCCAATCGCACTGGTGATGTGATCGTAGCCCGGCGCGATATCGGTGGTTAAGGGGCCCAGGGTATAAAAGGGCGCTTCATCGCACCAATCGAGTTGCAGATCCATGTTTTCTTTAATGAGCTGCATGGGCACATGGCCCGGGCCTTCAATCATGGTCTGTACATCGTGCTTCCAAGCAATTTGAGTGAGCTCGCCCAAGGTTTTGAGCTCGCCAAGCTGGGCTTCATCATTCGCATCCCAGCCACTTCCGGGCCGAAGGCCATCGCCTAAGCTAAACGAGACATCGTAGGCCTTCATGATTTCGCAGATCTCTTCGAAGTGCGTATACAAGAAGTTTTCCTTATGATGCGCCAGGCACCACTTGGCCATAATGCTGCCGCCTCGGCTCACAATGCCGGTCATGCGGTTGGCGGTCATGGGCACATAGCGCAGTAACACACCTGCGTGAATCGTGAAGTAATCCACGCCTTGCTCGGCCTGCTCAATCAATGTATCGCGGAATAGCTCCCAGTTGAGCTCTTCGGCCTTGCCATCGACTTTTTCGAGCGCCTGGTAAATCGGCACGGTGCCAATGGGCACGGGGCTGTTGCGGACAATCCATTCACGGGTTTCGTGAATGTGCTTGCCGGTCGACAAATCCATGATCGTATCGGCTCCCCAGCGAATGCCCCAGGTCATTTTGTCGACTTCTTCGCCAATTCCGGAAGACACGGCACTGTTGCCAATGTTCCCGTTGATCTTCACCAGGAAGTTGCGCCCAATGATCATGGGCTCGCTTTCAGGGTGGTTAATGTTGGCGGGAATAATGGCGCGGCCGCGGGCCACCTCCTGGCGCACAAACTCAGGCGTGATTTCCTTTGGAATGGCGGCGCCAAATGATTGGCCCAGGTGTTGTTTGAGCATCAGTTCTGCCATACGCGCGGAATTTCCACCGGCATTTTTCAGGCTTTCGATGTAATCGGCCCTCAGCATGTTTTCGCGAATCGCGATGTATTCCATCTCGGGCGTGACAATGCCTTTTTTCGCGTAATGCATTTGCGAGACATTCATGCCGGCTTTGGCGCGGCGGGGCTGGCGCTTTAAGTTAAAACGCAAGGCAACGAGCTTGGGGTCATTTAATCGCTCTTGGCCAAAGGTGCTGGTGGGGCCAGCGAGCAAATCGGTGTCGTTGCGCTCTTCAATCCACTTGGCACGCAGGGGTGCAAGGCCAGCACGAATATCGATTTTTACATGCGGATCAGTGTAGGGGCCGCTCGTGTCATACACATAGATCGGCGGGTTTTTCTCGGCGCCCAGCATGCTGGGAGTGTCGTCTTGTGTGATCTTGCGAAAGGGCACTTGAATATCGGGCCGAGATCCTTGCACATAGACTTTTTCGCTATTGGGAAATGGCGCGATTGCGCTTTGGTCAACGCTTGCGGTTGCCGCGAGGAATTGTGGGTTAACGGCCATGGTAGGTCTCCTTAATTATCGGTGTCGTAAAGCTGCAGGGGTTGTGGGTTGAAACTGTGATTCACAGGGCCGTGTCCATGGCCGATCTGCATGTCCACGGCGGCTTCGATGGCCTGGTAAACGTAGTCTTGCGCGCCTTTAACAGCGGCTTTGAGCGGATAGCCCTGCGCAAGAAAGCAGGCAATTGCGGAGGACAAGGTGCAGCCCGTGCCGTGGAGGTTTTTGGTGGCGATGCGCGGGCGGATAATTTCTGTCACCGCGAGGCCGGAAGGGCCGCCGCGATCCGTCTCAAATAAAACATCCACCAGATTCGGCTGATCCAAATGCCCGCCTTTGATCAGCACCGCCTTTGCACCCAACTTACAAATCTTCAATGCAGCTAACTCAAACTGCTGCGGCCGAGTAACGGATTCGTTCACCAACAACGAAAGCTCATCCAAGTTTGGCGTGATTACATCGGCTAGGGGAAAGACCTTTTCAACGATCGCTTCCTGGGTTTGTGGGGTAATCAAGGCATCGCCGCTGGTGGCTACCATTACCGGGTCCAACACAATGTGAACGGGCTTGAAACGCAACAGCGCTTGCGCGACCACCTCGACAATTTGCGGTGAATGCAGCATACCAATTTTCACCGCATCGGCCCCGATATCCTCGAACACTGCATCGAGTTGTTGGCGCAAAAACTCGGGCTCTGGCGCGTGAATCGCCCGAACCCCTTGGGTGTTTTGGGCCGTCAACGCGGTAATGGCCGTCAAGCCATAGCAGCCCAGTGCCGCAATCGTTTTCAAATCGGCCTGAATGCCCGCACCGCCTCCGCTATCGGAGCCTGCAATGGTTAAGACTTTCTTGGGAGTTCCCACGTGTGCTCGCTTGTTAGTTAAACCTAATTGCGAGCCAGGGTGAAAAGAAAACTTCTGGAAAATTACAGCTTCCCTACGCCGGCACAACCCGGATCAGGTCTTAAGGGTATTTCTCAGGCCCTCACGGCCACCCCTAGCTCACGCTGCCGATCTTAGCGCAGTTCGAAGCAGACGCCGCAAAAGAGAGATAAAAAAAGCCCGCTGATTTCTCAGCGGGCTTGGGGACATCTCAGGCTCAGCTTTGCAGCTGAAACCTGTTGTGCTTACTTCGCCATCTTCAGATCGGGGTAGCGAACCGACTCGACCAGATCCTGAAGCTCGCGCTTCGGGGCTGGAGTCAGAAGCGTCACGATGATGATGACGGCAAAACCAAGCGGCATACCGAACAGGCCAGCCGAGATGGCAGAGATCTCGAACCACTCGGTTGTGATCGGTGCACTGCGAGGCGTTCCGAAGAAGACCTCACGTAGCCAGACCTGGTTGTTGATCATGTACCAGAAGCTGATGCCAACCCCTGCCAGCATGCCCAGGCTTGCAGCAATGCCGGTGGTGCGCTTCCAGAAGATGCCCAACACCAATGCCGGGAAGAACCCTGCAGCAGCGAAGGAGAACGCGGCGGCCACCAGGAACAGAATATCCGCAGGTTTTTGCTGGGCTACCAAGGCAGCCAGCACGGCCACGATCAAGAGCATCGTCTTGGAGATCATCACGCGACGGGCAACAGGTGCTGTCGGATCGATCGTCTTGTAGTACACGTCGTGTGACAAGGCGTTGGCCATGGTCAGCAGCAGTCCGTCAGCGGTTGACAGCGCAGCGGCCAAGCCACCTGCGGCCACCATGCCTGACACCACATAGGGCAGGCCAGCGATCTCAGGGGTTGCCAACACAACCACGTCGGCGCCAATCGTCACCTCTGCTAACTGCACAATGCCGTCACCGTTCACATCACGAATATTCATGAGTGTTGGGTCTACAGCAGCCCAGTTTGCTACCCATGCTGGCAAGGTCGCATAGGCCGAGCCAACAATGTCGTTGTACATCACGAACTTCACCAGAACCGCAAGGGCAGGTGCTGAGAAGTACAACAAGAAGATGAAGAACAGCGACCAGGTCACCGAGTTGCGGGCCTCACGTACGGATGGCGTTGTGTAGAAACGCATCAGAATGTGCGGCAGCGCAGCAGTACCGACCATCAAACACAAAATCAATGCCAAGAAGTTCTTGCGGGCCTTGTTTTGTGCTTTCTCGTCTTTCCCTGGGAATGCGGTTGCATGCGGGGAAATCGGGTTAGCACGGGCTGCAAGGGCTTTTTGAGAGTTCAGGCTCTTGGCATAAGCAGCTTCGTCGGCAGGGAATTTATCCAACGTACCTGCAGCTTCAGCGGCTTTACGATCGGCAGCAAAGGAAGCAGGAACATCTTTGAGCTTCTCGTTGGCTGCAGCAGCCCGATCTTTGAAGATTTGGCGAACCTCCAACTCTTTTGGATCGGCATTGAGCTTTTTCTCAAGCTCGGTCACCTTTTGCAGTTGCTGGCCATAAACCAACTGTGGCAAAGGAATGCCGGTCTGTTTCACCGACAGCCAAACCACAGGGATCATGTACGCAATGATCAAGATGATGTACTGAGCGACCTGTGTCCAGGTAACGGCCTTCATGCCACCCAAGAACGAGCAGACCAGAATGCCCGCCAGACCCAGGAACACACCGATTTCAAAGCTCACGCCTGTCAGACGGGTTGTAATCAGTCCCACACCGAAGATCTGCGCTACCACGTAAACGAAGGAGCAGAGAATGGCAATTCCCACCCCGATCAAACGCGGCGTGTGGCCACCATAACGGGCACCCAGGAAGTCAGGGATGGTGAACTGGCCAAACTTGCGCAGGAAGGGCGCCAAGAACAACGCCACCAGCACGTAGCCGCCTGTCCAGCCCATGATGAAGGCGAGACCACTGTAGCCTTGCAGGTACAAGCCACCGGCCATGCCGATGAACGAGGCTGCAGACATCCAGTCGGCACCTGTTGCCATGCCATTAAACATGGCGGGAACGCGGCGGCCGGCCACATAGTATTCATCGGCGTCATTTGTGCGGCTCATGATACCGATACCGGCATAGAGCAACACGGTGGCGCCGAGGAACACATAGCCGATCATGGCCTTAGGCAAGCCCATGGACTCGGCAATGGCAAGTGCGATACAGAAGACCAGAAAGCCGCCGGTGTAAAAACCGTAGACCTTCTTCAACTGCGAGGTAAACGCCTTTTGTGATTTTGCTTCTGTAACCATGGCTTAATCCTCCTCAGCCTCGGCTACGCCAAACTCTTTGTCCATCTGATTCATCGATCGGGCGTAATACCAGATGATGGCAATGTAGACGACCAAAGAGCCTTGCGCCCCTACCCAGAAGGCAAAGGGCCAGCCGAAAAAGTTAAACGACAATTCGCGGGCATAAAACCCCACGACAAAGGTCACTACGAACCAGATCGCCAGCAAAAACGCTGTCTTTCTGAGTAGTGCTTGCCAATAGGCAATGTGCTTCTCGGTTAATTGCATTAAATCCTCCTTAAGGAAGTGTTTTACTGCTCTTCACGACTTATCCCGTCGCTTCTTAAAATCAATTCTCTCCCGCCCATCCAGGCGCTCAACTCATCGGCGATATTTTGCAAACGGGTCTTCCACACCCGCTTGAACCCCTGTTTCCTGCTGCAGTTGGGCCGCCAGTTGCGGCTCAAAGGTATGCATTTTGCGAATCAGCCGGGCACACTGCTTCTCGTCACCAAGCTTGTGGTGAAGGGCGGCGAGCTGATAGTAGCCATAGGGGCTCATGGGCTGGAGATCAATTGTTCTCTGCAACGCGGCCTTGGCCTCTTCGGGGCGGTCCAAGGCGATTAGTGAGAGCGCGCGACCATAGTGAGCGCGGTCCATTTTTTCCTGAAAACGAATGGCGCAGTCAAAGCAGCGCAGTGCTTCTTCGTGTTCTTCGCGTTTTTGCAGCATGAAACCCAGGTTAAACCACGCTGAGGCGTAGTTGGGATCGACTTCAAGTGCCTTTCTCAGCAGCACCTCCGCCTCACGGCCACGATTGGCAAGCGTCATGGAATGCGCAGCGGCAGTGAAATACTGCGGGTCTTTGGTTTTGATCGCTGCGACGCGCACCCAATACTCAGCGGCGATCTCGTTGCGATTAAAGATCATGCACCAATGGGCAATCTGTCCGTAAAAGCCTGCGCTGATGGCCCTCGTCAAGAAGTTCATGCTGGCTGCGCCCCCGGAATAAATAGCCCCTTCAAGAAAAGGAAGACAAACACAATCCAATTCGGGTAAAGAAAGTCAACTGCCAAAAACCAGACCCAAAACAAAATGGCAAACGCCACAAAAGGAACATGACGGTCATCGACTTTGGCAGGCGTAATCAGGCGAGCGCCTTTCACCACGGGGGAGGTAATTAAGCGAAAGAAGCGGTAAACCGCATTGGCTTCGTGCTTTCCAAAGCTCAGCACGTAGACCAATCCTTGGCCGATTAGCAGCAGGCCAGCGAATTCAGCCAGCCCCTTCAAAATGACAGCGGTTTCCTGCATTTGTCCCCTTGCTTCCAACAACCTGTCCCGCCTTTTGATCCCCAAGGCGAGAGATGGTCTAATTCTTGTTAGGTGCGCACAGTACTGTGTGAATAACAAAATGTCTACCTAGGGGAAGCCAGATTGTCTGACGCGCTGCAGCATGACTTGACTGAGCTCAGCATGGATGTTCGGGTGGGCTCGCTGATTCGGAAGTCTCCGCTGGTGTGCTTACCCCAAACACCCCTGCAGCTGGTTTTAGAAGCGATGGAGCGGGAGCGAGCAGGCTCCATGCTCGTAGCTGACGAAACCGGGAGCCTCAAGGGAATCCTGACCCGGTATGACCTGATCAAGCGCATCATCCTGCCCAAGCTGCCTTTAAGCGCCCCTATCGGCGAGGTCATGAGCCCGGGCGTGGTGTCCATTGACTCAGAGAGCGGGGCGCTTGAAGCCATGCTGCTGATGGCCCGGCACAAGGTTCGTCACCTTCCGGTGCTGCATCAGGGTTTTCTGGTGGGCCTCGTCTCAGAGCGGGATCTCTTCAACTTTCAGCGCTCAAGCCTGCGTATTCTGTCGAGCGCCATTGAGCAGGCGCAAACGATTCAGAACGTCAGGGTCTGCGCAGGTGAGGTGTTGGCCCTGGCCCGCAGGCTCATGGCCCAGGGGGTGGCGGCCACCTCTCTGGCCAGACTGGTGAGTCACTTAAATGATGCAATGACCCGACGGGTAATTGTGCTGACCGAGGCAAGAATGGCCAAAGAGCTTGGCAGCCTGCCCAAGTGGTGTTGGCTGGCGCTTGGTTCTGAAGGCCGGGAAGAGCAGACCGTTGCGACCGACCAGGACAACGCCATCATTTTTGAAGGCGATGGGCAAGCCTATCGGGAACGGTTCAAGTTGCTGGCGGGTGAAATCAACCGGGGCCTGGCGGAGATTGGCTTTCCCCTATGCAAAGGCGGGGTTATGGCCATGAATGATAAGTGGTGCCGAAGCGTGGAGGAGTGGCAAAAAGCCCTTGAGTCATGGTTTGCACTTCCCCAGCCGGAAGCCTTGCTGGATGCCAATATTTTTCTCGACTTTCGTGGGCTATACGGTGAAGTTCGTTTGGCTGAAGAACTTCGGCAGTGGCTCTCGCAACAGGTGGCAGATCGGAAACTCTTTTTACGCGCCTTGGCTGAAGACGCTATGCGCGATGGCGTAGCCAAGCTGCAAAGCAATGGCATCGTTTTGAGCATTGCGCGGGCCATGCGCAAGCGCGGCTGGAGGGCCGATTGGCTTTCGCCGGCAACGCTTGAGATGAAGCGTGGCGGAACTGCGCCTGTGGTTTATTTTGCGCGTGTGCTTGCGCTTGCGAAGGCAATTGCGGCGACATCGACCGATGAGCGCTTAAGAGATCTTGTCTCGAAAGAGGCTATGTCGGAATCGGAATCGCAACTCATGCGCGATGCCTTCAATGTCTTGCAAAAATACAAGCTTCGTGCACAGCTGGCCTACGCAACGCACGCGTCAGAGAAGGACCGGGGGGATGTTTCCCCGAATGTTCTTGATCTCGACACGCTGAGTTCGCATGAGATCGAGCGGCTCTCCGAGGCCTTGGCCTCTTTAGGGAATCTGCGCGCGCGATTGGAGATGGATTTTTTACGGTAGGCTTTAGCCTGCGAAAACCTGCCGTAGAAACTTTTGCGGCTTATCTCCTCTAAGACGACATGACTTTGCCCATTGTCATTTTGCTGCCCCTTGTTGCGGGAACACTTGTGGCCGTTTTAGCCTCCCGCTGGAGCCGAAACGCAGCGGCCTGGTCGGTTGCGGCGGTCACCGGCGCAAGCCTTGCAATCATTTTGTCGTTGTCGGGGCGGGTATTTGCAGGCGAAAAAATTATTCAAAGCTGGCCTTGGCTTACAGAGTTGGGCCTGAACTTTTCATTTCGTCTCGATGGCTTTGGCCTTTTATTTGCGCTTTTAATTCTTTGTATCGGGCTGCTCATTATTTTGTATGCCCGTTATTACCTGTCGGAAGAAGACCCGATCGGAAAGTTTTACGCCTACCTCATGATGTTCATGGCGGCCATGCTTGGGGTGGTACTTAGCGAAAACCTTTTGCTGGTCATTGTGTTTTGGGAGCTGACCAGCATCTCCTCGTTTTTGTTGATCGGTTATTGGAGCCATAAGTCGGAGTCAAGGCGCGGGGCCCGAATGGCCCTGGCTGTGACCGGTGGCGGTGGCCTGGCCATGCTGGCCGGATTTCTGATTCTGGGCAACATCGCGGGCAGCTTTGAGCTTTCTGATCTGGTTGCAGCCCGCGATCAGATCCAGTCGCATCCAATGTTTACAACAGCCTTAGTGCTGGTGCTTTTGGGAATCTTTACCAAGTCAGCGCAGTTCCCATTTCATTTCTGGCTGCCCGAGGCGATGGCGGCGCCAACACCTGTATCGGCGTATCTGCACTCTGCCACCATGGTCAAAGCGGGCGTGTTCATGGCAGCAAGGCTTTATCCGGTGCTTGGTGGCGCACTTGCGTTTGAGTTGTTGGTGGCGGGCGCAGGCCTGATCACCATGGTCTTTGCCGCCTATGTCGCGGTGTTTAAGCACGACCTGAAAGGCCTATTGGCTTATTCCACAGTCAGCCATTTGGGCTTGGTGATGTTCTTAATTGGGCTGAGCTCTCCGCTTTCAGCAGTAGCGGCCGTTTTTCACATCATCAACCATGCGGCTTTCAAAGCATCGCTCTTCATGGTGGCCGGAATCATCGATCACGAAACCGGCACGCGGGATATGCGCAGGCTTTCGGGCCTGTTTAAGTTTATGCCTTATACGGCAACACTCGGCATGGTGGCCGTTGCAGCCATGGCAGGCGTGCCGCTAATGAACGGCTTTTTGTCAAAAGAAATGTTTTTTGCCGAGTCGCTCAGCCTTGGTTATCTTGGCTGGCTTGGTTTGATAGCCCCCATTGCCGTGACTTTTGGCGGCATTTGCAGTGTCGCTTACTCCGCCCGGTTTATTCACAATGTGTTTTTCAACGGCGAGCCCAAGGATCTTCCGCACACGCCGCATGAGCCGCCGCGTTTTATGAAAATCCCCGTTGAGCTTTTGGTCGTGATCTGCATTGTGGTGGGCCTTTTGCCTGGGCTCACCGTTGCGCCAATGGTCATGCGTGCCGCCTTGGATGTCTATGGCGCGCCGCTTCCCGAATACACCATTGCGATCTGGCATGGCTTTAACATTCCTCTGCTCATGAGCGTCATTGCATTGGTCGGAGGCCTGGCCATGTTCTGGATGCTTCAGCACAAATTCAATCTGCACTTGTATGCCCCGAAAGCGCTCACGGGCCGCGCCTTGTTTCAAAGTTTCATTGACGGGCTTTTGGGCGTTGCCAAGGCAATCACCTCTCGACTCGAAACGGGCTCTTTGCAGCGCTACTTGGCCTTGATGGTGGTAGCGATTGTGGTGTTGGGCGCCTGGCCTTTTGTTGAGCACGGCTATCAGGCCGGGCCCGTTGAAAGCTCCAGTACAACTCCGTTTGCCTGGGTCATTTGGGCCGTTGCGCTAATTGCCGCGATTGCTACGGTGCTGATGCATCGTGTACGAATCGTTGCAGCTATTCTTGTGGGCGTGGTGGGCTTGGCAACCGCCTTGGTGTTTGCTTATTTCTCCGCGCCTGATCTTGCGCTCACCCAGTTATCTGTTGAGGTGGTTACCACGGCGCTTTTGCTTTTGGCCCTTGTGTTGTTGCCTGCAACAAGCCCGCGTGAGTCTTCAAGCGGCAGAAAGATTCGCGACGCGATCATTGCGATCGCAGCCGGTGCGGGCGTATCTGCCTTGGCCTGGGCGGCCATGACACGGCCTAATGAAACCATCTCTTGGTATTACCTCGCCGAGAGCCTGCCTAAGGGTGGCGGCAGTAATGTCGTTAATGTGATTCTCGTTGACTTTCGAGGCTTTGATACTTTTGGCGAGATCATTGTGCTGGGCATCGGTGCAATTGGCGTGTACGCCTTGATGGATGGCTTGAAGGTTGATCGCAAGCTGTTGCCGGGCTACCTCAGCCCGACAATTCTCTCGATTGCGGCAAGAACATTGCTGCCCTTTGCGTTGCTGGTGACGGTGTATATCTTTTTGCGCGGACACAATCTTCCCGGCGGTGGTTTTATTGCTGGATTAATTACGTCTGTGGCCTTGGTGATGCAATTTATGGCTGACGGCCTTGACTCCACCGCAAGACGCTTAAAGACCGATTTCAGCAAAGTCATTGGCCTTGGGGTGTTGATTGCCGGCCTCACCGGAATTGGCTCTTTCCTGTTTGGCTTTCCATTCCTGACAAGCCATACCGCGCATCCTGTCTTTCCTCTTTTAGGGGAGATTGCATTGGCCAGTGCTGCTGCGTTTGACCTTGGGGTATTTCTGGCGGTGGTTGGGGCCACCATGCTGTCTATCTCTGCGCTTGCCGGGGCAAGCGATCGTGGGCCGAGGGCTCAGGCGAAGGGAGTGATCTGATGGAGTTTTTGCTGGCAAGTGCGCTTGGAGTAGTGACGGCCTGTGGCGTTTATCTTTTGCTTCGCGGCCGCACCTTCCCGGTGGTGCTTGGCTTGTCGCTGATCAGTTATGCGGTGAACGTTTTTATTTTTGCCATGGGAAGGCTTGCCGCAAATGTACCGCCAGTGGTTCAAGAAGGAGTCATCACCTATGCGGATCCATTGCCGCAGGCCTTGGTGCTCACCGCCATTGTGATTGGCTTTGGAATGACGGGCTTTATTGTTGAGCTCTCCTTGCGCACTCGGTACGAGACGGGTTCCGATCATGTGGATGGCCGTGAGCCCGGTGAGAAGACATGAACCATATGCCCGTGCTCCCCATCGTATTGCCGGCAATGACGGCAGGCCTGCTGCTCTTGCTGGGCGCGCGAAGCCTGGCCTTGAGCAGGGCCGTGAGCATCGCCTCGGTGCTAGGCCTGCTGTTGGTGACATTTGTTTTGCTTGGCAGCGCCAGTTCCGGTCAATACAGCACGTATGCATTGAGCGATTGGAAGGCGCCGTTTGGAATTTTGTTGGTCGTCGATCGATTGTCAGCGCTCATGATCGTCATGACCGCCACAGTGGCCCTTGCTGCAGTGATTTATTCAGCCTTAGGCTGGGATGAGAAAGGCAAACACTTTCATGCCCTGTTTCATTTTCAGCTCATGGGCATCAATGGCGCATTCCTGACGGGTGACTTGTTTAACCTCTTTGTGTTTTTTGAGGTCTTGTTGATTGCGTCTTATTGTTTGCTCTTACATGGGCTTGGCGAAAAAAGGCTTCGTTCAGCGATTCACTATGTTGCAATCAATCTGACTGGATCGGCGGTGTTTCTGATTGCGGTGAGCTTGCTCTACAGCGTGACAGGCACCCTGAATATGGCCCATTTGGCGGAGCGAATTGCTCAGGCGCCGCAGGCCGACCAGGCCATGATTGAGGCGGCGGGCCTCATGTTGTTGGGTGTGTTTGGCGTCAAGGCTGCTGTGTTTCCCCTTTATTTCTGGCTTCCATCGGCGTATTCCAGCGCTTCGGCACCAGTAGCGGCACTCTTTGCCATCATGACGAAGGTGGGCGTCTATTCTGTCGTGCGCGCAACCTCGGTTGTCTTCGGGCCTGACGCCCTTGGCCAATCGTTGATCTCGCCTTGGCTTTTGCCCGTTGCCCTGATCACCTTGGCTTTTGCCGCCTTCGGCGCCTTGAATGCAAAGCGGCTCTCCGAGATGGTGGCGTATCTTACGGTGGCCTCGGTTGGCACCATGCTTGCAGCTGTTGCGGTTGGAGGGCAATCGGCGCTTTCAGGCGCCTTGTATTACATGGCACATAGCACCTTTGCGGTGGCTGCGATGTTTTTGCTTGCCGAGTTGATCGCGCGAGCGCGCGGTGAAAGCGCCGATGCTTTGCAGGCTGGGTCGGTGCTGTCCCACCGTTCGATGCTGAGCATCGGAATGCTGGTTGGCGGGGCGGTGATTGCAGGCCTTCCGCTTTCCTCGGGCTTTCTCGGAAAGCTGATGATCCTTCGTGGCGTTGCGGGCTCGGATCATGCGGCCTGGGTCTGGGGCATCGTTTTGGCATCAAGTCTTTTGGCCCTGATTGGCTTGGCGAGGGCGGGCAGTCTCGTGTTTTGGAGTGCATCCGCTAGCGATGCCAAACCGTCAAAGCCCGTATCGGCTGCGGAGATGCTTTGTTTTTCGGGGCTTGTGGCCTGCACACTTTTGATGGTGGTGCTTGCTGGCCCGATAAAGAAGTATATGGATGAGACCGCGCAGCAAATCAGCAACCCGCGTGGCTACGTCGAAGCCGCGGTTGGCGGCACTGCTGATCGGGCACCAAGATTGCTTGAGGTCAGGCCATGATGCTGAGAATTTTTCCTTATCCAATTTTGTCGCTCGTCCTGGCAATCAGCTGGATGTTGCTGATCACTGAGTTTTCATTGGCCCATGCCTTGCTGGCTTTGTTCTTAGCTTGGGCCATTCCAAAACTGTGTGCGCCTTTTGTCGATCATCTTCCCAAGATTCAGTCGTATGCTGCAGCGCTGCGGCTTGTGTTCGTGGTGACCTGGGATATTGTGGTGGCCAATGTGGCAGTGGCAAGGCTTGTGCTCGGCTCGCCATCAAAACTTCGACCAGCCTTTCTTGAGGTGCCGCTTGATACGCAAAACCCGCAGGCGCAGGCGCTTTTTGCCAGCATTATCACCATGACACCGGGCACCGTTTCGGCCGATTTTTCCGATGACCACAAGACTCTGTATGTTCATGCCCTGGATTGTGAAGATGCCCAGGGCATGATTGATGACATGAAGTCTCGCTACGAGCGCCCTTTGAAGGAGATTTTCGGATGCTGACAGTCGCGCTGAATATCTTCTTTGCAACTGTTGCGGTTGCATTTGTGCTTTGTGTGTACAGAATGATCAAGGGGCCTGATTTGCCTGATCGCATCTTGGCGCTGGATACCTTGTATGTGAACGCAGTATCGTTTCTGGTGGCTTTAGGCATTCGCAATCAAAGCCCGATACTTTTTGAGGCGGCATTGCTCATTGCGCTGATGGGCTTTGTGGGCACAGTCGCTTTGACCCGTTTTCTTGCCCGTGGCGATGTGATCGATTAAGAGAGGGCGCATCATGAACTTTGTTTTCGAGTTGGTTGTTTCCCTGCTGTTAATCGCTGCAGCATTTTTCACATTGGTAGGCGCCATTGGCCTGGTGCGACTGCAAGACTTTTACATGCGGCTGCACTCGCCCACCAAGGCTTCGACACTGGGCGTGGGCGGCGTGCTTTTAGCCTCTATTGCATATAGCTTTTCAGACCTGAAGTTTCCACATGAGCTGCTGATCACCTTGTTTGTATTTGTCACAGCGCCAGTGAGTGCACATCTTTTGTGTCAGGCAGCCATTCGACTAAAGCTGCGCTCTCAGGCCAGGCAGCCCAACAAGCTTGATTCTTAATTTGTGCGTCACAGCACAGCTTTTTAATACGGCTTGCGGCACTGAGTTCTTTTCAAGCTAGCAAGCAGCGCTGTACACTGAAACGGCAATGGTTATTCATTTTGCTTCTGACCTTCACTTGGAGTACCTAAACAAGCGTTTTCCGGATTACATCCGGATAGACCGCTTGTATACGCCCTTTGCCGACATTCTTATTCTGGCGGGCGATATTCACTTGGGCACTGAGATGGTGGCGAAATTTGGCCACTGGCCCCACCCTGTGTTGTATGTGCCGGGAAATCATGAGTTCTATGACACGGCCATTGAACCCCATGTGGCGAAAATCAAAGAGGCGGCCAAAGGCACCGCGATGGTTGTATTGCACCGGGATGAATTCATCGACCGTGGCGTGCGTTTTTTGGGCTGCACACTCTGGACAGACTATCAGTTGATGGGAACAGGTGGCCGCCAGCTCGCATCGATGTTGGCCTGCGAGGCCCGCATTGCTGACCACCGCAAAATTATGGGCACGACCAAAGCAGGGCAGGGGTTTTCTGCCCAGCAAGCCTATGAGTGGCATTTAGAAGAGCGCGCCTGGCTCGAGGGCAAATTGAATGAGCCTTTTGAGGGTAAGACCGTGGTGATCACCCATCATGCGCCCTCGCGTGGCAGCGTCCACCCGCGTTTTCGTGGCGACCCTTGTAATGCAGCCTTCGTGTCAGACCTTGATGAGCTTGTACAAAAAGCCGATTTCTGGATTCACGGCCATGTGCATGACACCTTTGATTACATGGTGGGCAAATGCCGTGTCATGACCAATCCCGGAAGCTATGCCACCACCTTGGGCAAGGTGAGCAGCCCCGATCAGCTTGAGTGGGAGAACCCACAATTTGATCCGCAGAAAACCTTTGAGATTGAAACGGTAGAATCCGAGCAATACCTGCCCGGATGATGAAATAGGTAGACATACAGGACTTAAAATCCTGGGGCGCAAGCCGTGCCGGTTCGATTCCGGCTCCGGGCACCATCCAATGAGACGACCGCCGCTTCTGGCCTAGCTCTCAGCCCATCAGTCACTGTTCCTTTAGGTAGTTTTTAGGTATAAAGAACATGACTACGTTTCATCTCTATGGGCACACCCTGGTTTTGAAGTACCTCTACAACAATAACGGCTCTCCCTACTACCAGCGGCAGATCCCGACTGACCTACAGTCCCGTTTCGGCAAGGCCAAGTTTTCGATAAAGCTCGACCCAGCAGAGGGACCTCCGATGATCCAGGTCGAGCGGCTCTCCAAATCTCACACGGCTCTGTTTAAGGCCCTGCGAGCTAACCCGGATCTAGCAATATCAGAGGAAAAGCTTGCGGCAATGGCGCTTCTTCAAAGCTTTGGGCTAGCGCCAGGGGAGGGGGATCCCACCACCTGGGAAGGGCTGCATGAGGATGCCCCTTACCCCCCACATTTCGACGCTTTTCATGAGCAGCTTGAGGAAGATGACCGGCGGGGAAAGCTAACCAATGTCCAGAAAGTGGCGCTAAAAGCCCTCAGAGGAGAACTTCCTTTAATGCTCTCGGACGTCCCAGAGGTTTACTTTCGGTATCACCCGAGAGGCCGAGAGGAGGCCTGGAGAGAGAAGCAGCTCCAGCACTGGAGAAAGTTGATCGATTTCAAGGGCGACATTCCTTTGAAAAGACTGACCAGAGAAGATGCTCGTCAATTCATTGAGCACCGCGAACAGCAGGGATTAAAGCCTCAGTCGATCCAAAAGGAAACGAACATCATTAAAGCCATGATCGAGGCCGTAATTCGAGAGACCTCTCTAGCAATAAAAAACCCTTTTTCCTCGCTGAAGATAACCAACACAAACGGTGGGGAAGGCCGAAGGGAACCATTCTCTCTGGAGGAGCTAAGACACATCTTGACGAAGGGTCTCTTAGAGCCAGGGGCTACCCAGAGAATCGCCCTGCTATGTGCATTAACTGGCGCCCGAATCGGTGAGATCGTTGGACTTAGAAAAGTCGATTGCAATCTTGATGGAGAAGTCCCTTACATATCGATACGTCCCTATGGGTCTCGAAGGCTGAAAACGGCAAACTCAACCCGGGACGTACCGCTGGTCGCTATTGCACAAGATCTTGTAAAACAACAAATTGATGCGGTAGGGGAGAGTCAGGCTTTATTCCCTCAATACAATGACCTAAAGGATCAGCCCAGGGCGGATGCGGCGAGTAGTGCGGTAAGCAAGTGGCTTAAGGCGATAGTCGAGTCGGGTAAAACGGCTCACTCTTTCCGGCACTCGATGAGTGATCTCTTACGAGACGCTAACGTGACCGAGGATCTTCGGGAGGAGCTTTTGGGCCACGGTAAGCAAAGAATCGCCGATCTATACGGATGGGGGGCATCGATGCAACGAAAAGTGCAAGCCATCATGGGTGCTACTAACCCCATCGTTGGTAACTTAGTCATAAATAATTTTTGATCATGGAGGGGACTAATGCATCCCGTTGAGGAAAGAATTCAAGCTTTGGAGGGCAGGATAGAGGCGATTGAGGCGCAGCTTACTCGCGTTTTGGAGGTCATTGACGGCCGCTACGATGAGCATGACAAACGATTCTATGGTGGCCTTCAGGGTTTCGGTGGCGATCTAGGCCGCATAAATTGGCTTCAAGATCGAGTTAATCATTTGGTTAAGGCTCTGGATCTCCGATTCAAGAATTTAGGAGAGAAAATGGATTGGCATGACTTTGTTTACAACAAAGGCCTCGAGCACGAGATGCATTTAATTTCGGAAAAACCTGGAACTATGGAGCGCAAGCTGCCCTAAAGTATTCGATGCTTTAGTTTGTTGCCGCCTCAATTTCGATCGCGTCGTATCGCCAGGCTAGCCGACCTACAGCATTTCCTTTTGGAAAGAAGATTTCATTGAAGTCGCGAACTTGACCTGGAGGCACAGAAACATAAATCGTTTTGAGTTCTTCATGATAGGTTTGACATCCCTGCTCAGATTGCGAGGGGCAGTCTTGTAGTTGTATCTTTAGTTTGATCCTGTTTAGAGGGGCACTGCTTTTATTTTCAACTCTGCCAACGAGGGTCCATGAGCTCATGCCTGATCGAGGGCTAAACAATTCCAGTCGAGTAAAGCCTATCTCGTGGCTCTTGATCCGATTTAAGCTTGCTATTCTTTTCTTTCGCTTTCTTGCCCATCAACGTAAAGTGCGACCCCTCCGATTGCGACGATAACAGCGGTGGCGATTAACGTAACTTTCCTAAAGCCTGGAAAGATAATTAGAAACAAAATAATGACAGCAGCAGATAACCACACCATTTTTTCTTTCCTTTTCTAAAACGGTAGATTTTTTTCTTCGGTAGCCTTTGCTTCTTTGTAGAAAGCTAAGGTTTCCTCTGCCCACTCTCCGGCTTGCTCGATGATCCGGTCCTCTAAACCTAGTGCCTCTACTAGGTGCATAGCCAATATTTCTGCGTTTCGTTCGCTCCATAACACAAATGCGTCAGCGAGCATCTCAACTTTCGATGGACTTCTGAAGCTGGTCGCTGGACCAAAAGTGCTCGTGATGCCCTCCGCCCACTTGGCAATTAGTTCCTTCACAGCGCCGGGGTCGAAGTCCCCATCGCTTTGCCATTTTTCTCTAAGCACGTCCAGCCATTCGTCGGGAGGCGCTTTCCCTTCCGCCGCATATTCTCGAAACTTTCGGCGCATGTTGCTAATGGTTCCCTCGCTCGCGCCTGAGGCGAGCTGAATTGCTGATTTGCTTAGGCCGATGTCTGAGCAAACGAGTGTCCATGCTCGTTGAGACCGGGCACTCCCCGGCATGGGTAGGCGGCTTTTGGCATTCTCTCTCCCGGATTCGATTAATGCTTTTTTTGGGCTATGTGGATACCAGCGAACAGGAATATCTTTTCTTTTCTTCGCCTTGTACGCTGCGAGTCGATGGTGGCCATCGATGAGAATGTTTCGTGTACCAACTTTCAAAACAGTGACTGGATCTAAGTCTGCTTTCGGGCCGAGATTCTGAAGTGCTGATGCGAGGTCGGCCACATGTCTTTTGTCCACCACCCCGTTTTTTGTCTCCCACCCGGGTCTAGCCTGGTAAAGGTCAGGAAGAGTCTCGAGTCTACTGATAGAAAGTCGTTTATCTTGGTCTTGAGCGGACGCAGGGTCCCAGGCGGACTCTAGCTCGTCGAGTAGCGGCTTGTTGATCAAGAAGTATCTCCCTAGCGATTTGATCCCTTGGAACCGGGTGTAGCTTCTTCGGCCCCCTCAGAGGGCCCCAGGGCACAGCCCGGGTATGCAACCCTTGGGGGTGCATTTTGCATAGGCAACCTTACACCAGGCAAGGCTGGCCTGCCTAAGGTCTCTTGCTTGTTTCTAGGGAGGCTCGTCGGGAAAGCCCAACAAAACAACCAGCGTTTCGAGCTTTACCGCTTATTTTCGGAGGAAAGCGGAGAGCGAGGCAGCCCCTGGAATCATCGCATGACAGTTAGGGAACCCATTTGGGAAGAATTTGCCACAGACGAATTATTTAGGTAGGTTCCTGGTAAGGGAGACTTTTGACCTGTTTGCTGAGGTCCCTTGAACCGCGGTGGAATTGGGCCTTTGGGATTCCCCGGGCGGAGTGTGAGCCGGCCCAAGGCTTTACTTTTTCTCCATCGTAGAGAGATCAAGAAGCGCGTCGACCCACCAAACGACAAGGCCCACCTAAACTCACGGCACATTCAATGCCAACACATTCGGCGGCACCACCACTAGCTCTACATAGACGCACACGACCGGTGTGCGTATCTGAACACACAGGTTATCTCCAGAAAACTGAAGCTTATGTCGGATGCAATAGGAAATAAAAAAACCCACCAGGGTTAGTGGTGGGTTTCCCGGGGGTTTCCAGTGTTAATCTGAGAACATCCTTGATGATTATTAGTTGAAGCCAATGTTTAGGATTTGATTGTCCAACGGTATTGGATTCAAACTAGCACCTGACGAGTTTCGTGACTTCAGGGTTTCTTTGCCGAAGTTCAAGGTTGCGCCTAAAAAGAATCGTTTTGTATCAACTTCTGAGCCATTGGTGTTCTGGTATTTCCCGAAAACGCTAAAAGGTGAGCCCGCGAACTTATACTCGGCACCGATAGAAGTTGTTCTAGCTTTCGAATCGAAATCACTAAATTTCGAACGCATGTGGGACAGATCGATTCTGAGGTTGTCGTTCAAGAAATAGCGACCCTCAATGATGTTGGTGCGACCAGTAGTGTTAGTGGGACCACCCATAAAGGCTGAAATCTTGTCGCGAGCCGTTAGACCAAACACGGTGAACTGACCGAAAGCGTATTGCCCCTGTAAGCCGGTGAAGGTTCGATCTAGCGGAAGTGTGCCGGAAGAGGAGTCGAATTTGACCTTGAAATCACGGGTTTGATAGATGCCACCCAACAAAAAGTTTTCCTGCCGATAGTAGGGGTGGAACGCCAAGTCGTTTGCGCGAATCTTCAGGTTGTCACCTCCGAAACCAAGTTTTTGATTATCGAATAAAGTATCAACCTGTAATCCGAAACCGCTGTTGTGAGTGTATGCGAACGATGCTCGGAGACCAGAGGTTCCCGAGCGATCACTCTCATCAGGAACCGACACCTTGCTGGAACCTGCGCTGAGTGAAACAAAACCGTCAAAACCCGCAACGCTTGAATGATTTTGTGCCATAACGCTCATTGATGTCAGAGCTAGAACTGCAAAAATGCTTTTCTTCATAATGTAGAACCCTTCTTCTAATCACGATGGTGATCATAACCATTGGGGGCTTTTCCGTCAATGAAAGCGCCTCGGGCTAATGATTGGACATCGCTTTGTTACAACAGCATCATAAAAGTTACAACCGTTATTGGTGGTTAACTGACCTGTCCTAGGATTTTCGGACCAAGGTGATTTAGAGACAATGGCTCCTCG